>NZ_JAWNBW010000001.1:0-1151606 GCF_034106085.1 Enterobacter sp. 302C9
TTAGCGCGGTGGTCCCACCTGACCCCATGCCGAACTCAGAAGTGAAACGCCGTAGCGCCGATGGTAGTGTGGGGTCTCCCCATGTGAGAGTAGGGAACTGCCAGGCATCAAATTAAGTAGTAAGCCGGTGCATAAATCCGGTGGTTACAGCAGTCTTCGGTGGAGCGGTAGTTCAGTCGGTTAGAATACCTGCCTGTCACGCAGGGGGTCGCGGGTTCGAGTCCCGTCCGTTCCGCCACTTATTAAAAGCCCTGAGCTCACGCTCAGGGCTTTTTTCTTATCTGACGTTTAATTATTGCGAAATTAGCAAAAATCCTCTGCGTTTTGCGATCTTTTTCTCTATAACAACGCCAGCGATAATCTTCCTCAGTTTACGAACATAATGATTGAGGAATAGTATGACTCTCCCTGCATTTGGTCTGGGCACTTTCCGCCTGAAAGACGACGTTGTTATCGCATCGGTTAAAACCGCACTCAAACTGGGTTATCGTGCAGTTGATACGGCACAGATCTATGAAAACGAAGCTGCCGTTGGACAAGCTCTCGAAGAGAGTGGTGTACCGCGTAAAGAACTGTTTATCACCACGAAAATCTGGATTGAGAATCTCAGCAAAGATAAGCTGATCCCTAGCCTGAAAGAGAGTCTGAAAAAACTGCGTACTGACTACGTAGATCTGACCCTTATCCACTGGCCTTCACCGAATGATGCCGTCTCAGTAGAAGAATTCATGCAGGCGCTGCTGGAGGCGAAAGAGCAGGGCTTAACCCGCGAAATTGGGATCTCCAACTTCACCATTCCGCTGATGGAAAAAGCCATTGCTGCTGTTGGTGCAGAAAATATTGCGACTAACCAGATTGAGCTGTCGCCATACCTGCAAAACCGTAAAGTCGTGGACTGGGCAAAACAGAACGGGATCCACATCACTTCATACATGACGCTGGCCTACGGTAAAGCTCTGAAAGATGAAGTAATTACGCGTATTGCAGAGAAACATAACGCCACTGCTGCGCAGGTGATTCTGGCATGGGCAATGGGTGAAGGTTATGCAGTGATCCCATCATCAACTAAGCGTGAAAACCTGGCCAGCAACCTGTTAGCAATGGATCTTCATCTGGATGCTGACGATAAAAAAGCGATCGCAGCGCTGGAGTGCAACGATCGCCTGGTAAGCCCGGAAGGTTTAGCTCCTGACTGGGATTAAGTTTGACCCACCCTCTGTAACCTGAACCCTCACACAGCTCCTCCGGGAGCTGTTTTTATATGTTCACTCAGGAAGTCAATAAAGGCACGAATGCGCGTACTCACCGCTCTGTCACTGTAATACACTGCGCTAAAAGGCATTTCTACCGGCAGACGTTTATCGGCCATTAGCTCCACCAGTTCACCCCGGGCTATCTCCTTATCAATCATATAGTCTGACAAGCAGGCGATACCATTTCCTTCGAGACACAGCTGCTTCAGCGTTTCCCCGCTGTTTGACGATAATCCGCAGGTAATTTCATGAAGTTGACCATCATGACAGGCGACAGGCCAGGTGTTCAGCGACACCGGCTCCGTAAAGCCAAGGCACAGATGCTGCTTCAATTCTTCAACCGTCTCCGGTTTACCATGTTCGGCAATATACTCTGGCGATGCGATAATTTTGCGGTAGCTGGCAAACAGAGGGCGGGCACGCAAGCTTGAATCTGTCAGGGTTCCCGCCCGGATAGCCACATCCACTTTCCGTTCGATGAGGTTGATAAACGTCTCTGAGGAGACCAGCGATAGCGTCATCTCCGGATAGCGTTCGCGGAAAGGTTTGATCAGCGGCATCAGAAAATGGAGCACAACCGGCGTGGCCGCATCAATGCGCAGCAACCCACGCGGCGTGCTGCGGGTCTCCATAATCTCCGTCTCCGCTGCAGCCATCTCCTGCAATACCGACTGCACGCGGCGGAAGTAACGCTCTCCCTCTTCCGTCAGGCTCAGCTGCCGCGTCGTTCGGTTAAGCAGACTCACTCCAAGCTTCATCTCCAGTTTTTTTACCGAACGGCTGATGGCTGAGTTAGCCTGACCCAGCTGTTCGGCCGCGCGGCTAAAGCTGCCGCTTTCAACGACGGCGACAAAGATTGTCAGCTCTTCCGATGTTGCTTTCATTTTTGCACCACCTGCAAAATTCTATTGAGATTTTGACCATTTTTGTTATTTAAGCACTGGCGCATACTGCCTGTCATCTTAATCCTGATGATACGGAGTATTTTATGCCACTGGCGCTACTTGCCCTGACGATCAGTGCCTTCGCAATTGGCACGACCGAATTTGTTATCGTGGGTCTGGTTCCCACTATTGCTAACCAGCTTGCGATCTCGTTGCCTTCCGCCGGATTGCTGGTGTCTATCTACGCCCTGGGCGTCGCCGTCGGTGCGCCAGTGCTGACGGCCCTGACCGGACGTTTTCCGCGTAAGCAGCTGTTAGTCGCGCTGATGGTGCTGTTCACCGCTGGCAACATTCTGGCCTGGCAGGCGCCGGACTACACCACGCTAGTGATTGCGCGTCTGTTAACCGGCCTTGCACACGGCGTGTTCTTCTCGATTGGTTCCACCATTGCAACCAGCCTGGTGCCCAAAGAGAAAGCGGCTTCAGCGATTGCGATCATGTTTGGTGGACTGACCGTCGCACTCGTTACGGGCGTACCGCTGGGAACGTTTATCGGACAACACTTCGGCTGGCGTGAAACGTTCCTGGCCGTCTCCTTACTGGGTGCCATCGCCCTGGTGACCAGCCTGCTGCTGGTACCGTCGAATATCCCAGGCCGGGCGAGCGCCAGCCTGCGCGATCAGCTGAAGGTGCTCACGCATCCGCGTTTGCTGATTATCTACGCGGTAACTGCATTGGGCTATGGCGGCGTATTCACGGCTTTCACCTTCCTGGCGCCGATGATGCAGGACCTGGCAGGCTTTTCACCCAATGCCGTGAGCTGGATTTTGCTGGGATACGGTATTTCCGTTGCTATTGGCAATATCTGGGGCGGCAAGCTTGCGGATAAGCATGGTGCGGTACCGGCGCTGAAATTCATCTTCGCCGCCCTGGTGGTTCTGCTGATGATTTTCCAGTTCACGGCTTCGGTACACTACGCCGCGCTGGTCACTGTGCTGGTCATGGGGATCTTTGCCTTTGGTAATGTCCCCGGGCTTCAGGTTTACGTTGTCCAGAAAGCCGAGCTCTATACGCCAAATGCGGTGGATGTGGCGTCCGGTCTGAACATTGCCGCATTTAATATCGGCATTGCGCTGGGCTCCATCATTGGCGGACAAACCGTAGCGCATATTGGATTAGCCCAGACCCCGTGGATTGGCGCGGTGATTGTCCTGGTCGCCTTCCTGCTGATTGGCCTGAGTGGACGTCTCGATAAGCCAGCCCGGGTCGCGCTGGGGTAACATCAGTAAGTGCTTGCTTACAAAACTGGAAAGCGGTTTCTCAGAAATTGCGTTGAAAGTATGACCTAAAGTCCCTATAACATTAGAACCAGTCCGTTTTCCGGGCTGGTTCATGTTACAGAGGCTGTTTCCAAAAGTGCGAAAAAATACCTATGCCATGCGTTATGTTGCCGGAATGCCCGCGGAGAGGATCTTGCCTCCGGGGTCATTTGCGAGCATAAGCCAGGCATTACCCGCCGGCACACCGTTAAGCAGCGATGAGAAAATCCGTGTACTGGTGTGGAATATCTTTAAGCAGCAGCGTGCCGAATGGTTATCGGTACTCAAGAATTTTGGAAAAGATGCCCACCTGGTTCTGCTCCAGGAGGCGCAAACTACTCCTGAGCTGGTACGGTTTGCCACCACGAACTATCTTGCCGCCGACCAGGTGCCTGCATTTGTCCTGCCGCAACACCCCTCAGGTGTGATGACGCTTTCAGCAGCACATCCGGTCTATTGCTGCCCGCTGCGCGAACGTGAACCTATCCTGCGTCTGGCAAAATCGGCGCTGGTGACGGTCTATCCGCTGCCGGATACCCGAATGCTGATGGTCGTGAATATCCACGCGGTAAACTTCAGCCTGGGCGTGGATGTCTACAGTAAGCAGTTACTTCCGATCGGCGATCAGATTGCCCATCACAGCGGGCCCATCATTATGGCCGGCGATTTCAATGCCTGGAGCCGTCCGCGCATGAATGCGCTGTATCGCTTTGCGCGCGAAATGTCGCTGCGTGAAGTTCGTTTTAGCGATGACCAGCGCAAAAAAGCCTTTGGTCGTCCTCTCGATTTTGTCTTCTATCGTGGTTTGAGCGTGCACGACGCCTCGGTTCTGGTGACGCGCGCCTCGGATCATAACCCTCTACTAGTCGAATTCAGTCCCGGCAAACCTGATAAATAATGGTGTGTCAGGTCTGCCGTGGGGCAGGCCTGTGCGGGTGCTGCCCTTTATTTTTCACTCACAAAGGACAGTACGATGACAACAACACGCTCCCATCATGACAACGTAGAAAAACAGTTTGGTTCTCAGGCAAGTGCCTATCTGAGCAGTGCCGTGCATGCTTCTGGCCGCGATCTGGTGCGTCTCGGCGAACGTCTGGCGGCGTTCCCGCAGGCGCACGTGCTGGATTTAGGCTGCGGGGCAGGGCATGCCAGCTTTACGGCTGCGCAGCAGGTCGCGCATGTTACCGCGTATGACTTATCGAGCCAGATGCTGGACGTCGTTGCCGGGGCGGCAAAAGCGAAAGGGCTGAACAACATCGATACGCGCCAGGGCTATGCCGAATCCTTACCGTTCGATGATGCATCGTTTGAGGTGGTGATCAGCCGTTATTCCGCGCACCACTGGCACGATGTCGGCCAGGCATTGCGCGAGGTCAAACGTGTTCTGAAGCCGGGCGGCACCTTCATCATTATGGATGTGATGTCTCCCGGACACCCGGTGCGCAATATCTGGCTGCAGACGGTAGAAGCGCTGCGCGATACCTCGCACGTGCAAAATTACGCCAGCGGAGAGTGGTTGTCGCTTATCACTGAAGCGGGGCTGATCGCGCGCGCGTTGATTACCGATCGTTTACCGCTGGAGTTCAGCTCCTGGATCGCGCGTATGCGCACCCCGGAAGCATTGAGCCAGGCGATCAGACTGTATCAGGAGAGTGCGTCCGCGGAGGTAAAGGCGTACTTTGAACTGCAGGACGATGGCTCGTTTACCAGCGATACCATCATGGCTGAAGCGCAAAAAGCGGAATAAACAAAAAAGGCACCGAGGGGAATCGGTGCCTTTTTATCTTTCGATCGTGCTATCAGGAGTCTGGCGTCGCGCTGTTCTTCACAAACAGCGTCAGCTGGTCGCCAGGTTTCAGATTGTCAGTATCATTGTTCCAGCGCATCACATCCTTGATGTTCACGCCGTGCCGTTTTGCGATACTGGACAGTGAATCGCCCTTGCGCACGCGATAGGTAATGCTATCGCTGTTGCTGGCGAGACGCTGTGCGCTGCTACCTGCACCTACCGTCAGAGTCTGACCCACTTTCAGGCCGGAACTGCGCAGATTATTCCACTGCTGCAGATCTTTCGCATTCACGCCAAGACGTGACGCAATGCCCGAAAGCGTATCACCTGAACGAACTTTATAGCTGCGGCTGTTAACTGATGATGCATCCGCGATCAGCGTTGACTGAACGGCGGCGATTTCACCAGAAGCTAAAGACTCGCGTAACTGCTCAGCATGTTTCTGCGGAACCATTACATACTGCGGGCCACTTGCCCCCAGGGTTGAGCCTTTAACGCCAGCATTAAAGGTTTTCAATTTACTTACCGACATACCCGTCATATCAGCAACCTGTTGAATATCAACCGGATTACTGAGGCGAACACGCGCCAGTGCACGACTTTCGTCTGGTGTTGGCAGTTGTACACCGTAACGCTTGCTGTTCTTGAGTATATCGCTCAATGCCAGCATTTTCGGTACGTAAATCTTTGTTTCCTGTGGCAGTGAGAGCGACCAAAAATCGGTGGATTTACCCCGTGCTTTATTCGCTTTCATTGCCTTCAGTACACGACCTTCGCCACTATTATACGCTGCGACCGTTAACAGCCAGTCGCCGTCAAACATCTTGTTCAGACGTTGCATCATGTCGAGAGCGGCTGTCGTTGAAGCGACAACATCGCGACGCGCATCATAGTTGCGGGTCTGTTTCAGACCATAGTTTCGCCCGGTGCTCGGAATGATCTGCCAAATGCCTGCGGCATTGGCGCCAGACGTCGCGTGTGGGTCAAAAGCGCTCTCCACTATGGGTAGGAGTACCAGCTCCATAGGCATGTTACGTTTCTTAACTTGCCCGGCTATCCAGTACATATACGGCTCTGCCCGTAACGTTACATCGTGGAGATAGCTCTTATTACTTAAATACTTCTGTTTCTGTTCGCGAATCCGGGGATTTTCCGGAATTCCCATCTTTAGCTCGTCGCCAATAGAGGTCCACAAGTCTTGATCCTGCGCGTAAGATGTTCCATCGTCCATCCAGCGCGCCGAACTTGCAAACTTCCCTGCTTCCCCTTGACCAGCTGCAGAAAGGCTCTGTGCGTGCTGTTGTACGTTGCTGCCGTTTTGCGACTGGCAACCTACAAGCAGGACAGAGGCGAGTAATATCGCTTTTGCCTTCATGTGTGTGTCAATAGTTGCTTAAAAGACGAGCGATGATAACGGCGAAATTTTGAAAAGGCAACCCGCAATTATCTGAAGTTATCTTTCTTTGACCTTAACCATGCAAATCGTTGTTCTGGTTGTTGCAAATTTGTTTCTTGGTTAATTTTGTTAATTAAATCAATATCATCTGTGCGTAAAAATAAATTAATTTGGCGCTCATTTTTCAGAATTACGGGGAGTGTTTTTTGGTTTTTTGCACGTAACTCCTTCACTTTGTGATAATAATCCTGAATCGCTCGATCCTCGGGTAAGAGGCTCACTGCAAACTTCATATTTCCTAATGTATACTCATGGGCGCAACAAATGACCGTCTCATCGGGTAGCGCGTTAATCTTTTGTAAAGACTGATACATTTGAGATGACGTGCCTTCAAACAGTCTTCCGCAGCCTCCGGAGAAGAGCGTATCGCCGCAAAAAAGATAAGGCTTACTGTAGAAACACAGATGTCCCAAAGTGTGACCCGGTGTGGCAAATACGGAAAACTCCCACTCGCGTATGAGGATATTTTCGCCTTCTTCGACTACATGCGTGATTCCCTTATCTTGTGCCTCTGCCGGTCCGTAAACCACAAGATGCGTAAAATGAGCGCGCAGTTCAGGCACGCCGCCAGTGTGATCGTTATGATGATGCGTCAACAGAATGGCTTCTGGCTGCCAGCCGTTCTCTTTTATGGCGTGCAGTACAGGGGCGGATTCTCCGGGATCGACAATGACGCAGCGGCGATCGTCGTCAACCAAAACCCAGATGTAATTGTCCTGAAACGCTGGAATACTGATAAGATTCATACATTACCTCTTAGAGCGTGGCGGGTGTTTTGATGAAACCGGCAAGGATACCTCAGACTGTCGCAGCACCGGAACGTTGGGCGGAATTGCCCTGGGGTGAATACTATCGCGAAGCGTTAGAACAGCAGCTGAAGCCCTGGCTCGCGAAAATGTATGGCTTTCACCTGCTTAAGATTGGCAATCTCAGCGCGGAAATCAATACCGAAAGCTGCGCTATCTCGCATCAGGTTAACGTCTCTCTCGGCGGATCGCCGGTTCAGGTGAAAGCAGACCCGTTGCATCTGCCGTTTGCGGAAAAATCCGTCGATGCGTGTTTGCTCGCACATACGCTACCCTGGTGCAGCGATCCGCATCGTCTGCTTCGCGAAGCCGATCGCGTGCTGATTGATGACGGCTGGCTGGTACTTAGCGGATTCAATCCGCTAAGCCTGATGGGCCTGCGTAAGCTGGTACCGGTGCTACGCCGGACTCCACCTTACAACAGCCGAATGTTCACGATGATGCGTCAGCTCGACTGGCTTTCACTGCTGAATTTTGAAGTGCTCTGCTACGGTGGTTTTCAGGTGCTGCCCTGGGCGCGGCAGGGGGGCGTGGTACTGAGCACCCACCTCCCCGCGTTGGGCTGTTTGCAGTTTATCGTTGCGCGTAAGCGAACCATTCCCCTTACGCTTAACCCCATGAAGCAGAGCAAGTCGAAAACGCCCATCCGCCAGACCGTGGGCGCCACGCGGCAGTACAAAAAAACCGATTAGACGTCGGGCTGATAGCCCGCATCTTCATGTGCGGGATTGGATGCCGCAGCACGCGCCAGTTCGTCGCAGCGTTCGTTTTCCGGGTGGCCTGCGTGGCCTTTAACCCACTCCCACTTAATCTGGTGCTGGCCCAGCGCAGCATCAAGACGTTTCCAGAGATCGACGTTCTTGACCGGCTTCTTATCGGCGGTTTTCCAGCCGCGTTTTTTCCAGTTATGGATCCACTGGGTGATCCCCTGACGCACGTACTGACTGTCGGTGCTTAGCACCACGTCACAATGTTCTTTTAACGCCTCCAGCGCCACGATGGCCGCCATCAATTCCATTCGGTTGTTGGTGGTCAGAAAATAGCCTTCGCTAAAGGTTTTTTCGTGCTGGCGATAGCGCATAATCGCGCCGTAGCCGCCGGGTCCTGGGTTACCGAGACAAGATCCATCGGTGAAAATTTCTACCTGTTTACGCATCTCTGGTAGACTTCCTGTATTCGAAACGTTCAGTTAAACGATAAGTCTGACATAAATGACCGCTATGAGCACTGCAATTACTCGCCAGATTGTCCTCGATACCGAAACCACCGGTATGAACCAGATCGGCGCGCACTACGAGGGGCATAAGATCATCGAGATCGGTGCCGTTGAAGTGGTGAACCGTCGTCTTACGGGGAACAACTTCCACGTCTACCTCAAACCCGATCGGCTGGTGGATCCGGAAGCATTCGGCGTTCACGGGATTGCCGATGAGTTCTTGCTGGATAAGCCGACTTTTGCGGATGTCGCTGACGAGTTCCTGGAATACATCAAGGGCGCCGAGCTTGTCATCCATAACGCATCGTTCGATATCGGCTTTATGGATTATGAATTCAGCAAGCTTAATCGTGATATTCCGAAGACGAACACCTTCTGTAAGGTGACGGACAGCCTGGCGCTGGCAAGGAAGATGTTCCCCGGCAAGCGTAACAGCCTGGATGCACTCTGCTCGCGCTACGAGATAGACAATACCAAGCGAACGCTCCACGGGGCGTTGCTCGATGCCCAGATCCTGGCCGATGTCTATCTGACGATGACCGGCGGGCAGACGTCAATGAAGTTCAGTATGGAAAATGAATCCCAGCAGACGCAAGGCGAAGCGGGCATTCAGCGTGTTGTCCGTCAGGCCAGTCGGTTGCGGGTTATTTTAGCCAGTGACGAAGAGCTTCTTAACCACGAATCCCGGCTTGATCTGGTCCAGAAGAAGGGCGGCAGCTGTTTGTGGCGCGCCTGAAAAAACGCCTTAATGCCTGTAAAATCATCGTTTGGGCGATTTTTGCAGCAAACGATTCAAAACGTGAGAAAAAGCGTTGACGAGATCGGAGGCGCACCGTAATATGCGCCTCGTTCCCCAAACGGGAACAGTGGAGCGGTAGTTCAGTCGGTTAGAATACCTGCCTGTCACGCAGGGGGTCGCGGGTTCGAGTCCCGTCCGTTCCGCCACTATTCAGGAGGCCTGAATCAGAAATGATTCAGGCCTTCGTCGTTTCAGCCTTCAGTAATCTCATTCTCTCCCTTATCGTTAACAAAAAGTTAATACTCATAGTGCAATTTATTAACAATTGCACGGATATAGTGCATAATTTGCACTGTAATTGTGCATTTCTCCATCACTCCTCTCTTCGCACCTCATTCAGAATGTTTCTTTCTGTTAAAATAATTCACGCAGAATCATCTGGTTATCTCCTGCTTTCCAAAAATATACCGAACCAATTGCGTATTGGTTTGGTTATTGCTTAATCATTAGCACGATAAGCTTCATTCCATATCAATAACTTATCGTTAATAAAAATAAAGTCATGATGAAAGCGAGCGAACCAATATGGAAAAACCGTCACGGTTTCTGGCCAATTCCAGCACCGCGCTTGAGCAGTTGCGCGGGCTTATCAACCAGCATGAGTCAACACCAGGCATACCGCTGCCCACGGAACGTGAGCTGTCGGACACTCTCGGCGTAGGACGACGTGAAGTGCGTCGTGCGCTGGATGTGCTGGAAGAAGAGGGGCGCATCTGGCGTAAGCAGGGCAAAGGGACCTTTATTGGCCCGGCGGCACCTGTTGAACCGCTGGCCCTTCAGGGATTGGTTCAGCAGACCAACCTTCTGGAAGTGATGGAAGCTCGTCTACAGCTCGAACCCGGCTTAGCCCGGCTTGCGGCACTGCGTGCCACCAGGGAAAACCTCGCGCTTATGCAGCGCATGCTGGAACGCATCGACAAGGTCAGCCCGGACGACCGCGATCTCAACGAACTCTGGGACAGCGCCTTTCACCGGGCGATTGCCGAGGCGGCGGGCAACCGTCTGATGCTCGGCCTGTTTGATGCCATTGATGCCGTTCGGCGCGAACCGGGCTGGCAGCATCTGCGCGAATTAGCCCGCACGCCCGAACGTGTCGACAGCTATAACGACCACCACCATAAGATCATGTCTGCGATTATCCATCGCCAGCCTAATGAAGCCGCGGCCGCCATGCGCGAACACCTGCTCAGCCTGCAAACCGCCCTGATTCAGGCGATCCACCTTGAGGACGACTTCACGCCATGACGACAATACCCTTTAAGGACGCCACACCCGTATTGCGGGTGCAAAACCTCAACGTTACGTTTGCTGGCTCGCCGGTTAGCGTGCTTGATGGTATCTCGCTGACCGTCAGGGCGGGCGAAACGCTGGCGCTGGTGGGGGAGTCCGGCTGCGGGAAAAGTATTACCTCACTGGCGCTGATGGGGTTACTGCCCGCCAGCGCGCAGATTGTCAGCGGTGAGATGCAGTTTCGCCGCCACGACCTTCGAAAGCTCTCACCGCGCGAGTATGCCGATCTGCGCGGCAGCGAGCTGGCGATGATTTTTCAGGAGCCAATGACCTCGCTCAATCCGGCGTTCACGCTGGGGGATCAGCTGAGCGAAGCGGTCATGCGGCACCAGAACGTCTCGCGCGCAGAGGCGATGAAGGTCGCGCTGCAGATCCTCGAGAAGGTGCAGATCCCGGCGGCAGAGATGCGCCTGAAAGCATATCCCCACCAGCTTTCCGGCGGCATGCGCCAGCGCGTGATGATTGCGATGGCGCTGATTAACCACCCTAAACTGCTGATTGCCGACGAGCCGACCACAGCGCTCGACGTCACCATCCAGGCGCAAATCCTCGCCTTGCTCAACGCCTTAAAAGAGGAAACCGGCACGGCGGTGCTGATGATCACCCACGATTTGGGCGTGGTGGCAGAAGTCGCCCAGCAGGTCGCGGTGATGTATGCCGGGCAGGTGGTGGAGCAGGGGAGCGTGGAGGCAATATTCGCCGATCCGCAGCACCCGTACACCATCGGCCTGATGGGGTCGATCCCCTCGCTGGGCGCACGCAAGGGCCAGCTCTCCACCATTCCCGGCGCGGTCCCGCTCCCGGAATCCATGCCGAAAGGCTGCCGTTTTGCCACCCGCTGTCCGTTTGCGCAGTCGCGTTGCCATGATGAAAAACCGCAGCTCACCGCGCTCGGCGCGGGCCATCAGGTCGCCTGCTTCCGCGTGCCGCTCGAACAGCACATTGCCCTGGGAGAAATCGCATGACCACGCCCATTCTTGAAGCCCGTGACCTCAGCAAGCTTTTCCCCGGCCCCAAAAAACTCTTTACTCCGGCACGCTTTGTCACGGCGGTCGATCGCGTTTCGCTTGCCGTGATGCCGGGCGAAACGCTGGCGATTGTCGGCGAGTCCGGCTCCGGGAAATCTACCCTCGGCCGCCTGCTGCTGCGCCTGCTGGCCGCCAGCGAAGGGCGCGTGTTTTACCAGGGTGAAGAGTTCACCGACGCCTCCGGTGCCCGCCTGAACCAGCTCCGGCGCGAGCTGCAGATTATTTTTCAGGATCCCTTCGCCTCGCTCAACCCGCGCATGACGGTGGAGCAGATCGTCGGTGAGCCGCTGTGGCTGCACCAGAACATGAAAAAAGCGGACCGTCAGTATCGCGTTGCCGAGCTGCTTAAAACCGTGGGCCTGCCTGCCGCCTGGGCCGGGCGCTATCCGCACGAGTTTTCCGGCGGGCAGCGCCAGCGTATCGGCATTGCGCGCGCGCTGGCCTCGGGACCGAAGCTGCTGCTGGGCGATGAGCCGGTATCCGCGCTGGATGTGTCCGTTCAGGCGCAGGTGGTTAACCTGCTGGAGAGCCTGAAGCACCAGCTGGGGCTGACGATGGTGATTGTCGCCCACGGCCTGGCGGTGATCCGCCATATGAGCGACCGCGTGGCGGTCATGTATCTCGGGCAAATCGTCGAGCTTGCCAACGTCGACGAGATTTTTGACGCGCCGCTGCATCCCTATACTCAGGCGCTGATCGCCTCGGCACCGCAGATGCAGCCGGGCGTTGAGCGCGACGCGCTGCTGCTGCAGGGGGATCTGCCCAACCCGGCCAGCCCGCCGTCCGGCTGCCGTTTCCACACCCGCTGCCCGTACGTCACCGATGAATGCCGCCAGGTTGAGCCGATCAATCAGGTGCTCGACGGCGGGCGTCAGGTTGCCTGTCATCGCTGGCAGGAGATCAACCGCGATCGCAGCGTTATTCAGATCGCACCGCCATCCGCCGCCTTTCTGCGCCGCCGCGCGCTGTTTGAACACGCGGCCACTCACTCGTCCCTTCCTTCAAGGAACTCATGATAATGACAATGCGTAATTCTCTTTTGACCGTACTGGGAAGTGTTATGTTGCTTGGCGCGGCGCTGCCCGCCCATTCTGAAAGCGTGCTGCGAATCGGCCTGGGCGCTGACCCGGACATGCTCGACCCGCATCTGGCGCGCACCTACTATGGCCGCTTCGTCTTTGCCTCCCTGTGCGACAGGCTGGTGGACGTGGATGAAAATCTGAAGGTCGTCCCCGGCCTGGCTAAAGACTGGGCGTGGGGTGACGACGGTAAAACCCTGACGCTCAATCTGCGCGAAGGCGTCACCTTCCACGACGGTGAGAAATTCGATGCCGCCGCGGCAAAATACAACCTCGACCGCGCCCTGACCCTGAAAGGATCCCTGCGTAAGAGCGAGATCTCCTCCGTTGAATCGGTCGAGGTCACCGGCCCGATGCAGATTGCGCTGCACCTGAAGACCCCCGATGCCGCGCTGCTGATGCAGCTCACCGACCGCGCCGGGGCAATGATGGCCCCGGAGGCGGCGAAAAAGCCGGACTTTGCCGCCCACCCGGTCTGCTCCGGCCCGTATAAATTCGACAGCCGCGTGTCCCAGGACCGCATCGTTCTGACCCGCTTCGACAACTACTGGAACAAAGACGCCTACCACTTCGACAAAATCATCTATCTGCCGATCCCGGATGCCTCCGTGCGCCTCGCGAACCTGCGGGCGGGCGATCTTGACCTGACCGAAGGCATCGCCGCCAGCGACGTTAAAACGGTCGAAGCCGACAGCAAGCTGGCGCTGGCGAAGGTAACCGGTCTCGGCTATCAGGGCATTACCTTCAACATCAACAACGGCAAGGTGCCGGCCAACGATCCGTTCAAGGACGCCCGCGTGCGCGAGGCGTTTTCTCAGGCCATCGACCGCGATGCGTTAAACCAGGTGGTCTTCGAAGGGCTTTACACCCCGGCAAACCAGGCGTTTTCCCCGGTCAGCCCGTATCACGTTAACCTGCCGGTCCCGCCGCGTGACGTTGACAAAGCCAAAGCGCTGCTGAAGGCGGCAGGCGTCGCCGCGCCGCTGACCGTCAACCTGCTGGTGCCGAACAACCCAACCTCGCAGCAGGTGGGCCAGGTGCTGCAGGCGATGGTCGCCGAGGCCGGATTTAACCTGAACCTGCAGATGACCGAATTCGCCACGCTGCTCGACCGCCAGCAGAGCGGCGACTATCAGCTGAGCTTCTCCGGCTGGTCGGGACGCCCGGATCCGGACGGCAGCATCTACGGCTTTATCAACAGCAAAGGCACGCTCAACGACGGCCGCTACAGCAACGCGCAGGTCGATGAGTGGCTGACCCAGGCGCGCCAGAGCACCGACCAGGCCGCACGCCAGCCGCTGTACGACAAGGTGGTGAAGCAGCTGCAAACCGACATGCCGATTGCCTACCTCTACTTCGAGCCGCGCATTTTCGGGCTGAACAAAAGCGTGCAGGGCTTTAAGCCGTACCCGGACGGCATCGTGCGTCTGGCGGGTTTAACGCTGGCGAAATAAAGGTCCTGAGGAGAACCCATGCTGGAAATGATTTGCAAACGTCTGCTGCTGGCCGTCCCGACGCTATTGCTGGTAAGCATGATGGTGTTCGGGCTGCAAAAGCTGCTGCCCGGCGACCCGCTAATCGCCATGGCCGGGGAGGAGCGCGACCCGGCGGTCATCGCCCAGCTGCGCGCGGAGCTTAACCTCGATGCGCCGATCCCCGTGCAGTATTTCCACTGGCTGACGCGGGCGCTGCAGGGCGATCTGGGCGTCTCCTTACGCACGCACGAACCGGTGACGCAGCTGATCGCCAGCAAGCTGCCGGTCACGCTGGAGCTGTCGCTGCTGGCGATGATTATCGCGCTGGTGTTTGGCATCAGCATGGGGATCCTCGCGGCGGTGAACAAAAACAGCTGGGTCGATCACGGGGCGAACTTCGTGGCGATCTCGGGGATCTCGATCCCGCACTTCTGGCTGGGGATCCTGCTGATTCTGGTCTTTTCGGTGAACCTGCAGTGGCTGCCCGCGTCCGGCTACGTGCCGTTCAGTGAAGATCCGCTCCAGAACCTGCGCACGCTGCTGCTGCCCGCGTCCGTGCTCGGAACGGGCCTTGCGGCGACGCTGATGCGCCATACCCGCGCCTCGATGATTGCGGTCCTGAAGGCGGATTACATCCGCACCGCGCGCGCTAAGGGGCTGCTGCCAAAGGCGGTGATCCTGAAGCACGCGTTTCGCAACGCGCTGGTGCCGGTCATCACCCTCACCACGCTGCTGTTTGGCGAGCTGCTGGGCGGCGCGGTGCTGACCGAGCAGGTCTTCACCATTCCGGGCTTCGGCAAGATGATCGTCGACTCGGTATTTAACCGTGACTACGCGGTGGTGCAGGGCGTGATGCTGATCGTGGCGATCGGCTTCCTGATGCTCAACCTGCTGGCCGACGTGCTCTACGTCCTTATCAACCCGAAAATGCGAGGTTAACCATGGCGGAACTGACGACGCAAACCGTTACGCCCGCGCTGCCGCGCGCGCAGAACCGGGTGCTGAAGAAATTCCTCGCCAACAAAAGCGCGGTGATTGGCGCGGTGGTGGTGGGATTCTTTGTGCTGGTGGCGCTGCTGGCGCCGTGGATCGCCCCGTTTGACCCGGTCAAAGCCAACTTCCTGGCGGTGCGCAAAGCGCCGTCGGCGATGTACTGGTTCGGCACCGACGAGCTGGGGCGCGACATTTTATCCCGCATTATCTGGGGTGCGCGCACCTCGCTGATGGCAGGCTGTATGTCGGTCGTTATCGCGGTGGTCATCGGCGTGCCGCTGGGGCTGGTGGCGGGTTACTTCCAGAAGATGTGGGACGGCGTGATCTCGCGGTTTATCGAGGCGCTGCTGGCCTGTCCGTTCCTGATCATGGCGATCGCGCTGGGGGCGTTTTTGGGCCCGAGCCTGACGAACGCCATGATCGCCATCGGTCTTTCGGCGATGCCGATCTTCGCCCGCCTGACGCGCGGCCAGGTGATCGCCATTCGCAACGAAGAGTATATCGACGGCGCGCGGGCGATTGGCCTGCCGGATCGCTGGATCATCATTAAATACGTCCTGCCGAACGTGATGTCGCCGATCCTGGTGCAGGCCACGCTGGCGATTGCCTCGGCGATTATCGCCGAAGCCAGCCTGTCGTTTTTGGGGCTGGGGCAGCAGCCGCCCAATCCGTCCTGGGGCTCCATGCTCAACACCGCGAAAGGGTTTCTGGAGCAGGCGCCGTGGATGTCCGTTTTCCCCGGCGTGGCGATTTTCCTTGCCGTGCAGGGCTTTAATTTACTCGGTGACGGGCTGCGCGATGCGCTCGATCCGCGCCACGACTAAGGAGTCATGATGACCAAAGCGCTTGATTTTACATCCGGTTACGCTTCACGCCGCCCGCCAATGATGGGCCGTAACGCCGTCGCCACGTCGCAACCGCTGGCGGCGCAGGCGGGAATGAAAATGCTGCAGCTGGGCGGCAACGCCGTTGATGCGGCGATTGCCACCGCGATGGCGCTGACGGTGGTTGAGCCGACCGGCAACGGGATCGGCAGCGACGCCTTTGCCATCGTCTGGGACGGCGAAAAGCTGCACGGCCTCAACGCGTCCGGTCGTTCGCCTGCAAGCTGGCATGCGGATCTGTTTGCCGGTAAAAACGCGGTGCCGGAAATTGGCTGGGACGCGGTGACCGTGCCGGGTGCGGTATCCGGCTGGGTCGCGCTGGCGGAACGCTTCGGCACGCTGCCGCTGACCACGCTGGCGCAGCCAGCCATTGACTACGCGCGCAACGGTTTCCCTGTCTCCCCGCTGATTGGCCATCTCTGGCAGCGCGGCTATAGCAAGCTGAAAGATCAGCCGGGCTTCAGCGCCTGCTTCGCGCCGGAAGGCCGCGCCCCGCGCGTGGGGGAAATCTTCCGTAACCCGGCGCAGGCGAACTCGCTGGAGCTGATTGCCCGCACCAACGGTGAAGCCTTTTACCGCGGCGAGCTGGCGCAGAAAATTGCCGCTTTTGCCAAAGAACACGGCGCGCACCTGACGGCTGAAGATCTGGCAAACCACCGCGTGGACTGGGTAGAGCTGCTGTCGCGCGACTTTGCGGGCGGTTCGGTGCAGGAATTGCCGCCAAACGGCCAGGGGATCGCCACGCTGATTGCGCTCGGCATTCTGGAGCAGTGCGGCATTGAGAAGCATCACCCGGATTCCGTGCAGTCCCTGCACCTGTCCATTGAGGCGATGAAGCTGGCGCTGGCGGATCTCGACCGCTACGTGGCGGATGAAGACCATATGGCGTTCGCGGCGAAAGAGCTGCTGAGCGACCATTATCTGAAGTCGCGCGCGGCGCTTATCAATCACGAGCACGCCTCTGATTTCGTTTACGGTTCCCCGACGCAGAGCGGCACGGTCTACATCAGCACCGCCGACGCCAGCGGGATGATGGTTTCGTTTATTCAGTCCAACTACATGGGCTTTGGTTCAGGCATTGTGGTGCCGGATACGGGGATCAGCCTGCAAAACCGGGGCTGCGGGTTTGTGCTGGATCCCAATCACCCGAACGCGCTGGCGGGCAGCAAGCGACCGTTCCACACCATCATTCCGGGCTTTGCGATGGACGGCAGCGGCCAGCCGCTGATGTCTTTCGGCGTGATGGGTGGCCCGATGCAGGCGCAGGGGCACATGCAGATGGCGCTGCGCATTATGCTGCACGGGCAAAACCCACAGGCGGCAATCGATGCCCCGCGCTGGCGCGTGGTGCAGGGCAGGGAGGTGATCGTTGAATCGACATTCGATCGCAA
Organism: Enterobacter sp. 302C9; assembly: GCF_034106085.1. NCBI lineage: Bacteria > Pseudomonadati > Pseudomonadota > Gammaproteobacteria > Enterobacterales > Enterobacteriaceae > Enterobacter > Enterobacter sp. 302C9. The sequence goes on from NZ_JAWNBW010000001.1 coordinate 17,663, forward strand.
TACTATCGCCGCGCTGCGAGAGCGGGGGCATCAGATCGTGGTGGAAGATCCGCTTCAGGATTACAACTTCGGCGGGGCGCAGGTGATTTATCGCCTGCCGGAAGGACACTACGTGGCCGCGACGGAAAGCCGCAAAGACGGGCAGGCGCTGGTGAGTTAATGTTTTATCCTCCCTCTCCCGTTGGGAGAGGGGCGGGGTGAGGGGAAAATTTCAGCCAATGCTAAACGGATCTGCATCCTGCCAGGCCGGAAACTTCTCGCGATACTCCTGCAGCGCCGTCAACGACAGCTCGGCATCAATGCGCGTCGCCTGATGCGGCTCGGCGGTGGCAATGATCTCGCCCTGCGGGTTCACCACCCGGCTGTCGCCGCGGTAGTGATGCCCGTTGCCGTCGGTTCCCACGCGGTTACAGCCCACCACGTACGCCTGGTTCTCAATCGCGCGCGCTACCAGCAGCGACTGCCAGTGGAGGGAGCGCGGTGCAGGCCAGTTGGCAACATACAGCGCCAGGTCGTAATCGTTGCGGTTGCGCGACCACACCGGGAAGCGCAGGTCGTAGCAGACCAGCGGCAAAATACGCCAGCCGCGCCACTCGAACACCACGCGCTCGTGACCCGCTTCATAGTGATGATGCTCATCCGCCATGCGGAACAGGTGGCGTTTATCGTAAAAATGCACTTTCCCTTCCGGCTCCACCAGCAGGAAGCGGTTCACCGGCCCGCGATCCGTTTGCAGGGCAGCGCTCCCGGCGATCAGCGCGTTGGTCTGCTGCGCTTTGGCATGCATCCAGGCGACAACCTCATCATGAGGCATTGACTGTTGTGCCGCTTCCATGGCGAATCCGGTGGTGAACATTTCCGGCAGGACAATCACATCACGCCCGGTAATCTCTTCCAGTTGACGATCAAAGTGGCGCAGGTTGGCGGGGCCATCCATCCACACTAAAGGTTGCTGCAAAATAGAAATCTTCAAACCAGGCACGATACAGACTCCTCAAAAGACCGCTTTTTGACACTGTAGCACGTCATTACGAGAAAATGTGGCAATAAAAAACCCCGCGCGAGGCGGGGTTTGTATAAGCGAAACGCGTTACGCCGCTTCAGGTTTGCGGTGCTTCTCCGGCAGCTTTACCGGCTGCGTCGCCAGCTCGTCCGGCTCGAAATCATCCACGTTAATGCTGCGCAGACGGCTCTCTTCGGCTTTCACCAGCAGCGCGGCTTCATCTTTATTGATAATGCCGCCGGCCAGCGCCTGTTTTGCCAGTTCGTCCAGACGGGTAAACGGCAGGTTTTTGCCCAGCTGTTTACAGATTTTCTGATGAATCGGATCGGCAGCCATCACGTCCAGCAGCGCCTCTTCCAGCAGACCCACCGGGTTATGCGGCGTCGGCGTCAGATACTGACCACGACCGATACGGGAGCGGGTTGCGCTCGGTACCTGCAGGATCTTCGCTACCTTGTGGTCCAGCTTGTCGGACGGCGCAAGGTGGTGACGTCCGGTCGGGAAGATCACCGCGCGCAGGGCTCCCGCCACGAAGCGGTTCGGGAAGTTCGCCAGCAGGTCGTCAATCGCCTGTTCAGCCTGATACATCGCATCCTGAACGCCCCAGTGCACCAGCGGCAGATCCGCTTTCTGACGGCCTTCGTCGTCGTAGCGCTTCAGGACCGCAGAGGCCAGGAAGATCTGGCTCAGCACATCCCCCAGACGGGCAGAGATACGCTCGCGACGCTTCAGGCTACCGCCCAACACCGCCATGGAGACGTCAGACAGCAGAGCCAGGTTGGCGCTCAGACGGTTCAGATGCTGATAGTAACGTTTGGTCGCATCGCCGGTCGGCGTCGCGCTGGTAAGACCGCGCGTCAGGCCCAGCCAGAAGCTGCGTACCTTGTTGCTGCCCACGTGACCGATATGTTTGAACAGCAGCTTATCGAAGGCATCCACGTCGTTGTTCTGCGCGGCAGCCATCTCTTCCAGCACGTACGGATGGCAACGGATTGCGCCCTGACCAAAGATCATCATGCTGCGGGTCAGGATGTTTGCCCCTTCCACGGTGATGGCAATCGGTGCGCCCTGGTAGCCGCGCGCCAGGAAGTTGCCTTCGCCGAGCATAATGCCTTTACCGCCTGCGATATCCATCGCGTCAATGATCGACTGCTGCGCGCGGTGGGTACAGTGGTACTTCACAATCGCGGACAGCACGGCCGGTTTTTCGCCCAGCATAATGCCGTAGGTAATCAGAGAAGCCGCGGCATCCATTACGTAGGCGTTGCCCGCGATACGCGCCAGCGGCTCTTCGATACCTTCCATCTTGCCGATGGAGATTTTGAACTGACGGCGGATGTGGGCGTAAGCGCCAATCCCCATCGCGACCGACTTCAGACCGCCGGTTGAGTTCGACGGCAGGGTAATGCCGCGGCCCACAGACAGACATTCCACCAGCATGCGCCAGCCCTGACCGGCCATTTTCGGGCCACCGATGATGTAGTCAATCGGCACAAAGATGTCCTGACCGCGGGTTGGACCGTTCTGGAACGGCACGTTCAGCGGGAAGTGACGGCGACCAATTTCAACGCCTGGAGTAGAGGTTGGGATCAGCGCACAGGTAATGCCCAGATCTTCTTCACCGCCCAGCAGTTTTTCCGGGTCAGAGAGCTTAAAGGCCAGACCCAGCACGGTGGCGATTGGCGCCAGGGTGATATAACGCTTGTTCCAGGTCAGGCGCATGCCCAGCACCTGCTCGCCCTGCCACTCGCCCATGCAGACCACGCCGGTATCCGGGATCGCGCCTGCATCGGAACCCGCTTCCGGGCTGGTCAGCGCGAAGCAAGGGATTTCCTGACCGCGTGCCAGACGCGGCAGGTAGTGATCTTTCTGCTCTTCCGTACCGTAATGCTGCAGCAGTTCGCCCGGGCCTAAGGAGTTAGGCACGCCAACGGTAATCGCCAGGATCCCGGAGACGCCAGCCAGCTTTTGCAGGACGCGAGCCTGAGCGTAAGCGGAGAATTCCAGGCCGCCATACTCTTTCTTGATGATCATCGCGAAGAAGCGATGTTCTTTCAGATACGCCCACAGCTCCGGCGGCAGATCGGCCATTTCATGGGTGATGGCAAAGTCGTTTGCCATACGGCACGCTTCTTCCACCGGGCCGTCAATAAAGGCCTGCTCTTCAGCGGTCAGACGCGGCTGCGGATAGTTATGCAGCTTTTTCCAGTCCGGGTTGCCCTGGAACAGATCGCCTTCCCACCAGGTGGTGCCCGCGTCAATCGCTTCTTTTTCAGTACGCGACATGGGCGGCATCACTTTGCGAAAGCCCTTGAACACCGGCGCAGAGATCATTGATTTACGCATCGGGGCCAGGTTAAACGGCAGAAGAATGATGGCAAGAGGGACTAAAAGCCAAATATTCCAGAGACCTGCGACGCCAAGCGCAGCCGTCCAGGCCAGAAGAATCAGGCTGCTCAGGAATAAACTTACGCGGTGATAGAACAACACACCGAGCAGAACAACGGTTGCGAGAATGCTCAAAATCATCATAAAGAAAAGCTCCCTTGCTTGTAGGAGGTCTGACCACTTGTGATGATATGGTTGTAGTTGATGTTATTTCCTTTAGCAATGTGTTTACAAAATAATTACAACCTGGTTCACATTGTTCGCGTTTTAGCCGGCACAAAAAATCAAAACGCCGGACGATTCGCATGGCTTTAGCTTCTCGCTTTTCCCGCTATCCGGTACACTCCACTGTGTTATTTCATCAATACTGAAGGATTATCCTCATGTACCAGGATCTTATTCGTAACGAACTGAACGAAGCGGCGGAAACGCTGGCGAACTTTCTGAAAGATGATGCCAATATTCACGCTATTCAGCGCGCAGCGGTCCTGCTGGCCGACAGCTTCAAAGCCGGTGGCAAAGTGCTTTCCTGCGGTAACGGCGGCTCCCACTGTGACGCTATGCACTTCGCAGAAGAGCTGACCGGACGCTATCGCGAAAACCGCCCGGGCTACCCGGCGATTGCGATTTCAGACGTAAGCCACATCTCCTGCGTAGGCAACGACTTCGGTTACGACCACATCTTCTCCCGCTACGTTGAAGCGGTAGGCCGTGAAGGCGACGTGCTGCTGGGGATCTCTACCTCTGGTAACTCCGGCAACGTGATCAAAGCGATCGCCGCCGCGCGTGAAAAAGGGATGAAGGTCATCACCCTGACCGGTAAAGATGGCGGTAAGATGGACGGTACAGCGGATGTCGAAATTCGCGTTCCGCACTTCGGTTATGCTGACCGTATTCAGGAAATTCACATCAAAGTGATCCACATCCTGATCCAGCTGATCGAAAAAGAGATGGTTAAGTAAGACTTCGCTGGGGGGCTCCGGTGCCCCCCGCTGTTGTGGAGGTGTTGTTATGTGCGAACTGCTCGGGATGAGCGCCAATGTGCCAACCGATATCTGTTTTAGCTTCACCGGGCTGGTTCAGCGCGGTGGAGGAACCGGGCCGCATAAAGACGGCTGGGGCATCACCTTTTACGAAGGCAAAGGGTGTCGCACGTTCAAAGATCCACAGCCCAGCTTTAACTCACCGATTGCCAAACTGGTGCAGGACTATCCCATCAAGTCCCGCTCGGTGATCGCCCACATCCGTCAGGCTAACCGTGGCGAAGTAGCGCTGGAAAATACCCATCCGTTTACCCGCGAGCTGTGGGGCCGTAACTGGACCTATGCACACAACGGGCAGCTCACGGGCTATAAGTCGCTGGAGACGGGCAATTTCCGCCCGGTCGGCGAGACGGACAGCGAAAAAGCCTTCTGCTGGCTGCTGCACAAGCTGACGGAGCGCTATCCCCGCACGCCCGGCAACATGACTGCCGTGTTCAAATACATCGCGACGCTGGCATCTGAACTGCGTGAAAAAGGCGTGTTCAACATGCTGCTCTCTGATGGCCGCTATGTGATGGCGTTCTGCTCGACGAATCTGTTCTGGATCACCCGCCGTGCGCCGTTTGGCGTTGCGACGCTGCTCGATCAGGATGTGGAGATAGACTTTCAGAAGGAGACCACACCGAACGATGTGGTCACTGTTATCGCAACGCAGCCGCTGACGGGCAACGAAACCTGGCAAAAGATTATGCCAGGCGAGTGGGTGCTATTTTGTCTCGGGGACCGTGTAATTTGATGCCAGCTGTGGATGGACGACTTCGTGGCTCAGCGGTTTGCTGACCACGTAACGGCCATCGACGATAGAGACCACGGGTGGCTTGTGGGTCTGCTCAAAGTAGTCGTAACCCGGCTTCAGCTGTTTCCAGAAATCCGCGTAGTATGAGTACTTGTGACGCGTCATGTTGGCGTCCGTCATGCGGAACGGATAGATGCTGACCTGTACGTTAGGCTGCCCAAAGACCAGCGCGCCCGTCACGAACTGGAAAATCTCATCAATGCCGGAGTCGGTCATCGCATAACAGCCGATAGACACGCAGGCGCCGTGGATCATCAGATATTTACCTTCATAACCGTGTGCACGGTCATAGGCATTCGGGAAGCCGATGTTAATGGCTTTATAGAAGCGGCTGTCAGGCTTGAGCTGGCTGCGCTGAACGTTGTAGAACCCTTCCGGACTTTTGAAGTCGCCCTGACGCTGTTTTGGCCCCAGTCCGCCGGAGTAGTTACAAATTTTGTAACTATCAAGCAGCTGATATGTCTCGCCCATTTTGACAAACAGATCGAGAGTGCGCTCTTCCTTGAAGATCTGAATATAAACCGGCGATCCCATTAACTGCTGTTTATATTCCTTGCTGACCGGCGTCGTTGAGCTATTACTGCTGAGCAGTCCGGCAAACGACATGCACGGCATCAGAAGCATCGCAATGAACAATGCGATTTTACGCATACTACTAGTTCCTTGATAAAACCATGACCAACTTGCCAGGACGGCAAAAGAGACCCGAAATCAGATTATTCTGTTAGGAGCGCTCACATTAGCACCGCTATAGATTTTCGCAAGAGCCGGGCGGTGAGTTTACAAATTAGTTTTACTTTATAAACCATCAAAATTGCGATGGCTCCAGGAACTTTGCGCATTAGCTCGCAATTTGGCGCGCGTGACGGCGGATTCCCTGCCCGCGTGAAGGGGAAAATGTTACACTTTGCGCCCACTGGATTGTTGTTCATGGAAACCTGCTAACCACATGTTTAAAATTAAAAAAGGACTTGATCTGCCGATTGCAGGCGTGCCAGCGCAGCACGTTTCGACAGGCGCAAGTGTCCGTCATGTCGCCATTTTGGGCGAAGACTACCTGGGTATGCGTCCTTCAATGCTGGTACAGGAGGGCGATCGCGTTATCAAAGGACAGCCGCTCTTTGAGGACAAAAAAAATCCCGGCGTGATGTTCACGGCCCCCGCGAGCGGCACCGTTGTGGCCATCAACCGTGGCGAACGGCGCGTTCTGCAGTCGGTGGTTATCCGCATTGAGGGCGATGAAAAGCGTGAGTTTGCCCATTACGACACCGCAGAACTCGCGTCGCTGAACCGTGACGCCGTTCAGGATCAGCTCCTGGCATCCGGTTTATGGACCGCGCTTCGTACGCGTCCCTTCAGCAAAACCCCTGTTCCGGGCACGGAGCCTGCCGCGATTTTCGTCACGGCCATCGACACCAACCCTCTCAGCGTGGACCCGGAACCGATTATCCTGGCGCAGCGAAAAGCTTTTGATGCTGGTCTAACCGTTTTAACCCGCCTCACATCCGGAAAAGTGCACGTTTGCCAGGCCGGCGGCGGCAAGCCTGGCGGGCATCCGCTGGGGCAGGTCACGTTTAATGAATTTTCTGGCCCGCATCCGGCGGGGCTGGTCGGGACGCACATCCATTTCCTTGAGCCAGTCAGCCTGACGAAACAGGTCTGGCACCTTAATTATCAGGACGTCATCGCCATCGGTAAGCTCTTTACTACGGGTGAACTCTGCGCTGAACGGATAATCGCCATCGGCGGACCGCAGGCTGCAAATCCGCGCCTGGTGAAGACGCTGCTGGGTGCTGACATCAATGAACTGCTGGTGGGGGAAACGAAAGAGGGCGAAAACCGCCTGATTTCCGGCTCGGTCCTCAGCGGCCGCCATGCGGCGAATGCGCACGCGTACCTGGGACGCTTCCATTTGCAGGTCAGCATTGTGCAGGAAGGGCGTGAAAAAGAGCTGTTTGGCTGGGTTCTTCCAGGCGCGGAAAAATACTCCGTCACCCGAACCACGCTGGGCCACTTCCTGCGTAATAAGCTGTTTAGCTTCTCAACCAGCACGCACGGCGGCGAGCGCGCCATGGTCCCGATTGGCAACTACGAGCGCGTCATGCCGCTGGATATTCTGCCCACCGTGCTGCTGCGCGATCTGCTTGCTGGCGATACCGACGGCGCGCAGGCTCTGGGCTGTCTGGAGCTTGACGAGGAAGATCTGGCGCTCTGTACCTATGTCTGTCCGGGCAAATATGAGTATGGACCGGTATTGCGCGAGGTGTTAACCCGCATTGAGCAGGAAGGATAACCGATGGGCTTAAAACACCTCTTTGAAAAAATTGAGCCGCACTTTACCGAAGGAAAGCTCAAAAAGTACTACCCGCTGTATGAAGCAACGACGACCATTTTCTACACGCCGGGGCTGGTGACGAAAGGGGCGGCGCACGTTCGCGATGCCATCGACCTGAAACGCATGATGATCCTGGTGTGGTTTGCGGTCTTCCCCGCGATGTTCTGGGGAATGTACAACGTCGGCCTGCAGACCATTCCGGCGCTGCACCACATGTACGATGCACAGCAGCTGGCGCAGGTGATCCAGTCCGACTGGCACTACCGTCTGGCCCAGTCGTTAGGGGTAAGCTTCGCTGCAGACGCGGGCTGGCTGAGCATGATGACGCTGGGCGCGGTGTTCTTCCTGCCGATTTACATCACGGTATTTATCGTGGGCGGCTTCTGGGAAGTGCTGTTTGCCATCATCCGTAAACATGAGATCAACGAAGGCTTCTTCGTGACCTCTATTCTGTTTGCCCTGATTGTTCCCCCAACGCTACCGCTCTGGCAGGCGGCGCTTGGCATCAGCTTCGGCGTGGTGATTGCCAAAGAGATCTTCGGCGGCACCGGGCGGAACTTCCTCAACCCGGCGCTGGCGGGACGCGCGTTTCTGTTCTTTGCTTATCCGGCGCAAATATCGGGCGACCTGGTGTGGACGGCGGCAGACGGTTTTTCCGGCGCGACGCCGCTTTCACAGTGGGCGGCACACGGCGGCGAAACGCTGGTTAACAACGCGACAGGTCAGCCAGTCACCTGGTTTGATGCCTTTATTGGCAACATTCCGGGCTCCATCGGAGAAGTCTCTACGCTGATGATTTTGCTTGGCGGCGCGATCATTCTTTTTGGTCGCGTGGCCTCCTGGCGGATCGTTGCGGGCGTGATGATCGGCATGGTGCTGACCGCCACCCTGTTCAACGTTATCGGTTCGACCACCAATCCGATGTTCTCCATGCCCTGGTACTGGCATCTGGTGCTGGGTGGCTTCGCGTTCGGCATGATGTTCATGGCGACGGACCCCGTATCTGCCTCGTTTACAGACAAAGGTAAATGGAGCTATGGCGTGCTCATTGGCGCGATGTGTGTCCTGATCCGCGTGGTCAACCCGGCGTACCCGGAAGGGATGATGTTGGCCATTCTGTTTGCCAACCTGTTTGCGCCGCTCTTCGATTACCTGGTGGTGCGGGCCAATATCAAGCGGAGGAAGGCGCGTGGCTGAGGTTAAAAATAACGACAGCATCAGCAAAACGCTGCTGGTGGTGCTGGTGCTCTGTCTGGTCTGTTCTATTGTCGTGGCCGGCTCTGCCGTGGGGTTAAAACCCCTGCAGCAGGAGCAACGTGCGCTGGATAAACAGCGCAACATCCTGGCCGTCGCCGGGCTGATGCAGGAAGGAATGAGCGCGGACGAGGTTTCGGCCGTCTTTGCTGAACGTATTTCGGCGCGTCTGGTGGATTTAAAAACGGGTGAACTGCTGGATAAAGACCCGGCAAAATTCAACCAGGCGCTGGCGCTGAAAGATCCGCAGATGAGCCTGACGCTGGAGGCATCGCAAGATCCCGCCGGGATTAAGCGTCGCAGCAACCTGGCCGAAATCTATCTGGTTCGCGACCCCCAAAAACGTATTCAGGAAGTGGTACTGCCTATTTACGGTAACGGTCTGTGGTCAATGATGTATGCCTTTGTGGCCCTTGATACCGATGGGCGCACCGTAAAAGGCATTACGTATTACGACCAGGGCGAAACGCCGGGGCTGGGTGGCGAAGTTGAGAACCCTAACTGGCGGGCACAGTTTGTCGGCAAGAAAGTGCTCGACGATAACGGCCAGCCTGCGCTGAAGGTGATGAAAGGGGCGGCACGTCCCGGTGACGACTACGCCGTTGACGGGCTTTCCGGCGCCACGCTCACCTCAAAAGGCGTGCAGCACAGTTTTGATTTCTGGATGGGCGAGCTGGGCTTTGGTCTTTTCCTGAAAAACGTACGTGAAGGAGCGCTGAACAATGGCTGATACCGGTGAACTGAAAGAAGTTAAAAAGGTGCTCGTTGGCCCACTGTTAGCCAATAACCCGATCACGCTCCAGGTGCTGGGTGTCTGTTCTGCTCTGGCGGTGACGACCAAGCTGGAAACGGCAGTCGTGATGACGCTGGCGGTCACGCTGGTCACGGCGTTCTCCAGCATGTTTATCTCGATGATCCGCCACCACATCCCCAACAGCGTGAGGATCATCGTGCAGATGGCGATCATCGCCTCGCTGGTGATCGTGGTCGATCAGCTGCTGCGCGCCTTTGCCTATGAAACCTCCAAACAGCTCTCGGTGTTTGTCGGGCTGATTATAACCAACTGTATCGTCATGGGGCGTGCGGAAGCCTACGCCATGAAAATGCCGCCGCTGGCGAGCTTTATGGACGGCATCGGCAACGGCCTGGGCTACGGCGTGATCCTGCTGACCGTGGGGTTCCTGCGCGAGCTGATTGGCAGCGGCAAGCTGTTTGGCATCACGGTGCTGGACACGGTGCAGAACGGCGGCTGGTATCTGCCAAACGGCCTGTTCCTGCTGGCCCCTAGCGCATTTTTCATTATCGGTTTGTTGATCTGGCTGATTCGTACGCTGAAGCCAGAACAGCAGGAAAAGGAGTAACCGACGATGGCTCATTACCTGAGTTTGTTTGTGCGGGCGGTGTTTGTTGAAAACATGGCGCTCGCGTTTTTCCTCGGCATGTGTACGTTCCTTGCGGTTTCCAAAAAAGTGTCGACGGCATTTGGTCTCGGTATCGCGGTCACCGTGGTGCTCGGCTTATCTGTACCGATCAACAATCTGGTGTACAACTTTGTGCTGCGGGACGGCGCGCTGGTGGAAGGGGTTGATCTCAGCTTCCTGAACTTCATCACCTTTATCGGGGTGATCGCGGCGCTGGTGCAAATCCTCGAGATGATCCTCGATAAGTATTTCCCGTCGCTCTACAACGCGCTGGGGATCTTCCTGCCGCTGATCGCGGTGAACTGCGCCATCTTCGGTGGCGTCTCGTTTATGGTGCAGCGTGATTACAACTTCAGCGAATCCGTGGTGTACGGTTTTGGTTCCGGCATCGGCTGGATGCTGGCGATTGTCACCATGGCGGGGATCCGCGAGAAAATGAAATATGCCAACGTGCCTGCGGGTCTGCGTGGCCTGGGGATCACCTTTATCACCACCGGGCTGATGGCGCTGGGCTTTATGTCCTTCTCCGGTGTGCAGCTATAAGGGCAAACAGATGGAAATTATCCTTGGCGTGGTGATGTTCACGCTGATTGTACTGGTGCTGTCAGGGCTTATTCTGGCGGCGCGCGCGAAGCTGGTAAATTCCGGCGACGTGGTCATTGATATTAACGACGAGCCGCAGAATCAGATCCGCACGCCGGCGGGAGACAAGCTGCTCAACACGCTCTCCGGTAACGGCATTTTTGTCTCCTCAGCCTGCGGCGGCGGCGGTTCCTGCGGACAGTGCCGCGTGACGGTAAAAGAGGGCGGTGGCGATATTCTGCCAACCGAACTGGCGCATATCACAAAGCGTGAGGCAAAAGAGGGCTGTCGTCTGGCCTGCCAGGTCGCGGTGCGCCAGAACATGAAGATTGAGCTGCCGGAAGAGATCTTCGGCGTCAAAAAATGGGAGTGCGAGGTTATCTCTAATGATAACAAAGCCACCTTTATAAAAGAGCTGAAGCTGCGGGTGCCGGAAGGCGAGCATGTCCCGTTCCGCGCCGGAGGCTACATTCAGATCGAGTGCCCGGAGCACGCTGTGGCCTATGCGGACTTTGACGTGCCGCATGAGTACCGCGCCGACTGGGACAAATTCAATCTCTTCCGCTTTGTATCTGAGGTGAAAGAGCCGACGCTGCGCGCCTACTCGATGGCCAACTATCCGGAAGAGAAGGGCATCATCATGCTCAACGTGCGTATCGCCACGCCGCCACCGAATGTGCCGGATGCACCGCCGGGCGTCATGTCGTCATACATCTGGTCGCTGAAGCCTGGCGATAAGGTGACGATCTCCGGCCCGTTCGGGGAGTTCTTCGCGAAAGATACCGATGCGGAAATGGTCTTTATCGGCGGCGGTGCCGGTATGGCCCCGATGCGCTCGCACATCTTTGACCAGCTCAAGCGGCTGGGGAGCCAGCGTAAGATCAGCTTCTGGTACGGGGCGCGCTCGCTGCGCGAGATGTTCTATGAAGATGAGTTTGAACAGCTGGCGCGTGAAAACCCGAACTTTACCTTCCATGTGGCGCTTTCCGATCCGCAGCCGGAAGATAACTGGACGGGCTATACGGGGTTCATCCACAACGTGCTGTATGAAAACTACCTCAAACAGCACCCGGCGCCTGAGGACTGCGAGTTCTATATGTGTGGTCCGCCGATGATGAACGCCGCCGTGATTAAGATGCTGAAAGATCTCGGTGTCGAAGATGAGAACATCATGCTCGATGACTTTGGAGGCTGATGATGCTGACGTTTCTGGCAACCTTTGTGGTGTTTGTGCTTGTCGTCTTCGGCATGTCGTTAGGCTGGATCGTTAAGAGGAAAAGCATTCAGGGTAGCTGCGGCGGTATTTCATCTATTGGGATGGAAAAGGTTTGCGACTGTCCGGAACCGTGCGATGCGCGGAAGAAAAGGATGGCCCGCGAACAGCAGCGCATTATTTAATTTTTTGCAGGCCGGGTAAGGCAAAGCCGCCACCCGGCGTTCTCACATCTGCTTCTCAACCCTCATTTGTTTACTGTATACTTATCCAGTGATGAGTGAGGGCTTACTATGCGCAAAATAATCCATGTCGATATGGACTGCTTTTTTGCCGCAGTGGAGATGCGTGACAACCCGGCGCTGCGGGATATTCCCATCGCCATTGGCGGCAGCCGCGTTCAGCGTGGTGTCATCAGCACCGCCAACTATCCTGCGCGCAAATTTGGCGTGCGCAGCGCGATGCCAACGGCGATGGCCTTAAAGCTTTGCCCTCATCTCACGCTTCTGCCCGGCCGGTTTGAAGCCTATAAAGAGGCTTCCCTCCATATTCGGGAAATCTTCTCCCGCTATACCTCTCTGATAGAGCCGCTGTCGCTGGACGAAGCCTATCTGGATGTGACCGACAGCGTGCACTGCCACGGCTCCGCCACGCTGATGGCGCAGGAGATCCGCCAGACGATTTTCAACGAGCTGAATCTGACGGCGTCTGCGGGCGTCGCGCCCGTTAAATTCCTCGCCAAAATTGCCTCGGATTTAAATAAGCCCAACGGCCAGTACGTCATCACGCCGGAAGAGGTGCCTGCGTTTTTGAAAACGCTGCCGCTCGGCAAAATCCCCGGAGTAGGAAAAGTTTCCGCCGCAAAGCTGGAAAGCATGGGGCTACGGACCTGCGAAGACGTGCAGCGAAGCGATCTCGCTATGCTGCTCAAGCGCTTCGGGAAGTTTGGCCGCGTACTGTGGGAGCGCAGCCAGGGAATTGACGATCGCGATGTGAACAGCGAGCGGCTGCGGAAATCCGTCGGCGTTGAGCGCACCCTCATTGAAGATATTCATGACTGGTCCGAATGCGAAACCATTATCACGGAACAGCTTTACCCGGAGCTGGAACGACGCTTAAGCAAGGTGAAGCCGGATCTGCTCATTGCCCGTCAGGGCATCAAGCTTAAATTCAACGACTTCCAGCAGACCACGCAGGAACACGTCTGGCCGCGTCTGAATAAAGACGATCTTATCGCGACGGCGAAAAAGGCATGGGAAGAGCGCCGGGGCGGGCGAGGGGTGAGGCTGGTGGGGTTGCACGTTACGCTGCTGGATCCGCAGCTAGAGCGCCAGCTGGTTCTGGGGTTGTAAAAAAGCCCGGTGGCGCTACGCTTACCGGGCCTACGTTTTTCACCCTCTCCCTGTGGGAGAGGGCTGGGGTGAGGGTATTACTTAACTGGGATCGCTTTCAGCAGCTCAGTCAGCAGCGTCCAGTAGTGACCGACGCTTTCGATATGAACCTGCTCATCCGGCGAGTGCGGACCGGTAATGGTTGGCCCGATGGATACCATGTCCATGTCCGGATACGGTTTCTTGAACAGACCACATTCCAGACCGGCGTGGATCACCTGAATGTTCGGCGTGCTGTTGAACAGACGCTGATAGGTTTCACGCACCAGCGCCATCACCGGAGAACTTGCATCCGGCTGCCAGCCCGGGTAGCTGCCTTTGGCAGACGTTTTTGCGCCCGCCAGCGTGCCCAGAGATTCCAGCATGCTCACCACGTACTCTTTACCGCTGTCGATAAGGGAGCGGATCAGGCAGATGATTTCCGCGCTGTCGTCGCTCATGGTCACCACGCCCACGTTCAGTGAGGTTTCCACCACGCCTTTCGCCACGTCAGAGTTGCGGATCACGCCGTTTGGCGTCGCGTTCAGCAGCTGAACGAAGGTGTCACGAGACTGCGCGGTCAGCGCGGCTTTATCTGTAGAAACAGATTCCAGCACCACGGTCAGGTTTTTCTCTTTCGCCGACAGTTCGTTTTTCAGGATATCCAGATATACGGTGGAGAGTTTTTTCAGCTCGTCCGCTTTTGCCGCTGGAACCGCTACGGTGGCGAACGCTTCGCGCGGAATCGCGTTACGCAGTGTACCGCCGTTGAAGTCTACCAGACGCAGATCCAGCTCGGCCGCATGGCCTGCCAGGAAGCGCGCCAGCAGCTTGTTGGCGTTACCCAGACCCAGGTGAATATCACCGCCGGAGTGGCCGCCTTTCAGCCCTTTCAGCGTCAGCTTGAAGGTCTGGAAGCCAGCAGGAATCGCTTCGCGCTTCAGCGGCAGGGTAGAGATGAAATCAATCCCGCCCGCGCAGCCCATGTAGATCTCGCCTTCTTCTTCAGAGTCGGTGTTGATCAGGATGTCCGCCTGCAGCCAGTTCGCCTGCAGACCAAACGCGCCGTCCATGCCCGCTTCTTCGGTCATGGTCAGCAGCACTTCCAGCGGACCGTGTTCAACGCTGTCGTCGGCCAGCACGGCCAGCGCAGAGGCCATACCGATGCCGTTATCCGCGCCCAGCGTGGTGCCGCGTGCTTTCACCCAGTCGCCGTCGATGTACGGTTGAATCGGGTCTTTGGTGAAGTCGTGAACGGTGTCGTTGTTCTTCTGTGGCACCATGTCCAGGTGCGCCTGCAGCACAACCGGTTTGCGGTTTTCCATGCCTGCGGTAGCCGGTTTGCGGATCAGAATGTTGCCAACCTGGTCACGTTCAGCATGCAGACCTTTTTCCTTCGCCCAGCCCATAATATGTTCGGCAAGCTGTTCTTCGTGGTAGGAAGGGTGTGGAATGGAGCAGATTTTCGCAAAAATATCCCACAGCGGCTGCGGAGATAATTGAGACAGTTCAGACACGATAAGTCTCCTTGTCGAGGCGCTGCAAACAGGGTTGCAGGTCACAGGGTTAGCAGGTTAATAGTTACCACAAGTCAGGCTTGCGAGATGAAACTGAGAATACCACTTTCTCTGCTGGCTGGTAGCATAAAGCATGTAAAAACTCAGGCAGAGGGCGCTAAACACTGGTTTTTAGTGCGTCAGATCTCTATAATCTCGCGCAACCTATTTCCCCCTCGAACACTTTTTAAGCCGTATAAAAACAGGCTGGGACACTTCACATGAGCGAAAAATACGTCGTCACCTGGGACATGTTGCAGATTCACGCACGCAAACTGGCTGCGCGTCTGATGCCTTCCGAACAGTGGAAAGGCATTATTGCCGTCAGCCGTGGCGGTCTGGTACCGGGGGCGCTGCTGGCACGTGAGCTGGGTATTCGTCATGTCGATACCGTTTGCATCTCCAGCTATGACCATGACAACCAGCGCGAGCTGACCGTGCTGAAACGTGCGGAAGGCGACGGTGAAGGCTTCATCGTTATTGATGACCTGGTAGATACCGGTGGTACTGCGGTCGCTATCCGCGAAATGTATCCGAAAGCACATTTCGTCACTATCTTCGCGAAGCCTGCTGGCCGCCCGCTGGTTGACGATTACGTGATTGATATCCCGCAGGACACCTGGATTGAACAGCCATGGGATATGGGCGTGGTCTTCGTACCGCCTATTTCAGGCCGTTAATACCAGTACGTAACATTACACGCCCGAATATGTCGGGCGTTGTTCTTTTTGGCCTGCCACGCGTTACAATAGTCTCTATACGACGTATTCATGGAGGCAACGCAATGACGCAGGCGAATCTCACCGAGACTCTCTTCAAACCCCGTTTCAAACACCCTGAAACGTCGACGCTGGTGCGTCGCTTCAATCCGGGTACCCAGCCTGCCGTCCAGTCCGCGTTAGACGGAAAAAACGTGCCTCACTGGTATCGCATGATTAACCGCCTGATGTGGATCTGGCGCGGTATCGACCCCCGTGAAATCCTCGATGTGCAGGCACGTATCGTGATGAGTGAAGCCGAACGTACCGACAGCGAACTCTACGATACGGTGGTGGGCTACCGTGGCGGAAACTGGATCTACGAGTGGTCTAAACAGGCGATGCTCTGGCAGCAAAAAGCCAGCCAGGAAGAGGATGCCACGCGCAGCGGCAAGCACTGGCTGCACGCCGCTAATCTTTACGGCATTGCCGCTTACCCCCATTTAAAAGGGGATGAACTGGCGGAGCAGGCTCAGGCGCTGGCGAATCGCGCCTATCAGGAGGCGGCTCAACGTCTGCCGGGCCGGATGCGTGAACTTGAATTCACCATTTCAGGGGGCGCGTCCGTTACCGGATTCCTGCATATGCCTGAAGGTGAAGGTCCGTTCCCGACCGTCCTCATGTGCGGCGGGCTGGATTCGCTGCAAATTGATTATTACAGCCTGTATGAGCGTTACTTCGCACCAAAAGGGATCGCGATGCTGACGCTGGATATGCCTTCAATCGGTTTCTCATCCAAATGGAAACTGACTCAGGATTCGAGCCTGCTGCACCAGCATGCGCTCAAAGCGCTGGAAAACATTCCGTGGGTTGACCACACGCGCGTGGCGGCATTCGGCTTCCGTTTCGGCGCGAACGTCGCGGTGCGTCTGGCTTATCTTGAATCTTCTCGCCTGAAAGCCGTCGCCTGCCTCGGCCCGGTCGTACACGCTCTGCTCAGCGATCCTGCACGCCAGGGGAGCGTACCTGAAATGTACCTTGATGTGTTGGCCAGCCGCCTTGGCATGCATGATGCATCAGACGAAGCGCTGCGCGTTGAGCTCAATCGTTACTCGTTAAAAACGCAGGGGTTGCTGGGACGTCGCTGCCCAACGCCGATGCTGTCAGGGTTCTGGAAAAACGATCCGTTCAGCCCGGAAGAAGAGTCGCGATTAATCACTTCGTCATCTGCGGATGGCAAATTGCTTGAAGTGCCGTTCAGCCCGGTCTATCAGAATTTCGACAAATCGCTGAAAGAGATTACGCGCTGGATCGCTCAGAGATTGTGTTAATAGATTGCTAAATTTCGCTGGTTTGGTAAAACAGTGGCTTCACAAAAGGAGATCGCAATGACGTTACCGAGTGGACACCCGAAAAGTAGACTGATTAAGAAGTTTATGGCTCTCGGCCCGTATATTCGAGAAGAGCAGTGTGAAGAGAATCGCTTTTTTTTCGACTGCCTGGCTGTATGCGTCAACGTGAAGCCTGCACCCGAAAAACGTGAATTCTGGGGCTGGTGGATGGAAATGGAAGCAGAGGAAAAACGCTTTACGTATAGCTACCAGTTTGGCCTGTTTAATAAAGACGGCAACTGGCAGGCGACCACGATTAAAGATCAGGAAGTTATTGACCGCCTGGAATATACGCTAAAAGAGTTTCACGATAAGGCACGCGCACTGCTGGCTACCCTGGATCTCAAGTTCGAACCGGCGGATGACTTTTCCAGCGAAGCGGTGAAGCTGACTGCCTGATGGTGTCACAGCGCCGGGTGGCGGCTTCGCCTTACCCGGCCTACAAATTCTGCCTCTCCCTGTGGGAGAGGGGCGGGGTGAGGGCACCAGACCGCATTAATCCCGACAATAAAAAAACCGGCATCAAGCCGGTTTTTTTTATTTCACATCATCAGAACTGGTAGGTCATACCTACAGCAACGATGTCATCGCTGCTCACGCCCAGTTTATTTTTGTCGTCAATCTGGTTGATTTTATAATCAACAAAGGTGGACATATTTTTGTTGAAGTAATAGGTCGCGCCAACGTCAATATATTTCACCAGATCTTCGTCGCCAATACCTTCGATATCTTTGCCTTTAGACTGGACATAGCCCAGGGACGGGCGCAGACCAAAGTCGAACTGATATTGTGCGACAACTTCAAAGTTCTGCGCTTTATTTGCAAAGCCGCCGGAAATTGGCGTCATATTGCGGGTTTCAGAATACATTGCAGCCAGATAAATATCGTTCGCATCATATTTCAGACCGGTTGCCCAGGCTTCTGCTTTCTGACCCTGGCCACGTGCCAGCAGGTTCTGAGCATTGGTGCGGTCAGAGTTGGTGTAGGCGCCGCTGACGGCGAAGTCGCTGCCGCCGAAGTCATAGGTCAGAGAGGTACCAAAACCGTCACCGTTCTGTTTTTTGGCGTCACGGTTTTCGTTTTTGCCCTGGTACTGCAGCGTCATGTCCAGACCGTCAACCGCGCCGAAGAAATCGGTGTTACGGTAGGTGGCCAGGCCGGTAGCACGCTTGGTCATGAAGTTATCGGTCTGCGCGGAAGAGTCGCCTCCGAACTCAGGGAACATATCGGTCCATGCTTCGACGTCATACAGGGCACCCAGGTTACGACCGTAATCCAGTGAACCAAAGTTTTTCAGCTTCAGGCCCGCAAACGCCAGACGCGTTTTCTGAGTAGAGTCGCTCTCGGCTTTGTTACCTGCAAATTCAGATTCCCAACGGCCATAGCCCGTCAGCTGATCGTTAATCTGCGTCTCGCCTTTAAAACCGAAACGAACGTAAGTCTGATCGCCATCTTTGGTGGCATCATCACTGATGTAGTGCATGGCTTTCACTTTGCCGTACACGTCCAGTTTATTACCATCTTTATTATAAACTTCAGCTGCGTGAACGGATGCAGAAGCCACTACGCCCATAACCATTAATGCCAGAGTGCTCTTTTTCATTTTCGATCCTGTCTTATAAACGCGCTAAAAAATTCGCTGGACGATAAGCTCATGCTTAAGTCCCGTGAAAAAACAGGAAGGGTTTTATCGTTCTGGAATGAAACTTTTATGACAAACTAAGAATAATTTTAAAAAACTGTGATTTATTATTTCGGTAATAAAATTGTCAAAATTTCCCGCTAGGCTTCCTGATCCCGCGCAACAAAGTGTTTCGCGATGTGCTAAGGCAGTTGGCAACGGGGCTGACTCCTGTTAAAACGTTCGTTCGACATTACTTTCCCTTATCGTTGAACGGCAGAGAATCATGAGTGACAGCCAGACGCTGGTGGTAAAACTCGGTACCAGTGTTTTAACAGGCGGATCGCGCCGCCTAAATCGCGCCCACATTGTTGAGCTTGTACGTCAGTGCGCTCAGCTACATGCCGCAGGGCATCGTATTGTGATTGTGACCTCCGGGGCGATTGCCGCCGGGCGTGAACACCTGGGTTACCCCGAACTCCCCGCGACGATCGCTTCCAAGCAGCTGCTGGCCGCCGTGGGGCAAAGCCGACTCATTCAACTCTGGGAACAGTTGTTCTCCATCTATGGCATTCACGTCGGCCAGATGCTGCTGACGCGTGCGGATATGGAAGACAGAGAGCGCTTCCTGAACGCCCGCGATACCCTGCGCGCGCTGCTGGACAACAACATTGTTCCGGTCATTAACGAGAACGATGCCGTTGCTACCGCTGAAATCAAAGTGGGTGATAACGATAACCTCTCGGCGCTGGCCGCGATTCTGGCCGGTGCCGATAAATTACTGCTTCTGACCGATCAGCAGGGGCTGTTCACCGCCGACCCGCGCTCGAATCCGGAAGCCGAGCTGATTACCGACGTTCAAGGCATCGACGATGCGCTGCGCGCTATCGCCGGTGACAGCGTTTCAGGCCTGGGAACGGGCGGTATGGGGACCAAGCTGCAGGCCGCTGACGTCGCATGCCGCGCCGGTATCGACACCATCATTGCGGCGGGCAGCCGCCCCGGCGTGATTGGCGACGTGATGGAAGGCATCTCCGTCGGCACACGCTTCCACGCCCAGGAATCCCCGCTGGAAAACCGCAAACGCTGGATATTTGGCGCGCCTCCTGCTGGTGAACTCGTCGTCGATGAAGGGGCAACCGCCGCGATTCTGGAACGAGGAAGTTCATTACTTCCTAAAGGAATTAAAAGCGTGACAGGCAACTTCTCCCGTGGTGAAGTGATCCGTATCCGTAACCTCGAAGGCCGCGACATCGCCCACGGCGTAAGCCGTTACAACAGCGACGCGCTGCGCCGCATCGCGGGTCACCACTCGCAGCAGATCGACGCCATTCTGGGCTATGAATATGGCCCGGTTGCCGTGCATCGCGATGACATGATTATTCGTTAAGGAGCCAGAACATGCTGGAACAAATGGGCGCAGCCGCGAAGGCTGCCTCTTACAAACTGGCGCTCCTTTCCAGCCGCGAGAAAAACCGCGTGCTGGAAAAAATCGCTGATTATCTGGAATCCCAGTCTCAGGAAATTTTGCTTGCCAACGAGCAGGATCTGCTGGAAGCGCGTCGTAACGGCTTGAGCGAAGCGATGCTCGACCGTCTGGCGCTGAATCCGGCACGCCTGAAAGGCATCGCCGACGATGTGCGTCAGGTCTGCAATCTGGCCGACCCGGTAGGGCAGGTGATCGACGGCGGGCTGCTCGACAGCGGTTTACGCCTGGAGCGCCGTCGCGTGCCGCTCGGCGTCATTGGCGTTATTTATGAAGCCCGTCCAAACGTGACGGTGGATGTCGCCTCCCTGTGCCTGAAAACCGGTAACGCCGCTATTCTGCGCGGTGGGAAAGAGACCTGGCGCACCAACGCCGCGACGGTGAAAGTCATTCAGCAGGCGCTGGAGGAGTGTGGCTTACCGGCGGGGGCCGTACAGGCGATCGAGAGCCCGGACCGCGCGCTGGTCAACGAAATGCTGCGCATGGACAAATATATCGACATGCTGATCCCACGCGGTGGCGCGGGCCTGCACAAGCTGTGCCGCGAGCAGTCGACGATCCCGGTGATCACCGGCGGTATCGGCGTGTGCCATATCGTGGTGGACGACAGCGCTGAGATTGAACCGGCGCTGAAGATAATCGTTAACGCGAAAACCCAGCGTCCAAGCACCTGTAACACCGTTGAAACGCTGCTGGTGCATCAGGATATTGCAAACACCTTCCTGCCGGCCCTGAGCAAACAGATGGCAGAGAGCAGCGTGACGCTGCATGCTGACGCCAATGCGCTCGCACTGCTTCAGGATGGCCCGGCTAACGTTGTTCCCGTAAAAGCGGAGCAGTATGACGACGAGTTCCTGTCACTGGATCTAAACGTGAAAATCGTTGCCGATCTCGACGACGCCATTGCGCACATTCGTGAACACGGCACGCAGCATTCTGACGCGATCCTGACGCGTACCCTGCGCAATGCCGATCGCTTCGTGAACGAAGTGGATTCTTCAGCGGTATATGTGAATGCCTCCACCCGCTTCACCGACGGCGGCCAGTTCGGCCTCGGCGCTGAGGTGGCGGTCAGCACGCAGAAACTTCACGCGCGCGGCCCGATGGGGCTGGAAGCGCTGACCACGTACAAGTGGATCGGCTTCGGCGACGATACGATTCGTGCGTAAATAATCACGGGTGATGCAAAAATAGCCGTTTGATTCAAAAGGGCATTGACGCATCACCCGGATAGATCTAACCTTTTGCCCCGTGGTTACGCTCGTAACCGGCCTC
Organism: Enterobacter sp. 302C9; assembly: GCF_034106085.1. NCBI lineage: Bacteria > Pseudomonadati > Pseudomonadota > Gammaproteobacteria > Enterobacterales > Enterobacteriaceae > Enterobacter > Enterobacter sp. 302C9. The sequence continues at coordinate 39,095 of NZ_JAWNBW010000001.1, forward strand.
TCAGGGCCGATATAGCTCAGTTGGTAGAGCAGCGCATTCGTAATGCGAAGGTCGTAGGTTCGACTCCTATTATCGGCACCATCCTCAATTCACACACGATTAATCCCACGCTTTGCGCGGCCAGAGACGGATTAAAGAGCTTATGGATGCTCTGCCACCGGACGAGCGACAAAAAGCATTAGAACTTCTACTGGCAGCCAAAGAGAGCCAGTGAACGGTTCGCCGGGAGTAACTAAAATTTTCCTGGTTTCGGTTCATTAAATTTCAGCTGCTTAAGAAAAAATGTATATAAGAATCAGTTTGTTAACTTTTAAGTGTACCGTTAGTTATCATGAAAAATCTCACTTAAAATTTTATATCTATTTACTATCAATGGTTTAACTAAATTGATGACGATGTTGAAGTAAAGCAAAACTGAAAAACCTGAAATTCCTTTCACTCTTTTCACCCTGCTCGCTGTATATCCCCTGTTGTGGCGCGGTCTGGCGCTATCATTTGTAAAAAATCCCAACTGAAAAATTTTTGCGATCTGAAAACCGCAGGCGAGTGCGGTGTAGTGCGATTTTGGTCATAAAGAGAAATTTTGGGCATGATTTTCTTGAGTGCCGGATGTAAGCTATTAAAAGTTATACTCACTTAGCAACAAGTCGAAGCGCTTATAAAAAATAATCTAGTTTTCCAAAAAATGTTTGGAAGGGAATAAATGAACATACAGCAAAAAGAACAAGTTTTAGGGCTTTTAGATGCTTTTGATGCTATTAACTTTAATGACAAAGTGGCTGAGTCATTTAAAGATAGCGGAGATATATCGCAAATTAATATTGGTGATATTAGTTTAAATGATTACGTTACTCTCGTGAATAAAGTTAGACATCATTTTAGGCAGGAATTTGATGGCTTAAATTATGTAACATTGCCATTCTCTTATAATTTTGGTAGTGAAATTGGTTCGGGAAATCTACAATCTGATCTTTCCAATATGAATGCATATATATCAGGTGCAAATTATATTAATTCACTCTCATATGTATATAGATTGGCAAACTATCAGAGGGTTAACGGTTTCTGGGAGTTGAATACTAGAAGGTCTTTTAAGAAGACTGAAAGGAAACTTCAAGAAGAATATGAACTTCTCGAAATGAAGAAGTCACTAATTGAACAAAGGATATTAGAGTTAGATGACTTTGTTGGTAAGGTAAGGGATGCTGAAGTTCGTGTGAATACATTTCTTGAGGAAAGTCACTCTCAAATTAAAACGTATGAGGCTTTGCTTCAAAATTTAGTATCGCAAAACGATTCTATTAATAATATGTTCAACTCCTCAACAGGTGTTGTTGAAAAGATAAACTCACAATTAGCTCTCGCTGAGAATAAAAATAGTAGCATTGATAAGATCTTTGATGATTCAGAAAAAGCATTGGATGCAATTAAGTTAAATATTTCGCAGTACAAAGAAGAATATGGTGAAATTAGTAAGAAGCTGAACGCACTAAATAGCTCATTTGATGAGAAATTAGCTTTTGTTGTTGGCAAGGAAGAGTACTTTAAAGAACGAAATGATTATCTAGATGCTCTGATTGGAAGAGAAGTTGGTGCATCACTTTTTGAAACGTTCAAACAACGGAAAAATGAACTTGCACCTTCTGTCAATTTTTGGAAGATCACGGTGCCTGTTCTTGCAATTGCAACGGTGCTCTGGATATTTTTCTTGTTCCATTTATCCGAAGGGCAGACTATGGATTATAAACTGATAATAATAAATTCTATCAAGGCATTACCTGCAATAGGCTTGCTGCTCTTTGGTATTTCGCAATATAGCAAGGAACGAAATTTTCAAGAGGAATATGCTTTCAAATCGGCTGTGGCATTGACATTAAAAGCATATTCTGAACAACTGATAAGTGAAGAGAATAAAGATGCTTTAATTCTATCGTCTGTTTCGTCGATATATAAATCACCAATATATCATTCTAAATTAAAAGTTGAGGATGGTAAAAATGCTATAGATTCAGTTTCAGATTTACTAGGCAAATTTAAAGATATTAATTTAACAAAAAAATAGGCGCTATAAAATAATTGTCTTTTTTTAATATTGTGAGTAGGGTGGGTTATGATTGATGAACTAAAAATATTAAATAAATTCAACTCCTTAACTGAGGATGAAAGAGAGTCTATAAATTTAAAGTATGCTGAGAAAAGCCATCGGCAGTTTAATGAATTTAAAAGTGCATATGTTAACGATGAATGTTACCTTTGTGGGAAATCGTTTAAAACGATTAGTAAAGAAACGCCATGTCTTCATTGGCTTTTAAGACGTTGCAAATTCAAGACGAAAGATTTCCCACTGCTCTATAATAAATTTGGATATGTAAATATTGCCGCTTTTTTACGATGGTGCGCTAATATGGAAAAACCATTGGTCAATATAAATGATCTTCCATTGGAAATGCCGAAAGGTAAAGTTTTATCTAGCACCATCAAATGGAAGAATATTGAATGGACTTTTGATTGTTCTGAATCGGATTTTAGAGGCCATGCAGGAACAGCAGTAGAATATCCGCATTATCATTTCCAAATGAGAATTGATGGTATGCAGTTTATAAACTTTAATACGTTTCACTTACCTTTCAGCAATGATGATTTATTTGCACTAACTATGGGACGTAACCATCCCGATAAATTCACTCATAACTTCGGTCAATTCGGAATGGGTATGGAAGCTGCTATGGCGTTTGTGGAAGACGATCCCGAATGGGCTTTAGAAAGTATGAGCCGTTCAGATGATGAGGCAGACTCAACCTACCACATATCTACACTAGCTATTGCTGGAGAGGGAGAAAAGATATCAGGAGATCTAATTGCAGATTTGATCGAAGAGTCACGTGCAACAGGAGTCCCATTAAGTAAATTAATGCAGGAGCGTTTACCGGAAAAAACGAATGTTCGCACCTTGATATCTCCTAGTGAGGCAGTACCAGAGATTGCGAAAAGAACAGAGCATAAAAAATAAGCTATGGTTAAGTGCCCTTATTCAAATGGGGGCACTTTAGGGGGCACTTTATCATTTGTTATTTAATAAATGTTTATAAGAAAGGTGATTGCGTTTGTTTTTTGTTCCTATTATCGCACCATATTTTAAAGCAGTCTTCCGACAATCAAATAAACAACATTTGTCCCTTGTGCATCAGCCATTACATTCCTCCGACAGCTCCGGCAAACCATCACACATCTCCTGCAGCTCATTAAACATCCTTGCCACATGGAAACCATCACACACCGAGTGATGGACCTGCACCGCGAGCGGTAACAACACTTTTCCATCCTGTTCGTAGTATTTTCCAAACGTGAACATAGGGGAAAAGAAGTTCTTCATGTGCGCAATGTTCATCGTAAAGTTCGTAAACGTTACCCAAGGAATAGACGATACGAAAAAGACATTTTCCCGGGACTCTTCTTTCGGCCAGTAAGAAAGGTTATTTCCATAGCGGGAGACGTCTTCTGCATAGGTGTTCTGGAAGTGATGAATATTGCCGTCGAAATGGCTCCACAATGACGAAAAGGTCTCTGTTTCAGGGTGGAAAATGGTATAGCTCGGATGAATTTCATTCCATATGACAAGCTCATTATCCTTCATGGCCATACGGAATTCCGGATGCCGGTTCATGATTTTAGAGAGGAGGAAAATAATCGTCGGGTAAAACTTCCAGCCGACCTCTTTGATATGTTTTCGCAGCGCGGTGATGTCGATCAGAACCGTTTGGTTAATTGTACACTCAGCAAATGACTGGAATACTTCAAAATGTTCCTTCCTGGCCCAACGAGATAAATCAACAGGCGTATATTCCGGGGCTGTTTTTTTCATTGTTTAACCTTTGATTATCAATCGCCTAAAGGGTTTTGGGCCAGAAAAAACCGCGCAACCATTTCAACCGTATCTAATCTTCCTGTCAATCTCAGCCTGTGGTTTTCCGAACAGATATCCCTGCACGAGATCGCAGCCAAGCGCCTGAAGACGTTCGAGCTGCGCTTCGGTTTCAACACCTTCTGCAATAACCCTCATATTGAGGCTCTTCGCCATGCCGGTTATCAATTTAACGATATTAAGGGCATCATCCTGCGTGGATATCGGGTTCACAAAGGATTTGTCGATTTTAATTTTATCAAAATTCAGTTCACTCAGCCGTGAGAGCGACGAATAACCCGTCCCGAAATCATCGATTGAAATTCTTACACCCAGCGTTCTCAGCTTTTTGAGAATAGTGATCGGCGTGTTGCTGTCGCTGAAGAGCGATGACTCCGTAACCTCTAATTCAAGACGGTTCGCCGGAAGTCCTGTCTCCTTCAGGATGGACTGTACCATTGCCGTAAAGGATTTCGTGCCCAGCTGAACGGGTGAGACGTTCACAGAGATCCTTGCCGGAACCGCCCAGGAAACCGCTTCCCGGCAGGCAAGCTCCAGCACGGTTTTGCCGATCTGGTTGATCATCCCCGTTTTTTCAGCGACGGAAATAAAGTAATCGGGTGACAGTATCCCCTTCACCGGGTGTATCCAGCGAATAAGCGCTTCATAGCCGTAAATTTCATTGCTGAATGAATCGACAATAGGCTGGTAATAAACAACGAATTCATGGTTATCGATCGCCAGTGCCATATCATGTTCAAGGGTTCTGCTTTCCTGCAACTTTTGCAGCATCCACTGACGGAAGACTTTTATCTGCTGTGAGCCCTCTTTTTTGGCTTCGTAGAGCGCCAGATCGGCAAATTTATAAAGGTAGTCAGAGCGCCGTTCATTATCAGATAAAACGATACCCACACAGGTGGCGATTTTTATCAGCTGGTTATTAATCGTATAGGGCTGGCTGATATGTTCGCTGATTTCTTTGGCACGCGAAACGGCGGCAGCTTCAGTGAGGCCACTGGACAAAAGGGCGAACTCGTCTCCGCCCAAACGGTAAAACGTATCAGTGGCGCTGCTCATTGAGGTGAGGCGTCTGGATACCTGATTCAACAGCAAATCTCCGGCATCATGGCCATAGGTATCGTTGACCTCTTTGAAGCGGTCTAAATCAAATAACATCACCGTGACGGGGATATGGTTTTTATCTGCCTGAAGATTAATTTTGTTGAGATCGTCCCAGAAGAAAAGACGGTTTTTCATGCCGGTGAGGGAGTCATGATAAACATCATATTCCAGCTTCGAGTTCTGAATTTGCAGCGTTTCTTTTGATATTTGCAGTTCGTCAGCAAGGCTTTTAACCTGCATGTGCGCTTTGAGAATGTTTTTATTCTGGTAGATCATTAAGAAACCCAGAATAAAGCTTAATATCACCAGTAATAATGAAAGTACCGAATAAATATAATACAGGATTTGTATTTTATGGTTGGATTCATTAACCGTGTTAATATCTTTCGTCAATGCCGTTGCAGAAAGTTGGCTCAGCGGTGCGTCGAGATCATGCATATTTGTCAGGTATGCCTGTAGCTCTGGATGGGTCATTTTTTCAAGATGGCTATCCAGATAGCTCAGTATTTTCTCTAAGCGCAAAGCGAGCTCCTGATGCGCTTTATCACTGTCAATATAGCGACCTAAATCTCCCCCTTTCATTAAATCGCTCTGGCTTAGCATAATTTCAAGACGCATGCGGACCTGGTCTATCGTAACGTCATCGGTATCGGTTGCGTATAGACCAAGCCATGATTCAAAACGGTAATACTCTGATACCAGTTGTGCCACGGACCAGGACTCAGTGTATTGAGTCAGTTTTTGCAATTCCTGCTGTCGATCGTAAACAAGGAATGCAATATATCCTGTCGTGATAAAAAGAGAAAAAATGATACCAACCAGTATCCTGTTCATTATGTTCTCCTGAACGACTACTCAATCTTCATTTTGCTAACCTGCCATGCTGATCGTGAGTAATAAATCTGATTATTCAACTCAGGAAGACTGTCATAGGGGTATACAATGAACGATGGGCCTTTATCGCGGATGCGCATATATTCGCCATTGACCTTTAAGGCAAGTATGGCGTTGTATTTTTTAAAGTCGCTGAGAGGGATCACGGTAGAGTAATCATTGAGCGCAATAACATTAACGTTAGTTCCCTTCGCACCCACATACTCCATGAGTTTGTTCATTGGAACACCCTCAAACTTCGTACGACCATTATACCAGGGAGATGTCGTCTCGAAACTCACTACTCCGAGTTTTTCAAGGCTGGCGAGATCAAACACTGCTTTTCCATTTTCATTGGTATTTTCTATATTACCGTAAATCGTTAAAATGGGTTTACCAACTGGTTTTGGCAGGTCGCCAGCCCAGGTTACACTTTGTACGAGACAGCATAACAGCAGTAGGGTTAATCGCATTTTGACCTCCACCTTTTGAACATAAGTATAAGAATTATAATTTAGATATCACACGAGTTTATATATTTTGTTGAGTACTAATGGTTTTTAGAATTTTTATTGGTTTTATTTCAATAAAATCAATAAGTTATTGATATGCGTTGAGCGGGTGTAAGACAGTGTGATGACGCTTAACTTTTTGAAAAAAGCTAAAGTTGCTTGCATAAGCTCTCTTGTGTTTAAAAAATGATCGCTTTAATTGATTGTAATCATCTTACACCATTGATTTTACCTGTGTTGAAACGGCGAGCGTGCAACCGCTCAGCATCTGTCCTTCGCGGGTATCGCCCCCCTGAAAGTGGTGCGGCCTGCGCTGTGCACAATTCGTCCACCTCACGTGAAAAGCCACTGGTTACGTAGCTCCGACGGGATGAATACTATCCTGCCGGTTTGCGCGGGTAACACGCCCGCTAAAAATGCTAACGCCTGCAGAATGAGTTTTTTCTTATGCCATGGCAGAAAATGTAAATAATGAAGAGAAGAGGGTATGAGATATTATCGATGAGATCGTCAGTTTACGGTTTCAATCTGTGTCTGAATAATTGCCTGATTTTTGGACGCTTCTTCCACTGGGAAGCGTCCACTTTTTTCTGCCAGCAAAAAGATATATATCCGGCATGTTAAAAATAGCGGTTATTCACTTTTTTGACGTAGGAGTCCTCTGTGCTATATGTAAACCGACTAAAATAGCGATCATCGTACCCATATAGAATTGACCCATCACCGCTTCAAGCATCGCCAGATTACGTGCAAAAGGATGTATTGCCAGAATATCTCCATAGCCAAGGGTGGTTAGCGTGGTCAGGCTGAAGTAAAGCATCGTTTCAATTGAGTTATCGTCCGATATTCCTGTATATGCATCTGGAATGAATCCCACCAGTAAACAGTCCAGCAGCGCAAACAAAAGTGAGATATTCAGATAGATAACCATGGCGCCGCGGATGCGATGAAGCGTTACAACACCCTCATCGAAAACCTGTTTTGCCACAATCCAGCTAACGTTGAGACAGAAAAAAATCCCTGACAGGAGAACCAGTATCCCTGTGGTTTTGAGCGTGGTCGCTGTTGACCCGACGGCCAACCCGACCAGACAAAAAGAAAAACTGAGGATAGCCAGATACCTTTTTATATCCTTAGAAACAATGAATACCGAAATCAAGGCCATCGCTGAGAACAATGCATTGTTTAGCCAGTGATAGTTTTTATGTTCGCTCTCCGTCACAGGGGAAATGATAAAAATAGTTAAAACCTGCAGTATTAGAAGAATGGTGAGACAAACATCCTTATAATCGCTATTCTTTTCAATAAGACATTGAAAGTCACTCATTTTCATGATGTTAACCTGAATTTAGCGTTTTTATATATGTCACATCCGGAATGTTAATCGGCCGGGAAACGGCTTATTACGTTGCTTGCCCGATGGTTTCAAAGCAGAAAGCCCGTCAGCCATGTTCTGTCAGGATGGTTCTCAGGTAATTGTTCAAGGATATGAATTAACGTATTCTGGTTGTCCTGCCCGCTGTTGATAAACCTAAAGAAATTGCTGTCACATTTGCTTTTGTGATATTGCATTTTATAGAACTCTTTTTTCCTTAAAAAAGTACGTTCTAGCCAGTTGAACTTTTTTATTTCCCTTTCAAGATATTTCATTTCGGAAATTGAAAGGAATATTTTCTTGTACAAAATATCCCGACTGCCCGGCATATATGATTTACTATCCATCAGATTTTCTCTGTTTTTTTGATACTCACGTCCTTGTGCTGAATAAATATCAGTGTCCTACAGACGCGGCATCCACCACGCGCGAAGGTTTAGGCGCTAATGCAATTGCGAATGCAGCGATAAAAAATATCACGCCGATCGACATCATCAGATTATTGGTCGACAGCATCATGCTCTGGCTGTTTACCATCTTGTCAAAAAGCTCACGCACAAATTGTCCACCTTGCTGAGGAGCCGAACTAATGTAGTGCGAAAGATCGCCAGTAGGGTCGACGACGGACGCCAGTTTGTCATGCGCAATATAGCGCTGGTCTTGCCATGACGTCGTTACGAGCGATGTGGCAAATGCACCCGATAACGTTCGAACAAAATTCATTAGCCCCGCGGCTGAAGCCATTTCCGTTTCATCTACAGAGCCCATTGCAAGCCCCGTAATAGGGACATAGTACAGCGGCATTCCAACGCCCATGAATAACAAAGGTACGCAGATGGACCAGTAGTCCATATCGGTCGTCGCATAGGATCGCCAGAAGGTGTCGAGACCCAGCCAGGCGCAGCCAAAGAAGATAAGAATGCGCGGATCGATTTTGTTGGAGAGGTTAGCGGCAACCGGAGAAAATACCACCTGCAAAAGTCCGCCCCAGGCCACCACAATCCCTGCCCATGTTGTTGTATACCCTAAGTTATATTGTAGCCACAAAGGCGTGAGGACATTCAGACCAAAAAAACATCCAAACGCAAGTGCGAGCACAAACATGCTGGCCGAAAAACCGCGATGGCGAAACACTCTGATATCGACGATCGGATGCTCAGCGGTTAGCTCCCAGATACAGAAACTTAAAAAGCCGATACAGGCAATAATCGCCAGAACGCAAATTTCTTCTGAGGCAAACCAGTCAAGGTCTTTCCCTTCATCGAGCATGATCTGCAGGGCACCAACCCAGATCACCAATAAAATAAACCCAACGATATCAATAGAGTTATTAACCAGCGTATCTTCGAAGATTTTCAGTACTGACCACGCCACGACTGAAAAAGCGATTGCCATCGGAACGTTGATGATAAACACCCACGACCAGCTGTAATGATCGCAAATCCATCCGCCAAGAACCGGGCCTATCACGGGCGCGAGCAATGTTGTCATCGCCCATAATCCCGTCGCCTGCATGGATTTTTCTTTCGGGAAAATACGCAGCAGTAAGGTTTGTGATAAGGCCATCAGGGGGCCTCCCGCCATGCCCTGAAAAACCCTCATCAGCAGCAGCATTCCCAGCGAAGTGGAAAGGCCGCAAAGCAAAGAGAAAATACCGAACATGAACACGGAAACGGAGAAAACGCGCACGCCGCCGAACCGTGTGGTTAACCATCCTGATAGTGGTACCGTAATGGCTTCAGCCACGGCATAGGCCGTGATGATCCACGTGCCCTGGCTGGTTCCTGCGCCCAGGGCACCAGCCATGTTGGGTTGAGTGACGTTTGCAATGGTCATGTTGAGCACGGCTAAAAAGTTAGCCATTGCAAGTACCAGGGCACCAATCCATAACATACCGCCTTTCAGCGATGGCGGCTCATTATCGATAACTAATGTAGACATGGCCTGGTTTCCGTTATTCACTTTTTAAGTTAACTGTCGCTTTCATGGACAGACCAACCCGCAGCGGATGTGCAGCAAGCTCATCAGCATTGAGTTTGATGCGCACCGGCAAACGCTGAACAACCTTGATCCAGTTACCCGTTGCGTTTTGCGCAGGAATAATTGAAAACGCTGCGCCGGTGCCGCCATCAAAGCCTTCGACCGTTCCATGGAAAGGCACGCTATCGCCATACAGATCGCTTACCAGTTCTACCTTCTGTCCCACTTTCACATGCTGGAGCTGAACTTCCTTGAAGTTGGCATTGACGTGAATTTGCTGCACCGGCACCACGGACAATAACGGTGTGGAAGGCTGGACGCGTTGTCCAAGCTCGACCTGGCGACGAGCAACCACGCCATCGACAGGCGAACGGATCACGGTTCTTTCCAGATCCAGTCTGGCCTGATCGCGCTTGGCTCTGGCGAGAGCAACTTCCGGGTTGGTTTCGGTATTTGCATCCTCAATCATCACGGCATTCGCCTGTCTTGCGCCCACAGCCGCCTGTCTTGCTGCATCTGCTTGCGCCACGGCCGCTTTAGCGGCATTCAGGTTTGCCAGTGCGGAAGCGTAAACGTTTTGAATTCGCGTCAGTTCGTCGCCTGAAATCGCACCCGTCTGCATTAACGCTTCGCGTCGCTTGAGGTCAACCGTCGCGCGCTGGAAGTCAGCGTTTGCAGCATCAACCTGGGCCAGCAGGCGTTTTTGCTCTTTTTCATTCGCCACAACTTCTGCGCCGAGTTTTGTGTCGGTGGCCTTGTATCCATTTACCCGCCGTATGGCCAGGTTCAGGTTTGCTTCCGCCTGATTAAGCGCTAACTCTGCGTCAGTGGGATCCAGCTGGATCAGAACATCGCCTTTTTTTACCACCTGAGAATCCGTGACCAGGATGGCACTGACCGTACCGGTGATCGCAGAAGAGAGCTGCGCGGACTCGACATCGGTATAGGCGTTATCGGTTTCAACATATCGGGAACCCACTAATTCCCAATAGGCGAACGAGCCTGCGCCTGCCAGCGCGATGCTTAATGCGAGATAAGAGAATAAACGTTTTCTTTTTTTCTTTTTGATATCGGATGATTCAATATTTTGATTTTCAATAGCTGCAGAATGACTCATTTTATTTCCTTTCTTTCCACTATTTAGTAATTAACCTGGTGTTAAAAAATCACTGTTTGCTCGAGGTATATCCGCCGCCCAATGCACGCGCTAATGCGACGTCAATCGTAAAAGCGCGAGAATTTACGTCGGCTAATTTTCGGCGGGCCGCGACCAGCTCATCTTCCGAGGACAACACGTCCAGATAATCAGCAACCTTTCCTTCATACCTTTGTCTGGTGAGGGAATACGCCTTTTCTGCCGACGTGACTGCGCCCTGAGAATAAAGCATCTCGTCTTTAAGAGAGGCTCTGCTGGTGAGCGCATCGCTCACTTCCCGAAGTGCATTCGTTAACGTGTCGTTATAAACCTGCACGGCAATGTCATATTCACCGCTGGCGTATTTCAAATCACCCTGGAGCTTCTGCGTATTAAATATTGGCAACGATATGGCCGGGCCAAAGCTGCCAATTGCTGAGCCACTCCGGGTAAGGTTGTTAATACCCAATGACTGGAACCCGGCAAAGGCAACCAGATTAACGCTGGGGTAAAAACCGGCTTTTTTCTGTTTGATTTGCTCTGCTGCCGCCTCGGCGCGTAAACGTGCCGCGACAATATCAGGACGGCGACCAATCAGATCCAGCGCAATATTGGGAGGAAGTTCCTCATGCGCTAAAAGCGTTGCCTTAGGCGCGGTTATTGCCAGCGATCTATCAGGCCCATCGCCGATCAGGGCAGCGAGCTCATGTTTTTTGATCGCAATAGCTTCATCTATTGCCACCAGGTTTGCTTTTGCGTTGAGTTGACGCGTCTCAACCTGTTGCAGGCTGGATAAATCTTCAAGCCCCGCGTCATGCCGTTGCTGGAACAACGCGAGCGTACTGGTTCGTATAGTGAGGGTGTCGTTAAGCGTTTCGCGAACGGTGTATAAATGCGCCAGCTCCGCGTAAACGGTAACAATAGAAGAAGAGAGCACCAGCCTTGTTTGTGCTTCTTCCGCTACCGCCGCCATTTCACCAGACGTCGCAGCCGCGAGCGCTGCGCGGTTTTTACCCCAAAAATCAATTTCCCAGCTCATATCAAGCGTGGTGCGCCCATAGCTGTTCCAGTTTTGAGGCGTTGCGCTTTCAGGCGTCACATAGTTGTAACTCATTTTGTCCCGCATAAAGCTGGCGTTTGCGGTGACCTCAGGGAAAAGCGAACCGCTCGCACTTTGCGTCATCGCCTGCGCCTGTTTCACGCGAGCTTCGGCGATGTTAAGCGTGGGGGAATTTTTAAGCGCGTCATCAATCAGCCCGTTGAGCTGCTCGTCACCGTATTTCTTCCACCAGTAATCTTTCGGCCACTGGCCGTTCTGGTGCGGGAAACTTTGATCGCTTTTAAGTTGTGTGACCGTCTTCATAGGCGGTGGGGTGCCAAGATCGGGGATCATGGCGCATCCGCTCATACTGATGGCGGAAATGACAACACAGCTCATCACTATCCTGGACCGGGTTAAACCGGAAATACGACACCTCGGAAGTGTCTCCTGAAAACCTTTCATCAGTACGCTCGTCATGCTGGTCATAGGGAAGTCCAAATACAGTACCGTACAGTACGGTACACTTTATATCTTGACTTCTGAGCGCCGTCAAATGAAAATGTACTCGTCAGTACGATTACGAACCCTACTATCTGACGTGATTCCGAAATCAGAGAACAAAAAGTGTTGGCCCCGGCCAGACACCTAAACTAACGAGGAAACATATGGATAAAAGAGCGCTTAAACGGCAACAGATCCTGGAGGTCGCATCCGGACTGTTTCGACAAAAGGGATTTGATGCCACGTCTATCTCGGAGATTAACGCGATTGTTGGTGGCTCAAAATCGACAATTTACAGTCACTTTTCTTCGAAAGAAGAGCTATTTGTAGAATGCATGTCTTCAGAAACTGAACAGTATATAAAGAGCATGACTATTGAAACTGCGGGGCAGGTGCGCCTTTTCAGAAAATCACCACAGCTGGTCATCGAGCAATTTGCCGTTGCCTTTTTACGCTATATTTGCTCTCCGGATATTGTGGATTTGCAAAGATTAATGATTTCCGAGGCCGGAAGATCGGGTATCGGAGAATTATATTATGCGCGAATGCAAAAACTGCGTTCAAATGTTTCGGCGCTTTTTACCGATTTAATGAATCAAAATATTTTAAGAAAAGATGATCCTGTGCTGGCGGCCGAGTATTTTCGTTCTCTTCTCCAGGCCGACATACTGGAACCCTTGCTTTTAAAAGCAAGAAAGGATCAGCCTGACGAAAGTGAAATCGTCATGAAAGCGCAGGCCTCCGTTAATGCGTTTATGAAACTGTATGGTCCTGAAAAAATTGAGGATGTAGCAAAGACATCTTTATAAAATACAGTAAGCGTTCTTTCACCCTATTATTAGGGTGATTTTTCTTTTAGGAATATTTATTTTCAATTGTCATTGGATGACTTTGCCAACGGCCTTCTTGTAAATAAAATTTCGTGGATACTTATGTGTATAAAGTTTACTCTCTTAAAAGATCGTGAAGCTGTAATTAAGTCTCTTACTCACTGGATTGACTCGAATTTATACAGACCCATTACCGTTTTAGATGTGGCGCGGAAATCCGGTTATTCATTGGCTTACATTCAGCGGAACTTTCGCCAGGAGTGTGGCATAAGTATAGGTCTTTATATCCGAAGCCGGAAACTTGAAAAGGCCGCGCATATGCTCAGACATACGCAGCTCTCTGTTTCAGATATATTCACGATGTTAGGGTACGAGGAGCCGTCAACGTTCAGCAGAGCCTTCTCGAATCAATATGGACTCTCCCCGACCAAATACCGCGAGCTGGCAAAAAAAAGTCATTACATGAATGGATTGTCGATGTTGATTACTGAGGTAACGCGCGAGTAAAGCGATAATCCGCTAACCCGCCTCCAGCATCCCAAAGCTCACAATCCGCGCGCGGCCCAGCTCTTTCGCCCGGTACAAGGCCACATCCGCGGCGCGCAGCAGGTTGTCAGTCTGGGCATGTTGTGGGTAGCTGGCAATGCCAATCGACACATCCACCGGCCCAATCTCGGTCAGCCCGTAGCGAAGCGACAGCTCATGCACGCTATTGTAAATCTTCTGCGCGCAGGCGTGCGCCTCTGGTTCATCGGCACCGGGAAGCAGGACCAGAAACTCCTCGCCCCCGTAGCGGAATGCGAGTCCGTTGTCATGTGCGGCCCGCTGAACAATTGACGCCACGCTTTTAATCACCTGATCGCCCGCTTCATGGCCGAAGCGGTCATTGATGCTCTTGAAGTGATCGATGTCGATCATCATGCAGCTTAACGGTTCGCCGGTGCGCAACGCCTGTGCCGTTTGGGTTTGCAGGGTATCTTCCAGATGATGACGATTACGCAGGCCGGTGAGCGGGTCGAACAAGGCTTTTTCCAGCAACGCGTCGCGCAGACGCTGGTTGGCCAGCGCCAGCCCGAGCGCTTCGGCCATCAGCTCCAGATAGGCGCGGGAAGGGGCGTTGTCCGCCGTAATATTCTGGAAGGAGAGCAGGCCAATGGCCTCGCCCTGGGCGATAAGCGGCACGCACAGCGAGCTTTCAGCTTGCGATGCCGGAAGATGGTAGCAGGCGATATCCGGCTCACCGTTTACCGGCGGGTGGCTCTGCCCGCGGCGCACGGCCCAGCACTCGTCCGGGTGGAAGCTCGTCTCTTCCCCAACCGGTGAAAGCCAGTGTGCGACGCAGCGCATCTGCCATGGCTCCCGGTCAAGGACGTAAAGTCGCCCCGCGATCCCCGGCGCGATATTAGGCGCAAACAGCTCCGCCACGTTAATCACATCGTTAAAGTTCTCACACCCCTGCAGCCGCTGGGTCATGCGCGCCAGCAGCTCGCGGATGGCCCAGTCGGCATCGCGTTCTCTTTCCAGACGCTGTCGCGCCAGGCCGTTTTCGCGGAAGATGCGGATGGCCTGAGCCATGTCGCCAATCTCATCAATCTGGTTGAAATTGGGCGTTTCAACTGCGTAATCCTGGGATGCCAGGCGGTGCACCACGTCGCTCAGGCGCACCACGGGGCGCAGCACGCGGCGCTTTAATATAAAGCCGAGAACAAACAGGAACAGCAGGGCGGTCAGGCCGACCATCAGCTCAGAGGCCGTACGCAGCGCTTTCGATGTTTTTGTCGCGTCCTGAACGGAGGCGATGACGCGTTTGTCGAGTATCTGGCGGAAGTGATCGAGCTGGCTCTGCGCGCGCTCCAGCTCCTGCTCATAGGGCGCACCGTAGAGTAGCGCAACGGCCTGCGCGTCTTCTCCTCGCTCAAGGCTGGAAAGGGCGGTTTGCTGTTCGTCCTGCAGCTCATCGACGATCTTTATTCCTTCATGCAGCAGGGCCAGTTCTTCATCCGATGCGCCGTTATCCTGCAACTTTTCCAGCCGAAGCTCGATGCTCTTCAGGCTGTTTTCCGCCTGGTCATATTCCTTGAGAACCTGAGGATCTTTTTTAATGACGTACAGCCGTGCTAAATCAGACTGGGCCCAGATATCGGTTTCGATATCTTCCGTGAGCTGATCAAATTTCTGCCGTTGTTCAACGGCCTGACGCTCGAGGGTATCAGCACTGGACGCCATCAGCATGATGATGCCGGAGGCGATGGTCAGGCAGACCGTGGCACCGTAGGCCCAGTTTGTTATCGTTGCGATTCGCACCTGATGATCCTTTTACGACATGAGTAGGATGGCGTTCTTTCAAATTATAGAAAACGTTTGATTTAAGGCGAAAAAAAAGGCGGCACAGCGCCGCCTGGTGTGGTCTATATCGTCACATCCTCACAATTCTGGAGGATTTTTTCCTTCTTCGATGAAGTCGGGGTCCAGCTCTTCGGCGTTACCTTCGTGATCGCGCCCTGAGAAGAGGTTCCAGCAGGCGATAAACAGCGCGGCAATGAGCGGCCCAATCACAAAGCCGTTAATGCCGTACAGCTCCATGCCGCCGAGGGTGGAGATCAGAATCAGGTAGTCCGGCATTTTGGTGTCTTTTCCCACCAGCAGCGGGCGCAGGATATTGTCCACCAGCCCGACGATAATCACAAAGAAGCCGACAATAAACAGCCCTTGCCAAAGCTGATGGGTGGCGAACAGGAAGATGGCGGCGGGCACCCAGACAATCGCCGAGCCGATGGCGGGCACCAGCGAGAGGAAGGCCATCAGCGCCCCCCAGAGCACGCTGCCGTCAATACCGGCAATAGCAAACGCAATCCCGCCGAGGATGCCCTGAACCACCGCTACCGCCGCCGTTCCTTTTACCGTGGCACGCGACACGCCGACGAATTTGGCGAACAGGTGTTGCTTGGCGAAATCAGACAGCGGCAGGGAGTCAAGGATCTGGCGCACCAGATACGGGCCGTCTTTCAGCAGGAAGAACAGCAGATAAAGCATGATGCCGAAGCTAATCGCAAAGCCAAACGTGCCCTTGCCAATCAGGAACGCGCTGCCGGCGAGATATTGCCCGCCCTGCAGGGCGACATCAGAGAGTTTTTTCTGGATCTGCGCCGCGTTGGTCAGGTTGTGATCCGCCAGGAAGCCGCTGGCCCAGTCAGGCAGATGGTTAAATATGCTCGCCACCACTTCCGGGAACTGGGTGTTGTTCTCCTGAAGCTTCGTGTAAACCACGTTCAGCTCAATGGCAAGCGAGGAGAGGATCACCATCAACGGGATAAAGACGATCAGGCAGATAATGCCAATGGTCAACAGCGAGGCGAGCCCGTTGCGATCCCCCAGCGCGGCGCGCAGCCTGTTTTTTACCGGGTTAAAGATGACGGTCAGAATGGCGGCCCACAGTATCGCGGAGAAGTAGGGCGACAGTATGTCGAAGAAGGCCCAGGTGACGAGGGCGAGAATAAAAATGAAGAAACCTTTGGTCAGTCCATTAAAGCGCATAGTGATTCCTGGTAACGAATAAGCAGAGTCGACTATAGAACTGATTTGAGGATTTACCAATAATTCTGCCGCTGGCGTGCCGGGCGATGGCTTCGCGTCTGACCCGGCATACAGACCTCAATAATGTGTTATGTTTTGATGAGATTTTAAACAGCTCAGGACGACAGCATGGAAAAGGTCTTTTCAGGTGGGTGCTTATGCGGCTCGGTTCGCTTTACCGCTGCGAATGGGGGCAATGTGCACACCTGCTCGTGCGATATCTGTCAGAAACACACCGGCGCACAAACCGTCGTATGGATTGAGTTTCCGGCGGAAAACGTGCAGTGGATCGGTCCGGGCGGACGTCCGGCGACATGGCGATCGTCGGACTACTCCAGCCGGGCGTTTTGCCCCACCTGCGGCAGTTCAATTGGCGCGATTGATGATTCACCCACCGTTGCCTTATTTACTGGCGTGTTTGACGATCCGGACCAGCCGGAGTTTGCCCCGGAAAATCACTCCTTCGACGACATGATGCCTGCCTGGTGGCGACATACCATGAGGGAAGCGTAAAAGTATGATCCGAGGGTTCATCGTTACCACTTTCGACTGACCGAAGATCGCCGCTTCCCGCACCATGCTGTAAGTATCTGCTTGCGGAGGTGCTTATGGCCTGGCGTCCGATTCTCTATGTGATCCTCACGACCCACCCCAGACTCAGCGCGAGGCGTGCCCGTTTGCGTCTGGTCATCTAGCTTTTTATTAACAATCGCGGTATAACACACCTTCTTTGGATGTTTAGATGTCCATACGTATAGAAGGTAATATGCAAACACAACAAGAAAATGGGCAGCTTAAGCGCACCATGAAAACACGCCACCTGATTATGCTCTCGCTGGGTGGCGTGATTGGGACAGGGTTATTCTTCAATACTGGATACATCATTTCAACGACCGGGGCGGCGGGCACGCTGCTGGCGTACCTGATAGGCGCGCTGGTGGTCTGGCTGGTGATGCAGTGTCTGGGCGAGCTTTCCGTGGCGATGCCGGAAACCGGCGCGTTCCACGTCTATGCTGCCCGCTATCTTGGCCCGGCGACGGGCTACACCGTGGCGTGGCTCTACTGGCTCACCTGGACGGTGGCGCTCGGCTCCAGCTTCACCGCCGCGGGGTTCTGCATGCAGTACTGGTTCCCGCAGGTGCCCGTCTGGGCCTGGTGCGTGGTCTTCTGCGTGGTGATTTTTGGCCTGAACGTCATCTCTACGCGCTTTTTTGCGGAAGGCGAATTCTGGTTCTCCCTGGTGAAAGTCATCACCATCATCGCCTTTATTATCCTTGGCGGGGCGGCGGTCTTTGGCTTTATCCCGATGCAGGACGGTTCCCCCGCGCCGGGCTTAAGCAACATCACCGCCGAAGGCTGGTTCCCGCACGGCGGCCTGCCGATCCTGATGACCATGGTGGCGGTGAACTTTGCCTTCTCCGGGACGGAACTCATCGGCATCGCGGCGGGCGAAACGGAAAATCCGCACAAGGTGATTCCGGTTGCGATCCGCACCACCATTGCGCGCCTGATTATCTTCTTTATCGGCACCGTGTTTGTGCTGGCGGCGCTGATCCCGATGCAGCAGGCGGGCGTGGAAAAGAGCCCGTTCGTGCTGGTGTTTGAAAAGGTCGGTATTCCTTACGCGGCTGACATCGTTAACTTCGTGATCCTGACGGCGATCCTCTCGGCGGCGAACTCGGGCCTGTACGCTTCCGGGCGCATGCTGTGGTCGCTGTCGAATGAGAAAACGCTGCCGCGCTGCTTTGCCCGCGTGAACAAAAACGGCGTGCCGCTGACGGCGCTCTCGGTCTCTATGCTCGGCGGCGTGCTGGCGCTGTTCTCCAGCGTCGTGGCCCCGGACACGGTGTTTGTCGCGCTCTCGGCGATTTCTGGCTTTGCAGTGGTGGCGGTGTGGATCAGCATCTGCGCGTCGCACTTCGTTTTCCGTCGCTGTCATCTGCAGTCCGGCCAGCCGCTCTCTGCGCTGCAGTACCGCGCGCCGTGGTATCCGCTGGTGCCGGTGCTCGGTTTTATCCTCTGCGTGGTGGCCTGTGTCGGCCTGTGGTTTGACCCGAGCCAGCGCATTGCCCTTTATTGCGGGCTTCCGTTTGTCGCCATGTGTTATGGTGCGTACTACCTGACCCGAAATATGACATCGCAGGAGCCTGAACATGTCGCAGAATAACCCGCTTACCGCCATCCTTGAAAAACAGCCGTTTGTGGTGCTGGATGGCGCGATGGCGACGGAGTTGGAAGCGCGCGGCTGTAACCTGGCAGACAGCCTCTGGTCAGCCAAAGTGCTGGTGGAAAACCCGGAACTCATCCGTGAAGTGCATCTCGATTACTACCGGGCTGGGGCACAGGTGGCGATCACCGCCAGCTATCAGGCCACGCCTGCGGGGTTTGCGGCGCGCGGTCTGGACGAAGCGCAGTCCCGCGCGCTGATCGGTAAAAGCGTGGAGCTGGCGCGTAAGGCGCGCGAAGCGTACCTGGCCGAAAACCCGCACGCGGGCACGCTGCTGGTGGCGGGATCTGTTGGGCCGTATGGCGCGTATCTGGCGGATGGCTCAGAATATCGCGGCGACTACGTGCGCAGCGCCGGGGAGTTTACTGCCTTCCACCGCCCGCGCGTGGAAGCGCTGCTGGATGCGGGCGCTGACCTGCTGGCCTGCGAAACGCTGCCTTCGTTTGTGGAGATCAAGGCGCTGGCGGCGCTTCTGGCCGGGTACCCCCGCGCCCGGGCGTGGTTCTCCTTTACCCTGCGCGACAGCGAACACCTGAGCGACGGCACGCCGCTGCGCGAGGTGGTCAGCGCGCTGGCAAACTCTCCGCAGATTGTCGCGCTGGGCATTAACTGCATCGCCCTGGAAAACACTACGGCGGCGCTGAAGCATCTGCAAAGCCTGACGTCGCTGCCGCTGGTGGTCTATCCGAACTCGGGTGAGCATTATGACGCGGTAACCAAAACCTGGCACCACCACGGTGAAGCGTGCGAGACGCTGGCGGGGTATCTGCCGCAGTGGCTGGAAGCCGGCGCGAAGCTGATTGGCGGATGCTGTCGCACCACGCCGAAGGATATTGCTGAACTGAACGCGCAGCGCTGATGCCCTCACCCTGACCCTCTCCCACGGGGAGAGGGGAAAAAAACAACCGCACAAAATCAACTATCCTTTCCCGCTTTTTATCTAAAAACGAATCGTTATGAGCGATTCATTTTTATTCCTTTATCAAAATTCCCGCGCCGGAAATACTGCCCTCATAACAACAAGGGGAGCAGACATTATGGCAATTTCATCGCGAATCACACTTCTCGGCGCACTGGCGCTGTGGGCATTTCAGGCGCAGGCGGTGGACGTCACCGTCGCGTATCAAACCTCTGCGGAACCGGCGAAAGTCGCGCAGGCGGACAACACCTTTGCGAAAGAGAGCGGCGCGAAAGTCGACTGGCGCAAGTTCGACAGCGGGGCGTCCGTCGTGCGTGCGTTAGCCTCCGGCGACGTGCAGATCGGCAATATCGGCTCCAGCCCGCTGGCGGTTGCGGCCAGCCAGCAGGTGCCGATCGAGGTTTTCCTGCTCGCCTCGCAGCTCGGTAACTCTGAAGCGCTGGTGGTGAAGAAAAACATCACCAAACCGGAAGATCTGATCGGCAAACGCATTGCCGTGCCGTTCATCTCCACCACCCACTACAGCCTGCTGGCGGCCCTCAAACACTGGGGCATCAAGCCGGGTCAGGTACAAATCATCAACCTGCAGCCGCCGGCGATTATCGCCGCCTGGCAGCGCGGGGATATTGACGGGGCTTACGTCTGGGCTCCGGCAGTGAACGAACTGGAAAAAGACGGCACCGTGCTGACCGACTCTGAAAAAGTGGGCCAGTGGGGCGCGCCAACCCTCGACGTGTGGGTCGTGCGCAAAGACTTTGCCGAGAAACATCCTGAGGTGGTGAAAGCCTTCGCCAAAAGCGCGATTGACGCCCAGCAGCCGTATATCAGCAACCCGGATGAATGGCTGAAGCAGGCCGCCAACCTGGAAAAACTCTCCCGCCTGAGCGGCGTGCCGGAAGCGGACGTGCCGGGGCTGGTGAAAGGCAATACCTATCTGACCCCCGCGCAGCAGGTGCAGCAGCTGACCGGGCCGGTGAACAAAGCGATTGTGGATACCGCCACCTTCCTGAAAGAGCAGGGCAAAGTGCCTGCGGTGGCGGCGGATTACAGCCAGTACGTGACCGATCGTTTTGTGAAATAAGGAGTCCGCCATGCTGAATATTACGAACCTGTACGCCGATTACGGCGGGAAACCCGCGCTGGAGGACATCAACCTGACGCTGGACAGCGGTGAACTGCTGGTGGTGCTGGGCCCGTCCGGGTGCGGAAAAACCACGCTGCTGAATCTGATCGCCGGGTTTGTCCCTTATCAGCATGGCACCATTCAACTGGAAGGCAAAAAGGTGGAAGGCCCGGGCGCCGAGCGCGGCGTGGTCTTCCAGAACGAAGGGTTGCTGCCCTGGCGCAACGTGCAGGAAAACGTGGCGTTTGGGCTACAGCTTGCGGGCATCAACCGCGAACAGCGGCTGGAAACGGCGCGGGCGATGCTGAAAAAAGTGGGGCTGGAAGGGGCGGAAAAACGCTTTATCTGGCAGCTTTCCGGCGGCCAGCGGCAGCGCGTCGGTATTGCCCGCGCGCTGGCAGCGAATCCGCAGCTGTTGCTGCTGGACGAGCCGTTCGGGGCGCTGGATGCCTTCACCCGCGAGCAGATGCAAACCCTGCTGCTGCGCCTGTGGCACGAGACGGGCAAGCAGGTGCTGTTGATTACCCACGATATCGAAGAGGCGGTGTTTATGGCGACGGAGCTGGTGCTGCTCTCGCCGGGGCCGGGCCGCGTGCTGGAGCGCTTGCCGCTGGATTTCGCCCGCCGCTACGTCGCGGGAGAGCCCGTGCGCAGCATCAAATCCGATCCGCTGTTTATCGAACAGCGTGAATACGTTTTAAGCCGCGTGTTTGAACAACGGGAGGCTTTCTCATGAGCATCGTCTTCAGTGAAAAAACGCGCCGCACGCGTCTGGCGCTGCGCTGGCCTTTCTCGCGCCAAATCACGTTGAGCGTCGGTACGCTGCTGGTGCTTCTGGCGGTGTGGTGGGCGGTTGCTGCCCAGCAGTGGGTCAGCCCGCTGTTTCTGCCGCCGCCGGGCCAGGTGCTGGCCAAACTCATTACCATCGCCGGGCCGCAGGGCTTTATGGATGCCACGCTCTGGCAGCATCTTGGAGCCAGTCTGGCGCGTATTCTGGTGGCGCTGCTGGCTGCCGTCATCATCGGCATTCCCGTGGGCATTGCGATGGGGCTGAGCCCGACGGTGCGCGGTATCCTCGATCCGCTGATTGAGCTTTACCGTCCGGTGCCGCCGCTGGCCTATCTGCCGCTGATGGTGATCTGGTTTGGCATCGGTGAAACGTCAAAAATCCTGCTGATTTATCTGGCCATTTTCGCTCCGGTTGCCATGTCGGCGCTGGCTGGCGTGAAGAGCGCCCAGCAGGTGCGGATCCGTGCGGCGCAGTCGCTGGGGGCCAGCCGCACGCAGGTGCTGCTGTTCGTGATTTTACCGGGCGCGCTGCCGGAGATTTTAACCGGGCTGCGCATCGGCCTTGGCGTGGGCTGGTCCACGCTGGTGGCGGCAGAGCTGATTGCGGCCACGCGCGGCCTTGGGTTTATGGTGCAGTCGGCGGGAGAGTTCCTGGCGACTGACGTGGTGCTGGCAGGGATCGCGGTGATCGCCGCGATCGCCTTCGGATTAGAACTGGGGCTGCGCGCGTTACAGCGTCGCCTTACGCCCTGGCATGGAGAAATACAATGAGTGAACGTCTGACCATTACCCCGCTGGGGCCGTACATTGGCGCGCAGGTGTCGGGCCTGGATGTGACCCGTCCGCTGAGCGATAACCAGTTCGAGCAGCTGTACCACGCGGTGTTGCGCCATCAGGTCGTTTTCCTGCGCGAACAGGCGATCACCCCGCAGCAGCAGCGCGCGCTGGCCCTGCGCTTTGGCGATCTGCATATCCACCCTGTCTATCCGCATGCGGAGGGGGTGGAGGAGATTATCGTTCTGGATACCCACAACGATAACCCGCCGGACAACGACAACTGGCATACCGACGTGACCTTTATCGAGACGCCGCCCGCCGGGGCCATTCTGGCGGCGAAGCTGCTGCCGGAAACCGGGGGGGATACGCTGTGGACCAGCGGGATTGCGGCGTATGAGGCGCTCTCCGCGCCGTTCCGGACGCTGCTGAGCGGGCTGCGGGCGGAGCACGACTTCAAAAAATCATTCCAGGAGTACAAGTACCGCAAAACGGAAGAGGAGCATCAGCGCTGGCAGGAGGCGGTTGCGAAACATCCTCCGTTGCTGCACCCGGTGGTGCGGACCCATCCGGTCACCGGCAAGCAGGCGCTGTTCGTGAACGAAGGGTTCACGACGCGCATTGTGGACGTGTCCGAGAAAGAGAGCGAGGCGCTGTTAAGCTTCCTGTTCGCGCATATCACCAGGCCGGAGTTTCAGGTGCGCTGGCGCTGGCAGGAGAACGACCTGGCGATCTGGGATAACCGCGTGACGCAGCACTATGCCAATGCGGACTATCTTCCGCAGCGCCGGATTATGCAGCGGGCGACGATCCTGGGGGATAAGCCGTTCTACCGTGCGCCTTGATCCCCTCACCCTAACCCTCTCCCCAAAGGGGCGAGGGGACTGCCCGGTGCGGTTTTCACCCTCTCCCTGTTAGGGAGAGGGCTGGGGTGAGGGTATTAAATGCGCCTCTATATACCGCTGATACCGGTTCGCCTTCAGGTAACACAAATCCACCAGCACCAGTCCGTCGACGCAGTCGTTAAATGCCGGGTCGCTGCCAAAATCAATAAACTGCACGCCGCCGGGTTCACACAGCTCGGAATATTGTTTGTAGAGCGGCGGAATGCCGCAGCCCAGATTGCCGAGCAGGGATTTGAGCTTTGTCAGATCGTCCACGTAATCCACGCCGCCAAACTGCGCGAGCACGTCCGGCAGCGATGCGGGATACGGCTGACGTGACGCGGCGAGCGGATGCGTTGCCGGGAACCACAGGCGGTAAAAGGCCACCAGCAGATCCCGCGCGGCAGGCGGTAAGCCGCCGGAAATGGAGACCGGGCCAAACAGGTAGCGGTAGTTCGGATAACGCGCCAGGTAGGCCCCAATGCCGGACCATAAATAGTCCAGGCCACGGCGTCCCCAGTAGCGCGGCTGAATAAAGCTGCGTCCCAGCTCAATGCCGTGCTCCAGCACGTCCTGCATTTTGTCGTCGTAGTGGAACAGGCTATAGCTATACAACCCTTCCAGACCGCGACGTTCAACCTGTCTGGCGGTCGGCATAAAGCGATACGCGCCGACGATCTCCAGATCCTCATCATCCCACAGGATCAGGTGCAGATAATCATCATCGTAGCAGTCGGTGTCACGGCGTTTGCCGCTCCCTTCCTCGACCGCGCGAAAGGCAATCTCGCGCAGGCGGCCCAGCTCGCGCAGCAGCGGGGCGTCTTCCTGACCGTTGCGCTGCCAAAGATAGATGGTTTTACCGTCGCTGGTATTGCCCAGACATTCGGCCTGCGCCAGCGCGCGTTTCAGGGTGGCCCGGTCTTCCGGACGGGCAATGGCGCACTGGGTTTTAAAGACGCCAGGCAATCCCTTGCCAAGACGCATCACGTGCTGACGGCACTGTTCGGCCATCTCACGCGACGAAAGGGTGGCGCTGTGCCAGTGATGCCAGGCAATCTGCTGGCCGATTTTAATCGGCAGCTGGCTGTGGCGGCGGCGGAACATCTGCTGCATCAGCAACAGCATCGACAGCGTCGGGGAGACCAGCGTGCTGGCATAGAAGAGCAGGCTGTTATGCGCCTGAATATGCACCGGCAGCAGCGGGGCGCGCAGCTTGCTGGCGAGTTTGATAAAGCCAGAGTGCCATTTTTTATCGCGAATGCCCTTGCGCGTGGGGCGGGAAACTTCTCCGGCCGGGAAGAAGATCAGCACGCCTGCGTTTTGCAGATGCTGTTCCATCTGCACCAGGGACGATTTCGCCGTCCTGCCGCCCATATTGTCCACCGGAATAAACAGCGAGCTGAGGGGCTCAAGGTGGGTCAGCATCCGGTTGGTCACGACTTTAACGTCGCGTCGCACGCGGGAGACGGCGTACATCAGCGCCAGGCCGTCCAGCGTACCCGTCGGGTGGTTGGCAATAATGACCAGCGGGCCATGTTCGGGGATTTGTTCAAGATCGCGGGCGGAAACGGTGCAGAGAATATCAAGGTGTTCCAGAACTTGCTCCACCATATCCAGTCCTTTCAGGTGGCGGTGTGCTGCGGCAAATTGCTGAAATTCGTCTTCGTAAAACAGTCTTTTTAACAGACTTTTTTGCCAGGGTGCAGGCCTCGCCTGAGGCCAAAGATCGTCGAGAACGCTATCGAGGCTAAACATGGTTACTCCTCCTGCCGTCTTGCGAAGACAGTAGAAGGAGCAGATGTCGGTTGTATTGCAGTTTGGTGAAGATTAGAGCAGGCCGGGTAAGGTGAAGCCGCTACCCGGCGCTAGAGCGGATTAACGCAGGATTTTCTTCTCGGCCAGATCCAGCGCGAAGTAGCTGAAGATCAGATCCGCGCCTGCGCGTTTGATGGCGCCGAGGCTTTCGAGGACCACTTTCTCTTCGTCAATCGCACCGGCCAGCGCGGCGAATTTGATCATCGCGTACTCGCCGCTGACCTGGTAAGCGCCCAATGGCAGCTCGGTGCGCTCGCGGATGTCGCGCAGGATATCGAGATACGCGCCCGCTGGTTTCACCATCAGGCAGTCTGCGCCCTGGGCTTCGTCGAGCAGGGATTCGCGAATCGCTTCCCGACGGTTCAGCGGGTTCATCTGATAGGTTTTACGATCGCCCTTCAGCGCCGTACCGGCCGCTTCGCGGAACGGGCCGTAGAATGAGGAGGCAAATTTGGTGGAGTAAGACATGATTGCGGTGTCGGTAAAGCCCGCCGCGTCCAGCGCCTGACGGATCGCCTGAACCTGTCCGTCCATTGCGGCAGAGGGCGCGATGAAGTCCGCACCCGCAGCGGCAGCCACGACCGCCTGTTTGCCGAGGTTCAGCAGGGTGGCATCGTTATCGACACCGTGATCGCACAGCACGCCGCAGTGGCCGTGAGAGGTATATTCGCAGAAGCAGGTGTCTGACATTACCACCATTTCCGGCACGGTCTCTTTGCAGATGCGCGACATGCGGGCAACGAGGCCATCTTCTTTCCACGCGTCGCTGCCGGTGGCATCGGTATGGTGAGAGATGCCGAAGGTCATCACCGAGCGGATCCCCGCGTTGGCGATGCGTTCAATCTCACGCGCCAGATATTTCTCCGGAATGCGCATTACGCCCGGCATGGCTTCGATGGCTTTGTAGTCATCGATCTCTTCTTCGACAAAAATCGGCAACACCAGATCGTTTAAGGTCAGGGTTGTCTCTTCAAACATAGCGCGCAGTGCAGGTGACTTGCGCAGGCGGCGGGGACGTGCAATTAAATCGGTCATGGTATGCCTGATGTTTGTGGAACAAAGAAGGCTAGTGTACCTCAAAGTGAAGACAGGTGTTTTGGTAAAAGTGGGCATTTTATTTTTGTAAAATGTGATGGGTCTGGCTTTCTGGCATCAATATATAATGCAGGGCAGTATAACGCCGAAATGGAGATGAGTTATTCATATTGTTTTTATATTAAATAGAAAACATCATTGAAAATGATTCATTATATATTTTTATATGTGTCTTATTGTTGTGTCTGTATTTTAATGCTTTGTTTTTATAATATTTATCTGTAGTGACAGATGCTTTCTCGGTTTTGATGTGTTATTAGTCTGGATACGGACTTAATGGAAACATTCATTGAACCTTTTCGAAATGAAAATGCATAATTCCCTCCGCAATTAAACATTGCAAAATCATTGATGGACAAACTTGCTTACGTCCCTGAGGAGGGATGACCCAATGCAAACATGGAAAAAGAAACTCGTTGTATCTCAACTTGCATTAGCCTGCACCCTGGCTATCGCTTCTCAGGCAAATGCGAAGGATATTTCCGGTACGACATATAATACATTCGGATACGATAATACCGCTTCCACCCCCTGGTATTATGGCTATGCCGACTGGGATTACTCAGGCGCTACCCATGACGGTGATATTTATCCGGTGATTAATAAAAGCACCGTGAATGGTGTTATTTCAACATACTATCTGGATGATGGCATCAATGGGCGGGCGAATGCGTTAAGCATTTCCAACAGTACCATTAATGGCATGATTACCTCTAAGTGTATGACCCCCTCGTGTGCTGACGGCCTGGATACCGATGGCACCAACCATTCTCAATACGATCGTTTTAGCCTGACCGTAGATAATTCCACCATTAACGATACCTATGAGCATTATGCGTATGATGTCGTGAATGGGGAAAATACGGAAAGACACTATCTGGACACGTATAATCTGGGTAATGCGATTACCCTGGATGTAGAGTCCGATATTGTTATCCAGAATAATTCCCACATTGCCGGTATTACCCTGACGCAGGGTTATCAGGAGTCGGATAACACTCCTTACGACGGTGTTGAAGGCGTAGCCAACAGCAGCAAAGTATTTACCGACACGCTGGTGGTGAAAGACTCCGTTCTGACCTCAGGCGCGTACAGCGATCTGGGAACCAGCGGGTTCTACGGTCAAACCGCGAAACCGAGCGACTACGGTGAAACGAATGCCACGCCAGCAGATGATGCGGCGCTGATCGTTGCCGCTAGCGCGTCTGATAACGCGATGCAGACCACTGCCACGTTCGATCATTCCACCGTTACTGGCGATATTCTGTTCTCCAGCACCTTCGACAACAACTTCTATCCGAACGGCGATCCGGCAACGGATACGACTGCAGACGGTGTCTATAACCCAACCACCAACGGCTGGGATGGCACCGATAAGCTGGATGTCACCCTGATCAACGGCAGCAAATGGGTCGGTGCAGCACAGTCCAGCGTCGAGGCTATTGGCCCAGCGCAGATGTATGGCCTGGGCTACAGCAACGTAGACTGGAGTAGCTTATCCCCTAACAGCATTTGGCCGGATTCCATTTATGACAGCAACGGACACGTAGCGGGTGAAGCGGTGTATCAGAGCGGGCTGTTTAACATCGCGCTGGATAACGGCTCTGAGTGGGATACCCGCAAGCTTTCTAATATCGACACGCTGACGGTAAACAACCAGTCTCAGGTTAACGTTGAAGACTCTGATCTGCTGGCGGACTCCATCACCCTGACCAATGCTTCATCAATGAATATTGGAGACAGCGGTGCTGTGGCGACCGACCATCTGTATCTGGACAGCTATAGCCGTGCGGCACTGACGGAAGAAACGGCCCAACTGTATGCCAACACCATCACCGTGGATAACGGTGCTGAGCTGGCGCTGGGGCTGGGTCAGGTTGATACGCACAATATGGAACTGACCGATGGCGGGGTGCTGAACGTTGCCAGCCGTGATTACGTCCTGAACAGCGATCTGAACAACGCACGCTATATCACTAACGATAAGTACAATGCCGATTACGACTACGGTGTTGTGGCAATTAACTCTGATGGCCATCTGTCAGTAAACGGTGACGTTGCAGGTAACTACCAGGTGCGCATCGACGATGCGACCGGTGCCGGTTCCGTTGCCGATTACAAAAACAAAGAGATTATTCGCGTCTATGACAATAACGCGGATACCACAGCCAGCTTTACTGCCGCAAACAAAGCCGATTTAGGTGCTTACACCTATCAGGCGCAGCAGCAGGGTGACGCCGTTGTCCTTCAGCAGAAAGAGCTGACCGACTCTGCCAATATGGCGCTGAGCATCCCATCTGCCAATACCAATATCTGGAATCTGCAGCAGGATACCGTCGGCACGCGTCTGACCAACAGCCGTCACGGCCTGGCGGATAACGGCGGGGCGTGGGTGAGCTACTTCGGTGGCAACTTCGACGGTGACAATGGCGTTATCAGCTACGATCAGGACGTGAGCGGCATTATGGTGGGTCTGGACACCCAGATTGACGGTAATAACGCGAAGTGGATCGTCGGTGGTGCGGCAGGTTTCGCGAAGGGTGATATCAGCGATCGTACCGGTCAGGTCGATCAGGATAGCCAGACAGCGATGATCTATGCGTCAGCGAAGTTCATGAACGATCTGTTCCTCGACAGCTCCCTGAGCTACACCCGCTTCAACAGCGATCTCTCTGCCAACATGAGCAACGGTAAGTATGTTGACGGCAATACCACGAATGATGCTGTTGGTTTTGGGCTGAAGCTGGGCTATGACTGGAAACCAAACCTCTCTGGCTACGTTACGCCATATGCAGCCGTATCTGGCCTGTTCCAGTCTGGCGATGATTATCGTCTGAGCAATGACATGCGCGTAGATGGACAATCATACGATAGCCTGCGTTATGAACTCGGTGTTGATACGGGTTACACCTTCAACTACGGCGGCGAACAGGCTCTGACGCCTTACTTCAAACTGGCCTACGTCTATGACGATGCCGATAACAATGCCGATATTAACGGTGACAGCATTGATAACGGCGTGAAAGGCTCCGCTGTGCGGGTAGGGCTGGGCACCCAGTTTAGCTTCACGAAGAACTTCAGTGCGTACACCGATGCCACTTATCTGGGCGGCGGCGACGTTGATCAGAACTGGGGCGCAAATCTGGGCGTGAAATATACCTGGTAATGAATAAAAGCGGGGGAGTGGTTATCTCCCCCGCTTTTTATAGAAGCAATAAAAATAATATTGGACCGACAAATACGGATGACTTGAGGTCTGCATGAACGTTAATGCGAAACCGCTTTCTGAATTACGCCGGCTCGAACAGTATTTAACAGCGGCCAGTACCCCTTTTACATGTGCGCCCCAGCAATTAATTACGTCAGGCGAATGGAATGAGCCTTGTACGATCGTATTACAAACCGGCGTTATTGAGGTTTATCGAACTTCTGATGAATTGCTGGTGGGGATTGCGACTGCCCCTTTTATATTCGGGCTGTCTACGGTGGTGATTAATCACTCTCACGAATACAGGGTTATTGCTAAAACGGCCTGTACCGGTTTTTATTTGCCCACGGAAACCACCCGTCAACTCATCCAGCAGTATTCACTCTGGAAAGAGGCCTTCTGCTGGTTATCCTGGATAACTTACATTCTCGAGAAACGCGATAAGCAGCTGGTGGGAAATAACTCCTATCACCAGATCCGCTCGATGCTGCTGAATATGGCGGAATGGGATGAAACGCTGCGTTCAAAAATCGGTGTGATGAATCATATTCAACAGAGCACACGAATTTCACGCTCCGTTGTTGCCGAGGTGCTTGCCGCCCTGAGGCAGGGAAACTATATCAACATGAGCCGGGGCAAGCTGGTCAGCATCAACCGCTTGCCCACGGAATATTAAAATTAGTTAGACGCGGTGAGAACCTGGGCTTTATTGGCGCTCAGTTCAGCCACTAAGTTATTAATCCCGTCACTCATATTGACGAAACGCGTATGCGGGGAGCGGGTGACCACCACAAATGCGCCCACGTTTGACTGCGGGATCATGGCCATATAGGTGATGAATCCGCCGCCGCCGCCGGTTTTCTGAATAATACCCGGACGGCCATTTTTCGGAGCCATATAGACCCAGCCCATACCGAGCGCGTCGGCTTTACCCGGCACGTCCATCCCGATGACGCGTTGCAGCTGAGTGCGCTGATAAATCAGGGTCTGCATGCGATCGGCCTGGCTGCTGCGTGCGTAGAAATCTGAGGAAAGGAACTGTTGCATCCAGCGCATCATGTCGCCAGGTGTGGAATAGACCCCGCCGCTGCCCACGGCCGCGAGCGTATTATTACAGGGGCTAGCACCTTTCTCAGCCACCATCAGGCGACGACACTGATCCGGAGACGGGGTAAAGGTGGTGTCTTTCATACCCAGCGGACGGGTTATCTGCTCTTCAAAAAGCTGCGTGTAGGGTTTGCCAGCCGCCGTTGAAAGGGCGTCCGCCAGCAGGTCAAAGGCCAGGTTTGAATAAGAGGCCTGCGAACCCGGCGCCGCCTTCAGCGTGGCGGTACTCAGGTAGCTCCAGCGCTGGTCGCGCGTTGGCCAGACAAATACGTCACGGTGCGCCGCCCCGCCTGGCTGCTCACGCGGCAGGGCGCTGGTGTGGGTGGCAAGGTTCACAAGCCGAATCGGCGTACCCTGATAGGTTGGAACCCGGGCGCCTGGAGGCGCGTATTTGCTGAGCGGGTCGTCGAGTTTTACCACGCCCTGATCGAGCAATTTCACCAGCATTTCGCTGGTCATCAGCTTGGTTAAGGACGCGATGCGGATAACGGAATCCAGCTGCGGGTGAACGTTATTTCCTGGGCGCGTCTCGCCAAAGCTGCGGAATACACGCTGGTTACCGTCGATGACGACCATCGCCATCCCGGTCGCACCGCTGCCGTAATAGATAAGGTTCGCGTAGCGGTCGGCAATATCTGAAGCTAAAACGGGCGCCGTCAGCGGTTGGGCTGCCTGGGCGGTAGAAAAGCTCACCGCACACAGCGCGGCAAAAGAGAGCAGACAACGTTTCAACGAAAAGCATCCATGAAGTGAATGAAGAAAGTAATGGGTATTTATACTACTAATCGGTACCGCGCAATGCCCCGAATTGCATAACGATAGCGAGAAAAACGTAACCATGGGTAAATATGAACAATTTACTTACGAGCCATCTCCCATTTTGTGACATCGGGCTTATGATAGGCACCAGTGTCACTCAATCTTACGGAGAACGGTATGTCTGAGAAGCGTGTGGTTATGGTTGTCGATATGCAGAACGGGGTATTTGAAACCCCTCGTCATCAGCGCGAAAAATGTGTCTCTCTGATCAACCAGCTTACGCAGGCAGCCGACAAGGTCATTTTTATTCAGCATACCGAGGCAGGGGGCCTGGAAGAGGGAAGTGAAGGGTTTGCGCTACTGCCTGAACTCCATCAGCCAGCTGACGCGCTATATGTGACCAAAACCGCCTGTGATGCCTTCTATAACACCGTGCTTGAGGCGCTGCTGCGTGAGCAGGGCATTCGCGAGTTTGTCATCTGCGGCTGCGCCACCGATTACTGCGTCGATGCGACGATCAAGAACGGCGTCAGCCGGGGTTATCACATCACCGTGGCGGAAGATGCCCATACTACCGCCAATCGCCCGGCGGCAGATGCGCAGATCCTGATTAACCACCACAACGACGTCTGGCGTAACTTCATCGCGCCGGCGAATCCTCTCGCGGTGAAACGCACCGAAACAATTCTCGAAAACTGGAAAGCGAACTAATAATCAACCCTCGGGTCTGACCTTTTTGCCTGAGTCGGGAGGCTGGCCTGGGCAGGTTTTTCGTGTGGTAACGTGTTGTGCACAGCAACAGCCATAACAACAAGAAGGAAGCATTATGTTTAAGTCTTTTTTCCCAAAGCCGGGGCCTTTTTTCCTGTCGGCATTTATTTGGGCACTCATCGCTGTCATTTTCTGGCAGGCGGGCGGCGGCGCATGGCTGACGCGCATCACGGGAGCAACGGGCGAGGTGCCGATTAGCGCGGCGCGCTTCTGGTCGCTCAGCTATCTACTGTTTTACGCCTACTACACGGTGTGCGTAGGGCTGTTTGCCCTGTTCTGGTTTATGTATTCTCCGCACCGCTGGCAGTACTGGTCTATCCTCGGCACATCGCTAATTATCTTTGTCACCTGGTTCCTCGTGGAGGTGGGCGTGGCGGTTAACGCCTGGTATGCGCCGTTCTACGATCTGATCCAGACCGCGCTGAGCTCGCCGCATAAGGTGGCCATCAACCAGTTCTATCATGAAGTCGGCGTCTTCCTCGGTATCGCCCTTATTGCGGTGATTATCGGCGTGATGAACAACTTCTTCGTCAGCCACTACGTTTTCCGCTGGCGTACCGCGATGAACGAACATTATATGGCGCACTGGCAGCACCTGCGCCATATCGAAGGTGCCGCACAGCGTGTGCAGGAAGACACCATGCGTTTTGCCTCCACCCTTGAAGACATGGGCGTCAGCTTTATCAACGCCATCATGACGCTAATCGCCTTCCTGCCGGTGCTGGTGACGCTCTCGGCGCACGTGCCGGATCTGCCGATTGTCGGCCATATTCCTTATGGTCTGGTGATTGCCGCGATCGTCTGGTCGCTGATGGGCACGGGCCTGCTGGCGGTGGTGGGGATCAAACTGCCGGGCCTGGAGTTTAAAAATCAACGCGTGGAAGCCGCTTACCGTAAAGAACTGGTTTACGGCGAAGATGACGCCAACCGCGCCTCGCCGCCAACCGTCCGCGAGCTGTTTGGCGCCGTGCGTCGTAACTACTTCCGACTCTACTTCCACTATATGTATTTCAACATTGCCCGTATTTTATATCTGCAGGTAGATAACGTTTTCGGTTTGTTCCTGCTGTTCCCGTCGATTGTTGCGGGTACGATTACGCTCGGTCTGATGACGCAGATCACCAACGTTTTCGGTCAGGTTCGCGGGTCGTTCCAGTACCTGATCAGCTCCTGGACCACCCTGGTAGAACTGATGTCCATCTACAAACGTCTGCGCAGTTTTGAACGTGAGCTGGACGATCGTGACCTGCAGGAAGTCACCAACACATTTAGCTAATACAGGAAGTTGCTATGTCTTTTGCCGTACCGCGCGCGTTACCGTTGTCCTTGCTGGCCGCTCTTGTGCTGGCAGGCTGTGCCGAAAAAGGGGCCGCTCCGCTCAAAAAGGGGGAGAAGCCCGTCGATGTGGCGAGCGTTGTGCGGCAGAAAATGCCCGCCAGCGTGAAGGATCGCAACGCGTGGGCAGATGCGCTGGCAAAAACCTTTGAAAGCCAAAAGATCGCGCCGACCGAGGAGAATATCTGCTCGGTGCTGGCGGTGGCGCAGCAGGAGTCGATGTATCAGTCAGACCCGGTGGTGCCGGGCCTGAACAAAATTGCCTGGAAAGAGATCGACCGCCGCGCGGAGTCCATGCATATCCCGGTTTTCCTCGTGCATACCGCGCTTAAAATCACCTCGCCGAACGGAAAAAGCTACAGCGAACGGCTGGATGCGGTGAAAACCGAAAAACAGCTTAGCGCCATCTTTGATGATTTCATCAGTATGGTCCCGATGGGGCAGAAGCTGTTTGGCTCGCTGAACCCGGTACATACCGGTGGCCCGATGCAGGTGAGCATTGCGTTCGCGGAGAAGCATACCGACGGCTACCCGTGGAAAATCGACGGTACGGTACGTCAGG
Source organism: Enterobacter sp. 302C9 (assembly GCF_034106085.1). NCBI lineage: Bacteria > Pseudomonadati > Pseudomonadota > Gammaproteobacteria > Enterobacterales > Enterobacteriaceae > Enterobacter > Enterobacter sp. 302C9. Next base: position 73,307 of record NZ_JAWNBW010000001.1, read on the forward strand.
AGGTCTTCTCCCTGCGCGGTGGGCTGTGGTTCGGCACGTATCATCTGCTGAACTATCCGGCGAACTACAATGAGCCGCTGTACCGCTTTGCCGACTTTAACGCGGGCTGGTATGCCAGCCGTAATGCGGCATTCCAGAGTGCGGTCAGCCGCGCAAGCGGCGTCAAGCTCGCACTGGACGGCGATCTCATCGCTTACGGCAGCAGCGAGGCGGGAAGCACCGAGCTGGCAGTACGGAAATTATCCACCACGCTTGGCTTGAGCAATAGCGACATTCGCCGTCAGCTTGAGAAAGGCGACAGCCTGGCCTTTGAGAAAACGGATCTGTACAACAAGGTGTTTGCGCTTGCGGAGCAGAAAAGCGGGAAAACGTTACCGAGGGCGATCCTGCCGGGGATCCAACTGGAAAGCCCGAAGATCACCCGTAACCTGACCACCGCATGGTTCGCAAAACGCGTGGACGATCGCCGGGCTCGCTGTATGGGGCTTTAACGGCGACGGCGAAAGCGCAACACTAACGCCACAACGCCCAGAATCATGCATCCCGCGAGGAAGGGGATCAGGCCGAACAGGGTGCTGACGCCAAAGCCAATCTCAACTCGCGGGCGTCCGTTATCCTGCACCTGCATCAGGTGTTCATAAACGCCCGGCGCATGGACCAGCATATTGAGCAGCTGGGAACCGGCCCAGAAGCAGAACAGGACAAACAGGGCATAAGCGATATTACCCGCCGTGGAGGTTTTTGGTTTGCCGCCAAAAATCGGTTTCGACAATGTAAAGTCAGCCATGTTGACCTCCCGTGGTATCACTCTGTTTTAATACGCGTCTTACGGGGTGAGTTTGACAGGTCATCGCATTTGTCAATATCAGAATCGTGGTAATTTGCGCTCAGGAATTCTCCTGGATTGTCGATTTCTGCAGCACATCACAATTTCATCACTTAAGTGAAATTGCGTCGCGTTTCAGAATTTCCGTATCTGCCACAGACCTGGCCGTAAAACTGTGAGAGGATGTCTTTTTTTCCTGCCGGAGTTGTTATGAAGCTCACGTCCAAACTACGCCGTGACTGGCACTACTACGCCTTTGCCATCGGGCTGATCTTTATTCTTAACGGTGTCGTGGGCCTGTTGGGTTTTGAAGCTAAAGGATGGCAAACCTATGCCGTCGGGCTGGTGACCTGGGTGATAAGTTTCTGGCTGGCGGGGCTGATTATCCGCCGTCGTCCTGAAGAGACGACAGCGGATGAGGCGAAGAGCGCCGATTAACCGTTTACGGAACTTTTAAGCGCGCTGTCGGCGGCGTGACGCTCCAGCGCCAGTTCGATCAGGCGGGTGATCAGTTCAGGGTAGCTCAGGCCGCTGGCCTGCCACAGTTTTGGATACATGCTGATGTTAGTGAACCCCGGCAGCGTGTTGATTTCATTGATCACCACTTCGTTTTCCGGCGTCAGGAACACATCCACGCGCGCCATGCCGCAGCAGCCGAGCGTCTGATAAGCGCGAATGGCGATCGCCCGGATCTTATCGTTAATCGCCGGATCGATATCCGCAGGAACGACAACCTGCGCGCCTTTGTCATCAATGTATTTGGTGTCGTACGAGTAGAAGTCGCTGTTTAACACCACTTCGCCGCAGGTGCTCGCCTGTGGAAAATCATTGCCCAGCACGGCGCACTCAATTTCACGGCCTTTGATGCCCTGCTCAACCACCACTTTATGGTCGAACTCAAACGCCAGACGGACAGCCTGCGTGAACTCTGCTTCGCTGGTGACTTTGCTGACGCCCACGGAGGAGCCCTGGTTTGCAGGCTTCACAAACAGCGGCAGACCCAGCTCTCCGCTAATTTGCGCGAAGCTGTGCTTGTCGCGGTTGGCGCGGGTGAGGGTCACAAATGGCGCAATATTCAGCCCGGCATCGCGCAGCAGGCGTTTGGTGACGTCTTTGTCCATGCACGCGGCAGAGCCGAGGACGTCCGAGCCGACGAACGGCAGGTTGGCCATGCGCAGCATTCCCTGCAGGGAACCATCTTCGCCCAGGGTGCCGTGAACGATAGGGAAGACAACGTCGATCTGGGCGAGAGCCTGTGCGTTGCCGGCGTCGATGAGCTGCCCCTTCGCGACGCCGGGTACGGTGGCGACGCTCACTTCCGAAGGATTAAGGGCGATATGCGCCGGATCGTGAGCATTCAGCAGATACTGGCTGGCATCGTTAACGTGCCACTGCCCCTGTTTATCAATGCCCAGCAGCACCACGTCGAAACGGCTTTTATCGATCGCATCGACGATATTTTTGGCCGATTGCAATGACACTTCGTGCTCCGCTGATTTTCCCCCAAAGACAATACCTACGCGCTGCTTAGCCATCTCACTCTCTTCCAGTCTGACGAAAAGCCAATAACATACCACGATGCCCGGCGGGTTTCGCGGCCTTCTGCCATAATGTTTTGGGGAATGTTGAGGGGGGAGAGTGAAAGGAAAAACGCTGCTGACCATTTTCATCATTGTGGCCGTTGCAACGGTGGGTTACCGCTGGTTGCCGCCTTACTACAACCCTTTCATACCGCTGACGCTTGACGACCCGCCGGGCCGAATCGCCCAGTATAAGCTCCGGCGCTTAACTCCCGAGGCGTGCGCGAGCCTGCTTTCGCAGGCTAACCAAAGAGATCTCATCCGCACCCAGCCGGTGGCCGACAGCGGTGGCGCGTGTCCGCTTAACAACGTCGTGCGCGTGCGTGATTTTGGCCCGGTCGGCCTGAACAGCAGCTTTCTTGCCAGCTGTCCGCTGGCGCTCAGCTCTGCACTGTTTATCAGCCAGCAGGCCCGGCCGCTGACAAAACGCTATACAGGCAGCGACCTGGCGCGTATCGACCACCTCGGCAGCTATGCCTGCCGCAATATTTATCACCGCCCTGACGCGCGACGCAGTGAGCATGCCACGGCGGAGGCGCTGGATATCGCCGCCTTTCGGCTGGCGAACGGGGAGCGCGTCACGGTGCTGAACGGCTGGAAGGCGGCAACAACGCAGCCATGGCTGAAGGCCATGCTGGCGGCAAGCTGCGGCTACTACGGAAACGGCCTCGGGCCGGAGTATAACGCGGCGCATGCCAACCATTTTCATCTGGGAATGCGCGGTTTCGGACTCTGTCGGTGAAGCATAATATTCCGCCAGAAAATGGATGAATTGTGACTTGTTTCACAAATATGATGACTGGGAAGATAAAACACCAAAGTCAGTCAGGCCGCATCTCTGGTGCGACGTCAAAACGCGTAACTTGCTAATCTGTAGGCGAATTCGCCTAAAAATGAAGACTATTTCTTTATGGAATCCTGGAAAGTTAATCTCATCTCGGTCTGGTTCGGCTGCTTCTTTACCGGGCTGGCCATTAGCCAGATCCTGCCGTTCCTGCCGCTGTACGTCTCGCAGCTGGGGGTGACCTCGCATGAAGCGCTCTCCATGTGGTCCGGCCTGACGTTCAGCGTCACGTTTCTGGTCTCCGCCATTGTGTCACCGATGTGGGGCAGCCTGGCGGATCGTAAAGGCCGAAAACTGATGCTGCTGCGCGCCTCGCTCGGGATGGCGATTGCCATTCTGCTCCAGGCCTTCGCCACCAACGTCTGGCAGCTGTTTTTCCTGCGTGCGGTGATGGGGCTGACGTCCGGGTACATTCCAAACGCCATGGCGCTGGTCGCCTCTCAGGTGCCGCGCGAGCGTAGCGGCTGGGCGCTGAGTACGCTCTCCACGGCCCAAATAAGCGGCGTCATCGGCGGTCCGCTGCTGGGCGGTTTTCTGGCGGATCACGTCGGGCTGCGGGCGGTATTTATCATCACCGCGATCCTGTTGGTGGTCAGTTTTCTGGTCACGTTCTTTCTTATCAAAGAGGGAGGCCGCCCGGTTATCAGTAAATCTGAACGCCTGAGCGGCAAGGCCGTCTTCGCCTCGCTGCCCTATCCTGGACTGATGATCAGCCTGTTTGTGACCACTATGGTTATCCAGCTTTGTAACGGTTCGGTCGGTCCGATTCTGGCGCTGTTTATCAAGTCGATGGAGCCGGAAAGTACAAATATCGCTTTTCTGAGCGGCATGATTGCCGCCGTGCCGGGCGTATCCGCCCTGATTTCCGCGCCGCGTCTGGGAAAACTGGGTGACAGGATCGGCACGGCGCGCATCCTGATGGCGACGCTGATCTTTGCGGTCGTGCTCTTCTTCGCGATGTCGTTTGTCACCTCTCCGCTTCAGCTTGGCGTATTGCGATTCCTGCTCGGGTTTGCTGATGGTGCAATGTTGCCTGCGGTACAGACCCTGCTGGTTAAATATTCCAGCGACCAGGTGACGGGGCGTATTTTTGGATATAACCAGTCATTTATGTATCTGGGGAATGTTGCCGGTCCGCTTATAGGCGCATCCGTTTCCGCGATGGCCGGTTTTCGTTGGGTATTCGCCGCCACGGCGATTGTCGTTTTAATCAATATTATCCAGCTGGCTATTGCGCTGCGTCGCCGCAGACAAATGGCGGAAGCGAAATCGTCGAGATAATCGTTTCGTTGATGTATTATATATTCTTATGGTAGCCGCATTTTTATATAACAAAATGCGGCGCTTTTTTATAGAAAAACGTTTCGCTCACCGCGGCGGTCCTTTATTTTCATTCCTGCATCACTTTTGCATACCATAATAAATTTCTTCTCTTTGCATTATGGATTCAGAATGCTAACTTCAGACAAAACTGAAAAAGGAACTGGCACGATGAAAAATCTCATTGCTGAATTGCTGGTCAAGCTGGCACAAAAGGAAGAGGAGTCAAAAGAGCTGGTTGCTCAGGTCGAAGCGCTGGAAATTGTGGTCACCGCGCTGCTGCGACAAATGGCGAAAACCGATCAACAGGCGTTGATTGAGAGCGTGGAAGGCGCGCTGGACAGCGTCAGGCCTGAATCGCAGGTTCCGGTTGAGGATGCCGAGATGCTCCACCAGTACGTAAAGAAGCTGTTAAGGCATCCGCGCACCTAAACCGTCACAGGACGTAACGACGTGTCATAGAATTGTCATGCAGGATGCCTATAGTCGCTCTGTTTTTATTTTTTATGTATTTGTACATGGAGAAAATAAATTGAAACAGAGCGCACTTTTCATCGCATTACTTCCCCTGTTAATTACCCCTGCCGTTTATGCCGATACTGCCCAAACCAGCGTGCTGGATAATCGCGCGGCAAAAGGGGATATCACCCAGCCTGGCGGCGCACGCCGTTTATCAGAAGATCAAACTGCCGCTATTCGCGCTTCGCTGAATGATAAGCCGGCGAAAAATATTATTCTGCTTATTGGCGATGGAATGGGGGATTCCGAAATCACGGCGGCGCGAAATTATGCCGAGGGTGCGGGCGGCTTTTTTAAAGGCATCGACGCATTACCGCTGACCGGACAATATACCCATTACGCGCTGGATAAAAAAACCGGTAAACCGGATTACGTCACGGACTCCGCGGCCTCTGCTACGGCGTGGTCCACCGGCGTGAAAACCTATAATGGCGCGCTGGGTGTGGATATTCACGAAAAAGATCATCAAACCCTTCTGGAGATGGCAAAAGCGGCGGGCCTGGCGACCGGCAACGTCTCCACCGCTGAACTTCAGGATGCAACGCCTGCGGCGCTGGTGGCGCACGTGACCTCGCGTAAATGCTACGGTCCGTCAGTGACCAGCGAAAAATGCCCGACGAACGCGCTGGAAAAAGGCGGCAAAGGCTCGATTACGGAACAGCTGCTGAACGCGCGTCCTGACGTGACCCTCGGCGGCGGCGCGAAAACCTTTGCAGAAACCGCAACGGCGGGCGAGTGGCAGGGCAAAACGCTGCGCGAGCAGGCGCAGGCCCGCGGCTATCAGCTGGTGAGTGATGCAAATTCGCTGGCAGCCATCACCGAGGCGAACCAGGACAAGCCGCTGCTGGGGCTATTCTCTGACGGCAACATGCCCGTGCGCTGGGAAGGACCAAAAGCCTCTTATCACGGCAATATCGATAAACCTGCCGTGACCTGTACGCCTAACCCGAAACGCACGGACAGCGTACCGACGCTGGCGGCGATGACCGATAAAGCCATCTCTCTGCTGAGCAAGAGCGAAAAAGGGTTCTTCCTGCAGGTTGAGGGCGCGTCGATCGATAAGCAGGATCATGCGGCGAATCCGTGCGGCCAGATTGGCGAAACCGTCGATCTGGACGAAGCGGTGCAGAAGGCGCTTGAGTTCGCGAAAAAAGACGGCAACACCCTGGTGATCGTCACCGCGGACCATGCGCACGCCAGCCAGATCATCCCGGCAGATACCAAAGCCCCGGGCCTGACGCAGGCGCTGAATACCAAAGATGGCGCCGTTATGGTGTTGAGCTACGGCAACTCTGAGGAAGAGTCCATGGAGCACACCGGCACCCAGCTGCGCATTGCAGCCTACGGTCCGCACGCGGCAAATGTGGTAGGCCTGACCGATCAAACGGATCTGTTCTACACCATGAAGGCGGCGCTGGGTTTTAAATGATAAAATCCCGGCGGAAATCACATCTGTCGGCTGGTTTTTTTCCTGTCACGAACCAGACTTACAGGGAATGTTCACAAAAGGATGGTGCAATGAAAACAACATTACTGGTTACTCTGCTCTCCGGCCTGTTCCTGGTCGCATCGGCGAACGCGGAAGAGAAGACGCTAACGCCGCAACAACAGCGTATGACCACCTGTAATCAACAGGCGACGTCGCAGAGTCTGAAGGGAGATGCCCGCAAGACCTACATGAGCGACTGCCTTAAAAATGGCGCCGCGAAACCGGCTGAAAAAAGCCTGACGCCGCAGCAGCAAAAAATGCGCGAGTGTAATGCGAAAGCGACCGAGCAGTCCCTGAAGGGGGACGACCGCAGCAAGTTCATGAGCGCGTGCCTGAAGAAAAAAGTGTAGTTCAAACGGGTGAGCGGCTCCGGCGGCTCACCCGAAATTTCATACTTTCCCCGCAGACCCCCTCTCTATAATTTGGGAAAATGTTTCAGAATATTCCCAAAAATGATGAATGATGAAACGTATTACAACAAAAAGCGCATTCGGGAAGAGTGGAATTTAACCCTTTCTCAGGATGACCCTCACCGCGCCGGCATTCAGTTTGCCCGGAGAGTTCGGCTGGCGCGCGCCGTCGGGCTGGCGGCGATGTTTTTCCCCGTTGCGGGGATGCTGGTCACCCATTTTTTACCCGGTGGCTGGTGGCTTTTACTGGTGGGGTGGGCGTTCGTCTGGCCCCATTTTGCCTGGCAGCTGTCCTGCCGCGCCGCTTCACCTCATCAGCAGGAAATTTTCAATCTTAAAATCGATGCCATTATCGCCGGGCTCTGGATAGGCGTGATGGGGATGAATGCATTACCCACCGCAGCGCTGGTGATGATGGTGGGGATGAATATGATGGGTTCCGGGGGCTGTCGCCTGTTTCTCCCGGGGATCGCGTTGACGCTGCTCTCCGCGCTGGTGACCCTGCCACTCGTCGGGAAAGTGGCCGTCTTCAACCCCGACCTCGTGGAGTGGGGCTTAACGTTACCCGTGCTGGTGCTGTATCCCATGCTGTTTGCCTGGCTCAGCCACCGAACCGCCGTCAGGCTTGCGGAACATAAGCAGCGGCTGGAAATGATGAGCACCCGCGACGGGATGACCGGGGTCTTTAACCGTCGGCACTGGGAAATGCTGCTGCGAAATGAATTTGAGCATTGTCGGCGCGACCACAGCACCGCCACGATATTGCTGATTGATATCGACCACTTTAAAAACATCAACGACACCTGGGGGCACGACGTGGGCGACGAGGCGATCATCGCCATTACGCGTCAGCTCCAGCGGTCGGTACGGTCAGGCGATGCGATCGGTCGGTTTGGCGGGGATGAGTTTGCGGTGATTATGTCGCAGACCGCGGCGGAAAGCGCCATCGCCGTGATGTCGCGACTGCATGAGCGGCTGGAAAAACTGACGTTACCGTGCGCGCCAAAAGAAGCGCTGCGCATCAGCGTAGGCGTTGCCCCCTGGGGGCCGCAGTTTGGAAATTATCGGGAATGGCTGAAGGCGGCCGACGTGGCGCTGTACAGGGCGAAAAATGCCGGGCGCGGCCGCACCGAAGTGGCCGCCTGACGCCCGGTCAGAAATCAGGATTTACTCAGCTTCTCTGATTTTTCCATGCATTTTGCCATCGCTTCAATGACGGCCGAGCGGAATCCGCGCTCTTCCAGCACCCGCACCGCTTCGATGGTGGTACCGCCCGGGGAGCAGACCATATCTTTCAGTTCACCCGGGTGTTTGCCGGTTTCCAGCACCATTTTGGCGGAGCCCATGACGGCCTGCGCGGCGAACTTATACGCCTGCGCGCGCGGCATTCCGCCAAGCACGGCGGCGTCGGCCATCGCTTCTAAAAACATGAACACATAGGCAGGGGCTGAGCCACTCACGCCGACCACCGGATGGATCATCGATTCGGCAATCACTTCTGCTTCACCGAAGCAGCGGAAAATATTCAGAACATCGGCCACTTCTTCTGTGGTCACCAGCGCGTTAGGCGTGACGGAGGTCATGCCGGCATTGACCAGCGAGGGGGTGTTGGGCATGGCGCGGACGATTTTACGATCGTGACCCAGCGCGCGCGCCAGCTGATCGAGCGTGACGCCTGCGGCAATCGACACGACCAGCGTCTCTTTATTCAGGCTGGAGGTGATATCGCTCAGCACTTTGATCATGATGTTCGGCTTGACGGCGCCAAAGACGATATCGGCGACCTGGGCGACTTCCTGCGCGCTTTCGGCGGCGTTGATCCCATATTGATCGCGCAACTCGGCGACTTTGTCCGGTGACGGGGTATAGACCCAAATCTGACCCGGCAGCACCTGCCCGCTGGCGATCAGACCGCCCAGGATGGCTTTGCCCATGTTACCGCAGCCGATAAACCCGATTTTCTTGTCCATCACGATTCTCCGTCATTATGCGTTGTTTTCTCTGATTGATAGCTTAACAACGAAATGCAGGCGACAATAGTCGGCAGACTCATTATGGGGAGACAATATGGCGATTTGGGTTGATGCGGACGCGTGTCCGAACGTGATTAAAGAGATTTTATTTCGCGCCGCCGAGCGCGTTCAGATGCCGCTGACGCTGGTGGCGAACCAGAATATTCGCGTACCGCCTTCGCGGTTCATCCGCTCCTTGCGCGTGCCGGCCGGGTTCGACGTGGCGGATAACGAAATTGTTCGCCTGTGCAGCGCGGAGGATCTGGTGATCACGGCGGATATTCCGCTGGCTGCCGAAGTGCTGGAGAAAGGGGCGGCGGCGCTCAATCCGCGCGGGGAGCGTTACTCGCCTTCGACCATTCGCGAGAAGCTCACCATGCGCGATTTTATGGATACGATGCGGGCCAGCGGCGTGCAGACCGGTGGACCGGACAGCCTGTCCCAGCGCGATCGCCAGCAGTTCGCTGCCGAGCTGGATAAATGGCTGCTGGAAGTGAAGCGCCGCACAGCGTAATGATAATTATTGTCAATTTGTGGTACAGTGTGGCCTCCACAGGGTTGTCATCCCGTACCGCTTTGCAGTAAAGTAATCGCAACATCTTCTGCAATTATTTCTTTACACTCTTCAGCCATTCGGCATCAAGGGGAACACCTGGCATGACCCAACCCATCTTTTTAGTTGGCCCCCGCGGCTGTGGGAAAACCACCGTTGGCCTGGAGCTGGCACGCGTGTGTCATCGCCAGTTTGTTGATACCGACCACTGGCTGCAAACCGAGGCCGGAAAAACCATCGCCGAGATTGTTGAGCAAGAGGGATGGGAGAGCTTTCGCGCGCGCGAAACCGCCGCGCTGAAAGCGGTCACGACCCCGTCTGCCGTGATCGCGACCGGCGGAGGCATCGTTCTGGCGGAGTGCAATCGCCACTTTATGCGCGAAAAGGGGATTGTGATTTATCTCAGCGCGCCGGTGTCGGCCCTGGTTGGGCGTCTGGAAGCCTTTCCGGAAGAGGGGCAACGTCCCGCGCTGACCTCCAGGCCGCTCAGCGAAGAGGTGAGCGAAGTGCTGGCCGAACGCGATGCGCTATACCGCGAAGCGGCTCACCACGTGGTGGATGCGTCAGCCTCTCCCGAAGAGGTTGTGATTCAGATTATTACCGCCCTGCGTTTGGCTTGTGCCAGCTAACCGGCGTCTATACTTATAGCTCAGACATAAAAAAAGGATGAGCTATGCCAACCAGACCTCCCTATCCGCGTGAAGCACGCATTGTTACCGTTGAAAAAGGCCAGACGGGTCATACCGTGACCTGGTATCAACTGCGTGCCGATCACCCCAAGCCGGACTCGCTGATCAGTGAACACGAGACTGAACAGGAAGCGCTGGACGCGAAACGGCGCTATGAAGATCCCGATAAAACCTGACCCTTTTCCTAAACGTTCCAGTATCGTGCCTGAATCACACTTTTTACTCATCGGGAAAGTTAAGCAGGAGTTAATATTTAGTTATTACAAGTAACTCCGGTATCGGCAGGCGATCTTTACATTTCGATGTCGGGATCACCTGCTACGCTTGGTGCTGTTTTGTTGAAAAAATGAACTGTGCAGCGTAGTGAGCCTGTACCTGTGTGCACGATGTTGGAGTAATGGAAGGCGATCAAGATGAAGGCAACGTTGGCGATCCTCACCATTGGTGTGGTCCCTGTAAGCGAAGTGTTACCGCTCTTAACCGAGCATGTATCTGAACAACAGATAACGCATCTTAGCCTGCTGGGGAAGATGAGTCGGGAAGAGGTCATGGAAGACTACGCTGTCGAGGCGGGGGAGGATCCCCTGGCGACGTTATTAAGCGACGGTAAACTGGCTCACGTTTCGCGTCAGAAAATCGAGCGCTCGCTGCAGGGCGTAATAGAAGTGCTCGATAATCAAGGTTATGACGTTATTTTGCTGATGAGCACCGCGCCCATTAAGGGGCTTACGGCGCGTAATGCGATTTTGCTTGAGCCGATGCGGATCATTCCACCGCTGGTGGCCTCCATCGTGGATGGTCATCAGGTGGGGGTGATTGTGCCCATTGAGGAGCTCATGGATAACCAGGAAGCAAAATGGCACGTGCTGGAAAAAGTGCCCTTGTATGCGCTGGGAAATCCGTTCTGGGACAGTGAGGCAAAACTTATTGCTGCCGGGAAGGAACTGCTTGAGAGAGGAGCAGATGTCTTGATTCTGGACTGCCTCGGTTTCCATCAGCACCATCGTGATCTGCTGCAAAAAGCGCTGGATGTGCCCGTGCTGTTATCCAACGTTCTGATGGCTCGCCTTGCCTCGGAACTTCTCATGTAATGATTTTGCGTGACAGGTGATGAGCATGGCCCCTATAGTGAATTTTTATCTATAAATATAAGGGCCAGTTCATGCTTCAAAGTAACGAATACTTTTCCGGTAAAGTGAAATCCATTGGTTTTACCAGCAGCAGCACTGGCCGCGCCAGTGTCGGCGTTATGGCGGAAGGGGAATACACCTTTGGCACGGCGGAAGCTGAAGAAATGACGGTCGTCAGCGGTGCGCTGAACGTCTTACTGCCGGGTGAAACGGAATGGAAAGTTTACGCTGCCGGGCAAGTTTTCAACGTCCCTGGCCACAGCGAGTTCCATTTGCAGGTCGCTGAACCTACCTCTTATCTGTGCCGCTACCTGAAATAAAAAAAAAAGCCGGGTGGCGCTAACGCTTACCCGGCCTGCGTTTTGCCTGTTATCTCTGCGCTTCGCCGCCGAGACCTTCCACCAGATTCTGAATCAACGCGGCCAGCTCGCCGGTCATCAGGATGAAGTCCGCGTCAAAGCGCTGGGCGTAATCTTCCCTGTCGATATCTTCGTTCTGATCGCGCAGCTCGTCGCAGAACTTCAGACGCTTCACGGAGCCGTCGTCGCACATCACGAACTGAATGCGCTGCTGCCAGTCGAGCGCCAATTTAGTGACCACTTTACCCGCTTCAATGTGTACGGCGATCTCGTCGCTCACCAGATCCTGCTTCTTCGCGCGGATCACGCCGCCATCTTCCAGCAGGGCTTTCAGCTCGGCTTCATCAAGGATCTGGAAACCCTGAGCCGCAGCGCCGCTGCGTACCCATTCGGTCAGCGTCAGCTCGATCGGCGTTTCCAGCGCCAGCGGAACGACCGGTAAAGATCCGATGCTTTTACGCAGCAGGGCCAGCGTATCTTCTGCTTTCTTGGCGCTGGCGCAGTCCACCATGATCAGCCCGTTGACGGTGTCGATCCACATCATGGTCTGGCTGAAGCGGCTGAAGGCACGCGGCAGCAGGGAGTGCAGCACTTCGTCTTTCAGCGAATCTTTTTCGGTCTTTTTCAGCTTGCGGCCCTGTTCGGCTTCCAGCTTGAAAATTTTCGCTTCGAGCGCCTGCTTAACCACCGGCGTCGGCAGGATTTTCTCTTCTTTACGGGCGCAGACGATGATTTGACCCGTGCTGCTGGCGTGGGTCAGTGCATCGCTTTGTGAACCCATTGGCGGAACCCAGCCGGTTTTCGCCATATCCTGGCTACCGCAAGGGGAAAAGGTATAGGCGGCTAACTGTTTTTCCATCTCTTCTGCACGCAGCGAAACGTCGCGGCTGAGACGGTAAACCATCAAATTTTTGAACCACAGCATGATAATTTCCACGGCCTTGTCGTTAAATCAGCGGGCATGATAACGAATTGTCGCATCGCTTGCATTGCTAATCGGGAAGCGTGCTTCTACTCTGTTGATAATCAAAATAATGAGGAGAGTCTTGTGCGTATTGGGATCGATTTGGGCGGCACCAAAACAGAAGTTATCGCACTGAGCGAGCAGGGGAAGCAGCTGTTTCGCCACCGTCTGCCGACGCCGCGCGATGATTATCACCAGACTATCGAGACGATTGCCAGCCTGGTTGAGATGGCAGAGCAGGCGACAGGGCAAACCGGCAGCGTCGGGATGGGGATCCCGGGGTCGATCTCGCCGTATACCGGGGTGGTTAAAAATGCCAACTCCACCTGGCTCAACGGTCAGCCGTTTGATAAAGATTTGAGCCAACGTCTGAACCGGGAAGTGCGTCTGGCCAACGACGCTAACTGTCTGGCGGTCTCTGAGGCCATCGACGGCGCGGCGGCCGGTGCCCAGACCGTGTTTGCCGTGATCGTCGGTACCGGCTGCGGCGCGGGCGTGGCGTTCGGCGGACGCGCCCATATCGGCGGTAACGGCACCGCGGGCGAGTGGGGACACAACTCGCTGCCGTGGATGGATGAAGACGAGCTTAAATACCGCGCTGAGGTGCCGTGCTACTGCGGAAAGCAGGGCTGTATTGAGACGTTTATCTCCGGCACCGGTTTTGCGACCGACTACCACCGCTTAAGCGGCCAGCCGCTTAAGGGCAACGAAATCATGCGTCTGGTCGAAGAACAGGATCCGGTCGCCGAGCTGGCCCTTAGCCGCTACGAAATGCGGCTGGCGAAATCCCTGGCGCACGTGGTGAATATTCTCGATCCGGACGTGATTGTGCTCGGCGGCGGCATGAGCAACGTCGACCGGCTGTACGCCACGGTACCGAATCTGGTGAAACAGTGGGTGTTTGGCGGCGAGTGTGAAACCCCGATCCGCAAAGCTGTCCACGGTGACTCCAGCGGCGTGCGCGGCGCGGCGTGGCTGTGGCCGGAATAAAAGCAAATAATGTTTATTCCCTCTCCCTGTGGGAGAGGGCCTGGGTGGGGCAAGGTAAAAGCAAAACAGCAACGCAAGTTGCTGTTTTTGGTGTTTTTACCCTCTCCCTGTGGGAGAGGGCTAGGGTGAGGGCATCAGACCGCACCGACCTACCATTCAGCCCACCGCAAATTCCTTATCCAGCCTGCTGTACCCCAGCCCGTTAATTTTCTTCACCTTGATCTGCACCGGAATGCGCTCTTTCATTGCCTCTACGTGGCTGATCACGCCGATGGTTTTCCCGGTGGCGTTCAGCGCGTCGAGCGCATCCAGCGCGGTATCCAGCGTTTCACTGTCGAGCGTGCCGAACCCCTCATCCAGGAACAGGGAATCGATCCGCGTCTTATGGCTCACCAGATCGGAAAGAGCCAGCGCCAGCGCCAGGCTGACCAGGAAGCTCTCGCCGCCCGAGAGCGTTCGGGTATCGCGAACCGCATCCGCCTGCCAGGTATCGACCACTTCCAGCTCCAGCGCGTCGCTGGCCTTGCGCTGCAGCAGATAACGCCCGTGCAGACGGTTAAGCTGCTGGTTAGCAAGCCAGACGAGATTATCCAGCGTCAGCCCCTGCGCGAACTTGCGGAACTTGTCGCCGGTGCTGGAGCCGATCAGCGCGTTCAGATAACCCCAGTCATCCGCCTGGCGCGCGGCCTCTTCAATTTGCTGCATCAACGCCAGCTGGTGCTGACGGTTATCGCTGTCCTGCTTAAGCTGCTGGCGGATCTCGCCCTGATGCGTGGTGTTCTCGCGAAGCCTTTCCGCCAGCTGCTGCAGCTGGCTTTGCAGCGTGGGGGCATCGGCGTTGAGCCCTTCCGGCCGCAGCGCCAGATGAGCCTGCAGCTGCTGGTTAGCCTGGCCGGAAAGGGCCGCGGCCTGCTGTATCTGGCTTTCCAGCGACTGCTTCAGCTGTTCGAGGTGGCGAATAGCGTCGTCATCCAGCAGCGCGGCAAGGAAGGCGTCCCGATCGGCAAAGCAGCTTGCTGCGAGCGCCGCGGTGAACTGCGTCTGCGACTGCTGCAGGCGCTCTTGCTCCAGCTTTTCCTGCTGCTGCTGCGCGCTGAGCTGGCTTTGTAGCGACACGCATTCGTCATGCACGTCGCGCCAGCCGTCAGGAATGGCCGGTTCGGCCTCTTCGCCGTTCGTTTCCGGAAGCGTGTCGAGCAGCGGCTTCAGCGCGTTTATGCGTTCCAGAAGCACGCCGTGCTGCGTTTGTTTCTCCTGCCACTGCGCGAATTCCGCTTCGCGGGCGTGCAGCCAGGCGGCTTCATTGCCGTCTTCAGGTACGTTAAGCGATAGCGAGAGCAGGGTGATTTCCAGCGCCTGGCGCGCGGCCGTCAGCTGCTGCTGATACTGTCGCTCCTGCACTTCCTGATCGTTTAGCTGGTTTTGCAGGGTCAGACGCTGGCTCAACTGATAAAGCTGGCGCTCGTACTGTTCCTGCTCGTTCATCCATGGCGTGATATCTTCCTGAATATTCAACGCGATGTTCAGGGAAGTGCAGGCCTCCATCCACTCTTTAGTGAGCGCTTGCTCTTCCTGAGAGAGAGTCTGCGCTTCGTCTGACTCGCGCTGGATCTGCTGCGTCAGGGCATTAACCTGTCCCAGCACCAGCAGGCCTTCCTCTTTAAGCGCGGCGACCTCTTTTTCCAGGTCATCGCGGCGGCGCTGGTTATCCGTCAGCTCAAGCGACTGGTATTGCGCAACGGCGGGGTGCTCGCTGGAGCCGCACAGCGGACAGGGTTTGCCTGCCTCAAGACGGGAACGATAGCTTTCCAGGTCTTTAATCGTCGCTTCGCGTTCGCAGAGGGCTTTAAGATCCAGAAAGTGCTGGTGTTTCTCTTTGTACTGCTGGCGACGCAGCGTCAGCGTTTCATTGAGTTTGTTTTGATCGGCCTGGGCCTTCTGCATGCTTTCACCGCTCTGGCGCAGGCGCTTTTGCAGCGGCTGATAGCGGGCATGCAGCGACGTCAGCCGCTGGCGCAGCGTGCGTGACCGGGACTGCTGCTCCATGGCCGCGCTGACCTCATCCGCCGTCAGCGTCAGCGCATTTTCCGGCATCTCAGCCAGCCTGTTGCGTAGTTCCCCCATCCGCGCAGCAAGTGAGGCTAACTGCGTTTTGTCGCGGTTAAGCTGTGAGAACTGGGCACGCCAGCCGGCAATCTCCTGCCCCAGCAGGCGATAGCGCTCGTGCTCCGACAGCCACTGCGCCAGTGCCGTCAGTTCGGTCTGAAGCTGCTCATGATTCCGCTGGGCGGTATGACGGATCCGCGCGCGCAGTGCGGTTTTGGCTTGTAAGCGAGTATTTACTTCAATAATTCGCTGCTGGGTTTGCGTCAGGCGCGCGGTTTGCTCCTGCTGGTGCGCCCAAAGCGGTCGAAGCTGGGCGGCGGGCAGAGCAAGCTGGAGCTTTGCCAGCTCTGGCGCAGCGTTCGTCAGCGCCTGTTGCGCCTGCTGCTGCATCGCGGTGACGCGCTGTTGCTCAAGTACGAGCTCATCATGGCGCGTAAGCCACTGAAAATCTTTCTGCTGGCTTTGCTGCTGAACCAGCAGGGTTTTCTCTTCATCAGTAAGCGCCTGCAAACTTTGCTGCAACTGCTGCTGTTGCTCTTCGCTCAACAGCACGACGCCTGCCGCCTGCGCCTCGCACTTTTCAAGCACGCTGCGGGCGGCTTTGTGTTTCTCAAACACCATGGCGGAAATCTGTCCGTAGATCTCGGTGCCGGTCAGCTCTTCCAGCAGCTCGGCGCGATCGCTCGGCCTGGCATTAAGGAAGGCGGCAAACTGCCCCTGTGAGAGCAGCATCGAGCGGGTGAAGCGGCCATAGTCCAGCCCGGTGAGCGCGGCGGTTTGCTCCAGTTTATCCGTCACTTTGTCGGCCAGGATTTTGCCATCTTCGCAGCGCGCCAGCTCCACGCGCGGCGCCTGCAGGTTGCCGTCCGGCTGGTTGCGCGCGCGGTTCTGGCTCCAGAATGCGCGATAGGCGGTGCCTTTTACCTCGAACTCCACTTCCGCCAGGCACTCGGCGGTGTCGCGCGTCATCAGGTCGTTTTGCGCCTGAGAGACCTTCTGTAGTCGCGGCGTTTCGTGATAAAGCGCCAGGCAGATGGCGTCGAGCAGGGTGGTTTTACCTGCCCCGGTCGCGCCGGTAATGGCAAACAGCCCGTTGCTGGCAAACGGCTCCGCGGTAAAGTCAATTTTCCACTCGCCCTTGAGGGAGTTGAGATTTTTCAGGCGCAGGCTCAAAATTTTCATGCGTTTTCTTCCTCATCATTGAGCGCATGCAGGGTATGGCTGAACAGTTCGCTGAGTCTTGCGCGCTTCGCGTCGTCAATTTCCTCCTGCGAGAGCCTGCGTTCAAACACCTCTTCAACCCGCAGTTCACTGAGCGTTTCACGTTGAGCGCTTAACAGAATTTTCTCGCGCTGCTCGCGGCTGCGGCGTACCAGTAAGACTTCGACGGGCAAATCTTCCGTCAGCGCCTGAATTTTACGCTGCATATCGTGCAGGTAGTCGTCGGTGGTGATTTCGATATCCAGCCAGACGGGCGGGTTAAGCGCTGTTCCGCGCCACTGCTCAAGCTGGGCGGTAATGGCGTCAAGATCGCCCTTCAGCACCGCCAGCGGCTGGGTGACCGGTACTTCCAGCGTCTCGACGGCGTGAAGTTTTCCCTCGGAGAAGCTCACCAGATGGACGGACTTGGCTTTGCCCGTTTCGTCAAAGCTGAGCGAAAGAGGCGAGCCGCAGTAGCGGATGTGCTCGCTGCCACCGACGATCTGCGCCCGGTGAATATGTCCGAGCGCAATGTAGTCGGCTGGCGGGAAGTTCTGCGCCGGAAAGGCATCCAGCGTGCCGATATAGATGTCACGTACGGCGTCACTTTTACTGGCTCCGACGGTGGTGAGATGGCCGGTCGCAATCACCGGAATCGGCTGGTCGCCGCGCAGGGCGCAGGCATCGACGTGCTGCTGGTGATAATAGTCGGTGATGGCCTGCAGGAGATGCTGCTGTTTTTCCGCGCCCGACAGCCCCGCCTGACTTTGCACGATGTCCCGCGGACGCAAAAAGGGAATGGGGCACAGCACCGCCCCCGGCGTGCCGTCGCGTTTTTTCAGGATCTGCGGGGCGTGCCCGGCGCTGGCGACGACGGTGGTATTGAGAAATGCCAGGATGTCACGAGATTCATTGAGCGTCGCGACGGAATCATGGTTGCCGGCGACAATCACCAGATGACAGCCGGTTTGCTGCAAATTCACCACGAAGCGGTTGTACAGTTCACGCGCATAGCTGGGGGGCGAGCCGGTATCAAAGATGTCACCCGCCACAATAATCGCGTCCACCTCGTGCGTCCGGGCCGTTTTCAGCAGCCAGTTCAGGAACGCTTCATGTTCAGCCGCACGGCTTTTGCTGTAAAAATTTTGACCCAGATGCCAGTCCGAAGTGTGAAGTATGCGCATAGCTGATCCGTGGCAAAAAAGAGAAAGCAGGATTATAAACGTTCAGAGACGGGAAAATAACCGCTGTAATAAAACAACGGTTTGCCCGTTATCGTGGTACTGTTTTTCATAAATCTGTCATAAATCTGACGCATAATGGCGCCGAATTACAAACTTGTAACTTAAATAAGATAAGACAGGGCAAAGTATGGCGAGACGTATTCTGGTCGTAGAAGATGAAGCTCCAATTCGTGAAATGGTGTGCTTCGTGCTCGAGCAAAACGGCTTCCAGCCGGTTGAAGCGGAAGATTATGACAGCGCAGTGAACCAGCTGAATGAACCCTGGCCCGATCTGATTCTGCTGGACTGGATGTTGCCCGGCGGCTCCGGACTGCAGTTTATCAAACACCTGAAGCGTGAAGCGCTGACCCGCGACATCCCGGTTGTGATGCTCACGGCGCGCGGAGAAGAAGAGGATCGCGTTCGCGGTCTGGAGACCGGCGCGGACGATTACATTACTAAACCGTTCTCTCCAAAAGAGCTGGTTGCCCGCATTAAAGCCGTGATGCGCCGAATTTCGCCGATGGCGGTGGAAGAGGTGATAGAGATGCAGGGGCTGAGCCTTGACCCCACCTCACACCGCGTGATGACCGGTGAAAATCCCCTCGACATGGGGCCTACCGAATTTAAACTCCTGCACTTCTTTATGACCCACCCGGAACGCGTTTACAGCCGCGAGCAGTTGCTGAATAACGTCTGGGGAACTAACGTGTATGTCGAAGACCGGACGGTTGACGTACATATTCGCCGCCTGCGAAAAGCACTGGAACTGAGCGGCCACGATCGCATGGTGCAGACGGTCCGCGGCACGGGTTATCGTTTTTCTACCCGTTTCTGAACAATGACAGGAGTGTGACGCGTGCTGGAACGTCTGTCATGGAAAAGGCTCGTCTTTGAACTGATCTTATGCTGTATTCCGGCCTTCCTTCTGGGGGCCTTTCTTGGACACCTGCCGTGGTTTCTGCTGGCGTCGGTCACCGGGCTGCTGATCTGGCATTTCTGGAACCTGCTGCGCCTCTCCTGGTGGCTGTGGGTTGACCGAAGTATGACGCCGCCGCCGGGAAGCGGCAGCTGGGAGCCGCTGCTGTACGGTCTGCATCAGATGCAGATGCGTAATAAAAAGCGTCGCCGCGAGCTGGGAAGCCTGATTAAGCGTTTTCGCAGCGGTGCAGAGTCGCTGCCGGATGCCGTTATTCTGACGACCGAAGAAGGGACGATCTTCTGGTGTAACGGCCTTGCGCAACAGCTGCTGGGCCTGCGCTGGCCCGACGACAATGGCCAGAATATCCTCAACCTTCTGCGATATCCCGAGTTCACGCTGTATCTGAAAAAGCGTGATTTTACCCGCCCGCATAATCTGAAGCTCAATAATGGTCGCCATCTGGAAATCCGCGTGATGCCCTACAGCGATAAACAGTGGCTGATGGTGGCGCGCGATGTCACCCAGATGCACCAGCTGGAAGGGGCGCGTCGCAACTTCTTCGCCAACGTCAGTCACGAACTGCGTACACCGCTGACCGTGCTTCAGGGATACCTGGAGATGATGCAGGAGCAAACGCTTGAAGGCGCGCCGCGTGAAAAAGCGCTGCACACCATGCGCGAGCAAACGCACCGGATGGAAGGGCTGGTGAAGCAGCTGCTGACGCTCTCGAAGATTGAAGCGGCGCCGTCGCTCGCGCTAAATGACACCATTGATGTCCCGATGATGCTGCGGGTCGTTGAGCGTGAAGCGCAGACGCTAAGCCACAAAAAGCATCACCTGACCTTTGAGGTCGACAATACGCTGAAGGTGCTGGGCAGCGAAGATGAACTGCGGAGCGCCATTTCCAACCTGGTGTATAACGCGGTGAATCATACGCCGGAGGGGACGAATATCGTGGTGCGCTGGCACCATGCCCCAACGGGGGCTGAGTTTAGCGTGGAAGACAACGGGCCGGGGATTGCGCCTGAGCATATTCCGCGTCTGACCGAGCGCTTTTACCGTGTGGATAAAGCGCGATCCCGGCAAACAGGCGGAAGCGGCCTGGGGCTGGCAATTGTGAAACACGCGGTGAATCACCATGAAAGCCGTCTCGATATTCAGAGTACGCTGGGTAAAGGAACCCGCTTCAGTTTCGTTATTCCGGAACGATTAATTGCCAAAAAGATCGCCTGACGGCAGGCGTGTCATTTTACCTTTCCACGGGTCAGCGTCTGCTGGCCCGTTTGCTTTGCAGTCAAGCGAAACGCGGATGAATTTTATACGGCTGACTGTTTTTTGTTCGCATGATTAGCCATGGGTTTTTCTTATAAATAGCGTATTGTTCTGACATGTATTTTCATGCTGGCATATTGTTCTGGTTTTACGATCCCACCTTGCCTTTAAACGTTATAAGCGTTTAAATTGCGCCCCAGATACTGTCAGACCGACTGTATTTGCGTGGTAAATCGAAAAACTATTCTTCTCCACGCCAGGACGGGAGCATTTCCCGCTGAAATTGAGCAAATTTTCGGCTGTATCGTCCCGTCAGGGATATCGAAAATCTCAATGTTTTCAACACCACATCCACAGGCAGTAAGGTTTTATGACCCATCACTTAAAATCGCGTGACATCATCGCGCTGGGCTTTATGACATTTGCGCTGTTCGTTGGCGCAGGCAACATCATTTTCCCTCCAATGGTTGGCTTACAGGCGGGTGAACACGTCTGGACCGCCGCGTTTGGTTTCCTGATTACTGCCGTGGGTCTGCCGGTTCTGACCGTCGTCGCGCTGGCGAAAGTCGGCGGCGGTGTGGATAGCCTCAGCACCCCGATTGGCAAAGTGGCGGGCGTTCTGCTGGCAACCGTCTGCTATCTCGCCGTTGGCCCGCTGTTTGCGACCCCGCGTACGGCGACCGTGTCTTTCGAAGTGGGTATTGCTCCCCTGACCGGTGACGGTGCGATGCCGCTGTTTATCTACAGCCTGATCTACTTCGCGATCGTGATTCTGGTTTCCCTCTATCCGGGCAAGCTGCTGGATACCGTGGGTAACTTCCTGGCTCCGCTGAAAATTGTGGCGCTGATTGTTCTGGCGGTTGCGGCCATCGTCTGGCCAGCGGGCCCGATTAGCGACGCGATGGACGCCTATAAAAACGCCGCGTTCTCTAACGGCTTTGTGAACGGCTACCTGACGATGGATACGCTGGGCGCCATGGTGTTTGGTATCGTTATCGTTAACGCCGCGCGTTCCCGCGGTGTGACCGAAGCGCGTCTGCTGACCCGCTATACCATCTGGGCTGGCCTGATGGCCGGCGTGGGGCTGACGCTGCTGTATCTGGCGCTGTTCCGTCTGGGTTCCGATAGCGCCATGCTGGTTGAGCAGAACGCCAACGGTGCGGCTATCCTGCACGCCTACGTTCAGCACACCTTTGGCGGTGCGGGCAGTATGCTGCTGGCAGCGCTGATTTTCCTGGCGTGTCTGGTGACGGCGGTTGGCCTGACCTGCGCCTGCGCAGAGTTCTTTGCACAGTATCTGCCGCTCTCTTACCGCACCCTGGTGTTTATCCTCGGTATCTTCTCCATGGCGGTGTCCAACCTCGGTCTGAGCCACCTGATTCAGGTCTCTATTCCGGTACTGACGGCGATTTACCCGCCGTGTATTGTGCTGGTCGTGCTGAGCTTTACTCGCCCGTGGTGGAACAACTCTTCACGAATTATTGCGCCAGCCATGTTTATCAGCCTGATTTTTGGTATCCTTGACGGGATTAAAGCATCAGCTTTCGCGCACATACTGCCGGCATGGACACAGCGTCTGCCGCTGTCCGAGCAGGGTCTGGCCTGGCTGATGCCTACCGTTGTTGCACTGGTTCTGGCGATTATCTGGGACCGTGCTGCAGGGCGTCAGGTCGCATCGAACGCTCATTAATCAACGGCAACAAACTGTTTAACCACGGGGCTTAAGGCCCCGTGGTTTTTTGTTTTTTTCGTGTTGAATGGCAAGATTTAAATGGAAAGCACTAACAAACTTAAACGTGGATTGAGCACGCGCCACATCCGCTTTATGGCGCTGGGCTCTGCTATCGGCACCGGTCTTTTTTATGGCTCGGCAGATGCCATCAAAATGGCCGGTCCCAGCGTTCTGCTGGCGTACATCATCGGCGGCGTGGCGGCGTATATCATCATGCGCGCCCTCGGCGAAATGTCGGTTCACAACCCGTCCGCCAGCTCCTTCTCCCGCTACGCGCAGGAAAACCTCGGCCCGCTGGCCGGGTTTATCACCGGCTGGACCTACTGCTTTGAAATCCTGATTGTGGCGATTGCCGACGTGACGGCGTTTGGCATCTATATGGGCGTCTGGTTCCCGGCGGTGCCGCACTGGATTTGGGTGCTGAGCGTGGTGCTGATCATTTGCGCCGTCAACCTGATGAGCGTGAAGGTGTTCGGCGAGCTCGAATTCTGGTTCTCCTTCTTCAAGGTCGCCACCATCATCATCATGATCGTGGCCGGTTTCGGCATCATCATCTGGGGAATCGGCAACGGCGGGCAGCCGACCGGTATTCACAACCTCTGGAGCAACGGTGGCTTCTTCAGCAACGGCTGGCTCGGGATGGTCATGTCGCTGCAGATGGTGATGTTCGCCTACGGCGGCATCGAGATTATCGGTATTACCGCCGGTGAAGCGAAAGATCCGGAGAAATCAATTCCGCGCGCCATCAACTCGGTGCCGATGCGTATTCTGGTGTTCTACGTGGGCACGCTGTTCGTGATTATGTCCATCTACCCGTGGAATCAGGTCGGCACCAACGGTAGCCCGTTTGTTCTGACCTTCCAGCATATGGGAATTGCCTTTGCGGCCAGCATTCTGAACTTTGTGGTGCTCACCGCGTCACTCTCCGCGATCAACAGTGACGTCTTTGGCGTGGGCCGTATGCTGCACGGCATGGCGGAGCAGGGCAGTGCGCCGAAGGTGTTCGCCAAAACCTCACGCCGCGGCACGCCGTGGGTAACCGTTGTGGTGATGACCGTAGCGCTGCTGTTCTCGGTTTACCTGAACTACATCATGCCGGAGAACGTCTTCCTGGTGATCGCATCGCTGGCGACCTTCGCGACGGTGTGGGTGTGGATTATGATCCTGCTGTCGCAGATTGCGTTCCGCCGTCGTCTGTCGCCGGATGAGGCGAAAGCGCTGAAGTTCAAAGTACCGGGCGGCGTTGCGACGACCGTCGTCGGGCTGATCTTCCTGGTGTTTATCATTGCCCTGATTGGCTACCATCCGGATACCCGCATTTCCCTGTACGTGGGCTGCGCGTGGATCGTCCTGCTGCTGGTGGGCTGGATGTTTAAATGCCGCCGTGACCGTCAGCTGGCGGAAGCGCAGTAATATCCTTTTCCCCTCTCCCCTTGGGAGAGGGAATTTTGCCTCATCCTCCTTTCTCCTCCCCCAATAATCCCGAACGTGATGAGCTATCCTTAACCACCCTGTGGCAAGGTGACGTCAATTTCATCAGAGGGGATTCGTGATGTTAAACGCCTGGCACCTTCCGGTTGCCCCATTTGTTAAGCAAAACAAAGACAACCTTGTGATTACGCTCTGGCTGGCGGGGGAAAATCAGCCTGAACGCGTGACGCTCCGCGCCGAAATAGATAACGAAGAGACCGGCCTGAAAATGCACAAGCTGCGCAGCCAGCCGCAGCCGGGGATCACGGCGTGGCGGGCGAATATCGACCTGAATAGCGGGCAGCCGCGCCGCCGTTACAGTTTTAAGCTTTTGTGGAATAACCGCCAGCTGTGGTTTACCCCGCAGGGGGTTAGCCGTTTCCCGCCCGCACGGCTGGAGCAGTTTGCGGTCGATTACCCGGATAACGGCCCGCAGTGGGTTAACGATCAGGTGTTTTACCAGATTTTCCCGGACCGTTTTGCGCGCAGCGAAAAACGCACCGCCGACCAGGATAAGATCTATCACCACCATGCGGCGGGCCACGACATTATCCTGAAAGCGTGGGACGAGCCGTTAACCGCGCAGGCGGGTGGATCCACTTTTTACGGCGGCGATCTCGACGGCATCAGCGAAAAGCTGCCGTACCTGAAAAAGCTCGGCGTGACGGCGCTGTATCTCAACCCGGTGTTTAAAGCCCCGAGCGTGCACAAATACGATACCGAAGATTATCGCCACGTTGACGAACAGTTTGGCGGTGACGAGGCGCTGCTGCGCCTGCGAAAGAACACTCAAAACGAAGGCATGCGCCTGATTCTGGATGGCGTGTTCAACCACAGTGGAGATTCGCACGCCTGGTTTGACCGCCATAACCAGTCGATGGGCGGGGCGTGTCATAACCCGGAATCGCCGCAGCGCGACTGGTACAGCTTTAACGAGGAGGGCCGCGCGCTGGACTGGCTGGGCTACGCGAGCCTGCCGAAGCTGGATTTCCAGTCGCCAACGCTCGTGAATGAAATCTACGGCGGCGAAGACAGCATCGTCCGTCACTGGCTGAAGGCGCCGTGGAATATGGACGGCTGGCGGCTGGACGTGGTGCATATGCTCGGTGAAGCCGGCGGGGCGCGGAATAACCTTCAGCACGTCGCCGGGATTACGCGCTCGGCGAAAGCGGCCCAGCCGGAGGCGTTCGTCTTTGGCGAGCACTTTGGCGACGCGCGCCAGTGGCTGCAGAACGATGCGGAAGATGCGGCGATGAACTATCGCGGCTTTACCTTACCGCTGTGGGGATTCCTCGCTAACACCGACATCTCCTACGATCCGAATCATATCGACGCTGAAACCTGCATGGCGTGGATGGAGAACTATCGCGCCGGTCTGTCCCATCAGCAGCAGCTGCGGATGTTCAACCAGCTCGATAGCCACGATACCGCCCGCTTTAAATCCCTGCTTGGCAAGGATGTGGCGCGTCTGCCGCTGGCGGTGACCTGGCTCTTCACCTGGCCGGGCGTGCCGTGCATCTATTATGGAGACGAAGTGGGGCTGGACGGCAACAACGATCCGTTCTGCCGTAAAACCTTCCCGTGGGAGCCAGAGAAGCAGGACAAGGTGCTGTTCAGCCTGTATCAGCGGCTGGCGAAGCTGCGTAAGCAGAGTCTCGCCCTGCGCTACGGCGGCTGCCAGGTGGTATACGCCCACGATAACGTGGTGGTGTTTGCTCGCGTCTATAACCAGCAGCGCGTGCTGGTGGCGATTAACCGGGGCGAGGCCTGCGAAGTGGTGCTGGATGATTCACCGCTGCTAAAGGTGGCTGCGTGGAAGAATAAAGAGGGCAAGGCGACGATACAGGACGGCGTGCTGGCGCTGCCTGCGGTATCCGCGACGATCTGGTTCGGCAGTTAAGACCTGTTAATGTTTCCACCTTTTAAGATGGCGCAAATGCAACTATTTGTGTCAATCTTAACGGATCGTTTACGGTGAAGGTGGAAACATGGACGAGCTTTACATCCTTGGCTGTTTGTTCCTGGTTTTTGCGCTGGTGGTTGCGCCCGTGCTTGCGGTTATCGGCTTTAACCGAAGTACGGCGGCGCGACAGGAGATCGCCCGGCTACGCCAGCGCATTGAGGCGCTTGAGCAGCGCGACGTACCTGAAAGCGCGCCGGAGCCCGTGCAGCCTACCGCGCCAGTGGTTGAAGATGCTCCCGCGCCTGTCGACCCCTGGCGTTCCGATACTCCCGCAGCCGTGGCAGAACCCGCTCCGGCCCCGACGCCTGCGGCAAAACAGCCTTCTGCCTTTGGCGGCATCCTGACGTCGCTGGTGCGCTGGTTTATGCAGGGTAATCCGCTGGCGAAGCTTGGGATCCTGCTGCTCTTCCTCGGTCTTTCATTCCTGCTGCGCTATACCGTGGAACATTCCCTGTTCCCGCTTGAGCTACGCCTCGTGGCAACGGCGCTCTTTGCCATCGTGCTTCTGGCGGTCGGGTGGCGGCTGCGGCATAAGCAGCGTGTCTATGCGCTGATCCTCCAGGGCGGGGCGACCGGCGTGCTCTACCTGACGGTGTTTGGCGCATTCCGGCTCTGGCAAATGCTGCCGATGACGCTGGCCTTTGCGCTGCTGGTGGTGATTTGCGCGGCGAGCGTTGGGCTGGCGGTGCTGCAGAAGGCGCTG
Organism: Enterobacter sp. 302C9; assembly: GCF_034106085.1. Lineage (NCBI taxonomy): Bacteria > Pseudomonadati > Pseudomonadota > Gammaproteobacteria > Enterobacterales > Enterobacteriaceae > Enterobacter > Enterobacter sp. 302C9. The sequence goes on from NZ_JAWNBW010000001.1 coordinate 99,583, forward strand.
AGCCTGGCCATGCTGGCGAGCCTCGGCGGGTATCTTGCGCCGCTGCTGTTGTCCACCGGGGGCGGCAGCTTTGTGGCGCTGTTCTCATTCTATCTCCTGCTTTCCATCGGGATTCTCGCTATCAGCATCTGGCAGCACTGGCGCGAGCTGAACCTGCTCGGGCTGCTGTTTACGTTCGGCGTGGGCGGCCTGTGGGGGCTGAATGACTACCAGCCTGAAGACTATTGGATCTGCCAACTGTTCCTGATTGCCAATACGCTGATATTTGGCGTCCTGAGCGTGGCGCTGTCGCTGCGGGCGCAGGAGAAAGGGAAGCAGATTATCGACGGCGTGCTGCTGTTTGCCCCGCCGCTGATCGGTTTCGGGATGCAGTACGGCATGACCCGGCACTGGGAGTATGGCCCGGCCCTGAGCGCGCTGGGATACGGCGCATTTTATCTTACCCTCGCGTTCCTTGCGCTGCGGCGCTATCCCTCCATCGGACGACCGCTGGTCATGGCGGCGCTGGCCATCGGCGGCGGATTTGCCACGCTCGCCATTCCGCTGGCGCTGTCGGCGCGCTGGACGGCGATGGCCTGGGCGCTGGAAGGGCTGGGTATCCTCTGGCTGGGCGTACAGCAGCACCAGCGTCGCATGTGCTATAGCGGGACGGCGCTGCTGGTGCTGGCGCTCGGCAGCGCGCTGTGGGCGCAGACGAACGGCGTTACGTCCCTCAGCCTGCTGCTGATCTTCACCATCCTCAGCCTTTGCTGGCTGGCTGCGGCCTGGCTGTGGCGGACTCTCTTTCTGCCGGTCAGCCGGGCGCTGCTGGCAGGTGGGCTGCTGTTCTGGCTCGTGGCGCTATTGGGCGCGTCACAGCTGGCACTGACGAAGGAATTACCGATTCTGGCGGGCGTGCTGGCGCTGACGGCGGCGTCGGTCTGGGGCTGGCGGCAGGTGGCTGCTCGTCTGGCGTGGCGGGAGCTGGATGCCAGCAAATGGCTGCTGTGGCCGGTTATGCTGCTGATGGTGGGTTATCAGCTCTGGCACCAGCAGATCGTTGCCGCCGGCTGGTCAAATCTCGCCTGGTGCGTTGCGCTTCCTGCCGCGCTGATGCTGCTGCGGCGCGACGGTGAAAGACTCCTGCCGCGCATCGCGATGGGGCTGCATTTGTCGCTGTTCTGGATGATTTTGCTGGCGCTGGCCGCGGAGCTTTACTGGTTTGCCCGTTCATTGCCGTGGGGCATGGCGGCCTGGGGCAGCGGACTGGCGATGGCAGCAGGCGGCGGGGTGATTATGGGGCTCTCTGCAGCCGTACGGCGTCGGGGGTGGCCGTTCCGGGAGTGGCCTGCGCTCTACGCCTGCCTGGCACCTATCCCCGCGGTTGTGGCGCTGCTGGTACTGCTGGTGGTGACCAATTTCCAGGACGGCGTGGTCTATCGTCAGACCTGGCTGCCGCTGATAAACCCGCTTGAGGAAGGCGCAGCGTTCGCATTGCTGGGGCTGGTGGTCTTTTATCGGGCGGTGGATCGCTACTACCCGGCGTGGCTCTTGCAGGCCCGCCCGTGGCCTGCCGTCGCGATGATGGCGTTTGGCTTCTGGTGGCTTAACGGTGCGCTGATGCGCGCCCTGGCCTGGTACGGCGACGTGGCCTGGAATATGGCATCGCTGTGGGATTCGCGGCTTATCCAGACCAGTTTTGCCCTGTTCTGGATGCTGAGCGCGCTGGTGGTCATGATCCATGCCACCCGTCGGGCTTCCCGGCAGGAGTGGCTCTGCGGTGCCGCGCTGCTGGGCGTGGTGATGGTTAAACTGATGCTGGTGGACAGCGCGGGCGGAGGCGGTTTGTCGCGCGCGGTGGCGTTTATCGGCGTGGCGATACTGGTTCTGATCGTGGGGTATTTCTCCCCGCTGCCGCCCAAAACAGGAGATGAAAAATGAAATGGATGAAAGCGGTAGCCTGTACCGCGCTGCTGGCGTTTTCCGGCCCGGCGTTCTGCGACGAGGGACAAACGGAATCGCCCCGGGACTATGCTTTTGGTCTTTCACTGGATACGTCTGTTCCTTCCCAGTGGTATCGGGTGATGCTGCCGCTCGCCGTCTATGAGCAAAGCACGTCGCCGGATCTGCATGATGTCCGCGTCTTTAACCAGTCGGGCGAGGCGGTTCCCTTCAGCCTGGTCAGCGCGACGCGTCCGCAGGTGCCAGCGCAATCCACCGCACTGCGCCTCTTCCCGCTGGACGCCTCGCCGCTTGCGGCTTCTCGAGGATCCGGTGATAGCGATAAGATCCTGCTTCGTTCCGGAAGCGGCGTTGAGATTGTGCTGGAGGGGCAAAAAGCCGCCGCAGCCGGGCAACATTATCTGCTGACCCTGCCGGAACAGGCGACGGGCGAGATCGCTATATCCCAGCTGCAGCTGCTCTGGAATACCCCGCAGACGCCGTGGCAGGGAACGGCGTCGGTCTATTACAGCGAGGATCTTAAGCGCTGGTATACCCTGCGCGAGGATATGCCATTGCTGGACGTCGTCAGCGGTCAGGATCGTCTTAAGCTCGATCGGATCGATACCGATACCGTTTTATCTCCCGATGCGAATCGCTATCTCATGGTGGTGCTGAATGCGCAGAGCCAGGGGCTAACCTTGACCGGCGTAAACGCAATCAGCGCACCTGCGCAGGCAGCCCCGGAAGCGGTCGACCTTGAGGGCGAAGTGGAGCAGCTATCGACAAGCGAAGCGCAGTGGCACTGGGCGCGCCCGCAGCCGCTGAGTGCTGTCAGCCTCTCACTGAATGGCGATGGCGTCCTTCCCGTGGAGATCGCGTGGCGGAGTACGGAAAAAGACGCATGGCACCCGCTTAAAAAAGAGGTTCTTTACCGTCTTGAGGGAAAAACGTCGCCACCGGTTTCGCTTAACGGGGGCCTGGTGCAGGCTGTGAAAATCACGACGCTGAATGCGCGTCTGCCAGAATATCTGCCGGGCGTCACGGGACATCGCGACCGCTATGACCTGGTGTTCAACGCGCAGGGGAAAGCGCCGTACGTGCTCGCCTGGGGCAACGGCGCCGCGAAGCCTGCCAGCGTGGAGCCCGGCATGCTGATCCCGGCCGACCTGCGCAAGACCTATGATATGGCGAACCTGCCGCAGGCCGACATTCTGGATGATGTCGCGTTAGGCGGCCAGGAGCGTCTGACCGCTACCTCTGCGGCAGAGCGGGAGAGCAGGATGAACACGCTGCTGGTATGGGGCGTGCTGATTGCGGGGGTGATTCTGCTGGCGGGCATGGCCTGGCGTATCTGGCGAGAGACGCAGCGTAAGGCATAAAAAAAGGCCCGCATAAGCGGGCCTTTTTCGTAAACCGTGCCGATTACAGGCTGGATACGTTCTCAGACAGGTATTTAGCCACGCCGTCTGGAGACGCGTTCATGCCTTCTTTACCTTTTTCCCACTGAGCCGGGCACACTTCGCCGTGCTCTTCGTGGAACTGCAGCGCGTCAACCATGCGCAGCATTTCGTCGATGTTACGACCCAGCGGCAGATCGTTCACAACCTGGTGACGAACGATGCCGTTTGCGTCGATCAGGAAGGAACCACGCAGCGCAACGCCAGCGTCCGGATGTTCGATACCGTAAGCCTGCTGGATTTCGCGTTTGATGTCCGCAACCATTGCGTATTTCACCGCACCGATGCCGCCTTTGTCGACAGGGGTGTTACGCCATGCGTTGTGTACAAATTCAGAGTCGAAGGAGACGCCAACAACTTCCACGCCACGCTTCTGGAATTCTTCATAACGTTTGTCGAAGGCAATCAGCTCAGACGGGCAAACGAAAGTGAAGTCCATTGGCCAGAAGAACAGAACGGTCGCTTTACCGTTGGTGTGCTGTTTGAAGTTGAAGTTTTCAACGATTTCACCGTTGCCCAGAACTGCTGCAGCTGTAAAATCCGGAGCCGGACGAGTTACCAGAACCATATGATTCTCCTGTAGATACTAAGGTTATTTGGAACGCAACGCGAGCCAGTATAGAGAGTGTTCATGGATAAGACAAAGAGGTGGTGACAATCGTTCCGCCAGCTTTTACCTATCAATGTGAATTCTGTCAGAGCTGTTTGTTTTTCGCCTGCACCATCATCCGCGGGTAAAACTGCCAGAAACGCGCTTCCAGGGCATCGTAATGTTCATCCAGGTCATACCAGGAATCCCGCAGCGCATCCAGTCGCGGGCGGCGGCTCGCCATCCCGTTCAGCACGTTCTGGATGAAATCCATCTCGCGATAGCGCTCCAGCCAGCGTTCCGACCATAAATAGTTATTCAGATTCACAAAGCGCGGCGGCGAGTCGGGCAGAATGATCGACACCTGCTGGTGGGCATAGCGCACAAACGCCGGCAAGGGCATCTCCGGCGACAGCTGTTCCCAGTGGCGCGACAGAAAGTGATCCCACATCACGTCGAGCGTGATCGGCGCAACGCGGCGCGTTTCAGGGCGAAACCACGCTTTGGCTTCCGTCACTTCCGGCAGCTTATCCGTCAGCACGTCGATGCGGCGGTGCATGAAAATCCCGTCGACAACCTCCGGGGAATAGTCCTCAGCGGGGTTGCCGCGTACGAAATCGGCCAGCAAATTGCCGGACAGGGAGCTGTCAGCGAGGTGAGCGAGATGCAGGTGAGCGAGAAAATTCATGCGTTTTATTTGTCCGGGGGCGGCTAGTTGTTGCAGCAAAAGGGTGTGAGCACTAGACTATGCCGCCTGTTTTTAAGTCACGAGTATACGTCATGCGCGTCGCCGATTTCTCCTTTGAACTACCTGAATCCCTGATTGCTCACTATCCCATGCCTGAGCGCAGCAGCTGTCGCTTACTGTCACTGGATGGGCCAACGGGCGAGCTGACGCACGGTACTTTCACCGATTTGCTCGACAAGCTCAACCCTGGCGATCTGCTGGTCTTTAACAATACCCGCGTGATCCCGGCGCGCCTGTTTGGCCGTAAAGCCAGCGGCGGCAAGATTGAAGTGCTGGTCGAACGTATGCTCGATGATAAACGTATTCTGGCACATATTCGCGCGTCTAAGGCGCCGAAGCCGGGCGCTGAACTGCTGCTGGGCGATGATGAGAGCATCAAAGCGACCATGACCGCGCGCCACGATGCGCTGTTTGAGGTGGCGTTCGATGACGAACGCACGGTGCTCGATATCCTGAACGCCATCGGCCACATGCCGCTGCCGCCGTATATTGAGCGTCCGGACGAAGAGGCCGACCGCGAGCTGTACCAGACCGTCTACAGCCAGAAGCCTGGCGCCGTCGCTGCGCCGACCGCGGGCCTGCATTTTGATGAGCCGCTGCTGGAGAAACTGCGCGCGAAGGGCGTGGAGATGGCGTTCGTGACGCTGCACGTCGGCGCGGGAACCTTCCAGCCGGTGCGCGTGGACAGCATTGAAGATCACATCATGCACTCTGAGTATGCCGAAGTGCCTCAGGATGTGGTGGACGCGGTGCTGGCGGCGAAAGCGCGCGGTAGCCGCGTCGTGGCGGTCGGTACAACGTCCGTGCGCTCACTCGAGAGCGCCGCGCAGGCGGCGAAGCGCAATCTTATCGAGCCGTTCTTTGGCGACACACAGATCTTTATCTATCCGGGCTATCAGTACAAAGTGATTGACGCGCTGGTGACCAACTTCCATCTGCCTGAATCAACGCTGATTATGCTGGTGTCGGCATTTGCCGGTTATCAGAACACGATGGCGGCCTACAAGTCTGCGGTAGAACAAAAATATCGCTTTTTTAGCTACGGGGACGCGATGTTTATCACGTACAATCCGCTGGCTTTGAATGAGCGTGTCGGGGAATAAGTCCGCGGCACCGTTTTACAACGTTGGACTGTTTTTCTGACGTCGGAGAAAAAATGAAATTTGAACTCGATACCACCGATGGCCGAGCGCGTCGCGGTCGCCTGGTGTTTGATCGCGGCGTGGTGGAAACCCCCGCGTTTATGCCTGTGGGCACGTACGGCACCGTCAAAGGGATGACGCCGGAAGAAGTAGAAGCCACTGGCGCACAGATTATCCTCGGCAACACCTTCCACCTGTGGCTGCGTCCGGGTCAGGAGATCATGAAGCTCCACGGCGACCTGCACGATTTCATGCAGTGGAAGGGCCCAATCCTGACCGACTCCGGCGGCTTCCAGGTCTTCAGCCTGGGCGATATCCGCAAGATCACCGAGCAGGGCGTACACTTCCGTAACCCGATCAACGGCGATCCGATTTTCCTCGATCCCGAAAAATCGATGGAGATTCAGTACGATCTCGGCTCTGACATCGTGATGATCTTCGACGAATGTACGCCGTATCCGGCCGACTGGGATTACGCAAAACGCTCCATGGAGATGTCTCTGCGCTGGGCGAAGCGTAGCCGTGACCGTTTTGACTCCCTGCAGAACAAAAATGCGCTGTTCGGCATTATCCAGGGCAGCGTTTACGAAGATTTACGCGATATCTCTGTTAAAGGTCTGGTAGAGATAGGTTTTGATGGCTACGCTGTCGGCGGTTTGGCTGTGGGTGAGCCGAAGGAAGACATGCACCGCATTCTGGAGCATGTCTGCCCGCAAATCCCGGCGGATAAACCACGATACCTGATGGGCGTGGGTAAACCAGAAGATCTGGTTGAAGGCGTACGCCGCGGCATTGATATGTTCGACTGCGTCATGCCAACCCGCAACGCGCGTAACGGCCATTTGTTCGTTACCGATGGCGTGGTGAAAATCCGTAACGCGAAGCATAAGAGTGACACCAGCCCGCTCGATTCCGAGTGCGATTGCTATACCTGTCGCAATTATTCTCGCGCGTATCTGCATCATCTCGATCGTTGCAACGAGATTTTGGGCGCGCGTCTCAATACCATTCATAATCTTCGTTATTATCAGCGCTTAATGGCTGGTTTACGTAAGGCTATCGAAGAGGGTAAATTAGAGAGCTTCGTGACCGATTTCTACCAACGTCAGGGGCGGGATGTTCCACCGTTGAACGTTGATTAATTTTAATAATGAGGGAATTTGAATGAGCTTTTTTATTTCTGATGCGGTAGCGGCAACAGGTGCTCCAGCGCAGGGCAGCCCGATGTCTCTGATTCTGATGCTGGTTGTGTTCGGTCTGATCTTCTACTTCATGATCCTGCGTCCACAGCAGAAGCGCACCAAAGAGCACAAAAACCTGATGAACTCCATTGCCAAAGGCGATGAAGTACTGACTAACGGTGGTCTGGTGGGTCGCGTAACCAAAGTGGCTGAAAACGGCTACATTGCTATCGCCCTGAACGACACCACTGAAGTGGTCATCAAACGTGACTTCGTAGCTGCCGTTCTGCCGAAAGGCACCATGAAGGCGCTGTAATCCCAACTTTTCCCAAAGGGAACTGCCGTGTTAAACCGTTATCCTTTGTGGAAGTACATCATGCTGGTCGTCGTGATTCTCGTCGGCCTGCTGTACGCGCTTCCCAACCTGTATGGTGAGGATCCGGCTGTTCAAATCACTGGCGCGCGCGGTGTCGCCGCCAGTGAGCAAACGCTGATCCAGGTCCAGAAAACGTTACAAGAAGAAAAAATTACCGCTAAGTCTGTGGCTCTGGAAGAGGGGGCAATTCTTGCTCGCTTCGACACCACCGACACGCAGCTCCGCGCTCGCGAAGCGCTGATGGGCGTGCTGGGTGACAAATACGTCGTGGCGCTTAACCTTGCCCCTGCAACCCCGCGTTGGCTGGCTGCGATGAAAGCAGAGCCAATGAAACTCGGTCTTGACCTGCGTGGCGGCGTTCACTTCCTGATGGAAGTGGATATGGATACCGCGCTCGGCAAGCTGCAGGAACAGAATATCGACAGCCTGCGCAGCGATCTGCGTGATAAAGGCATCGCTTACACCACCGTGCGTAAAGAAGATAACTACGGCATGAGCATCACGTTCCGCGACAGTGCGGCGCGCGATCAGGCTGTAGATTACCTGACCCAACGTCACCGTGACCTGGTAATCACCTCTCAGGGCAGCAACCAGCTGCGCGCGGTGATGACCGATGCGCGTCTGAAAGAAGCGCGTGAATATGCCGTTCAGCAGAACATCAACATTCTGCGTAACCGTGTAAACCAGCTGGGCGTGGCTGAGCCGCTGGTACAGCGTCAGGGTGCTGACCGTATCGTGGTTGAATTGCCGGGTATCCAGGATACCGCGCGTGCGAAAGAGATTCTGGGTGCGACCGCAACCCTGGAATTCCGTCTGGTGAACTCCAACGTCGATCAGTCCGCTGCTGCCGCAGGGCGTATTCCGGGTGACTCCGAAGTGAAACAGACTCGCGAAGGTCAGCCAGTTGTGCTGTACAAACGCGTGATTCTGACCGGTGACCACATCACCGACTCCACGTCGAGCCAGGACGAATACAACCAGCCGCAGGTTAACATCTCGCTGGATAGCGCGGGTGGTAACATCATGTCTAACTTCACCAAGGACAACATCGGCAAACCGATGGCGACCCTGTTCGTGGAGTACAAAGACAGCGGCAAGAAAGATGCAAACGGTCGTGCGGTACTGGTGAAAGAGGAAGAGGTGATTAACATCGCCAACATCCAGTCTCGTCTGGGTAACAGCTTCCGTATTACCGGTATCAACAACCCGAACGAAGCGCGTCAGCTCTCCCTGCTGCTGCGTGCCGGTGCGCTGATTGCGCCAATTCAGATTGTTGAAGAACGTACCATTGGTCCAACTCTGGGTATGCAAAACATCCAGCAGGGTCTGGAAGCGTGTCTGGCCGGTCTGGTGGTCTCAATCCTCTTCATGATCTTCTTCTACAAGAAGTTTGGTCTGATTGCGACCTCCGCGCTGATCGCCAACCTGGTGCTGATCATCGGCATTATGTCCCTGCTGCCGGGGGCGACGCTGACCATGCCGGGCATTGCGGGTATCGTTCTTACCCTTGCGGTGGCGGTCGACGCCAACGTACTGATTAACGAACGTATCAAAGAAGAGTTGAGCAACGGTCGCTCTGTTCAGCAGGCGATTGACGAAGGCTATAAAGGCGCGTTCAGCTCCATCTTCGATGCGAACGTAACAACACTGATTAAGGTTCTTATCCTGTATGCAGTGGGTACTGGCGCGATCAAAGGCTTTGCGATTACAACCGGTATCGGTGTCGCAACGTCAATGTTTACCGCTATTGTCGGCACCCGTGCCATCGTGAACCTGCTGTACGGCGGCAAGCGCGTCAAAAAGCTGTCTATCTGAGGAGTGCGTTGTGGCACAGGAATATACTGTTGAACAATTGAACCACGGCCGTAAAGTCTGGGACTTTATGCGCTGGGACTACTGGGCCTTCGGCATTTCAGGTTTCCTGCTGATTCTGTCCATCGGCATTATGAGCGTGAAAGGCTTTAACTGGGGTCTGGATTTCACCGGCGGTACGGTCATCGAGATCTCCCTGGAAAAGCCGGTCGATATGGACCAGATGCGTTTGTCTCTGCAGAAAGCGGGCTTTGAAGAGCCGCTGCTGCAGAACTTCGGCAGCAGCCGCGACATCATGGTGCGTATGCCGCCGGTGCACGATGCCAACGGCAGCCAGGAGCTGGGCAGCAAGGTTGTTACCGTGATTAACGAAACAACCAGCCAGAACGCGGCGGTCAAGCGTATTGAGTTCGTCGGCCCAAGCGTGGGTGCTGACCTGGCGCAGACCGGTGCGATGGCGCTGCTGGTAGCGCTGATCTCCATCCTGGTGTACGTCGGTTTCCGCTTTGAGTGGCGACTGGCGGCCGGTGTGGTTATCGCTCTGGCGCACGACGTGGTGATCACCATGGGCATACTGTCGTTGTTCCACATTGAGATTGACCTGACGATTGTGGCATCCCTGATGTCCGTTATCGGTTACTCACTGAACGACAGTATCGTGGTATCTGACCGTATCCGTGAAAACTTCCGTAAGATCCGTCGCGGTACGCCGTACGAAATCTTTAACGTGTCGTTGACCCAGACGCTGCACCGTACCTTGATCACATCCGGTACCACTTTGATGGTGATCCTGATGCTGTTCCTCTTCGGTGGTCCGGTACTGGAAGGCTTCTCGCTGACCATGCTGATTGGTGTCACCATCGGTACGGCGTCGTCTATCTACGTCGCATCCGCTCTGGCACTGAAACTCGGCATGAAGCGCGAGCACCTGCTCCAGCAGAAAGTCGAGAAAGAAGGGGCGGATCAGCCGTCCATTCTGCCGTAAGGCGACGTTTAGCGCGTTATCGAAATCCCGGTCTGTTGACCGGGATTTTTTTTATCTGCTCCTGACAAACACTCCTGACAGTATGCTGTCAGGAGCCCTGTCGTAGACTCCTTCTGAACCCAAACAACAGGCAGGAGGATGTATGAAAAGCGTCATTAACTGGTTTGAAATTCCGGTCGCGGATATGGATCGCGCCATCAAATTTTATGAGCCGGTGATGCAGCTCGCGCTGCGTCGCGAGAAAATGGACTGTGCGGAGCTGGCCGTTTTCCCGCATGAGGATCCGTATACCGGCGGGGCGCTGGCAAAATTTGACGGCGTTACACCGTCTTTGCAGGGCGCTATTATCTACCTGCATACTGACAATCTGGCGGCCACGCTCGATCGCATCGCCTCTGCGGGCGGCGAGTGCGTGTTTGGCCCGCTGGAACTGCCGCATGGCATTGGCACTATCGCATTGTTTACCGACAGCGAGGGTAACCGCGTCGGCCTCCATCAACCTGCCTGAGAGCGGAATAAGATATGACCCGACGCGCTGACCGTTTGTTTCAGATTGTGCAGATCCTGCGGGGCAGGCGTCTGACAACGGCAGCGCATCTGGCGGACCGGCTTGGCGTGTCCGAGCGCACGGTCTACCGCGATATCCGCGATCTGTCGCTTTCCGGCGTGCCGGTGGAAGGTGAGGCGGGGAGCGGATATCGGCTGATGTCGGGTTTTGACCTGCCGCCGCTGATGCTGACAAATAAGGAGTCAGAGGCGTTGATCGTCGCGATTCGCCTGCTCAAAACCTGGGGAGGGGAATCGCTTTCGCGCGAGCTGGAGTCGGCTCAGGAGAAGGTGCTGGCTATCCTGCCCGAGGAGAGTCGTCGAAAGGCGGAGCAGACGCGGATCTACGCCCCGGATTTTTGCATGCAAAGCCACTCCCGCAGCGATTTTGACAGGATCCATCAGGCGATTTCCGCCCAGCGCGTGCTGGCGCTGCATTACCGTGATGAGGCCGGGCAGCTCTCTAAACGCGAGGTCCAGCCGCTGGGCTTGTTCTTCTGGGGGGAGCGCTGGCTGCTGGCGGCGTGGTGCGAACGGCGCGACGACTATCGCTGTTTCCGGCTCGACCGCTGTCTCAATATTGTGCAGACGGAGAGGCGGTTTAGCGAGAGTGCGGACAGGTCTCTGGCGGATTTTTTGCGGAAGGTTAAGCAGTAAAAAGCCAGCTCTTGAGCTGGTTTTTTTTACCCGGCGGCGAGGTAAAAGCAAAACGGCAACGTATGTTGCCGTTTTTTGTGTTTGTTCCCTCTCCCGTGGCAGAGGGTCAGGATGAGGGCATCAGCCCGCACAGTCCCGAACAGGTTAGAAGTTATAACCTACAACCAGGTAGCCACCCCAACCGGTAGAACGGACGTTTTCGTTCATCCATACCAGTTTCGCATCGTCGTTCCACTGACCGCCGTTGTGCCAGTAACGCGCAACAACAGAGTAGTGCCAGTGATCGTAGTTCAGCGCCAGGATGTGGCTGGAGGCGATGGAATTGTTGGTACGCTGCTTGATACCGTTCTCTGCGTAACCGCTCTTATCGCCCAGCTCTGAACCCCAGTCGAAGTTGGTGAAGCCGATATAGCTCAGGTTACCGCCCCACAGCTGAGTGATTGGCACAAAGTATTTCACTTTGAAACGGTAGCCATCCCACTCATTCTGGTTTTCGGCACCGTAGTTCTGCCACTGGTATTTCGCGTACACGTTCAGGGACAGGCTCATTGGCAGGCCGGTGTCAACGTCGGTACCCAGACCCATATACCAGGTGCTCTGACGACCGGACTCGTTGCGGCCCATGTCGTAGATATAGTTGTTCGCGAAGTACCACTCTTTGAACGGGCCGAAGCTCAGGTCTGTGCCGGTCAGCTTGTCGATGGAGAAGCGCGGTTCGATCTCCATGAACAGTGGAGAACCGTGGTTCCAGATACCTTTAGCCTGCGAGTTACCGCCGAAGAAGACCGGTGCATCCATATAGCCGTAGAAATCAAACCAGTCTTTCTTGGCGAATGCTTCGTACTCCAGGTAGGTATCGTTGCGGATCTGAGGTCCGAAACGCGTGTGGTAGCTGCCGACCACGTTAACGCTCTGGTGCCACCAGTCGGAGAGGTATTGTGGTTTATCGTTTTCCGCTGCGTTAACAGTGAAAGAGGAAGAAAGTGCCAGCACGGCGCCGGCTGCGAGTAATGTTTTTTTCATAATCATGCCACTGATTGAAATTCCCTTCCGGGAGTGAAAAATGCGCGAATTGCGTTTCTAAATATTTCGTGTTTCTGCGGTGCCTATTATAGGAATCCCTGCTCACAAAAATATGTGTTGTTTCACATATCTCTCACACGCGTAATCGATTGCGTTCACGTTTGCGTACTTTAAACGGGCGGGATTGTAGCGGCAATCATTTATGTTGCCAATCCATACGAAATGTAAATGTTAGCGGAGTGACATTTCACTCCGCTAAAGGGAGGGTTATTGCGCGGCGGGCTGGATATCGTGAATGCGGATGAAACCTAACCGATCCGGAGTCAGTCCGTTAAGCTGCAGCGGAATGTCAACATCGCTCGGAGCCAGCACGCTGGCCGGTGCGGTGAACAGCTGACTGTTAACATTCACCTCCTGGTAGCTCTCAGTGGTGCCCTGGATCTGTCCCCATTCGACGGTACCACTGAAGGCAGGCAACGGATCGTTGGACTCGCCCTGAATGCGTAATGTTGCGCGAGTACCATTTGCATTCGCCGCCACATTCACCAGAGACATTTTTAGCGTGCCAATCTGACTATTGAGACGCGCAGGCGTATTCGCTCCCGGCAGCAGATAAACCCCGCTGCTGGATTTGGCGTTTAGCGCGTTTTGCTGGGTGATCTTCACCGTTTCTTTGTTCAGTTTGTCCATCGCCGCATTGAGCGTGTTCACGCTCTGTTTCATCTGACGGACTTCGGTTTGCTGTGCACAGGCGCTAAGGGTGAAGAGGCTCCCCACCAGCAAAATTTTAAGGTAACGTCTTGTCATTGCGTTTATTTCCTTGAAATAACGGATCGCCTTAATGGTAGCCAGACTCGACGTGTCAGACATAGATCCTTTGTCTCAAAAAGCTCTTCCTTTGTTGTCAGGCCAGATCAGGGTAAAATGAAAATTAGTTAACCACATAACAGGGATACCGTATGCATTGCCCATTCTGCTCCGCTGTGGATACCAAAGTCATCGACTCTCGTCTTGTGGGCGAAGGGTCCTCCGTACGCCGTCGTCGGCAGTGTCTGGTGTGCAACGAGCGTTTCACGACCTTTGAGGTTGCAGAGCTGGTAATGCCGCGCGTGGTGAAAAGCAACGACGTGCGCGAGCCGTTTAACGAAGAGAAACTGCGCAGCGGGATGCTGAAGGCCCTGGAAAAACGTCCCGTCAGCGCGGATGACGTTGAGATGGCGTTAAACCACATAAAATCTTACCTTCGTGGTTTGGGTGAGCGTGAAGTGCCGAGCAAAATGATCGGTAACCTGGTGATGGAGCAGCTGAAAAAGCTCGATAAGGTTGCCTATATCCGCTTCGCCTCGGTCTACCGCAGCTTCGAAGACATCAAAGAGTTTGGCGAAGAGATCGCCCGCTTACAGGATTAAGCTCATGCAGGATGAGATTTACATGGCGCGAGCCATGAAGCTGGCGCAGCGCGGTCGTTTTACCACCCATCCCAACCCGAACGTCGGGTGCGTTATCGTTAAAGATGGCGAGATCGTAGGGGAGGGGTTTCACTATCGTGCCGGCGAGCCGCATGCCGAGGTTCATGCGCTGCGCATGGCCGGTGAGAAGGCGCGCGGCGCCACAGCCTACGTCACGCTGGAGCCCTGCAGCCATCACGGGCGTACGCCGCCGTGCTGCGAAGCGCTGATCGCGGCAGGCGTTTCACGCGTGGTCGCATCGATGCAGGACCCGAATCCGCAGGTGGCCGGACGCGGCCTGTATCGCCTGCAGCAGGAAGGCATCGACGTCAGCCATGGGCTGATGATGCAGGACGCGGAAGCGATCAACAAAGGCTTTCTGAAGCGCATGCGCACGGGGTTCCCGTATATTCAGCTCAAGCTGGGCGCCTCGCTGGACGGTCGTACGGCGATGGCAAACGGCGAAAGCCAGTGGATTACCTCTCCACAGGCAAGGCGCGATGTGCAACGTCTGCGCGCGCAAAGCCATGCTATTCTCACCAGCAGTGAAACCGTTCTGGCTGACGATCCGGCCATGACCGTGCGCTGGGACGAACTGAATGCCGATACCCAGGCGCTGTACCCGCAGGAGAACCTGCGCCAGCCGCTGCGTATTATCATTGATAGCCAGAACCGCGTGACGCCGGAGCACCGCATCGTGCAGCAGCCGGGTGAAACCTGGATTGCCCGCACTAAAGAAGATGCGCGCGAATGGCCGGAAGGCGTGCGCAGCATTATGGTGCCGGACCATAACGGTCATCTGGATCTGGTGGTGCTGATGATGCTGCTCGGCAAGCAGCAGGTGAACAGCATCTGGGTGGAAGCGGGGCCAACGCTCGCCGGTGCGCTTTTACAGGCCGGACTGGTGGATGAACTGATTGTTTACGTTGCGCCTAAACTGTTAGGTCACGACGCGCGCGGCCTGTTTGTGCTGCCCGGCCTTGAAAAACTGGCCGACGCACCGCAACTCAAATTTAGCGAGATTCGTCCGGTAGGCCCGGATGTCTGCCTCCACTTAACGACAGCGTAATTGCTCCTGAAATAGGGAAGCAGTGCGCAAAGTATTATGATAAAATCCGCCCCCCTGCGGGGCCAAATGAACCCGTAAAGGAAGAGTATGAACATTATTGAAGCTGCTGTAGCTACCCCGGACGCTCGCGTCGCCATCACCATTGCGCGTTTCAACAACTTCATCAACGACAGCCTGCTGGAAGGTGCGATTGACGCACTGAAACGTATCGGCCAGGTTAAAGATGACAACATTACCGTTGTTTGGGTTCCAGGCGCTTACGAACTGCCACTGGCGGCGGGCGCGCTGGCGAAAACCGGTAAATACGACGCGGTGATTGCGCTGGGTACCGTTATTCGTGGCGGCACTGCGCACTTCGAATACGTTGCGGGCGGTGCAAGCAACGGTCTGGCACACGTTGCGCAGGATGCTGAAATTCCTGTCGCGTTCGGCGTGCTGACCACCGAAAGTATTGAACAAGCCATCGAACGTGCTGGCACCAAAGCCGGTAACAAAGGTGCAGAAGCTGCACTGACCGCGCTTGAAATGATCAATGTATTGAAAGCCATCAAGGCCTGATTTTTTTGTAAGGGGAATTCCGTGAAACCTGCTGCTCGTCGCCGCGCCCGTGAATGTGCCGTCCAGGCACTTTACTCCTGGCAGTTGTCCCAGAACGACATCACTGATGTCGAATACCAGTTCCTGTCAGAACAGGACGTAAAAGACGTTGACGTTCTGTACTTCCGCGAACTGCTGTCGGGAGTGGCGACTAATAGCGCGTATCTCGATGGCCTGATGAAGCCATACCTGTCCCGTCTGCTCGAAGAGCTGGGCCAGGTGGAAAAAGCAGTGTTGCGTATCGCGCTGTTTGAGCTGTCTAAACGTGATGATGTGCCGTATAAAGTGGCCATCAACGAAGCGATCGAGCTGGCGAAAACCTTCGGCGCTGAAGACAGCCACAAGTTTGTAAACGGCGTACTTGATAAAGCTGCACCTGCGATCCGTCCCCACAAAAAGTGATCCGCAAACCGGAGTCCTGCATTGCCTGACGGGCAGTGCGGCTCCGGTTTTTTCTTTTATTTGCTGAGGCATAACGTATGGCATGCGGCGAATTCTCCCTGATTGCCCGTTATTTCGACCGTGTCAGAACCTCTCGTCTTGATGTTGAAACCGGCATTGGCGATGACTGTGCACTTCTCAATATTCCCGAAAAACAGACGCTGGCAATCAGCACCGACACCCTGGTGTGCGGCCGTCATTTCTTACCGGATATCGATCCTGCCGATCTGGCGTATAAAGCCCTGGCGGTTAACGTCAGCGATCTGGCGGCGATGGGTGCCGATCCCGCGTGGCTGACGCTGGCTCTGACGCTGCCTGAGGTAGATGAAGCCTGGCTGGAAGCCTTTAGCGATGCGCTGTTTGAGCAGCTTAGCTATTACGATATGCAGCTGATTGGCGGCGATACGACTGCCGGTCCGCTGTCGATGACGCTGGCGATCCACGGCTACGTGCCGCTCGGCCGCGCGCTGAAGCGCTCAGGCGCAAAACCGGGCGACTGGATCTACGTGACCGGTACGCCGGGCGACAGCGCGGCAGGGCTGGCGATCCTGCAGAACCGTTTAACGGTTGAAGATGCTGACGACGCGGCGTATCTGGTGAAACGCCATCTGCGGCCAACGCCGCGTATTTTGCACGGCCAGGCGCTGCGCGAACGGGCAAGCTCGGCTATCGATCTCTCTGACGGGCTGATCTCGGATCTCGGGCATATCCTGAAGGCCAGTGGCGTAGGCGCGCGCGTTGACCTGGATCTCTTCCCGCTGTCGGAGCAACTGCTTCGCCATGTAGAGCCTGAGCAGGCCCTGCGCTGGGCGCTGTCCGGTGGTGAAGACTATGAGCTGTGCTTCACGGTGCCAGAGCTCAACCGTGGAACGCTGGACGTGGCGTTAGCGCATCTCGGCGCGAAGTTTACCTGCATCGGTCAGATCATGCCGGAGAGCGAAGGGCTGAAGTTTGTGAAAGACGGTGCGCCCGTTACGCTGGACTGGAAAGGATACGATCACTTCGCGTGAGTTTGTGCGCGCTGTACTGCCGGGTGGCGGCTTCGCCTTACCCGGCCTACAAAAGATGTGCTTACTTAAACCCCACCACCGGGTGGGGCTGATACGGTGTTTCCAGCTCGGCAACCTGCTCCGGCGTCAGCGTGATATCCACCGCATTCAGCAGCTCATCAAGTTGTTCTTCCCGCGACGTTCCAATAATCGGCGACGCGACCCCACGCTTGCCCAGCAGCCACGCCAGCGCTACCTGCGCGCGGGTGGCACCGGTATCGTCGGCAATTCCGGCTAAGCGTTCGGCAATCAGCGCATCGCTGGCTTCTGTACCGGAATAAAGATTTTTTCCCACTTCATCCGATACCAGGCGAGCCGTGGTTTCCCCCCACGGGCGGGTCAGGCGGCCGCGCGCCAGCGGGCTCCACGGGATCACCGCCACGCCCTCCTGATGGCACAGCGGCAGCATCTCGCGTTCTTCTTCACGATAGATCAGATTGTAGTGATCCTGCATGGTGACAAAGCGCGCCCAGCCGTGCTGCGCCTGGAGATCCAGCGCCTGGGCAAACTGCGACGCGTGCATAGACGACGCGCCGATGTAGCGAGCTTTCCCGGCTTTCACCACGTCGTTCAGCGCTTCAAGCGTCTCCTCGACTGGCGTGTTGTAATCCCAGCGGTGAATTTGCAGCAGATCGACGTAATCCATGTTCAGGCGTCTGAGGCTGTCATCAATGGAGCGCAGGATCTGCGCGCGAGAAAGGCCCTCAGCCAGATCGCCCACCGGATAGTAGACCTTGGTAGCGACGACGATGTCATCACGACGGGCAAAATCGCGCAGGGCGCGGCCGACAATCTCCTCGCTGCTGCCGTCGGAGTAGCTGTTGGCGGTGTCAAAGAAGTTAATGCCGCCCTCGATGGCGCGTTTGATAATCGGACGGCTGCTCTCTTCCGGCAGCGTCCAGGCGTGATTACCCCGATCGGGCTCGCCAAAGGTCATGCAGCCCAGGCAAAGTCGGGAAACCTTAAGGTCAGTTTTTCCTAATGTTGTGTATTGCACGGTTCCGCTCCCGCTGTTTAAACACCAGGTTTAAGCATAGCAGGAGCGGAAAAGGGGAAGGGGTCAGTCCAGCCAGGCGCGGATTTTGGCTTCGATACCGGCGGCGTCCAGGCCTATCGCCGCACGGGCTTCGTCCTGAGTACCTTGCGGAATGAAGCGATCCGGCAGGCCGAGGTTCAGCACCGGCACGGCTTTACGGTTCGCCATCAGCACCTCATTCACGCCGCTGCCCGCGCCGCCCATGATGGCGTTTTCTTCCAGCGTGACCAGCACGTCGTGGGTCTCAGCCATACTCAGGATCAGAGATTCATCGAGGGGCTTCACAAAGCGCATATCTACCAGGGTGGCATTCAGCGCTTCAGCCGCTTTCGCGGCCTCGGGCATCAGCGTGCCGAAGTTCATGATCGCCACTTTTTCACCGCGACGCTTAACCAGACCTTTACCGATCGGCAGTTTTTCCAGCGGCTGAAGCTCAACGCCTACCGCATTGCCGCGCGGGTAGCGAACGGCGCTTGGGCCATCCTGATAGTGGTAGCCGGTAAATAGCATCTGACGACATTCGTTCTCGTCGCTTGGCGTCATGACAACCATATCCGGAATACAGCGCAGGAACGACAGATCAAACGCGCCCTGGTGCGTCTGGCCGTCGGCACCGACGATGCCCGCACGATCGATAGCAAACAGTACCGGCAGCTTCTGAATCGCCACGTCATGGATCACCTGATCGTAGGCGCGCTGCAGGAAGGTGGAATAGATCGCGACAACGGGCTTGTAGCCGCCAATCGCCAGGCCCGCTGCAAACGTCACCGCATGCTGCTCGGCAATGGCGACGTCAAAATACTGGTCAGGGTATTTTCTGGAGAACTCCACCATCCCGGAACCTTCACGCATGGCCGGGGTGATCGCCATCAGCTTGTTGTCTTTGGCTGCGGTTTCGCACAGCCAGTCGCCGAAGATTTTGGAATAGCTCGGCATGCCGCCGCTGCTTTTTGGCAGACAGCCGCTGGACGGGTCAAATTTCGGTACCGCGTGGAAGGTGATCGGATCTTTTTCCGCCGGTTCGTAGCCACGCCCTTTTTTGGTCATGATGTGCAGGAACTGCGGGCCTTTCAGGTCGCGCATGTTCTTGAGCGTGGTCACCAGGCCCAGCACGTCGTGACCGTCAACCGGGCCAATATAGTTAAAGCCCAGCTCTTCAAACAGGGTGCCCGGCACCACCATGCCTTTGATGTGTTCTTCGGTACGCTTGAGCAGCTCTTTAATCGGCGGTACGCCGGAGAAGACTTTCTTGCCGCCTTCGCGCAGCGAGGAGTAAAGCTTGCCGGAGAGCAGCTGGGCCAGATGGTTGTTAAGCGCGCCGACGTTCTCGGAGATCGACATTTCGTTATCGTTGAGGATAACCAGCATGTCCGGCTTGATGTCGCCCGCGTGGTTCATGGCTTCGAAGGCCATACCGGCGGTAATGGCGCCGTCGCCAATCACGCAGACGGTGCGGCGCTGCTTGTTCTCTTTCTCGGCGGCAACGGCAATACCGATGCCCGCAGAAATGGAGGTGGAGGAGTGGCCGACGCTCAGCACGTCATACTCGCTCTCACCGCGCCACGGGAACGGGTGCAGGCCGCCTTTCTGACGAATGGTGCCAATTTTATCGCGACGTCCGGTCAGAATTTTGTGCGGATAGGCCTGGTGTCCCACGTCCCAGATGAGCTGATCGAACGGCGTGTTATAGACGTAGTGCAGCGCCACGGTCAGCTCTACCGTGCCAAGCCCGGAGGCGAAATGGCCGCTGGAGCGGCTTACGCTGTCGAGCAGGTAGCGACGCAGCTCGTCGCACAGCTTCGGCAGGCTCTCTTTCGGCAACAGACGTAACTCCTGGGTGGAGTCAACTAACGCCAGTGTCGGGTATTTGGCAATATCAAAACTCATCAAAGGCTCATCGAGATATATAGTTTATTTATCACGCTGGATTATATAGTCCGCTAGCGCTTCCAGTGCCGAGGTATCCAGCGATTGCGCGGCCAGTTCATTTAGCGACTGGCGGGCATCGTCAATCAGATCCCGGGCTTTACGTTGGGCTTGCTCAAGACCCAGCAGGGCGGGGTAGGTACTTTTGCCAAGCTGCTGGTCCGCACCCTGACGTTTACCCAATGTTGCAGTATCGCCCACCACATCCAGAATGTCATCCTGAACCTGGAATGCCAGACCGATACTTTCTGCGTATCTGTCCAGAATTGGCAGGGCTTTGCGCCCTTGTTCACCTGCGCTCAGCGCGCCCAGGCGAACGGCGGAACGAATCAACGCCCCGGTTTTATGGCGGTGAATACGCTCCAGCTGTTCCAGATTAACCTGACGTCCTTCCGCTTCAAGATCCAGCGCCTGTCCGCCGCACATGCCGGCCACGCCGCTGGCCATTGCCAGTTCGGAGATCATCGCCAGGCGGTCGCGGTCGGCCACTTCCGCCATCGGCGCGTCGCTCAGAATCGAGAACGCCAGCGTTTGCAGGGCATCACCCGCCAGAATGGCATTCGCCTCGCCAAACTTGATATGGCAGGTGGGTTGACCCCGACGCAAATCGTCGTCGTCCATGGCCGGGAGATCGTCGTGGATCAGCGAGTAGGCGTGGATGCACTCAACGGCGGCTGCCGGGGCGTCCAGCGTGTTATCGCTGATGCCAAACATATTGCCTGTGGCGTACACCAGGAACGGGCGCAGGCGCTTTCCACCCAAGAGTGCGCCATAGTGCATGGCTTCAACCAGTGGAGTGTTCTGAAAAGGCTGTGGCGCAATAAAACGGCGCAGGGCGTCGTTGGCGCGTACGACACGCGCCTGAAGCTCGTTGGCAAAATCCATTTACTCGGCGTCCGGTGTGAAAGGCGTGGTTTTCGCGTCTTCGCTGTCGGAAAGCAGGATCTGCACGCGCTGCTCGGCCTGTTGCAGTTTGACCTGCCCTTGGCGCGCCAGCTGCACGCCACGCTCGAATTCATTGAGCGCCTCTTCCAGCGGGAGATCGCCGCTCTCAAGACGGGTAACGATTTGCTCCAGTTCACTCAGCGCAGTTTCGAAACTGGCCGGTGCGTCGTTCTTCTTCGGCATAGTGAATTGACTCTTATATTCTCAGCCCCGACATGGTAACGGACTCAGGGCAATTATCAAATAACGCGCAATGTGCACAGGAGCGGCGCGATGGTGGTATACTTGCGCGCCTGGATGCAGCCACGGGTGTGGGCTGCTGTACTCTTTTCCATTACAAGCCTTAATACGCTTGCCTAAGAAACATTGCCGCCATGAAGTTTATCATTAAATTGTTCCCTGAAATCACCATCAAAAGCCAATCTGTGCGTTTGCGCTTTATTAAAATTCTCACCGGGAACATTCGTAACGTATTAAAGCACTACGACGAAACCCTCGCCGTGGTGCGCCACTGGGACCACGTTGAAGTGCGCGCCAAAGACGAAAACAAACGTCAGGATATTCGCGACGCGCTGACCCGTATTCCGGGGATCCACCATATCCTGGAAGTGGAAGATGTTCCGTTCAGCGATATGCACGACATCTTCGAGAAAGCGCTGGTCCAGTACCGCGACCAGATCGAAGGCAAAACCTTCTGCGTGCGCGTGAAGCGTCGCGGCAAGCACGAGTTCAGCTCTATTGAAGTGGAACGTTACGTCGGCGGCGGTTTGAACCAGCACGTTGAAACGGCGCGCGTTCGTCTGACCAACCCGGACGTAACCGTGAACCTGGAGATCGAAAACGATCGCCTGCTGCTGGTGAAAGGGCGCTATGAAGGTATCGGTGGCTTCCCGATTGGCACCCAGGAAGACGTATTGTCCCTGATCTCCGGCGGCTTCGACTCCGGCGTCTCCAGCTATATGCTGATGCGTCGCGGTTGCCGTGTGCACTACTGCTTCTTCAACCTGGGCGGCGCGGCACACGAAATCGGCGTTCGTCAGGTCGCGCATTACCTGTGGAACCGCTTCGGCAGCTCCCACCGCGTGCGTTTCGTGGCGATCAACTTCGAACCTGTGGTCGGCGAAATCCTCGAAAAAGTGGACGACGGCCAGATGGGCGTGGTGCTGAAGCGCATGATGGTGCGTGCGGCGTCCAAAGTTGCCGAGCGCTACGGCGTACAAGCGCTGGTCACCGGTGAAGCGCTGGGCCAGGTGTCCAGCCAGACGCTGACCAACCTGCGTCTGATCGACAACGTGTCTGATACGCTGATCCTGCGCCCGCTGATCTCCCACGATAAAGAGCACATCATCGATCTGGCGCGTGAGATCGGCACCGAAGATTTTGCCCGCACCATGCCGGAATACTGCGGCGTGATCTCAAAAAGCCCAACGGTGAAAGCGGTGAAGGCGAAGATCGAAGCGGAAGAAGAGAACTTCGATTTCAGCATTCTGGAAAAAGTGGTGGAGGAAGCCTCCAACATCGACATCCGCGAGATTGCCCAGCAGACCGAGCAGGAAGTCGTTGAAGTTGAAACCGTGAGCGGTTTTGGCGCTAACGATGCGATTCTGGATATCCGCTCCATTGACGAGCAGGATGACAAGCCGCTGCAGGTTGAAGGCGTCGACGTGGTTTCTCTGCCGTTCTATAAGCTGAGCACCAAGTTTGGCGATCTCGACCAGAGCAAAACGTATCTGCTGTGGTGCGAGCGCGGGGTGATGAGTCGCCTGCAGGCGCTGTATCTGCGCGAACAGGGCTTTGCGAACGTGAAGGTGTATCGCCCGTAGTTTTTTGCCGGGGAGTGCGGCCTGAAGCCCTCACCCCGGCCCTCTCCCACAGGGAGAGGGAGAACACCTATTCGTAATAATTATAAATCCCCGCCGGCATCACCAGCGATGACGCCACTTCGTACGCTTTCTCGCGCCCGACCAGCAGGTCAATAATCTTTAAGCCAAAATCAATCGCGGTGCCTGGCCCCTGGCTGGTCAGCAGGTTGACGCGCGGGTCCCAGACGACGCGTTTATCCACCCAGTGCTCTTCCGGGATCGTATCCTTCAGCCCCGGGAAGCCTGTCATATTGCCGATGGGGAAGATATCGTGCGGAACCAGAACCGTTCCTGCTGCGGCACAGATTGCCGCGACGATGCGGCCGGATAAATGAAACTGACGCACGGTCTCGACCAGCAGCGGGCTGTCGCGAAAACATTCCGCGCCTTTTAAGCCGCCGGGCAGCACGATGATGTCGTAATCGCCGTCAGCGACCTGAACGAGGGGGGCATCCGCGAGGATTTTCACCCCGCGCGAGCAGGTGATTGCCAGATTACCGTCGCTGGCGACGCTGGCGGTGGTGACCTTAATGCCGCCGCGCACCATCAAATCAATGGTGGTGACCGCTTCCATCTCTTCGCTACCAGGGGCGAGGCAGATCAGTGCTGACGCGCTCATATTCACTCTCCTTACGTTTAACCAGGTCATACAGACGGGCGTTTTCCGGCACGGAAATGCCGTGCGCGCGGGCGCGTTTTAGCAGATAGCCGGTAATGTAGTCGATCTCCGTGTGGCGTAAAGCCCGAACATCCTGCAGCATCGAGGAGATGTTTTCTGCCGTGCTCTCAATGACCTGTTCGACATAGCAGCGCAAATCGTCGGCCGAGGTATGCAGGCCTTCTCGCTCAACGACCGCCGCGACTTCCGCACACAAAATCGCAACGTCCTGCGGATGATTTTTCAGCTCCCCGTTCGGGCAATTCCACAGCGCCGTCAGCGGATTGATCACGCAATTTACCGCCAGCTTGCGCCACAGCTGAGGGCGGATGTTGTTGTGCCAGGCGACGTCCGGCAGCACCTTCTGCAGCACATCGGCAAGATAGCTGTAATCTCCATCCTGAGTTCTGGCGGGCCCGATGTGCGTCACGCCGCTGGCGACATGCACGATGATGTTGCCGTCGCGACGCGCAGCGTGCGTGGTCGTCGCCATCAGCAGGGGCTGCGGGACGCTTTTCAGCTCATCAAGGGTTCCCATGCCGTTATGCAGCAACAGTATGGGCGAAGTGGGGGGGAGCTGCGCGGCCAGTGTCTTTACCGCGTCTGAGACCTGCCACGCTTTGAGCGTCACCAGTAAAAGATCGCTTTGCGCCAGGAAATCAGGATCGTTCGCGGTGAGGGATTCGTTAAAGATGCTTCCGTCTTCACCAATCAGGTTTACACTGCAATAGGGCTGGGGCACGCGCAGCCAGCCCTGAACCTCATGTCCGTGCTTGCACAGCGCGGTCAGCCACAGCTGACCAAGCGCTCCGCATCCGAGCACCGTAATTTTCATTGTTCCTCCTCACCTGCAACTGCGCCAGGTGTTACAGCTTAATTATACAGCTAAGCTTCTGTTGAGTTATGCCTCGTAGCGGGTATTATGCAACGCAACAAAAGTGAAGGGAGAAGAAAAGATGCCATCTTTCGATATTGTTTCCGAAGTTGATATCCAGGAAGTTCGCAACGGCGTTGAGAATGCAACCCGCGAAGTTGAGTCACGTTTCGATTTTCGTAGCGTTGAGGCGTCGTTTGAGCTGAACGACGCAAATAAAACTATTAAGGTGCTGAGCGAGTCTGATTTCCAGGTGAATCAGCTGCTCGACATTCTGCGCGCCAAGCTGTTAAAGCGCGGCATCGAAGGGACGTCTCTGGACGTGCCGGAAGAGTTTGTGCACAGCGGTAAAAACTGGTTTGTTGAAGCGAGGCTGAAGCAGGGCATCGAGAGCGCGGTGCAGAAGAAGATCGTTAAGCTTATTAAAGACAGCAAGCTGAAGGTGCAGGCGCAGATCCAGGGCGAAGAAATTCGCGTGACCGGTAAGTCCCGCGATGACCTCCAGTCCGTAATGGCGCTGGTGCGCGGCGGCGATCTGGGGCAACCGTTCCAGTTTAAAAACTTCCGCGATTAATATAAAAAGCCCGGTTTAACCGGGCTTTTTTTCACGCTTTGAGCGCCTGCTCGACTTCGAAGCGGTTGGTCATTTTACTGTCTATTTTGACGTAAGCGCTGCGCTCTTCCGGGACGATGAGTACCTCTGTCACACCCTCTTTGGCTTCCAGACGCTGTTTCAGCGTATCGCTAATCTCAACATCATCCGGGATTTCCACGCGCAGGCTGCTCACGTAGCGCGGCTCTTTCATGGTGCTGGCGACCAGCAGCCAGACTGTCGCCAATAGCGCACCGGCGAGGAACACGGTTTGTGAATCAAACAGGCCGTCCACCCAGCCGCCGAGCGAGCCGCCGATCGCCACGCCGAGAAACTGGCTGGTGGAGTAGATGCCCATCGCCGTGCCTTTGTAGCCGGCGGGGGACTCTTTGCTGATCAGCGACGGCAGCAGCGCTTCCATCAGATTAAAGGCCAGGAAGAACAGCTGCACGCCGGCAATCAGCTCCCAGAAGTGCGGGCCGGCACCCCAGAGCACAATTTCGGCAATCAGCAGGACCGCCACGCAGCCCACGAAGACGCGCTTCATTTTGCGCTTCACTTCGGCGTAGATGATGAACGGCACGACGGAGACAAACGAAATCAGCATCGTGACCAGATAGATTTTCCAGTGCTCAGCCGCCGGGAAACCCGCTGCGGCAAGCTGGCCGGGCAGGGCGACAAAGGTCGACATCAGCAGGATGTGCAGACACATAATGCCAAAGTTCAGCTTGAGCAGGCGCGGCTCGACAATCACTTTGCTGAAGCAGCCTTTTACCATCCCTGATTCGCGGTTCAGGACATGGTTTTTGCTGTCCGGCACGACCCACAGGGTTAAGGCAATACCGATGGTCGCCAGCACCGCAATCATCCAGAACAGGGCGTGCAGACCCAACGTGTGCGTAATGATGGGGCCCAGCACCATCGCAATTGCAAAGGTCACGCCAAAGCTCACGCCGATGAACGCCATCGCTTTAGTGCGGTTTTGCTCGCGGGTTAAGTCGGACAGCAGCGCCATCACCGCGGCGGCAATCGCGCCGGAACCCTGCAGGGCGCGGCCGAGAATAATCCCCCAGATGGAGTGGGAGAGGGCGGCAATCACGCTTCCGAGCACAAAGACCAGCAGCCCGCCGACGATCAGCGGCTTTCGGCCCACCCGATCAGAGAGCAGGCCAAACGGGATCTGGAAAACCGCCTGCGCCAGGCCGTAGATGCCGATCGCGAGGCCAATCAGCGCCTCGCTGGCCCCCTGCAGCGCCATACCGTACGTGGTCAGAACAGGCAGGACCATAAACATGCCAAGCATCCGTAGCGAGAAGACAGTCCCTAAGCCCCAGGTCGCGCGTAGCTCGCCTGGCGTCATTTTATAATCGTTCATTACCACCTCAGTTCAAAAGCAGGCCATAGTGTAGTGCGGGGAAGGGGCGGGGTAAATAAAGGGTTATTTAACAAATATTACATGCGTTATTAGTAGATTCAGTGAATAAAAAAGGGTGCCGAAGCACCCTTTTATTGACCTGTTTGGCTTACCAGACGTAAGTCAGCAGGTTGTGTGAATCTGGCACCATGAAGTCCACGGACATCATCACGGACAGCGAGGTGATGGCCACAATCGAGAACACAAACAGTTTGCGCGCCCAGACCTTGTCATCTTCCACTTTGTAACCACGCAGCGCCATACCGAGCCACCAGACGCTCACCGCAGCCGCTACCGCCAGATATTTATACCCGGCGTAACCACCCAGAGAGAGCATCAGCGTTGCCACGGCAAAGGCGATGATGTACAACGTGATGTGGTTCTTGGCAACAGAAATGCCCTTCACGACCGGCAAAACCGGGATGTTCGCTGCCTGATAATCCTTAAAGCGGAAAATCGCGATGGCATAGGAGTGCGGCATCTGCCACAGGCTAAAGATAGCCAGCAGGATCAGCGCACCGCTGTCGAACTCGTTCGTGACCGCGCAGTAGCCAATCACCGGCGGCGCAGCGCCGGAGAGAGAACCAATCAGCGTGCCGTAGACGGAGTGGCG
The DNA here is from genome assembly GCF_034106085.1 of Enterobacter sp. 302C9. Taxonomy (NCBI): domain Bacteria; kingdom Pseudomonadati; phylum Pseudomonadota; class Gammaproteobacteria; order Enterobacterales; family Enterobacteriaceae; genus Enterobacter; species Enterobacter sp. 302C9. The sequence goes on from NZ_JAWNBW010000001.1 coordinate 126,546, forward strand.
TTTCATATACAGGCTGTAGACGCCCACATACACCACGAACCCCATCACCCCCAGCCAGCAGGCCAGCGGGTTAGCACCAAACCACAGCAGCATAAAGCCAGCAATACCCAGCAAGGTGGCGTACACCAGCGAGACGGAAGGGGCGATCAGGCCTTTCACCAGCACCCGATTTTTGGTCCTTTCCATCTTCTTGTCGATATCCATGTCGATGTAGTTGTTAAATACACAACCGGACGCAACAACCAGTGACACACCGACCAGCGTGTAGATAAAGAGGGTGTAATCAATGCTGCCCTTAGAGGCCAGCAGGAACCCTCCGATCACGGAGATCAGGTTGCCAAAGATGATGCCTGGTTTCGTTACTTGCAGGTATTGCTTAAACATACTCGCCGCTCTTAGTGAACCATCATGTTGTAGTTGAGGTTCCACATAATCCAGATGGAACCGACTACCAGGATAGCGATGATAATCACGGTAAAGATAAAGGCGGTCATATTCCAGCCTTCATCGGACTTGGTGTTCATGTGCAGGAAGCAAACCAGATGCACCAGAATCTGAATCACCGCGGTCACCAGGATTGCACCCAGAATAACCGGTTTAGACGCAGAACCGCTCATCACCATCCAGAACGGGATCACCGTCAGGATGATCGACAGGATGAAACCTGTCATGTAGGTTTTTACGCTACCGTGGGAAGCGCCATGATCGTTTGAATGACTCATTACATCGCCCCCATCAGATATACAACAGAGAACACACAGATCCACACCACGTCCAGGAAGTGCCAGAACAGGCTCAGGCACATGATACGGGTACGGTTAGTGCTGGTCAGGCCGCGACGGGATACCTGGAACATCAGTACCGCCATCCAGATCAGACCAGAGGTCACGTGCAGACCGTGGGTACCGACCAGCGCGAAGAACGCGGACAGGAAGCCACTGCGATCCGGACCGAAACCTTCCAGAATCAGGTGATGGAATTCATAGATTTCCATCCCGATAAATCCAGCACCAAACAGCCAGGTCAACGCCAGCCAGGACACAACCTGGCTCTTGTTGTTTTTGTACATGGCGATAGCCGCCATGCCGTAGGTGATGGAGCTGAATAACAGCAATGCGGTTTCAACCAGAACGAACGGCAGTTCAAAGATGTCCTTGCCAGCCGGGCCGCCCGCCGTGCCGTTCACCAGAACGGCGTAGGTCGCGAACAGACAGCAGAACAGAATGCAGTCGCTCATCAAGTAGATCCAGAAACCGAAGACTTTGGTCGGTCCTGTATCGTGGTGCGCATGTTCATGCGCGTGGGCAGTTGAGTGCGCCAGAGTATCAGTTGCCATTTTTCAGCCCCGCTTTAGAAATCTCGTCGAAATGCTGATTTTCCAGCTTCTCAACTTCACGGACTGGTACGTAGTAGTCCACGTCCTCGTCAAAGCTCTTCACAATCCAGCTGATTACGATGCCGGCGAAGCCAACAATCGCCATCCACCAGATGTGCCAGATCATTGCGAAACCAAATACCGTTGCGAAGGCGGCAATCACAATGCCCGCACCGCTGTTTTTCGGCATGTGGATTTCTTCGTAATGAGCAGGTTGCTTGTATGCTTCACCTTTTTCTTTCATTTCCCAGAATGCGTCGCGTTCATGAACCTGCGGCACGATGGCAAAGTTATAGAAAGGAGGTGGAGAAGAGGTCGCCCACTCCAGCGTACGGCCACCCCATGGGTCACCGGTCAGGTCACGGTTCTGGTCGCGGTCGCGAATAGACACGTAGAACTGAATCAGCTGAGACGCGATACCGCAGGCAATCAGCACGGCGCCGCCCGCTGCAACCATCAGCATTGGGTGGAACTGAGGATCGATCTGCTGGCTCAGACGACGGGTCATACCCATGAAGCCCAGCACGTACAGCGGCATAAATGCTACGAAGAAGCCGATGATCCAGAACCAGAACGCGCGTTTACCCCATTTTTCGTTCAGCGTGAAGCCGAACGCTTTTGGCCACCAGTAGGTTACGCCAGCGAAGCAGCCGAAGACCACGCCACCGATGATAACGTTATGGAAGTGCGCAATCAGGAACAGGCTGTTGTGCAGAACGAAGTCAGCACCTGGTACCGCCAGCAGTACGCCGGTCATCCCACCTACGGAGAAGGTCACGATGAAGCCGATGGTCCACAGCATCGCTGAGTGGAACACGATACGGCCCTGGTACATGGTGAACAGCCAGTTGAAGATCTTCACCCCGGTAGGGATGGCGATAATCATGGTGGTAATACCGAAGAAGGCGTTTACGTTCGCGCCCGCACCCATGGTGAAGAAGTGGTGCAGCCAAACAATGAACGACAGAACGGTAATACACACGGTTGCCCACACCAGAGAGGTGTAACCAAACAGACGTTTACGCGAGAAGGTTGCCGCGATTTCGGAGAACACACCGAACACAGGCAGAACCAGAATGTACACTTCCGGGTGACCCCAGGCCCAAATCAGGTTGATGTACATCATCATGTTGCCACCCATATCATTCGTGAAGAAATGGGTGCCCAGGTAGCGGTCCAGGGTCAGCAGCGCGATGGTGACGGTCAGAATTGGGAAGGAGGCAATAATCAGGATGTTGGCGCACAGAGATGCCCAGGTAAATACCGGCATCTTGAACATGGTCATGCCTGGGGCACGCATCTTGATAATGGTCACGAAGAAGTTGATACCGGTCAGGGTAGTACCGACACCGGAGAGCTGAAGCGCCCAAATCCAGTAGTCGACGCCAACGCCCGGACTGTACTCAATTCCTGACAGCGGCGGGTAAGCCAGCCAGCCGGTCTGCGCGAATTCGCCCACACCCAGTGACAGGTTAACCAGGATAACGCCGACAACCGTGAACCAGAAGCTCAGGTTGTTCAGGAACGGGAACGCCACGTCGCGCGCGCCGATTTGCAGCGGAACGACAACGTTCATCAGACCGATAACCAGCGGCATCGCCACGAAGAAGATCATGATAACGCCGTGGGCGGTAAAGATCTGATCGTAGTGGTGCGGTGGCAGGAAGCCGGCTTCGCCCGCAGAAGCGAGTGCCTGCTGGCTACGCATCATGATCGCATCCGCAAAGCCACGAATTAACATGACGATACCGACGATGCAGTACATGATACCGAGTTTTTTGTGGTCAACCGAAGTCAGCCACTCGTTCCACAGGTAGCTCCACTTACCGAAGTAAGTGATCAGGGCCAGTAAGGCCGCACCACCAATGATAATTGCAGCCACCGTAACCACGATAATCGGTTCATGGTAGGGCACTGCATCCAGTGTCAATTTTCCGAACATTTTCTTCCTCGGCCCCTTAGTGAGCGGTTTCCGCGTGGCTCATGTCCATGCCTTCCATACCTTCGTGCGCGCTGTGCTCGCCTTCAGGCTGGGTCATGTCCATGCTCTTGCCGTGATCCATAAATTTGCCAATAACGTCTTTGAACAAATCAGGTTTCACATTAGAGAAGTACTCCACCTTGTTGTATTCGCTTGGTGCAGCCACTTTTTCGAACGCCGCCATGTCAGACATGGTGTTTGGAGACTGCTTCGCTTTTTCAACCCACTGGTCGAAAGCGGCACGGTCTGGCGTCGCAATAGCTTTGAACTTCATACCTGAGAAGCCCGGGCCGCTATAGCTGGCGGAGATACCATCATAGGTGCCTGCTTCATTCGCGATCAGGTGCAGGTTGGTCTGCATACCGGCCATCGCGTAAATCTGGCTACCCAGACGTGGGATGAAGAAGGAGTTCATTACGGAGTTGGAGGTCACTTTGAACTGAACCGGAGTGTTCGCCGGGAAGGCGATTTCATTCACGGTAGCAATACCCTGCTCTGGATAGATGAAGAACCATTTCCAGTCCATGGAGACCACTTCAATGGTAATAGGTTTCTCATCGTGAACCAGCGGTTTGCTTGGCTCAAGTGCGTGAGTGGTTTTCCAGGTCAGTACGGCAAGGAACAGGATGATCAGAATAGGTACCGTCCAGACCACAGCTTCCACCTTATTGGAGTGTGACCAGTTAGGGCTATACTTCGCATCTTTATTGCTCGCACGATACTTCCAGGCGAAACCAACAGCCATCAAAATGGCAGGAATAACCACAATCAACATCAGGCCAAAAGCCGTCAATATCAGTGAACGTTGTTCCAGTCCAATCTGTCCTTTGGGGTCTAGTAGTGCAGAATCGCAGCCACTGAGTAATACAGTGCCCGCGAATAATGACAACCATCCCAAACTTTTATTGTATTTCCCGAGTCTCATTTAACGACCTCAATTCCACGGAGTCTGGTGGCGTTTAAAGTGTGCGGGCATTTTACGGGAAGGTTACATTACTGTAAACATCATTAGGCCTGTGTCAGGAAGGTGTTACCGGGTTCTGCCGCACGTGTCACAAGTGTTGCAAATTATGTCGGTTTTTATGACCGAAGCCGCATGGCATGGGCTTTATAACGAAAGGACCCCCAAGCATACCCTAAAAGGGGCAATTGGTATAACCATTGTTGAAAATAAACAAAAAATTAACAATTAATTATCAATAAAAAGACATCTGAAAAACGAAAAATCAAACTCTCGTATGCTGAATCGTTTAATGAAAAATAGCGTTTTGGAATGGGAGCCAATAATTTCCAAATCCTATCCCGCACAAAACAACAAATATTTTTTTTGCGCCTGGCGGCTATTTCGCCGTTATAATTTCGGTTAGTGATTACAACGGGAAATAACCTTTCGCATTTTTCTTCAGGTCATCTGCGTTTTACGCAACGCCATGAAATCAAGCAGACCTCCGGTCAGGATCCCGGCGATAGCCAGCAGGGCGCCTGCGTCCAGCAGAAGGGCTTCGAAAGGGAGTACCAGAGAGGTGCTGGCATTGATAATAAGCACCACAAGCCAGAGCGCCAGAGCAATGCAACCCGCCATTAACAGACGCAGCGCAAAACGGTAGGCGCGGCGATATTCGGTGCGCGGCATAAAATGTTCTGTCCGCTGGGTATATTCCAGCGTCTGACGGCAGACCAGCAGCAATAAAATCCCCGGCACGGCAGCCACGACCGAGAAGAGATAAAATGTTGGCCAGCCGTGGGCTTCCACGAACCAGCCGGCAATCGGGCCAACGTACACGCGGCCAACTGCGGAAAGCGCCGAGAGCAGAGCGAACTGGGTAGCGGAAAACGACTTATTGCACAGGGTCATCAGCAGGGCGACAAACGCCGCTGTTCCCATGCCGCCGCAGAGGTTTTCCAAGAACACCGCCGCGGCCATGCTGATCGTATGTTTGTCGGTAATCGACAGCAGCCAGTAGCCTGCGTTAGAGGCGCCCTGAAGGATGCCGAAAATCAGCAGCGCGCGAAACAGCGTCAGGCGTTGCATCAGCACGCCGCCATAAAGCGCGCCGACAATCGTCGCAAACAGCCCCAGCGTTTTATTCACCACACCCACTTCACCGGCGTCAAAACCGACGCCCCGGATCAGGAAGGTGGTGGTTAAACTCATGGCAAAGGCATCGCCCAGCTTATAAAGGACGATGAGCAGCAGGATCAGCCAGGCGTTGTTGCGGCCAAAGAAGTCACGAAGCGGTTCGGCGACGGCCTGCTCCAGCGAGCGGGGAACCGGAATAACGTCACTCGGTTCGGGCGCGAACAGCGTCGCGATAATGCAGGGGATCAGCAGGGCGGCCATCAGCCAGTACATGCCCTGCCAGCCGAGGTAACGGTCGGCCAGCCACAGCGCCAGCCCGCCGGAGACCAGCATCCCGAGGCGATAGCCCAGCACGCTGATTGCTGCACCAGCGCCGCGCTCTTCAGCAGGTAACACGTCCGTCTTCCAGGCGTCGAACACAATATCCTGAGAGGCGGAACAGAAGGCAATCACCACCGCAAGCGCTGCCATCCAGCGAAGCTGGGTGGTGGGTTCAAGAAATCCCATCGCCGCAATAGCCAGCAGCAGCAGGATCTGCGTCATCACTAGCCAGCCGCGTCGACGTCCGAGGAAAGGCGGCGTGTAGCGATCCATGACCGGAGACCACAGGAATTTAAAGACATAGGCCTGGCCGACAAGCGAGAAGAAACCAATGGTTTTAAGATCGATGTTCTCAACCGTCATCCACGCCTGAAGCGTGCCGGAAGTGAGCGCGAGGGGTAAACCCGAGGCGAAGCCGAGGATCAGCAGGATCGCTGATTTCGGTTGCTGGAAAATGCGTAAGTAATGGCTGGACATGTTCTTATAAAACTGACCCGGTGATACACCGGGTCAGCGAGCGGGATTAACGCGCGTTCTGCTTGATGAAGTCGTGAATGCTGGTGTCCTGCGCCATATCGGCGATGGTATCGGTCAGCACGCTGTTCACGGCGTTAGCAATGTTCTGGTTAGAAGCCTGGAAGGCACCTTCAACAGAGTAGCTGGCGCGGTAGTTTTTGGTCATCTTGTTGCCATTCTTCGCGGTGGCAATGATGGCGATATCCGCTTTGGTCGCAATGTTGTAGCGCACGTTGCCCTGAGACACGTCAGCGTACAGGTTATTCACGATGATCTGCAGATCAACCGCGCCGCTTGGGCCAATCATGTAGCCGCGAGCGGTCATCTGTTTCTCCAGCACTTCCTGGAGCAGGAAGCGCAGGTCGCGGGACGCGGTGAGAGTAACCTGCTGGTTATCGCGGGTCACTTTAGCCAGCGCCTGATCCTGACGCTGATCGGCACCGTTAATGCTCACGGTGACGCCCATCAGGCTTGGATCCTGCTGAGGCAGGGTGATTTTTGGTGAGACATCAATGGTGGTAGGTGGGGTAGCACAGCCTGCCAGCATAAAAAGGGCTACCAACGGAAAGAAGAGTTTTTTTAACATTTTCGGGTTCTCAACGAATCGTAAGCATATAAAGAGAAAAATTGCCGCCATCATAACATCGCCAACGGCGAGGGGAAGTGGTCAACGCATGTAAATTCATCGCCTTGTCCGAAAACTGACCAGATCACCCTTTTTCCCAATCCGTGTATGACAAAACGTATGAGTCTCACAGTGAACTTCATTCGTTTGAATGAGAAAATCAGACGAAAGCTAAATATTTGTTGTCAAGGTGTAATGGAAACGGTAAAAGCGGCTAACATTTAAAGGGATGGGTGACATCCTGGCGTTGTCGGAGGAGTAATTTCATGATGATACGTGAGCATATAGAAGATAAATTAAGGGCAGCGTTCAACCCTGTGTTCCTCGAAGTCGTCGACGAAAGCTATCGTCATAACGTGCCGGCAGGTTCTGAAAGCCACTTTAAAGTGGTTCTGGTTAGCGATCGCTTCACGGGAGAACGTTTCCTGAATCGACACCGCTTGATCTACAGCACCTTGACGGAAGAACTCTCCACGACCGTGCATGCGCTGGCACTGCATACCTACACCATTAAGGAATGGGAAGGCCTGCAGGATACGGTTTTCGCATCGCCGCCCTGTCGCGGTGCAGGCACTATCGCCTGATAAATCGGATTTGCAACGGCTGGAGCTTTTCCAGTATGTTGCTTACAGATTTCCTCAAAACGGCCTCCGGGCCGTTTTGTTTTGTCTGAGTTTTGAGCGAATGGAGCGATTTTAAGACTAAAAATAGCCTTAAAGTGTGAAAAAAGCCGCAGCAACATGCCCCAACCGTTCTCGACTCACCTAAGTGATGCCGCTATAATGCCGCGTCTTATTGAATGTCTTCGGGATGATTCTGGCGACAGGGAATGTGAATCTGCACTAAGAGAGCATCCCGGTATAACAGACAGATTCAGAGTTGACCGAGCACTGTGATTTTTTTGAGGTAACAAGATGCAAGTTTCAGTTGAAACCACTCAAGGCCTTGGCCGCCGTGTAACGATTACTATCGCTGCTGACAGCATCGAAACTGCTGTGAAAAGCGAGCTGGTCAACGTAGCAAAAAAAGTACGTATTGACGGCTTCCGCAAGGGCAAAGTACCAATGAATGTTGTTGCTCAGCGTTATGGCGCTTCCGTGCGTCAGGATGTGCTGGGTGAACTGATGAGCCGTAACTTTATTGATGCGATCATCAAAGAAAAAATCAATCCGGCCGGCGCGCCGAACTACGTTCCAGGCGAATACAAACTGGGCGAAGACTTCACCTACTCCGTTGAGTTCGAAGTGTACCCGGAAGTTGAGCTGAAAGGTCTGGAATCTATCGAAGTTGAAAAACCAGTTGTTTCCGTGACTGACGAAGACGTTGACGGCATGCTGGATACCCTGCGCAAACAGCAGGCGAACTGGAAAGAGAAAGAAGGCGCTGTTGACGCTGAAGACCGTGTCACCATCGACTTCACCGGTTCTGTAGACGGCGAAGAGTTCGAAGGCGGTAAAGCGTCTGACTTCGTACTGGCGATGGGCCAGGGTCGTATGATCCCAGGCTTCGAAGACGGTATCAAAGGCCACAAGGCTGGCGAAGAGTTCACCATCGACGTGACCTTCCCGGAAGAATACCACGCTGAAAACCTGAAAGGGAAAGCAGCGAAGTTCGCTATCAACCTGAAAAAAGTTGAAGAGCGCGAACTGCCAGAACTGACTGAAGAATTCATCAAGCGTTTCGGCGTGGAAGATGGTTCCGTAGCGGGTCTGCGTACCGAAGTGCGTAAGAACATGGAACGCGAACTGAACGGCGCGGTGCGTAACCGCGTGAAATCTCAGGCGATCGAAGGTCTGGTGAAAGCCAACGAAATCGACGTTCCAGCTGCCCTGATCGACAGCGAAATCGACGTTCTGCGCCGTCAGGCTGCACAGCGTTTCGGTGGCAACCAGCAGCAAGCGATGGAACTGCCACGCGAGCTGTTCGAAGAGCAAGCGAAACGCCGCGTTGTTGTTGGCCTGCTGCTGGGCGAAGTAATTCGTACCCACGAGCTGAAAGCTGACGAAGAGCGTGTGAAAGGCCTGATCGAAGAGATGGCTTCTGCATACGAAGATCCATCAGAAGTGATCGAGTTCTACGGTAAGAACAAAGAGCTGATGGACAACATGCGCAACGTTGCCCTGGAAGAGCAGGCTGTTGAAGCGGTACTGGCGAAAGCGAAAGTGACCGAAAAAGCGACCTCTTTCAACGAACTGATGAACCAGCAGGCGTAATTTCGCCCCAACGGTTTAAAGTTTGAACAGAAAACCCGTTGCCTTGCGGCAGCGGGTTTTTTTTATCGCAGCGATAGCCCAGGAAGAGTGCTAAAACGCCCTTTCGGTGTTAGCGTAACAACAAAAGGTTGTTATGCTTGAAATAGGGCACTGTGAACCCCATAAGTACGTAATCATGATGAATGAGACTGGCTGATAATCCGTCCGTAAGGTTACAATCAGTACAGCAGGTGTTTTCAATTTTGATCCAGGAGACGGAAATGTCATACAGTGGCGAACGAGATAACTTTGCACCCCATATGGCTCTGGTGCCAATGGTTATTGAACAGACCTCACGTGGTGAGCGTTCTTTTGATATCTATTCCCGTCTGCTCAAGGAACGCGTTATCTTTCTGACCGGCCAGGTGGAAGACCACATGGCTAACCTGATCGTGGCGCAGATGCTGTTTCTGGAAGCGGAAAACCCGGAAAAAGACATTTACCTGTACATTAACTCCCCGGGTGGCGTGATTACAGCAGGAATGTCCATTTATGACACCATGCAATTCATCAAGCCTGATGTAAGCACTATCTGTATGGGTCAGGCTGCATCTATGGGCGCATTCCTGTTAACAGCAGGGGCGAAAGGTAAGCGTTTCTGCTTGCCAAATTCCCGCGTGATGATTCACCAGCCGCTGGGCGGTTACCAGGGGCAGGCGACGGATATCGAAATCCACGCCCGCGAAATTCTGAAAGTAAAAGCGCGCATGAATGAACTTATGGCGCAGCATACGGGTCAACCACTCGAGCAGATCGAGCGCGATACCGAGCGCGATCGCTTCCTCTCTGCTCCAGAGGCAGTTGAGTACGGCTTAGTCGACTCCGTGTTGACCCATCGTAATTGATGCCCGCGACGCGAGTGTGCCGCTATACTAAGGTAGGGCGGCACGCTGCTGATTGCAGCTTGCGTCTTAGAATGGCATTTGCGTCGTCATGTGCGGCACAAAGAACTTAAAAAGAGGTTTGGACTCATGACAGATAAACGCAAAGATGGTTCGGGCAAACTGCTGTACTGCTCTTTTTGCGGCAAAAGCCAGCATGAAGTGCGTAAACTGATTGCCGGGCCGTCCGTGTATATCTGCGACGAATGTGTCGATTTATGTAACGACATCATTCGCGAAGAGATTAAAGAAGTCGCACCGCACCGTGAGCGCAGCGCGCTGCCAACGCCGCATGAAATTCGTCATCACCTTGACGACTACGTCATCGGACAGGAGCAGGCCAAGAAAGTGCTGGCGGTAGCGGTCTATAACCACTACAAACGTCTGCGTAACGGCGACACCAGCAATGGCGTAGAACTGGGTAAAAGTAACATTCTGCTGATCGGCCCAACCGGTTCCGGTAAAACGCTGCTGGCTGAAACCCTGGCGCGCCTGCTTGATGTTCCGTTCACGATGGCGGATGCCACCACCCTGACCGAGGCCGGTTATGTGGGTGAGGACGTCGAAAACATCATTCAGAAACTGCTGCAGAAGTGCGATTACGACGTACAGAAAGCCCAGCGCGGGATTGTTTACATCGATGAGATCGACAAGATCTCCCGTAAATCTGACAACCCGTCCATTACCCGTGACGTATCGGGTGAAGGCGTACAGCAGGCACTGCTGAAGCTGATTGAAGGTACGGTTGCTGCCGTTCCGCCACAGGGTGGTCGTAAACATCCGCAGCAGGAGTTCCTGCAGGTTGATACCTCCAAGATCCTGTTCATCTGTGGTGGCGCGTTTGCTGGTCTGGACAAAGTCATCTCCCACCGTGTTGAAACCGGCTCCGGCATTGGTTTTGGCGCAACGGTGAAATCGACGTCCGAAAAACCAAACGAAGGCGAACTGCTGTCTCAGGTTGAACCGGAAGATCTGATCAAATTCGGTCTGATCCCTGAATTCATCGGCCGTCTGCCGGTTGTGGCAACGCTGAATGAGCTGAGCGAAGACGCGCTGATCCAGATCCTGAAAGAGCCGAAAAATGCGCTGACCAAGCAGTATCAGGCGCTGTTCAACCTGGAAGGCGTTGATCTGGAATTCCGCGACGAAGCGCTGGATGCTATTGCCAAGAAAGCGATGGTCCGTAAAACCGGTGCCCGTGGTCTGCGTTCAATTGTTGAAGCGGCACTGCTCGACACCATGTACGATCTTCCGTCGATGGAAGACGTTGAGAAAGTGGTGATTGACGAGTCCGTCATTAGCGGTCAAACCAAGCCGCTGCTGATTTACGGCAAACCGGAAGCGCAGCAGGCATCTGGCGAATAATTAACCAAATCATACAAGCAGTTAATCAAAAAGGGGGGATTTTATCTCCCCTTTACTTTTTCCGTATTCATAGCGTTGAATGTGTGGGAAACATCCCCATATACTGGATACATGTTAATGGTTATGTGAAGCACAGTGACATGACCAGCTTACCTGGCGGACACTAACTAAGAGAGAGCTCTATGAATCCTGAGCGTTCTGAACGCATTGAAATCCCCGTATTGCCGTTGCGCGATGTGGTGGTTTATCCGCACATGGTCATACCCTTATTTGTAGGGCGGGAAAAATCTATCCGTTGCCTCGAAGCCGCCATGGATCATGATAAAAAAATCATGCTGGTGGCGCAGAAAGAAGCATCAACGGATGAGCCGGGTGTAAACGATCTTTTCACCGTCGGGACCGTGGCCTCTATTTTGCAGATGCTGAAGTTGCCTGACGGCACCGTAAAGGTGCTGGTAGAAGGCCTGCAGCGTGCGCGTATTACCACTCTGTCAGACGACGGCGAGCACTTCTCTGCAAAGGCAGAGTACCTTGATTCGCCTGAGCTTGATGAGCGTGAACAGGAAGTGCTGGTTCGCACCGCGATTAGCCAGTTTGAAGGCTATATCAAGCTGAACAAGAAAATTCCACCAGAAGTGCTGACGTCGCTGAACAGCATCGACGATCCTGCGCGTCTGGCGGACACCATCGCTGCACATATGCCGCTGAAGCTGGCTGACAAGCAGTCCGTGCTGGAAATGTCCGACGTTAACGAACGTCTGGAATACCTGATGGCGATGATGGAGTCTGAAATCGATCTGCTGCAGGTTGAGAAGCGCATTCGTAACCGCGTGAAAAAGCAGATGGAGAAATCTCAGCGTGAGTACTATCTGAACGAGCAAATGAAGGCCATTCAGAAAGAACTGGGCGAGATGGACGACGCGCCGGACGAAAACGAAGCGCTGAAGCGTAAGATCGACGCGGCGAAGATGCCGAAAGAGGCGAAAGAGAAGGCTGAAGCAGAACTGCAGAAGCTGAAAATGATGTCTCCAATGTCGGCTGAAGCGACCGTTGTACGCGGCTACATTGAGTGGATGGTGCAGGTTCCGTGGAACGCCCGCAGCAAGGTCAAAAAAGACCTGCGTCAGGCGCAGGAAATCCTGGATACCGACCACTACGGTCTGGAACGCGTGAAAGACCGCATTCTTGAGTACCTCGCGGTACAAAGCCGTGTAAACAAAATTAAAGGCCCAATTCTGTGCCTGGTTGGACCGCCGGGGGTGGGTAAAACCTCTCTGGGTCAGTCCATCGCCAAAGCGACCGGACGTAAGTATATCCGTATGGCGCTGGGTGGCGTACGTGATGAAGCGGAAATCCGCGGTCACCGCCGTACCTACATCGGTTCTATGCCGGGTAAACTGATCCAGAAGATGGCGAAAGTGGGGGTTAAAAACCCGCTGTTCCTGCTCGATGAGATCGACAAGATGTCGTCGGACATGCGTGGCGACCCTGCGTCTGCACTGCTGGAAGTGCTTGATCCAGAACAGAACGTAGCGTTCAGCGATCACTACCTGGAAGTGGACTACGACCTGAGCGATGTGATGTTCGTGGCGACCTCCAACTCCATGAACATTCCGGCCCCGCTGCTGGACCGTATGGAAGTGATCCGTCTCTCCGGTTATACCGAAGATGAGAAGCTGAACATCGCTAAGCAGCACCTGCTGCCGAAACAGATTGAGCGTAACGCGCTGAAAGCCAACGAGCTGACCGTCGAGGACAGCGCGATTATCGGCATCATTCGCTATTACACCCGTGAAGCGGGCGTGCGTAGCCTTGAGCGTGAAATCTCTAAACTGTGTCGTAAAGCGGTGAAACAGCTGCTGCTGGATAAGAGCCTAAAACACATTGTGATTAACGGCGACAATCTGCATGCCTATCTCGGCGTTCAGCGCTTCGACTACGGTCGAGCGGACAACGAAAACCGCGTTGGCCAGGTGACCGGCCTGGCATGGACGGAAGTGGGCGGCGATCTGCTGACCATCGAAACCGCCTGTGTCCCTGGCAAAGGCAAGCTGACCTACACCGGCTCGCTGGGTGAAGTGATGCAGGAATCCATCCAGGCGGCGCTGACCGTGGTGCGCGCGCGCGCGGAGAAACTGGGTATCAACCCTGATTTCTACGAAAAACGCGACATCCACGTGCACGTTCCGGAAGGGGCGACGCCGAAAGATGGCCCAAGTGCGGGTATTGCGATGTGTACCGCTCTGGTTTCCTGCCTGACAGGTAACCCGGTACGTGCCGATGTGGCAATGACCGGTGAAATTACGCTGCGTGGTCAGGTTCTGCCGATTGGTGGTTTAAAAGAAAAACTGCTGGCGGCACACCGCGGTGGGATCAAAACCGTATTGATCCCTTACGAAAACAAACGCGATCTGGAAGAGATTCCGGACAATGTGATTGCCGACCTGCAGATCCATCCTGTGAAGCGAATTGAGGAAGTTCTCAGTCTCGCACTGCAGAATGAACCCTCCGGAATGCAGGTTGTAACCGCAAAATAGTGACCTCGCGCAAAGAGCGTCAATAAAAACAAGGCTGGTAAGTCATTTCGCACTTGCCAGCCTTTTTTTGTATAGCTAATTTAGATTGCTGATTAGGTCCGTCATCAACAACGGGTGTTGTAAGGTCATGGCAGGCCTGATATAACTGCTGCGCGGTCGCGTTGTGAAGGATTCAGGCGCGATATAAATTATAAAGAGAGGAAGAGAACAGTGAATAAATCTCAACTGATTGACAAAATTGCTGCGGGTGCTGATATTTCTAAAGCTGCAGCTGGACGTGCGTTAGATGCCTTAATTGCTTCTGTTACTGAATCTCTGCAGGCTGGGGACGACGTTGCACTGGTAGGTTTCGGTACTTTTGCTGTTAAAGAGCGTGCTGCCCGTACTGGCCGCAACCCTCAGACCGGTAAAGAGATCACCATTGCTGCTGCTAAAGTGCCGGGTTTCCGTGCAGGTAAAGCGCTGAAAGACGCAGTAAACTGATTGCTTTCCCGTTTCAGGGAAGCCGGAAAGTACAAGGGCGCATCATTTGATGTGCCTTTTTTGTTTGTCCAGACCTGATTTGTGCGAGTTTATGCGAGTTGTGGGCTGACAATCGCCCCGTTTTCTTGTCACAATACGCCTTCACGCGCGACGGGCAGGATTTTCCGTCAGCGTCAGGTAACCAGTCACCTACAGCGGAGTGTTGTTACACCATGATGGACAGCTTACGCACGGCTGCTAACAGTCTCGTGCTCAAGATTATTTTCGGTATCATTATCGTGTCGTTCATATTGACCGGCGTGAGCAGTTACCTTATTGGCGGTGGCGCAAACTACGCCGCAAAAGTGAATGGCCAGGAAATCAGCCGTGGTCAGTTCGAGAATGCTTTTGCCGGTGAACGTAACCGTATGCAGCAACAGCTGGGCGACCAATTCTCTGAACTGGCGGCGAACGAAGGGTACATGAAGACCCTGCGCCAACAGACACTGAACCGTCTTATCGACGAAGCGCTGCTTGATCAGTATGCCAAAAAACTCGGCCTTGGCATCAGTGATGAGCAGGTGAAAAAAGCCATCTTCTCCACCCAGGCCTTCCAGTCTAACGGTAAATTCGACAACGCGCGTTACAACAGCATCGTCAATCAGATGGGGATGACGGCCGATCAGTACGCCCAGGCGCTGCGTAACCAGCTGACCACCCAGCAGCTCATCAATGCCGTCGTGGGCACCGATTTCATGCTCAAAGGTGAAACGGACGAACTGGCCGCGCTGGTGGCGCAGCAGCGTGTTGTACGCGAAGCGACCATTGATGTGAACGCCCTGGCGGCGAAACAGCAGGTGAGCGACGCTGACGTCAACGCTTACTACGAGCAGAACAAGAATTCCTTTGTTTCTCCAGAGCAGTTCCGCGTGAGCTACATCAAGCTGGATGCGGCCGCGCTGCAGGAAACCGCGTCTGATGCTGAAATCCAGTCTTACTACGATCAGCATCAGGATCAGTTCACTCAGCCGCAGCGTAACCGCTACAGCGTGATTCAGACGAAAACCGAGGCTGATGCTAAAGCGGCGCTGGATGAGCTGAACAAAGGCGCTGATTTCGCGACCGTTGCGAAAGCGAAATCCACCGACATTATCTCTGCGAAAAACGGGGGTGATATGGGCTGGCTGGAAGACGCGACCACCCCTGACGAGCTGAAAAATGCCGGTCTGAAAGAGAAAGGTCAGCTTTCAGGCGTCATTAAGTCTTCCGTTGGTTTCCTGGTCGTGCGTCTGGACGACATCACCGCGGCGAAAACCAAGCCGCTGGCTGACGTTCGTGATGATATCGCGGCGAAAGTGAAACAGGAAAAAGCGCTGGATGCCTACTACGCGCTGCAGCAGAAGGTAAGCGATGCTGCCAGCAACGACAACGAATCTCTGGCAGGCGCAGAGCAGGCGGCTGGCGTGAAGGCGGTTGAGACAGGCTGGTTTGGTCGTGACAACCTTCCGGAAGAGCTGAATTTCAAACCGGTTTCCGATGCCATCTTCAACGGTGGTCTGGTGGGCGAAAACGGCACGCCGGGCAGTAACTCTGACATCATTACCGTCGACGGCGATCGTGCGTTTGTGTTGCGCGTCAGCGAGCACAAGCCAGAAGCGGTCAAACCGCTGGCGGAAGTGAAGGATCAGGTCGTCGCTCAGGTTAAGCACAACAAAGCGGAACAGCAGGCGAAACTGGATGCTGAGAAGATTCTGTCCGATCTGAAAGCGGGTAAAGAAGATGCGCTGAAAGCGGCTGGCCTGAGCTTCGGTGAAGCGAAAACGCTGAGCCGTACCGGCCAGGACCCAATCAGCCAGGCCGCGTTTGGTCTGACTCTGCCTGCGAAGGACAAGCCAAGCTTTGGTACCACCACCGATACGCAGGGTAACGTTGTTCTGCTGGCGCTGGATGAAGTGAAAGCCGGTACCCTGCCAGAAGCGCAGAAGAAAGCGATGGTTCAGGGGATTACCCAGAACAATGCTCAGATTGCCTTCGAAGCCATGATGAGCAACCTGCGTAAAGAAGCCAAAATCAAGCTGGGTGATGTAATGACTCAGCAGCAGTAATTACGTGTCTGCTCGCAGATTTTCGTAACGCTCTGCAAAAACTAAAGGCCGCTTTCGCGGCCTTTTCCATTTCTGCAATCTGCTGTTTGTGCCGGTTTTAACTGGCGGCTATCGTGACGTGGCTGTCAACAAACAAGGAGATAACAGCATGAAATGTGGAATCAAAGCACTGTTAATTACGCTGGCTATTGCCACCACCGGGATGAGCGCGGGCGCGCTGGCGGCGACGCCTGCTGCCAAAGCACAGGCTACGCAGAGCAAGGCCGATGCGGCAGCGCCGGTGCAAGGGCAAACCAAAGCGACAGATGCCGGTAAAAATGCGGATGATGACGGTACGCGGGTCAGTATCAATTCGGCCTCAGCGGAAGATCTCGCCCGTGCCTTGAACGGCGTGGGCCTGAAAAAAGCGCAGGCCATCGTCAGCTACCGCGAAGAGTATGGTCCTTTCAAAACGGTCGACGATCTCAAGCAGGTGCCGGGCATGGGCAGCGCGCTGGTTGAGCGCAACCTCTCACACCTGACGCTGTAATTACGCAATTTCTTGCACTGCGGCAAATTTTTGCCAGGATAAAGAGGTCATACCAGTTATGACCTCTCTTCCTACAATAACAGTAAAGGCTATTGCGCTATGCAGACAAAAATCAAAGTACGCGGTTTTCATCTCGACGTTTATCAGCATGTGAACAATGCTCGCTATCTTGAGTTTCTTGAAGAAGCGCGCTGGGACGGGCTGGAAAACAGCGAAAGCTTTCAGTGGCTGACCGCGCACAACATCGCGTTTGTGGTTGTCAATATCAACATCAACTACCGCCGTCCAGCCGTGCTGGGTGATGTGCTCACGGTCACCAGCCAGGTGCAACAGATCAATGGCAAAAGCGGGGTCTTAAGCCAGGTGGTGACGCTCGATCCAGAAGGGCAGGTAGTCGCAGATGCGTTGATCACGTTTGTCTGTATCGATCTGAAAACGCAGAAAGCGCTGCCGCTGGAAGGGGAATTGCGGGAGAAGCTGGAGTTGATGATCGCTTAGAAAGGTTGTCTCTTATAAAAGACAAAAGGATTTTTCAGGGATAGAATAATGGACAGGGACTATGTCGTTGAACGCTACCGGACCCGTGACGGGAAAGTACCGTTTGAGGAGTGGGTAGCCAGAATGAATCGAAGGGATCCGGATATGGTTTTCCGGATCCTTATGCGGATTAACCGCGCGATAAAACGTAATTTTGGCGATTACAGGTATCTCAGGGAAGGTGTTTGGGAGATGCGAGTCGACAGTGGCCCCGGCTACAGAATCTATTTTTCAGTAGAGAATCGGCAGGTTTTATTGTTACTGATCGGTGGTGACAAAAAGAGCCAAAAAGCGGATATCAAACTGGCAATAGATTACTGGATAGATCATCAAACAAAAGGACATTCCTATGAGCGCCACTGAACGAAAATATTCGAGTTCCGTTAGCCACCATGATGCTGTTGTGAAAATGCTGCGAGAGAATCCTTCCTACGCTCAGCGTTATTTGCAAACAGCCCTGGAAGAGATCTATGAAGACCAGGGGATCCCCGCCTATCTCATTGCACTCCGTCAGGTCATTGAAGCGCGAGGCGGTATTGGAGAAATTTCTGCCAAAGCAGGTCTGTCCCGTCAGCAGCTATACCGAACCCTATCAGATAACGGCAACCCAACGCTGACAACGCTGATGAAAGTCACCCGTGCTGCCGGTGTGAAACTGTTCGACAGCACGGTCAAGTAGCCCTATTTAAGACCAGTCTTTTTCTGCATCGCGGCCATCACGCCGGATTTATCGGCAAGATAGTGGTTCAGCCCGTTAGCGCGCAGATTACAGGCCGCGCACTGGCCGCAACCGTCGCCTTTGATACCGTTATAGCAGGTAAGCGTTTCGCTGCGAACAAGGTCCAGCTTGCCCCAGTAGTCCGCCAGCGCCCAGGTTTCGGCTTTATCCAGCCACATGAGCGGAGTTTCAAAGCGCGTCTCTTTCGCCATCCCCAGATTGACGGCGTGGTTTAACGCTTTTACGAACTCATCACGACAGTCCGGGTAGCCGGAGAAGTCGGTCTCGCACACGCCCGTGATCACCGCTTCGGCTTTTACCTGGTAGGCGTAGATCGCCGTCAGGGTCAGGAACAGGATATTACGGCCCGGCACGAAGGTATTTGGAATGCCGCTGGCATCGGGTTCATAGTCTGGCACAGGAATACTGTCGCGGGTGAGGCTGCTCACGGCCAGTTCATTTAACAGCGTAACGTCCAGCACCTTGTGCGCGCGTGCGCCCAGTTTCAGGGCAAGTTCACGGGCAACGTCGATTTCAGCGCGATGACGCTGACCATAATCGAAAGTGACACAGTGAACTTCATCGTACTGATGAAGGGCCTGGACCAGGCAGGTAGTAGAGTCTTGTCCTCCGCTGAACACGACGACGGCACGTTTCATAAATCATCTCGACTGTTACGGTAAAAACGTTATGTTACCGTCTGACCACGACGGCGACCAGCTACTTCACTATTTGGGCGCGGGCAGCCAGGCTTCGGTAAAGTCAAACCAGCCGCGGGTGTTGAGGCGTATACCATTCACGCCAGGCGGAGCACTGATTTGGTATTGATAATTAAAGAGTGGCGTCAGCACCGCTCTCTCCATTAGCCGGTTAAAGATGGTTTGCAGTCCCGCGTGTCTATCCCGAGCCTCGGCCTGAGTCTGTACCGCATCCAGCGTGGCTTGCAGATGGGCGTAAGCCGGTGCGCTAAGAACGTGCGGCCAGAGGGCATCGCAGCGCAGCCACTGTTCAAGCGTATATTCCGGCGCTTCGCCAATCAGCCTGTCCCCCATCATGATGTCTGCATCGGCAAGCTCCAGGCATCCGTCCCACGTCTTGGCGTCGTGAAAGATGACGGTCAGTTCACACCCCTGTAGCGCCAGGTATGCCTTCAACTGGCTGGCCATGGTGTGAAGCTCAACAGGGAGATGGTAAACCAGCGTCAACGCTTCAGGGAGGGTGACGTCCGATAAATCAGGCCATTCGGGGATGGTCCAGCCGGGAAGCAGTTCCTGGGTGGGCGTGATGAGCCCTTCGTTTAGCGGAAGTGTGTGAAGAAGCCTGGAGAGATGAATGATATTGATAAGCCGCTTTGCCTGAATCTCACTCAGGCGCGCGCTCTGTTTTAGCGTGAGGTAACAGAACCCCAGGCTGGTGCTGCTGCTTACCAGCTGCAGACTTTCCAGCTCGTCGGCCTCGCCGATCGCGATTTGCACCGGGTGACGACAGCTGGTGCCCAGGCTGTAATCAAAAAGCTGGGGAGTGATCCAGTATTCGATGGCTTTGAGCAGCGGATGGCTCAGGTGATACTGCTCATGGCTTTCCAGACGAACCAGGTCGGGCTCAAAGGCGGCCAGCCGAAACGGGCCACTGCCAACCGCAGGATGGTCGGGATGCGCCAGACGGCTACAGTAGGTTGCCAGCCTGTGCGGCAGCCAGTAGTCCGGTTGATGCAGCGTAAACGTCAGACACTGTGGATGCGTTGTTTCAATACATAAGACGCTCTGAAACAGAGTGCGCAGGGCGGGAAGCGTCAACAGCGCTGTCAGACTTCGCTGGAGTTGCGCCGTTTCTATTTTATCGCCGTTATGCCAGTGCAGGGTGGAGCGAATGTAGAAATGCCAGCGCAGGCCGTCAGCAGAGACATCCCAGTGATGCGCCAGATCGCCCGTAGGTTCACTGCTGTTACCGTTAAAACGCGTCAGGCCTGAGAACACTTCTCCCGCCAGATGCTGCTCTGCCCGGCCCGGTAAAAAACCCGGCTGAAGCGGTTCCAGCGAGCGATAGTAGGGGATGCGCAGCGTCGGCGTGTCGTTTTGCCACTGCCCGCCCAAAAAAGGATGCAGTAATGACCGCAGCGCTTCAGGGGCAAGCTGCGCCAGTTCCAGCGCGTTATGCTGCTGCCCGCTTTTCAGCGCTTCTTCCATCATCGCATTGCGCAGTGACTCCGGGGCGACATGGAACGTGAGCTCACCGCGCTTACCGCGGCCAGACTGCGCTCGCCAGCTGAGCCAGCCCGCCTCCTGGGCCTGGCGCAGCAGGGTTCGGACATGCCGCTCGCTACAAAAACAGCGGGCGGCCAGCTCGCTGATGGTGACCTGTTGCGTTGCACCCTGCGAAGGCTGCCAGAGGCGGTGATACTGGTTGAGTCGATTGAGCTGGCGCATAAGAAACCCGGAACAATAATTTTCATCTATTCACTATTACTTCCGTATATCTCACACGATACTGTTGCACAAGTTAACCGCATCACATTTCGGGAGTAATCATGGCTCGGCTCGCTGCATTTGATATGGACGGTACGCTGTTAATGCCGGATCACCGTTTAGGGGAAAAAACCCTGAACACGCTGAAGCGCCTGCGCGAGCGTGATGTCACCCTGACGTTTGCCACTGGCCGCCATGTGCTGGAGATGCGCCATTTGCTGGGCGCGTTTTCCCTCGACGCCTTTCTGATCACCGGCAACGGGACGCGAATTCACTCCGTAGAAGGCGATGTGCTGCACCGGCAGGATCTCAACCCGGAAGTGGCGGACATCGTGCTGCACAGCACCTGGGACACGCAGGCCAGTATCCACGTCTTTAACGATCGGGGCTGGTTTACCGGACGTGAAATTCCTGAACTGCTGCACGCGCATGTATACAGCGGTTTCAAATATCAGCTTATCGATCTGCGTCGGATCCCCGCTCATGCGGTAACCAAGATCTGCTTCTGCGGCGATCATGACGATCTGTGTCGCTTACGGATTCAGCTGAATGAGGCGCTGGGTGACCGGGCGCACCTTACTTTCTCGGCGGTGGATTGTCTGGAAGTGCTGCCGGTGGGTTGTAACAAAGGCTCCGCTCTGGCGGTGCTGAGCGACCACCTGGGCTTAACGCTGAAGGAGTGTATGGCGTTTGGTGACGCCATGAACGACCGCGAAATGCTGGGTAGCGTAGGTCGCGGTCTGATCATGGGGAATGCGATGGCGCAGCTGAAAGCAGAACTTCCCCATCTGCCGGTTATTGGCCACTGCCGCAATGAAGCAGTGTCCCATTTTTTGACGCATTGGCTGGACAACAACAATCTCCCGTATTCCCCCGAATAGTGAGACCCTTCCAGCAAGCCAGACTTCGGTCTGGCTTTTTTTATTTCACCAGTTCTGCAATCTGCGCTTTCCACGGAGCGATATCGCCGATGTTGGCCTGCACCCACTCCGCGTTGTAGTAAGTTTCAAGGTAGCGTTCGCCGCTGTCGCACAGCAGCGTGACGATGGAACCGGTACGGCCCTCTTCGCGCATACGGGCGGCAAGCTGCAGTGCGCCCCACATATTTGTGCCCGTCGATGCGCCCACTTTGCGCCCCAGCTGCGTTTCCAGCCAGTGCGCCGTTGCCACGCTTGCGGCATCCGGCACGCGCATCATCTCATCCACGACGTCGGGGATGAAAGAGGGCTCCACGCGCGGGCGGCCAATCCCTTCAATTTTACTGCCCACCGGGCTGCGCAGCTGCGCATTGCGGTTTTGCCAGTAGTCGAGGAAGACGGAGTTCTGCGGGTCAACCACCATCAGTTGGGTATCGTATCCCTGACAGCGGATGTAGCGTCCAATCGTGGCTGACGTGCCGCCGGTACCGGCGCTCATGACGATACAGGACGGAACCGGATGCGGTTCGTGGGTCATCTGGCGGAAAATACTGTCGGCAATGTTGTTATTGCCGCGCCAGTCGGTCGCGCGCTCGGCGAAGGTGAACTGGTCCATATAGTGACCGTTCAGCTCACGGGCCAGCATTTCGGAGGCGGCGTAGATTTCGCAGGCGCTTTCCACAAAGTGGCAGCGTCCGCCGTAAAATTCGATCTGTTCGATTTTACGTTTTGCGGTGCAGGACGGCATTACCGCGATAAACGGCAGGCCCAGCAGGCGGGCGAAATAGGCTTCGGACACCGCCGTTGAACCGGACGAAGATTCAATAATAGTGGTGCCTTCTTTAATCCAGCCGTTACATAAACCGTATAAAAACAGAGAGCGCGCCAGGCGATGCTTCAGGCTACCGGTGGGATGGGTGCTTTCATCTTTCAGATAGAGCTGAATGCCGTCAAATCCCGGCAGGGAAAGGCGAATCAGGTGCGTATCCGCCGAGCGCTGATAGTCGGCATTGATTTCGCTGATCGCATGTTTAACCCAGGTACTATTCATCATCGTTATCCGTTTGTCATTTTGTGCCTAGGATAGCGAAAAGCACAGAAAAAATTGTTGCTATCTGGCCTTTAAAATAGAATGAAGAGAGAAAAATTTTCTCTGTGAGGTGGGTATGCTAGATAAAATTGACCGCAAGCTCCTTTCATTGCTGCAAAATGACTGTACCCTCTCTTTGCAGGCGCTGGCAGATGCCGTTAATCTGACCACCACTCCGTGCTGGAAGCGGCTTAAGAAGCTGGAAGATGACGGCATTCTTCTGGGGCGCGTCGCGTTGTTAGATCCCGAAAAACTGGGGCTTGGGCTGACGGCATTTGTGCTGATAAAAACCCAGCATCACAGCAGCGAGTGGTATTGCCGCTTCGTTACTCAGGTGTCTGAGATGCCCGAGGTGCTCGGTTTCTGGCGTATGGCCGGAGAGTATGATTACCTGATGCGCGTCCAGGTGGCCGACATGAAGCGCTATGATGATTTCTACAAGCGGCTGGTGAACAGCGTCCCGGGTTTGTCGGACGTCACCTCTAGCTTCGCCATGGAACAGATTAAATACACCACAGCATTACCCATTGAATAACTAAGTAAAATACCTTCAGGAACAAACCGCGTGCGATTATTTGCCCAACTAAGCTGGTACTTTCGTCGGGAGTGGCAACGCTACCTCGGTGCAGTCGCCCTGCTTATTATTATTGCCATCCTGCAGCTGATCCCGCCGAAAGTGGTGGGGTACGTCGTGGATGGCGTCACCGAGCAGCATTACACCACCGCACGGGTGTTGATGTGGGTCGGCACGCTGGTGCTGACGGCGGTCATTGTTTATCTGCTGCGCTACGTCTGGCGCGTGCTGCTGTTTGGTGCGTCCTATCAGCTGGCCGTTGAGCTGCGTGAAGATTTTTACCGCCAGCTGAGCCGACAGCATCCCGAATTTTATCTTCGTCATCGCACCGGGGATCTCATCGCCCGCGCGACGAACGACGTCGATCGCGTGGTCTTTGCCGCCGGGGAAGGAGTGCTGACGCTGGTGGACTCGCTGGTGATGGGCTGCGCGGTGCTGATCGTGATGTCCACGCAGATCAGCTGGCAGCTGACCCTGCTCGCCCTGCTGCCGATGCCGATCATGGCGCTGGCGATCAATCGCTATGGCGAACAGCTGCACGAGCGCTTCAAGCTGGCGCAGGCGGCGTTTTCGTCTCTGAACGATCGCACCCAGGAGAGCATGACCAGCATCCGCATGATCAAAGCGTTTGGCCTGGAAGACCGTCAGTCTGCGCTGTTTGCCGCCGATGCGGCAGACACGGGGGCGAAAAACATGCGCGTCGCGCGTATCGACGCCCGTTTTGACCCGACGATTTATATCGCAATCGGCATGGCAAATATGCTGGCGATTGGCGGCGGAAGCTGGATGGTGGTGCAGGGCACGCTTACCCTGGGGCAATTGACCAGCTTTGCGATGTATCTGGGGCTCATGATCTGGCCGATGCTGGCGCTGGCCTGGATGTTTAACATCGTGGAGCGCGGCAGCGCTGCCTACAGCCGCATTCGCGCCATGCTGGCCGAAGCGCCGGTGGTCATCGACGGTAGCGAGGCCGTACCGGAAGGGCGCGGCGTCATGACCGTCGACGTCCGCAAGTTTGTCTATCCGCATACGGAGCATCCGGTGCTGGAGAACGTTAGCTTTACGCTTCAGCCAGGGCAAATGCTGGGCATCTGCGGCCCGACGGGATCCGGCAAAAGTACCGTACTCTCTCTGCTTCAGCGCCACTTTGACGTCACCGAGGGCGATATCCGCTTCCACGATATTCCCCTGACCAGACTGCTGCTGGACGAGTGGCGCGGTCGCCTGGCGGTCGTCAGCCAGACGCCGTTTTTATTTTCGGACACCGTGGCGAACAACATTGCCCTGGGACGCCCTGGTGCGACGCAGGAAGAGATTGAACATGTGGCGCGTCTGGCCAGCGTTCATGATGATATTTTGCGTCTGCCGCAGGGGTACGAAACGGAAGTCGGGGAACGCGGCGTCATGCTGTCCGGCGGGCAAAAGCAGCGTATCTCGATTGCCCGCGCGCTGCTGCTGAATGCTGAAATTCTGATCCTGGATGATGCGCTTTCCGCCGTGGACGGCCGTACCGAGCATCAAATTCTGCATAACCTGCGCCAGTGGGGCGACGGGCGCACGGTGATAATCAGCGCCCATCGTTTGTCGGCGCTCACCGAAGCCAGCGAAATTGTGGTCTTACAGCACGGGCACATTGCCCAGCGCGGGCAGCATGAAACGCTTGCCGAGCAGCCGGGCTGGTATCGCGATATGTACCGCTATCAACAGCTTGAGGCGGCGCTGGATGATGCGCCGGAGCAGGATGAGGAGGCCGCTAATGCGTAAGCTCGGAACGATGTGGCCGACGCTCAAACGTCTGCTGGCCTACGGCTCGCCGTGGCGTAAACCGCTCTCCGTGGCCGTGCTTCTACTCTGGATTGCGGCGATTGCTGAGGTGAGCGGTCCGCTGCTCATCAGCTATTTTATCGACAACATGGTCGCCAAAAGCTACCTTCCGCTGGGGCTGGTGGCGGGCTTAGGCGTGGCCTACGTTGGCCTGCAGCTGGCGGCGGCAGGGCTGCACTATGCGCAGTCGCTGCTGTTTAACCGCGCAGCCGTGGGCGTTGTTCAGCAGCTACGTACGGATGTGATGGACGCGGCGCTTCGCCAGCCGCTCAGCGAGTTTGATATCCAGCCGGTCGGGCAGGTGATTTCGCGCGTGACCAACGATACCGAGGTGATCCGCGATCTGTACGTTACCGTGGTCGCGACGGTGTTACGTAGCGCGGCGCTGATTGGCGCGATGCTGGTGGCGATGTTCAGCCTCGACTGGCGCATGGCGCTGGTGGCGATCACCATCTTCCCGGCGGTGCTGATTGTCATGGTCATTTACCAGCGCTACAGCACGCCGATCGTGCGTCGGGTGCGCGCGTATCTGGCCGACATTAACGATGGCTTCAACGAAGTGATCAACGGCATGAGCGTCATCCAGCAGTTCCGCCAGCAGGCGCGCTTTGGCGAACGCATGGGGGAAGCCAGCCGTTCGCACTACATGGCGCGTATGCAGACGCTGCGGCTTGATGGTTTCCTGCTGCGTCCGCTGCTGAGCCTTTTCTCGGCGCTGGTGCTTTGCGGGCTGCTGATGCTCTTCGGGCTGAGCTCAAACGGTACGATTGAAGTGGGCGTGCTGTACGCCTTTATCAGCTATCTCGGGCGTCTTAACGAGCCGTTGATCGAGCTTACCACCCAGCAATCGATGCTGCAGCAGGCGGTGGTCGCCGGTGAGCGCGTGTTTGAGCTGATGGACAGGCCGCGCCAGGCCTACGGCAATGACGAGCGACCTCTGCAAAGCGGGACTATCGCCTTTGATAACGTCTCGTTTGCCTATCGCGAAGACCGGCTGGTGCTGCAGGACATCACGCTTGACGTTCCGTCGCGCGGTTTCGTGGCGCTGGTAGGGCATACCGGCAGCGGTAAGAGCACGCTTGCCAGCCTGTTGATGGGCTATTACCCGGTCACGCACGGCGAAATCCGCCTCGATGGGCGCCCGCTCGCGTCTCTCAGCCACACCGTGTTGCGTAAAGGCGTCGCGATGGTGCAGCAGGATCCGGTCGTGCTGGCCGATACCTTCTACGCCAACGTGACCCTGGGGCGAGACTACTCCCAGGAGCAGGTCTGGGACGTGCTGGAAAAAGTGCAGCTGGCAGAGCTGGCGCGCGGGTTTAGCGATGGGATCAATACCAAACTGGGCGAGCAGGGGAACAATCTCTCCGTCGGGCAAAAGCAGCTCCTGGCGCTGGCGCGGGTGCTGATTGAAACGCCGCAGATACTGATTCTGGATGAAGCCACGGCCAGTATTGACTCCGGCACCGAACAGGCCATTCAGCAGGCGCTGGCCGCCGTACGCGACCATACGACGCTGGTGGTGATTGCCCACCGTCTTTCCACCATCGTCGATGCCGATACCATTCTGGTGCTACATCGCGGACAGGCCGTTGAACGCGGTACGCACCGTGAACTGCTGGAAGCCAAAGGGCGCTACTGGCAGATGTACCAGCTGCAGCTGGCGGGCGAAGAGCTGGCGGCCAGCGTGCGTGATGAAGAGTCGCTTAGCGCCTGATGCACCAAAATGAGGCGACGCGCTAACAGTCATTCCTGTTGGTGCAAAACTGAAACGCATCGTGCACCGGCATGGTGCGTTTTTTTTCGCCTGTTCGTTTATTACGGCCGCGTAATGCTCTGTGCGCCGCCGTTCCCCCTCGTTTTCATTTCTGGCACACCCCTTGCAACACCTTCTGCGTAAGCTGCGGCCATTACCGAATTCTGACTGGAGGGGATCTATGAAGCTGGTTACGGTTGTAATCAAACCATTCAAACTCGAAGACGTGCGTGAAGCGTTGTCTTCAATGGGTATTCAGGGACTGACTGTCACCGAAGTGAAAGGCTTTGGTCGTCAGAAGGGTCATGCCGAGCTTTATCGCGGGGCGGAATACAGCGTTAACTTTCTGCCAAAAGTAAAAATTGATGTCGCGATTGCTGACGATCAGCTTGATGAAGTCATTGATGTCATTAGCAAAGCGGCCTATACCGGCAAAATTGGCGACGGCAAAATTTTCGTTGCCGAACTGCAGCGCGTCATTCGCATCCGTACCGGCGAATCTGACGAAGCGGCATTGTAAATAACGCCTGGCACACAGTGATAGGGATCGAGAAAATGAAGATAGCAACACTTAAAACGGGTCTGGGTTCGCTGGCGCTGCTGCCGGGCCTGGCGCTGGCTGCTACCCCTGCGGTGGTCGACAAAGCCGATAACGCCTTTATGATGATCAGCACCGCGCTGGTGCTGTTCATGTCAATTCCAGGCATTGCGCTGTTCTACGGCGGTCTGATCCGTGGCAAAAACGTTCTCTCCATGCTGACGCAGGTTGCTGTGACGTTCGCACTGGTCTGCGTGCTGTGGGTGGTTTACGGTTACTCGCTGGCGTTCGGTACGGGCAACGCGTTCTTTGGTAACTTCGACTGGGTGATGCTGAAAAATATTGAGCTGACCGCGCTGATGGGCAGTTTCTATCAGTACATCCACGTTGCGTTCCAGGGCTCCTTCGCCTGTATTACCGTCGGGCTGATTGTGGGCGCGCTCGCCGAGCGTATTCGTTTCTCTGCCGTGCTGATCTTCGTGGTGGTCTGGATGACGCTCTCCTATGTGCCGATTGCGCACATGGTCTGGGGTGGCGGTCTGCTGGCAACGCACGGCGCGCTGGACTTCGCGGGCGGTACCGTTGTACACATCAACGCCGCGGTAGCGGGTCTGGTGGGTGCCTACCTGATTGGCAAACGCGTGGGCTTCGGTAAAGAAGCGTTTAAACCGCACAACCTGCCGATGGTGTTTACCGGTACGGCTATCCTCTACTTTGGCTGGTTTGGCTTCAACGCCGGCTCGGCAAGTGCAGCAAACGAAATCGCCGCGCTGGCCTTCGTGAACACCGTTGTGGCCACGGCGGGTGCAATCCTCTCCTGGGTGTTTGGCGAGTGGGCGGTACGCGGTAAACCGTCACTGCTGGGTGCCTGCTCGGGTGCCATTGCCGGTCTGGTTGGCATTACGCCAGCATGCGGTTATGTCGGCGTGGGTGGCGCGCTGCTGGTCGGCCTGGTGTCCGGTCTGGCGGGTCTATGGGGCGTGACCGCACTGAAACGTGTGCTGCGCGTTGACGACCCATGCGATGTGTTTGGTGTTCACGGCGTGTGCGGTATCGTGGGTTGTATCATGACCGGTATCTTCGCCGCGAAATCGCTCGGTGGCGTGGGCTACGCAGAAGGCGTGACCATGGTTCATCAGGTGCTGGTGCAGCTGGAAAGTATTGCTATCACCGTTGTCTGGTCTGCCGTTGTGGCCTTCATTGGCTATAAGCTGGCGGATATGACGGTGGGTCTGCGCGTACCGGAAGAGCAGGAGCGCGAAGGTCTGGACGTCAACAGCCACGGCGAGAATGCGTATAACGCCTGATAAACAGCAAAACGGCAACCTTTGGTTGCCGTTTTTAATGTGTATCCCCTCTCCCCTTGGGAGAGAGGGTCAGGGTGAGGGCATCAGGCCGCACACAATCACCCGCGATTACGCATTACTCCTTCCTGCACCGTAGACGCGACCAGCACGCCATCCTGAGTATAAAACTCCCCGCGCACAAACCCGCGCGCGCTCGACGCTGACGTACTCTCCACGCTGTAAAGCAGCCACTCATTCATGTTGAACGGACGGTGGAACCACATGGAGTGATCGATCGTCGCGACCTGCATCCCTTTTTCCAGGAAACCAACCCCGTGCGGCTGCAGCGCCACCGGCAGGAAGTTGAAATCTGACGCATAGCCTAGCAGATACTGATGCACGCGGAAATCTTCCGGCACGGTCCCGTTGGCACGGATCCAGACCTGGCGCTTCGGTTCGGCGGTATGGCCTTTCATCGGGTTGTGGAACTCAACCGGGCGGATCTCCAGAGGCTTATCGCAGAGAAATTTCTCTTTGACCTGCGGCGGAAGCAGATGCGCCAGCGCGCGGGCGATATCCGTCTCTGATTTTAAAGAGTCGGGCGACGGAGCCGGGGGCATCACTTTTTGATGCTCGTAGCCGGATTCCGGCGCCTGGAAAGAGGCGGTCATGTAAAAGATCGGCTTGCCGTTCTGAATAGCTGCTACGCGGCGCGCGCTGAAGCTGTTGCCGTCTCGCAGGACTTCAACGTCATACACAATCGGTTTTGCGCTATCGCCAGGGCGTAAGAAGTAGCTGTGGAACGAATGCACCAGACGGTCTGCCGGGACAGTCTCCTTTGCTGCGTACAGAGCTTGTCCAACGACTTGCCCCCCGAAGACCTGGCGTAAGCCGAGATCTTCGCTCTGTCCGCGAAAGAGTCCTTCCTCAATTTTTTCCAGATTCAGTAATGTCAGCAGATTGTTCAGTGCCTGACTCATAGTTGTCCTCAATAAACGCCGTAGCGAAAGATAGGCAGAGTATAACGCAGAAATGAAAGTGGTCCGATGGGTAGAATAATCTGAATATCGGCACGTTTTCAGGCATAAATCGGTGATCTGTGCCACACTTGAATACGTTATGTGATTGAAACGACATCGGATGGGATCGATCCCGCTGGTGCATTGATAAGGAGACTTCAATGAAACTCGTGCCCATGCTAAGTGGTGTAGCTATTGCGGTGGCGTTGTCCGCCTGTGCCGGTAAAAGCGCCCAAGTGCCAGTACCAGCAGCCGACCCGAACGGGATTAATACCCTTTCACAGCAATCCATTCAGCAGCCTAATGTTTCCGGTACCATCTGGATTAAACAGAAAGTGGCGTTGCCGCCGGATGCGGTATTAACCGTAACGCTGTCTGATGCTTCTCTGGCCGACGCGCCGTCGAAAGTCGTGGCCCAGCGCGCCGTTCGTACTGAAGGCAAGCAGGCGCCGTTTAGCTTCGTATTGCCGTATAACCCGTCGGACGTGCAGCCTAACGCCCGTATCCTGCTGAGCGCAGCGGTTACCATCAACGGCAAACTGGTGTTTATCACCGATACGGTCCAGGAAGCGATCAACAACGGTGGGACAAAAATCGACCTGAACCTGGTGCCGGTGCAGCAGACCGAAGTGCCGGTCGCACCGCAGACCAATCAGCCGTCTCTGCCAACTCCACCGACTCAGATGTAATTTCTGCATTTCCCCTCTCCTCCGGGAGAGGGGTCAATACACCCAGCGAAACTTCTGCAAATCGATCTGACCCGACCCTGACACCTGCACACCCTCTGAAAGTAACGCCTGACGCTGGCGCTGGAGATCCGGCCCGGTGAGCGAAATGGCGCCATGACGGTTCACCACCCGATGCCAGGGCAGCGTACTGCCTTCCGGCAGCCGTTTCAGGACGCCTCCAACCTGTCGCGCCGCGCGCGGGGAACCGGCCAGACGCGCGACATCACCATAGGTGGTGACGTAGCCTTCCGGGATTGAGGCCACGATTTGCCATACGCGCTGTGGAAAGGAGTCGTGTTCGTCCATACCTTTACCTGTGGGAGTTTCTGGAAAGCTATGGTAAACGAAGATCTTCATGATTGCTGCGCCTGTTTGCGCAAGAAACCAGCATCCGGTTGCTGGTCGCTTGCAATTGGGCTTTAGCACAGGGATAATGCGCCAGCGCGTTGGTTATCAACGCTCTCAATGGGGGCTCTGTTGGTTCTCCCGCAACGCTACTCTGTTCACCAGGTCAGGTCCGGAAGGAAGCAGCCAGGGCAGACGACGTGTGTGCCGGGATGTAGCTGGCAGGGCCCCCACCCATTTGTGACCTCCTAAGATTCTTCTGCTTCACCTCTCCCTTACATCATTACTCCACAATAAAACTACGCCTGTATCGTGTAATATATATTTCATTACACTGAAATATTATTGTCATAAACCTGTAATAATAGACTGTCATTTTATAATCGGACGGTTATTTTCTTCCATAACTCAAAAAAATATATATCTGGATAACATTGTTAAGTTCGTGTATTAAATAAAGTACTTATTCCGAAGGGAAGTGACAAACATGGCTACAGCGGTATTAAACGTTAAGATTGATGACGCGCTAAAAGAAAGGCTTCGGCACTATGCGGAAGTCAATAACGAGAATTTAAGCGTGACGACAGAGAAACTGCTGCTGCTGGCGTTCGAAGCAGTAGAAGAGGCGGGAGTATCGGAAGAGGATATTGATAATCAGCATACGGAAGAAGAGAGTGTTTCTCCTTTTACTCCTAAAGAAATCAAGGCTCTACGTAAACTTCTGAAGAAGAGAAAATGAAACAACAACTGTCAACCGCCAGTGACTACAACGAGGCCTGCGATCTGTTGCGTTCAGGCTACGTGAAGCATGTACGTCTTGGCTGGAATGTTGGAAGCGATGAGTTCTTTCGAATTGCGTCTGACTGGTGTGATACCGGTGCAAAAATTAAGAAAGACGGTGATAACTTCGTTATTTCACTAAAAGGCTTTCCTATTCCTCCTCAGCATTAAACCCTGACCAGTGAAAACTGCTGACTGCATATGTTACAGTCAGCAGTTTTTATTTTATGATCTGCTTCTAATATTTTAATATTAGATCACGCTGCGTTTTAACGATGGCACGTTTTTATTCAAGGCGAGCCATAACGGTTTGATCCTCAGCAACGCCTGCTCAAGCTCTGTCGATTCCAGCGAGAAGGGCATCCGTAAATAGCGGTCAAACGCCCCCGATAAACCAAATCGCGTCCCGGTTCCCAGGTTAATCCCGATTATTTCTGCCCGCGCGGCAAGCTGTGTCGCCAGCATGCCCGGAAGCTCTATCCAGTAAGAGAGTCCGCCTTCCGCCTCGTGGAATTTCCACTCCGGGAAATGCTCGCGCAGCAGGTCACCACATCGATCGCGCCGTTCCGCCAGCATCTTCCGGCGTGCGGGCAGAAACGTCTCGCTGTTGTTAATGAGCCACTGCATTGCCAGCTGTTCGAGCAGCGGCGAGCCTAAATCCAGAGTATCCCGCGTCTGGGCAAGGGTGGCGATGATGCGCGATGAGGCGCGGATCCAGCCGAGACGCAGCCCGCCCCAGAAGCTTTTTCCGGCAGAGCCTAAGGTGATGACGGTGGCCTGCGGGTTAAAGGCGGCCAGCGGTGGCGGGGGAGGCGCATCAAACCAGAGATCCACCATCGTTTCATCCACCACCAGCGCCGTGCGGGTTTGGGCTGCAATATCCGTGATGGCCTGACGGGTGGCGATATCCATACAGCGCCCGGTCGGATTATGAAAATCTGGCATCAGATAGGCCAGACGCGGCGCCGTCTGGGCAAGCGTTGCGGCAAAGCCATCCGTATCCCAGCCGGTTTCCGGCAGCGACACCCCGACTGGCCGACATTGCGCCCCCTGAATGGCGGCAATCGCCAGCGGATAGGTGGGGTGATCGACCACGACGCGGTCCCCCGGCCCTGTCATCATCCGTAGTATCAGCGCAAAGCCGCTGACGGCGCCATTGACCACCATCACTTCGTCTGCGCGGGTGGGAAGGCCCCGCGCGGTATAGCGCGCAGCGATGGCCTCCCGCAGCGTCGGTAGCCCCAGCTGATCGTAGCCCGTCAGCGAGAGATGCGGGGTAATGGCCGTGAGCGCATGGGCATAAGCCTGATGGATCTCCGGACCGGCATTCAGGGCGGCAGTAGAGAGATCCAGTGCGGCGCTCGCCGCGGAAAGGGTGGGAACGGCGCGCGTGTCCGGGAGAATGACCCGCGACCCGCTGCCGTGGCGGCTTTCAAGGTACCCCTCTTCACGCAGGTGGGCGAGCGCGCTGCTGATGGTGGTTCGGCTCACGTCCAGCGCCGTGGCCAGCTCACGCTCGCCCGGCAGCCGCGTATTCAGTGCCAGACGCCCATCAAGAATTAACAAACGCAGCGCGTCGGCCAGCTGTCGCCAGAGCGGGGTGCGGGATGAGGCTTGCTGCCAGTGGCCTAAAAGGCGTACCAGAGACAGGCTTCCGAAGCGACGTGATGACATATGCAGTCCACTATTTGAAAACTGGACATTAATCATAGTGCCATTTTAGGTCAGGATGAAAGCATGGTTCACTGGAGAAAATAAAAATGGTACGTCGTCTGCTACAACTCTATGTCGGTTTAGGACTGTATGGCCTTTCCACCGCAATGTTTATTCGTTCCGATTTGGGTGTCGATCCCTGGGATGTGTTCCACCTCGGGGTGGGGATGCAGCTGGGGATGACTATCGGGACGGTGATCATTGTGACCGGCGCGGCGGTGCTGCTGCTGTGGATCCCGCTGCGCCAGATGCCGGGCCTCGGCACGATCAGCAACGTGATTTGTATCGGCCTGGCGGCGGACGCCAGCATGGCGCTTATCCCGGAGCTGGATTCGTTACCCGTTCGAATTGCTTTCCTGGTGTCGGGCATCGTGATGAACGCGATTGCGACCAGCATGTACATCGGGGCCGGTTTCGGGCCAGGCCCGCGCGACGGCCTGATGACCGGCATTCACGCCCGGCTGGGGTGGTCCATTCGCAGCGTGCGTACCTCAATTGAGGTATCCGTTCTGCTGATTGGGTGCGTGCTTGGCGGCACGTTTGGGGTGGGAACCGTACTGTATGCACTGACCATTGGCCCGCTTATCCAGCTCTGCCTGCCCTGGTTCCGCCAGAAGCCACGCATTGCGGAAATACCCCAGCCGGAGCGGGTTGTTTAATTTTGCGAAGCGCTCACATGTTTTAACGGCGTCGCTGTGCCAGAATAGACGCTTCGAAAATCGCGATGCCAGAAAGCATGAAAGCAATCACTCTCTATGATGTCGCCCTCCTTGCGGGGGTTTCTTATCAGACCGTTTCCCGCGTCATTAACGACGCGGAACATGTGTCTGCCCGCACGCGAGAAAAGGTGCAGCAGGCGATGGCGGAGCTGCACTACGTTCCTAACCTTCGGGCGCAGCAGCTGGCGGGGAAACGCACCCGTACGCTGGGCCTCATCACCACCGATCTGGCCCTGCACGCGCCTTCGCAAATTGTGTCGGCGGTCAAATCGCGTGCGGCGGAACAGGGGGCGAGCGTCCTTATCTCCATGGTGGAGCAACCCCAGCAGTGTCAGGCCGCGCTTCAGGCGCTGCTGGCACAGCGGGTGGACGCGCTGCTGGTGAATGTGCCGCTTGACGATCCGCACGCCGAAGAGCTCGGGGCGCTGGCGTCGCCCGTCCCGGTGCTGTTCCTCGATGTGGCGCCCTCAGCGCGGGTAAACAGCCTCGTGTTTAACGCGGAGCAGGGGGCGCGTCTGGGCGTTGAGCATCTGCTTTCTCTGGGGCATCAGCGCATTGCCCTGCTGAGCGGGCCGGAAAGCTCGGTCTCTGCGCGGGCGCGCCTGGCGGGCTGGAAAGCGACGCTGGCGCTGGCGGGTCTTAACGCGACGGCTGTGGCCTACGGTGACTGGAGCGCGGCCAGCGGTTATGAGAAGGGACACGTGCTGCTGTCGGGTGCGGCATTACCGGACGCGATTCTGGTGGCGAACGATCAGATGGCGCTCGGGGTGATGCGCGCCTGCGCGGAAAAAGGGATCGCGATACCTGGCCAGCTTTCGGTGGTTGGGTTTGACGATACCGCTGACAGCGCCTGGTTTTCCCCGCCGCTGACAACCATTCGTCAGGCGTTTCGCGAGGCGGGCGAACGCAGCGTGGAGTGGCTGCTGGCACCTTCCGGGGGCGAAGCGTGCCGGCAGGTTCAGCTGCCGGTGACGCTGGTTACCCGTCATTCCAGCGCGCGCCGCAATCCTAAGCAGGCCGAGCGCGAGGATCTGGCGCAGCAGCTCAGAAGCCTGGCACTGCTTGCCGAGCAGATTGCCCGCAAATAAAACTTTGTGATCGGACTCGCTACCCCGCGATTGAACGCTTTACCGTTGCCCGGTGCCAGGGCATGTTAACCAAAATTGTGAGCGCTTCGCAAAGAGGTTACTATGTCCACCACTTCACCGCTGACCCTCAGCGCCATTCTGGCCTGTCGGGACTGGGAAAATCCTGGCGTCACCCAGTGGAACCGTCTGGCCGCACACGCGCCGTTACACAGCTGGCGCAATGAGCCCTCTGCCAGAGAGGACGCTGGATCGACCAGCAGGCACTCTCTGAACGGAGTGTGGCAGTTTAGCTTCTTTACCGCGCCGGAACGGGTTCCTCAGGCATGGGTAACCGAAGATTGCGCGGATGCCGTTGCGATGCCCGTGCCGTCTAACTGGCAGATGCAGGGTTTCGACACGCCCATCTATACCAATGTCACCTATCCCATTCCCGTTAACCCGCCTTTCGTGCCGCAGGAAAATCCGACCGGTTGTTACTCGCTCACATTTGAGGTGGATGACGCCTGGCTTCAGAGCGGGCAGACCCGCATCATCTTCGACGGCGTGAACTCCGCGTTCCATCTCTGGTGCAACGGACAGTGGATGGGCTATTCCCAGGACAGCCGGTTGCCCGCTGAATTTGACCTCTCTGCGGCATTACGCCCCGGGCAGAACCGCCTGGCGGTCATGGTATTGCGCTGGTGCGACGGCAGCTATCTGGAAGATCAGGACATGTGGCGCATGAGTGGCATCTTCCGCGATGTGGCGCTGCTGCATAAACCCGAGACGCAGATTGCCGATTATCACGTGGTGACGGACCTGAATGCGGAGCTGGATCGCGCGGTGCTGAAGGTGGATGTCGCGCTGGCAGGCGCTGGCTTTGCAGACTGCGAGGTGGTCATGACCCTGTGGCGCACGGGTGAAAAATGCGCCAGCGTTTCTCGGCGGCCAGGATCTGCCATCGTCGACGAGCGCGGCAGCTGGGCCGAGCGGCTAACGGCAGCGATCCCCGTCGACCAGCCCGCGCTCTGGAGCGCTGAAACGCCAGAACTGTATCGCCTGACGATTGCGCTTCTTAACCCGCAGGGTGAGGTGCTGGAGGTTGAGGCGTGCGACGTGGGCTTCCGCCGCGTTGAGATCGGCAATGGCCTGCTGAAGCTTAACGGTAAACCGCTGCTGATCCGCGGGGTTAACCGGCACGAGCATCACCCGGAAAACGGCCAGGTGATGGACGAAGCGACCATGCGCCGCGATATCGAAATCATGAAGCAGCACAACTTCAACGCCGTGCGCTGCTCGCACTATCCGAACCATCCGCTGTGGTACCGGCTTTGCGACCGCTACGGGCTGTACGTCGTTGACGAAGCCAATATCGAAACGCACGGCATGGTGCCGATGAGCCGCCTTGCTGACGATCCGCGCTGGCTGCCCGCCATGAGCGAACGCGTGACCCGCATGGTGCAGCGCGATCGTAATCATCCCTCGGTTATCATCTGGTCCCTGGGCAATGAGTCGGGCCACGGCGCGAATCACGATGCGCTGTACCGCTGGCTGAAAACCACCGATCCTACGCGTCCGGTGCAGTATGAAGGCGGCGGCGCGAACACGGCGGCGACCGATATTGTCTGTCCGATGTACGCCCGGGTCGATCGGGATCAGCCCTTCCCGGCAGTGCCTAAATGGTCAATCAAGAAATGGGTCGGTATGCCGGACGAAACGCGCCCGCTGATCCTCTGTGAATACGCCCACGCGATGGGAAATAGCTTTGGCGGGTTTGCGAAATACTGGGAAGCGTTTCGCAGCCATCCTCGCCTGCAGGGTGGATTTGTCTGGGACTGGGTCGATCAGGCCCTGACGAAACGGGACGAAAAGGGCAACGCGTTCTGGGCCTACGGCGGAGACTTCGGCGATAAGCCGAACGATCGGCAGTTCTGTCTAAACGGGCTGGTGTTCCCCGATCGCTCGCCGCACCCGGCGCTGTACGAGGCGCAGCGCGCCCAGCAGTTCTTTACCTTTACGCGGGTCAGCACCTCTCCGCTGGTGATTGAGGTGCAAAGCGGCTACCTGTTCCGCCACACCGATAACGAAGTGCTGAACTGGACGGTTGCCCGGGACGGGGACGTGCTGGCCGCGGGCGAGGTGACGCTCTCGATGGCGCCTGAAGGCACCCAGCGTCTGGAGATTGACCTGCCGGAGCTGGAAGCCGGGCCGGGAGAGGTCTGGCTGAACGTTGAAGTACGCCAGCCGCGGGCAACGCCGTGGTCTCCGGCTGACCATCGCTGCGCGTGGGAGCAGTGGCCGCTTCCGGCTCCCCTCTTTATTGCTCCGCCAGTCCCGGCGGGCGAGCCGCCGGTGTTAACGCAAAGCGAGCTCATCCTGGAGATCGCCCATCGTCAACAGCGCTGGCAGTTCGATCGCGCAACCGGAAACCTGTCCCAATGGTGGCGAAACGGCGTTGAAACGCTGCTTTCATCTCTGACGGATAACGTCAGCCGCGCGCCGCTGGATAACGACATTGGCGTGAGTGAAGCGACGCAGATCGATCCGAACGCCTGGGTTGAACGCTGGAAAGCGGCGGGCATGTACGAACTCACCTCGCGCGTTCTGCACTGTGAGGCACGGCAGCACGCAGACGACGTGGTGGTCACAACCCAGCACGTGCTTGAGTATCGCGGCAAAGCCCTGTTCATGAGCCGTAAAGTCTGGCGGGTGGACGATCGGGGCGTTCTGCATGGCGATATTCAGATTGATGTTGCGTCTGATATCCCTGAACCCGCGCGCGTTGGCCTGAGCGTTCATCTTGCCGAAACGCCGGAAAACGTTCACTGGCTGGGGCTGGGGCCGCATGAAAACTACCCGGACAGAAAGCTGGCGGCGCAGCAGGGTCGCTGGACATTACCTCTCGAGGCCATGCACACGCCGTATATCTTCCCGACGGAAAATGGTTTGCGCTGCGATACCCGGGAGCTTGTGGTAGGAACGCATCAGCTGAACGGCCGGTTCCATTTCTCGGTGAGCCGCTACGGCCAGCAGCAGCTGCGTGAGACAACCCATCATCATCTGCTGCGCGAAGAGCCGGGATGCTGGCTCAATCTCGATGCGTTCCATATGGGCGTGGGCGGCGACGACTCCTGGAGCCCCAGCGTCTCTCCGGAATTCCTCCTGCAGACACGCCAGCTTCGCTATACCTTCAGCTGGCAGCAGAACCCTTAACTGACCAAGAGATGCGGCCACAGAGCGTGGCCGCAGTCTTACGCCAGAATGCCGCTCAGGCCATGCAGGCTCATGTAAATCCCTACTACGGTAATCAGCGCAGCGGAGATCCACGGCGCTTTACGGGATAATTCGCTAAACCCGGGCCAGCGTTTGGTCGCGTGCTTGAGGCTTAAGGCGGCAATCGCGCCGGAAGCGACCAGCGTTAACGCCAGACCAATACTGAAGCTGAACACCAGCGTCGCGCCGAGGGCGAAATGCTTCAGCTGCAGGCAGATCAGCAGCACGGTGATGGACGCCGGACAGGGGATAAGCCCGCCGGTCAGGCCAAACATCACGATCTGTCCGGTAGTGACGTTTTGACCGCTGAAGCGCCGGTTAATATCCTGCGCGTGAGCGCGCTGGTGGGCGTCCTGCCACTCTTCTTCAACCAGCGAGTGTTCGTGGTGATGGTGATGATGATCATGATGGTGGTCATGGTCATGGTCATGGTCATTGTGGTGGTGATCATGGTCGTGATGATGATGATCGTGCGGCTGGCTCTCTTTCCAGGTTCGCCAGGCCATCCACAGGGCGATCGCAACGATCAGCACTCCGGAGATCAGCTGGAACCAGGGTTCGGACGTGTGCGCATCCCAGCCCCGACCAAACCATAATCCCGCCATCGCAACGAGCCAGACCACCGCCGTATGGGAGAGCGTGGCCGCCAGGCCGAGCAGCACCGCCTGTTTCAGCGTGCCTCGGATGGCAACAATAAAGGCGGCCATCATTGTTTTTGAATGGCCCGGTTCCAGGCCATGTAGCGCACCGAGCAGGATAGCGCTGGGAACAAACAGCCAGGCGTTGCCCTGCTGAAGGAGTGAAGCAAAATCGGTCATGGGAAATTCCGGAGTGGAAAGCGTGCGGAGATACTACTCCCCCCCAGTAGCGTAATACTACCCCCTAGTAGAAAAATACTCAGGGGGAGTAGAGCGTGATATGCTTTAAAAGCCAAAAAATAAAGGATACAGAGATGTCACATACCGTTCGAGACAAGAAGATGTTACTGACTCGCCTGAAGAAAATTCAGGGGCAGAGCACCGCGCTGGAAAAAATGCTCAACAGCGATCACGAATGCGCCGAGGTGTTACAGCAGCTGGCGGCGATCCGCGGGGCGGTGAATGGCATGATGATGCAGGTGATCGAAGGGCATTTAACCGATCATGTGGTGAAAGAGCCTGAAGAAGCGCAGCGTGAAGCCGATCTTGGCGTGGTGTTGCGGGTGATGAAATCCTATCTCAAGTAGCGTGCGTGCCGAGGTTATTTTCTGCCCAGAGAATAAATTCCGTTTTTGGCAGCGCTTTGCTGTAGTACCATCCCTGCCCGTACTGCACGCCGTGGCGGTGTAGCCAGGCGAGCTGCCCTGCGGTTTCGACGCCCTCCGCCACCATCGCCAGCTTCAGCGACTTCGCTATTTCAATGATGTGCGGTGTCACGTTTTTATACTCCAGCGCATCCACGAACGATTTATCAATTTTTAGCGTGTCGACGTCCAGATCCTGCAGATAGCTCAGGCTAGAATAGCCCGTGCCAAAATCATCAATATAAACAGGGTGGCCTGAACGGCGAAATGCGGCGATAGCCGGTGCGCTAATTTTGGGATCGGCAAAGCCGCGCTCGGTGAGCTCCAGGGCGATTTGCCGGGGGTGGATCTGCCACTTGTTCAGGAGCTGGCTCAACAGAGGCGGCAGGATGCCGGAGGTTAAATCGGCAGGGGCGAGGTTAATGGAGATATGCTGATCCGGATAGCGTTGCAGCCAGTGGCCCATATCTTCAAACACCTTTTCGATGACTAACTGCGTCAGCTTCGAGATGAGCGCCGTTTGCTCGGCAAGGGGGACAAAAATATCCGGCGAGAGGCAGCTTCCGTCTGGCTGCGGCCAGCGCGTTAGCGCCTCAGCGCCCACAATTTTTCCGCTACAGAGCGCCACGATGGGCTGATAGTGCACCACAAAATCCCGGCTGTTAATGGCGTCAAGCAGGCGATTGCGCGGCGACTGGATACGCCGCAGGATCCGCAGGACAAACAGTGCGGCGAGCAGGCTTATCAACATGCCGAACGGTAACCAGAAAAGAAGCTGCCGGTGCCAGGTTTCAGCCAGCGGTTTGAGCGTTGCCCATGCGACGACGGTAAATCCAAGCTCAGGTACAGACTTCATGACGTACATTGAACCGTTGTACTGCACGCTTTTCACACCCCGCTCCTGAACCATGTCGCGGATGTGAGAGTCGAGCTTGCTGCTGCTGGCAAATATGCGGTGCGTTGCGCTTCCTACCAGGGCGGCATCAATCGCTATCTCGCCGAAAGGGATCACGTCCACCAGCGAGGCAGGATCGATCATGACAAGGTAGTGGCCTTTTCCCAGCACCGTCATGTAGCGGTTAAACCCAAGATCGTTTTGCGTGGTCAGCCACGCGCTGTAACCATCTTCGGTAATGCGCATTGGAGGAGGGAAAGGGGACGCATGGCTGGTTTGCTCCAGGGAGGAGCAGAGCGGTCGAAGGTTGTCGATATAAATCACTTCCTGGACATATCGCCACGAGAAAGCGACCCGGCGCATTTCCCGCAATTGCAAGGGGCTACACGGCACGCCCTCAAAGGCCTGCAGGTGATCGAGCGCTTCTTTTGCCTGATCCACAACCCTGTCGGTGCGTACCAGCACGCGGGAGGCATAGTTATCCAGCGCATCGGCGAATTTATCTTCCGCCTGGCGATGGGCCAGCCAGATGCTCAGGCAAATGGGGACCAGCACAGAAAAGATAAGTACGCCAGTCACCAGACTGACCAGATGTCGGGTTTTCATGCTGTCGTGTCCTTCCTCGTATACCCGTTCCTGGGCATTGAGTTCCCTGCCTGAAGAGAAAGATTTTACCGCGAAATGATATAGTTATAGCACGTGGTTGGCATGGTTTTCATTTTATCTCAGGCATACGAGAAATTATCGTCAGAAGAGAGGGGTTGTTTTTTCAACCTCGCCTGGATATTATTTTGTTATGTTATAACAAAACATAAAGGATTTACGATGAAACCCGATATCCACCCAGCCTATCGCACCGTGGTATTCCACGACACCAGCGCTAATGAATACTTTAAAGTTGGCTCAACCATTAGGACCGACCGCGAAATTGAACTCGACGGTGAAACGTATCCGTACATCACCATCGAGGTTTCTTCAAAATCGCACCCGTTTTATACCGGTAAGCAAAAAACGTTCTCCACGGACGGCAGCGCAGCGCGCTTCCGCAAGCGTTTTGGCGGTTTTCTCAATGCGAAGCGGGGCTAATCATGCAGGTACTTAACTCATTACGCAGTGCAAAGCAGCGCCACCCGGATTGCCAGATTGTCAAACGCAAGGGACGCTTATACGTGATTTGCAAATCTAATCCGCGCTTTAAGGCGGTTCAGGGACGTAAAAAAAGACGCTAAACGCGCGTTTCTCGCCAGCTTTCCAGGGATCTAATCTGTTTGCCATCGGCGGTAAAATTGTCGGTGGCAAGCCAGCTTTCAAAGGCGCTCGCCAGCGCCGGCCACTCTTTGTCGAGAATCGAAAACCAGTCGGTATCCCGGTTACGGCCTTTTATGACCAGCGCCTGACGAAAGCGCCCCTCAAACTGAAAGCCCAGACGCAGCGCCGCTTTACGGGAAGGCTCGTTCAGGCTATTGCACTTCCATTCATAACGCCGGTACCCCAGGGTATCGAACACGTATCGCATCAGCAGATACTGCGCTTCTGTCGACTCTGGCGTGCGGCTTAACAGAGGAGAGAAGTGAACGTGCCCCACTTCCACGACCCCGTTTTTAGGATCGATCCGCATCAGGGACAGCGTCCCGACAGGAGACTGGGTCCGGTTATCCATAACGGTAAAGTGGATGGGATCGGATAACTCACTTACGCTCGCCACCCATTCGGCAAACTCCTCTGCGGTGGCATCGGGTTCACGCAGCAGCCACGTCCAGCTGCGGGTATCTTCGGCCAGTGAATAGGCGGAGAACAACGCGTGGGCATGCTCCACGCGCAGCGGCTCAAGCCGGCAATAGTGACCCTGAAGGACCAACCGGGACGGGGGCTGAGGAGGCTGCCAGTCGATAAGGGCTTCGCCTACAGGCTGTCCAAACTCGTTGAATGTATTCATCTTTATTTCCATGACGTTGAAAAGATCTCCAGATTAGTGAATTGCTGGTTCCTTAAAAAGAACCACCAGGCTATGTTTTTCTGGTACCACAAGGAGGGAAGATGAATATACCGGGTGATGAGCTTTACACTTTGCTCCATGCTGCGCTGAAAAAGCGTGGGCAGGAGACGCTTCAGCGCGCGCTCTATCTCGCTTTGCGGGAGGCCATACTGAGCGGAAGGCTTCGGTCCGGCAGCCAGCTGCCCGGTTCGCGAACGCTGGCGCAGCAGATCTCGGTTTCCCGAAACACGGTCAATGCGGCGCTGGACCAGCTCACGCTCGAAGGTTATTTACTGCGTAACCGTCAGGGAACGCGGGTGGGGCAATTCGCTCATCGTACGATTGCCCGGGCATTGCCGGATCCTGACATCAGGCTGACAAAACGGGTCGCCCTGCTGCCCGCGCCCGTGCCGCGCGACACCCCGGTGATGGCGTTTACGCCGGGAACGCCAGCCATTAACTATTTCCCCTTGCCGCTGTGGCGGCGATTGTACGATCGTGTCCTGCGCGAGGAGGGAAGCGTCCTGTTAGGCTATGGCGACCCGGCCGGCGAGCCGTCGCTGCGCGCCGCGATTGCCCGGCATCTCGCCCTGTCCCGCGGTATCGACTGCGACGCCAGCCAGATTGTGATAACCGAAGGGGCGCTTGAAGGCGTCAACCTCTGCACGATGCTGTTAAGCGAGCCTGGCGATGTCGCCTGGGTAGAAAACCCCGGCTATAGCGGGGCAAAGAGTGCGTTTGTTAAAACTGGCCTGGCAATGACGGGAATACCGGTTGATGACGAGGGAATGTGCTGGGAAGGGCTGGATGCGCCTGCGCCCTCAATGATTTTTACCTCACCTTCGCATCAGTTCCCTTACGGAAGTGTGCTCAGCGCGCGGCGGCGGCTGGCGCTGCTGGAGCTGGCCCGGCAGCACAACGCGTGGATCATTGAAGACGATTACGACAGCGAGTTCCGCTATGCCGGTGAGCCCGTACCGGCGATGCTGGGAATGGTCAACAATGCGCCCGTTGTGTATCTGGGGACGTTCAGTAAAACGCTGTTTCCCTCGCTCAGAATGGGGTTCATGGTGCTACCGCCAGCGCTGGCGAAAGCGGCTCGCCCGGCCACCGGCTCGCTGTTGCGCGGAGGGCATCGTGCGGAGCAGCGTACCCTGGCGCTGTTTATTGAAGAAGGTTATTACGCCCG
This sequence comes from Enterobacter sp. 302C9, assembly GCF_034106085.1. NCBI lineage: Bacteria > Pseudomonadati > Pseudomonadota > Gammaproteobacteria > Enterobacterales > Enterobacteriaceae > Enterobacter > Enterobacter sp. 302C9. Next base: position 170,262 of record NZ_JAWNBW010000001.1, read on the forward strand.
TCATCTTGCCGCCATGCGTCGGCTCTACCGTAAACGCTACCGCCAGCTGCGTGAGGTGCTGGGCGCAGAGCTTTATTCTCCGCACCGCATTCTGGCAGGCGAAGGGGGAATGCATCTGACGCTGGCGATAGACGGTATTGACGACCAGAAGCTGGTGGAGCAGGCGAGGGCGTTTCAGCTGGCACCCGCTGCGCTGAGCGGGTACTACCTGGAGGCGAAGCAGGGGCAAACCGGTCTGGTTTTAGGTTACGGCAATACCTCTGCTTCTCAGTTTGCGCCGGGGATCCGACGTCTGCAGGCGTTAATTACGCAGCAGCAGGGCGGGAAAGGGTAAAGACATCATAGAAAGAGAGCTGACCTTTGGTGGAGACCATTTTCTGCAGCTTCTCTTTTTGCCCGGCTTCAACCGCCGGAGAGTGCATGATGTTTTCGATCAGCTCCTCTGGCACGTAACGCGTGTTGTACCATTCGCCGTTATAGCAAACCCGGAAATCGAGCACGTCGATATCTTCGTAACGGTAGCGCGGATTCACGTCGAAAAAGAAAAAGGCGTTAAAGACGACAAACAGTACAACCAGCAGCCAGACGGAGTCCACCAGCGTTTCGGACTTCAGCATCACAATAAGCGTCGCCAGCCAGGCGGCATACATGGCGACAAACAGTCCAGGATGTTTGCGAATAAAGCTAATGCTAAAGCGCGGGCGATTGTCGCGCTTTTCGCGGAGGTTAAGATCGTCGATGGTGGCGGTAAGCATGCGCTGTATCTCGGTCATTTTTTGCCTTCATAAGAGTTGACAATACAGGGGGTCTGCCAATTTTAGGGGAGCCATCTGGCTGAAAAAAGTAACAGTCTGGCGCTAAAAGACTATAACAGTTGACTCCCCGCAACCTCACAGCGTTTTGATGATTTTTGCCGGATTGCCGCCAACGACGACGTTAGCCGGGACGTCTTTCGTCACGACGGCGCCGGAGGCCACCACCACATTATCACCAATGGTGACGCCAGGGTTAATGACAGCCCGGCCGCCAATCCAGACGTTATTGCCAATATTGACGGGTTTTCCAAACTCCACGCCGCTGTTTCGTTCTTCCGCGTCCAGGGGATGGGTAGCCGTATAAATATGAACACCCGGTGCGAGCATACAGTTATCGCCAATATGAACAGGGCAGACATCCAGCATCACGCAGTCGAAGTTAGCGTAAAAGTTTTTGCCCAGATAAATGTTATATCCATAGTCGCAGCGGAAGCTCGGCTCAATATAAGCACCTGCGCTTTGTCCCAGAAGTTCCGCCAGAATGTTCTGGCGTTCTGTTTTTTCATCAGGCGCGGTGTGGTTATAGCGGTAAACCAGATGGCGGGCCCGCAGTCGGTCAGCCCGTAACGTCTCAGCGCCGGGGCGGTAATGTTCACCGGCAATCATTTTCTGTTTTTCTAAGCTCATTGGAAACCTCTCTGGATGTTATTACCGAAGGGTAATGGGAACAGGCCAGAAGGGGAACGTTCCCGAAAAGCCGATGTGACTGACGTCACAACATTGCTGCTGATGAACACGTTTTACACGGAGACCTGGCTTACGCACAGGGAGCATAACGGGACAGGTAAATACTCAGAACGAGGCGTAGAACTCTACAGACACCCTTCAAAGATTAACGGACAAATTTCCACACAGAAGTAGGGATTTTGTCATACAGTTTATTCATTGTCAGTTCAGCAAGACGATGGTCAGCGGCTGAATAAAATACCGCCAGTTCATTATCAGAAAGCTCGTATTTATTCTTTTCAATGACGCGCTCAAGCGTATCAATTGACTGACAACGTCGTAAGCGCATCAAATAATCGATTTTTGTGAGTGGTTTATCAGACATAAATTCACCTTAGTAATTGTAATAATTTTAACAGGAAAGACTCACCGGGTTAGCTCTGCTCACGTTGACGAAACAGCGGAATAGCCGATTTCCCGATTTACGCCATTTTTGCAAATCCTGCGCGTTAATGCCGTAACTGCTGAACAACATAAAGGTGTCGTCCAAGTATTCATCAATTTGCTCAATGAGCTTATTATCTTCATTGTACTTAATTTTATAATTAAGTGCGAAGGTTGCGATATGCTCTATCAGCTCATTCAACTGTAAATTGATGGCAGATGTTGGGTCGTTTACCCAGCCATGGTTACTTTCATCAAGATTGGCAAGGCAGTCATGGTACAAGGATTCGCAGAGAAATTTCAACTGCGCGATATCATGCCTTTTTGGCGAGTACTCGTCCATAGCGCATCCCCTTCTGAGTGATTTCTTACTCACCGAACATCATTGTCGGGATGGATACAACTGACTTAGCTACATGAGTGCTGTGTTCTTGATAACCTAACTATAAGCCACTCCTTCCTGGATTTCACCGCGCTATTACGAAAAATTACAAATAAAAACCGCAGGCTGGGAGCGTGTACGCAAATGGTCACCCTGGACTCAACGTTTTTATCCAAATTAACGACGGGGTTTTATCGCTTCCTTACGTTTCATCGGCTTAGCAAAAATGATGAGAAAAGTTCAGATTCAGACTTATCTTTGTAAGAACTTCTTATTAGGAATATTCCTAATAGCTTAAGCGGGGAAATGAAATTAAAAAAATCCTGAATTCACCGATTAAGGTATCAGTTAATTATGATATGTCTATTTAAGATGGCAGAAAATAAATAGAGCCACAATAAGCGTAATTTATGATTTTTTCTGAAAATGAAAAAGGCCGCTAATGCGGCCTTTTTATCATGTGGAACCGGTATCAGTGAGGTTCTACCGAATGACTGTGTTCAACATCTTCATTCTTGCGGCTAAAGCGGCGGCGAACCACCACGAAGAACACCGGTACGAAGAAGATAGCCAGTACGGTCGCGGTAACCATACCGCCCATCACGCCTGTACCTACCGCGTTCTGCGCGCCGGAGCCCGCACCGGAGCTGATAACCAGCGGCAGTACGCCGAGGATGAACGCCAGCGACGTCATCAGGATTGGGCGCAGACGCATACGAACCGCTTCAAGCGTCGCCTCAATAAGACCTTTGCCTTCTTTCTCCATCAGATCTTTGGCGAATTCAACGATAAGTATCGCGTTCTTCGCCGACAAGCCAATGGTTGTCAGCAGGCCTACCTGGAAGTAAACGTCGTTGGTCAGTCCACGGAACGTTGCCGCAAGCAGCGCACCGATAACCCCGAGCGGAACCACCAGCATAACGGAGAACGGAATCGACCAGCTCTCGTACAGTGCCGCCAGACACAGGAAGACCACAATCAGTGAAATGGCGTACAGGGCAGGGGCCTGGTTACCGGACAGACGTTCCTGATAGGACATACCGGTCCAGTCGTAGCCGATACCCGCAGGCAGTTTGCTTGCCAGCTCTTCCATCAGGTTCATGGCTTCACCGGTGCTTCGGCCCGGAGCAGCCTGACCCAGGATCTCCATCGATGGCAGACCGTTATAGCGTTCCAGACGCGGCGAACCGTATTCCCAGCGTGAGGTTGAGAACGCCGAGAACGGTACCATCTGACCATTGCTGCCGCGCACGAACCAACTGTTGATATCGTTAGGCAACATACGGTACTGCGCCTCTGACATCACGTACACTTTCTTCACACGACCGCGGTCGATGAAGTCGTTAACGTAGCTACCGCCCCAGGCTGCGCCCAGCGTGGTATTGATGTCACTGATGGATACGCCCAGCGCCTGGGCTTTCTCCTGGTCGATATCGATCTTGTACTGCGGCGTATCTTCCAGGCCGTTTGGACGCACGCCGACCAGCAGGTCAGGGTGTTTAGCGACTTCACCAAACAGCTGGTTACGCGCCTGCGTCAGTTTTTCGTGGCCCAGACCGCCCTGGTCAATCAGCTGGAAGTCGAAACCGGTCGCCGTACCCAGTTCAACAATCGCTGGCAGGTTAAAGGCAAAGACCATCGCATCTTTAATCTGCGAGAAGGTTCCCATTGCACGGCCGGTGATGGCTTCAACCTTGTTCTTTTCGCCCGGACGTTCAGACCAGTCTTTCAGAGAAACGAAGGCAATACCGGTGTTCTGACCACGACCCGCAAAGCCAAAGCCGTTAACCGCAAACACGGACTCAACGTTGTCTTTCTCTTTGGTGAGATAGTAGTCCGTCACTTCATCCAACACTTTCTGGGTACGCTCTTGCGAGGCACCCGCCGGAAGCTGTGCCATCGTCAGGAACACGCCCTGGTCTTCATCTGGCAGGAACGAGCTTGGCAGACGAACGAACAGGAAGGCCATGCCCACCACGATGATGATATAGAGCAGCAGGTAACGACCGGTGCTGCGCAGGATGTTGCCCACGCTGTCGGTGTAGTGATGCGTGCTCTTATCGAACATGCGGTTAAACCAGCCGAAGAACCCTTTGTGCTCGCCGTGACCGCCTTTCTGAATTGGCTTCAGCATGGTGGCACACAGGGCAGGGGTCAGGATCAACGCGACCAGTACCGACAGCGCCATCGCGGAAACGATGGTAATGGAGAACTGGCGGTAAATCGCACCGGTAGAGCCTCCGAAGAAGGCCATCGGGATAAATACCGCAGACAGCACCATCGCGATACCGACCAGCGCGCCCTGGATCTGGCCCATTGATTTACGGGTCGCTTCCTTCGGCGGCAAACCTTCTTCCGCCATCACGCGTTCGACGTTCTCGACCACGACGATGGCGTCATCCACCAGCAGGCCGATGGCGAGCACCATCCCGAACATCGTCAGGGTGTTTATCGAGTAGCCGAATATCGACAGGATCGCAAAGGTCCCGAGCAATACCACCGGCACGGCAATCGTTGGGATAAGCGTCGCGCGGAAGTTTTGCAGGAACAGGTACATCACCAGGAATACCAGGATGATCGCCTCAACCAGCGTCTTAACCACTTCATGAATCGAGATTTTGACGAACGGCGTGGTGTCGTACGGATAAACGATTTTCAGACCTGACGGGAAGAACGGTTCCATCTTCTTCAGCTCTGCGCGGATCGCCGTGGCGGTGTCCAGGGCGTTAGCGCCGGTCGCCAGTTTGATACCCAGACCGGAAGCCGGTTTACCGTTGAACTTCGCGATGATGTCGTAGTTCTCACCGCCCAGCTCAACTTTCGCCACGTCGCGCAGGCGAACCTGCGAACCGTCCTGATTCACCTTCAGCAGAATTTTGCTGAATTCATCGGCAGAGGTCAGACGGGTCTGCGCGATGATCGAGGCGTTAAGCTGCTGGCCTTTCACCGGCGGCGTACCGCCTAACTGACCGGCCGCTACCTGGGCGTTCTGCGCTTTAATCGCGCTGATCACGTCAACCGGCGTCAGCTGGAAGTTGTTCAGCTTGTTCGGATCCATCCAGATACGCATCGCGTACTGGGAACCGAACAGCTGCACGTCACCCACACCGGAAGTACGGCTGATGGCGTCCTTCATGTTGGCGCCCACGTAGTCGGAAATATCCTCCTGCGTCATGGTGCCGTTGGTGTTGATAACGCCGACAACCATCAGGAAGCTACTGGACGATTTCTCGACGCTCACACCCTGCTGTTGTACTTCCTGCGGCAGCAAAGGCATTGCCAGCTGCAGTTTGTTCTGCACCTGAACCTGCGCAATGTCAGCATCCGTACCTGACTGGAAGGTCAGGGTGATCTGCACCGTACCGGTGGAGTCACTGTTTGAGGACATGTACATCAGGTTATCGATACCGTTCATGTTCTGTTCGATAACCTGGGTGACGGTGTCCTGCACCGTTTTCGCATCAGCCCCCGGGTAGGTTGCGGAAATTGTCACCGCCGGTGGCGCAATCGTTGGATATTGCGCGACAGGCAGCTTCAGGATCGCAAGTCCCCCGGCCAGCATGATGATTATGGCGATCACCCACGCAAATATGGGGCGATCGATAAAGAAATTAGGCATGTCTTAACGGCTCCTGTTTAAGTTAAGACTTGGTTTGTTCTGACTGGCCAGCGGCCGAAGCTTGTTGTTTATCGTCAGATTTCACTTCCTGTGCTTTAACCTGCGCGCCAGGACGAACTTTTTGCAAACCAGTAACAATCACGCGATCGCCATCTTTCAGACCTTCCGTCACCAGCCATTTATCGCCAATCGCCTGAGTGGCGGTGATATTGCGCGTTTCGACTTTGTCATCAGCCCCAACAACCAGCGCGCTCGCATCGCCGCGTGGCGTACGGGTCACACCCTGCTGTGGAACCAGAAGTGCGGTTGGATTCGTTCCTTCTTCCAGACGCGCGCGAACGAACATACCTGGCAGCAGATTTTTGTCAGGGTTCGGGAAAATCGCACGTAAGGTGATGGAACCGGTAGTCTGGTCGACCGTCACGTCAGAGAATTCCAGGGTTCCTTCCTGCGGGAACTTGATACCGTCATTGGTAATCAGCTCCACTTTGGCTTTGCCGTTTTCCTGTTTCAGGGTGCCGTTAGCCAGCTCCTGTTTCAGGCGCAGGAAATCGTTGCTGGACTGCGTCACGTCAACGTAGATCGGATCAAGCTGCTGCACGGTTGCCAGCGCATTGGTCTGACCGTTCTGCACCAGCGCCCCTTCCGTGACGGAAGATTTACCAATACGACCGCTGATAGGGGAGGTCACTTTGGTATAGGCCAGGTTAATGCGCGCGGTTTCGACGGCCGCTTTGGCTGCCACCACGGCCGCGTTAGCCTGCTGTGCATCGGCCAGAGCGGTATCGTAATCCTGTTGGCTGATGTACTTGGTACCGAGCAGCTTTTGGTAGCGGTTCAACGTCAGCTGAGCAATTTTGGCCGCGGCTTGTGCTTTCGCCAGGTCGCCTTTCGCACTTTCATAAGAGGCCTGATAGGTTGCTGGATCAATCTGATACAGAGACTCACCGGCTTTCACATCACCACCTTCGGTGAAGTTACGCTTCAGGATAATGCCGCTGACCTGAGGACGCACTTCCGCAATGCGGTAAGCATTGGTACGGCCTGGTAATTCGGTGGTGATTTGTAGAGGTTCAGATTTGAGCGTCACGACGCCTACTTCTGGCGCCTGCTGAGCTCCTTGTTGAGCTGGTTTGTCGTCACATCCTGTTAGCGCTAAGCTGCCTGAGAGCATCAGAACGACCGCCAGAGGCGTTAACCCTCTGTTTTTGTTCATATGTAAACCTCGAGTGTCCGATTTCAAATTGATCAAGGGTCCTGAGTCTAAAAACCCATTGCTGCGTTTATATTATCGTCATGCTATGGTACATACATTCACAAATGTATGTAAATCTGACTCCTGTAAATTCACCCACCTATGGCACGAAAAACTAAACAACAAGCGCTGGAAACCCGACAACACATTCTGGATGTGGCAATACGTTTGTTCTCGCAGCAGGGTGTTTCATCCACCTCGCTGGCGCAGATTGCTCAGGCTGCCGGTGTGACGCGAGGAGCGATTTACTGGCATTTTAAAGATAAGTCAGATCTGTTCAGTGAAATCTGGGAGCTTTCAGAGTCCAGCATTAGCGATCTCGAGAGTGAGTATCGGGCAAAATTCCCTGACGATCCACTCTCAGTATTGAGAGAAATATTAGTATATATCCTTGAAGCAACGGTAGTTGAAGAACGTCGCAGATTAATGATGGAGATTATTTTTCATAAATGCGAGTTCGTGGGCGAGATGGCGGTGGTGCAGCAGGCGCAACGCAGCCTTAGCCTGGAGAGCTATGATCGTATCGAACAGAATCTGAACCTGTGTATGCAGGCAAAGCTATTACCGGCCAATCTCTTGACCCGACGGGCGGCAATCCTGATGCGCAGCTACATTTCAGGTCTGATGGAAAACTGGCTTTTCTCGCCGCAATCCTTTGACCTCAAAGAGGAAGCCCGCAGCTACGTGGCGATTTTACTGGAAATGCTACAGCTCTGCCCCACGCTGCGCAGCGACGCGCCTTCGCTAACGGCCTGATCCCTTTCCAGGATTTATCTCAGAGGATAACGTTCGCGCTATTCTGCTTTCAGCGAGCGTGATATTCTTCACGCCGGACTATTTTCGGTCATCTTCTGACATCATTCACAACTATGCTGCCCATCAATCGCTCGCAACATCCTGTTTTTGCATTGCTCTTTGCGATGCTGTTTTTCTTCGCCACGGCGCCGCTGACCTGGGCCCGCGCCGATAACAGCAATGATATTCCCTCGCGCGGCGATGTTCAGTCGCAGCTCGACACGCTGAACAAACAAAAAGATCTCTCCCCTCAGGAGAAACTCGTCCAGCAGGATCTGACGGAAACGCTGGAAACGCTGGATAAAATTGAACGCATCAAAGCGGAAACCGTCCAGCTTCGTCAGAAGGTGGCGCAGGCGCCTGAAAACATGCGTAAGGCCACCGACGCGCTGAATGCCCTCAGCGATGTGGATAACGACGACGAGACGCGCAAGACGCTCTCGACGCTCTCTTTACGCCAGCTGGAGTCCCGCGTCGCGCAACTGCTCGACGACCTGCAAACCGCGCAGTCGGATCTCGCAACCTATAACAGCCAGCTTGTCTCGCTGCAGACCCAGCCCGAGCGCGTGCAAAACGCGATGTACGCCGCGTCTCAGCAGCTGCAGCAGATCCGCAACCGTCTGAACGGCACGACGGTCGGCGAAGGCACGCTGCGCCCGACGCAGCAAACCCTGCTGCTGGTTCAGCAGGCCTTGCTCAATGCACAGATTGAACAGCAGCGTAAAAGCCTGGAAGGGAATACGGTGCTGCAGGACACGCTTCAGAAACAGCGTGATTACGTCACCGCGAATATTAACCGCCTGGAACACCAGCTTCAGCTGTTGCAGGAGGCGGTCAACAGCAAACGCCTGACCCTGACGGAAAAAACCGCCCAGGAGGCCGTATCGCCTGACGAAACCGCCCGCATTCAGGCGAATCCGCTGGTGAAACAGGAGCTCGAGGCCAACCACCAGCTTAGCCAGCGCCTGATACTGGCGACGGAAAACGGCAACTCGCTGGTTCAGCAAAATATCAAAGTGAAGAACTGGCTGGATCGCGCGCTGCAGGCTGAGCGCAACATCAAAGAGCAGATTGCGGTCCTGAAGGGCAGCCTCCTGCTGTCGCGTATTCTCTACCAGCAGCAGCAGACGCTCCCGTCCGCCGATGAGCTGGAGGACATGACCAACCGCATTGCGGATTTACGTCTGGAACAGTTTGACGTCAACCAGCAGCGCGATGCCCTTTTCCAGAGCGATGCCTTTGTCGCCAAAATTGAAGAGGGGCATTCCAGCGACGTGAACCCGGAAGTGCACGACGCGCTGCTCCAGGTCGTCGATATGCGTCGCGAGCTGCTGGACCAGCTCAACAAACAGCTGGGCAACCAGCTGATGATGGCCATTAACCTGCAAATCAACCAGCAGCAGCTGGTGAGCGTCTCGAAAAGTCTGCAGGAGATCCTGACCCAGCAGATTTTCTGGGTGAACAGCAACAAACCGATGGACTGGGACTGGGTCAAATCCTTCCCGGAGACGCTGAAAACGCAGATTAAGAGCATGAAGATCACCGTAAACTGGGAGAAAGCCTGGCCTGCGGTGACGATTGCCTTGCTGGCGGGATTACCGCTGCTGCTGATTGCCGGCCTGATCCGCTGGCGTCTGGGCTGGCTGAAAAAATACCAGGCGAAGCTGGCCTCTGAAGTGGGTCAGCTGCGCAACGATAGCCAGCTCCATACGCCAAAAGCGATTCTCATCGATCTCATCCGCGCCCTGCCGGTGTGTCTGATTATTCTGGCTGTGGGCCTGATTCTGCTCACCATGCAGCTCAACGTCAGCGACCTGCTGTGGGCGTTCAGTAAAAAACTGGCGCTGTTCTGGCTGGTGTTTGGCGTGTGCTGGAAGGTGCTGGAAAAAGACGGCGTGGCGGTGCGTCATTTCAACATGCCTGCGCAGCTGACCAGCCACTGGCGTCGTCAGATTGTGCGCATCAGCCTGGCGCTCCTGCCGCTGCACTTCTGGTCGGTTGTCTCTGAGCTTTCTCCGCTGCACCTGATGGATGACGTGCTGGGCCAGCTGGTCATTCTGCTGAACCTGCTGCTGATTGCGATCCTGATGTGGCCGATGTGCCGCGACAGCTGGCGTGATAAAGAGTCCCACAATATTCGCCTGGCCACCGTGACGGTGCTGGCGATCATTCCGCTGGCGCTAATGGTGCTGACGGCAACGGGCTACTTCTATACCACGCTGCGCCTGTCCGGGCGCTGGATTGAAACGGTCTATCTGGTGATCGTCTGGAACCTGCTCTATCAGACCGTGCTGCGTGGCCTGAGCGTGGCGGCTCGCCGCATCGCCTATCGCCGTGCCATCGCGCGTCGTCAGCATCAGGTGAAAGAGGGGGCCGAGGGCGCGGAGCCGCAGGAAGAGCCGACCATCGCCCTGGAGCAGGTTAACCAGCAGACGCTGCGCATCACCATGCTGGTGATGATCGCCCTGTTTGCGGTGATGTTCTGGGCTATCTGGTCCGATCTTATTACCGTTTTCGCCTATCTCGACAGTATTACCCTCTGGCAATACAACGGTACTGAAGCGGGCGCGGCGGTCATGAAAAGCGTGACCATGGGCAGCCTGCTGTTTGCGCTGGTGTCGTCGGTGGTGGCCTGGGCGCTGATTCGCAACCTGCCAGGCCTGCTTGAAGTGTTGCTCCTGTCACGTCTGAATCTCCGCCAGGGGGCGTCCTACGCCATTACCACGATCCTCAACTACGTGATCATTATTGTCGGGGCGATGACGGTCTTTGGCTCGCTTGGCGTCTCGTGGGATAAACTGCAGTGGCTGGCGGCCGCCCTCTCGGTCGGTCTTGGTTTTGGCCTGCAGGAGATCTTCGGTAACTTCGTGTCCGGCCTGATCATCCTGTTCGAACGTCCGGTACGAATCGGCGATACCGTCACCATCGGCACCTTCTCCGGTACGGTCAGCAAGATCCGTATTCGTGCCACCACCATCACCGACTTCGATCGCAAAGAGGTGATCATCCCGAACAAAGCGTTCGTGACCGAGCGCCTGATCAACTGGTCGCTCTCCGATACGGTGACGCGCGTGGTGATCCGCCTGGGCGTAGCCTATGGATCGGATCTGGAGAAGGTGAAAGAGGTGCTGCTCAAGGCGGCGTCAGAACACCCGAAAGTGATGCACGATCCGGCTCCGGCGGTCTTCTTCACCACCTTTGGGCCGAGCACGCTGGATCACGAGCTGCGTTTATACGTGCGCGAGCTGCGTGACCGCAGCTACACGGTGGATGAACTCAACCGCTCTATCGATCGTCTGTGTCGTGAAAACGATATTAATATCGCCTTCAACCAGCTTGAGGTTCACCTGCGCAACGAGAAGGGTGATGAGCATACGGAAGTGAAGCGCGACATTAAGGGTGACGATCCTACGCCTGCTTAATCTATTTTCTCTCAGCCCTCAGGGGCGAGGGAACGATTTTCCCCCTCTCCCTCAGGGAGAGGGCTGGGGTGAGGGTAATTTTCCTTCAAAATCTCGCCGCACAATCTCCAGTGCCTTAAGCACCGTTTCGGCGGGGATCTCATGATTCTCCAGCAGCATAATCAAATCGACGGCCAGCTTGACCTCATCGGGTGCATTTTCCAGTGACATGGGTGTGGCTCCTGTTAACGGGTCAAACGTTCAATGACGCGCTCAATTTCATCCCGCGCCTGACGGCAGCGGACGATGCGTCCTTCCAGCGCGCTAATCTCGCGCATCAATAGCTGCTGCTCTTCCAGCGTTTCGCTGTTGTTCAGCCGCACTTCACGTTCGCGCTTCATCTCAAAGAGCCTGCGCTCAAACTCCTGGTTCTCCAGCCGCTTGCGCTGCCATTTACCGAGCCCCGGCGAGGCGCTGTCCCAGGCGCGCAGCGGCCAGGCGGCGATTTCGCGATGCAGAGCGGTGATCTGCTCTGTGAGATGCTCTGCGAGCCACGCCACCTGTTCCTGCTGTTCACTCTCAACCGCATGGCGAAGCTCGTCGAGGTTGGTCTGCGCTTCCGCCAGGTAATCCTGAATGACGGTGCTGCGGGTACGAAAAAGCTGCCGGTCAAAGCGCGGTTTCAGCGTGGCGTGGCCCATCAGCGGTGTAGCCTGCTCCCGCAGAGCAATAAGCTGATTTTGCAGCCTCTCAAGAAGCAGTGCTGTTTTCAAGGCGCTCTCCAGTGGTAAAGTAGCCGTTCAGTTTGATAACGATTCGCATTATGAAGCGTACTATTTTAATCATCATTGGCTGGCTCGCGGTAGTGCTTGGCACGCTGGGTGTGTTTTTACCCTTGCTGCCGACCACCCCGTTTATCCTGCTCGCGGCCTGGTGCTTCGCCCGCTCGTCGCCGCGTTTTCACCACTGGCTGCTCTATCGCTCGTGGTTTGGCGGCTATCTGCGGCACTGGCAAAAACACCGGGCCATGCCGCCCGGCGCGAAGCCGCGCGCGATCGCGGTGATCCTCATCACCTTCGCTATTTCATTATGGCTGGTGAAAATGATGTGGGTACGTATTCTGCTGCTGGCGATCCTCTCCTGCCTGCTTTTCTTCATGTGGCGGATCCCCGTGGTTGATGAAAAGCAACAAAAGCACTGAAGCCTCATCATGGCTGTTGCAATTATCACGCGCAGCCAGTAAATTCGACCGTTTTCGAGCACAGGTGCGCCTGGTCAAAGGTTAATCAATTGTTGCCTTGGCCGACTCGTTGCGCGCTGTGAGTAACACTGTTTCATTTAGGCAAAACCGATGACCGCAACTGCACAGCAGCTTGAATATCTGAAAAACAGCATCAAAAGCATCCAGGACTATCCAAAGCCTGGCATTCTTTTCCGTGATGTCACCAGCTTGCTGGAAGACCCGAAAGCGTACGCGCTCAGCATTGAACTGCTGGTCGAGCGTTATAAAAACGCCGGGATCACCAAAGTAGTAGGTACCGAAGCCCGTGGCTTCCTGTTTGGCGCACCGGTTGCGCTGGCAATGGGCGTGGGTTTTGTGCCGGTGCGTAAGCCGCGCAAACTGCCGCGTGAAACCATTGCTGAGAGCTATGAGCTGGAGTACGGCACCGATCAGCTGGAGATCCACGTTGATGCGATCAAGCCTGGCGACAAAGTGCTGGTGGTGGACGATCTGCTGGCAACCGGCGGTACCATTGAAGCGACCGTGAAATTGATCCGTCGTCTGGGTGGTGAAGTGACCGACGCGGCATTCATCATCAACCTGTTCGATCTCGGCGGTGAACAGCGCCTGGAAAAACAGGGCATCACCAGCTACAGCCTGGTGCCTTTCCCGGGTCATTAATCCCGGTTTTCACAACCTCGCTCAATGGGTGAGGTTGTGATAGCATTCCCCTCCATAAATTCACCTTCCAGCGTTGCAGAGCCTGCCCATGAGTTATCAGGTGTTAGCCCGTAAATGGCGACCACAAACCTTTGCTGACGTTGTCGGTCAGGAACATGTGCTGACGGCCCTGGCGAACGGCTTGTCGCTAGGTCGCATCCATCACGCCTATCTTTTCTCCGGCACCCGCGGCGTCGGTAAGACCTCTATTGCCCGTTTGCTGGCAAAAGGTCTCAACTGCGAAACCGGGATCACCGCCACGCCGTGCGGCGTGTGCGATAACTGCCGGGAGATCGAGCAGGGGCGTTTTGTCGATCTGATCGAGATCGACGCCGCCTCGCGTACCAAAGTGGAAGATACCCGCGATCTGCTCGATAACGTGCAGTACGCCCCGGCGCGCGGCCGCTTCAAGGTCTACCTGATCGATGAAGTGCACATGCTGTCGCGCCACAGCTTCAACGCCCTGCTGAAAACGCTGGAAGAGCCGCCCGCGCACGTGAAGTTCCTGCTGGCGACCACCGATCCGCAAAAGCTGCCGGTCACGATTTTGTCGCGCTGCCTGCAGTTCCACCTGAAGGCGCTGGACGTTGAGCAGATCCGCACGCAGCTTGAGCACATTCTTGATGAAGAGAAGATTGTTCACGAGCCGCGAGCCCTGCAGCTGCTGGCCCGGGCGGCGGACGGCAGCCTGCGTGATGCGCTCAGCCTGACCGACCAGGCGATTGCCAGCGGTGACGGCAAGCTCTCCACCGAGGCGGTCAGCACCATGCTCGGCACGCTGGATGACGATCAGGCGCTGTCGCTTATCGAGGCGATGATCGCCGCCAACGGCGAACGCGTGATGTCGCAGGTGAACGCGGCCGCTGCCCGGGGTATCGAATGGGAAGGACTGCTGGTTGAGATGCTCAGCCTGCTGCACCGCGTGGCGATGCTGCAGCTTTCTCCGTCCGCCATCGGTGCGGATATGGCCGCCATTGAACAGCGGATGCGTGAACTTGCCCGCACCGTGCCGCCTGCCGACGTGCAGCTGTACTACCAGACGCTACTGATTGGCCGCAAAGAGTTACCGTTTGCGCCGGATCCACGAATGGGCGTTGAAATGACGCTGCTGCGCGCGCTGGCGTTCCACCCGCGCATGCCATTGCCGGAGCCGGAAGCGCCGCGGCAGTCTTTCGCGCCGGTCGCCCCTACGGCGGTGATGTCGCCGCAGCAGATGCCACCGCAGCCGACACCGCCGCCGCCGCAAAACGTGCCGCTGTCGGATGCCACCAGTTCGGTGCTTGCCGCACGCAGCCAGCTGCAGCGTGCGCAGGGAGTAACCAAACCAAAAAAGAGTGAACCGGCAGCGCCAGGAAGAGCGCGGCCGGTGAACAACGCCGCGCTTGAACGACTGGCCTCGGTAACGGAGCGCGTACAGTCGCGTCCGGCACCGTCCGCGCTCGAGCAGAAAGCCCCGGTGAAAGAAGAGGCTTACCGCTGGAAGGCAACCACCATCACCGAAGAGGTGAAGGAAGAGGTCGCCACGCCGAAAGCGCTGAAAAAGGCGCTGGAGCATGAGAAAACGCCGGAGCTTTCCGCGAAGCTTGCTGAAGAGTCCATTGCGCGCGACGCCTGGGCCGCCGAGGTCAGCAAACTCCAGCTGCCGAAGCTGGTCGAGCAGGTCGCGCTGAATGCCTGGAAAGAGCAGGACGGTAATCAGGTGCGTTTACACCTGCGTCCGGGCCAGCGGCACCTCAATTCCCCTGGCGCGCAAAAGGCGCTGGCCGAGGCGCTCACCGCATTACAGGGTGCGCCGGTTGAATTGACTATCATTGAAGATGATAATCCGGCAGTGAAAACGCCGCTCGAGTGGCGCCAGGCCATTTATGAAGAAAAGCTCGCGCAGGCGCGCGAGGCGATTATTGCGGATAACAACATTCAGACCCTGCGCCGGTTCTTCGACGCCGATCTGGATGAAGAGAGTATTCGCCCCATTTGATCGTGAGTCTGACTTACGGTTGTAATCCTTAAACGTGAAAGAAGAGAGAAGCCTATGTTTGGTGGAAAAGGCGGTCTGGGTGGCCTGATGAAGCAGGCTCAGCAGATGCAGGAAAAAATGCAGAAGATGCAGGAAGAGATCGCTCAGCTGGAAGTCACGGGTGAGTCCGGTGCCGGTCTGGTCAAAGTGACCATCAACGGTGCGCACAACTGCCGTCGCGTGGAAATCGACCCGAGCCTGCTCGAAGACGACAAAGAGATGCTGGAAGATCTGGTTGCAGCCGCGTTTAACGATGCCGCTCGCCGTATCGACGAAACTCAGAAAGAGAAAATGGCCTCTGTTTCCAGCGGTATGCAGCTGCCGCCTGGCTTCAAGATGCCATTCTGATGCAAACCAGTCCGCTGCTCACGCAGTTAATGGAAGCACTGCGCTGCCTGCCTGGCGTTGGCCCGAAGTCGGCGCAGCGCATGGCGTTTACGCTATTGCAGCGCGACCGCAGCGGCGGGATGCGCCTGGCGCAGGCTTTAACCCGCGCCATGTCAGAAATTGGTCACTGTGCGGATTGCCGCACCTTTACCGAGCAGGACGTGTGTAACATCTGTACGAACCCGCGTCGTCAGGAAAACGGTCAGATTTGCGTGGTGGAGAGTCCGGCGGACATCTACGCCATCGAACAAACCGGGCAGTTTTCCGGTCGCTACTTCGTGCTGATGGGGCATCTCTCCCCGCTGGACGGTATTGGCCCGGATGATATCGGTCTTGACCGCCTTGAACAGCGTCTTGAGTCCGAAACCATCAAAGAGGTGATCCTCGCCACCAACCCAACGGTGGAAGGGGAGGCAACCGCCAACTACATCGCCGAACTGTGCTCGCAGTACGGCGTTGACGCCAGCCGCATCGCCCACGGCGTGCCGGTGGGCGGCGAGCTGGAAATGGTCGACGGCACCACGCTGTCGCACTCTCTGGCAGGGCGTCACAAGATTATTTTCTGACCAAACGGAGGCTGCGCGCGCGGCCTCCGCTTGAAAATTTCCCCCCTTATCCCCATCTCTCACTCAACGTTTTAAAACCCCATTAAATGGCATTGTTGAGGTCGACATAGATGAAAGGACAAGAAACCCGTGGTTTCCAGTCAGAAGTAAAACAGCTTCTGCACCTGATGATCCATTCCCTGTATTCCAACAAAGAAATTTTCCTGCGTGAGCTGATTTCCAACGCCTCGGACGCGGCGGACAAGCTGCGCTTCCGCGCGCTGTCCAACCCGGACCTGTATGAAGGCGACGGCGAGCTGCGCGTGCGCGTCTCGTTCAATAAAGAGAACCGCACCCTGACCATCGCCGATAACGGCATCGGGATGAACCGCGACGAGGTGATCGACCACCTCGGCACCATCGCCAAATCCGGCACCAAAGCGTTCCTTGAGTCCATGGGCTCTGACCAGGCGAAAGACAGCCAGCTGATCGGCCAGTTCGGCGTCGGTTTTTACTCGGCGTTTATCGTGGCCGACAAAGTTACCGTCCGTACCCGTGCGGCAGGCGACAGCGCTGAGAACGGCGTCCTGTGGGAATCCAAAGGGGAAGGCGAATATACCGTTGATGACATCACCAAAGCGGATCGCGGCACCGAAATCACCCTGCACCTGCGTGAAGGGGAAGATGATTTCCTGAACGACTGGCGCGTGCGCTCCATCATCAGCAAATATTCCGATCACATCGCCCTGCCGGTAGAGATTGAAAAACAGGAAGAGAAAGACGGTGAAACCGTGGTTTCCTGGGAGAAGATCAACAAGGCGCAGGCGCTGTGGACGCGCAACAAGTCTGAAATTAAAGACGACGAATACAACGAGTTCTATAAGCACATCGCCCACGACTTTACCGACCCGCTGACCTGGAGCCACAACCGCGTGGAAGGTAAGCAGGAGTACACCAGCCTGCTGTACATCCCGGCACAGGCGCCGTGGGACATGTGGAACCGCGATCACAAGCACGGCCTGAAGCTGTACGTGCAGCGCGTGTTCATCATGGACGACGCCGAGCAGTTCATGCCGAACTACCTGCGCTTCGTGCGCGGTCTGATAGATTCTAACGATCTGCCGCTGAACGTCTCCCGTGAGATCCTTCAGGACAGCACCGTCACCCGTAACCTGCGCAACGCCCTGACCAAACGTGCGCTGCAGATGCTGGAAAAACTGGCGAAAGACGATGCGGAAAAATATCAGACCTTCTGGAAACAGTTTGGCCTGGTGCTGAAAGAAGGCCCGGCAGAAGACACCGCGAACGTTGAAACGATCGCCAGGCTGCTGCGTTTCGCCTCTACGCACACCGACTCCTCCGCGCAGACCGTGTCGCTGGAAGAGTACGTCTCCCGCATGAAAGAAGGGCAGGAGAAGATCTACTACATCACCGCCGACAGCTACGCGGCGGCGAAGAGCAGCCCGCACCTGGAGCTGCTGCGTAAGAAAGGCATCGAAGTGCTGCTGCTTTCTGACCGCATCGACGAGTGGATGATGAACTACCTGACCGAGTTCGACGGTAAGGCGTTCCAGTCCGTAGCCAAGGCCGACGAGTCCATCGACAAGCTGGCGGATGAAGTGGACGAAAGCGCGAAAGAAGCCGAGAAGGCGCTGGAGCCGTTCGTTGAGCGCGTGAAAACCCTGCTGGGCGATCGCGTGAAAGAGGTGCGCTTCACGCACCGTCTGACCGATACTCCGGCGATTGTCACCACCGATGCGGACGAAATGAGCACCCAGATGGCGAAACTGTTCGCGGCGGCGGGCCAGGCGATGCCGGAAGT
Source organism: Enterobacter sp. 302C9 (assembly GCF_034106085.1). Taxonomy (NCBI): domain Bacteria; kingdom Pseudomonadati; phylum Pseudomonadota; class Gammaproteobacteria; order Enterobacterales; family Enterobacteriaceae; genus Enterobacter; species Enterobacter sp. 302C9. Next base: position 188,352 of record NZ_JAWNBW010000001.1, read on the forward strand.
GAAATATATCTTTGAGCTTAATCCGGATCATCCTCTGGTGAAACGCGCGGCGGATACCCAGGACGACGCCCGCTTTGCCGAGTGGGTTGAGCTGCTGTTGGATCAGTCCCTGCTGGCCGAGCGCGGCACGCTGGAAGATCCTAACCTGTTCATTAAACGTGTGAATGCGCTGCTGCTGGCGTAATTGAGCACGCCTCCCCTGGTCTTCTCCCTCTCACGTGGGAGAGGGCCGGGGTGAGGGCTCCAGACCTCACTAACCCAAATAATCTCCCCCCGTTAACCGTTTCAGCCTTCCCGCCTTCCTTGAGCGATGCCCGTTCTGGTGGTATTGTTTAGCGCTTTTGAAAAATTGAAACGACTTTTGAGGGGATTTTCGCAATGCGTATTATTCTGCTTGGCGCTCCGGGCGCGGGTAAAGGAACTCAGGCTCAGTTCATCATGGAGAAATACGGTATTCCGCAAATCTCCACCGGTGACATGCTGCGCGCCGCTGTTAAATCTGGCTCCGAGCTGGGTAAACAAGCGAAAGACATCATGGACGCAGGCAAGCTGGTGACCGACGAGCTGGTTATTGCTCTGGTCAAAGAGCGCATTGCGCAGGAAGACTGCCGTAACGGTTTCCTGCTGGACGGCTTCCCACGCACCATTCCTCAGGCTGACGCCATGAAAGAAGCGGGCATCAACGTGGACTACGTTCTGGAGTTCGACGTACCGGACGAGCTGATCGTTGACCGTATCGTTGGCCGTCGCGTACACGCTGCTTCTGGCCGCGTTTACCACATCAAATTCAACCCGCCTAAGGTTGAAGGCAAAGACGACGTGACCGGCGAAGAGCTGACCACCCGTAAAGACGATCAGGAAGAGACCGTGCGTAAACGCCTGGTGGAATACCATCAGATGACCGCGCCTCTGATCGGCTACTACACCAAAGAAGCGCAGGCGGGTAACACCAAATACGCCAAAGTTGACGGCACCAAAGCCGTGGCTGACGTACGTGCAGAGCTGGAAAAAATCCTCGGCTAATCGCGCGCCTCTCACCCGGGCTCCCGGGTGAGAAATATTCTCATCTTACCTATTACAGCAATGGGTTTCGTTTAAACGCATTTCCGCTACAATTGACAACCTATCAAATGGTTAAGAGGCGTGAATGAGTCAGGCGAAAACCGGCATCCTGCTTGCCAATCTGGGCACTCCAGAAGCACCTACATCAGACGCGGTAAAACGCTACCTGCGACAATTTTTAAGCGACACGCGCGTCGTGGATTTCCCGAGACTGCTGTGGTGGCCGCTGCTGCGTGGCGTCATTCTGCCGATTCGTTCTCCGCGCGTTGCCAAACTCTATCAGTCCGTCTGGATGGAAGAGGGCTCGCCGCTGATGGTTTACAGCCGTCGCCAGGAAAAAGCGCTGGCCGCCCGACTGCCGGATATGCCCGTCGCGCTCGGCATGAGCTACGGAAAACCGTCCCTGCAAAGCGCGGTGGAATCACTGCTGGCGCAGGGCGTGGACCATATCGTCGTACTGGCGCTCTACCCGCAGTACTCCTGCTCGACGGTGGCCGCCGTCTGGGACGAGCTGGCCCGCATTCTGGCGACCCGCCGCCGCATTCCGGGCGTGACCTTTATTCGAGACTACGCGGATAACGATCTCTACATCCAGGCGCTTGCCAACAGCGCGCGCGCGTCGTTTGAAAAGCACGGCGAGCCGGATCTGCTGCTGCTCTCCTATCACGGGATCCCGCAGCGTTTCGCCAATGAAGGGGATGATTATCCGCAGCGCTGCCGCGATACCACGCGCGAGCTGGTTTCCGCCCTTGGCCTGCCGCCGGAGAAGGTGATGATGACCTTCCAGTCGCGCTTCGGTCGCGAGCCGTGGCTGACGCCTTATACCGATGAAACCCTCAAAATGCTGGGTGAGAAGGGCGTGAAGCACATTCAGGTGATGTCGCCGGGCTTCTCGGCAGACTGTCTGGAAACGCTGGAGGAGATCGCGGTGCAAAACCGGGAATTTTTCCTTGAGGCTGGCGGCGAAAAGTATGAGTACATTCCGGCGCTTAACGACTCGCCTGAGCATATCGACATGATGGTCTCGCTGGTAACGAACAGCCGCTGATCGCACTCCGGGCCGGGTTTGTGCTACCATTCCCGGCCCATATTCTTCGTACAGTTCAGACCATGAAATTTCCCGGTAAACGCAAATCCAAACACTACTTCCCCGTCGATGCCCGCGATCCGCTCCTGCAGCAAATCCAGCCAGAAAACGAAACCAGCGCGGCATGGGTCGTCGGTATCGATCAGACGCTGGTGGACATTGAAGCGAAAGTGGATGATGCGTTTGTCGCCCGTTACGGTCTGAGCGCCGGTCACTCGCTGGTGATTGAGGACGACGTTGCCGAAGCGCTGTATCAGGAGCTGGTGCGCGAAAACCTGATTACCCATCAGTTCGCCGGTGGCACCATCGGCAATACCATGCATAACTACTCCGTGCTGGCCGACGACCGCTCGGTGCTGCTCGGCGTGATGTGCAGCAATATCGAAATCGGTGGCTATGCCTACCGCTATCTCTGCAACACCTCCAGCCGTACCGATCTGAACTACCTTCAGGGCGTCGACGGGCCTATTGGCCGCTGCTTTACGCTGATTAGCGATTCCGGCGAGCGTACTTTTGCCATCAGCCCGGGTCATATGAACAAGCTGCGCGCCGAGAGTATTCCGGAAGAGGTGATCGCGGGCGCCTCGGCGCTGGTGCTGACCTCCTACCTGGTGCGCTGTAAGCCGGGCGAGCCGATGCCGGAAGCGACCATGAAAGCGATCGAGTACGCGAAGAAATACAACGTGCCTGTCGTTCTGACGCTGGGCACGAAATTTGTTATCGCCGATAACCCGGAGTGGTGGCAGGCGTTCCTGAAAGAGCACGTCTCGATTCTGGCAATGAACGAAGAAGAGGCCGAAGCGCTGACCGGCGAAAGCGATCCGCTGCTGGCGTCTGACAAAGCGCTGGACTGGGTAGATCTGGTGCTCTGCACCGCCGGCCCGGTTGGGCTGTACATGGCGGGCTTCACGGAAGAAGAGAGCAAGCGCAAAACCCAGCACCCGCTGCTGCCCGGTGCGATTGCCGAGTTCAACCAGTACGAGTTCAGCCGCGGCATGCGCTACAAAGATTGCGTGAATCCGCTGCGAATCTACTCTCATATCGCGCCGTATATGGGCGGGCCGGAGAAGATTATGAACACCAACGGTGCGGGCGACGGCGCGCTGGCCGCACTGCTGCACGACATCACCGCTAACGCCTACCATAAAACCAACGTGCCGAACTCCAGCAAGCACAAGTTCAGCTGGCTGACCTATTCCTCGCTGGCGCAGGTGTGTAAATATGCCAACCGCGTGAGCTATCAGGTGCTGAACCAGCATTCTCCGCGCTTAACGCGCGGTCTGCCTGAAAGAGAAGACAGCCTCGAAGAGGCCTACTGGGACAGATAAAAGCAAAACGGCAACCTGTGGTTGCCGTTTTTAGTGTTTGTTCCCTCTCCCTGTGGGAGAGGGTCAGGGTGAGGGCATCAGGCCGCACAAACCTACCCCGTCACCCCTTCTTCAACCGGCGGTTTCTCCAGCAGCGTCAGCATCGTATTCGCAATCTCGCGCTCGCCCATCACCACCTTATTCGCACCGCGCTCGGTAATGTACTCCACCTCGTCGTCATAGTGCGCCCGGGCGATAATCTCAATCGTTGGGCACTTCTCGCGTGCGGAGGCCACAATCTCGCCCGCTTCATAGCCGTTAGGTATGGTCAGCAGCAGCCAGCGCGCGCAGTCCAGGTGCGCCAGATTCATGATCTCTTCGTTTGCCGCATTGCCCAGTACCGCACGAATGCCGCGCTCGCGCAGCTCGTCGACGCGGGTGCGTGAGGTCTCAATCACCACCAGCGGAATGCCCTGCGCCATCAGCTTCTCACCGAGCAGGCTGCCCACGCGGCCAAAGCCTACCAGCAGGGCGTGGTTGCAAATATCGACCGGGATCTGCTTCTCTTCTTCGATGGCCTCTTCGAGCGTCTGTTCTTCCAGCGTTTCGGTTTTATCGAGGTATTTTTCCAGCAGGGCAAACAGCACCGGGTTCAGCATAATCGACAGGATCGCCCCCGCCAGCACCAGGTTTTGCCCCGCCTGCGGCAGCAGGTTCAGGGCCATGCCCAGACCGGCCAGAATAAAGGCGAACTCACCGATCTGCGCCAGGCTGGCGGCGATGGTCAACGCCGTCCGCGGCGAGTGGCCAAACATCCGCACCAGGAAGAAGGCGGCGAGCGACTTACCAAAGATGATGATCGCCAGCGTGCCCAGCACGGCCAGCGGCTGGTGAATCAGGACCATCGGGTCAAACAGCATCCCGACGGAGACGAAGAACAGCACGGCGAAGGCATCGCGCAGCGGCAGAGTGTCATGCGCCGCGCGGTGGCTCAGCTCGGACTCGTTCAGCACCATCCCGGCGAAGAACGCGCCCAGGGCAAAGGAGACGTCAAACAGCTCTACGGCACCAAAAGCGATACCCAGCGCCAGCGCCAGCACAGAGAGGGTGAACAGCTCGCGGGAGCCGGTTGCCGCGCTGCGGGACATGATCCACGGCACCAGACGGCGTCCCACCAGCATCATGATGGCGATAAATGCCACCACCTTACCGATGGTGATACTCATATCCAGCGCCAGCGAGGCAAAGCCGACGTTGTCTTTTTCCATCATCCCGGCGACGGCTGGCAGCAGCACCAGCGTCAGGACCATCACCAGGTCTTCAACAATCAGCCAGCCTATCGCGATTTGCCCGCGCTGGCTGTCTATCAGCTGTCTCTCTTCAAGCGCGCGCAGCAGCACCACGGTACTGGCGGTTGAGAGACACAGCCCAAATACGATACCGGTCATTAACGACCAGCCCAGCACCGCCGAAAGCGCCATCCCCAGCAGCGTCGCCACCCCAATCTGGGCGATCGCTCCCGGTATGGCGATCGACTTTACCGCCATCAGATCCTTCAGGGAGAAGTGCAGGCCGACGCCAAACATCAGCAGAATCACGCCCAATTCCGCCAGCTCAGGGGCCAGCTTGGTATCCGCCACGAAGCCTGGCGTAAAGGGTCCCGCCAGTACACCCGCTAACAGATAGCCGACAAGAGGAGAAATACGCAGCTTATTGGCAATCATGCCGAGGATAAAAGCGAGCACAAGTCCACCAACAATGGTGGTGATAAGCGGTGTGGCGTGGTGCATTCCGTCTCCTTTCGTTGTGGGTGTTCCTTTTTGGCGAAAACCAAAAAACCGAGTAATAGTTTATGACAATTTTTACCCTTGTGTTTATGAATTATTGTTGAAGTTTGAATAAAACAGCAATATGCACGTAAAAAAGCGCGTTTTGATAAATTCAGCGAGGGTAAGAAGAAGAAACCCTTATGGCATCAGGGTATCAGGTAGCCAAAGTAAAACTTTGGCTACCCGTAATTTACGCTTTATGACGGTTATCAGGCAGGAATATGGTCAACATCCCAAGAAGTGGCAGGAAAGCGCAGATTTTATAGACCAGGAAGATGCTGGTGTGATCCGCCACCATCCCCAACACCGCCGCGCCAAGCCCGCCCATGCCGAAGGCGAAACCGAAAAAGAGCCCGGAAACCATACCGATACGGCCAGGCAGCAGCTCCTGGGCATAGACCAGAATGGCGGAAAACGCGGATGCGAGAATAAAACCAATGATCACGGTTAAAATCCCCGTCCATTCAAGGCTCGCGTACGGCAAAATAAGGGTAAACGGCGCCACGCCGAGGATAGAGCCCCAAATGACGTATTTACGCCCAATCTTATCACCCACAGGCCCGCCAATGACCGTGCCGGCCGCAACGGCGAACAGGAAGGCAAACAGGTGGAACTGCGCATTCTGTACCGATAATCCGAATTTTTGCATCAGATAAAAGGTGTAATAGCTGCTGATGCTCGCCATATAGAAGTATTTCGAAAAAATCAGTACCAGCAGCACGGAAACCGCCAGGATAACCTTATTGCGCGGAAGGGGATTGATAACCTTCGCTTTAGGTTTACCTTTATTCACGCGATGCTGAGCGGCATACCAGCGGCTGATCTGCGCCAGCACGATGATCGCCAGCAGCGCGGCCAGTACAAACCAGGCCACGTTGCCTTTACCGTAAGGGGCAATAATCACCGCGGCCAGCAGCGGGCCGAGAGAGCTACCAAAGTTACCGCCCACCTGGAAGAGAGACTGCGCCAGACCGTGACGGCCCCCTGAAGCCATACGCGCCACGCGCGAGGACTCCGGATGGAAGACGGACGATCCGGTGCCCACCAGCGCGGCGGCGACCAACACCGCTTCAAAACTCCCCGCCATGGCCAGCAGCACCAGCCCGCTTAAGGTAAAGCACATGCCGATCGGCAGCGACCACGGCATCGGGTATTTATCCGTCCAGTAGCCCACCACCGGCTGCAGCAGTGAGGAAGCCAGCTGGAAGGTCAGGGTGATCATCCCGATCTGCACGAACGTTAACGAAAACTCGGACTGCAGCAGCGGATAAATGGCCAGAATCAACGACTGGATCATGTCGTTGAGCAGGTGCGAGAGACTGATTGCGCCTAAGACTTTAAAGGAGGTGCGCGACGCCGGCGCGCCCGGAACGGGCTGGGTTGATTCACTGATTGCCATAGAGAGAAGTACCACGTTTTTCGTTATTAGAGATGCAGGGTGTAATTATTATCCGACTAACATACCCGTCCGGGACATTTGAAGAAAGTCGCAATTCTGAAAACTTATTTGTCTATTCTTGTTAGTCACTGTAATTTTTGCCTTTGTCTATTGGTCAGGGAGAGAGAAGATGAAGTTTATGAAGCGGGGCGTCGCGCTGGCGCTCATCGCCGCGTGGGGCCTGGTAAGCTTGCCCGCGCAGGCGTATGAAAAAGACAAAACCTATAAAATCACCATTCTGCATACCAACGATCACCACGGTCATTTCTGGCGCAGCGAATACGGCGAATATGGCCTGTCGGCACAGAAAACGCTGGTGGACGGCATTCGCAAAGAGGTGGCTGCCCAGGGCGGCAGCGTGCTGCTGCTGTCGGGTGGCGATATCAATACCGGCGTGCCGGAATCCGATTTACAGGACGCGGAACCTGATTTTCGCGGCATGAACCTGATTGGCTACGACGCGATGGCCGTGGGTAACCACGAGTTCGATAATCCGCTGACCGTGCTGCGTCAGCAGGAAAAATGGGCCAAATTCCCCTTCCTCTCCGCCAATATTTACCAGAAAAGCACCGGCGAACGCCTGTTTAAGCCGTGGGCGCTGTTTAAGCGCCAGGATTTGAAGATTGCGGTCATCGGCTTAACCACTGACGACACGGCGAAAATTGGCAACCCCGAGTTCTTTACCGATATCGAATTCCGCAAACCGGCAGACGAAGCGAAGCTGGTGATTCAGGAGCTGCAGCAAAACGAAAAGCCGGACGTGATTATCGCCACCACGCACATGGGGCACTACGACAACGGCGAGCACGGCTCTAACGCGCCCGGCGACGTGGAAATGGCGCGCAGCCTGCCCGCGGGCTCGCTGGCAATGATTGTGGGCGGTCACTCACAGGATCCGGTGTGTATGGCCTCGGAGAACAAAAAGCAGGTGGACTACGTGCCGGGCACGCCGTGCGCGCCGGACCGTCAGAACGGTATCTGGATTGTTCAGGCGCACGAGTGGGGCAAATACGTCGGCCGGGCGGATTTCGAGTTCCGTAACGGCGAGATGAAGCTGGTCCATTATCAGCTCATCCCGGTCAACCTGAAGAAGAAAGTCACCTACCCGGACGGGAAAAGCGAGCGCGTACTTTACACGCCAGAGATTCCAGAAAACCAGCAGATGCTCTCCCTGCTGACGCCGTTCCAGAACAAAGGCAAGGCGCAGCTGGACGTGAAGATCGGCACGCTGAACGGTCGTCTGGAGGGGGACCGCAGTAAAGTTCGCTTCGTGCAGACCAACATGGGCCACCTGGTGCTGGCGGCGCAAATGGCGCGCACCGGCGCTGACTTCGGCGTGATGAGCGGCGGCGGTATTCGTGATTCCATCGAAGGTGGAAACATTACCTATAAGGACGTCCTGAAGGTGCAGCCTTTCGGCAACGTGGTGGTTTATGCCGATATGAGCGGGAAAGAGGTGATTGACTACCTGACCGCCGTGGCGCAGATGAAGCCGGATTCCGGGGCCTATCCGCAGTTTGCCAACGTCAGCTTTGTGGCGAAAGACGGCAAGCTTAACGACCTGAAGATCAAAGGCGAACCGGTTGACCCGGCCAAAACGTACCGTCTGGCGACGTTAAGCTTTAACGCCACCGGCGGCGACGGCTATCCGCATATCGATAATAAACCGGGATACGTGAATACCGGCTTTATAGATGCGGAAGTGCTGAAGCAGTTCATCGAGCAGAATTCACCGATTGACGTGAATGCGTACGAGCCGAAGGGTGAGGTGAGCTGGCAGTAGTGGTGTGCGGCCTGATGCCCTCACCCCAACCCTCTCCCACCGGGAGAGGGCGCGAACACAAAAAACGGTAACGCCTGTTACCGTTTTGCTTTTACCTCGCAGCCGCCACCGGGCAATTTTCTCAATCCCGGCGCGCAATATCCGCAAACTTCGCGTCCAGCATTTTCGCCAGGTCGCCCGCCGCCAGCTCGATATCCAGCCCGCGTTTGCCGCCGGATATAAAGATGGTTTCAAACTCCTGCGAAGGGGCATCAATCAGCGTCGGCAGGCGTTTTTTCTGCCCGAGCGGACTGATCCCGCCCACCAGATAGCCCGTGGTGCGTTGCGCCACCATCGGATCCGCCATATCCACCTTCTTCGCCCCCAGGGCTTTGGCGACTTTCTTCAGATCCAGCTGTCCCGCCACCGGAGTAACCGCGACGGCGAGGTGTTTCATATCGCCATTCACCGCCACCAGCAGCGTTTTATAAACCTGGTCAGCATTCAGCCCCAGCTTGCGCACCACTTCATCACCAAAGTTAGTTTCATTCGGATCGTGATCGTAGGTGTGGATCCGGAAAGAAATGTTGTTTTTTTCGAGTAATTTAACGGCGGGAGTCATAGCTATCCTTCTTACGACAGACAAATCATGCCATCAGCATACGCCTGACGTTTGTCTAAAAAATAGCACCATCTTGCGCAATAGTATTGGCAGTGATGGTCACTTTGAGCGACAATCGGCTCAACCGAAGGTCTCCTTCGGCATAATAAAAACGATGAAATTCCTCTTTGACGGGCCAATAGAAATATTGGCCATTTTTTTATTTCAACAGTGACGGCAAATTCCCTTCTCCGTACAAATGTAACGCCCCAACCGCCACCACGTAATGCCCCGCGGGCAAAGCATGCAGCGTCTGCCGCCAGGCTTTGTTGCGCGCATTCATCAGCACATCATACAGCGATTCGCTGAACGTCGACGGTAACGCCAGCTTACCGTCCTCAGGCGGCGCGTCCAGCCACCAGCCAATCATGGTCTGCAGCAGGCGCGCGTTGGTGTGCCAGTGGGTCAACGTATCATCCAGCAGCATCAGGCCGTCGTCGGGAAGCTGGCGCAGAAGCGCAATCTGGCTGTCCGTCCCTTCCAGCTCGATGACGGGCAGGCTGCGGGCCCTTGCCGCGTTCAGCAACTGGTAATCAATGCCGTAGTCACCGCGCAGTCCCAGACGCTGCGCCTGCGTAGCCTGCAGCACCATCGCAATTTGCCAGAGCGGCAGGGTGTCAATCATGGAGAGCGACACGCCGGTTTCATCCGCGACGCGCGTCAGTTCCGCAAGCCGGGTATCATCCAGACGTTCCGCCAGGCTGAGATCGCTTTCCAGCCCGGCAAACGGCGACTCCTGACCCGAAATGTCCGCCTCAACGACCAGCGCGTCGGCGCGTTTTAGCAGTTTAATCAGGCCGGGTGGCAGGGGAGACATATCCTGCGTACCCATATGAATACTGCCGACCAGATGCAGGTGCTGCCCGCCGGGGAGAGAGATATCCAGACCGGGCCAGGCATAACGGCGAGGAAAGAGGGCGCGAAACGATGCTTTTATACGATTAAACAGACCCATACGCGCTCCATGAATGGAAAGGTTCATGCTAGCGCGTACGGGTACAAGGTTCAATCCTTCGGTTTAAAGCGCAGTAGGCGGTTGGCGTTGCTCACCACGGTAATGGAGGAGAGCGCCATCGCCGCGCCCGCGACCACCGGGTTAAGCAGCGTGCCGGTCAGTGGCCACAGAATACCGGCCGCGATTGGGATACCGAGGGTGTTATAGACGAACGCGCCCAGCAGGTTCTGCTTCATGTTGCGCAGCGTGGCTTTTGAAATGGCCAGCGCGTCGGCAACGCCCATCAGGCTATGGCGCATCAGCGTAATGGCAGCGGTTTCGATGGCGACATCGCTCCCGCCGCCCATGGCAATCCCCACGTCCGCCTGGGCCAGCCCCGGGGCATCGTTGATGCCGTCGCCGACCATCGCCACCTGACGGCCCTGACTTTGCAGTTTCTTGATGGCGTCCGCTTTCCCGTCCGGCAGTACGCCTGCAATGACCTCATCAATTCCGGCTTCTTTCGCGATGGCGTTGGCCGTTGTCGGATTGTCCCCGGTCAGCATCACCAGACGATAGCCCGCACGGTGCAGACGCTGCAGGGCGTCCACGCTGTCCTGGCGAAGCGGATCGCGCACGGCCAGCAGCGCGGCGGCTTTGCCATCCACCGCCAGCAGAACCGGCGTAGCGCCCTGAGACGCCTGCGCCTTCAGCTCGCTTTCCAGCGCGGCGGTATCAATACCATTTTCATTGAGCAATGCCTGGTTGCCCAGCAGCAGCGCGTGGCCTTCTGCTTCACCGCTGACGCCGAGCCCGCGCAGGGTGCGGAAATTGCTGACCTGCGGCAGGGCAGAAGCATTCGCTTTATCGAGAATGGCGCGCGCCAGCGGATGGCTGGATCCTTGCTCCAGTGCGGCGGCGAGGCGCAGCGCGTCCTCTTGCGCAATGCCTGCGGTAGTGACGGCCACTACCTGGGGTTTGCCTTCGGTCAGCGTCCCGGTTTTATCAAACACCAGCGTGTCGAGGGTGCTGGCCCGCTGCAGCGCGTCCGCATCCCGTACCAGTACGCCAAATTCGGCCGCGCGGCCTACGCCGGAGATAATCGACATTGGGGTCGCCAGGCCAAGGGCGCAAGGACAGGCGATGATCAGCACCGTGGTGGCAATCACCAGGGTGTAAACAATCTGCGGTGCCGGGCCGAAGAAATACCAGATAGCCGCGCTCAGCAGGGCAATGCCGACCACCACCGGCACAAAAATGGCCGAGATTCTGTCAGCAAGCTGGCCAATTTCCGGCTTGCTGCTCTGCGCCTGGCGCACCATGCGGATGATACGCGACAGCGTCGTGTGGCTGCCGACGGCGCTGGCGGTAAACAGCACGCTGCCGTCCTGCACCACCGTGCCGGCATGAACGGCGTCGCCGTCTGATTTCTGCTGAGGGATAGGCTCGCCGGTCAGCATCGCTTCATCCAGCCAGGCTTCGCCCTGGGTTATCTTGCCGTCAACGGGAACGCGATCGCCCGTCGTCAGGCGCAGCGTCATGCCGGGCTGAACTTCCGCCAGCGGGACGCTTTTCTCCCCCTCGTCCGTGACCACGCGGGCCGTCGGCGGGGTTAAATCAAGCAATCTTTCCAGCGCTTTCGAGGAGCGCTGGCGGGCGCGGGCTTCCAGCATGTGGCCCAGGTTAATCAGGCCGATAATCATCGCGCTGGCTTCATAGTAGAGATGGCGCGCCTCCATCGGGAACCACTGCGGCCAGACGTTCACGCTCATCGAATAGAGCCACGCCGCGCCGGTTCCGAGCGCCACCAGCGTATCCATCGTCGCGGTGCGGTTTTTCAGGCTCTTCCAGGCGCTGGTGTAAAAATGCCCGCCTGCAAACACCATCACCGCAAGGGTAATCAGACCAATCACCAGCCACAGCGTGCGGTTGTCAGCGGTGACCATCATGTTGTCACCCATCATGCCCCACACCATCACCGGAATACCCACCAGCAGGGCGACAATCGCCTGCCAGCGGAAGCGCTTCATGGTGGCGATAGCCGTTTCCTGCTGGCGCTCGCGGCGTTCGGCATCATCTTCGATGGCCTCCGCCCCGTAGCCCGCTTTCTCAACGGCCTGCACTAAATCTGCGGCGGAGGCGCTGCCCATCACCAGCGCAGTGCGCTCCGCGAGGTTTACCCGTGCCTGCGCGACGCCCGGTACGGCCTGCAAGGCGTTTTGTACCCGGGAGACGCAGCTGGCACAGCTCATGCCGTTGATCAGCAGCTGTTGGCTGTCGTCAATATCATCAGCTGCCGGAAGCTCAGGAGTGGCCGCTGTCAGTGCTTCCGACGGGGATGATGACTCTGCCAGCGGTTTAGCCTTTGGGTGGCTTAACTCCGCCCCGTAACCGGCCTGCTTGATGGTATCGATCAGCGCATCCGCGCTGGCGCTGCCGGTGACGGCGGCATGATCGATAGTCACGTCAGCGCTTTCAACGTCAGGGCGCTGTTCCAGGCTTTCTTTAACGCGTTTGACGCAGTGGCCGCAGGAGAGGCCGTCCAGCGTCAGGTCGATAGTGTGAGACATAGTAAAACTCCCGTATAATGATCTGGTCAGTTGTTGACCGATACAGTGCTTTTCACTGACTGCTATAAAGGTTAAACCTTCCATCAAGGGGAAGGTCAAGGGGGAAATGTGAATATCAGTGACGTGGCAAAAAAAACTGGCTTAACCAGCAAGGCAATCCGCTTTTATGAAGAGAAGGGGCTGGTAACGCCACCGCTGCGCAGTGAAAACGGCTACCGCAGCTATACGAAACTGCATATTGATGAGCTGACGCTACTGCGCCAGGCAAGACAGGTGGGGTTTAATCTGGAAGAGTGCGGCGAGCTGGTGAACCTGTTTAACGATCCGAAGCGTCACAGCGCCGACGTGAAAAAACGCACGCTGGAAAAAGTGGCCGAAATTGAACGCCACATCATCGAGCTGCAGGCGATGCGCGAACAGCTGCTACAGCTCGCGGAATCCTGTCCGGGGGATGACAGCGCCGACTGCCCGATTATCGATAATCTTGCCGGCTGCTGTCATCGTAAGGCCTCTGTCTAACAGGCCTTCACCCGCAGGGTAATGCCTTCCACCGCAATGACCTCAACCCGCGTGCCGGCGCTGAGGTCGTCGTCGGCGACCACCGGCCACGAGCTGTCGCCCACGCGCATATGCCCGCGCCCGTTCACCAGCGAGGTGTCGAGCGTAAAACGCTTGCCGACAATCTGCTGTCCGCGCTGGTTGAGGTGCGCGTCCAGCGGTTTTTGCTCGTTAACCCGCCGGTTTAGCCAGCGCCACCACAGCCACGCGGCCACCAGCGTCAGCACGGCAAATAGCGCACCCTGCCACGCCCAGTCCAGGGGAAGGATCCAGACCAGAAGGCCCGTAATGACGGCGGCAACACCGCTCCAGAGCAGGTAGCCGTTGCCGCCCAGCATCTCCGCCGCCAGCAATAAGCCACCGAGGCTTAGCCAGAAGGCATGAGGATGTGCAGCGATCAGCTCAATCATTTTTTACGCTCGTTTCCGCTGTCTTTAATCAGTTCGGCAATACCGGCGATAGAGCCCATCAGGCTGCTGGCCTCCAGCGGCATCATCACCACTTTGCTGTTGTTCGCCGAGCCGATCTGTTTCAGCGCGTCGGTATATTTTTGCGCGACAAAGTAGTTCACGGCCTGGATATCACCGGCGGCAATCGCCTCGGACACCATCTGGGTGGCGCGGGCTTCCGCCTCGGCTGAACGTTCACGCGCTTCCGCCTGTAAGAAAGCGGACTGACGATCGCCTTCCGCTTTCAGGATCTGCGACTGTTTTTCCCCTTCCGCTTTGAGGATCTCCGCCTGGCGTACCCCTTCGGCTTCCAGAATGTAGGCACGCTTGGTTCGCTCGGCCTTCATCTGGGCGTTCATGGAGGCGATCAGCTCAGCCGGCGGACGCACGTCGCGGATCTCAATACGGGTGACTTTGATCCCCCACGGGTTCGTTGCCTCATCGACAATGTGCAGCAGGCGGGTGTTGATGCTGTCGCGCTGGGAAAGCATTTCGTCCAGCTCCATCGAGCCGAGCACGGTACGGATGTTGGTCATCGTCAGGTTGACGATCGCCAGCTCCAGGTTGCTGACCTCATAGGCCGCTTTCGGCGCATCAATCACCTGAATAAAGCAGACGGCGTCGATGGTGACGTTGGCGTTATCCTTGGAGATGATCTCCTGAGACGGAATGTCCAGTACCTGCTCCATCATGTTGATCTTGCGACCAATCCGGTCCATGAACGGAACAATCAGGCTTAAGCCTGGCTGGAGGGTATTGGTATATCGACCGAAACGCTCGACGGTCCACTGATAGCCCTGAGGGACAATTTTGACGCCTGCGCCCACAATAACCAGCGCAACGAAAATAAGGACAGGAACAACGATAAGCATAAAAACCTCCTGTTTTGCATGCTGTGATGAGTGAAAGTGTGTGTTTATTGCTCGTAAGTATAGGTAAAGTCAGAGATGAATCCATCACCCGCTTCGGCAATGGCTTTGGATAATCCCTGGTAGTACTTCTCCAGCCCCAGCGCTTCGATACGCTGGATCTGTTCGCGAATGGGGGCGCAGAACAGAACGGCATTCCCCGCTTCAACGCGCTTGTTATTAGGGGGAAGGTCGCCCGCGATGGCCTTGAACCACGTTCTGATACCCTGCTTTAAATTATGCGGCGCTTTAGTCAGGTTATCCATGCCCGTCAGAACCTGCAGGGTGGGAAACTCATCGGCCAGCACGGCGGTTTTCATGCGCGCAAAGAACTGGCTGAACAATTCAAACGATCCCAGATCGGTGACGCGCGGTTTGGTCGTTTTACCGTTTTTATTGCCGATTTTCCCTGCGGCTGACGCTGGGGCCGGAACCGCATTCACCTTTTCCAGCTCCAGCCCGAATAACAAATTACAGTGCGCACGGCGCTCTTTCAGCGGGTAGGACATCAGCACGTCAATGAATTGGGTGGCCTTTACATCCGCAAGATCGTGGTTGATAAGCCACTGGGTACGAGAAAATTCAGCCGGAGAGACGAACCAGTCGGGTACTTCATTGAAGCGTTTGGATTTTCCCTTGCCGTCAAATTCCAGGAAGTGTGTCCCGTTGTCGAAGGCGAAATAGCAATTTTTGAAACTGCCGATCGTGGTGTTCACGATAAGCGCCTTCTTAACAAAATCCACCACCTCTGCACCGATGACAAAACGCGTGAGTTCCGACGATTTGATGACTTCCATTAATGTTTCGACATCAGGAACACCAGGCTTCAGGGAAGGAAACTCATAAAAGATATGTGCCATGCTGCTTACTTCCTGTAGTGATGGTGGAGACAAATAACAAACAAAAAGTTTAACACTTGCTTTAGCGTGAGGCTATTCGCTCTGTGCGCACGAAAGGATTATGCTACAGGCGGTTATTACACGAAGCGGTTAACGGAAGCGTAATGAACGATAAAAAAGAACTATTACATCTCAGGGATATCGGATTTCGTGTTGGAGAAAATATTATTCTTCAGCACGTCGGGTTTAGCCTGTCGCCGGGCGAGTTTAAATTAATCACGGGACCTTCGGGCTGCGGTAAAAGCACGCTGCTGAAAATTGTGGCCTCACTCCTCAGCCCGACGGAGGGCACCATTCTGTTTGAAGGACAGGATATCTCAACCCTGTCCCCGGAAAACTATCGCCAGCAGGTCTCCTACTGCGTGCAAACCCCCGCGCTGTTTGGCGATACGGTTTATGACAACCTGATTTTCCCGTGGCAAATCCGCAATAAAACGCCGGAGCCGGAAAAGTTTATCAGCGATCTGGCCCACTTTGGCCTGGCGCAGGAGACGTTAACCAAATCCATCACCGCGCTGTCGGGCGGAGAAAAGCAGCGCGTCTCGCTGATCCGCAACCTGCAGTTTTTACCGAAGGTGCTTTTGCTGGACGAAATTACCAGCGCGCTCGATGACGTCAACAAGCGCAACGTTAACGAGATTATCCATCGCTACGCCCGGGAGCAGAACATTGCCGTGCTGTGGGTGACGCACGACGCTAATGAAATAACCCATGCTGATGACGTGATTACGCTTCAGCCGCACGGCGGGAAAATGCAGGAGGCTAACCGTGGGTGAGCATAACATTACCAATGAATCACTGGCGTTTTCGATGGTGCTGGTGCTGATTGCGATTGTGGTCAGCTACCGGGAAAAGCTGGGGCTGGAAAAAGATATTGTGTGGAGTATCTGCCGCGCGGTGGTTCAGCTCATCATCGTCGGCTATGTGCTGAAGTATATTTTCAACGTCAACCACGCGGTGCTGACGCTGCTGATGGTGCTCTTTATCTGTTTCAACGCGGCGTGGAATGCGAAAAAACGCAGTAAATATATAGATAAGGCGTTTATCTCGTCGTTTATCGCCATTACCACCGGGACGGCGCTCACGCTGGCGGTGCTGGTGCTCTCCGGCTCGATTGCCTTTACGCCTATGCAGGTTATCCCTATCTCCGGGATGATTGCGGGAAACGCCATGGTGGCCGTTGGGCTCTGTTATAATAATCTCGGCCAGCGCTTTAGCAGTGAACAGCAGCAGCTGCAGGAGAAATTAAGCCTGGGAGCGACGCCTAAAGTGGCCTCGGCGCGGCTGATCCGTGAGAGCATTCGCTCATCGCTGATCCCAACGGTCGATTCAGCCAAAACGGTGGGGCTGGTGAGCCTGCCTGGCATGATGTCGGGGCTGATTTTTGCCGGTATCGATCCGGTCAAAGCGATTAAGTATCAGATCATGGTGACGTTTATGCTGCTTTCCACGGCAAGTCTGTCAACCATCATTGCCTGCTACCTGACCTATCGGAAGTTCTACAACACGCGCCACCAGCTGGTGGTGACGCAATTAAAGAAAACGGGTTAAGCCTGTTTTCCAGGCCCGGTAAGCGTTAGCGCCACCGGGCATTTTTTTGTTAGTAGAGCAACGCGTACAGCTGACGACGATACTTCGACGCCAGCGCATCTCCGGTGCCCAGCGCGGCCAGAATTTCCTGGAACATCTTACGCGCCTGACCGTCTGCGGCTGCCAGGTCTTTTTGCAGGTGGCTGAACAGCAGTTCCAGCGCCTCTTCGTTACGCCCCACCTGGTGCAGCTGCAGCGCCAGCTGGCTTGCCAGCGCGGCGTCGGCCGGGTTGTCGGCAACCTGCTGCTGCAGCTGCTGAATTTCCGGGGTGTCCGCCGCCTGTTTCAGCAGCTCAATCTGCGCGACAAGACCCTGATAGCGGGTGTCCTGATCCTGCAGCGGAACCGTCTTGAGTACGGCTTCCGCGTCTTCTGAACGGTGCAGGGCGATCTGCGTTTCCGCCAGCAGCAGGCCAATCTGGCTGTTCTGATTCGACAGCTGCCACGCCTCTTTGAGCAGCGGCAGCGCCTCGTCGTATTTACCTTCCTGCATCAGCGCCATGCCTTCCTGCGCCTTCAGCTCTTCTTCGCGCGGCAGCACTTTATCCAGCAGGGCGCGGATAGCCTCTTCCGGCTGCGGCCCCTGGAAGCCGTCAACGGGCTGGCCGTTCTGGAACAGATAGACGGTTGGGATGGCGCGCAGACCAAACTGAGACGCCACCATCGGCTCGGCGTCGCAGTCCAGCTTAGCGAGAATGAACTGACCGTTGTACTGCGCGGCAAGGCTTTCCAGCACCGGCGTCAGCTGCAGGCAGTGTTGGCTGCGTTCAGACCAGAAGTAGAACAGGACCGGTTTGGTCATCGACTGTTCAAGGGTCTGTTGCAGGTTAGCTTCTGTAATATTGACGATATTCTGTACGGACATGCGGCTTTCTCTTTTGTCGGTTTGTTCTTTACATGGGGATGAGCGTCGTCGCTTCAACTCAACCGTGCAAAATTTTGTCCATCATCCGGCCCGGCAGCAGGCGTTTTAACCAGCCTACGGCATGGGTGACCAGCGTCACCGGATAGCGCATTTTAGGATGTTCGCTCTCAAAAGCATGGCGCACTTTGGCTACCACCGCCTCTGGCCCGAGGGTAAAACGTGCGGCAATGCCGGGGTTCTCGACCGGCTTATCCGCCTGGGTCTGGTTCACGTTTTCGGTAAAGCGGGTGCGGATCGGGCCGGGCTCAATCAGGCTGACCTTGATGCCGCTGTGGCGCAGCTCCATGCGCAGGGCGTCGGACCAGGCCTCCAGCGCATATTTGCTGGCGGCGTAGGCGCCGCGGCCCGGGGTGGAAATCAGCCCCATCACTGACGATGTCATCACGATGCGCCCTTCACCGTGCGGCAGCATCGCGGGGAGCAGGCGCATGGTGAGCTGATGCACGCCGAAGAAGTTGGTCGAAAACTGTTTCTCCAGCGTTTCGCGCGAGAGCGTATCCAGCGGACCATACACGCCGTAGCCGGCATTGTTAAAGAGTCCGTACAGACGATTGTCGGTCAGCGCGATCACTTCATCGGCGGCGCGTTCAACGCTCTCCGGCGAGTCCATATCCAGCAGCACGCCGGTAAAGCCCAGCCCGTTCATGCGTTCGACATCGTCGGGTTTGCGACACGCCGCCAGCACCCGAAACCCCTGGCGCTTCAGTTCGAGCGCGCTTTCCAGGCCGATTCCACTGGAACATCCTGTAATTAAGACCGATTTTTGCATAACTTTACCTGTCAGGATCTCCGCTTAATCAGGAGTCATGTTTAACTAAAGGAGCCAGCCGCGTTGCCATCCAGTCGGCAATAAACGGCTGAGCATCGCGATTGGGGTGGATCCCGTCGTCTTGCATCCACTGGGGTTTGAGATAGACCTCTTCCATGAAAAATGGCAGCAGCGGAATATCAAACTCTTTGGCAAGCTTAGGGTAGATCGCGCTAAAGGCTTCATTATACCGACGACCGTAGTTGGCGGGCAGGCGAATTTGCATCAGCAGCGGCTGGGCGTTTGCCGCTTTAATATCCTGCAAAATGGTACGCAGCGTTTGCTCGGTTTGCTGAGGCTGAAAACCGCGCAATCCATCGTTACCGCCAAGCTCCACCAGCACCCAGCGCGGCTGATGCTGTTTGAGCAGTGCAGGCAGGCGCGACAGGCCCTGCTGCGAGGTATCGCCGCTGATGCTGGCGTTAATTACCGACGTCTTGCTCTGCCATTTGTCGTTGAGCAGCGCGGGCCAGGCCGCGCTGGCCGCCATGCGATAGCCTGCGCTCAGGCTGTCGCCGAGAACCAGTAACGTGTCCGCTGCCGCCGCGCGGAAGGTCATCAGAATCAAAAACAGGAAGGGCAAATGCCAGCGGAAAACAGTGTTGAAGTTCATCATCTTAAGAAGTCCGTCGGTCAGGGGGAACACGAGCTTTCCATCCTTACTGGAGTTGAACTCGTTGTCAAACGCGCTGAAACCATCGCGCTGATTGGCGAATCCGGCTCCGGCAAGTCCACGCTGCTGGCGATTTTGGCCGGTCTGGACGACGGCAGCAGCGGCGAGGTCCATCTTGTCGGGCAACCGCTGCATCAGCTTGATGAAGAGGCGCGGGCCGCGCTGCGCGCGCGTCACGTTGGTTTTGTCTTCCAGTCCTTCATGCTGATCCCAACCCTGAACGCGCTGGAAAACGTCGAACTCCCGGCGCTGTTGCGCGGTGAAAACAGCCGTGAAAGCCGGGCGCACGCGAAGGCGCTGCTGGAGCAGCTCGGTCTGGGCAAGCGTCTCGACCACCTTCCCGCACAGCTTTCCGGCGGTGAGCAGCAGCGCGTGGCGCTGGCGCGGGCGTTTAATGGTCGTCCCGAAGTCCTGTTTGCCGATGAGCCCACCGGTAACCTTGACCGTAAAACCGGTGACCGGATTGCCGACCTGCTGTTTTCGCTCAACCGCGAGCACGGCACCACGCTGATCCTCGTCACCCACGATCCGCAGCTCGCCGCCCGCTGCGACCGCCGCCTGCGGCTGGTGAACGGTATTCTTCAGGAGGAGGCATGATTACCCGCTGGTTCTGGCGCGAGTGGCGCTCGCCCTCGCTGCTTATCGTCTGGCTGGCGCTAAGCCTGGCGGTGGCCTGCGTGCTGGCGCTCGGCAGCGTCAGCGACCGCATGGAAAAAGGGCTTAGCCAACAAAGCCGGGAGTTTATGGCGGGTGACCGGGCGCTGCAAAGCTCCCGCCCGGTGCCATCGGGCTGGATTGCAGAGGCGCGTAAACAAGGGCTGAAGGTGGGGGAGCAGATAAGCTTCCAGACCATGACCTTTGCGGGCGACACGCCGCAGCTCGCCAGCGTTAAAGCCGTCGATGATATCTACCCGATGTACGGCGAACTGCAGACCAACCCGCCAGGGCTGAAGCCAAAGCCCGGCACGGTGCTGCTGGCATCACGTCTGATGGCGCTTCTGAACCTGAAACCCGGCGATAGCATCGACGTCGGCGACGCCACCCTCAACATTGCCGGGGAAGTGGTGCAGGAGCCCGATTCCGGCTTTAACCCCTTCCAGCTCGCGCCGCGCCTGCTGATGAACACCGCGGATGTCGCGGCAACCCATGCGGTACAGCCGGGCAGTCGCGTCACCTGGCGCTATAAGTTTGGCGGCACGCCTGCCCAGCTTGAGGCGTATGAAAAATGGCTTCTGCCGCAGCTCAAGCCAGAGCACCGCTGGTACGGGCTGGAGCAGGACGAAGGGGCGCTCGGTAAATCACTTGAACGTTCTCAGCAGTTCCTGCTGCTTTCGGCACTGTTGACCCTGCTGCTGGCGGTGGCGGCGGTTGCCGTGGCGATGGGGCACTACTGCCGCAGCCGTTACGACCTGGTGGCGATCCTCAAAACCCTGGGGGCGGGCAGGGCGCAGCTGCGCAAGCTGATCGTCGGCCAGTGGCTGATGCTGCTGGTCCTCTCCGCGCTGACCGGCGGAATAATGGGGCTGCTGTTTGAAAAACTGCTGATGGTGATGCTGAAACCGGTGCTCCCGGCCGCCTTGCCGCCAGCCAGCCTCTGGCCGTGGCTGTGGGCGATGGGCGCAATGACGGTGATTTCGCTGCTGGTGGGGCTACGCCCCTACCGCCTGCTGCTCGCGACGCAGCCGCTGCGCGTGCTTCGCAACGATGTGGTGGCGAACGTCTGGCCGCTGAAGTTCTACCTTCCGGTGATTATTGCCGTAGCGGTGGGGCTGCTGGCGTGGCTGATGGGGGGCAGCACGCTGCTGTGGGCGGTACTGGCCGGGGCGTTTGTGCTGGCGCTGCTGTGCGGCGTGCTGGGCTGGATACTGCTCAACGTCCTGAAGCGGCTCACGGTGAAATCGCTGCCCGTGCGCCTGGCGGTCAACCGTCTGCTGCATCAGCCGTGGTCAACGCTCAGCCAGCTGTCGGCGTTTTCGCTGTCGTTTATGCTGCTGGCGCTGCTGTTAGTGCTGCGCGGCGATCTGCTGGATCGCTGGCAGCAGCAGCTTCCCCCGGAAAGCCCGAACTATTTCCTGATCAACATTTCCCCTGAGCAGGTCACGCCGCTGAAGGGCTTCCTGTCGGAGCATCACATTATCCCTGAGTCGTTCTATCCCATCGTGCGCGCGCGTCTGACGCAGATCAACGGCCAGCCAGCGGACGGAAACAAGGACGAGTCGCTGAACCGCGAGCTGAACCTGACCTGGCAGGAGAAACGCCCTGACCACAACCCGCTAACCGCGGGCACCTGGCCGCCGAAAGCGGGTGAGGTGTCGATGGAAGAGGGGCTGGCGACGCGGCTGAACGTGAAGCTCGGGGACAGCGTGACCTTTACCGGCGATACCCAGGATTTTACCGCGAAAGTCACCAGCCTGCGTAAAGTGGACTGGGAAAGCCTGCGGCCAAACTTCTTCTTTATTTTCCCGCCGGGCGCGCTGGACGGGCAGCCGCAGAGCTGGCTGACCAGTTTCCGCTGGGAAAATGGCAACGGCATGCTGACCCAGCTCAACCGGGAGTTTCCGACGGTCAGCCTGCTGGATATTGGGGCGATCCTGAAGCAGGTGGGGCAGGTGCTGGAGCAGGTGAGCCGCGCGCTGGAGGTCATGGTGGTGCTGGTGACCCTCTGCGGCGTGCTGTTGCTGCTGGCCCAGGTGCAGGTGGGCATGCGCCAGCGCCATCAGGAGCTGGTGGTCTACCGCACGCTGGGTGCCGGAAAGCGGCTGCTGCGGATGACGCTCTGGAGCGAGTTTGCGCTGCTGGGGCTGGTGGCGGGTCTGGTAGCGGCCATTGGCGCGGAAACGGCGCTGGCGGTGCTGCAGACAAAGGTCTTCGACTTCCCGTGGGAGCCTGACTGGCGTCTCTGGTTGATCCTGCCTCTCAGCGGCGCGGTGCTGCTTTCTCTCTGCGGAGGCTGGCTCGGCACGCGGCTGTTAAAGGGCAAAGCCCTGTTCCGTCAGTTTGCGAGTTGATTTAGCACGGTGATAGTTGCGCACCGGGTTTTAATGCCGGTGCGCAGCGTTTAAATAGCACAAACTGATAATACCCACTCATTTAGTAGCACAAAACATTAAAAACCCGACCACACGGCCCGATTATTTCCAGTTAATATTCACCCGCTAAATATTTAGCAGCGTGTCTATTAAGGAAAAATAATGACTATAAAAAAATCAGCGCTGGCGGCAACGATCGGCGCGGCAGTGGCATTGACTACCTTCGCTTCTCAGGCGGAAATCACCGTTCTTAAGCAGGATCCTCAGGCGGGTAACCCGCTGAGCCGCCTGAACTTTACCGTTGGCGGCAGTATTCGTCCTCAGTTCCAGAACATGACCGGCGACGACGGTAAAAACAGCTACAAGCGTAACGGCTTTGACGGCGGCACCCGTTTCCGTTTCGCGGCTGATTACTACCTGTTTGATGACATCAGCTGGATCAGCTACTACGAGCTGGGTGTCAATATTCCTGCGCAGTTTAACTGGGATCACCACTACGCCGACGGCGCACACGACACCACGCGTCGTATGCTCTACACCGGTCTGAAGAGCGATACCTGGGGTACGCTGACCTTCGGTCAACAGAACAGCGTTTACTATGATGTGGTGGGCGCGAAAACCGATATCTGGGACTACGACATGATTGGTCAGGCTCCGGGTAACGGGATCAACGGCGATTACGACGGTTCTTACCGTTCACGCCAGATGCTGAAATATAAGAAAACCGTGGGCGATGCCGACATCTACGCATCTTACCTGTTTGAAGACAGCGAATACCTGCCGGGCAACGGCCTGCGCTACAAGCGTAAAGGCGGCGGCTCGCTGGGTCTGGATTACCACCTGACTACCGACCTGACCTGGGGCGCGGCGTGGAACTACACCCGCGCGGACATGCGTAACCCGGACAACGGCGACAGCAAAACCTACGACCAGAACATTCTCGGTACCGCGCTGAGCTGGACCCCGGACAACTGGACCTTCTCCGCAGGCGGCGGCTGGTACCAGAACTTCATGACCACCAAAAAAGTGTCGGTTAACGACTACTTTGCGGGTGATGCATGGGGTATTGAATACTTTGCGGGCTACAAGTTCCCAGTCGGTCAGTACGCGGTTAAATCTATTCAGCCTTACTTCATGGGCGACCGTATTGAGTACGTGAACGGCCGTAACTACCAGCGCATCGACAACGGCGTGGGTATCAGCTTCCAGCTGGATTACGGTTTCCGCGTGGATTACGAACACGTGTTCACCTCCAGCACCGACAACCTGGGCGACATGAACCTGGTGCGTCTGCGTTACGACTTCTAGGTCGTCTTGTAGGGTGCGGCCTGATGCCCTCACCCTGACCCTCTCCCACTGGGAGAGGGAACAAACATTAAAAACGGCAACCCAGGTTGCCGTTTTGCTTTTACCTCGCCACCCGGCTTTATTTTTCAGCGATCAAGCCACTCAGCAATCTCTTCGTACGTCCCGCGATACACAATCTTCTCCGCCTTTTTCTCCAGCTGATAGCCGTACATCGGGTCGTAATAATCCTTCAGCAGCGGCGCAAGCCAGCTGAAGTGCGCGTCAGTGCTGCCGGAGCGTTGCTGTTCCAGCAGCGCGGAATCTAACAGCGCGGTGAATTCTGCATACCGCTGCAGCCCCAGACGGCGGCGAATGGCAAACAGGCCGTGGTGCAGATACTCGCTGTATTCTTTCCAGCCCGCTTCCTCGCCGTATGCGGCAGAAAAGTCTGCCCACATATGGTCGAAATACTCTTCGCGCAGGCGCTCAAGGCGGACGTCAAACGGGTCTTCGACGACAACGATAGGGGCTTCAGCCATGCGGTCGCGCAGGCACTCCGGCAGGTGGTTGGAGCCAATCATCCGGCCCTCGTCTTCCAGCACCCAGCGCGCGGCGTCTTTTTTCAGGAGCTCAACCGCAAGGTGGTTTTCAAAGCTGGCCTGGGAAAGCTGCGGCGTGAGCGTGCGGCCAAACGACGAACCTCGGTGGTGCGCCAGCCCTTCCAGATCGATACCCTGCGCGTGCTGCTTCACCAGCAGGGTTTTACCGTTTCCGGTACAGCCGCCAATCAGCACCATCGGCTTTTGCGACTGCTCGATGGTCACCTGAATCGCCGTCTGACGCAGGGCTTTGTAGCCGCCGCGGATCAGCGGGTAGTCAACGCCCGCCTCTTTCAGCCAGGCCTGCGAGATATGCGAGCGCTGGCCGCCGCGCGCGCAGCAGAGAAAGCCCTCAGGATGGGTAAGGCTGGCTTCCCGCCAGGCGTTAATGCGTGCCTCACGCGTCTCGCCGCTCACCAGCTGATGGCCGAGCGCCAGCGCGGCCTCGGGGCCCTGGCGTTTATAGCAGGTACCGACGGCGGCGCGCTCGTCGTCGTTCATTAAGGGCAGGTTGATCGCCGCAGGCATCGCGCCCTGGGCAAATTCGATCGGCGCGCGAACGTCGATTAAAGGGGTATCAGACGCGAGGATCGCGCGATAGTCCGTTCCATCGTTCATGGTTGTTCCAGAAGAAAACTCAGCAGCAATGGGCGGGGATTGTACGCCGGGGAAGGGGAAGATCAACTCCCCGGCGCAGATGTCTTACTTGAGCTTAGACTGTGCCCAGACAATACCGCTCGCATATTCCGGCGGCAGGAGCGGGATCATCGCTTCCAGGGTGGCGCTCAGGCGGCCCGTGTCGCTGTCGTTCAGGTTCAGGTGACCGACCTTACGACCCGCGCGTACCTCTTTGTCATACCAGTGCAGATGCACGAGCGGCAGCTTCAGCCAGTCGTAGTTCAGATCGGTGCCGATCAGGTTGATCATCACCGACGGGCTGTTCACCACCGGCTGCGGCAGCGGCAGGTCCGTAATCGCGCGCAGGTGCAGCTCGAACTGGCTGATGGACGCGCCGTTTTGCGTCCAGTGGCCGCTGTTGTGCACGCGCGGCGCAAGTTCGTTGATCAGCAGACCGGACGGGGTGATAAAGCACTCCATCGCCATGACGCCCACATACCCGAGTTCGTGCATGATGGCAGAGAGCATATCTTCCGCCTGCGCCTGCTGGTCAGCATTGGCGTGCGGGAAGGCGACGCTGGTGCGCAGAATGCCGTCCTGATGCAGGTTATGCGTCAGCGGATAAAAGACGGTATGCCCGTCTTGCCCGCGCGCGCCAACCAGCGACACTTCACCGCTGAAGTTGATGCCCTGCTCAACGATGCACTCGCCGTAGCAATCGTCCGGCAGTTCTGCCGTTTCATCTGCACGCAGGCGCCACTGGCCGCGGCCGTCATAGCCGCCCACGCGGCGCTTCACGATTGCCAGCTCGCCCAGCATCGCGAAAACGTCATTCCACTCGCTTTTATCGGACAGGAGCTGCCACGGCGCGGTCGGCAGACCGAGCTTGTCGAACAGCTGCTTTTGCGTCAGACGGTCGGCGATGATCGGGAACACGTCGCGGTTAACGAAGGCGTTATGACGCGCCAGCTCGCGGGTCAGAGCCGTTTCCGGCCAGCGTTCGATCTCGGCGGTGATCACGCTCTGGTGGAACGGTACGGCTTCCGGTTCGGCGTCCAGCCCGACAGGCCAGACGGCAATACCCAGCGGCTCACCGGCCTGACGCAGCATGCGGCCTAGCTGGCCGTTACCGAGGACGCAAACCTGCTTCATGCCGCACCCCGCGGGTCCGGATTGTCCAGCACCTCGTCGGTCTGGGCTTTACGCCACTCCGCCAGACGCTGGTGTAATGCTTTATCGTGCGTCGCAAGAATTTGCGCCGCCAGCAGGGCGGCATTCGCAGCTCCCGCTTTACCAATCGCCAGCGTGCCGACAGGAATACCGCGCGGCATCTGGACGATGGAGTAGAGGCTATCCACACCGCTTAACGCGGCGCTTTGGACCGGAACGCCCAGTACCGGCACCAGGGTTTTGGCGGCAATCATGCCTGGCAGATGTGCTGCGCCGCCCGCGCCGGCAACGATCACCTCATAACCGTTCTCTTCGGCGCTTTCGGCGAAGCTGAACAGTTTGTCCGGTGTACGGTGCGCGGAGACCACTTCAACGTGGTGCGGAACATTCAGGATTTCAAAGATTTCGGCGGCGAACTGCATGGTAGCCCAGTCGCTTTTGGACCCCATCACGATGGCGACACGCGCCGGATTATTGCGGGAAGACATGCGTCTTAAAACTCCTGTGGTGCGAAACACACTGCTTTCGAGGGCACAGAGAATAGCATGTTATACGGGCAAGGAAAACGGTTGCGCGGTTAAAAGGCGAGCAGTTATGGCGAGAAAGCGATAACAAAAAAGACCGCACGATGGCGGTCTTTTATGTGATGTTACTGAAGATCCCCCGCGGACAGGTTCTCGTTGTCGAACGCGCGGCTGACATCGATATGATTCACCATGCTGGTGTCGGCATTCGAGCCCGATTTTGGCACGGAGAAGCGATTCTCCGCGGCCTGTGCGCCAGTGGACACCACGACTGCCAGCAGCAGGGTACTTACGATGCTGATGTTTTTCATTCTATGTTCCTTCCTCATCGTATTGTCGCTGTCGCACGTCTTCGCTGGCGGCACGGCAATCAGGGTTTTTATTTAGTCAGTTCTGCGGTCATGTACACGCGGTTGTTGACCTTCGCGCTCGTGATTTTATAAGAGGCATTCTGCTCGGCGGCCTGCGCGGCAATTTTCGCTTCTGCGCGGTCAAGGGTAGAGGCGGTTGCGCTCACGCTTTGAGCGAAAGAACCGAAAGAAACCAGGGAAAGAGCGGCAGCTGCAACGAAAGTTTTGATAGATTTCATGGTCGTATTCCTTAAGTGTTTTATCTGGGATAGGGCGTGTTGCCCTGATGTGATAAATAATAGGCCGACCACGGGCTGATTAAAATCGAAACAATTTGCCGATATTGTTCAAAAAAATAGAATGATGGTGTGAAGGGTTAAAACGGAAACGCGATCAGCTCCACGCCCTCTGGCGTGACTTTGACCATGGAGCCTTCGGTGTGCCAGGCACCCAACACCACGCGATGGGCCGGTTCGCCGTTGGCGATAAGGGAATGGACGTCAGGACGGTGCGTATGACCGTGGATCAACCACTGAACGCCATGCTTTTCCATCACGCTCACCACGGCCTGCGGGTTCACGTCCATGATGGTCATGGATTTGCTGCTGTTGGCGGCTTTACTGCCCGCGCGCATTCTGGCGGCGATACGGTTGCGGATAAACAGCGGCAGCGCAAGGAACACCTTTTGGATCCACGGGGTGTGGACTTTGGCGCGAAACGCCAGGTAGCCGGTATCGTCGGTGCAGAGCGTGTCGCCGTGCATGATCAGGACCCTGCGGCCATAAAGATCGAGCACCTGCTCTTCCGGCAGCAGCGTCATGCCGCTTTCGCGGGCGTAGCGCTTGCCGATCAGGAAATCACGGTTGCCGTGAATGAAGTAGCAGGGAACGCCGGAATCCACGAGCGCGTGAATGGCTGCGGCCATTTCACGGTGCAGCGGGTTAGGGTCGTCGTCGCCAATCCAGGCTTCAAAGAGGTCGCCCAGGATGTACAGCGCATCGGCGCTTTTCGCTTCACCGCGTAAAAAACGCAGAAAACCGGCGGTTATCGCCGGTTCTTCTGTTTGCAGATGCAGATCCGCAATAAAGAGTGTCGCCACGAATTACTCGCTGACGGTCACGCTTGTAATCACAACGTCTTCTTTAGGAACGTCCTGGTGCATACCGCTGCGGCCAGTAGCGACGGCTTTGATCTTGTCAACCACGTCCATACCTTCAACCACTTCTGCGAATACGCAGTAGCCCCAACCCTGCAGGCTTTCGCCGGAGAAGTTCAGGAAGTCGTTATCAGCCACGTTGATGAAGAACTGCGCGGTGGCAGAGTGCGGAGCCTGAGTACGGGCCATTGCCAGCGTACCGCGGGTGTTTTTCAGACCGTTGTTCGCTTCGTTTTTGATCGCTTCTTTGGTCTCTTTCTGGTTCATGCCAGGTTCGAAACCGCCGCCCTGGATCATAAAGCCGTTGATCACGCGGTGGAAAATGGTGTTGTTGTAGAAACCTTCGCGGCAGTAGTCCAGGAAGTTTTTAACTGTTTCAGGCGCTTTGTCATCAAAGGTTTTGATTACGATATCGCCATGATTAGTGTGGAAAGTAACCATTTTTGCATCCTGTTCCGTTATTGTGGTACGTCGACCCGCGTTCGGGTCATCTATAGGGGCTTGTTATAGCATAACCACAGGATGCGATCACCTTGCATTGTGTGCTGCTTCGGGTTTGAATTACGGGTAGAATAGCCGGTTTTCAACCACACACGTGTTTACATGGAATCTTCGATGTTAAAAATCTTTAATACAATGACGCGCCAGAAAGAGGAATTTAAACCTATCCATGCCGGGGAAGTCGGCATGTACGTGTGTGGTATTACGGTTTACGATCTCTGTCACATTGGCCATGGCCGTACCTTTGTCGCTTTTGACGTAGTGTCACGCTACCTGCGTTTTCTGGGCTACACCCTGAAATACGTGCGTAATATCACCGACATCGACGACAAAATCATCAAGCGCGCTAATGAAAACGGCGAAAGCTTTGTTGCGCTGGTCGATCGCATGATTGTCGAAATGCACAAAGATTTCGACGCCCTGAATATTCAGCGCCCGGACAGCGAGCCGCGCGCGACCCACCATATTCACGAAATCATCGAGATCACCGAAAAGCTGATCGCTCGCGGTCATGCCTACGTTGCGGACAACGGTGACGTGATGTTCTCGGTGCCGACGGACCCAACCTACGGTTCGCTTTCCCGTCAGGATCTGGACCAGCTTCAGGCCGGCGCGCGCGTTGACGTGGTTGACGTGAAGCGTAACCCGATGGACTTCGTGCTGTGGAAAATGTCCAAAGAGGGCGAGCCAAGCTGGCCATCACCGTGGGGCGAAGGCCGTCCGGGCTGGCACATCGAATGTTCCGCGATGAACTGCAAGCAGCTGGGCAAGCACTTCGATATCCACGGCGGCGGTTCAGACCTGATGTTCCCGCACCACGAAAACGAAATCGCGCAGTCCACCTGCGCCCACGGCGGCGAGTACGTGAACTACTGGATGCACTCCGGCATGGTAATGGTTGACCGCGAGAAGATGTCTAAATCGCTGGGTAACTTCTTCACCGTGCGCGACGTGCTGAAGTATTACGACGCGGAAACCGTGCGCTACTTCCTGATGTCCGGCCACTATCGCAGCCAGCTGAACTACAGCGAAGAGAACCTGAAACAGGCGCGCTCTGCGCTGGAGCGTCTGTATACCGCGCTGCGCGGTACCGACAGGTCTGTTCCTGCTGCAGGCGGCGAAGCGTTCGAAGCCCGCTTTGTTGAGGTGATGAACGACGACTTCAACACCCCGGAAGCGTACTCCGTGCTGTTCGACATGGCGCGCGAAGTGAACCGCCTGAAGTCAGAAGATATGGCCGCGGCGAATGCGCTGGCATCCCATCTGCGTAAGCTCTCCTCCGTGCTCGGCCTGCTGGAGCAGGAGCCGGACGCGTTCCTGCAGAGCGGTGCGCAGGCGGACGACGGTGAAGTGGCTGAAATTGAAGCGTTGATCAAAGCGCGTCTGGAAGCGCGTCAGGCAAAAGACTGGGCGGCGGCAGATGCGGCGCGCAACCGTCTGACCGAGATGGGTATCATTCTGGAAGATGGCCCGCAGGGCACCACCTGGCGCCGTAAGTAATTTTCCCCTCACCCTAACCCTCTCCCGCAGGGAGAGGGAATTGTTAGGTTTTCTCCCTCTCCCCGAGGGAGAGGGCCGGGGTGAGGGCATCAGCGCGCACGTTTCCTCCACCACAGCAACCCCATCAGCACGACTCCCGGCAGCCACACCCACAGCAGTTCTGACACGATCACCTGATGCCCGTACGGCGTGGTATAGCGCGATAGCGCAAACGGCGCGACCTTAATGACCTGCCACGGCGCAAAGAAGCGTTCATCTGACCACGGCCACAGCCAGCCGACGCCTTTCCCGCCCGTGGTAATCGAATCCAGCAGGCTGTGCGACAGCAAAGACACGGTTAAAAACAGCCAGCACCGCGTCAGGCTGGCCCGGAACCATCGTCGGCCGATCAGCACGCAGAGTATCGGCACCACAAAGGCGAACAGCAGGGAGTGGGTAAAGCCGCGATGGCCGAAAACATTGCCGTACGCGACGCCGAACTTGAACGCCAGCACGTCGGCATCCGGCAGCATGGCGAGGACAATCCCGGCAAACAGCAGGCGGGGAGGAATCACTTTGGTTCCCAGGCCTAAGCCCAGACAAAGCGGAACAGCAGCGTGTGTAATAACGGTAGGCATTGCGATTATCCATGGCAAATCATGGAAATATAGCAGCAATCCCGCGCCGGCAGACCCGCGTCAAATTCTTATTTTTACGCCGACTCGCGCGCGATAAGCTGTCCGGAAAGCGTAATGCGCTGGGTTTGCAGCGTCGGCTCCTTCAGCGTGCGAATAATCAGCCCGGCAGCCTGACGCCCCGTCTCTTCGCTGGCGGACGACACGTAGGTAAAGGACGGCGAGGTGAGGTTAACGTGGAGCATATCTTCGAAACCGACCAGCGCGACCTGCTGCGTCAAAAACACATCTTTACCCACCGTTCGTCCAACCTGATGAATACCGGAGATGGAGCCGATCATGGCATCCGGCGAGTGGCAGAGCAGGGCGGTGATGGTGTTGTTTTTGTCCAGCAGCTGGCGGGTGGCGAAACCCGCTGCCAGGGTGTCATCGCTGCAGGCCGGAGAGTATTCATCGCGCCAGACCAGCCCGTTCTGCGTCATCGCGCTGCGAAAACCGAGCAGGCGCTGCTCGCGGATGAGGCAGCCTTCACGCCCGCCAATGTAGGCAATATTGCGATGGCCGCGCTCGATAAGATAACGCACCGCCAGGTTTGCCGCCTGACGGTTATCGCGCATCACCAGATTGCATTTTTCATCCAGCAGCGACTGAGAAACCACCACCAGCGGCAGCGGGCAGCGGCGAATTTGCTCCGGCAGGGTGGAGGTGCGGGTATCCGAGGCCAGATAGATAACCCCGGCGACGCCCTGCTGCTTAAACGACAGCAGGCAGCGCTCAAGATGGTCATGGTCGTTCTGGGGCTGGCCGAGAAAAACCATATACCCCTGTTTTTCAAGATCCTGGACGATGCTCGCCATCACCTTGATGGAGAAACTGTCGCTAAAGTCGCGGAGGATCAGGCCAATCAGATTGGACGTATTGGCGCGGAGGTTGGCAGCGGCGACGTTATGAACATAGCCCAGCGTATTGATGGCAGCGTTGACCTTCTCGATCGTTGCCTCTGAGATTTTCCCTTTCTGGCGCAAAACCAGCGAGACGGTTGAGACCGACACGCCCGCGTGCTTTGCGACATCAATAATGCTGACTTTCTTCAAAACCGCTCCCTGAAATTCACCGATTATCAGTCAGATACGACAATGCGTCTCCCAGACTACAGGAGACGCGTCGTTCAGGCATCTTATTATTTGCCGATCATGGTGGACATGGTCTGGGCGATAAACTGTGCTCTGGCACCGAATATCACCTGAATACCGTTGTCGCCGACGAAGACCACGCCGCGCGCACCCAGTCCGTTCAGGCCGTCCTTATCGACCACCTCGCTTTTTGCCACTTCCAGGCGAAGGCGGGTGATACAGGCGCCGACGGAGTCGATGTTGTGCACCCCGCCCAGCAGGGTGATGATCTCGGTCGCGAGTTCTGAATCAGACTTATCATCCGCGTTGGCGGTCACTTCAGTGCGGCCCGGCGTTTTCACGTCGAAACGACGGATCACAAAGCGGAACGTGAAGTAATAAATCAGACCCATTGGAATGCCGATGATAATCGCATTCAGGAAGTTGGTCTTGTAGCCGTTAAAGGACGGCAGGATCCCGAATGACAGATAGTCGATAAAGCCTGCGGAGAACGACTTGGCGATATGCGCATGCAGTAGATACATGGTCATGTAGGCCAGGCCCGCCATGATGGCGTTAAAGACGTACAGAATCGGCGCCACGAAGATAAAGGTAAACTCGACCGGTTCGGTGATCCCCGTCAGGAAGCAGGTCAGCGCCGCAGAGAACAGAATACCGGCCGCGATTTTCTTATTCTTCGTATGGGCTTCGTGATACATCGCCAGGCACGCGGCGGGCAGCGCGAACAGCATCAGCGGGAATTCGCCCTGCATGAATTTACCGGCATTCTGGTAGGTGTCGCTGCTGAAGGACTTCACTCCTTCTTCCAGCATCTTGAACCAGATGGTCTGGTCGCCGTGGATCACCTGTCCTGCCTGGGTGGTGTAATCCCCGAACGAGTACCAGAAGGACGGATACCAGATGTGGTGCAGGCCGAGCGGGATCAGCGCGCGCTCTACCAGACCGAAGATAAAGGTCGACGCCGCCTGATTATCGCCGTTAACCACCACGGAGAGCGCGTCGATACCGGCCTGGATATGCTGCCATACGTACGGCAGCAGCAGCCCCATCAGGAACGACAGAAACGCCGTTGCAATGGCCACGAAGCGCTTGCCGGAGAAGAAGCCCAGGAACTCCGGCAGCTGCATGGTGTGGAAGCGGTTATAGCACCAGGCCGCGAGAATACCGCAGATCAGGCCGCCGAAGACGCCCATCTGCAGCGTCGGGATGCCGACCACCATGGCGTATTTCCCACCCTGGGAGGCCATTTCCGGCGTGATGCTCAGCACGGTGCTGATGGTGATATTCGTGACAAACACCGACACCGCCGCAGACAGCGCCGCGATGCCGGATTCTGACGCCAGACCCACGGCGGAGCCAATGGCAAACAGCATCGGCAGGTTATCAAAGATAACCCCGCCCGCGTTCATCATCAGCGGCAGATGGAACTTATCGCCGAAGGCCAGCAGCAGGCCCGCAGCGGGAAGCAGTGAAATTGGCAGCATCAAGGCGCGACCAATCATCGATAACTTAGACAGCGATTTAACAAACCCTGATATCAGACTCATGCTGATTTCCCCCGAGTAGCGCTTTTCTGGCGCTGTTATTGTAAGTATAACGTTTTAGTAGAACGTTCTACTTATCGTGGGCAAAGAGTGAAAAACGCGCAACAGAATTTTCATGTTTCAACAGATGAAATAGTGATTATTTGAAGTTGATCGATAAATAACCGCGATGGGTGTGAGGGGATTTTATATCCCCTCTCCCTGTGGGAGAGGGTTAGGGTAAGGGCATAAAACGGCTCAGGCCGTAACGGTTACGCTCTGCCCTTCAAAGCTCACGGTCTGACCCGCGACAATCTTGCAGCGCTTGCGCGTTTCTACCACGCCGTCGACTTTTACCAGCCCGTCGGCGATAACGATTTTCGCCTGCGCGCCGCTTTCGCTCCAGCCTTCCAGCTTCAGCAGATCGCACAGCTCAACGTGCGGGTGTTTACCTAATGAAAAAGTCGCCATCTTACGCGTCCTCTACGTCGTGATATTCTTCGCACGCCTGCAGCGTATTCTGAATCAGCGTTGCTACGGTCATCGGGCCTACGCCGCCCGGTACGGGGGTAATGTAAGACGCGCGCGCGGCGGCATCTTCGTACACCACGTCGCCGACCACTTTGCCGTTTTCCAGACGGTTAATCCCGACGTCCACGACAATCGCGCCCTCTTTAATCCACTCGCCAGGAATAAAGCCCGGCTTGCCGACCGCGACGATCAGCAGATCGGCGTTCTCGACGTGGTGACGCAGGTTTTTGGTGAAGCGGTGGGTCACGGTGGTGGTGCAGCCCGCCAGAAGCAGCTCCATGCTCATCGGGCGGCCAACGATGTTGGACGCACCGATAACCACGGCGTTCAGACCGTAGGTGTCGATGTTATAGCGCTCCAGCAGCGTCACAATACCGCGCGGCGTGCACGGGCGCAGACGCGGCGCACGCTGGCACAGGCGGCCAACGTTGTACGGATGGAAACCGTCCACGTCTTTATCCGGCGCGATACGCTCCAGCACCTTCACGTTGTCGATGCCAGCCGGCAGCGGCAGCTGAACCAGAATACCGTCGATCTCTTTATCGGCATTCAGGGTGTCAATAAGTTCCAGCAGTTCTGCTTCGCTGGTGGTTTCCGGCAAATCGTAAGAGCGGGAGACGAAGCCCACCTCTTCACACGCTTTGCGCTTGCTGCCGACATAAATCTGCGATGCCGGGTTGCTGCCAACCAGCACAACGGCCAGCCCGGGGGCGCGTTTTCCGGCAGCTTTACGCGCCTTCACTTTTTCCGCGGCCTCAGAGCGCACCTGCTGCGCAATCGTTTTACCGTCAATAATCTTTGCTGCCATCAGAGAGAAGATTCCGTCTGTAACGTTTGAAAGGGGGGATGGCGTGTATTTTGTCAGAAGCGAGCGTCGCTGTCAGTCACCCTTTACGCGTTTTTATCAGTGAGACGCAAAAACCCTTCTTAGGGGATGGTCAATTTCTTAGGCGGGATTAGGATGTGACCTGGCGAAATGGCAGCTTTTTGACATATTTAAAAAACGCGTCCTGAGCTACTTTGTCTCCTCCGAAATAAGCTTTCAATTAATCAATTGAACGTATTTCTTATTCCCGATTATTCGCGGGAAGGGTTATTTACATTTTAAAGGAATAGACATGAAACTCAGCAACATTGCTTCTACTGTTATTGCTACTTTGGCCCTGGTTGCAGGTGCCGCAAATGCAGCAGATCCTGCTGCGCCGGTTTCCGTAAATGGCGGTACCGTACATTTTAAAGGTGAGCTGGTTAATGCGGCTTGTTCAGTAAATACTGATTCTTCCGAGCAGACCGTTAATCTGGGTCAGTATCGCACCGCGAAATTTACCAAAGTGGGCGACACCACCTCTAATATTCCATTCAACATTGAACTGAATGATTGCGATCCGCTGGTTGCCAAAACTGCCGCTGTTGCGTTCACCGGTCAGATCGACCCAACCGACAAAACCCTGCTGGCCGTGACCTCCGGTAACAACGACAACACCGCGAAAGGCGTGGGTATCGAAATCCTCGACAGCAAATCCAGCGTTCTGACCCCAGACGGCGCGACCTTCTCTGCTGCGCAGACGCTGATCGAAGGGACCAACACCCTGAAGTTCACCGCACGTTACAAATCAACGGCTGCCACCACTGAGCCAGGCCAGGCAAACGCTGACGCCACCTTCGTAATGAAATACGAGTAATTCCTCCGCACAGGGATGTTCAGGCCTCACGGACGAGGCCCGTCATACGCTAATGCCAGGAACGAAGGATGACAAGGACTGGAACACTACTGCTGTTAACCCTTGCGATGGCTTGCCCGGCATCGGCGCATACCGTGGTGATCGAAGGTGGCAAGGTTCATCTCAGAGGTGAACTGGTAAACGGCGGCTGCGCCGTGGCGCCCGACAGCCAGAATATGCGCATCGACATGGGGCAGTACCGAACCAATTCATTTTCCGGTGTGGGCAGTTTTTCCACGGTTAACGTGCCTTTTACCGTGCGGCTGCTGGACTGCAGCGTTGATGTTTCGCGCACCGTGGGGATCCAGTTTCAGGGCGTGACGCCCGCAGAAGATCCGCAGGTCTTTCTGGCGACCTCGCGGCCGGGTGAAACGCCCGTCAGCAGCGGCGTGGGGCTGGCGCTTTTTGACGAACAGCAGCGTCAGATTATCCCAAATGCCACGGCCGTCAGCTGGCTGCCGATCGATACCCGCGAGCTCGCGTTCCATTTTAGCGCCCGCTATCGGGCTATTTCCGAACACCTCGAGCCAGGCAAAATTCAGTCGGATGTCTGGTTTACGTTGATTTATCCATAACACCTGCGAACACATTATTAAAGGTACGGTTGTGATGAATACCCTAATTAAACCAGGACTTTTTTTATCGTTTATTTTGATGATGGTTTCTGCCTGCGCAAATGCTTCCGGCGGTATTGCGCTGGGGGCCACGCGCGTTATTTATCCCGCAGAGGCGAAGCAAACGTCGCTGGCGATCACTAACAGCAACAAACAGGAACGCTATTTAATTAACGCGTGGATCGAAAATGCGAGCGGGCAAAAAGAAAAAACCTTTGCCGTCACTCCGCCCCTGTTTGTCAGCGAGCCGAACAGTGAAAACACGCTGCGTATTATTTACGCCGGGCCAGCGCTGCCTGCCGATCGCGAATCGCTCTTTTACATGAACGTGAAGGCGATCCCGTCGGTGAATAAAGCGAAAACGGAAAACAATAACGTGCTGCAGCTGGCGATCCTCTCACGCATCAAGCTGTTTGTGCGCCCGAACAACCTGGCGATGCAGCCGGAAGAGGCGCTTTCCCAGCTGCGGTTTGAGCGCGCGGGCAGCCATCTCAAAGTCAGCAACGCTTCCCCG
This sequence comes from Enterobacter sp. 302C9, assembly GCF_034106085.1. NCBI lineage: Bacteria > Pseudomonadati > Pseudomonadota > Gammaproteobacteria > Enterobacterales > Enterobacteriaceae > Enterobacter > Enterobacter sp. 302C9. The sequence continues at coordinate 225,196 of NZ_JAWNBW010000001.1, forward strand.
TATTACATCACCCTCGTCAACCTGAAGCTGGGCGGGCAGCAGCTGGATAACCTGATGGTTGCGCCGAAAAGCTCGGCACAGCAGGTGCTGCCAGCCGGTGCTGGCGGTACGCTTTCCTGGCAGAGCGTGAATGACTACGGTGCCATCACTCCGGCGCGTAGCGTCAACCTGTGAGCAGAGTCAGGGCGATGAAAAAGCACCAGAGACGTTACTGCCCGGTTGCACTGGCGCTGATGGCTGCGCTCTGGCCGCAGGCTGGCTGGAGCGAAAGTTATTTCAACCCGGCCTTCTTGTCGGACGACACCGCCAGCGTGGCGGATTTGTCGCGTTTTGAACAAGGACACCAGCAGGCACCCGGCGTTTATCGCGTGGATATCTGGCGTAACGATGAGTTTATCGGTACCCAGGACGTGCGTTTCGAGCAGGCCGAGAACACGCCGCCGGTGGCGGGCGGTTTGTCGGCGTGCATTACGCGCGCGATGCTCGATCGCTTTGGCGTCAACGTCGCGGCGTTTCCCGAGCTGGCTAAGGTGCAGGGCGACACCTGCGTTCCGTTGACCACGGCCATACCCGACAGCGAAACGGTATTCAATTTTGCCTCTCAGCGTCTGGACGTCAGCCTGCCGCAGGTGGCGTTGCAAAACAGCGCCCGGGGCTACATTCCGCCTGAACAGTGGGATGAAGGCATTCCCGCCGCGCTGGTGAACTACAGCTTCACCGGTAACCGGGGAAGCGAAGACGACAGCTATTATCTGAACCTGCAGAGCGGATTGAACTATGGCGCCTGGCGTTTACGTAACAACGGCGCATGGCGGTACACGGAGAATAACGGGCAGCGGCACAGCGAGTGGCAGAATATTGGCACCTGGGCGCAGCGCACCGTCATCCCGCTCAAAAGCGAACTGGTGCTGGGCGACAGCAATACCGGGAATGACGTCTTCGACAGCATGGGTTTTCGCGGCGGGCGGCTCTTCTCGTCTGACAGCATGTACCCGGACAGCCTGCAGGGCTACGCGCCGACCGTGCGCGGGATCGCCCGTACGCCTGCCAAAGTGGTGGTTCGCCAGAACGGCTACGTTATCTATCAAAGCTATGTCCAGCCGGGCGCATTTGCGATTACCGATCTTAACCCGACCTCCTCAAGCGGTGACCTGGAAGTCACGGTCGAAGAGAAAGACGGCACCCAGCAGCGCTATACCGTGCCGTACTCCACCGTGCCGCTTCTGCAGCGTGAAGGGCGCTGGAAGTATGACCTCGTTGCCGGGGATTACCGCAGCGGTAACAGCGATCAGGATACGCCGTTCTTCACTCAGGGCACCCTGATTACCGGTCTTGCCAACGGTTACACGCTCTACGGCGGTACGCAGCTGGCGTCACGCTATACCGCGGTAGCCGTCGGGGCCGGGAAAAACCTGGGCGACTGGGGCGCGGTCTCGCTCGATATCACCCACGCCCGCAGCCAGCTCGCGGACGACAGCAGGCATGAAGGGCAGTCTCTGCGCTTCCTCTACGCGAAATCCCTTAACGGCTTCGGCACCAACTTCCAGCTGCTGGGCTACCGCTACTCCACAAAAGGGTTTTACACCCTCGACGATGTCGCCTGGCGCTCAATGGAGGGCTATCAGTATGCCGATAGCCAGAACGATAACGATGTGCCGGACGTGCAGAGCTATCACAACCTGACGTGGAATAAAAAAGGCCGCTTTCAGCTCAACGTCTCTCAGTCGCTGGGGGACTACGGCTCGGTCTATATCTCCGGTAGCGAGCAGACCTACTGGGGAACAGACGAGACGAACCTCTGGTACCAGCTGGGCTACGCGGGGGGCGTGAAGGGGATCAACTACTCCGTCTCGTGGTCGTGGAACAAATCCGTTGGGATAGACGGCACCGATCGGATCGCGTCGTTTAACGTCTCCGTACCGTTCAGCCTCTTTACCCGTCAGGGCTATCGCCGGGACAGCGCGATTGACCGCGCCTACGCTACGGCATCCGCCAGTCGAAACAGCGACGGCGACACAAGCTGGCAAACCGGCGTCAGCGGAACGCTGCTGGAGGATCGCAACCTGAACTACAGCGTGACCCAGGGACACGCCAGCACCAACGGCGCAAGCGGAAGCGCCAGCGCCAACTGGCAGGCGACCTACGGCACGCTGGGCGTTGGCTACAACTATTCCCGCGACCAGCACGATCTCAACTGGCAGCTCTCCGGCGGGGTGGTCGGCCACGCCGACGGCGTGACCTTCAGCCAGCCGCTGGGCGACACCAACGTGCTGATCAAAGCGCCGGGAGCATCGGGCGTCAGTATTGAAAACCAGACCGGCGTGAAAACCGACTGGCGAGGCTACGCGGTGATGCCGTATGCCACCGTCTATCGCTACAACCGCGTGGCGCTGGATACCAACACCATGAGCAATAACACCGATATCGAAAACAACGTGAGCAGCGTGGTGCCGACCAAAGGCGCGCTGGTGCGCGCCAGCTTTGATACCCGCATTGGCGTGCGCGCCCTGCTGACGGTAACGCGCGGCAACCAGCCGGTGCCGTTCGGCGCGGTGGTGCGTGAGACCAAAAGCGGCGTGACGAGCATGGTGGGGGATGACGGGCAAATTTACCTGAGTGGGCTGCCGCTGGAGGGCGAACTGCTGATCCAGTGGGGCGACGGGGCGCAGTCCCAGTGTCGCGCACCTTACAGCTTGTCTGAACAGAGCCTGCAACAGGCAATCACACTTAAGGGGATCGGCTGTGATTAAAACTCAACTCTTTGCCTTGTCGCTGCTGGCGCTACTGCCCGCGACAAACGCATTAGCGACCGTGTGCGTCAATGAAAAAGGCGTGCCGACGGAAGTGCATTACGACCTGACGGATAAATTCAACAGCTCGAATAACCAGATTGGGCAGGTCGTGACGCTCAGCGAGAAATCGCAGTGGGTAGGGGTGAATGCCGTCTGCCCGAAGGGCACGACCGGGAATACCACCAAGCGCAGCTATGTGACCGATTATCCGGTAACGGGGACCAGCGATGGCTATCAGTATCTGAAGCTTAACGACTATCTGGACGGGGCGATGAAAATTACGGACAGCTATGCTGGCGTGTTTTACCCGCCAAAAAGCTATATCCAGATGGGGAGCCATCCTAACGTCTCCAAAAACAAACCGTTTGGCGTTCAGGACTCCAGCCTGGTCTTCCGTCTTAAGGTGACCCGGCGTTTTATCAACATGGTGGTGATCCCGCGTGCCACCATGTTCCGCGTTTACGTCACCACTACCTCTTCCGATCCGTTAACCACGCCGGTCTATACCATCAGCTACAGCGGAACCATTCAGGTGCCGCAAAGCTGCGCCATCAATGCCGGTAACGTGGTGGAGTTTGATTTCGGCGACATTGGCGCCTCCTTGTTCAGCAAGGCGGGCGTGGGTAACAAGCCGGAGGGGGTCTCATCGCAAAGCAAAACCATCGCCATCAAATGCACCAACGTGGAGGCGAACGCCATGCTGACGATGCGGGTCGAGGCGGAAAAAGTCTCTGATAATGTGCTGGTGTCGGATAACCCGGATGTGGGGTTCATCATCGCCAACGAGAGCGGGGCGCCGCTGACGCCCAACAACCTGACGAGCAAAATTCCGTTCCGCCTCGACGACAGCGCGCAGGCGCAGGTCGGGATCCGAGTCTGGCCGGTGAGCGTGACGGGCAATAAGCCAGCGGAAGGGCGTTTCACCTCGCGCGGGTATTTGCGCGTGGATTACGACTAAGGAGCCGATATGCGAAACAGGATCCGTTTTCTCACCGTAGCGCTCTTTGCGCTTTGCACGCAGGCTCAGGCGGACACCGCGTTGGGCGAGATTAACATTCGGCTCTACGGCAATATCGTCGATTTTACCTGCGTTGCCGAGGGCAGCGACAGCGACAAGGCCGTCCCGCTGGGCACCTGGCCCACGAAACAGCTCAGCACCACCGGGAGCCGCACGCAGCCGATGCCGTTTACGCTGAAGCTGACCGGCTGCCCGCCGGGCGCGGCGTCCATTACGTTTTCGGGTAAAGCCGACGGAAGCAATAGCGGCCTGCTGGCGCTGAATGACGCCAGTACTGCAAGCCATGTCGCCGTTGAGATCAGGGATGCGGATAAAACGCGGCTGGCGCTTCAGCAGGCCAGCCAGCCGGTCTCGGTTGATGCGCAGGGAAATGCGATTCTGTCATTTTATGCCAATTATATTGCCACTGCCGATAACCCTCAGCCCGGACGGGCTGATGCGGATGCCACCTTCATGATTAATTATAATTAGCACTGACCGCACTCCCTGCAGCTCAGATAAGCTGCAGGGAGTGAATTCAGGTTATAGCAGCTCGTGGGCTTTAGCGTAATCAATTAATTCCACGATGCTTTGCACACCCAGCTTGGAATAAATATTGGATTTGTGCGCGCTAATGGTCTTGTTGCTTAATAGTAGCTGTTCAGCAATTTCCTTGTTGGATAATCCATTCGCCAGATACCGTAATACCGTGACCTCGCGATTCGATAATGGCATATCTACTGCCATCCCTTTCCCGGAACCCAAATGGTTTATAAAGTTCAGCGTTTCCGACGGGAAAAAGGAATAGCCCATCAGGATCATTTCTACGGCGTTGTAGATCTCCCCTAAATCTTTTCGTTTACTGACGAAGCCATTTGCCCCGGCGCGAATGGCGCGACCCGCGTAAAATAACTCTGATTTAGACGAGAGGAACAGAACCTTAATGTTCTTGTTTAAGTTTCTGATTCTTTTAAGTAAAGCGAAAGCATCCGTGCCCGTGAGTTCAATGTCAAGGATCACCAGATCGATAGGGTGATTGCGGATACAGTCAAGGACTTCATGGCTATCGCCAGACTTGAGCTTGACTGTGATATTCTTATTTTTCTGTAGCAGGACTTCTATCGACATTCTGACGATAGGATGTTCGTCCATAATGATAACGGATGCCGGTTTCATTTTTAATGCCTCAGATTGTTAAAAGCGTTATGCAGAGTTTGGTAAAACTCTCGAAATGCCGGAAGGATATAATGTGCAGATCCCTATACCGTAGTATTTCCCTGGAAAGAGCGAAAGCATCCTTGTTTACGTAATGAAAAGAACTATGCCTCAGCGCGGTCATCTCATTAGGCTGGTGTTGGCAAAAAGGTTTTTCTTATTCATATTTGATACGCATCTTATTATACAGGGTAAGTTTTTTCCGAAAACCCTGTAAATTAATATGAGGGTATTGGTTTGTATTATCTTCTGGATCTTAATCGCTATTTTTTTAAATTTAGCGGAAATATCCTGTTATCTCATTTACCGCATATTTTCATCTTTATGTAATAACAAAAAATAACAGATATCTCTGTATGTTGATTAATTGTTAACAATAATACGCCTCTTTGAAAGGGACGAACCCGCAAAAGTGAGGTTAAAAATTGCCCTCGCAGGCCGTCTGACCTTCATCTGAAAGTGCTTACGCCGATCCGGATAACGGCGTCTGGTGCACAGGAGAACGTGCTGCCCGCTTTGCTTTTTACTCCTGGCAGTTGTCGCTAAGCTGCTTGTTTTTACATCATTATCATCTTGTTAACGCCTTCTGCATTCGCTTAACGGATGGAGGAAAGTGCTGCCGTTCCGCTAATCTGTGGCATTTCACAAGGTTCGCGCCCATAAATTAGGAATAGTTATAAATTCGATTATATTGTTAAAAATTAACATTTTCGCAACGCAAGTGGTAAGTAAATTCTTAAACCGCTTTAGGAAATAAGGGGTTAGGAGGTGAGTGAAAACGTGCAGTCTGAGAGGTTATTAAGAAGATGCAGCAATTCCTGGCGATGGCTTAGCCCCAGCTTTAGGAGGATGCAGCTGAGACGATAGATAATGCGGCTATAAGGGCGATTCTGCATAAGGGCAATCTGACGCAATGTCTTGCCCCGGGAAAGCTCCTGCAGAATGGGCCATTCGTTGCGCGAGAACCAGTCTTTCTCGGTACCCGGCGGAGGGAGGGGATCCTGCAGGCTGTGCTGGAGCGCGGCGGCGTTCAGCTGACGTTCGAGTACATGAAAGGGACCTGCCGCTTTGCAGAAGAGGCGGGTGTCGTAATTATCGGCCCGGACCAACAGCCAGGGCGTCAGGAACGGAGGAAACAGGCTATGCCGTCTCAACTGATCCAGTTTCTCCAGAAGCCCCGTGGATCGGCTTTCAATATCCACGACCAGACGGGCTGAGGGCCACTGCGTCTGAGCGATAAGGGCGTCGTCCAGCGTGGCGTAGTCGCAGCAGCTGCTCAGGGGAAACTGCCCGTGGAGAAAACCGGTGCGCAGGTAGTGATCCTCCGTCACCAGAAGGATAAACGGGGCGTCGGTTTTGCGGGGCTGGCTGATGGACTGGCTCAAAAATTCGAGCCGGTCGAAAAAGGGGGGAGCAAAAGGTGAGCGCGTAAATCCCAGTGCATCACTTCCTGTACGCCGCCGCCGGTAACGGCGCACTGTCATTCGCATGGTCTCCCTCCTGGAAATGGCTTTTTAATCCTCCGGCCATGTCCAGGACGGCCAGTAATATCCCTGGCCGAGGTCTGCGCCTGCCTGCAGTGCCCAGGTACGATCGCGTTCAGTCTCAATACCTTCAATAAGCACTTTCCCGGCAAGCTGAAAGCAAAGGGAAACCAGTTGCCTCAGCGCAGGGGTGTCGCGTAAACGCCAGAATGCTTCCTTATCTATTTTGATGCCGCTTAACGGGAGTCGGCAGGATAAAAACGACTGCACTGTGACGTCATCCACGTCATCAAGCCAGATAGCGTGTCCCTGTTTGCAAAGTTGCCGCAAATTTTGAACGACATGCTGCTTCTCTACGAGGGAAAGCGCCAAAAAGGACGCGAGGTCGACAATCTCAATATTGAGCGGCATGCCTGGCAACCGGATAAGTCGCTGAAAAGACGCGGGCTCTGTCAGGACGGTTATCGGCAGATTAATAAAAAGATTATGACCGTGCGGCGTATTTTTTAACGCGGCAAGCTGCGCTTCAAGCAGCGTTATCGACCACTCTGCGGAGCGATCGCAAAAAAAGTTCTCGCTGTCCCGCGTGTCGGACAGAACGCTAAGGACCTCCACGCCAACCTGGCGCAAGGAGGAAAGGGCGACGATGGGCTCAAGCTTAATGCCGACGATGTCCTGAGAAATGTACTGTAACCGGGGGGGCGTATCGATCAGGTTTTGCGCTGTCACTCCATTGTCCTGTTGTCTGTCAGCCTCCAGGCGGCCGGGATACCTGACTCTAGTGTGACGAGCTGACGGTCAGGAAAACAGCAGGCGTTACTTAAATGCAACTAAGCCTTTTCGCAGCGCTAAATTTTACGGTGAAACAGGGCGGAATGTTGAGAAAATAGCCGTATTTACAATCGGCTAGCGGTAATTGGCCCTGAAAACGGAAAAGGCATTGACTCACTTGCCATTGACCGTATAATTCTTCGCGTTTCACCACCGCGAAGTACACGCATATCAGTGCGCCCTTAGCTCAGTTGGATAGAGCAACGGCCTTCTAAGCCGTAGGTCGTAGGTTCGAATCCTACAGGGCGTGCCATTTCATTTCATAGAGTTACGCCTCCTTCACATCCTCCTGATTTTCGTTGTGGGACATATTTGGGACATCGCCCCTAAAATTTACCGGTCAAGAAGGACATTTATGTGGTATCTACTCGCAACTTCGCTTGCCGCACTCTCCCTTAATAAAAGCCTGGCTTACCTGATGCTGGGATTAACGGCATTTCTCGGCTGGAAACAGAGTATTCTTGACGCCCCGGCGCTGCTGGTTATTGCATCAATCGTTGTTGGCTGGTCTGCTGTTGAATGGCTACGTAATAAAAATAATAAATATACATATTTGGTCGAAGGCTTGTGCGTGGTCATCGCCGCTGCCCTGGTTTTGCATGTGATCCCGGGCTTCCATAACCCCAAAGTGCTGGATGCTGTCGTCGTTGGTCCACAAAGCATACCGTTCAGTATGTACTTTAATATGGACAAGGCAGTGGTGCCGTTCTTTTTAATTACGTGCATGCCAACGTTATTCGTAGCAAAACCCCTCTATAAAACTGGCAAGGTCGGCTGGGGAATATTGGTTCTTGCGATACCCGCGCTGTTACTTCTGGCTGTTGCGTTGGGCGGACTTAGAATTGAGCCGCATGCGCCAGAATGGTTCGCTCAATTTGCCCTTGCGAATATTTTCTTCGTCTCTTTGGCCGAGGAAGCCTTGTTCAGAGGCTACCTGCAGCAACGCTTGTCCCGGATTATTCATCCTGTTGTCGCGCTGTTGATTGCCTCAGTCATCTTTGGGCTGATGCATTATAGCGGCGGTTTACTACTGATTATTTTTGCCAGCCTCTCCGGCATTATTTACGGCCTGGCGTGGATGTGGAGCGGTAAGCTCTGGGTTGCAACGTTATTCCATTTTGGCCTGAACTGCGTGCATTTATTGTTCTTCACCTATCCGATGTATGCCCCTCATGCGGCGATGTGATGCTTTTTAAATGAGTAGTCTTATAAACTTAGCTACCTCCAGATAAGCATAAAAAGCCCCGCAATATCGGGGCTTTTATATCTGGCGGGCGCATGAATAACAGATTTACCTTTGCGTCATAATGAATAGAAGGCTAATGAATTTCACTGTAGGCAGGCTTAAGGTTTTCTTAATCTAAAAATTATCTCTCATTAAAATTTGGATTTTTATCATTCTAAAATCTGCTAAAAAGAAATTTTACACTTTTACGCCTAAACTGGATTGATACTAATTATCATTAGTGTTGTTGTATGCTTTAATCCTGTCCCACAAAGCTATGAGTCGTTAATCCCGTTGGTCTATAAAGGATATGTTCATGAATTCTCGCCTGCTGTCCTGCTTCTCGCTTGCCTTGTTGTCTTCATCCCTTTTCCTTTCCACACAAGCGGTTGCCGCCGATAACAACGAAGGTATCGTTGTTTATAACGCGCAGCACGAAAACCTGGTGAAGTCGTGGGTTGACGGTTTTACCAAAGAAACCGGCATTAAAGTCACTCTGCGTAATGGCGATGACAGCGAGCTGGGTAACCAGCTGGTTCAGGAAGGCAGCGCGTCACCGGCAGACGTGTTCCTGACGGAGAACTCGCCTTCTATGGTGCTGGTGGATAATGCCAACCTGTTTGCGCCATTGAATGCAGACACCCTGAAGCAGGTACCGGCAGAATATCGTCCGGCGCACGGCCGCTGGATTGGCATCGCGGCCCGCAGCACGGTGTTTGTGTATAACCCGGAAAAGCTGAACGAAAAGCAGCTGCCTGAATCGCTGATGGATCTGGCAAAACCCGAGTGGAAAGGGCGCTGGGCGGCATCACCGTCAGGCGCGGATTTCCAGGCCATCGTGAGCGCGATGCTGGCGCTGAAAGGCGAAAAGGCCACGCTGGAATGGCTCAAGGCGATGAAAGCCAATTTCGTTGCCTATAAAGGCAACAGCACCGTGATGAAAGCGGTCAATGCCGGTCAGATTGATGGCGGCGTGATTTATCACTACTACCGTTTTGTCGATCAGTCCAAAACCGGTGAAAACAGCAAAAACACCCAGCTTTACTACTTCAAACACCAGGATCCGGGCGCGTTCGTGAGCCTCTCTGGCGGCGGCATGCTGGCGTCCAGCAAACACAAAGCGCAGGCGCAGGCCTTCATCAAATACATTACCGGTAAAGAAGGCCAGGAAAGCCTGCGGACCAACAACGCCTTTGAATATGCCGTGGGCGTGAACGCGGCCTCAAACCCGAAACTGGTCCCGCTGAAAGATCTTGATGCACCGAAAGTTGAACCTTCAACGCTCAACAGTAAAAAAGTTATCGAGCTGATGACGCAAGCCGGCCTGCTGTGATCCTGAGAGTGAAGTGAACGTCTTATGTCTGGTCTGAGTCTCGACATCGGAAAAAACAGAGTGCAGGAGCCTGCCCGCAGGCGTCCTGCACTGCCGATGGTTGCGTTAGCTGTGTTGTTTTCATTAATGGCGCTTCTGCCTTTGGGTTTTATCATTGCCATTGGCATTGAGACTGGCTGGGAAACCATTAAGGCGCTGGTGTTTCGCCCGCGTGTTGCTGAGCTGCTCAGCAACACGCTGTGGCTGACGGCTTTAGCGGTTCCGCTGTGTATCGTGACGGGCGTGGCAATCGCCTGGCTCACGGAGCGCACGCAGCTTGCCGGGCGAGGGATCTGGTCCGCACTGGCGGTCGCCCCGCTGGCGATCCCCGCGTTTGTGCAAAGCTACGCCTGGGTGAGCGCTGTCCCTTCCATGTACGGGCTCTCCGCGGGCGTGTTCCTCTCGGTTCTTGCCTACTATCCGTTTATCTATATGCCGGTTGCGGCGGTGCTGCGTCGCCTGGACCCGACGCTGGAAGATGTCGCCGCTTCGCTGGGTACGTCGCCTTGGCGGGTCTTTTTCCGCGTGGTGCTTCCCCAGCTCAAGCTCGCTATCTGCGGCGGCGCGCTGCTGGTGGCGCTGCACCTGCTGGCGGAATATGGCCTGTACGTGATGATCCGCTTTGATACCTTCACCACGGCAATTTATGACCAGTTCCAGTCTACCTTCAGCGGCCCGGCGGCGAACATGCTGGCGGGCGTGCTGGCCTTGTGCTGTCTGGCTATATTAATGCTGGAAGGCGTGACGCGCGGAAAAGCACGCTACGCGCGCATTGGCGCCGGGGCCGCGCGCGAGCAGAAATGCTGGCCGCTGAAGCCTGCGGCCGCCGCGCTGGGCCAGCTGTTTTTCATCGTGCTGATCGTGCTGGCGCTGGGCGTGCCGCTAATTGTCCTGTGTCGCTGGATTTGGCTCGGCGGCGTGCAAAACTGGATGAGTGCCGATCTCTGGCACTCCCTGCGCCAGACGCTGATGCTCGGCGTGGGCGGCGCGCTTCTGACGACGGCGTGCGTGATCCCCATCGCGTGGCTGGGTATTCGCTATCCGCACCGCATCTTCCGGATGCTGGAAGGGTGCATCTATATCACCAGCTCGCTGCCGGGCATCGTCACGGCGCTGGCGCTGGTCACCGTCACCATTCACTACGCCCGTCCCATTTACCAGACGGAAATTACCCTGTTCCTTGCCTACCTGCTGATGTTTATGCCCCGTGCGCTCATCAACCTGCGGGCGGGGATTGCGCAGGCGCCGGTCGAACTGGAGAACGTGGCGCGCAGCCTGGGCAGCACGCCCGCGAAGGCGCTCTGGAGCGTCACGATGCGGCTGGCCGCGCCGGGTGCGGCGGCGGGGGCCGCGCTGGTTTTCCTCGGCGTCAGCAACGAGTTGACCGCCACGCTGCTGCTCTCTCCGCTGGGCACGCGCACGCTCTCCACCGGATTCTGGGCGCTGACCAGTGAAATTGACTATGTTGCCGCCGCGCCTTACGCGATGCTGATGATCCTGATTTCACTCCCGCTGACTGCCATTCTCTATATGCAGTCGAAAAAAATTGCAGGGCTATGACATGCTTGAATTAACCGCCATTTCTAAATCGTTTTCTGATGTGCAGGTGCTCGACAGCTTAAACCTGAGCGTGGCGCCGGGGAGCAGGACGGCGATTGTCGGGCCGTCCGGGTCGGGGAAAACCACGCTGCTGCGTATTCTGGCCGGGTTCGAAACGCCTGACACCGGGCGCATTGTCATGCAGGGGAGAACGCTGTTCGATGAAAACAGTTTTGTTCCCGCCCACCTGCGCCGGATCGGTTTTGTGCCTCAGGAGGGTGCGCTGTTCCCGCACCTCAATGTGGCAGACAACATCGCCTGGGGGCTGGACGGCACTCGCCACGAAAAGCGCCAGCGCGTTGAGGCGCTGATGGAGATGGTTTCTCTGGACAGGCAGCTCGCAACGCACTGGCCCCACGAGATTTCCGGCGGACAGCAGCAGCGCGTGGCGCTTGCCCGTGCGCTGGCCCAGCGACCTTCACTGATGCTGCTGGATGAACCGTTCTCGGCTCTGGATACCGGCCTGCGCGCGATGACGCGTAAGGCAACGGCCGATCTGCTGGCCGAAGCGGGCGTGGCCTCGATTCTGGTCACCCACGATCAGAACGAAGCGTTGTCCTTTGCCACGCAGGTTGCCGTCATGCGCTCCGGGCGCTTCACGCAGGTCGGTACGCCTTATGACGTTTACACCCGTCCCGTTGACGAAGAGACGGCGCTGTTTCTTGGCGATGCCGTGATCCTCCCTGCTCAGCTCGCTGCCGGGTATGCCGTGTGCGCGCTGGGTGAAGTGCCGACGGACAACGCGCAGGCGACAGGGCAGGGCAGGGTAATGATGCGCCCTGAACAATTACGCGTGACGGCATGTGCAGCGCATGAAAGCCCGATCTCGATTCTCGACGTGGACTTCACCGGCCAGCTGTCGACGCTCACCCTGGGATTGGCCGGACAGCAGCAGCCGGTGATTCTGAAGACCGTAAGCCAGCCAGGATGGAACCCGGGCACGGCGGTACGCGTTGATATTGCTGGCACCGCGCGGGTATTCGAATATTCTTAATATTCGTTAGTAATTTCATGCAACGGGTTGTTATAAAAGATTTTTCCCGAACGCATAGCAATTCCTGAGATTCTCTACCATGCTCATAAAACCTCACCACACTGCGTGAGGTTTTTCGTAGTTGCTGATTAATCTCAAGGAAAAAGGTTATGAAAAAGACGACTGCTATTTTGTTGGGAACGGCGTTACTGTTTACGACCAATGCTTTTGCTGCCCAGCTACTCACTAAAAGCGAGTTCAAGAAAGTTGCATCTCAATATAAAAAAATCGGTACGGTAAACACCTCGAATGAAGTATCGGTGGATGATGCGAAAAAAGAACTGATTGAGAAAGCCGATAAGCAAGGCGCGGATGTCCTGGTGCTCACTTCAGGGAACACCAACAATAAAATTCACGGTACGGCCAATATCTACAAGAAAAAATAATGTTATTGCAGCCATCCCCGAAACGGGGTGGCTGTTCCCCTCTTTTCTCGCCAAATCTCCTTATGAACGCGGTTACGCTTGCTAACGCATGGATAATGCGTATAGTTCTCATTTGCATTGCATTCAATACATTCTAAGGCCCGACAACGGGTCATTTTTGCGCGCACTTTAAAATGAGTTAACGATGAACAACACCATCATGCACAAAACGCTGCTGGCGCTCGCCGTTGGCGCGGCGACACATTCCGCCTTCGCGGCGGACAATCAAAAAGAGGACACCCTTGTTGTCCAGGCTGCTCCAGCCAGCGATTTCAAACCCGGTGGCGACCAGTTGGTACCGGCCTTCCTTGACGGACAGGTGGCGAACGGCGGGCGCATGGGGATGCTGGGCCAGCAGAACGCCATGGACGTGCCGTTCAACATCATCAGCTACACCTCGAAGCTGGTGGAAGATCAGCAGGCGAAAACCATTGCCGATGTCGTCGCGAACGACGCGGGCGTGCAGTTCGTTCAGGGGTACGGCAACAGCGCGGAGACCTACCGCATCCGTGGCCTGAAGTTCGACGGCGACGACATGACCTTTGGCGGCCTGTCCGGCGTGCTGCCGCGCCAGGTGGTGGATACCCAGATGGTTGACCGCATCGAGATCTTCAAAGGGGCCAACTCGCTGATGAACGGCGCGGCAAGCTCCGGCGTGGGCGGGATGATTAACCTTGAGCCAAAACACGCGGGCGAACTCCCGCAGGCGAAAGTCGGCGTGGACTACACCTCGGATTCCCAGATTGGCACCACGCTGGATGCGGGCCGTCGCTACGGTGACAGCGACCAGTTCGGCGCGCGGGTGAACCTGGTCCATCGCGAAGGGGAAACCGGCATACCGAATGACCGCCGCCGCACCACGCTGCTCTCTACGGGCCTGGATTACACCGGCGACCGCTTCCGCACCTCGCTGGATCTGGGCTATCAGAAGAAAACCTTCCACGGCAGCCCGACCAGCGTCAATATTTCCGCGGTGGATTTCGTTCCGGAGCCGCCGAAGAACGATCGCAACTTCTCGCAGAAGTGGGCCTACAGCAATATCGAAAACGAATTTGGGATGTGGCGCAGCGAGTACGACATCACCGACGGCTGGACCGCCTATACCGGTCTTGGCGCGCAGCACGCGCACGAGGAAGGCATCTACAGCGCGCCGAAGCTGGTGGATAAAAGCGGCAAGGCAACGGTCAGCCGTCTCGACACCAACCGCATCAGCGATTCCGTCAGCGGCATGGCGGGCGTTCGCGGTAATTTCAATACAGGCTTCGTCTCGCACAAGGTCAACATTGGCTATTCGGCGATGACCAAAAACGAAAAAATCGCGTGGAAAATGTCGGCGGCGAAAGATAACCCGACCACCAACATCTACCACAACACCGGCGTCGATATGCCGGACAGCACCAACTTCAATGGTTCCGGCGGAAAGTACAGCGATCCGCTGACCAGCGGGCGCACCCGTACCCAGGGCTGGCTGCTGAGCGATACGCTGGGCGTGCTGGACGACAAGCTGCTGTTCACCGCAGGTGCCCGCCATCAGAAAGTCGTCATTCGCGGGTATAACAAAGTCACCGGTGCGGAAAACGCGGCGGACGGTTTCGACGGTAGCCGCTGGATGCCCACCTACGGCGTGGTCTACAAGCCGTGGGAGGAAATTTCCCTTTATGCAAACCACACCGAAGCGCTGCAGCCGGGCAAAACCGCACCTAACACCGCCACCAACTACGGCCAGAGCACCGGTATCGTTCACTCTAAGCAGAACGAAGTGGGCGTGAAGGCGGACTTCGGCCGCGTGGGCGGATCGCTTGCGCTGTTCGAAATCAAAATGCCGTCGGCGATCCTCGACGACAGCGGCCACTACGGCCTGGACGCCGAGCAGCGTAACCGTGGCGTGGAGCTGAACGTCTTCGGCGAGCCAATGCTGGGGATGCGTCTGAACGCCAGCGCCACCTGGCTGCAGGCCGAACTGACCAAAACCAAAAATGGCGTGAATCAGGGCAACGATGCGATCGGGATCCCGAACTTTTACGCCGTGCTGGGCGCTGAGTACGACATCAAGCCGATTGACGGCCTGACCGCCACCGCCCGCGTGAACCACTCCGGCGCGCAGTACGCTGACCTGGCAAACACCAAAAAGCTGGACAGCTACACCACGCTGGATCTGGGGATGCGTTATCGCTTCGCGGTGAACCACAATGAAAACCAGATGACGGTTCGTGCGGGCATCGACAACGTGACCAATGAAAACTACTGGGCCAGCGTGGATGATTCCGGTACCTATATTACGCAGGGCGAACCGCGCACCTTTAAGGTTTCGGTTGGCTACGCGTTTTAAGCGTTCCATCTCGTTATCCGGGGCAGGGATGCCCCAATCCCTTGCTACCTCCAGCATGAAGTGTTAAAACGTGCCCCTTCTAAAAAAGAGACAGGGGTAGGACGTGAAAGACGCGTCATCCGCTTCAGGCCATGGTAGCGCTGAAGCCTCGTCGGATCAGAATCCGACGCTGCAACGTGGTTTGCAAAATCGACATATTCAGTTAATTGCCCTTGGCGGCGCGATCGGTACCGGGCTGTTTCTCGGCATCGGCCCCGCTATTCAGATGGCTGGCCCGGCGGTGCTGCTGGGTTACGGTATCGCCGGGATTATCGCCTTCCTGATCATGCGCCAGCTTGGCGAAATGGTCGTTGAAGAGCCGGTTTCAGGCTCCTTCGCGCACTTTGCTTATAAATACTGGGGCCCGTTTGCAGGCTTCCTGTCCGGCTGGAACTACTGGGTAATGTTCGTGCTGGTGGGGATGGCGGAGCTGACCGCCGCGGGCATTTACATGCAGTACTGGCTGCCGGACGTGCCGACGTGGATCTGGGCGGCGGCCTTCTTCATCATTATTAACGCCGTTAACCTCGTCAACGTGCGCCTGTATGGCGAAACCGAGTTCTGGTTTGCGCTGATCAAGGTGCTGGCGATTATCGGGATGATCGGCTTTGGCCTGTGGCTGCTCTTTTCCGGCCACGGCGGCGAGCGCGCCACGATCGACAACCTGTGGCAGCACGGCGGCTTCCTGGCGACCGGCTGGAAAGGGCTGATCCTCTCCCTGGCAGTGATCATGTTCTCCTTCGGTGGACTAGAGCTGATCGGTATTACCGCCGCGGAAGCGCGCGACCCGCATAAAAGCATTCCCAAAGCGGTCAACCAGGTGGTGTACCGGATTCTGCTGTTCTACATCGGCTCGCTGGTGGTGCTGCTGGCGCTCTATCCGTGGGTGGAAGTGAAGTCCGACAGCAGCCCGTTCGTGATGATTTTCCACGATCTGAACAGCAACGTGGTGGCCTCGGCGCTGAACTTCGTCATTCTGGTGGCGTCTCTGTCGGTCTATAACAGCGGCGTTTACTCCAACAGCCGCATGCTGTTCGGCCTCTCCGTGCAGGGCAACGCGCCGAAGTTCCTCACCCGCGTCAGCCGTCGCGGCGTGCCGGTGAATTCCTTGTTACTTTCCGGCGCCATTACGTCGCTGGTGGTGCTGATCAACTATCTCCTGCCGAAAGAAGCCTTTGGCCTGCTGATGGCGCTGGTTGTTGCCACGCTGCTGCTGAACTGGATCATGATCTGCCTTGCGCACCTGCGCTTTCGCGCCGCGATGCGCCGCAAGGGACGCGAGACGCAGTTCAAAGCGCTGCTTTACCCGGCGGGGAACTATATCTGTATCGCTTTCCTCGGGCTGATTCTGGTGCTGATGTGCACCATGGATGAGATGCGTCTTTCGGCGATGCTGCTGCCGGTGTGGGTTATCTTCCTGTTTGTGGCGTTTAAGCTTTCCCGCAAAAAGTGATCTGCTTTTCTCCCTCTCCCCGTGGGAGAGGGCCGGGGTGAGGGCACCAGACTGCACCTGCCTTCACGCCCGGCAACCCACCTCACCGATGCTGTAGGGTCAACGAGCGAATATCGTTCCCGGTCGGGGACTGGTGAATACGCAGCCCAAATTCATCCACCACTGCGAAAATATGGTCGAAGATGTCGGCCTGAATCTCCTCATATTCTGCCCAGACCACCGTGTTGGTGAAGGCATATATTTCAATCGGCAAACCATTCGCATCAGGCGCTAGCTGGCGCACCATCAGCGTCATATCTTTGCGAATACGCGGATGGTTGCGCAGATATTCATTCAGGTAGGCGCGGAAGGTCCCAATATTGGTCATCTTACGCAGATTTAATACCGACTCCCCTTCACCGTTCTTCTGATTCCACAGGCTAATTTCCTCATGTCGCGCGGCCAGATAGGGCTTCAGCAGCTTCGCCTGAATGAGTTTTTGCTGCTCCTGCTCGTCGAGAAAATGAATGCTGGTGGTATCAATATTCAGGCTGCGCTTAATGCGTCGCCCGCCGGAGGCTGACATGCCGCTCCAGTTGATAAAGGCGTCGGAGACCAGCGCCCACGTCGGAATGGTGGTGATGGTGTTATCAAAATTGCGCACTTTAACGGTGGTCAGACCGATGTCCGTTACCGTGCCGTTGGCACCGTATTTGGGCATCTCCAGCCAGTCGCCGAGCTTGAGCATGTCGTTGGCGGAAAGCTGGATCCCCGCCACAAGTCCGAGTATCGGGTCCTTAAACACCAGCATCAGTACGGCGGCCATGGCGCCCAGACCGCTGATCAGAATCGCGGGAGACTGGCCGATCAGCAGGGAGATAATCAATATCCCCACCAGGATGGCGCTCACCAGCTTGATGCCCTGGAAGATCCCCTTCAGCGGCAGCTGTGAGGCGGTGGCCATTTTCTGCGACAGATTAAAAATCACGTCCAGCAGCGAGAAGAAGGAGAGCAGGGCATACACCATGACCCACAGCTTTGCGCAGGTAGTGAGAATTTCCGCCGCTTCGCTGCCTTTTTGCAGCCACAGTACCGCCTGAACGTTGACGATTATCCCCTGAAGGGTGAAGGCCAGACGGTGAAATAATTTATTCTGGGTAATGATCTGCAGCCATAAATGGCTGCTGGCCTGCGCGCGCTTTTCGAAAGCGCGAAGCACCACTTTGTGCAGAATAAAATGAACGATGATGGCGGTAAGAAAAATAATACCAAAGATAATCACTAAAGAGGTGGTGTGATTAATTTCAATGCCTAACTCTTCAACCTGAGCAATTAATTCCTGCATAACGTCTCCTGTATTGATGCAGCCCCATAATGGCGGCTGCGGATCTATTATGCAAATTCCCGGGCTTATTTGGTGGCCTGGCAGACCTTCACCACCGGCAGGCACAGGCTATGGCGGATGCGCAGCGTCGCCAGGGCAAGCGCCACCATCATCGCCGTTTCCACCATCAGGAAGACGTTCACCGCCTGGGTGTAATCCCCGTGATGGTTTTGCAGCGCGTGCAGCAAAATCGCGCCAAAAATGGCCGGGCCAAGCCCCAGCGCGGCCTGCTGCAGCGTGCTGAGAATGGCGCTCGCGGCCCCCGCGTCGTCAGGCTGAATATCGCGCATCCCGATGCGGTAGAAGCTGTTCACGATCAGCGCCTGCCCGTAGCCGACCAGCCCGGTCGCGGGCGCCAGCGTCAGGGCGGTATTCTCCATTCCCCAGACGCGGAACGTGGCGATCAGCGCCAGCAGGCCGGCAATCTGGATCGCCAGACCCGTCAGCAGAATGGTACTGGTGCTGTAGCGAGCAATCAGCCTCGGCGCGAACCACGCCGAAATAAAGTAAGTTACGCCCAGCGCGATAAAACTGTTTCCGGACTGCCACGGTGCCATCCCCAGACCGGTTTGCATGGTCAGCGCCATACAGAACATAAACCCGGACCAGACGCTGAAAAAGAGCATCGCAATCAGAATGCCAAAGCGAACGCTGCGAAGCTGCAGCAGGCGCGGCGGGATCAGCGGGTGGGCATTCTCTCGCTCCTTTTTGCGCGCATTCAGCGCCGTCAGCCAGCCCAGAGGAATAATGGCAAGAAGCATAACCTTCAGCGGCCACGACCAGTGCCACTGGGGGCCGAGCGCCATCGGGAACAGCAGGCAGCAAAGAATGATCGCCAGCAGCACGGTTCCGGTCCAGTCGATCCGTGACGGCGTCTCGCGACGGGTTTCGGGTACGAAATGGCGGCTCAGCCCCAGCACCACCAGACAGATCGGCACGTTGATGAAGAAGGCGTTACGCCAGCCCAGCCCGGCGATATCCGCCGACACCAGCCAGCCGCCGCCCATCTGGCCGACGATAAACGCAATCCCACCGATGCCGCCAAACAGGCTGATGGCCTTAGCGTGCGCCGTACCTTTCAGCGTCACGTGCAGCGTGGCAAGAATTTGCGGCACGATCAGCGCGGCTCCCGCCCCCTGGACGATGCGCGCGGCCAGCAGCTGTTCAATGTTCCCCGCCATCCCGCACAGCAGCGAGGCCAGGCCAAAGCTCGCGACGCCCCACATGAACAGACGCCGACGGCCAAAGTTATCCCCCAGCTTGCTGCCGAGCGCGAGGCAGACGGCGAAGGCCACGCCGTAGAGGGCGACTATCAGCTCCAGCTCGGTGGCGGTGGCGTTCAGCGAGTGGGTGATGGCGTCCAGCGCGACGTTGGTGATTGAGGTATCAATCATCGGCAGCATCTGGCCGGTTAGCAGCAATATCAGGCCAGCGCGGCCCGGTGAAACAACTGACGTATTCATGGTAACTCCATTGCGTCATTCAACAGATGGTCGTAGCATCAACCATCTGATAAACGGGTACCAGTTCTTGCTTATACTGGTACTGGCACTACCATGCAGGGGGATTTATGGCCTTGATGTCTGAACCCGTCGTCTCACTTCAGGATGACACCCGAAAACAGCTGGGGGCATTTTTACGCGCGCGACGCGAAAGCCTCGATCCGCAGCGTCTCGGCCTGCCGCGCAGCGGTCGCCGCCGCACGCCGGGTCTGCGCCGTGAAGAGGTGGCGATGCTCGCGGACGTGGGCGTGACCTGGTACACCTGGCTTGAGCAGGGCAGGGACGTCAATCCGTCCAGCGCGGTGATGGCGGCTGTGGCAAAAGCGCTGCAATGCACTCCGACCGAGGCCCGACACCTGTTCGTGTTAGCCGGGCTGCCGCCGGGTGAAGCCCCGCAGGCGGTCTGCTGCGAGGGTATCAGCGAGGGCACGCGCCGCCTGCTGGATACGCTGATGCCTAAACCCGCCAGCATTCAGAAACCGAATTTCGACATCGTGGCGTGGAACGACAGCTTCGGGCACCTTATGGGCGTCGATTTCAATGAAATTCCGCCGGAAGACCGTAACTGTATTTACCTGTTCCTCACCCATCCGGCGTGGCGCGCGCGTCTCGGCAGACGTGACGATGTGCTGCCCATATTTGTCTCCTATTTCCGGGCGGCGATGGCCGAGCACCGGGGCGATCCGCTGTGGGAGGCCAAACTGGCGCGCTTCTTTGCGGTGTCGGAAGAGTTTAAAACCCTGTGGCACCAGCGCAACGACGTGCGCGGCGTGGAGAACCAGCTCAAGCTGTTTACCCATCCCGAGCTGGGGGATTTTACGCTGCAGCAGATGTACTGGTACTCCGCGCCGCGAAACGGATCGCGGCTGCTGGTGTATCTGCCCGTGGATGAGGCGGGGGAAAGAGCAATGGCATGGTTGGCGGTGCAGAACAAATAAACCTGGTTTCCCGGGTCAGTAGTTATCCGGAAGCCTGTTTATTGCCATTAAGAGCCCACGTTCAATTTTAATATAGTTGCCTGTTTTCAAATCGCTCAGGATCTTCATAATTCGACTGCGCGAAAGATGAGTCTTTTCCTGTATGTAGTCACAGGCATTAACAGACAGACGAAGGTCTTCCTTCTCTGTCATCAGTGACACAAGATTAAGGCGAATTAACTCATAAGTAGACAACCCAACCGAAGTTTCATGAGCTTCCAGTAACCGTTTAATGGCGTACATATACGAATAGGCGGCCTCCTGCCAAAGATTGCGATTGTTAATAATTGCAAATGTAGATTTTAGCGGTTTGATTTCATATCTAATTTCACCGCAGGCCTGCATATAAAATCCCGCATTGGTATCAATAAGATTATTCATACCAACGATCATCGGGGCTTCGATAAACTTCAGCAGAAGCCGGTCTCTCGTGCGGTAGACGGCGACGATGCCGGAATGGAGTATGAATGTCATTGGTTTTTCATGCTGATCCAATGAAATGATTTGCCGTTGGTGTCCTACCCTGACGCGCTCCGGTTCAGAGAGTTCATGTATAAGTTTTATAATATAATTTTCAGGTTTCATAGCGTACAACATACCCTGAGAAATATCGCTAAGAGTATTTCAGAGGTTGATAAAAGTAGTGGAAGTGAGAACAAGGTTATAAATGACACCATGGGCACACGCAATATATAACACGTTATCTTAATAGAGGCTGAGAGGATGAAGGATGTTTAACGTACAGGCGATGAGGAAACCGCGTTGAATGCAGCCAGCAAAGACGCAAAGCGAGAGAAAATCATGATATCCCTTTCAGCACCCTACAATGAAAAAAAGACCGGAAACGACCATCCTTGAGCCGTATCCGGGAGAAAAACCCGTTTGTTAGTTATACGTGAATGACATCGTGATAACGGAGCTGATTTTTCCCGGTGTCGCGCCACCGTCTTTACTGAAAGCGCGAGTATGCATCTTAAAGGTGGGTGTCGTGCCTGCGGAGGCAATATCAATAGTCGCCGTTTTGCCATTGCCGTAAGCTTCATTAGCCAAACCTTCAAGCTGAACAGCGATATTTTTAGCCGCTTTGTCTTCTCCCGCATCTACCGCCGTGTTGCTGTACAGCGTGTTAGGATCGCCAGCATCGGCTGTGCCATGGAATGTTGCGGTTATCGTTGACGTACCCGCCGGACAGCTTTTGAAAACGACGTTAATTGGTACCCATGCAGAACTGCTTCCTGCTGCGTTCAGATCGGCGCTTTGCAACTGGTCGCCTAGAGAAATATTTAACGACTCACTTCCCGTATCGATTACGCAAGGTGAGGCGACAATATTGCCCGTTACGGTAATTTGTACTGGGTCTGCGGCAAACGCGGAGTGAGCCGAGCCGACAGTAAGAAAAATACAGGCTGTTGATGATAAAAAGAATTTTTTTACATTGAACATAGTAATGGCCATTTAAGCAGATTTTGAGTGCATCTTGCCCACAGCGCCGAAGTCGCTAATGACGCTGAATTGAATATTTCCGGAATTAACTCCCGCAGGGAGCGTAAACGATGTTGTTTTGCCCGGTGATGCATAGGAGACATTCGTAAGTTTTTTTCCGGCAACACTTATTTCATTGAAATTAATGTAGCAGGGCGTCGGATTGTTGATATCCAGTTGGTTGCCAGAGATATGCCAGCTGAGTTTGTCGCTTTCTTTCTCTACGTCCAGGTTTTTCAGCGAGTCCGGGCGATAAATCAGTTTAATGCTGGTTGATACCGCAATCTGTAGCGTATTTTTTTCACGTGGCGCAGATGGGATTGCCTTAACACGTAGCCAGAACATGGACTCTTTATCTTGTGGAAGATTGCCTGACTGGATAACGCGCATTAGGTTTTCTTTCCCTCCATCAAGGCGATAAAGCGGAGGGGTGATAATGAAGGGCGGTTTTTGCTGACTACTATCAAGATTATCGATAACCGTCTGAATAAGATAAGGACTACTGTCTGGATTACGAACGCTGAGTGACACTTCTTTTTTTGCACCTGCATAGACGAGGCGTGTTCCGCCAATATTGACCGTTGCGTGAGCCATCTGGCAGGTGGCGGCGACAGTGCAGCCAAGCAGTAAAATAGTAATAATTTTCACGGTAAAACTCCGAGAGATAATATATGTCTCCTTAATGGGAAAGACAGTTTTCCATGCTGATGCTGTAATTCTAAGTGCCGCTAAGGGTATTGTCCTTCTAAACAATATCCTATTTAGGATCCAAGAAAGGATCGTATTTCATTTTGACTAAAAAGTTAATATTGTAAAAATACCCTTGTAAATAAATTATTGTTACAACATGCTGAGTTTTTTTTTGCTGAAAAATAATGTTTTATTTGTGAGAACAGGATTTTTCTTTTTTATTATAGGTATCTGGAGTTTTAAATGAAGAAGCATATGTTAGCTGTAGTTATGGCATCTATTATGGCAAGCGCTACCTGTGCACAGGCGGCAAGCACTACGACCGTTAACGGTGGTAATATTAAGTTTATGGGTTCTGTGGTAGACGCACCGTGCGCTGTTGCCCTGGAATCTGAAGACCAGGTTGTCCATATTGATCAAATTACGTTGAAAAGCCTCGGCGCTAAAGATGCCGTTTCTGGCCAGTCTAAGCCGTTCTACGTGACCCTGACTAACTGCGATGTCAGCACTTATACGAATGCCGCTATCAGTTTCAGCGGTCAGTCTGACGCTGTAACTGCAGGTGCTTTGGCTAACACCGCAGGTTCTGGCGGAGCAACTGGCGTGGCTTTGCGCCTGTTTGGGCCAGATGGTAAGGCGATGGATGTTAACTCTGGTACCGCATCTGACACCATTCCGCTGTCAAAAGGCGACAACACCATTCCTATGAGTGTTGATTATCTGACAACTGGCGATAAACCAACTGCGGGTGCTGTTGAAGCTGTTGCAACATTCCAGATCATCTATTCCTGATTGCTTTATTTATCCCCCTCTGGAATTCCGGGGGGGATATTTCTGGCGCTTCATCATTATTTTTTTATTGAGATAAACATGTTTCGTCTGATAGCACTGATAATTTTCATTCAACTGCTATTGATTCAGCCAGGTATTAGTAGCGATATATCAACCGTGGGAAAAGTGCATTTCTATGGTGCTGTGGTTAATAGCTCATGTTCAATTGATACGCAGAGTTTT
The DNA here is from genome assembly GCF_034106085.1 of Enterobacter sp. 302C9. Lineage (NCBI taxonomy): Bacteria > Pseudomonadati > Pseudomonadota > Gammaproteobacteria > Enterobacterales > Enterobacteriaceae > Enterobacter > Enterobacter sp. 302C9. Next base: position 249,018 of record NZ_JAWNBW010000001.1, read on the forward strand.
GACCAGAGTGTCATGATGGGTCAAGTCCGCACCGGTTCATTTTTAGGGCCAGGAAGTTGGGCTGAACCGGTCACCTTCTGGATTAAGCTTGAAAATTGTGCCACTTCAACCAGCGAGTCGGCAAGCGTCACCTTCAACGGACTGGCTGATCTTAAGGATCCACAGGTCTTTCAGGCAGGTTTTGGCTCTGGTGCTGCAAAGGGCGTCGGAATTGGTATTTTTGATATGAGAGGCAACCAGGTGATCCCTGATAGCCAACCTCTCGCAAAAATGCCGCTGATTGCGGGAGAAAACACATTACTGTTTACCGCCCGATATCGCTCTGTATCGATGCCCGTTACGGCGGGGGATGCCAGTGCGGCCGTCACTTTCTCGGTGATTTATCAGTAAGTAAAAATGGATAAGTACTCACCAGGATGTTTTTTATTTTTTTGGATTTTTAAAATGAAAACCTTTATTTCAACGTTGCTCTTATTAATGATCTGCTTGGGAAATAGTCATTTAGTTTATGCAGAAGGGATCGCGCTGGGGGCCACCCGAATCATTTATCCGCTGGGTGAAAAACAAACCAGCATCAATGTTGTTAACACCAATAAGAAAGAGACGTTTTTGGTGCAATCTTGGGTATCCGATCCGCAGGGTAATAAATCCACACAGTTTACCGTGACGCCGCCATTGTTTGTGATGAAGCCTGAAAAAGCGAACGTTCTGCGCATCATGTACGTAGGCCCAAAACTTCCGGAAGATCGCGAGTCAGTATTTTACTTCAATAACAAAGCAATACCTTCACTCGATAAAAAACAACTCCAGGGTAATACCTTACAGATCGCTACGCAAAGTGTGATCAAATTATTTGTTCGCCCTGCGCATTTAAAAATGAAATCAATGGATGCACCTGCAACGCTGCGTTGCCAGCGTAGTGGAAAAAGCATCACCATTACAAACCCTTCTCCCTATTTTGTTTCGCTGGTGAAATTCAGCGTTGGAGGGAAAGCATTGCCGAACAACATGGTTCCCCCAATGGGTAACCTTCAGGTAACGGCGCCGGATAATGCCCAGGGCAGTATATCTTTCCAGACCATGAATGACTATGGCGCAGTAACCCCAGCATTAACATGCAATGCGTAATGCAGACAGGTCATAAGTTGTTATGAAACTTCGAAAACAAGCTCGAATGATTAATGCAGTCCGCTGGCGGTTATCTCCATTAGCGTTAGTTATTGGATCGGGTTTATTTTCCGGTGTTTTGCATGCAGAGAACTATTTTAATCCGGCTTTTTTGGCGGATGGTGAAAATCAGGTTGCCGATCTATCCCGCTTTGAAAACGACGGCAGCCAGGCCCCTGGGATATATCGCGTAGACATCTATCTCAATAATGATTTTATCACCAGTCATGATGTCGAGTTTCAGGCCCGGCAAACGCAGAATTCCAGCGCCCCGTCATCCTCCGATGATACAGGTTTAACCGCCTGTTTATCCGGAAAAGTATTGGATGGTCTGGGTATCGATCTAAGTATTCCGCAAGACCGAAAACAGTCTGTAGACGGACAGTGTATCGACATCGCGACTTTGATTGAGGGGGCTAAAGCCAGTTTTGATTTTAGCAAGCAGCGCCTGGATCTCAGTGTGCCACAGGTTGCGCTTAAAAATAGCGCACGGGGCTACATTCCTCCGGAAAAATGGGATCAGGGGATCAACGCCCTGCTTCTGAACTACAACCTGAATGGCTCGAGACGAAAAGACAGCAGCGGCGAAGGTAGCAGCAATTTTCTGGGGCTAAACGGCGGCGTTAACCTGGGAGCATGGCGTTATCGTGACTATTCTACATTTAACCGTAGCACCAGTAGTAATGGAGAGACAACCAGCCAGTGGCAACATATTAGTGGTTTTCTGGAACGCACGATCATCTCGCTGAAAAGTGAACTGACGGTGGGTGACAGTTATACCAGTGGTGACGTGTTTGACAGCGTTAGCTTCCGTGGTGTTCAGCTAGCCTCAGACGACAATATGTTGCCGGACAGCCTGAAAGGCTTCGCCCCAACGGTGCGCGGTATTGCAAAAAGCAACGCTCAGGTGACGATCAAACAAAACGGATACGTTATTTATCAGACTTATGTAGCGCCTGGCGCCTTTGCAATAGACGATCTCTTTCCGACATCCTCAAGCGGGGATTTGACGGTAGAAGTAAAAGAGCAGGATGGTGCTATTACCTCCTATTCTGTCCCTTATTCCGCCGTCCCGTTACTACAGCGCGAAGGTCGTCTGAAATATTCTGCCACAGCCGCGAAGTACCGCACCAGCAACGAACAGCAAGATCAAGTCTCTTTCGCACAAGGAACATTAAGCTGTGGCTTGCCGCATGGTTTTACGCTGTATGGCGGCGCACAGCTGTCTGACAATTACAAGGCAATGGCGATCGGGACGGGGGTCAATATGGGCCACTGGGGCGCGCTGTCTGCGGATGTCACTCACGCCCAAAGTACGCTTATTGATGAGACCGAGCATAGCGGTCAGTCATTGCGTTTGCTTTATGCAAAATCGTTAAACGAAATAGGAACTAACTTCCAGTTATTGGGCTATCGCTATTCAACGTCAGGCTATTACACCTTTACGGATACTACGTACAAGCACATGGATGGCTATAACAGCAATCCGCTGAACGAGGATGATGATGATAACAACGATGTGCCGCACTGGTTCGACTACTACAACCTCTATTACACCAAGCGCGGAAAGTTGCAGGTCAATATTTCTCAACAACTGGGTGGTTTTGGCTCCATTTATCTCAGCGGAAGCCAGCAAAGTTACTGGCATAACGATGATAAAGATACGCTGGTGCAGTTTGGTTATAACACCACCTGGAAGGATATTAATATCGGTTTGAGCTACAACTACAGCCAGATGTCCGGCCAACCCGTAGCCGACAAAATGATTGCATTTAACCTGTCGTTACCGATCGGTAAATGGCTCTCAGCGCAGGGAGCCTCGTCGTCAAATAACGCATTTGCGACGTACAGCATGAACCACGATAACCACGGTAGCGTCACCCAGAACGCCGGGATCAGCGGTACTCTGCTGGAAGGCAATAACCTGAGCTACAGCGTTCAGCAGGGCTACGGTAATCAGGGTACAGGTAATAGCGGTAATGCCAGCCTTGCTTATCAGGGCGGATATGGTAATGCCAACGTAGGTTACAGCTACGACAGCAGTAATTCTCAGCAGGTGACCTACGGCGTCGCGGGCGGCATCGTGGCGCATCGACACGGCATTACTCTGAGCCAGCCGCTAGGGGAAACGAATGTCCTGGTTGAAGCGCCGGGTGCGGATAACGTTAAGGTTGAAAACTCCACCGGCGTGAAAACGGACTGGCGTGGATATGCTGTTGTGCCTTTCGCAACGACCTACCGTAAAAACCGTATAGGCCTGGACACCACAACACTGGGTGACAAAGTTGATCTTGAAAACGCGGTAGTAGACGTTATACCCACGCGAGGTGCACTGGTTCGTGCAACATTCCAGGCGCATGTCGGAAGCCGGGCATTATTTACGTTGATGCACAATAACAAACTAGTTCCCTTTGGGGCGACGGTAACACGAAATGATAATGGTATGGGTAGTATTGTAGGAGATGACGGACAGGCGTATTTGTCCGGGTTGGCACCGAAAGGTGAGTTGCAGGTGCAGTGGGGAGAAGGGGCTGAGCAAACGTGCCGGGCGAACTACCAGCTCCCTGCTGATGCAGAGAATTCCGCCATTACCCAGATGAAAGTCATTTGCCATTAAAAAGGATGCAAACGGTGGAATTGAATTTGAAATGCTTTTTTGTCGTGACTCTGACGCTGCTGGGGGGGATTTTTTGTGTTCCCTTTGCATCGACAGCAGATTCGACGTTAACGATAGCGGGCAATATTATTGCCAGTGGTTGTACTGTTCGATATCCGACCCCGACGGTGATGATTGGTGTATTTTCTGGGAAAGATTTTCCTACGGTAGGAAGCACCACAGCATTCAAAGCTATGAATATTGATTTAAAAGATTGCTATTCAAAATTAAAAAATGTTCAGGTGAGTTTTTCAGGTGTTACGGATAAAGATAATCCTGCTTTGTTGGCGATAACCGATATTGGGAAAGACAAGGTGTTAGCGACGGGGGTGGGAGTTGAATTGCTCGATAATAATTTTAAAACATTGCCATTTAATAGCGAAAAGCCATTGGTATATGAGCTCGACGGGGAAGAAAATACGCTATCATTTCTAATGCGTTACAAGTCGACAAAAGCACAGGTGACGCCAGGAGATGCCTCTGCTGTGATGTATTTTGATTTAATATATCAGTGAGTTTTTATAATGAAAAACACAAGGCGTTTTTTTATAATGTGCTTGCTTTTAAACGTATTCATATTTGATGTTGAAGCACATGATGGTACTGTAACTATATCTGGCACAATACAAGATAATACATGTGAGCTGGCTACAGACTCGCAAAATAAGACCGTTGAAATGGGTGTGCTGGCAGTCAATCAGTTTACAAGGAAGGGTAATCAAACGCCAGAAAAGGCCTTCTCAATTAATCTTATTAACTGTGGGCCTGCGGCAAGTGAAGCTTCTGTTACCTTTTCAGGTACACCCGACCCACAAGTCAATACACTCTATTCTCTCGACCACAGTTCCGATGCGGCCACAGGTATTGCGCTGGGAATTTATGATAGTAATGCCCAACCGATCGCTCCGGGTGCTCAAAGCTTGGGTGTTGCGTTGGAACCAGGCCAGACATCAGTTGAGTTGGCGTTTACAGCGCGCTATGTATCTGTTGACGATAACGTTGAGATGGGGAGTGCGAATGTATATGTTACGTTTATAGTCAACTACGCATAATAAAATGCTGGAAAGGACAGAGAAATAGTAGATTTTTTTGATTATGCTAATAATATAACCGCGTCCACAAATTTTTAGGTGTTCTATGTTCTCTTTTTTACGTTATTTATGTTTATCTGCACTGTTTTTTTCAACTCATTTACTTGCTTGCAGTGCAGATGCTTATTTTGGTCCAACAGATGACGTTCATTTTAATGATATAATAGTGCAGCGAGATACCCCTGTTGGGACTGTTATTGCATCAGTGGCCGGTGAAATGAGTGGTGGTGAGTATTATTACGGGATTACTGACTGTGATATATATGTTGCAATGAATTATCAAGGGGCTGTTCCAGCACCAATAGAGCATGTTTATAATACAAATGTTCCAGGGGTAGGCATTCGTTTTTATTTCTCTACGTGGTCGCATGGCGGCGTTTACGCTTCACCTACACCAGGCACTTTTTTGGATCATTTTTCAACAGCCATGAGCTATGGAATTAATCCCCCTGTTGTGGATTTAATTAAAACAGGAAATATTACGTCAGGATCTCTGGCAACTGGGAGTGTAGCTCATGTATATGCTTTGAATAATGAGAATACAAACGGGGATGTGACATGGAGCATAAATTCGCCTGCGGTTATTACACAAGTCGCCTGTGCCATAAATTCAGGTCCGTTGTCATTTCCAATTGGCAATGTTTTATCGGCCCAGTTTATATCTACTGGAACCGTATCTCAGGAAGTAAAAACTGTTGATTTAAAACTAGACTGTGATCCTGAAGCGAATATCAATTTCACATTGACTGGTGTACAAAACCCCGACTCATCAGACAGTAGTATTTTGGCATTAACGGGGCATGGCCAGGACGATGCTAAAATTGCGGATGGTATTGGTGTCCAGCTTCTTTATAATGATAAACCGCTGAAATTAAACGAAAGGCTGGAAATTAAACATTCCGCTGGCGGAAACGAAATTTTCCCTATTACTGCTCGATACATTCAAACTAAAGATAAGATTAAAGCTGGCATTGCAAATACCACCGCAACGTTGAATCTGACCTACCAATGACCTTCAATATGACAAACCGGGCAGGATGCCCGGCCTCACGTTTTACCCGCGCTTCATATCAATACGCTGCATAAACCGTTTCAGATCGCGCGCTTTCCTTAATGCCAGTTTCGATACGACTTCAGCGGGTACCGGTTTTTCGGGTTTAGGCAGCGCCATTACCACCGTTCTTCCCTCTTCAACCACAATTTCCACCGGCGCACTTCCGTACCGCGCTCATCACTGGATTTAATTACAGGTGTGATAATAACCAGAAGGAAGGGAAAGTCTGTTTAAAAATACTTAAACCTGCATTTATGACTTGCCTGAATATATAAAAACCGCGTTAATCAACGCGGTTGAAATAGATTTCGATCCCCTATGATTTAAATCTAACGTCCCACGGCATTAGCCGATGTGCCCGCTGTTTTAATTTTTCTGCATCATCCTGACGATGTGAAAATAATAAAATATTAACCTGATCGTTCCAGGCGTCCTCTTCCATATGCAATTTTATCCATTCACCATTTTCTTTGGCGTATCGTTCCAGCTCATCAATATCGCCCGTCTGGTTGAAATGCCACAAATGAAGCTGGCTAAGGTCACGCTGATAGCGCATCTGCATGAGTCCCGGCACGTGTAAACCGGTAATGCTCTCAGGGAAAGCAAGTCTGCCCGTCTCAAAATTTCCCAGCACAATGCTGGCAAAAAAAAGCTGTGCAGAAAGCACTAAGCCATACAGTGCGATGAACACCAGCGGCCAACGTAACCGCGAACTGCGAACCTGAAATGTGCGGAGTTCTCCGTCTGCCGAGGCCATTAAAATCAGAATGGCAAAATAGTGCGCCACGGAATAATAGAGTGGAAACTCCACCTGAGTGTGCAGCAGAATCGGCAAGGTGGTGAGCAGTGCCGCCCACTGCCACAGGCTTTTTCGCCTCAGGAAAAGAACTATCCAGCCCCACAGGAGACACAGCCCGCCCGCCAGCGCAATCACGCCGCCCTCCGCCCAGATAAACAGCGTCTCATTGTGCGGGTGTTGCATCATTTCCCGGCTTGGATTATCGAACGGCAGCGCGGCCATAAAATTCTGGAAGGCGGGTTCAAACATTCCTAACCCCCAGCCCCGCCAAGGATGAACGCCGATCATACGTAGCGTGTACTCCAGGGTTAACATCCGCTGATTGCTGGAGCTTTCGTGCGCGAGGGATGCGTCCAGAGGCTGATTCAGCATCAGCATGCCTAAAAGCCCACCCGCGAACGGCAAAAGGACCACCAGCAGGCGGCGGCGACTTGTCGTTCGAACGCGAAAACGCGGGTGGCTGAACATCACCGATACGCACAGAATGCCGATTAACCCGCCGAGCCAGCCGGTGCGTGAGTGAAACACAACCAGCGTGGCCGATATCACTATGATGCTGACACAAATAAACAGCAGGCGATACGATTCTGCGCGAACCCGGTAACAGACGCATCGAGCATCGGCAAGAACAAACAGCAGGGCGACCAGCCCCGTCGCCAGAAATGAAGCGGTGACATTCAGTTGCTGAAATATACCCGGTGCGTAGCCAGAATAATTTTCAGCCAGGTTATTGAGCGGGAAGGGGAGATACGCCGGGCAGTAAAGCCCCGCCAGCGAAATCAGACATTCCACAACGGCAGCGATAGCCAGCAGATAAAAAATCCCTGTGGTTTCTTTCTCCTGAAGAGGAACCTGAAGCAGAGTCACGTAACACAACACTCCGCCCCAGATCCCGACCAGCCGGGGTAGGGCAGTCGGTAAGCCTTCAGAAGGAGACCAGAGGATCGGCAGCGTAAACAGAACCGCGCTCGCCAGCATGAGTATGCTGGTGCGTGTAATACGCACGGTTGCCGTACGCAAAAAAAGCCATACCAGCAGCGACAGCATGGACATCACGCCCCAGCACAGCAGGTTCATCGGCAGGTTCATGCCGTAATCGCCGTTGTTAGGCCAGGGGATATGGAGTAGTACCAGCCAGTAAAGGCTGAAAGTGGACAGTATCAGCACGCGTATCGTGCGGGCGTTTAGCAATATATTTGCCAGCGTAATCAAAGAGGATGTCAGCGTGTTCATTAGAGCCTGAAGAGGGTAAATCATGATTGTATTTACCCCCTCCGACAGGGGCTAACGCTCCTGCGTCCGTTCTGAGACTTTCAGTGTCAGTACTGCCATTGCACCGAAAACCCAAGCGTGACGGGACTGGTATGCATCTCATCCGGTTTTGCCAGTGGTACACCCGCAAAAAGGTCATACCCCAGATGGCCTTTTACCCCGCGCACACCAGCGACCGCACCGGCAATGTGCGCCCCGCTCCAGTAATCATTTTCTGAGCCGCTGACTTCGCCATAGTCTGCGCCAATGTACGGCTGCATTCCCCATACCGGCAGATTCAGGTTGATATCGTTGCGCAGATACCAGCCTTTGTCGGCATACAATGAGGACTCTCCGTCAAAGCCTCGCACCGTCCAGCGGTTGCCGATGGTGAACTTATCGGGCTGGGTCAGCCTGTCCGGAGAGGTCTGTTGCTTGAAGTGCGGTTCATAGCTGAGGGCAAACTTGCCCAGTTTGAACGGGAAAGTACCGTCTGCACTCAGCGTAATAATGCGCGCCTGCGCGTCGGCACTGCCCACCATCTCTTCAGCATCGGGTTCTTCACCAAACCACGGTGCGGCATGTTGATAACCGAGGCTTGCCGTAAGCTGACCGAAGGGAAGATAGGCTAAATGTTCCAGGCTGAGCTGCCAGCTGCTGGTGTCCCGGTGCTGAACCTCCACTTCCACGTCGTTAAGATCGTAGCGGGAATCCCGCTTGATCCCTTTAAAGCCCAGCGTGGTTTTCTGGCTCGCGCTGCGGTAAACCACGCGGTTAAGCGCGGCGGTCATTAACTTTTCATCGCTACTGTACCGGTAGTTAAAATCACCGCTATGGAGAGTCTGCGTCGTTCTGTACTGGCTGGCATAAAGTTCCAGCGCCCAGTATCCCCAGGGAACGGAGTAAAACACCGAGGTATTATCGTTACGCTTGCCGTTTTCATTCTTGAAACCACCGCCATACGCGGCATAAAACATATCGTTGAGCGAGGTGGGGTTATCCAGATACAGCGCCAGGCCCCCCTGGTACCGTCCGGTGTATTTACTACCGGAATCATCAAACCAGCTGCCCAGTCGCCAGGCTTTACGCTGGTCGCGCTTGATCTCAACGCGCGTATCGCCAGGATTTTCCCCCGGCACCAGACGAATACTGGCCTGCGAACCGGGAATACGCTGCAGGTTTTCCAGCCCCTGTTCCAGACCGCGTAAATCGAGGAGATCGTCCGGCCCTTGTGGGACGTTATTCCAGCGATGAACGGAGAGGCCGCTTTGATCCTGAATAATGACATCACTGACGCGTCCAGGCAGAATTCGCAGGGTTAACGTTCCATTGTGCAAATTTTGCTCCGGTATTAATACGCGGGTGGTAATAAATCCGTGGGATATTAATCGATTCTGCACGGCCGTATGTATGGCTTTAATTCCCTTCACGCCAATACAGTTATTCTCAGCCTGACGAATGATATCGCGAAAAGTGAGCCAGTGAGGAAGCGACTGCGTATTGTCGATGTTCAGATGCTGAATGTCGTAGCACACTGTCTCATGTGGCAGTGCAAGCGCATCAGTTGCGAGCATGCTTTCTGATGAAAGGACTGACTTCCCAGGCGGTGCAAGCTGTTCGTGCCTCGCCTGATCCTGCTGCTGAGTGGTGGCCGGTTCAGCATGTACAGTGTCGGGAAGTGATGCGAGCAGTGATAGCAGAACGAGGCCAGATCGATAATTAGTCATGTAAATAACTTTATGGACCGCGAAGGATCCTGAATATAACGAAAAAATAGATAGCCCCATTCCAGGAATGGGGCTTTGGTTTATGTCAAACGATTACGCGGTATAAATGGAGTAGCCGCCTGGGTAATAAACGATATCCTGAATGGGATACCCGTAATACAGATCGCCCGGATAATAGACAACGCCGTTTTCCCAAACGCCATTACCTTCAGGTGTACCGTTTGGCTTAACGGTGGTATTTCCACTATTATTCGCCGTGGTATCTGAATCTGGGTTGGTATTATTGTTATCAGCAGTGTTACTACCGTTGTCTTGATTTGCTGTACCGGTCTCGTTAATCACACCCATGTTATTGACGTAACCCATGGTGTACACGCGATCGCCGGTAATATTACCGCTGGCTTCGTTGTTAATGCCGTTAGCCGTGTTCAACGTAATACCGCTTGCACTGGTGATGTTACCGCTGTTGGTCAGGTAGTTGCTGACCAGGGTAATACCGTTATCAGCAGACAGCGTACCGCCGTTGATGAGGGTTACGCGGTCCATCTGTGCGTTCAGGGTATTACCCGCCACAATCGTGCCGAAGTTATACGCGGTGCTTTGAGACCAGCCGTAGCTGCCCATTACGTCGAGATTAATGTCATGCGCCGCGCGGATGTCACCGCTGTTGTCCAGATTGTTCATGACAAACAGCATGGCATCAGAACCCGCGTTGATCTGGCTGCCTGCATCGGTCATCAGATAAGAGGCGGTAATGTTGATGTTATGGTCTGCGACGAGCGTACCGTTGCCCCGGTTTTCCAGGCTAGTGGTGTTCAGGTTGATATCATTCTTGCTGACGATCGAGCCGCTGTTGGACAGGTCTGCCAGCTGAAGATCCATCTGATTAGCGGTAATGTCGCCGCTGTTATCGAACTGACTGCTGTTCATCTGCAGCGCCAGGCGACCGCCAGCCGCGATGGAACCGCTGTTCTGCGCCGGGCCGCCATAGTTATTCCAGCCATTAGAACCGATGGTTAACATCATATCCTGACCCGCTTTAAGGCTTCCGGCGTTCTGGAACGTACCGGTCACGGTCATGTCGATATTGCCGCCTGCTTCCATCTTACTGGCAAGGTCAGAATAGTAGGACGTGCCGTACATAAAGAGGTCTTTTTCGGCTGCGATGGTGCCGGACATATTATCCAGCGCGCCATTGATTGAAACAGAGCCGTCGCTGTGGATTGATCCATTGCGGTTAGAGAGCATGTTGTTGCCGCTCACCTGAAGCTGGCTGTCAGAACCCAGAGACTGAATCACACCGTTGTCGTTATTCAGCATGGAGGCGTTGATCATGTTCCAGCCGTTCCCGGCGGAAATGAGACCGTTGTCGTTCGTCAGCGTGTCGACATTGACGCTCATCGCACCGTTGGTTTCTACGCGGCCAGCGGAGTTGTTCAGGCTGGCAGCGTCAACGCTGAGGGCACCCTTAGCATCAATGCGGCCATGGGTATTATTCACGCCCTGCGCGTTGTAATTCCTGGAGGCGCGGCCGATCGTCAAATCGCCATTGCTGAGAATTTCACCGTCGCTGTTGTCCAGCGAGTCAGCGGTAATAAAGGTATTCTGGCTGCCCTGAATGGAACCATGGCTGTTAACGGTATTTTTGCCGGAAACGTTCACCATCGCAGCTTTAATGACGCCGTTAGTGTTGTCCAGCGTGTTGTCTGCGGTAACGGACACCATACCCTCAGAGGTAATCTGACCGTTATGGTTCAGGACATCACTACCCATCACGGTAGCTGCATTTTTACCGCTGATACGTCCGCCGTTGTTTTCGACCACACCATCAACGTTGATTGACAGCGTGTCGGATGCCGTCAGGTCAGCACGATCGATATGCACGCCAACGCCGGCGTCAGTGCCTTCCATATAGATTTTATTCGCGTACATGGAGCCCAGCGCAGACACATCCAGCGCTACGTCCGGGGCATTGCTGCTGTCATACTTCTTCTGCACGCGGCCATATTTATCAATGTGGTTATTACCCGTGACGATATTCAGTTCGTTAGCCTGAAGTTTCGCATTGACCTTCACTGAACGGGCAATAATGTCGGTGTACTGCGTAGAACGAGTATCCATCCCTTTACCGGTGATGGTCACCTGGCCTTTGCTCACATCCAGACCGCTAACATTACCCTTGTTGTCGTAGGTGGCGGTACCGGTGGTCAGCGTAGCGTGGTTGGTATTGATAAAGCCGCAGCCGTCACAGGTAATGCCTGATGGGTTGGCGATAATCACCTGTGCGGACTGGCCTGCCACTTCGACCATGCCGTTCAGCTGGCTCGGATCGGATGAACGCACTTCGTTCAGGATCACTTTAGCGCTGCCGCCAGCCATATTAGCGTTGCCATTGATCTGGCCTGCTAATTGGGTGTTGGTTGCTGTGCCGCTGTTATTCAGGATCACGCCGTTGCTGTCGACGTTAAATTCGGAATAAACGTTATGGGAAACCCCACCTGCGCTCGCCTTGTTGATATCAACGATGGTTGCGCCACTTGCATCCGTATGAATGGCCGGTTTGTCGGTATTACCTGCCACGATGGCAGCCTGAGCTGGCATAATCATGCCCAGCGCAAGCATGGTCGCGAAACAGGTCGGCGCCAGTTTGGCGTGCAATACCTTTGAATTAGCCTTTGTGCTCACTGCACTTTTATTTTTCATATATCTATCCTTGTAATTCCTTGAAAAAGTGTTCCCATTTCTCTTCATGCGAAATGGAGGCACATAAAAACATGCAGAACCTCGATTCCAAAAATAGACATGTAACAATTCATACAAAATGTGCATTAATTAATGCGGTACCAGAAGGGAATAATTAACGTGAACGTGACAAAAAATAAATGGATATATTTTTGAAGGTTATTGATTGGGATGGTGAGAGGCTATAACTGGTTGATATCACATAGAAGAACGTAATTATTAATTATAAAATTGTATGCGAAATTTCCGATATAGGTATTTCTGTACTGTTACAAATAATTTGCCTGCTAACGGATGTATTTATACACAACGGGAGTATGCGGTATTGAAAACAGGCACGCCGGAACCCAGCGTGCCAGAGGAGATCAGCACTCAGTTACAATCGTGCTCAGCGGCAGGCGAGACTTCGGCAGCGTGGCGTTGAAATCTTCCACGCTGTGGTGCCCAACCGGTACTACCACCAGGCTGGTAAAGCCTTTTTCTTTCAGGCCAAACTCTTCGTCGAGAATAGCGGCGTCGAAACCTTCAATCGGTACCGCGTCCAGGCCCATCGCGCCTACGCCCAGCAGGAAGTTGCCGACGTTCAGGTAAACCTGCTTCGCCATCCACTGGTCGTCATCTTTCAGATCCACGCGGTGCATGTCGGCGAAGAAGGTGCGGCCCTTGTGGTTTGCGGCTTTGGCTTCCGGCGTGTTGAAACGGCCATCGGCCTCTTCCTGATCCACGACGCGCTCCAGCCAGGCGTCATCCAGCGCGGTTTTCGCGCAGAACACCACCACGTGAGAAGCATCCAGCATTTTGCGTTCGTTGAACACATAGGTGCCCGCGGCGGATTTCGCCACGCGCGCTTTTCCTTCCTCGGTGCTGGCCACAATGAAGTGCCACGGCTGGGAGTTGGTGCTGGACGGGCTGAACTGCAGCAGGGTTTTGATTTTTTCCGCTTCTTCCGCGGTCAGTTTTTTGCTTGGGTCGAACGCCTTGGTCGAGTGGCGTTTCAGGGCGACAGAAATGATATCCATAACAACTCCTGGTGATGAAATTCGCCCGCTCGCGGGCGCGAAAGGAAAGCAGATTACAGCGGGATGCGGAAAAAGATAAGTGCAATTCGAGCGCTTAATCTGTTCGTCTCAGACGAACAATCAGACCGGACGGATCCACTTCTGGTCTTTTTTCGGCAGCTTATCCACCACCAGATTCCAGGAATCACGGATGAGGTCGGTAACCAGTTCCGGCGTCACGTCGTCGGTGCCGTAAAGGGAGATCCAGTGCTTTTTACTCAGATGGTAGCCCGGCTCTATCCCGCGATAGATCTGCTGATTTAACAGCGATTTCTCCGGGTCTGACTTCAGGCTGACGTGCGGTCGCCCGTGCGCGACCGCGGCGATCATGAAAATCTTTCCGCCCACTTTAAACACGTCAAACTCCGGCCCAAACGGCCAGCAGTGCTCGGTGAAGGGCAACTCAAGGGCCACGCGCATTGCGTGCTCCTGCAAGGATTTACTGTCCATCGCTCTCTTCCTGGGCCAGCCCGCGCCACATCACTTCAAAACCGAGCGCTTTAAAATCAACGGCGCGGGAAGGGTCGCGAGTGGCAAATTCCATCGTGGATTCGGCCAGCGATAAGAAAAGCGCATCGCCAAAGGTTTTAAATTCATCTGACATAAACACCTGACGCACAGAGCGGCGGCACAGCTCATGGAGTTCCGGGAACATCTCTTTCACCGCCTGTTCGGTTTCGGCGCTCAGCTTTTCACTGACGCCAATCTGGCGGATAGCCGCATGAGAAACGGGGTTACGAATACCCCAGTCCACGTAGCTGTTCCAGATATTGCGGGTATGTTCTTTGGGCAGCGTGATGGTGCGATCGAGGTTTGCCAGCATGGCCTGGCAGAGATCCTGCTTCAGGTGCAGATAGAGGGCATTCAGCAGATCGTCTTTAGTGGGAAAGTAGCGAAACAGGGTCCCTTCGGCGACGCCCGCGTTACGGGCGATTAACGACGTTGAGGCAGCAATACCTGACTGTGCAAACGCCACCGTTGCGGCTTCCAGTAAGGCCTGTTTTTTATCTTCACTCTTCGGACGTGCCACTAAATTTTTCCCCCTGTCAATTATAAAAACCCTGATTGAAACACGTGCTTTGACACGCTGCAACGCGGAATGTCAAAGATCGAAAACGTCTTGACGACTTTATCATCATATCTATAATGAGTGCTTACTCACTCATAATCAAGTTTACCCCGCGCAAACTATCGGATGGGGCGCGTTTTCGGGTCTGGATATGAAAAAACCTCTCTTCATCTGCGTGGTGTTAATCATGATTATTGCTTCAGCTGCGAGTTTACCGTTTGTACTGAATGCCGGATTCGGCCAGCCGCCGCAGGGTGAGCAGCTCACTGAAGTGGAGGCCTCTCCCCAGTATCGCGACGGGAAATTCCACAATACGCTGCCGACGCCGGGCTATAACGGCGACAAAAACATGCTGGTCGCGACGTGGGATTTTCTGACCAAAAAAACCGAAAACGCGCGCCCGGCCCAGCCGCTGCCGCTGGTGAAAACCGATCTTGCGAGCCTGCCGCTGGAGCAGGACACCCTGGTGTGGCTCGGCCACTCCTCGTGGTACCTGCAGCTCGCGGGCAAACGCATCCTGATTGACCCGGTGCTCGGCAACTACGCCGCGCCGTTCTCGTTCCTGAATAAAGCCTTTGCTGGGGAGTATCCGTGGCGCGCTGAAAGCATGCCGGAAATCGACCTGCTGATTATCTCGCACGATCACTACGATCATCTGGATTACGCCACCATCCGGGCGCTACTGCCGAAGGTGAAGCGCGTGGTGACGCCGCTGGGCGTGGGATCCCACCTGCGCTACTGGGGGATGAAGCCTGAGATTATTGACGAACGCGACTGGAACCAGTCGGTACGCATCAGCGATGAACTGACGGTGCATGTTCTGCCGGCGCGTCACTTCTCCGGGCGCGGCATCAAGCGCGATCGAACCCTGTGGGGCAGCTTTATGTTCGTCACGCCAGATCGGAAAGTTTATTACAGCGGGGATTCCGGCTACGGCCCGCACTTTAAGGCCATCGGCGAGCAGTTTGATGGTGTGGATGTCGCCATCATGGAAAACGGCCAGTACGACCAGGACTGGAAGTACATCCACATGCTGCCGGAGGAAACGGCGCAGGCCTCGGTGGATCTGAACGCGAAAGCCGTGGTGCCCGGGCATAACGGGCGCTTCGTGCTGGCGAAACATACGTGGAACGATCCGCTGATCCAGCTGGCTAAAGCCAGCAAGGATAAAAACTATCGGCTACTGACACCGGCGCTGGGCGAGCCCGTCCGGGTGAATGACGCCACGCAAACCTTTCGCGCGTGGTGGGAATAATGTTTAAGCGAGAAGCAGAGGGGGACAGCAGCATGACCATTTCCGCTCAAGTCATCGACACTATCGTCGAATGGATCGACGACAATCTGCACCAGCCATTACGTATAGAAGAGATTGCCCGCCACGCGGGCTACTCGAAGTGGCACCTGCAGCGGTTGTTTATGCAGTACAAAGGGGAGAGCCTGGGGCGTTATATCCGTGAGCGCAAGCTGCTGCTGGCGGCGCGCGATCTGCGTGAATCCGACGCTCGGGTGTACGACATCTGCCTGCGTTACGGGTTTGACTCGCAGCAGACGTTTACCCGTATCTTCACCCGCACGTTCAACCAGCCGCCTGGTGCGTACCGCAAGGAGAACCACAGTCAGGCGCATTGAGCTGTTTTCCGCCCTGGCGGGTCTGGAAAATTGCCATCACAGGCCGGGTAAGGCGAAGTCGCCACCCGGCTTTTTTATTGGCTTACGACGCCAGTGAAAACCAGCGGCGCCAGACGAAACGCAGCACGAAGAATTCGATGGCACCCAGCAGTAAAAACCACACGCAGAACAGAATGGTGTAAAGCTGGTTCAGATCGACCATGTGAAAGGTCTGAACCAGCTTCTGCGCCAGCACCAGACCCAGCGATGGCGCGGGCAACAGCAGGCAGGAGAGCAGGGCCAGCAATAAAATGCCGCCTGCCGTAAGCAGCGATTCTAACGGGTGTTTCATCGTAATGTTAATCGTCAGTTAAAAATGTCATTGTCCGGCATCCTGTAACGTAAAGCAATATCAGCGACTAAGACGTTATTGAATAAAACGAAGATATTATTTGGGGAATAAATAACAAAATACGACCCGGCATTTATATTAATATCGCGTTATGTAAATAAATGTCTTTGTCAGGAAAATAATTTTACAAATGTATAGGTGCTATAACCAATTAACGTGGCAATAACAATGGCCGCGATAACGTATAACACCAGTCGGCGTCCGCGATAAATACCCCACATGGTTCCCCCTCGTTTAGTGTTGGTTTAGAAATATTTTGTAAAAATCAGGCCATCTAAATAGTTTTAATCAGTTTTGAATAACCGAGAAGTCATTATATTGCGGTAGATCAATTTTACCCGCAAGACTTAAAAATGAATTTATTTAGCCAGAAAGGAATTCAGGCTTCTGTTCACCGGATATTGAAGGAAAAATACGATGACCGAAAAAAAAGTGTCCCCAAACGTGCCGCCTTCCGGCGGGCTGGCATACCAGCAGACCGTAGAGCAGGTGCTTACCCACACGCAGAGCCAGGCCAGCGGCCTGGATCGTGCAGAGGCGCAGGCGCGTCTGCAAAAAACAGGGCCGAACGCGCTGCCGGAGAAAAAAGGCAAACCCGCCTGGCTGCGTTTCCTGGCCCATTTTAATGATGTGCTGATTTATGTCCTGCTGGCCGCCGCCGTATTAACAGCAATAATGGGCCACTGGGTTGATACGCTGGTAATTCTGGGCGTGGCGGTAATCAATGCTTTAATTGGCCATATTCAGGAAAGCAACGCGGAAAAATCCCTGAAGAGTATTCGCAATATGCTCTCCAGCGAGGCGCGCGTTATTCGTAACGGCAATCACGAAACTCTACCCACAACTGAAATAGTCCCGGGCGATATTATTGTATTACGCGCGGGAGATCGTATTCCGGCGGATATGCGTTTAATCGAAGCGCATAATTTACGCGTGGAAGAGGCGATTCTGACTGGTGAATCCACCGTGGTGGATAAACATATTAATCCGCTGAGCGGCGAACTGCCGCTGGGCGATCGCACCAATATGGTCTTCTCCGGGACGACCGTAAGCGCGGGCGGCGGCGTCGGCGTGGTCACCGCGACCGGTAAGGATACGGAGCTTGGCCACATCAACCAGATGATGGCGGGTATCGAAAAGCACCGCACGCCGCTGCTGGTGCAGATGGACAAGCTGGGTAAAGCGATCTTCGCCATTATTCTGGCGATGATGGCCGCGCTGTTTGTCTTCAGCCTGGTGTTCCGCGAGATCCCGATGGGCGAGCTGCTGCTCTCCCTGATTAGCCTGGCGGTGGCCTCCGTGCCGGAAGGTCTGCCGGCGATTATCTCCATCATCCTCTCGCTGGGCGTGCAGGCGATGGCGCGCAAGCGGGCGATTATCCGCAAGCTGCCGACGGTTGAAACCCTGGGCGCGATGACCGTGGTCTGCTCGGATAAAACCGGCACCCTGACCATGAACGAGATGACGGTCAAAGCCATTATCACCGCTGACGCCTGCTACCGCGTGGACGGCAACAGCTACGAGCCGGTGGGCAACATCTACCTGGAAGGCAGCGACGAGCCGGTCCACATCCAGCCGGGCACCGTGCTGGAGCACTACCTGCGCACCATCGACCTGTGTAACGACAGCCAGCTGATTCAGGACGAGCGCGGCCTGTGGGGCATCACCGGTGGGCCGACCGAGGGCGCGCTGAAGGTGCTGGCGGCGAAGGCCAGCCTTGAGCCGGTCATGACCACGCTGGTTAACAAAATCCCGTTCGACTCGCAGTACAAGTACATGAGCACCCACTACCAGATTGGCGGTGAGGAGCAGATCCTGATCACCGGCGCGCCGGACGTCATTTTCGCCCTGTGCGCGCAGCAGCAGACCCGCAACGGTGCGGAAGCCTTCAACCGCGCGTACTGGGAAAGCGAGATGGAGCGCTATGCGCGTCAGGGGCTGCGCATGGTCGCCGCGGCGTTCAAGCCGGCGAACGGCGAGCAGGAACTGACGCACGATGACCTGAGCCACGGCCTGATCTTCCTCGGCATCGCCGGGATGATGGATCCGCCGCGTCCGGAAGCCATTGATGCGATTAACGCCTGCCAGCAGGCGGGGATCCGCGTGAAGATGATCACCGGGGATCACCCGCAGACGGCGATGAGCATCGGCCAGATGCTGGGGATCGCCAACAGCGAGCAGGCGGTCACCGGCTATGAGCTGGAGAAGATGGACGACGCCGCGCTGGCGGAAGCGGCGGTGAAGTATGACATCTTCGCCCGTACCAGCCCGGAGCATAAGCTGCGCCTGGTGAAAGCGCTGCAGGACAAGGGTGAAATCGTCGGCATGACCGGCGACGGCGTGAACGACGCCCCGGCGCTGCGTCAGGCTGACGTCGGCATCGCGATGGGCATCAAGGGCACGGAAGTGACCAAAGAGGCGGCGGACATGGTCCTGACGGACGACAACTTCGCCACCATCGCCAGCGCGGTGAAAGAGGGGCGTCGCGTTTACGACAACCTGAAGAAGACGATTCTGTTCATCATGCCGACCAACCTCGCGCAGGGGCTGCTGATTGTAATTGCGCTGCTGGCGGGGAACATCATTCCGCTGACGCCGGTGCTGATCCTGTGGATGAACATGGCCACTTCCGCCACGCTCTCCTTCGGCCTGGCCTTTGAGGCCGCCGAGCGCAACATCATGCGTCGTCCGCCGCGCCAGACCGGGCAGCACGTGATGGACGCCTACGCCGTCTGGCGCGTGGCCTTCGTCGGCACCATGATTGCCATCGCCGCCTTTGCGCTGGAAGCCTGGCTGGCCCCGCGCGGCCACAGCGCGGAGTTCATCCGCACCGTGCTGCTGCAGATGCTGGTCTGCGCCCAGTGGGTGTACATGATTAACTGCCGCAACACCGAAGGATTCTCCCTGAACCGCGGCCTGCTGGCGAACAAAGGGATCTGGCTGGTGACGGGCGTGCTGTTCCTGCTCCAGGCGGCGATTATCTACCTGCCGTTGATGCAGATGCTGTTCGGCACCGAAGCGCTGCCGCTGCGCTACTGGTTTGTGACCCTGGCGGTAGCGGGCGTGATGTTCTTCGTCGTCGAAATCGAGAAGCGACTGACCCGCAGGTTCCGTAAGGCTGCATAACCAAAACCTTACCCCTCACCCTATCCCTCTCCCCTAAGGGGAGAGGGGACCGCCCGGTTTTCTCCCTCTGCTCTGAGGTGAAGGGGCGGCTCGGTTTTCTCCCTCGCCCCTTTGGGGAGAGGGCCGGGGTGAGGGGAACACATCTGAGGTACCTCTTAATGAAACTCCCACTCCTGTTCGCACTTTTCGCCTGCACCCTGCAACCCGCATTCGCCGCCGCCATCCCCGTCCGCGTCGCCACCGTGGAGCAGACCGCCCACGCCGCCGAGCGCCAGATCCCGGGCCGCATCGAAGCCATCCACACCGTTGAGCTGCGCGCGCGTACCGAAGGCGCGATCGCCAAAATCCACTTCCGCGACGGGCAGTACGTGAAAAAAGGCGACCTGCTGTTCGAACTGGACGACGCCGAGCCGCGCGCCGCCCTGCGTCTGGCGCAGGCTGAGGTGAGAAGCGCCGAAGCCACGCTGCGCCAGGCGCAGCAGCAGCTGTTCCGCTTTGAAAGCCTGGGCAGCAGCAACGCCATTAGCCGTCACGACGTGGACAACGCCCGCATGCAGCGCGACGTCGCCAGCGCGGCGCTGGAGCAGGCCAAAGCCCGGCTCGAAACCCGTAATGTCACCCTGAACTACACCCGCATCACCTCGCCGATTGACGGTCGCGTGGGGCACAGCCGGTTCCACGTCGGCAGCCTGGTCAACCCTGCCAGCGGCGTGCTGGTGGAGGTGGTGCAGCTCGATCCCATCCGCATCGCCTTTGCGCTGGAAGAGGGCGCGTTTGCCACCAAAGCCGGACAGCATGCGGATATCAGCGCCATGAAGCAGGCCTGGCAGGCGTTCATAGACAGCAACGGCCAGCGCGTCAGCGGCGAGCTGACGTCCGTGGACAACCGCATCGATCCGCGCACCGCCAGCGTGATGCTGCGCGCCGAGTTTGCCAACCCGCGCCATCAGCTGCTGCCCGGCGGCAGCGTGAACGTGACGCTGCGCCCGGCCAGCGAGCAGCCGGTTCTGACCCTGCCCGCCGCGGCGGTCCAGCAGAACGGCGACGGGTTCTTTGCCTGGGTGGTTAACGCCGACGGCAAAGCCGAAATGCGCCCGCTGAAGGTCGCCGGACAGATCGGCCAGCATTTCCGGATTTCATCCGGCGTGAAGTCCGGTGAGCGAGCGATTACTGACGGCGCGCAGCGCGTACAGCCCGGCGCGGCCGTCCAGATACTCAATTAAGGAGCCATCATGCTGACGTTTTTCATCAAACGCCCGCGCTTCGCGATGGTGATTGCGCTGGTCATCACCCTGCTGGGGGCCATTGCGCTGAGAATTATCCCGGTGGAGCAGTACCCGCAGATCGCGCCGCCGGTGGTGAATGTGTCTGCCAGCTGGCCGGGCGCCAGCTCGGCTGACGTGGCGGAGGCTATCGCCACGCCGCTGGAGACCCAGCTGAACGGCGTGGATCACATGCTCTACATGGAGTCCACCAGCTCGGACGAAGGCTCGTACAGCCTGAACATCACCTTCGCGGCGGGCACCGATCCGGACCTCGCCGCCATCGACGTGCAGAACCGCGTCTCGCAGGCCGTGGCGCAGCTCCCGACCGAAGCGCAGCAAAACGGCGTGCAGGTGCGCAAGCGTGCCACCAACCTGATGATGGGGGTAAGTCTTTACTCACCGGAAAACACCCACACGCCGCTGTTTGTGAGTAACTACGCCAGCACCCAGGTGCGCGAGGCGCTGTCGCGTCTGCCGGGCGTCGGGCAGGTGCAGATGTTTGGCGCGCGCGACTACAGCATGCGCATCTGGCTGCGTCCGGACCGCATGAACGCCCTGAACGTCACCACCGACGACGTGGCGCAGGCGCTGCGCGAACAGAACGTGCAGGGGGCGGCAGGCCAGGTCGGCACGCCGCCGGTGTTTAACGGCCAGCAGCAGACCCTGACCATCAACGGCCTGGGGCGCTTAAGCCAGGCCGAAGACTTTGCCGACATCATCATCCGCGCGGGCGAGATGGGCCAGCTGGTGCGCCTGAAGGACGTCGCCACCATCGAGCTCGGCTCGCGCAGCTACAGCTCCGGCGCGCAGCTGAACGGGCACGATTCCGCCTACCTCGGCATCTACCCGACGCCGTCCGCCAACGCCCTGCGCGTGGCCGACGCGGTGCGCGCGGAGCTGGAACGGTTGTCCACACGCTTCCCGGACGATCTGGTCTACGAGGTGAAATTCGACACCACCTCATTTGTTGCGGCCACGATTAAAGAGATCGGCGTCTCGCTGGCGCTGACGATGCTGGCGGTGGTGGTCGTGGTGTCCCTGTTCCTGCAAAGCTGGCGCGCGACGCTGATTGTCGCGCTCGCCATTCCGGTATCGCTGGTGGGCACCTTCGCGGTGCTCTACACGCTCGGCTACTCCGCCAACACGCTCAGCCTGTTCGCCATTATTCTGGCGCTGACCATGGTGGTGGATGACGCCATCGTGGTGGTGGAGAGCGTCGAAACGCTGATGGCGGAAGGGCAGAGCCGCACGGCGGCGACCGCGCTGGCGCTGCGCCAGATCGCCGGGCCGGTCATCGCGACGACGCTGGTGCTGCTGGCGGTGTTTGTGCCGGTGGCGCTGCTGCCGGGGATTGTCGGCGAGCTGTACCGCCAGTTTGCGGTGACGCTCTCCACCGCCGTCACGCTCTCAAGCCTCGTGGCGCTGACCCTGACGCCCGCCCTGTGCGCGATGCTCCTGCGTCCGCGCCCGGTGCAGCCCGCGGCGATTTTCCGTGGGTTCAACCGGGGGCTGGAGGCCACGCGTGGCGTCTACACCCGCATCGTGACTGTCTTCAACCTTCGCCCGTGGCTGGCGCTGCTGGCCACCGCAGGCGCGGCGGCCGTGGTGGCGTTCAGCTTTACGTCGATGCCTAAAGGCTTCCTGCCGCAGGAGGATCAGGGCTACTTCTTTGCCAGCGTCCAGCTGCCGGAGGCGGCCTCGCTGGAGCGCACCGAAGCGGTGATGACCACGGCACGCGAACTCATCGCAAAAAATCCGGCGGTGGAGGACGTGATTCAGGTCTCCGGATTTAACATTCTCAACGGCACCAGCGCCTCCAACGGCGGGTTTATCTCCATCATGCTGAAGGACTGGAGCGAGCGCCCGCCGCTGGACGAGGTGATGGGTACCCTGCAGCGCCAGCTGCTGGCCCTGCCGGAAGCGACCATCATGACCTTCGCCCCGCCGACGCTGCCGGGGCTGGGCAACGCCTCCGGCTTCGACCTGCGCATCCAGGCGCAGGCGGGGCAGAGCCCGGCGGAGCTGGAGCGCGTGACGCGTGAGGTGCTGGCGAAAGCCAACCAGCACCCGCAGCTGAGCCGCGTGTTCACCACCTGGAGCAGCAACGTGCCGCAGCTGACGCTGACCGTTGACCGCGAGAGCGCCGCGCGTCTCGACGTGCCGGTGTCGCGCATCTTCAGCAGCCTGCAAACCGCCTTTGGCGGCACGCGCGCCGGGGATTTCAGCGTCAACAACCGCGTCTACCACGTGGTGATGCAGAACGAGATGCAGTGGCGCGAGCGCGCCGGGCAGATCGGCGAGCTGTTCGTGCGTAGCAACAGCGGCGAGCGGGTGCGCCTGAGCAACCTCGTCACCATCACGCCGACCGTCGGGGCGCCGTTCCTGCAGCAGTACAACCAGTTCCCGTCGGTGTCGGTGAGCGGCTCGGCGGCGGACGGGGTGAGCAGCAGCACCGCGATGGCGGCGATGGGCGAGCTTCTGGTGCAGAATCTGCCAGCGGGATACGACTACGCCTGGAGCGGCATGTCGTATCAGGAGCAGCAGACCGGCAACCAGGCGATGTGGATCGTGCTGGCGGCGGTAGTGATGGCGTGGCTGTTCCTCGTCGCCCAGTACGAGAGCTGGACGCTCCCGGCGAGCGTGATGCTCTCGGTGCTGTTCGCCATCGGCGGGGCGCTGGTCTGGCTGTGGCTGGCGGGCTATGCCAACGACGTGTACGTGCAGATTGGTCTGGTGCTATTGATAGCCCTCGCCGCCAAGAACGCAATTCTTATCGTGGAGTTCGCCCGCGCGCGGCGCATGGACGGGATGGCGATTGTCGATGCCGCGCGGGAAGGGGCCTCGCGCCGCTTCCGCGCGGTGATGATGACCGCCGTGTCGTTCATTATCGGCGTCCTGCCGATGATGCTGGCGACCGGGGCGGGGGCCCAGAGCCGCCGCATCATCGGCACCACGGTGTTCAGCGGCATGCTGGTAGCGACCGTGGTGGGGATTGTGTTTATCCCCGCGCTGTTCGTGCTGTTCCAGCGCCTGCGCGAGTGGGGCCACGGCCTTACGGACTCGTCGCCCACAGCTCGCAGTGCTTCTGAACCAGAGAAATCAGCGAGCCACCGTCGGCGATAAACTCCCGCATGCGCTGCGCCTCGCTCTTGCCCTGCTTTAACAGCAGGGCAATTTCATTGATTGCGCTCGTCGCGCCGAGCTTCTCGGCCGACGGCGCAACCTGCTCCAGCAGCCACGCAATGTCTTCCGCCACGGTTTTGTGCTCGCCGGTATGCACGTCCGTCAGGATCCCTTCCAGCCCGTAGCGACAGGCCCGAAAACGGTTAAAGCGGTACAGCAGAAAATCTTTTTCCTGATGCTTATAGGGCCGCGCGGTCAGCAGCCAGTGCGACGTCGCCTGAATAAGCCCGGCGATGTTAATCGCGTGGCCGAGCGTCAGTGGCGTATCCATCACCCGCACCTCGACGGTGCCGAAGTGCGGGCTGGGGCGAATATCCCAGTGCAGATCCTTAATGCTGTCGATCATGCTGGTGGAACTCAGGCGGCGGAACAGCCCCTCGAACTCTTGCCAGCTGTTGACCCACGGCATCTGGCCGTTATCCGGGAACCCCGAGAAGATGTTGAGCCGCGACGAGGAGAACTTCGTGTCCGTGCCCTGCATATACGGCGAGGCGGCCGCCAGGGCGATAAAGTGCGGTACGAATCGCGACAGGCCGTGCAGCAGGTAAATCGCGTCGTCCCCGGTCCGGCAGCCGACGTGCACGTGCTGGCCGAACACCGTCGCCTGCAAAATCAGGTAGCCAAAGCGCTCCAGCGTGACGTTATAGCGCTCGTCGTCGCACACCTCCTGCCGCTGCCACTTCTGGAACGGGTGCGTCCCGCCGCCGCAGATCTGGATATGCTGCTCCGCCGCCGCGCGCAGGATGCTCTGCTGCATCACCGAGAACTGCGCCGCCGCCTGGTCGATGTTCTGGCACACGCCGGTGGCGATTTCGAGCATGCTTTCGGTGATATCGTGTTTGACCTCGCCGCCTTTGATGTCGTCTTTGACGGCGGCGATGAGCGCGGAGGAGTCCTGGCTCAGATCGTAGCCCGGCGGGTTAACCACCTGCAGCTCGAGTTCGATGCCGAGGGTGAAAGGTTCAGAGGACTTAAAATCGGGTAAAGGCATGGCGCACTCCGTTGTCTGTAGTGTGTTGAGTATAGACAACGACGTGGCGCTCACTTTTCAGGGTGGTATAACTGTTAGCAGGCTTAGCGAAAAGGGGAGATAACCATGTCTGACAATCCAGTGATTGCGCTGATTGGGCCTGGCGCAATTGGTACCACCATCGCCGCGGTGCTGCATGACGTTGGCCGCACGCCGCTGCTGTGCGGGCGCACCGCGCACGCGGAATTACGCCTGCGCCACGACGAGGGTGAAACCGTGGTGCCCGGTCCGGTATTAACCGATCCGGCCGTCATCAGGCAGCCAGTGGATCTGGTTTTCATCGCAGTGAAAACTACCCAGAACGCCGACAGCGCCGGGTGGCTGCGCGCCCTGTGCGATGAAAACACCGTGGTCTGTGCGCTGCAAAATGGCGTAGAGCAAAAAGCCCAGCTTGAGCCGTGGGTTAACGGCGCGACGGTGCTGCCGTCGGTGGTCTGGTTCCCGGCCCAGCGCGAGCCGGATGCCTCCGTCTGGCTGCGCGCCAAACCGCGCCTGACCCTGCCGGACGTGCCGCAGGCGCAGCGGGTGGTGGAGGCGCTTCGCGGTACGCGCTGCGCGGTTGAGCTCTCGACAGATTTCGCCTCCGTCGCCTGGCGCAAGCTGCTGCAAAACGCGGTCGCCGGGCTGATGGTGCTTTCTAACCGCCGCGCCGGGATGTTCAGGCGCGAAGATATCAGCGAGCTTGCGCTGGCCTACCTGCGCGAGGGGCTTACCGTCGCCCGCGCCGAAGGGGCGAAGCTGGACGATGACGTGGCGCAGGAGATCCTGGCGAACTTCCAGCGTGCGCCAGTAGATCTGGGCACGTCGATCCTGGCCGACCGCCAGGCCGATCGCCCGATGGAGTGGGATATCCGCAACGGCGTGATCCAGCGCTACGGCCGCAAGCACGGGATTGCGGTGCCCATCAGCGACGTGGTGGTGCCGCTGCTGGCGGCGGGGAGCGAGGGGCCGGGCTAACGGCCGCTGTTTTTCCGTTCGGCAAAGTAGTGGGCGGGCGTGCTGCCCATCGCTTTTCTGAACATGGTGATAAATGCATTCACCGATTCATACCCGAGCGTTGCCGCCACGTTCTGGACGGGCACGCCGCTGGCCAGCTCCCGCAGGGCAATAATCAAATGCAGCTGCTGGCGCCAGCGCCCGAAGCTCAGCCCGGTCTCGCGCTGCATCAGGCGGGCAAACGAGCGCTCGCTGAGGGCGAGCCGTTTCGCCCAGTCCTTCAGGGTGCTTCTGTCCTCAGGACGGCTGACCAGCGCGTCCGCCATGGCGCGAATTTTCGGATCGGTTGAGACCGGCAGGCTTAGCTTCTGCTGCGGCATGCTGGCGAGCTCGTCAAGCGTGACCCGGGTCAATCTGGCGACGTGGCCGTCGGGGGGATAATCCACGCCTTCGCGCGTCAGACGATCGACCAGCTCCTTAATCAGCGGCGAGATCGCCAGCGTGCAGCATCTCTCCGGCAGCGCCGCCGCGCCGGGCTCAATAAACAGATAGTTAAGATGCGCGTTCCAGGTCGCCCTGGCACTGTGCGGAATACCGCCGGGGATCCAGACGGCGCAGTCCGGCGGCACGATCCAGATATCATTTTCCGCGTAACAGCTGACCGCGCCGTATCGGGCAATAATCAGCTGGCCCTTGCGGTGGGTATGCACCGGCACTTCCGCGGCGTAGTCCACGAAGTCCAGATGACGCGCCACCGCCGGGCTGGCGGTAGAGTCGGGGTCATACAGCGTAGTAGCGGGTTGAGGCTTCACGATTCTGGCAACATTTAGATATTTTTTGACAGAATAGAGTATTTCAGCGGTTCTGCAAGCCGGTAATAATCCCGGCATGAAAAACATTTTCTCTCATCCCGTGCACATCCCTGCCGCGCTGCGAAACGATGCGGGCGCGCTGATCTACTCTGCGAAGAGCTTTGCCGCGGCGATGCTGGCTTATTACATTGCGCTGTCGATCGGCCTCGAACGCCCCTCGTGGGCCATTATTACGGTTTACATCGTGTCGCAGACGTCGGTCGGCGCATCGCTGAGCAGAAGCCTCTACCGGCTGGCCGGTACCGTGGCGGGTGCCAGCGCGACCGTTGTGATTGTGCCTGCCTTCGCAAATACGCCAGTCCTGTGCAGCGTGGTGCTGACGGGCTGGATCGTATTCTGCCTGTGGCTCTCCCTGCTGGAACGCACGCCCCGGGCTTACGCCTTTGTGCTGGCAGGCTACACCGCGAGCCTGATTGGTTTTCCTGCGGTGTCCGATCCCGGCGGCATTTTTAACGTCGCCATCGTCCGCGTGCAGGAGATCGCGATTGGGATTTCCTGCGCGGCGCTGATCCACCGCTACGTGCTGCCCGCGCGCGTATCAGGCCAGTTCAACGCTAAATTATCCCAGACGCTACAGGCCGCGCGCGGGCGGGTGGCGGACACCCTATCAGGCAAACCTGACGCGGCTTCCGGCCCTCTGCATCTGGCCCTGGCGCTGCAGTTCCTGCAGGGCATCAGCCACCATATTCCGTACGATTTTGCCCTTTCAGCCCCGGTGCGACAGGCCAGAAAAGCGATCCACGACCGGCTGGCGCGGCTGGTTATCGTCAACTGTGAACTGCACGATCGCCTGCCAGCGAGCGGAACCCTGCCCGCCGACGTGCAGGCGTTGATGGGCGACGTTCAGGCCTGGCTTACCGCTGAAGGCGCTGATGCCGGCAGTACGGCAGAGTCGCTGCGGCTCCGCTGTGCGCTTCTCATCGATCGGTATGCCGCGCAGGCGCAGACGTTTGACGACGCGCTGCAGGTCAGTTTTATCCGCTACCTCTCGGAGGCGATCGTGCTTCTGCAGCAGTGCGAACGTCTTTCCGGGGCCATCCACCGTGCAAAACCCGTGTTTGGTGAGGTGCAAACCCGCGCGGCGAAAGGCTACGTTTTCCACCGCGATCCCCTAACAGCCGCCCGCACGGCGCTGGGGGCTTTCGCTATCATCCTGAGCGGCTGTCTGGTCTGGATCTTCTCAGCGTGGGCGGATGGCGGTACGGCGGTTTCGATACTCGGCGTCTGCTGCACGCTGTTTGGCAGCTTCGACACCCCGGCGCCGCACATCGTGAAATACATCATTGGCTCATTCTGGGGCGTGGTCATTAGCCTGTTCTACAGCTTTGCGCTGCTGCCGCAGGTGAGCGATTTCCCGGTACTGGTGGCGGTGCTTGCCCCGGCGTATCTGCTGGCCGGGTCGCTTCAGGCGCGCCCGCCCACCACATTTATGGCGATGGGCATCACCCTGACCCTGCCCATTCTGTGCGAGCTGGGGGCGCACTACAGCGGAGACTTCGCCGTCGCGGCCAACACCGCCATCGCGCTCTTTGCCGCGACCGGCTTTGCCGTCGTCAGCATGAGCCTGCTGCAAACCGTGCAGGCGGACGGCGCCATCGCGCGTCTGCTGAACCTCTGCCAGCGCGACATTCGCCGCAGCGTGAAGGGCACGCTGCGGGTTGATGAAACGCACTGGATCAACCTGATGATGGACCGAACCGCCCTGTTGCTGCCGCGCCTGCAGCGCAGCGCGCGCGCGCCGGAGCAGGCGCTGGATCGACTGTTACACGCGCTGCGTCTGGGGCTGGCGGTCATGCATTTACGCCGCAGTGACGCACCGCCCGGCAGGGAGGTTGACGCGCTTTTTTATCGGTTAAACGCCGCGGACCGCCACGCCTTGCGCGAACGCATCGCTGCCCTTATCGCGCGCCATCTGCCTGCGGCAGATGAACACGCGCGCCAGTTGGTCTTCAGGCTGGTGGATCTGCACTGTGCATTACGGGGGCCAGACCATGGTTAACGATCTCAATATCGGCGGCGTTTTTATTCCGGGGCTGCTGATGGTCGCCCTCGCGGCGCTGGTCTGCACGCTGGGCCTCGTCGCGCTTTTCTCGCTCAGCAGGCTCTACCGGCGCTTGCCGTTTCGCCCGCTGATGGATGTTTCAACCTGGATCGTCACCTTTTTCCTGCTGATGCAGGGTCTGACCGCGTTGGGGTTATTGTCATGAAATCACTGCTCTCTTTACTGGCTCGCTATGCGCTGACCTTAAGCGCGGCCGCGGTGGCCTCGCTTCTGGCCTTTATGATGTGGAAACACTACGCGCAAACGCCGTGGACCCGCGACGGCCGCGTGCGGGCGGACGTGGTGCAGATTGCGCCGGACGTCTCCGGGCCGGTCATCAGCGTGGCCGTGCGGGACAATCAGTGGGTGAACCGGGGCGATGTGCTTTACACCATCGATCCGCGCTGGCTTAAGCTGGCGGTGGTCAGCGCGCAGGCGGACGTCGAGTCGAAACGCCATGAGATGCTGATGCGCCAGGACGCGGCCCACCGACGCACGCTGATTAAAAACGCCATCTCGAGCGAGGATTTACAGCAAACCGGCAGCGCGGCAAACGTCGCGGCGGCCAATTATCACGGCGCGCTGGCCGCGCTGGATCTGGCAGAGCTGAATCTGGCGCACGCCACCGTGCGCGCGCCGGTCTCGGGGTACGTCACGCACCTGCGGCTTCGCCCCGGAGACTATGCGACGGCGGGGGAGACGAAGGTCGCCATCGTTGATGCCCACAGCTTCTGGGTGGTGGGGTACTTTGAGGAGACTAAGCTGCGCCATATTCGCGTCGGGGATGCCGCGCAGGTGGTGCTGATGGGTTACGAGCCGGTCATCACGGGCCATGTGGAGAGCATCGGGCATGGGATCGGGGACAGCAACGATGAGGCGGGCGGGCTGGGCCTGCCCGACGTCGAGCCCACCTTTAGCTGGGTGCGCCTGGCGCAGCGCGTGCCGGTGCGCATTCATATCGACAGGTTGCCGGAGGGGGTTGAGCTGGTGGCGGGGCTGTCGGCGAGCGTAGCGGTGGGGCGGTAGATAAGGATTGAAGCGACTATTCCTTTTCTACAAACTTATCGGCTTCAGGAGAGTAATGCTGATAAACGCATGCGAGCTTATGCCCGTCAGGATCGCGCAGATAGGCAACATAAAAGTCGGGGCCGTACGCGCTTCGCGTACCAGGCTCGCCTTCATCCGTTCCTCCCGCAAGGAGGCCAGCTGCATGGAACCGTCTGACAAGATCCGCGTTATCTGCACTGAATGCGAACATTGTCCCGTTTCCCGCCGTCGCGGGCTGCTGGTCAAAAGGAGGACAAAGACAGAAGCTGAAGCCCTCGCCGGGATTATTTTCATCTCCCCACATTGCCCAGCTTTCAGTCCATGCCGGCAGACGTGAATAGCCCAGAACGTTAAAAACTGCGTCATAAAAATTCACGGAGCGCTGAAAGTTGTTTGTACCTATTGTGATATAAGCCAGCATCTTATGACTCCCGTCCTTCAATATTCGATTTAACAGCCTTCAGCGTCCTTTTACGGATCCAGCCGCTTCCCGCCCGTATTATCAGCCAGTAAGCCGACATTTTTAGTCGAGTGCGTCTGTCCGGACAATAGATGAATGTTTCCGTAGAGAGCTCATGTTTGCCGGGCGCCAGCTCCGTTACCTTGTAGCGCAGCAACAGTTTCGCGCTGCCCGGCTCGGCTGGAGTCTGAAAAGCACTGGCATCCGGCACGTTTTCCAGACCGAAATCGGTACGCCAGAATTGCCCTCTTAAGCCATAGCAGAGCTCAGATGCAGAGTTCTTCAAAAGGGTAAAACTGTGCAAACCAAAGTTGCCGATCGACTGTGGCTTCTGGTTGCGCAGAAATTTTTGCGGTATTTGACGCAATGACATTAACCGCCGAATCACGGCATCTTGCCGGACGTCAAAGCTGGCAATCATCGGCAGAATATTTTCAGGGCGGCTAGTGTGAATGACCGTTAGGTGTTTTTCATGAAACTGGAACTGGGGGAGAAAAGCGGGAACATCCTTCCACTGAGCAAGCGCTTTGCGGGTAACGAATCCAGGGTTTAGCATCTCTCTTCCTTGTCATCCCTTGCGTTCTGCCAGAGTAACAGATGGTGTGTTGCAGGCAATTACCAGGAAAAGAGAGGGCAACAGGGAAGTAAATGTAACGAGCCGGTTGGGTTAACCACGTTCGCTTCTTTGCGAATGGAGGAGCTCAGTGATTTCTTTGCGCTTTCTTGTTGCCCATTCAGGTTTGATAGAGAGCATTAAACTGTATTGTCTTCTGAAATAAACCTCTCTAAATTCTCGTTCAGATGAATGGCTGGCTGCAAACGTTGAGGCGAGCCCCGCCACGGCACTCTCCACGAACCAATACAGAATTTCATCGTCACTGAGCGTTACTTTTCGCTGTATTTCAAGGCCTCTTTCACTGACGATAAAATGATATTCTTTGCCATGAATTTCAAGATAGGGAGTTGCAACCCCATCGGGTTGGTCAGGGATAAAGAAGTAATGATTAGGCCTTGTGCCTCCGCCTAGTTGCTCACCTATTTTTAGAAGCTCGTTTCGTAGTTCTTCAATTGTTTTCATTAACAGCTCTTTGTTCTTGTATGTAAACGACGCATTATCGCGGATTGGGTACAAAGCGCCTGCTCTCGATCACTTCCCCACAAACGCACTCACCGGCAAATTAAAACGCTTCGCCAGCGCACGCATATGATCCAGCGTTAACGTGCGCTGTCCATTAAGGATTCGACTCACCAGAGACTTCTTGCCAATTTCGTTCTCGAAGTCGCTCTGAGTGAGTTGGTATTGATCCATCAGCGTTCGCAATAACGCAACGCCTGACGGAATGCGGGCAACACGCGCGTTAAATTCCGCAAACTCCGGAGACTCGTTTTCGTACTTATCGATTTTTGCGGTGAGCATATCTACCAGCGGGCTATCGGGTTCGTGTTCGACCAGATACTCCACCAACGCCAGCGCATCCTCGTAATCATGCCGCGACGGGCTTGAGCCCAGGAAAGGGAGCGCGTTTGTCAGATCGTTTGCCGCTTTGATGGCTGTTGCATAATTCATTCTTTCGTTCTCCGGTAGAGGTCCGTGAGCTTGTCATATTCTGCGTGTGTGCTGATGTGTTTGATGAAAATCTTTCCTCGCTCAAAATCAGCAAAAAACATCACTCTTAAATGCCCGCCACCCACATCAATGACCCACCATTTCTCCCGGTACTTCATCCTGTCCAGGCTGGGGAAGCGTTTTCGCATATCGTCCGGTGACGGGTAATGCTCCTTTTTTAGTACCCGGTAAAGATCGTCCAGGGCTTGTGCTTGATTAGGAAATTGTCTGGTAGCCGCGTCGAAAGGCGCTCTTGAGACGACGTGCATCCTTGCCCCTTGTTTCCAGGATGGAAACATTATAGATGGTAGGTGGTGAGTTGACAATGTGGAAACTCCAATGGGCTGCAGTTTCAACATGCTCGTGATTACGGCGCTCATGTATTGAGTACGAACACTTTAAGAGGTGGTGGTGAGAGATTAAAGTGGATGGTATGGATCGGCTTTGGGTATTTGTTTGATTTGCGTAGCGTATTCAGGAATTGTTTGGTGAGAAGGATTTCTGCGGGTGATGGTTTTTCTTATAGCAGTGTATGGACGTGTGTGGAAGATGCGCCCGCTTTGTGCCAGAAGCAGACGCTTTATTATTGATGAAAAGATTATCTGACATAGATCTTATGTTGTTAGGATAATATATTTACTGCTGGCTTATTACCTCCTTTGATTAATTTTTTCGGAAGTAATTTAAATCACCTTTAAGCCAGCGTTTGTCAATAATGTTATTTCTAATTCTTTCAATATAATCACATTCAAATTTTGATAGTCTGAGTGAAATATTATCACTTACAACACCATCAACAATAGTAACATAGCAGCACTCATATAAATAATCGCACCCGTATTTACATAAAGGCATAACAATATGAGGATCCACTCGCTCATTGAAAGAACAAATCGATCTTGGTTTCTTGTGTGCGGCGACCAGAGAATTCACTGAAAATACATTCGAGCAAATAGCGCAAGTTTCACTTTCTTTATTTTCAAAAAGCCAACTTCTCAATAATCGCTGCTCTTTTCGCGATATGCTTGTAGTTTCAGTATCCGTTCCCTCGGCACATGCTGCTAATAATTTGCATTTATACTCCTCATATCTATCCAGGGCGATTTCACTTGCAAAATATTCATTTTGCAACAAGGTGTATGTGTAACTTTTCCGAATGGATTTATCAGCAAAAATAAGTGGTGAATTTAGTATTGCTTTATCTATGTTGGGTTTGCTATAACCCCTCCGCTCAAGAAAAGACTTGACCTCTACGAAACTAATGGCCTCTTTATTTTGCATGTAATTAATAATATCGATTTCTATATCTCTTAAGTTAGCAGCTGCTAATGTTAACTTTACAGCATAGCCATCAAACTCAGTGAACCGAGACGATTCAATATATTTTTTTAAAACATTTGCGGGAGGATATATAGCACCTTTAGGTGGGGTTCTTCGTTTAAAAGCATTCAATAGTACAATAGAAAGCGTGTCAATATTAACAACATCAGCGATGTTTTTAATTTTCCCTAAATTGTTAATTAGAGTGTTTTCTCTTTCTTCTACGATATACCAATAGTCGCCATTAATATTCGATAACCAAATGTCATCCCGAGAACGAATTATATCTAATAATATTTCTTTGTAAGTCACGCACTCTTCATTATTTTTAAGGAAAGTTGAAAAGTTTGATATGCCAACCAGCCCTGGGGAAGTTCTTATTTTACGTGTGGCTTTTTTTATATAAGGGAGTTCTGATGATTTTAATATATAAAGGTTTGTTTCAGAATCAATTGATTGCCTGCTTGAAGGAAGAAGTTTGTTAGTGTATATATTATATTCTTCACAGACGTTCAGGTGATGCAGTAAATTTAATATTCCCTTTATGCTAAATGAGGTTGGGACTAAATTTCTCTCCCTTAGTTTTATTGTTGTATCTTCTACAGTGGAACATCTGTTTGACTCAATTATTGTATAAACCTCATGCGTTATAGGTAGGTCAGATATAGTTACTTTACTTGTGAATTTTTCTTTGATTATTTGCCTTGGTCTTTCCGAACGACGTTTGTCAGAGTCGCCAACATTAAATCTGATTGCAGCATCATCTAATGTTGGCCACATTTCCTCTCGGAAACCAAAATAAAATAAAATTAACTCAATATCTCTATATTTAGTGTCATTGTCACGCATCGTCCGGTGTAAAAAATTCACCAATTCATCTTCAATGTTCATGGTTTATTACTATAATGTGTTGAAAATATAACTTTATCAAATATTTAGCCTGTGTCAACTCTAATGCTTTTATCGTGTAATGTTATCGACATTGTTAAAAAATGAACTATATAATTATCTGCGATAATACTTAAAATGTTTTTGCAGTCCATTCTTTGCTCTTAACGGAAATCCAACAAACAACATTGTATTTTGCACAAGGCCAAAATCCTGCTCTTTACGCAGCAGAACCCCGGCCTCCCATCACCCGCCTCAGTGCGCTGTGATATACGGCTCCTTCACAAACTCCGCCAACAGCCAGACCATATCATGCAGCAGTCCGGTGAGTTCTTTCGCCACGCTCACAGGCAACGTCCCGCCCATAACCGCCAACGTTAACGCTACGGCATAGTCCACCTGTAGCGTTGTCTCTTGCCAGCAGTCCGGCACGCAGGAGGCAATCTTTTCTCCCGCAATCAGTTGTTCAACCAGATGCGAAGGCAGTTCGACATTGCAGCACTCCCGCAGCCGCTTAAGCGCAGCCAGTAATCGCTTACAGAGTGTGGCAAACGTCACCGCGTCGTCAGTTTCCACCAGCACGCTGACATACGCAGTGCAGGCGTCAGCCAGTTCGAAGAGATTCGCAGAATCGGGAAGTTGCAGGTGGATAAGGTGATAAACAGCGCTTTCTTCAGTGAGCGCGTAAGAAAATCCAGGGATAGTAGCCATAAGGCATCCTCTTTATGCAAAAAAATATTAACCGCCCGATGAGTTCCTACGCTCAGAGGGGGTAGCGCTGACGGAGGTAGGAATACCGTGCATAAAGAAAAACGGCCAGCCTTTCGGCTGCTCCGTCAGCGCCACCGTGATTCTAACGGGATATGCGCTGTCGCGACAAAAAATATCGCTTTATGCTAACGGGTTCCTACGCCCGGTTACGGATGTGCCGCAACGCAGGCACTTTACGACCACGGGGAAGGGATGAAAAGGGATAACCCTGAATTACATAAGGTTTCTTGAAAGTTTGCGAGGCGGCTTCCAGAAGGGCATTGCCGGGTGGTGGCTACGCCTTACCCGGCCTACAAAACCGTCAACCAACCCGCGACACGAACCGTAGGCCCGCGCAAGCGCAGCGCCACCGGGCACGGTTTGAACTACAGTTACTCCTTCACGCAGACCTTTTCATTTTGAGCAATCCTTCTAATAACGCCTGCGTCGCGCGGGAGGATTTGCCAGCCTGCGAACAAACCAGCCCAAACTCCCGGCACAGCGAAGGCGTCACGGGCACGACGCACAGGCCGCGTAATTCATCCGGCAGGGCGGATTCAGGTATCAGCGCGACGCCCATGCCTTCGCGCACCAGCAGGCAGGCGCTGATCCAGTCGCGGACGGTCACCCGCACGTCAGACAGCTGCAAGCCCGCCTGTTCCATCAGGCTTTTTCCATTAACGGCACAACCGCCGGTTGCGAGCACGAAGGGCTGGTCTGCCAGTTCCTCAAGGGTGATGCCGCGCGTACGTGCATAACGAGCCTGACGGTGACTGGCTGGCAGCACCGCGACCCAC
Organism: Enterobacter sp. 302C9; assembly: GCF_034106085.1. Classification (NCBI taxonomy): domain Bacteria; kingdom Pseudomonadati; phylum Pseudomonadota; class Gammaproteobacteria; order Enterobacterales; family Enterobacteriaceae; genus Enterobacter; species Enterobacter sp. 302C9. The sequence goes on from NZ_JAWNBW010000001.1 coordinate 284,973, forward strand.
GCATCTTGTCCCAGGAGCGCTTCAGCACGCCCGGGGATAGGGTTCATGACCACGCCAAGATCAATCGTATCTGCCGCCAGCCACTCTTCGACTTCCTGGTCCGTTCCTTCCAGTACGACCACCTCGATTTCAGGATGCAGGCGCTTAAAATCCCGCAGCAGCCCGGGCAAAAACGTGGATGTCACCGAAGGAAAACTGGCAAGACGAATGCGCCCGCCGCTCAGCCCCCGGCTCTCATCCGCCAGTGTACGGATGGCATCCAGCCGCGCCAGCATACTCCTTGCTTCTTTGACAACCCGCTCGCCCAGGGCAGTCACGCCGATGTGGCGCCGCTCTCGCGTGAATACCGCAAATCCTAATGAGGCCTCTAACTGAGCGATCGCCTGGCTGGCGCCCGACTGCGTCATACCGACCTCTTCAGCGGCACGGGAAATATTACTTGCATCGGCCACTGCAACCAGCAAGCGCCAGTGTAAAAGATTCATCATGGATATCAGTAGCTCAGCTAATAGCTATTTTATGAGTCATTAATTTTACAGTGAGAATGGCTTTAAGCACAGTGTATGTAAATCACACAACCGCTTTAACGGAGAGATTATGAAACTCTATTACGCCCCGGACACCTGTTCACTCTCACCCCATATCGTGCTTCGCGAACTGGCGATTGAGTTTGAACTGGTTAAAGTGGACAACAGGAGCAAGCTTACCGCTGACGGGCGCGACTTCCTGACCATCAACCCCAAAGGTTATGTCGCTGCGCTTGAGCTGGATGACGGGAAAATCCTGACCGAGGGGCCAGCCATTTTGCAGTACCTGGCAGACCTCAAGCCAGAAAGTGGGCTGGCACCGCGAGCAGACGGCTGGGAGCGGGTGCGGCTTCAGGAATGGCTAAACTTTATCACCAGCGAAATACATGCGGGATCGGCACCTCTTTTCAACCGCGTGCTGCCCGAAGAGGCCAAATCGATTTTTCGTGAGAAGCTGTTCAGGCGGTTCGATTTTCTTCAGGAAACGCTCTCCGCAAGCGCTTATCTGACGGGAGCATCTTTCAGCGTGGCGGATGCCTATCTTTTCACCGTGCTGGGATGGTGCACGTTCTTCTCAATTGAACTCAACGACTGGCCCGCGCTACTGGCGTACAGGGAAAAAATCAGTACCCGACCCGCGGTGCAGGCCGCATTACGTGCGGAGGCGAAAGTCTAGTTCTGCGTATTCCGGCGCATATATTAATGCCTGAAGCAGGAGGCAAGTGAGGATGTGGAACCAGGATGCGTTAACATACTGTCACTCTGCATCTGATTGCCTGGCGCTTTTCACGGCATCCTGCTTCCCCGGATTGCACTGCTGTTTTGTTCCTGGAAGATAAAATTTTCCCGACGCGTCCGGATTTGTTCCGCCCGGACAACCCGCACGGCCCGGAGCTGAGACGGTGCCATCCGAACCGTTTCCTCCATCAGAACCGTTTCCGCCATCCCCACCATTACCGCCATCGGCAGCATTTACAGCGAATGCGCCGAGTATAAGCAAAAATGCAATAACTCGTGTAGTCATCAAAACCTCCATTGTTCAGGGTATTTCAAGGCATCTTGCCAGCCTGGATTCAGCATCTCTCTGCCTTGTCATCCCTTGAGTGCAGCCAGAGTAACAGAGGGTTTGCGGCAGACAATTACCAGGAAAACGTAGTACCTAAGCGTGCATCAACATGACCTTTACCGTTCCAGGAACCGACAGAGGCTGGCATTGCCGGGTGGCGTCTGCGCCTTACCCGGCCTACAAAAACCAAAACCCCTCTATTGCCGTCACCCCTCGCTCATCATCATCAAAAACCGCTTCACCGTCCGCGAGCGTTCAAAGCGCCGCCAGCAGAGCGCGATATCGGTATAAAGCTCCGGCGAGCTCAGCGCGTGATAGGTGACATTCGGCGGTGAAATGGCCGCCATGGATTTCGGCACCAGCGCGAACCCGCCGCCCGCGGAAACCATGCTCAGGGAGGAGGAAAGCTGCGACGACTGCAGCGCGTGCTGCACGTCAATTCCGGCCCGCTCGCAGCAGCCGTGAACCCGTTCGTACAGCCCCGGCGCGACCTCCTGCGGGAACAGCACCACCGGCGTATCCCGAAGCTGCTCTAACGCCAGCGAATCGCACGCCGCCAGCGGATGATCGCGATGCAGCGCCACCACCATCGGCTCCCGGTCGAGGATTTTTAACTCGAACGCCTTGCTGCTCTCGCACGGCAGGCGCACGAAGGCGATATCCAGCTCACCCTCCGCCAGCATCGTCGTCAGCGACGACATGTTGGCTTCCACCTGGTGAACCTGCACCGCCATGTTCTGCACCTGAAACTGGCGGATCAGCGCGAAAATTTTGGGATGAAAAGCGTCGGAGCTGGTGATGCCAATCGACAGGTTGCCGTTCAGCCCGCGCGCGATGCCGCGGGCTTTTTCCAGCGCGGCATCGCTCAGCGCCAGAATTTTGCAGGCATCCTCGTAGAAGGCTTCTCCCGCCTCGGTCAGCTCCACGCCCCGCGTCAGGCGTCTGAACAGCGGCGTGCCCACTTCCTCTTCGAGCCGTTTGATCTGCTGACTCAGAGGAGGCTGTGAAATACCCAGCGCTTCGGCTGCCCTGGTGAAGTGTCGCTCGCGTGCAACCGCGACAAAATACCGCAGATAACGAAGTTCCATATCTAAAACGTCTCAAACCAGCATGGTTTCTATATTGGAACTCTCTGCTGAATCGGGTCAACATTTATTTAACCTTTCTAAATAAAGTTGAAGAGGACGAGCACGATGATGCATTCATCTGCCTGCGACTGTGAGGCCAGCCTGTGCGAGACCCTGCGGGGGTTCTCCGCCCAGCATCCTGACAGCGTGATCTATCAGACATCGCTAATGAGCGCCCTGCTAAGCGGCGTGTACGAAGGAGAGACCACCATCGCCGATTTGCTGGCACACGGTGATTTTGGTCTGGGCACCTTCAACGAGCTGGACGGTGAAATGATTGCCTTCAGCAGCCAGGTGTACCAGCTGCGCGCCGACGGCAGCGCCCGGGCCGCGAAGCCGGAGCAGAAAACGCCGTTCGCGGTGATGACCTGGTTCCAGCCGCAGTACCGCAAAACCTTCGATGCACCGGTCAGCCGTCAGCAGATCCACGACGTCATCGACCAGCAGATCCCCTCCGACAACCTGTTCTGCGCGCTGCGCATTGACGGCAACTTCCGCCACGCCCACACCCGCACGGTACCGCGCCAGAAGCCGCCGTACCGCGCGATGACCGACGTGCTGGACGACCAGCCGGTGTTCCGCTTTAACCAGCGCGAAGGGGTGCTGGTCGGGTTCCGCACGCCGCAGCACATGCAGGGCATCAACGTGGCGGGCTATCACGAGCATTTCATCACCGACGACCGTCAGGGCGGGGGCCATCTGCTCGACTACCAGCTGGAGAGCGGCGTGCTCACCTTCGGTGAAATTCACAAGCTGATGATTGATCTGCCCGCTGACAGCGCGTTCTTACAGGCCAACCTTCACCCCAGCAATCTTGATGCAGCGATCCGTTCCGTCGAAAACTAACAGGAGAACTACCGTGAACAGTGAGAAACAGTCACGTCAGTGGGCGCACGGCGCCGATATGGTTGTCGGCCAGCTGGAAGCGCAGGGCGTGAAGCAGGTGTTCGGGATCCCGGGTGCGAAAATCGACAAGGTCTTTGACTCCCTGCTGGACTCCTCCATTGAGATCATCCCGGTACGCCACGAGGCCAACGCGGCGTTTATGGCGGCGGCGGTCGGGCGGCTGACCGGCAAGGCCGGGGTGGCGCTGGTCACCTCCGGGCCGGGCTGTTCTAACCTGATCACCGGCATCGCCACCGCCAACAGCGAAGGCGACCCGGTGGTGGCGTTGGGCGGGGCGGTGAAGCGGGCGGATAAAGCCAAGCTGGTGCACCAGAGCATGGACACCGTCGCCATGTTCAGCCCTGTCACTAAATACGCCGTGGAGGTCAGCTCGCCGGACGCGATTGCCGAGGTGGTATCGAACGCGTTTCGCGCTGCCGAGCACGGCAGGCCGGGGGGCGCGTTCGTCAGCCTGCCGCAGGATATCGTCGACCAGCCCGCCACGGGGGCGATTTTACCCGCCAGCGGCCCGGCGCTGATGGGCCCGGCACCGGAGTCAGCGATTAACGACGTGGCGAAGCTTATCGAAAACGCCAAAAATCCGGTCATTTTACTCGGCCTGATGGCCAGCCAGCCCGCGAACAGCGCCGCGCTGCGCAAGCTGCTGGAGAAAAGCCGCATTCCGGTGACCAGCACCTATCAGGCCGCCGGGGCGGTAAACCAGGAGCACTTCACCCGCTTTGCCGGCCGCGTCGGCCTGTTCAATAACCAGGCGGGCGACCGGCTGCTGCATCTGGCGGACCTGATTATCTGCATCGGCTACAGCCCGGTGGAGTACGAGCCGTCCATGTGGAACAGCGGCGACGCGACGCTGGTGCATATCGACGTGCTGCCCGCTTATGAAGAGCGTAACTACGTCCCGGATCTGGAGCTGGTGGGGGACATCGCCGAAACGCTGAACCTGCTTGCTAACCGGATCGATCGTAAGCTCGAGCTGAGCCAGCGTGCCTCCGAAATTCTGGTCGATCGCCAGCATCAGCGCGATCTCCTCGACCGCCGCGGCGCCTCGCTCAACCAGTTTGCCCTTCACCCGCTGCGCATCGTGCGCGCCATGCAGGACATCGTGAATAACGACGTGACGCTCACCGTCGACATGGGCAGCTTCCACATCTGGATCGCCCGCTATCTCTACAGCTTCCGGGCGCGTCAGGTGATGATCTCCAACGGTCAGCAGACCATGGGCGTTGCCCTGCCGTGGGCGATTGGCGCGTGGCTGGTGAACCCGGGCCGCAAGGTGGTTTCAGTCTCCGGTGACGGCGGCTTCCTGCAGTCGAGCATGGAGCTGGAAACCGCGGTGCGCCTCAACGCCAACGTGCTGCATATCATCTGGGTGGATAACGCCTACAACATGGTGGCGATTCAGGAAGAGAAAAAATACCAGCGGCTATCCGGCGTCGAGTTCGGCCCGGTCGATTTCAAAGCGTATGCCGACGCCTTCGGCGCGAAAGGCTTTGCCGTGGAGAGCGCCGAGGCGCTTGAGCCGACGCTGCGTGCGGCGATGGATGTGGATGGCCCGGCCGTGGTGGCCATTCCCGTCGACTACAGCGATAACCCGCTGCTGATGGGCCAGCTCCATCTCAGCCAGATTTTGTGACTCAATATAAGGACAGAGAAATGCAAAAAGTTGCTCTCGTAACAGGCTCAGGCCAGGGGATTGGTAAAGCGATCGCGCTTCGCCTGGTGAAAGACGGCTTTGCCGTCGCCATCGCCGACTATAACGTCGAGACGGCAAGAGCCGTCGCCGATGAAATCATCCGTAACGGCGGCAACGCCGTCGCCGTGAAGGTCGATGTCTCTGACCGCGAACAGGTATTTGCTGCGGTGGAGAAAGCGCGCACCGCGCTGGGCGGCTTTAACGTTATCGTGAATAACGCCGGGATTGCGCCGTCTACCCCTATCGAATCCATCACGCCGGACATTGTCGACAAGGTCTACAACATCAACGTGAAAGGGGTGATCTGGGGGATCCAGGCCGCGATTGACGCCTTCCGCAAAGAGGGGCACGGCGGCAAGATCATCAACGCCTGCTCCCAGGCGGGCCACACCGGCAACCCGGAACTGGCGGTCTACAGTTCCAGCAAGTTCGCGGTGCGCGGCTTAACCCAGACCGCGGCACGGGATCTCGCGCCGCTGGGGATCACCGTTAACGCCTACTGTCCGGGAATCGTCAAAACGCCGATGTGGGCGGAAATCGACCGTCAGGTCTCCGAGGCGGCGGGTAAACCGCTCGGCTACGGGACCGAAACCTTTGCCAAACGCATTACGCTTGGCCGTTTGTCCGAGCCGGAAGATGTCGCCGCCTGCGTCTCATACCTGGCAGGCCCGGATTCCGACTACATGACCGGCCAGTCGCTCTTAATCGATGGAGGGATGGTGTTCAACTAAATACTAATATACCCGTCATACTTCAAGTTGCCTGTGCGTTGGCTTTCCTCGCTCACCCCAGTCACGTACTGATGTACGCTCCCGGGGATTCGCTGCGTCGCCGCCTTCATGCAACTCGAATTATTTAGGGTAAAAGCTCTGACATGAGTTTTCCCCTGCACCCGTGCAGGGGCTTTTTTTTTGTCTCCTCCGTCATTGTGCATTACACTGCGCGCTGCAAAACTTTAGTCATTACGATCTGACAGGCGGTAACAGCGATGAACGGTACAATCACAACGTGGTTTAAAGATAAAGGCTTTGGATTTATCAAAGATGAAAACGGCGACAACCGCTATTTTCATGTGATTAAGGTCGCGAACCCCGATCTGATTAAGAAAGATGCCGCGGTGACCTTTGAGCCAACCACCAACAACAAAGGCCTTTCCGCCTACGCGGTGAAGGTGATCCCCGAAAGCAAACATCTCTTTATTGCCGGCGAGCGCGTGAAGCTCTCCTCCATCAAATCCTTCGTGGTGTTTAACGAAGAAGAGCCGGCTGATACCAAAATCGACAAAGAGAACGCGGTGCTGTCGGTGGGGCTGCTGATGAACAGCATCAAGCCTAAATCCGAGAAAAAGCCGGGCGAAATGCGCACGGTGAAGAAGCTGGCGATCACCACCTTCCAGAATACGACGCTGATCTTCACCGAAGATGAGATCGACATCGACGCCACGGTGAAGCTGCTGAAGTGATTTTTTTGCCGGGTGGCGGCGACGCCTTACCCGGCCTACGAAAAACCATCAACGCGGCACGAAACGTAGGCCCGGTAAGCGCAGCGCCACCGGGCACCGCCGCGCGCATTTACCCCATCCTGTGCTCACCCCGCAACATCGCTTCACGGTCAAACACTTTCTGGATCTCCCCGTGCGCCATAAACGCCGCCCGGTCGGACATATGGGCAATCACTCCCGCGTCGTGGCTCACCAGCAGGTAGGTCATGCCGTGCTCGGCCTTCAGGCGGTTGAGCAGGTTCAGAATTTCCGCCTGCACGGACATATCCAGCGCCGAAGTCGGCTCGTCCAGCAGCAGAAGCTGCGGGCGCAGCAGCAGCGCGCGGGCAATGGCCACGCGCTGACGCTGCCCGCCGGAAAGCTGGTGCGGATAACGCCTGCCCGCGTCGGCGGAAAGCCCCACCTGCTGCAGCGCATCCGCCACCTTTTCGGCAATCCGCGTTTCGCCGTGGATGTTTAACGGCTCCGACAGGGTGCGCGCAACGGTGTGGTTTGGATGCAGAGACGCCCACGGATCCTGAAACACCATTTGCACGTTGCGGCGAAGCTCGCCTTCAAAACGCCGTCCTGGCCGTAGCGCGTCTCCCAGGATCGAAATATGGCCGTTCCACTCGCGCTGCAGCCCCGCCAGCACGCGCAGAATAGTTGATTTCCCGCAGCCGGATTCGCCTATCAGGCTGAAGGTTTCGCCTTTTTCAATGGCAAAGCTGGCGGCGGACACCGCCGTTTTCTCCCCGAATCTCACCTGGAGATCCTTAACCTCAACGAGCGCCATTATCGGCCTCCTTCCACGGCTGCGTGCGGTCCAGCGTCGGCAGCATCTGGCCGAACGTTTGCGCATTGGGTCGGCAGGTCCACAGGGTTCGCGTATACGGGTGCGTCGCCTGCGGAAGTCGGCTTGCCGCCATCTCATCGACCTTCTCGCCCTGATACATCACCAGCACGCGGTCGCAGTGCTCCGCCACCAGCGGCAGATCGTGGCTGATTAACAGCATCGCCATCTGGCGCTCTTCGCTCTGCTGCACCAGCAGTTCGAGGATCTGGTTGCGCAGGCGGGCGTCCAGCGCGGAGGTGGGTTCGTCGGCAATCAGCACCTGCGGGTTGTTGATCAGCGCAATGGCGATCATCACCCGCTGGCCCATGCCGCCGGAGAGTTCGCCGGGGTAGCGCGTGAGGACGTGTTCGTTGAGCCCGACGGCGCGGATGATGTCGTGAATGCGCGCCAGGCGCTCGGCGCGGGGCAGGCGCTGGTGCAGGGTCAGCGCTTCATCGAGCTGAGCGGCGACGTTTTGCGCCGGATTCAGCGCGTAGCGCGGGTCCTGCAGGACCATCGCAATCCCGTTGCCGCGCAGCGCCTGCCAGCGGCGGGTGCTCAGGGTCAGCAGGTCGTTGCCGAGCACGTTAAGCCGGTTCGCGCTCACGATGCCGGGCTTACGCACCAGCCCCATCAGGGCGCGGGCGGACATTGATTTGCCCGAGCCGGATTCCCCCACCAGCGCCAGCCGCTCGTTGCCCAGCGTGAAGCTGAGGTTGTTGACCACGCGCGCGGCGGGATAGTCGATGTTCAGCGCATCGACGATGACGCGTTGTTCAGTCATGCTGTGGCTCCAGTACGTCGCGCAGGCCGTCGCCCAGCAGGTTAAAGGCGAGGCTGGCAAACAGAATCGCTCCGCCCGGAATGGCGGCAATCCACCACTGGTCGAAAATCACCTGCATGCCGTCGGCGATCATCGCGCCCCATTCGGCCATCGGCGGACGCGCGCCAAGGCCGAGGAAGCCCAGACCGGCAGCCGCCAGAATAATCCCCGCCAGATCCAGCGCCAGCCGCACAATCGCGGACGGCAGGCACAGGGGCAGGATATGGCCGACCAGCAGGCGCGGGCCGCGAATGCCCATCATCTCGGCGGCGGCCAGATAATCGCTGTGGCGCAGCCGCTGGATCTCGCTCCGCGCCTGACGCGCGTAGGCCGGCCAGGTGGTTAAGGCCAGCGCCAGCGCGCCGTTGACCAGCCCCGGGCCAAGCATCGCCACAAACGCGAAGGCGAGGATCAGGCGCGGCATCGACATTACCACGTCGGTAAAACGCATCAGGATGCGCTCCAGCCAGCCGCCGTAGTAGCCGGACAAAATCCCCACCAGCAGCCCGGCGGGCAGGGTGATTACGGTGACTAATGCCACCAGCCCTAGCGCCGGACGGGTGCCGTAAATCAGGCGTGAAAGCAGATCGCGCCCGTAGCTGTCGGTGCCCAGCCAGTGCTGGCTGTTCGGTGCCTGCAGGCGCGCGGCGGCGTCCTGCCAGTTCGGGTCAAGCGGCGCGAGCCACGGCGCGAACAGGGCGATAACCACCAGCAGCGCGATGGCAGCCAGCCCGCAAAACGCGGCGGGGGAGCGGCGCAGGCGGCGTAAGAAAAGACAAAACGGCATCAGCGCACCCTGGGATCGGTCGCCCGCACAAGCAGGTCGGTAAGGTTATTGATCAGCACAAAGCAGACGCCAATCAGCAGCGTGCCGCCCATGACGGCGGTGGTGTCTCCGGCGAACAGGGCGGTGGTGAGGTAGCGCCCGATCCCCGGCCAGGAGAAGACGGTTTCGGTCAGTACCGCGCCTTCCAGCATGCTGGTGTAGGCGAGGGCGATCACCGTCAGCAGGGTGCCGCGAATGTTCGGCAGCACGTGGCGCAGCAGGATGGTCATCTCCCCGGCGCCCTTGGCGCGGGCAAGCAGGATGTACTCTTTGTTCATTTCGCTCAGGCAGGCGGAACGCGTCAGGCGCGTGATGCTCGCCAGCGAGTAATAGGCCAGCAGCAGCACCGGCAGCACCAGGTGGCTGAGGGCGTTGCGGAACGCCTCGCGATCGCCGGAAAGCCAGGTATCCACCAGCGCAAAGCCGGTACGCGGCTCGACGGTGAACTGCCAGATATCATCCAGCCTGCCGGGACCCGCGCTCCACTGCAGCTTCGCGTAGAACAGGGCCAGCATCAGCAGGCCGAGCCAGAAAATCGGTACCGAGTTGCCGAGCAGGGTGAGCGTTCTGATGGCTAAATCGAGCGGCGAACCGGCGTAGCGGGCGCACAGCACCCCGGCAATCACGCCGAGCACGGCGCCGATGATTAACGCCAAAGTCGCCAGCTCGAGCGTGGCGGGAAACGCGTGCAGCAGATCCTGCAGCACCGGCTGCCCGGTGGCGCTGGCGGTGCCTAAATCCCCGTGGGCAAGGTTTTGCAGGTAGTGCCAGAACTGCACGGGCAGAGGCCGATCCAGCCCAAGCTGGTGGCGAACCTGATCGTAGGTTGACTGGCTGGCGTGATCGCCGACGATCTGCAGCACGCGATCGACCGGTGAAAACGCCGAGAGCGCAAACGTGACGAGCAGCAGCCCGAGGAGCGTGAGCAGCAGGGTCAGCAGACCCTGGAGCACGCGGGTGGAAAGATGTGGCATGGGTAAATCGTTATCCTGAAAATATGCACGGACGACCCCCTCTCCCTGTGGGAGAGGGCGGGGGTGAGGGGGAACAGGCGGCTCTGTTGCACGATGTTGCCCTCACCCCAACCCTCTCCCACGGGAGAGGGAGAAGGAGAAGGGCTACTTCGTGACGCGATCGTACCAGACCATATCCGCGTTCAGCCCCTGCTGATACCCCTTCACGTTATCGCGCACCACGATCTGGGTTTTCCCCTGATCGACGAACACGTACGGCGAATTCTGCTGCAGCTGTTCCTGCATCTTTTTGTAGAGACCTAGACGCTTCGCCGGATCCGGCTCGGCTACCGCCGCCAGCGTGGCTTTGTTCAGCTCGGGAATTTTCCAGCCGTTAAGCCCGGCCACGGTGCTGGATTTGCCGTCGTTCCACGCGAAGGCGCTGGCGTTTGAGTGCGCGTCGAAGTAGTCCGGGATCCACAGACGAATCGCCGCCTGATGCTGCTTTGCGCGCACGCGGGCATAGACCTGGCTCCCGGCGGCAGGCAGCAAATCGACCTTCACGCCGCCCTGAGCAAAGCTCGCCTGCATCGACTGGGCGATGGTGATAAACGGCGGCTTGTTCTCCACGTCCAGCGTGAAGTGCGCGTCTTTAATGCCCGCTTTGGCGAGAATGGCTTTCGCTTTTGCCGGGTCAAATTTAAACGGGTTGTCTTCCAGCGCGCCCGGCAGGCCGACCGGCAGGAAGCTCTGATGAACAAAGTACTGGCCTTTCAGCAGATTTTTGGTGATGCCTTCATAATCGACCAGCCAGCGCGAGGCTTCCCAGAACGCCGGGTTGTTCAGCAGCGGGTTGGCGCTGTTGCCGGTGTTAAACACCAGGTAATTTTGCTCGGCGGACGGAATGCTCAGCACCTTCACGCCCGGCTTGCCGTCCAGGGCGCTTATCTGATCTGCACCGAGATCGCGCGCCACGTCCGCATCACCCTGCTGGATCAGCAGGCGGCGTGAAGCCGGATCGGGGACGTTTTTAATGATGATGCTTTTGAGCTTCGGCGCGCCGCCGGGCGCTGATTCGTTAGCTTCCAGCACGATGGCCTGATGCGGCTGATAGACGCGCATTTTGAACGCGCCGCTGCCCGCCGAGTGCATTTTCAGCCAGGCGTTGCCGAAGTCATTATCCTTCACGTTTGCCGCGACCTGCTTTTCATCGACGATGGAGGCAATCGGCGTGGAGAGAATATTCAGCGCCACCGACGGGCTAACGTCCGCCGTCCAGTGAAGCTGGAGGGTATGGTCGTCCACCTTTTTCAGCTGGCTGGCGATGTTGCTCGCGTCCCAGCCCAGCACGTTGAGGATAAAGGCCGGGGATTTGTTCAGCGTCACGGCGCGGGTGTAAGAGAAAATCACGTCTTCCGGGCGCAGCGGGTTGCCGGAGGCGAATTTGGCATCGGGCTTGAGCTTAATCGTCAGGGTTTTGGCTGCCGCGTCCGCTTCCCAGCTGTCTGCCAGAATCGGGGTGATTTTTTCCGGGTTATCGCGGTCCGGCTGTACCAGACGCTGATACAGGCTCGGCACGGTCTGGATGCTGGAAAGCTCGTTGGCTTCGGCCGGGTCGAGGCTCACGATGTCATCCAGCCCCTGGGCAACAACCAGCGTGGTGGGCGGTGTAGCGGCGTGGACAGCGCCTGAGAGCGCAGCCAGCACCAGTAACGGCAACAGTTTTTTCGTCATAGCGATCCCTGAGAAGAATATATTGTGATTGTTTTATGCTCCGCTACGTTAGGGCGACTCTTAAATTCCGCAAAGTCGAAATTCAGCTTTGCTTATGCCTTTCGGGAATATCGCATGCGTTCGGGCTATTAAAATACGCTGCTTTTCGCCCGCTTTTTAACCTGCTATAACAAACTCCTTACCTTTCAGGGAGTCACCGCCGTGCCCGAAATCAATCAACATGGTCAAACCGTTAACGATATCGTTCCCGACTGGAGAGGCGCGCGCGTATTAACCCGCACGCCGCTGTTCGGCCAGTATTGCCGCCTGGAGCCGCTGGATGCCGATCGCCACGCGGCCGATCTCTACGAGGCCTATGCGCTGGGCGACGACAGCGACTGGACGTGGCTTGCCAGCACGCAGCCAGCGAGCGTGGAAGCCACCGTGCACTGGATCGTGGGTAAGGTGATGGACGATGAGCTGGTGCCGTTTGCCGTCATTGATTTACGCACCGAACGCGCGGTGGGGCTGGTGAGCTATATGGCTAACGAGCGGCTGCTGGGGTCGGTGGAGATCGGGCACGTGACCTGGTCGCGCAGGATGAAAGGAACCCGGATGGGCACCGAAACGGTGTGGCTGCTGCTGAAAAATGCGTTTGAGCACGGCTACCGGCGCGTCGAGTGGAAGTGCGATTCCATGAACGTTGCGTCACGAAATGCGGCGGAGCGGCTGGGGTTTGTCTGGGAAGGACGCCTGCGCCAGAAGCTGGTGCGCAAAGGGCGCAACCGCGACAGCGATATGCTTTCTATTATTGACGGCGAGTGGCCGCAGCGCGATGCCGAACTGCGCGCCTGGCTGGCGGCGGAGAATTTTGACGGAGAAGGGCGGCAGATTAAGCGGCTTGAGGCGTTTCGGTTATAAGTGTTTTATGTAGGGTACATCTGAAACGGTCGATCAATCTGCGGAAATGGCAATTTCAATCAAATTGGTTTTTCCGGACTGTAGCCCTTGCGTCACCGCCGTGGCGATATCCGCGGCCTGGGTCACCCGGCAGCAGCGGATACCCATCGCGGCGCCCAGCGACTGGAAATCAATTCGCGGGTTAATCAGATCCATCCCGATAAAGCGACCCAGCTTTGTCGAACTGTAGCCTGGCTGTCCTTTCATGAAGTTTTTCAGGATGTTGTACTCCAGGTTATTCATCACGATAAAGGTGACGGGCAGATTTTCGTGCGCCGCCGTCCAGAGCGCCTGCGGCGAGTACAGGGAGGCGCCGTCGCCAACCAGACACACTACCGGCTCGCGTCCCAGCCCCAGCGAGTGCCCTACTGCTGCAGGCATTCCCCAGCCCAGACCGCCGCCGCGCATAAAGTAGTAGCGCGGGTGCTGCTGGTCGGAAATAAACCGGCGAACGTGTCTGGCCGTTGCAATCGCTTCGTCGACAATCGTGGTGCCCGGCGGAACGGACTTTATCACCTCGTAGGCCGCGACCATCGGCGAAATCGCCGGGCGCAGCCGCTCGGCTGCCAGACGCTCTTCCTGCAGTTGCCACTCTTTTTCTCGTTCAGCGCGTGCCGCTTTGAGCAGCCGCTGATGCGTCAATTTGCTTGCCACCCGGCGCTGCTCAAGCTTCGGCAACAGTTCCTTCAGGGAGAGTTTTATATCCCCCATCACCGAGAGGCGCGTGGCGTAGGTGCGGCCAAGTTCGTTCATATCCGCCGAGAGCTGATACACCGCGCAGGTTTCCGGAATGGCCTCGCCCTCGCTATACAAAATGGTAATCAGGCTTCTGCCGCCGATGATAAACACCGCATCGTAGGCATTAACGACGCTGGCGATTTCCTTTGCGGTGGTGGGCATATTCCCTCGCCATAGCGCGTGCTGCGTGGGAAAGGGCAAATTCAACGGCCAGGAGGAGCCGTAGACGTGGGCACCCAGGGCTTCAGCAAGCTGGACAATCTCCTGCGTCGAGCCGCTGGAGTGAACTTCATCCCCCGCCACAATCATGATCCTGCCGGGGGTGACTTCGCTTAGCGCCTGCGCCAGCTCGTCCAGCGAGCCCGCCACGGTGTGGTAGTTCACTTTAGAGGCCGTTTGTATCCCGGCGTCGCTGAGCTCTTCCATCACGTTCATCGGAAGCGAAAGCAGAACCGGGCCGGCCGGAGGGTAGCTGGCGGCATGAAACGCCCGACGCACCAGCACCGGAAGCTGGTCGGCGCTGGTGACCTCCTGCGCCCATTTCACCACCGGCGATCCAATGGAGACTATGTCATCATACAGGAGCGGGTCGCGCACGTAGTGCCGGGTATCCTGCTGCCCGACGGTGACAACCAGCGGCGTTTTCATGATCCGCGAATTAATGAGATTCCCCATGCCGTGCCCAAGACCGCTGGCGGTATGCAAATTGATAAAACCGGTCTTGCCGGAGGCTTTCGCGTAGCCGTCGGCAATGGCGACCACGCTGCTCTCCTGGAGTGCCAGAATATAGTGAATATTTTCATGGCGAAGAAGGGCATCAATGAGCGGGAGTTCGGTGGTGCCGGGGTTGCCAAAAATATATTCCACACCTTCACTCTCCAGCACTTCAAGGAGAATATCGGCACCCGATCGCATATTTAAATCTGACAGGGACGTTAATGATTTAATCATAATGACACCTCATTCAGCGTTATTTAACTCATGCTAAAATTCTTCCTGCGTAGGACGGACAATTATTTCATTTACATCAACGTCGCCAGGCTGTTCGATAGCAAATAATACGGCCCTGGCAATCGACTCTGCCGGAATAGCCTGCTTATAAAATTCATGCAGGAACTGTTTGCTCGGGGCATCAGAGCTGCCAAACTGCAGCTCGCTTTCAACGGCGCCGGGGGAAATAAGGGTCGTCCGAACGGTTTTCCCCGCTTCCTGACGTAAGCCTTCACTCAGGGCGCGGACGGCGAATTTCGTGGCGCTGTACACCACGCCGCCGGGGGCAAGGACCTTGATACCCGCCACGGAGGCCACGTTAATAAAGTGTCCGCTCCCCTGACGCTGGAATACCGGGTATGCCGCTGCGATACCGTACAGCACGCCTTTGATATTGGTATCGATCATCCGGTCCCACTCGTCGGTTTTCAACTCGCTGAGGGGGGCAATCGCCATAAAGCCCGCGTTGTTGATCAGCACGTCGACGCGCTGGTATGCGGCAACGGCAGCGTCAATCGCGCGCTGAACCTCCTCCTGTCGGGTCACGTCCGCCTTCACGGCAATCGCCCGGCCGCCCTGCTGAATAATGCGATCCACCAGGGCGTTAATTCTCTCCAGACGACGGGCAACCAGCACCAGAGAGAAAGTTTTATTTGCCAGATGAAGGGCAATGGCCTCACCAATACCGCTGCTGGCACCGGTGATAACAACAACTTTGTTTGCACTATTATTCATGATCTTATCCCACTGTTGTGTGATTAAAATAAATAAAAATAAGGGAGCGGTTTAAGAATTATGAAAAATTCTTAAACGCTCGTTTTTGATATATTCTGTATCTGGAATGAAATAATGCTCGCTTAAAACTTAATGGAGTGCGGAAGAAAATGTCAATGACGTTTTTTAATAATTAAATTAATTGCAAGCTTAATATTTAATTCTTATATGTAACAATCATATGAACAGAATAAAATTTAGTGACCCCCGCGGCCCTGCGAACAAGGCCGGAGGATTAAATCTTGCCGCTGTACAGCACGGGGCCGGTGGGTTGACCGGTGGGTGATCCCCCTTTAGGTTCAAGGCTTATGGCTATCATCGCGTCAGGGGTAAGGGTGTTGTTCCTGAGGGCAACATCAGTCGGTATATCACTTTGCAGCAGCCCAAGGGATATCGGGGCCTTCCCGGCAGGAATAAGCCAAAGCTGCAGGCTGTTTCGCGCCGCAATAGCGTTCGGTCTGAGCGGGGTTATGCTCAGATACTGGCGGCGGCTGTCCGCACTGACGATCCATTGCCCGTGCTGTTGGGCATCGTTGAGCACCATCAGCGGTGCGAGTTCCGGCGTGCGGGTGGAGTACCAGGTCATGACGGTAACGGCGGCAAGGCCGGCCGCGACCATCCAGCCGAGATAATGCCGGCTTTGGCGCAAAGGCTTTTTCGGCGGCAGATCGAGGGCGATCCTCTTCCACACCGTCTCGGGTGGGTGAACGGGCGCGAGATGACTGTCGAGCGTGCTGAACATTTCCTGCCAGTACGCCACGCGGGCAGCCAGACCGGGCTCAGCGGCAAGCCTTTTCTGGAACTGAAGCCGCGCCCCTCCGCGCAGGGTGCCGAGGGCATATTCTGCAGCCAGCATGTCATCGCGTTTTTCGCTGTCATTCATAGGCCCACGCACTCCCGAAGATGATCCATCGCGCGGCGGATCCAGCTTTTTACCGAGCCCACGGGCTGCTGGAGCCAGTCGGCAATGTCGCTGTGGGACATGCCCTGATAGTAGGCGAGCGTAATGCTCTGGCGCTGTTCCTGACTCAGATGATCCAGACAATGCCTGAGCCGTGCTGCCTGCGCGTCGTCGTACCAGTTGTTTTGCTCATCGTTTTCGCTCAGCAGACTCTCTTCGGAATACGACTCCTCGCGGGCGGCAGCCCGGGTTTGCCCGCTGCGCAGCCAGTCAATGCAGCGGTTGCGAACAATATGCGTAAGCCAGGTCATCGGAGAGCTCAGGGCGGCGTTATAGGTGTCGGCTTTACTCCAGACGGTGACAAAACAGTCGTGAAGGATCTCTTCTGCCCAGGCGCGATGGCGCAGCATGCGCAGCGCGACGGCAAACAGGTGAGGCGATGTGAGTCGGTAAAGCTGTTCAAATGCGCGGCGATCGCCGTTTGCGACCGCCTGCATTAATTTCAACTGCTGTTCAGCCAACGCGTTATCCATGTTTTTCCCGGAAGGCAACGTCACACTTCCGAAGTATAGACAACTACTTAGGCATCAGGACGGTATCGATCACATCGATCACGCCATTTTTCTGATGGACGTCATAGGTGCTGATGTTCGCCACGTTGCCTTTACCATCCTTGAGCTGAATATTGTGCGGGCCGTTACTCATGATCCACAGCGGTTGACCGTTAACGGTTTTCAGCTCCGCGTGGCCGCCGCCCTGTTTAATTTTCTGCTCCAGCGCTTTCATATCGTAATTACCCGCAACCACGTGATAGGTCAGGATACTGGTGAGCAGCGCTTTATTTTCCGGCTTCACCAGATTGTCGACCGTACCCGCAGGCAATTTTGCAAACGCCGCATCGGTGGGCGCAAAAACGGTGAAGGGCCCTTTGCTCTGCAGCGTATCCACCAGCCCGGCCGCTTTGACCGCCGCCACCAGCGTGGTGTGATCTTTAGAGTTCACAGCGTTTTCAACAATGTTTTTGCTCGGGAACATTTCCGCTCCGCCCACCATCACGGAGCCTGACGTCATGGCTGCTGATGCGCCTGCACAGAAGAGTAAAGCGCTGGATACGAATGCAACACTGAGTAGCTTTTTCATCATTTATCCTCGGATTAGGGAGCAAAGGCGTTGCTCACATACTCACATACGAGGACAGGGGGGAAACTGGATGCAGGAGGATGAAAATATTTTGGGAAGGGAGTGGCAAAGTGAATTTGAAAGTTGATTTTGGTTAAGTTCTGTTCGCGGATTTTATGCGCTAATGCCCTTCTGGATCTACAATATCAGGAACTTAACTCATGGATGACTCTGAAAATCGTGCTTATCATCGGCCCATCTGGGACGACAATGGACGGTTTCATTATGAATTGACCTCCCAGCCAAAAGAAAATAATTACGTGGCGGTTTGCCTTATGCCGCCGCACAAAATCATTCCGGTTATTTTCATTCCAGGAGTGATGGGATCTAATTTAAAGAACAAAGAGAACAAAGTCTGGGAGTACAGCTTTGAATCACTAAAAAAATGGCCGTTGGCAGGCCCGGAGAAAAGAAAACAGCTTCTTGACCCAAAAACAACATTTGTTGATGACAGCGGGAATATCTTCAATGAGGGGGCTGACGGTAAAAAGTTCCCATCCCGGTGTGTGCGGGGCTGGGGGAGTGCATTTTACAAGAGCTACGGCGAGGCGCTTGACCGGTTACAGTACCTGCTCAGTGACGACGATATCCTGTTAGATAATTATTTCCGTGAAGCGCAATTACAAACGGCGCGGCAGCGTTTTACCGGTGTCAGGATCAGTGACGAACCTGCAGAGCAGGTGCTGACGGAAGAAGAAGCGGCGCACGGGCACCACTTTTTATACCCGCTTCACGTTTTTGGCTATAACTGGCTACAGTCGAATGCTGATTCGGCGGCGTTGCTTGGCCAATATATCAGCAAGGTTCTGGGGTTATATCACGGTCGTCTGGCGGTGGACAAAGTCATTCTGGTCACCCATTCGATGGGAGGCCTAGTTGCCCGACATTATTCAGAAAACATGAACGGTCAGAGCAAGATTCTGGGGATTGTCCACGGGGTGATGCCGGACCTTGGCTCGCCAGCAGCTTATCGACGGATGAAAATCGGCGAACGGGGAATTACCGGGATAATTATCGGGGACAGTGCCGAGAAGCTGATGCCGGTGTTGGCCCAGTCTCCCGGCCCGTTACAACTGCTGCCGGGCAAGGCTTACGGTCCTGGCTGGCTGAAAATCGAGAGCGGCGATACGCAACAGTCTCTACCAAAGAGCGATCCGTACACGGAAATATACCTGAACAAAACGGACTGGTGGCGGCTATGTGATAAGGATTTGCTGCTGGGGGATACGAATAGTGAGTGGCAAGATTTTGTTTACCGGATAAAGAATCCAGTTAAAGAATTCATTGAGAAACTGAATGGCAAATACCACCCGCAGACCTGGCTGTTTTATGGTGCGAGTGCAGACAATAAGTCTGATGCTTTTCTGACGTGGAAAGAACGGCCTGTTCTGCGGCCTGTGCCGGTGATGGGCTATCCAGAGCCATCGTCACCGACATATCGGTATGATGCAGGAACAACCTTTGAGTTGATTTCCGCAGGCACGCCCGGCGATGGCACGGTGCCAGTAAAGGCGATCCGGACCAGGTCCCCCAGAATTTTTGGGGTGCTGGCGACCAATGTTGACCATGAAGGGGCCTATGCCGTTGATCCTGTGGATCGCTCCCGTTCAGTTTACAGCGACCTGTCCGACGCCCTGATGTTCACGGTCCGCTCGGTGGTAAAAATCGTGCAGCAGGTGCCGGCACCATGAAAAAATTCCCGTTTCCCCTGCTTATTCCGCTGGCGATGCTGTTGCTGGCGGCAGGATTCTATATTCACAACTTTGTGACGTTTGTTCATACGCCACCAGAATTGACCGCTAAGGAAAAACGTATGGTTGATACCCTGTTTGCCTACACTAAAGCCCAGTGCGTGGGGCGCTATGTGTTTGAGGTTCCGACCTCTTTTGAAAACACCCGGACCGAAGATGCCAAAATCAATGAGATCAGCATCAGCAGCAAGCGACTTTATCGCCCGGCATTTGAACAACGTATCCGGCTACGAGAGCAGGAGTTGCTGAACGGGCATACAGTGAGGAAAGTGGATCAGCCTTTCTTAAAGCAGGTGTACCGGATCAATGAGAATGCGGTGATCTTTGACCGGAATAGAAATGGGAGTGAAGGAGGATATGGCCGCACTCTGGAAGGGCACCTGTATATAGATGGGGTAGCGTTTATCCTCAGTCAGGATATTATCGATTTATCAGATCCTAAATATCAACAAGATAAGGAGGATTTTATCAATGCTGGTGTCAGTCCTGGCCATATTAATAACAAACCTCAGAAACTAGCAGAGCTACAGGACTTAATGTCCCGTCTGAGCGGGCGAAAAAATGATGAAATCCCGACACAGCCGGGCACCTGTATTTCAGAAGGGTTTATCCGCGACGGGAACGGTAAACCAAAGGAAGACATCACCTTTATTTATCCGCACAGTTCGGTATTTTCTTTTATCGTCTGGAGCAATAATGCTCTGAAAGAAAGCACCACCATGCTGGAGCGAACCGGGGAAATTCAGTCTTATATCAACAGCATTAATGGACGCACATTACGTAAGGGGGAAGCGCAGATTGCCGGTTTCACGGGCAATGAATGGCTGATTACCGCCCCACCAAAAAGATCATCCGATAATCCCTCAGCGCAGCTCATGTTTACAGCCGTAGCGAATGAGACAAATGCAGACTTCATGCATCCCAGTCTTGATCTGACACTCAGCAACGAAATCCCACCCGAAGGAAGCGACACTGCTCCCCCATCAGCCTATAGCGAAGCTGAGCTTGTGGCGATCTGGGATCGCATTACCCGTTCATTTCGTCTCAGGGACAATGCGTTCTGACTGGTACAAATCCCCGGCGGCGACGTCCGGGGATTTTTGTCTATGAAACTGAGGTTTTAATCATCGTTTAAACGTAGGCGGGCGAAACTTAGCGTCTTACCGGCGCCCCGTTCGCCACGTAATACGCCGCCGTGCTCTTCGCCAGCGGCTCGCGCCCGCGGATGGCGTCGGCAATCTTCTCGCCAATCATGATGGTGGTGGCGTTCAGGTTGCCGGTGATGATCTGCGGCATGATCGACGCATCCACGACGCGCAGCCCTTCCAGCCCGTGAACGCGGCCTTCGCCGTCGACCACCGCCATCTCGTCGTAACCCATCTTGCAGGTGCCGCACGGGTGGAAGGCGGTTTCGGCGTGGTTACGCACGAATTCGTCCAGCTGCTCGTCGGTCTGGCATTCGATACCCGGGCTGATTTCGCGACCGCGATATTTGTCCAGCGCGGGCTGGTGCATGATCTCGCGGGTGATGCGGATTGCGTCGCGGAACTCCTGCCAGTCCTGCTCGTGTGACATATAGTTGAACAGGATCGCCGGATGCTGGTGCGGATCGCGCGACTTGATGCGCACGTGGCCGCGGCTCGGGGAGCGCATGGAGCCGACGTGGCACTGGAAGCCGTGCTCTTTAACCGCGTTCGAGCCGTTGTAGTTAATCGCTACCGGCAGGAAGTGGTACTGAATGTTCGGCCACTCGAACTCTTCGCGGCTGCGGATAAAACCGCCCGCTTCGAAGTGGTTGCTCGCGCCCACGCCGGTGCCGCCAAACAGCCACTCGGCGCCAATCTTCGGTTGGTTCCACCACTGCAGGGCAGGGTAGAGAGAGACGGGCTCTTTGCATTCGTACTGGAGGTACATCTCCAGGTGATCCTGCAGGTTTTCGCCCACGCCGGGCAGGTCGTGCACCAGCGGAATATCGAACTGCTTCAGCAGCTCCGCGTTGCCCACGCCGGAGCGCTGGAGGATCTGCGGGGAGGCAATCGCGCCTGCGCACAGCAGCACCTCTCTATTTGCCGTCGCTCTGGACGGGATGGTGCTTTCGCCCTCCAGCCACTCGACGCCCGCCGCGCGCTTGCCGTCAAAAATAATATGGTCGGTCATGGCGTGAGTGCGGATGGTCAGGTTCGGGCGCTTTTTGGCCTGGTCCAGATAGCCGCGCGCGGTGCTGGCGCGTCTGCCCTGCGGCGTGACCGTGCGGTCCATCGGGCCGAAGCCTTCCTGCTGATAGCCGTTGAGATCGTCGGTGCGCGGGTAGCCCGCCTGCACGCCCGCTTCCACCATCGCCTCAAACAGCGGGTTCACGCCCGGCTTAGAGGTGGTGACGCTCACCGGACCGTCGCCGCCGTGGTAGTCGTTCGGCCCCACGTCGCGCGTCTCCGCCTTGCGGTAGTAGGGCAGGCAGTTGAGGTAGCTCCAGTGCTCAAGGCCAGATTCTTTCGCCCAGTAGTCCAGATCCATGGCGTTACCGCGCACGTAGCACATACCGTTGATCAGCGACGAGCCGCCCAGCCCTTTGCCGCGTCCGCACTCCATGCGGCGGTTGTTCATGTACGGCTCTGGCTCGGTTTCATACGCCCAGTTGTAGCGCTTGCCCTGCAGCGGGAACGCCAGCGCGGCGGGCATCTGGGTGCGGAAGTCAAAGCGGTAGTCCGGCCCGCCCGCCTCAAGCAGCAGGACGGTGGTATTCGGATCTTCAGTCAGTCGCGTTGCCAGTACGTTGCCGGCAGAGCCGGCCCCGATAATGATGTAGTCAAATTGCAAATAAACCTCCCGGTTAAAATATGGACTGGAATTTACCCATCTCAACCTGGATGGACTTCACCTGGGTGTAGCTCTGCAGCGTCATCACGCCGTTCTCGCGGCCAATGCCGGAGTGTTTGTAGCCGCCGACCGGCATCTCTGCGGCGGATTCACCCCAGGTGTTGATCCAGCAGATGCCCGCTTCTAGCTGATGAATGGCGCCGTGCGCGCGGTTCAGGTCGGCAGTGACGATGCCCGCCGCGAGACCGTAGTCGGTATCGTTGGCGCGGCGAATGGCTTCTTCTTCGCTTTCATAGGTGAGGATGGACATCACCGGGCCGAAGATCTCTTCGCGTACGATGGTCATCTCATCGGTGCAGTCGGTGAACACGGTCGGGGCGACCCACGCGCCGTTGTCGAAGCCTTCGCCCTTCAGCGCGTCACCGCCGCACAGCACGCGCGCGCCTTCCTCTTTGCCTTTGGCGATGTAGCGCAGCACGCTGTCGCGGTGCGGGAAGCTGACCATCGGGCCAAAGTTGGTGCGTTCATCGAACAGATCGCCCGCGCGGATGCGGCCCACGCGCTCGACGATTTTCTGCTCAAACGCGGCCTTGAATTTCGCGGGTACGAACACGCGGGTGCCGTTGGTGCACACCTGGCCGGAGCTGAAGAAGTTCGCCATCATGGCGATGTCCGCCGCGAGATTGAGATCCGCGTCGTCGAAAATAATCAGCGGGGATTTGCCGCCCAGCTCCATCGTCACCTCTTTCAGGGAGGAGGCAGCCGAGTTGGCCATCACCTTTTTGCCGCTGGCGACGCCGCCGGTGAAGGAGACTTTGGCGATGCCCGGATGCTCGGTCAGGTACTGGCCGGTCTCCGCGCCCACGCCCGGCAGGACGTTAAACACGCCGTCCGGAACGCCCGCTTCGGTGTAGATTTCGGCAAGCTTCAGAGCGGTAAGCGGGGTGACCTCGCTCGGCTTGAAGATCATCGCGTTGCCCGCCGCCAGCGCCGGGGCCGATTTCCACAGGGCGATCTGGATCGGGTAGTTCCACGCCCCGATGCCCGCCACCACGCCCAGCGGCTCGCGGCGGGTGTAGACGAACGAGGTCTCACGCAGCGGGATCTGGCTGCCTTCCAGCGCCGGGATCAGCCCGGCGTAGTACTCCAGCACGTCCGCGCCGGTGACGATGTCGACGGTGGAGGTTTCAGAATACGCTTTACCGGTGTCGAGGGTTTCCAGCTTCGCCAGTTCGTCGTTGCGCTCGCGCAGAATATCGACGGCGCGACGCAGAACGCGCGAGCGCTCCATGGCGGTCATCGCCGCCCAGATTTTTTGCCCGCGTTTTGCGCTTTCCACGGCGCGGTCGACGTCTTCGCGCCCGGCGGCCTGTACGCTCGCCAGAACTTCACCGTTGGCCGGGTTGATGGTCTCGAAGGTGCGACCGCTGGTGGCGGAGGTATAACCACCATTGATATAAAGCTGCTGTTCTGCCATTCGGGACATAAATTCTCCTCGGTTATTCGGTCGGTAAATGCTGGCTGATAAAGTGGCTGGTGAGCGACTGCGCCAGGGTCTTATCCAGCGGCTTGCCGCTCAGCGCGGCGCGCAGCCACAGCCCGTCGATCAGGGCCGCCAGGCCGTAGCCCGCCTCTTCGGCCTGTTCGCGCGGCAGCTCACGGCGGAACTCGTACACCAGGTTTGACAACAAACGACGGCTGCTCACCTGCTGCAGACGGTAGAGCATCGGCTGGTGCATGCTGCTCGCCCAGAAGGCCAGCCAGGCCTTCATTGCCGCGCCGCTGGTCTGGGTTTCATCAAAATTGCCGCCGACAATGGCCTGCAGGCGTTGCTCCGCGCTGCCGTCCGGCAGGGTGCGTAAGCGGCTCAAAACCGCGTCGCGCAGCTGGCCGGTAATGTCGCGCATGGTCGCTTCCAGCAGACCGTTTTTGTCTTTGAAGTAGTGACTGATGATCCCCGTGGAAACGCCCGCCCGACGGGCGATCTGCGCGATCGTCGCGTCGTGCATTCCCACTTCATTTATTGCTTCCAGCGTGGCGTCGATAAGCTGCCTGCGCCGGATCGGCTGCATCCCCACTTTGGGCATTTTTGCCACTCCATTCATCAGCGTTGGTAATGCATTAAAGCGGTTTTTGATTGGACGTTCAATATAAAATGTGTCTTAATTGTTGCGGATTTGGATTTCAATAGTTACAAAAACAGTGGGGATACTGGATGACAGACCTTTCACAAGACAGAGAAAAAGACAAAATCAACCCGGTCGTTTTTTATACGTCCGCCGGGCTGATTTTGTTGTTTTCCCTGACGACCATCTTCTTTCGTGATTTTTCTGCCGAGTGGATTGGGCGCACCCTGAACTGGGTGTCGAAGACCTTCGGCTGGTACTATCTGCTGGCCGCGACGCTCTATATCGTCTTCGTGGTCTGCATTGCCTGCTCGCGCTTTGGTTCCGTGAAGCTCGGGCCTGAGCAGTCCAAGCCCGAATTCAGCCTGCTGAGCTGGGCCGCGATGCTGTTTGCCGCGGGCATCGGCATTGACCTGATGTTCTTCTCCGTGGCGGAACCGGTCACGCAGTATATGCAGCCGCCGGAAGGGGCGGGGCAGACGATGGAGGCCGCGCGCCAGGCGATGGTCTGGACGCTGTTCCACTACGGCCTGACGGGCTGGTCGATGTACGCCCTGATGGGCATGGCGCTCGGATACTTTAGCTATCGTTATAATTTGCCTCTCACCATCCGCTCCGCGCTGTACCCGATCTTCGGTAAAAAGATTAACGGGCCGATTGGCCACAGCGTCGATATCGCGGCGGTGATCGGCACCATCTTTGGTATTGCGACGACGCTCGGGATTGGCGTGGTGCAGCTCAACTACGGGCTGAGCGTGCTGTTTGATATCCCGGATTCGATGGCGGCCAAAGCGGCGCTGATAGCGCTGTCGGTGATTATCGCCACCATTTCGGTGACGTCGGGCGTGGATAAGGGCATCCGCGTGCTCTCCGAGCTGAACGTGGCGCTGGCGCTGGGGCTGATCCTGTTCGTGCTGTTTATGGGCGATACCTCGTTCCTGCTCAATGCCCTAGTGCTCAACGTGGGCGACTACGTAAACCGCTTTATGGGCATGACGCTGAACAGCTTCGCTTTCGACCGCCCGGTAGAGTGGATGAACAACTGGACGCTGTTCTTCTGGGCGTGGTGGGTGGCGTGGTCGCCGTTTGTCGGCCTGTTCCTGGCGCGTATTTCGCGTGGCCGCACCATCCGCCAGTTCGTGATGGGCACGCTGATAATCCCGTTCACCTTTACCCTGCTGTGGCTGTCGATTTTCGGCAACAGCGCGCTGCATGAGATCATCCACGGCAATGCCACCTTCGCGCAGGAAGCGATGGCGCACCCGGAGCGCGGCTTCTACAGCCTGCTGGCGCAGTACCCGGCGTTTACCTTTAGCGCCTCCGTGGCGACCATCACCGGCCTGCTGTTCTACGTCACCTCGGCGGATTCCGGCGCGCTGGTGCTGGGTAACTTCACCTCGAAGCTCAAAGATATCAACAGCGATGCGCCGAACTGGCTGCGCATCTTCTGGTCCGTCGCCATCGGCCTGCTGACGCTCGGCATGCTGATGACCAACGGCATTTCGGCGTTGCAGAACACCACGGTGATCATGGGCCTGCCGTTCAGCTTCGTCATCTTCTTCGTGATGGCCGGGCTGTATAAATCGCTCAAGGTGGAAGACTATCGCCGCGTCAGCGCCAGCCGCGACACCGCGCCGCGTCCGATGGGCGCGCAGGACCGGCTGAGCTGGAAAAAACGTCTCTCGCGCCTGATGAATTACCCGGGCACGCGCTACACCAAACAGATGATGGAGACGGTCTGCTTCCCGGCGATGGAAGAGGTCGCGCAGGAGCTGAAGCTGCGTGGAGCCTACGTGGAGCTGAAAAACCTGCCGCCGGAGGAGGGCGAGACCCTGGGGCACCTGGATCTGCTGGTGCACATGGGCGACGAGCAGAACTTTGTTTATCAGATCTGGCCGCAGCAGTATTCAGTACCCGGGTTTACCTACCGGGCGCGCAGCGGGAAATCGACCTACTACCGGCTGGAAACCTTCCTGCTGGAAGGGAGCCAGGGGAATGATTTGATGGACTACAGCAAGGAGCAGGTGATTACGGACATTCTGGACCAGTATGAACGGCACCTGAACTTTATCCATCTGCACAGGGAAGCGCCGGGGAATAGCGTGATGTTCCCGGATGTCTAAACGGATTCTTAAAAAACAACACACCTGTATATAAGTACAGTTATTCAGTGCGATATTACTCATGGAAGAGTCATATTGCAGCAAGAGTCTGATGCTGACGCATTGAGGCTTTTGCTGCATCAGGGAAGGAATCATGCATGAGCCACGCGATAGAATTTATCGAAACATCACTTTTTACCCGGCAATTCAAAAGCATTGCTACGGATGATGAATTAAGGGATCTCCAAAAGGAACTCATTGCCTGGCCTCATAAAGGCGATTTGATCCAGCATACAGGCGGGCTACGTAAAATAAGAATGGCTGTTGGCTCAAAGGGAAAAAGCGGCGGGGCCAGAGTCATCTACTTTCTGGCTACTGAAGAGGTGATTTTTTTCCTCATGGCCTATCCAAAAAGCATTAAGGACAGCCTGACCGATGTACAGAAAGCCGAACTCAAAAAACTCACGTCTGTTCTCATCAATAGTTCTTCCAGTTCCATCAATTAAAGGTGTACTATGTACTCCATTTCAGGCAAGAAGGGGCAGACAATGAGTATCTTTGATGAACTTAAGGCTTCGCTTGAAGAGGCTGCCGAGATCCAACGTGGTAAGAAAACGCCATCACGAGTCACTCGCTATGAGGTCGCGGACGTTCGGGCGATAAGAGAGCAGTTAAATGTCACTCAAAGCGAAATGGCGAAGGCTCTGGGTACAAGTGTTGATACGATTAAAAGCTGGGAGTCGAAACGGCGAAACCCAACGGGATTAGCGGCGAAAGTGCTAAATGTGATTAGAGATAATCCCGCGTTTTTCAGAGCACTTGCGGGGCAGTGAGCTGATATCTATCTGTACAATTTATGCCGGGTGGCGGCGATGCCTTACCTGGCCTACAACACCGCTTTACCGAAGACCTGATAAGCGTAGCGCCATCAGGCTTTTAGCAGCGTAAACACGCTCGTATCATTATTCTGCCAGATGAGGATGAAGCGTTTACCCTCAGGATAGCCTCCAGCCGGGTTCGAAAGCGCCAGCGTGATTGTTTTTTCCGTTAACTCTGTGACTCTCGCCCACTCAAACCCCATGTAAGTATTTGCCTTTGGAAAGAGCGCCTTAAACAAACTCTCTTTGGCGCTAAATGCCAGCGTCAGCGCCAGCGCAAAAGGGTAGCCCGAGTGCGTCAGGTACATCGCTTCCTGCGCATCAACGATGCCGTCCTGGATTTCGCGGGCTTCCCGGTCTGGAAGAATGGCTTCGCAATCAATACCTACGAGCGCATCTTGATGACGGACGACAACCGCCATCGCCTGCGTGCCGCTATGAGTAATGCTTCCCGAAACCCCTTCCGGCCAGAGCGGTTCGCCGCTGGGGCCGATGCCGGGGATCGCGCGTTCATTTATCGCACCGAGCGCATGCGCGGCGGCGATGCGGCCTGCCAGATGCTCGGCTTTGCGTTTGCGTCCGGCGTTTAAAAGCTCAGCGTAGTGGGGGAGCCAGAGAAGGTCGGCGTCGGTGAAGGTGGTGGGGTCGAAGGTGACGTTGTGGACGGTGTGGCCGGCAATAATGAACGTGGTGTGGGTTGTGTGCATGTTTTTCCCTTCAGAATTGTGCGGCCTGATGCCCTCACCCCGGCCCTCTCCCACGGGGAGAGGGGGGAGTTACTGCCTGAATCAGAAGCGCGTATTCACGCTCATGTACCAGGTACGACCCGGCTCATTATACGTATACGCTCCCGCACCGTACATATACGCACCGGTGGTGGCGTTGCCCGTGGTCTGGGCATTACCCGCGCGCCACTGGCGTTTGTCGAAGACGTTATCCACGCCGCCGGTCAGGCTGACGTTTTTGGTCATGTCCCAGGTCGCGCTCAGGCCAACGATGCTGTACGGACTGATTTCGTCTTTCTCAGACCCGGTCACCGGCTGACCTTTGTAGTTGTACTTCTTCGGCTGCTGCTTGCCGTACCAGGTAAAGGTCGACTGGAGCGACACGTCCTGATGAACCTGCCAGCTCAGGGTCGAGTTCAGCGTGTACTCCGGAATGATCGACAGACGGTCACCGGTCTCCTTGTTCTTGCTCTGCAGCATCCAGGTGATGTTGTTGGTCCAGTTGATTGTGTCGCTGACCGGCACGTTCAGGGAGCCTTCCAGCCCTTCGACGACCGCTTTCGGAACGTTTTCCCACTGGTAGATATCCGTCTGCACTTTACCGGAAGAGGTGTGACCGATCGGCGCGTAGCCCGCTTCAATCTTGTCACGATAGTCGTTGCGGAACCAGGTCACGCCCGCCAGCCAGCCGTCGCGTTTCCACTCCAGACCAATCTCTTTGTTGATGCTGGTTTCCGCTTTCAGATCGTCGTTGCCCATCATGTAGCAGCCCACGCCGTCCGAGCTGGCGTAGCAGCCCTGGCCTTTGCTGTAGAGCAGGTAGTTCGGGTTGGTCTGGTACAGGCTCGGCGCTTTATAGGCGCGCGCGATCCCCATCTTCAGCGTGAAGTCATCGCCCAGACCTTGCGACAGGTTCAGGGACGGGCTCCAGTTGTTGCCGACGATGGTGTGGTGATCGAAGCGCAGGGCAGGGGTCAGCATGGTGCTGTCGGTCAGCTCCATGTTGTTTTCGGCGAACAGGGAGAAAATCTCCGCCGAGGTGTACGGGCTGCGGTCGTTGCTCATGCCCGGAACGGTGCCGCCCTGCAGGGTTTGCGTAAAGGAGGTGGAGTCCTTCATGCGCTGCTGGTTCCACTCGGTGCCCAACGTTAGGTTCTGGTTGACGAGGAAATCAATCGGCAGGTTGATTTCGCTGTGCAGCATCACGTCGGCCAGGTCGGTGTCGGTGAATTTATTGCTGCTGAACAAGCCTTCCGTCCCGCCCGCCAGACCTTCGCCCAGGCGGGAGTTGCGGGTGTGTTCGTACTGCGCCCAGCTGCTGGTGGTGATGCCGTTATCCCAGCCGCCGTTCCAGGTCACCGCGAAGTTCTGGCGGTAGATACGGTTAGTCTCTTTGCCGTAATTCTTCTTCACCAGCGCGCTGTCGTTGTTGGTGTTCTGCGTGTCGCCCGCGTAGAGGTTGTTCTGGCGGCTGTAGCCCGCTTCGAACTCCAGGGACTGCATGGGCGCGAAGTCCCAGCGCACCACGCCGTTGATGTCTTTGTTTTCCACGCCCTCGCGGCCAGCCGGCAGGGTGTTGGCGTAGGCACCGGTACGATCGGACTGATGACCCTGGTTGATGTCCCACGCGTCGGCCTGGGTTTTATCGAGGTTACCGAACATGCGGAAGCTGAAGTCGCCGCCCAGGGGGCCGCTCAGGCTGAAGTTGGTGCGCCTGGTGGAACCTTCGTCCTTATGTTCTGGCGCGTTCAGGTAGGTGTTCCAGGAGCCGTGCCACTGGTCGTCGAATTTTTTGGTGATGATGTTTACCACGCCGCCTGCCGCGCCGTTGCCGTAGCGCGCGGCTGCCGGACCGCGGATCACTTCGATACGCTCGATCATCTCCGGCGGCACCCAGCCAGTATCGCCGCGGGTGTCACGCTCGCCGCGCCAGCCCAGACGAATAGAGTTGCGGCTGGTGACCGGCTTGCCGTCGATCAGGATCAGGGTGTTTTCCGGGCCCATGCCGCGAATGTCAATCTGACGGTTGTTTCCGCGCTGGCCGCTGGTGGAGTTCCCGGTGAGGTTAACGCCCGGCATGGTGCGGATGATTTCCGCCACGTCGCGCGCGGGCGGGTTTTTGCGGATCTCGTCGGCGGTGATGGTCGACACGCCCGGCGCCTGTAAATTCTGCTCGGCGGCGGTGATCACCATCGTATCTTCGTGCTGCGCAGAGGCGGTGTTGTCGTCTGCCATGGCGGGCAGCGCGACACCATAAATCCCTAAATTGACCAGCAAGGCCAGAGAGTGAATCTTCTTATTCATTGTACGTCCCGCTTTTATGGTTATTTAATGAGCGCGCTTCCCACAGCGCGGGCATTACGCTATTGCAAATGCAAATAGTTATCAATAATATTATCAATAAAATTTGCTCTGAAACAAAAAAGACTGTGAAACATGGGGTTATAAGGGTGACGACGTTAACAACCGGAAGTGAAGCGTGGTGGCAGCCGAAAAACGGACCTGAATGGGAACGTCAGAAGGAGAAGTGTCGCGTCACCTTCTGGTGGCGGGATCCGGCAGGAACGCAGAAAACCTCATTGGTCAAACGCGTCTGGCTCTACGTTACCGGCGTGACCGATCACCATCAAAATGCCCGCCCGCAGTCCCTCGAGCGCATCCCGGATACCGACGTCTGGCAGTGGCAGGGCGAATTCAGCCCCGAGTGGCGCGGGAGCTACTGTTTTATCCCTTCTGTAAATGAAAACGATTTTGCCGATACCGTGTTTGAAGGCGAGCTGCCGGACCGCCTGGCGCTGCGCGAAGGCTGGCGCAGGCTGCTGCCGCACGCGGTTTCCGACCCGCTGAATCGGCAGAGCTGGCGCGGCGGGCGCGGTCATGCCGTTTCGGCGCTGGAGATGCCGGACGCGCCCGTTCAGCCCGGCTGGGATCGTCCCGATACGCAGTATCACCAGCCGGTCTGCATTGAGTGGAACAGCGAGCGTCTCAACAACCGTCGCCGCGTGTGGATTTTTACCACCGGGGACGACGGCACCGAGCGCCCGCTGGCGGTGCTGCTCGACGGGCAGTTCTGGGCCGAAAGCATGCCCGTCTGGCCTGCGCTGACGTCGCTCACCACCGGGCGCCAACTGCCCCCTGCGGTCTACGTATTAATCGATGCGATCGATATGGAACACCGCAACCGCGAATTGCCCTGTAACCCCGATTTCTGGCTGGCGGTACAGGAAGAACTTCTCCCTCTTGTAAAACATCTCGCCCCCTTCAGCGACCTCGCCGACCGTACCGTGGTGGCGGGCCAGAGCTATGGCGGACTCTCTTCGCTTTATGCTGGCCTCAGCTGGCCGCAGCGGTTTGGCTGCGTGCTGAGCCAGTCCGGCTCGTACTGGTGGCCGCACCGCGGCGGGCAGCAGGAAGGGCGCCTCATCGAACAGCTCAGAACCGGTGAGCTGACCGCGAGCGGGCTGCGTATCGTCCTCGAAGCCGGGCGCAACGAGCCGCTGATTTTCAATGCCAATCAGGCGATTTACGCCGAACTACACGCGCAGCAGGTTACCTGGCGTCAGGTTGACGGCGGACACGATGCGCTTTGCTGGCGCGGTGGGCTGACGCAGGGGCTGATGACCCTCTGGCAGCCGCTCATTCAATAACGGAGTCTGTATGGAATTCAGCAATCCTTTCGATAATCCGCAGGGACAGTTCGCCATTTTGCAAAACGACCAGGGGCAGTACAGCCTGTGGCCGCAGCAGTGCGAACTGCCGGCGGGGTGGCGCGTGGTGTGCGAGGCGCAGTCCCAGGAGGCTTGCCAGCAGTGGCTGGCCGGGCACTGGCGCACGCTTGAACCGTCCCATTTTGCGGAGGGGAGCGCATGAACCGTCTTCCTCTCGTTGCCGCCCAGCCGGGTATCTGGATGGCGGAGCAGCTGTCCACGCTGCCAAACGCCTGGAGCGTGGCGCACTACACCGAGCTGAAAGGCGATATCGACGCGTCATTGCTGGCAAAAGCGATTGCTGAAGGCATGATGCAGGCCGATACCCTGCGGATGCGTTTTGCCGAGGATAACGGCGAGGTGTGGCAGTGGGTGGATGACACTCTCATTCTGCCGGAGCCGTCCATCGTTCGCGTTGCCTCTCACGAAGATGCCGTGGCGCTGATGGAGGCCGATCTCCACCAGAACCTGCGCGTCGATAGCGGTCAGCCGCTGGCGTTTCACCAGCTGATTCAGGTGGGAGAAAGCCACTGGTACTGGTATCAGCGCTATCACCATCTGGTGGTGGATGGCTTCAGCTTCCCGGCCATTACCCGCCAGATCGCCGCGATTTACGCCGCGTGGAAAAAGGATGAACCGACTCCTGACTCCCCCTTTACGCCATTTGCCGAAGTGGTGGAAGAGTATCAGCGCTATCGCGACAGCGAGGCGTATCAGCGCGACGGCGCCTTCTGGGCGGAGCAGCGCAGGCAGCTTCCTTCTCCGGTCTCGCTCTCTTCCGCGCCGCTGCCGGGACGCGCCGCTACTACCGATATTCTGCGCCTCAAAATCGCCGCCGACGGTCGCGCCTTTAGCCAGCTTGCACAGGCGGCAGGGCAGGCGCAGCGTACCGATCTGGCCCTTGCGCTGGTGGCGCTGTGGCTGGGCCGCCTGACCGGAAGGCTGGACTACGCCGCCGGGTTTATCTTTATGCGACGCATGGGCTCCGCCGCGCTGACCGCGACCGGGCCGGTGCTCAACGTCCTGCCGCTGGCGGTGAATATCAATCCGCAGGAGAGCCTGCCGGAGCTGGCGCTGCGCCTGGCCAACCAGCTGAAAAAAATGCGCCGCCACCAGCGCTACGACGCCGAGCAGATCGTGCGCGACAGCGGGCGTGCCGCAGGCGAAGAAGCCCTGTTTGGCCCGGTGCTGAACGTGAAGGTGTTTGATTATCAGCTGGATATCGACGGCGTGGAGGCCATCACCCACACGCTGGCCACCGGCCCGGTGAACGACCTTGAGCTGGCGCTGTTCCCGGACGAACAGGGCGGATTGAGCATTGAGATCCTCGCCAGTAAGCAGCGTTACGATGAGGCGACGCTTTCCCGTCACGTCGCGCGCCTGAACGCGATGCTGATGCAGTTTGCGGCCAACCCGGACCTGCGCTGCGGCGAAGTGGAAACCGTTTTAGAGCAGGAATACCAGAGGCTTGCGCGCATCAACGATACCGGACTGGCGCTGCCGGCCACCACGCTGGCGGATCTGGTGGCGGAGCAGGCGAGCAAAACGCCGGACGCCCCCGCGCTGGCGGACGCGCATATTGAGCTCAGCTATCGTCAGATGCGTGAGCAGGTGGTGGCGCTGGCAAACCTGCTGCGCGCGCGCGGCGTGAAGCCGGGCGACAGCGTGGCGGTGGCCCTGCCGCGCTCGGTGTTCCTGACGCTGGCGCTGCACGGCATCGTCGAGGCCGGCGCCGCGTGGCTGCCGCTCGACACCGGCTACCCGGATGACCGCCTGCGGATGATGCTGGAAGACGCGAAGCCATCCCTGCTCATTACCACCGACGAGCAGCTTCCGCGCTTTAGCGATCTGCCGATTACTGCCTTTAGTTACAACACCCTTTTACCGGCTGCGGATGCAAAACCGCTGCGACTGGCGAAGCCGGAGCAGACGGCGTACATCATCTTTACTTCCGGTTCGACGGGGCGTCCGAAAGGGGTGATGGTCGGCCATACCGCCATCGTCAACCGCCTGAAGTGGATGCAGGACCACTACCCGCTGGATGCGACTGACGTGGTGGCGCAGAAAACGCCGTGCAGCTTTGACGTGTCGGTGTGGGAGTTCTGGTGGCCGTTTATCGCCGGGGCGAAGCTGGTGATGGCCGAGCCGGACGCGCACCGCGACCCGCAGGCGATGCAGAGCTTCTTCGCGCAGTACGGCGTGACTACTACCCACTTCGTGCCGTCGATGCTGGCGGCGTTTGTCGCCTCGCTGACGCCGGAAAACGTCGACTGCTGCAGAACGCTTAAGCAGGTGTTCTGCAGCGGCGAAGCGCTGCCGACCGAGCTGTGCCGCGAGTGGGAGCAGCTCACCCGTGCGCCGCTGCACAACCTGTATGGCCCAACCGAAGCGGCGGTTGACGTCAGCTGGTATCCGGCGTTTGGCCCCGAGCTGGCGGCGGTGCAAGGCAACAGCGTGCCGATCGGCTTCCCGGTGTGGAACACGGGGCTGCGCATTCTGGATGCGATGATGCGCCCGGTGCCGTTTGGCGTGGCGGGGGACCTTTATCTCACCGGGATTCAGCTGGCGCAGGGGTATCTGGGCCGTCCGGACCTCACCGCCAGCCGCTTTATTGCCGACCCGTTCGCCCCGGGCGAGCGGATGTACCGTACCGGCGACGTTGCCCGCTGGCTGGACAACGGCGCGGTGGAATATCTCGGCCGCAGCGATGACCAGTTAAAAATCCGCGGACAGCGCATCGAGCTGGGCGAAATCGACCGGGCGATGCTGTCGCTGCCGGACGTGGCCCAGGCCGTGGCGCACGCCTGCGTGTTCAACCAGGCGGCAGCCACCGGCGGCGATGCCCGCCAGCTGGTGGGGTATGTGGTTTCCGAATCCGGCTTACCGCTGGATCGCGACGCGCTGATGGAAGCACTAAAAGCACAGCTGCCGCCGCATATGGTGCCGGTGGTGCTGCTGCAAATCAGCGCGCTGCCGCTCAGTGCGAACGGCAAGCTGGACCGCAAGGCGCTGCCGCTGCCGGAGCTGACGAGTAAATCCTTCGGGCGCGCGCCGGAGACGGAAACCGAAATTGCCGTCGCGCAGGCGTTTTCAGCCCTGCTGGGCTGCGAGATCAACGACATTGAGGCCGACTTCTTTGCCCTCGGCGGACACTCGCTGCTGGCGATGCGCCTGGCGGCACAGCTTAGCCGCGAGTTCGAGCGCAAGGTTACGCCGGGGCAGATAATGGTCGCCTCAACGGTGAGCAAGCTCAGCGCGCTGCTGGACTCGCAGATGAGCGACGAGCAGGCGCAGCGTCTGGGGTATGAAACCCTTCTTCCGCTGCGCGAAAGCGACGGTCCGACGCTGTTCTGCTTCCATCCGGCGTCCGGCTTTGCCTGGCAGTTTAGCGTCCTGGCACGCTAC
This sequence comes from Enterobacter sp. 302C9, assembly GCF_034106085.1. Lineage (NCBI taxonomy): Bacteria > Pseudomonadati > Pseudomonadota > Gammaproteobacteria > Enterobacterales > Enterobacteriaceae > Enterobacter > Enterobacter sp. 302C9. The sequence goes on from NZ_JAWNBW010000001.1 coordinate 319,975, forward strand.
CTCAGCCCGCGCTGGTCCATCGTCGGCATTCAGTCGCCGCGTCCGGACGGTCCAATGCAGCAGCGTGCGGATCTGGATGGGGTGATTGAGCATCACCTGGCTACGCTGCGTAAGCAGCAGCCGCAGGGGCCGTATTACCTGTTCGGCTATTCCCTCGGCGGCACGCTGGCGCAGGGTATTGCCGCCCGTCTGCGCGAGCAGGGTGAAGCGGTGGCCTTCCTCGGCCTGCTGGACACCTGGCCGCCGGAAACCCAGAACTGGTCGGAGAAAGAGGCCAACGGCCTCGACCCCGAGGTGCTGGCGGAAATCGAGCGCGAGCGTCAGGCGTTTATCGCCGCCCAGCAGGGTCAGGGCTCCAGCGAGCTGTTTAACGCTATCGAGGGCAACTACGCCGACGCGGTGCGGCTGCTCACCACGGCGCGCAGCGCGCGCTTTGACGGCAAAGCGACGCTGTTTGTCGCCGAGCGCACGCGAACGATGGATCCGCAGGTCGCCTGGGCGCCGTGGGTGGCGGAGCTTGAGGTGTACAGCCAGGACTGCGCCCACGTGGATATCATTTCACCGCAGGCGTTTGAGAAGATAGGGCCGGTGTTGAGGGAGATATTGGGGTAACGTCAAAAGCGCCGGGTGGCGGCTACGCCTTACCCGGCCTACGCATCCGTGGTTGATGTTTGTTGGGTTTGCTCCCTCTCCCTGTGGGAGAGGGCCGGGGTGAGGGCATCAGACCGCACGCTTGCCCAGCGGCACCACCAGCGGCGTACCCGCCACCGGATCGTCAATAATCATGCAGCGCATGCCGTAGATCCGCTCGATCAGCTCCGGCGTTACAATCTCTTTCGGCGCGCCCTGCGCCACGATCTCACCGTCGCGAAGCGCAATCAGATGCGTCGCATAGCGGCACGCCTGGTTTAAGTCGTGCAGCACCGCCGCCAGGGTATACCCCTGCGTGCGGTTCAGCTCGCTCAGCAGCTCCAGCAGGTCAATCTGATGGCTGATGTCGAGCCAGGTTGTCGGCTCGTCCAGCAGCATGATCGACGTTTCCTGCGCCAGCACCATGGCGATCCACGCCCGCTGACGCTGTCCGCCGGAGAGGGTGTCCACGCTCTGCTGGGCGAGATCGGTGATGCCCGTCGCCAGCATCGCGCGGTTCACCGCCTCGTCATCCTCTTTACGCCAGCGGGTAAACAGCGGCTGATGCGGGTAGCGCCCGCGCGAGACCAGCTCCTGCACCGTGATGTCTCCCGGCGTGGTGGCGTTTTGCGCCAGCAGACCGATGCGTCTGGCCACCTCTTTGCTGGCGAAGCGCTGGATCTGCTCCCCGTCGAGGAACACGCTGCCCTCAGCCGGCGTCATCAGGCGGCTCAGGGTGCGCAGCAGGGTCGATTTGCCGCAGCCGTTCGGGCCGATAATCGCGGTGAAATGGCCGTCCGGAATGGCGACGGATAAGTCACGGGCAATGATTTTTTTGCCGTAGCAGAGGGTTAAGTTTTCGCCGCGCAAGCGGGGGGTTGAATCAGTCATTTCCTGCGTGACTCCTGAACGAGCAAGACGATGAGGTAAATCCCGCCGAGGCTGACGGTCACCACGCCCACCGGCAGTTGATAAGGCATAAACAGCCGCTGGGCGCAGAGATCGGCGGCCAGTAGCAGGAGCGCGCCGCACAGCGCCGCCTGGGTTAATCCCCAGCGCGCCGTGCCGCTAAGTCGCCGGGCGATGTGCGGTGCCACGAGGGCGATAAACGAGATTGGCCCGGCAATCGCGGTGGAGGCGGCGGTCAGCAGTACGGCGACCAGCATCAGCATCAGGCGCGAGCGCTCGACGCCCACGCCCAGCGCGCAGGCGCTGTCGTCGCCCATCTCCAGCAGACGCATGCGCCGCACCAGCAGCAGCGCGCCGATAAACATCAGCAAAATCAGCGGCGCGGCGGGCCAGGTTTTGCCCCACGTCAGGCCGTTGAGCGATCCGGCGTACCACAGCCCGGCGGAGAGCGCGGTTTCCAGCGAGGCCTGCAGTAAAAGCCAGGTGTTAAAGGCCATCAGCATGGCGCGGATGCCGATCCCGATGATGATCAGGCGAAAGGTGTCGATACCGTTGCGCCAGGCCAGCGCCCAGATCAGTAATGACGTCAGAATGCCGCCCGCCATCGCCGTAAAGGTAATGGCCGTCAGGTGCTGACCAAACAGCACCATCGCCACCAGCACGCCGCTCCAGGCCCCGGTGTTAAGGCCCATCACGTCCGGGCTGCCGAGCGGGTTGCGCATCAGCGACTGGAATATCGCACCGCTCACGCCGAGCGCCGCGCCGACCAGAATCGCCATCGCCACGCGCGGGAGGCGCCACTCCGTCACCACCATGGTGATGTTGCGCGGCGCGCTGCCGAGCAGGGCGTTGAAGACCTGAGCAAAGTCGAGCGTCACCGCGCCGCTGCGCAGGCTCCAGACCGCCAGCAGCAGAATGGCAATACTCAGCAGGCAGATGCTGGTGAGTAAACGACGGGACGGGGCCATCATGCGCCACCTCCGCGTTTACGGCGTACCAGGAAAATCAGCACCGGCGCGCCGATAAAGGCGCTGACCACCGAGACGCGCAGCTCGCCGGGCACCAGCAGGCGGCCCAGCACGTCGGCAAACAGCAGCAGGGCAGGGGTCGCCAGCAGGGTCACCGGCAGCGACCAGCGGTGATCCGCCCCCACCAGCCAGCGCGCCATGTGCTGCATCATCAGGCCGATAAAGGCGATCGGACCGACCACGGCGGTCGCGCTGCCGCACAGAATCGTGATGGCCAGAAGTCCAGTCAGCTGCGTGCGCGCCACGCGGTTGCCGAGGGCGGTCGCGGTGTCGCTGCCGAGGCTCAGGCTGTTGAGCGACCGGCTTAAAAACAGCGCCACGGCGGCGGCGATAATGACCGGGATCGCCACCACTTTTAGGGTTTCGAGGGTGCGGATATCCAGCGAGCCGGCCTGCCAGAAGCGCAGCTGGTCGTAGACGTCCGGGTTGAGCAGGGCGATGCCGTTGGACAAGCCCTCCAGCACCGCCGCGAGCGCCACGCCCGCAAGCGTCAGGCGTACCGGGCTCAGCTGCCCGCCGCCCTGGCTGCCGGTAAAGGCGACCACCAGCGAGGCGGCCAGCGCGCCGCAGAAGGCCATCACCAGCTGTTCGGAGGGCGAGGTCAACCCGAACAGCGCCGCGCCGAGCACGATGGCAAAGCTGGCGCCGGAGTTAACGCCGAGAATACCGGGATCCGCCAGCGGGTTACGGGTAAGGGTTTGCATCAGGGCACCGGCAAGGCCGAGCGCGCCACCGGCCAGCAGTCCGGCAAGCGTGCGGGGCAGACGGGCGTCGAGCACGATGACGCAGTCGGCGCTCTGGCAGGTGCCGGAGAGCGCATCAACGATAACGGACGCGGGCAGCGGCTTCGCGCCGACCAGCAGGCTGAGTGCAGCCGCAAGGATCAACAGCAGCAATAAAACGGGCACGGCAACGGCGCGCACCGAAGAAGAGGAAAACGACATAGCAACATCCATGATTTGATAATGATAGTGATTATCGTTATCTATCTTATTTGGCTATGTTAGCATGTGCGCCCATGGAATGGGTAGAAATAGACTCAAGGCTTTGTCATGAATCAAAAATCCTGGCTGCTCAACCTCAGCCTGCTGAAAACGCACCCGGCGTATCGCGCCGTTTTTATCGCTCGCTTTATCTCCATTTTGTCCCTCGGCCTGCTTGGCGTCGCCGTGCCGGTCCAGATCCAGACCATGACGCACTCCAGCTGGCTAGTGGGGTTATCCGTCACCTTAACCGGCGGGGCGATGTTCATCGGCCTGATGGTCGGCGGCGTGCTGGCGGACCGCTACGAGCGTAAAAAGCTGATCCTGCTGGCGCGCGGCACCTGCGGCGTGGGCTTTATTGGGCTGTGTCTGAACGCGATGCTGCCGGAGCCGTCGCTGATCGCGATTTATGCCCTGGGGCTGTGGGACGGTTTCTTCGCCTCGCTGGGCGTGACGGCGCTGCTGGCGGCGACGCCCGCGCTGGTCGGGCGCGAGAACCTGATGCAGGCGGGGGCGATTACCATGCTCACCGTGCGTCTGGGCTCGGTGATTTCGCCGATGGTGGGCGGCCTGCTGCTGGCGTCCGGCAACGTGGCGTGGAACTACGGGCTGGCGGCGGCGGGAACCTTCATTACCACGCTGACGCTGCTGCGCCTGCCGCTGCTGCCGCCTCCGCCGCAGCCGCGCGAGCATCCGCTGAAATCGCTGATGGCCGCGATTCGTTTCCTGTTCAGCAACCCGCTGATTGGCGGGATTGCGCTGCTCGGCGGCCTGCTGACCATGGCGAGCGCCGTGCGCGTGCTCTACCCGGCATTAGCGGGAGAGTGGCAGATGAGCGCCTCGGAGATTGGCATTCTCTACGCCGCCATTCCGCTCGGCGCGGCGTGCGGGGCGCTGACCAGCGGCAACCTGGCACAGGGCGCGCGTCCGGGGCTGATTATGCTGCTTGCCACGCTGGCCTCGTTTATCGCCATCGGCTTCTTCAGCCTGATGCCGGTGTGGGCGCTCGGGGTGCTGTGTCTGGTGATTTTCGGCTGGCTGAGCGCCATCAGCTCGCTTTTGCAGTACACCCTGATCCAGACCCAGACGCCGGAAGGGATGCTCGGGCGCATTAACGGCCTGTGGACGGCGCAGAACGTCACGGGGGATGCGATTGGTGCGGCGATCCTCGGCGGGCTGGGGGCGATGATGACTCCGGTGGCCTCGGCGAGCTGTGGCGGGTTTGTACTGGCAATTATTGGCGTGATTTTGTTAGTGGCGCTGGTGGAATTGCGGCGGTTCAGGCAGGAGAGTGCTCCGGTGTGATTTGCCGGGTGGCGGCTGCGCCTTACCCGGCCTACATTTTGCACTCGTAGGCCCGGTAAGCGAAGCGCCACCGGGCGCAGCTGTTACCCAAAGATTGCTTCTAAACGCTGCAACACCAACACCGCGCTGTAATAATCCAGGCGGAACGTCTCCGTTCCCAATGCCCAGACCCGTTTGTTTTTCACCGACGGCAAATGCGCCAGCAGCGGGTTGGCGTAAATCGCATCCACGTCTTTCCGATCGCCGGCAAACACAAACAGCCCTTCGCCGTTCAGCCCCGTCGCCAGGTTTTCACCGCCCAGCTGGATGATGTCGTGGCGTTTGCCCTGGCTTTTTGAGGTGTGCAGCCCGGCGGGTAGATCCGCTAGCGTAAAGCCCAGCTGTTGCAGCAGCTTGCCTTGCGCCGATTCCGCAGTCCACAGGTTGGCGCTGTGCGCGGCGGCGGTGTAGACGATGGCGTTCACCGGCTGCGGCGGCAGCTTCATCTGCTGTTTTACCTGCGCGAGCTGTTTATCAAACGCGGCAATGCGCTCTGCGGCCTGTTTTTCCTGCCCGGTGAGGGTGCCCAGCTGCGTCAGCAGTTCCTGCCAGCTCTTGTCGTCGTAGTTGATGATAAGCGTTGGGGCGATGGCGGAGAGCTGATCGTACAGCGCCAGCGCGGAATCCCCGCCGGTAGCGCTGATCAAAATCAGATCCGGCATTTGCGCGGCGACCGCTTCGGCGCTTGGCTCGCCAATGTACAGCCGCGCAACCTTGCGCTGTTTCGCAATATCGCCCCACTGACGCAAAAAGCCCTGCGCATCCGCCACGCGGTTGTTCGGCGTGGTCGCGCCGCTGGCAACGACCGGCGCGTCAATCGCCAGCAGGGAGCCAGTTAAGGTCACGCTGGTGGAGACAATGCGCGTCGGTTTGCTCTCAAGCGTGTGAACGCCTCGGCTGTCGGTCACCTGACGCGGCCAGTCGGCGGCAGCGGCTGAGGCAAGTCCTAAAACTAAAAGTCCAGATAAAAGCAGGGTATTACGGAATAGGGCAGGGAATTTCACAGCGCGACATCCTGTTTTCGTTGAAGATAATGCTTCTCATTTTCATGGTTGATGCGAAGGGATGCAAGCTTTTGTCGCATAAGTTATTTGTCCGACGGTTGACAGCGAAGCGATGTGGGATTAGGTTAGCCGACGAAAATATAAATGATAATCATTATTGCTTCTTTTATCATTTTGAGGAGGATGATATGGACACGTCCCTGGCTGAGGAAGTTCAGCACACCGCGACCACGCTGCAATCAGACAGCTTTTTCTTTATGTCGCCTTACCGCAGTTTTACTACCTCAGGCTGTCTTGCCCGCTTCTCTGAACCCGCCGTCGGCGGTGACGATCCGGCCGGGCAATTCCAGCAAAAATTAGCCCAGGCCTTCCGGAATGCGAAAGCTAACGGTATCGCTCATCCGGTGATGGTGGGGGCTATTCCGTTCGATACCCGCAAGCCATCTTCTCTGTTTATTCCGCAGCGCTGGCAGACCTTTTCCCGTCCGGCGCGTCAGCAGTCCGCACGCTATTTTTCCGGCTCGCAGGCGCTGAAGGTGGAACAACGCACCGAGATCCCGCCGCAGCCCGTGTTTGAAGAGATGGTCGCTCGCGCCGCGTCGCTCACCGCCACGCCGCAGGTGAACAAGGTCGTGCTGTCGCGTCTGATTGATATCGCGACCGACAAACACATTGATAGCGGTGCGCTGATGGAGCGCCTGATCGCCCAGAACCCGGCGAGCTTTAACTTCCACGTGCCGCTGGAAGACGGCGGCGTGCTGCTCGGCGCCAGCCCCGAACTGCTGCTGCGTAAAGAGGGCGCGCACTTTAGCTCGCTGCCGCTGGCAGGCTCCGCGCGCCGTCAGCCGGACGACGTGCTGGATCGCGAAGCGGGCAATAAGCTGCTGGCCTCCGAAAAAGACCGTCACGAGCACGACCTGGTGACTCAGGCGATGAAGGCCATTCTGGCACCGCGCAGCCACCACCTGAGCATGCCGTCTTCCCCGCAACTCATCACCACGCCGACGCTGTGGCATCTGGCGACGCCGGTTGAGGGTGACGCGCGCGAGAACGAAAACGCCCTGACTCTGGCCTGCCTGCTGCACCCGACCCCGGCGCTGAGCGGCTTCCCGCATGAGGCGGCAAAAGAGCTGATCGCCGAGCTGGAGCCGTTCGACCGCGAGCTGTTCGGCGGCATCGTCGGCTGGTGCGACAGCGAAGGCAACGGCGAGTGGGTGGTGACCATCCGCTGCGCGCGTCTTCGCGAAAATAGCGTTCGCCTGTTTGCCGGCGCGGGCATTGTCCCTGCCTCTTCGCCGGTGGGCGAATGGCGCGAAACGGGCGTGAAGCTCTCCACCATGCTCAACGTGTTTGGCTTGCACTAAGGATCGCTCATGACCATTCCTTTTACCCGCTGGCCTGAGGAATTCGCCCGCCGCTACCGTGAAAAAGGCTACTGGCAGGATCTGCCGCTGACCCACATCCTGACGGATCGCGCGGACAGCGATGCCGTGGCGATTATCGACGGCGAGCGGCACATCACCTACCGCGCGTTTAATCAGGCGGTAAACAATCTGGCGTCCGCTCTTCAGGCGCGCGGGCTGCAGCGCGGCGAGACGGCGCTGGTGCAGCTCGGAAACGTGGCCGAGTTCTACATCACTTTCTTCGCGCTGCTGCAAATCGGCGTCGCGCCGGTGAACGCGCTCTTTAGCCATCAGCGCAGCGAGCTGAACGCCTACGCGGAGCAGATCAAACCCGCCGTGCTGATTGCCGATCGCGACCACGCGCTGTTTGCGGGCGATGATTTTCTTAACACCTTTGTGAATGCGCACCGCTCGGTTCGCGTCGTGCTGCTGCGCGGCGATAAGGACGAACACGCCCTGGAAGCGGCGATTGCGCGTCCGGCGGACAATTTCATCCCGAACCCGACGCCCGCCGACGAAGTGGCGTTTTTCCAGCTTTCCGGCGGCAGCACCGGCACGCCGAAGCTGATCCCGCGCACGCACAACGATTACGACTACAGCATCCGCCGCAGCAACGAGATTTGCGGCATCACCGCCGAAACGCGTTACCTGAACGCGCTGCCCGCGGCGCATAACTACGCCATGAGCTCGCCGGGATCGTTAGGCGTCTTCACCGCGGGCGGCTGCGTGGTGCTGGCGAGCGATCCGAGCGCCACGCTCTGCTTCCCGCTGATTGAACGGCATCAGATTAACGTCACCTCGCTGGTTCCTCCGGCGGTGAGCCTCTGGCTGCAGGCGATTGCCGACGGCGCGGGGAACGCGCAGCTCAAATCCCTCAGGCTGCTGCAGGTGGGGGGCGCACGTCTCTCCGCCACGCTCGCGGCGCGCATTCCGGCGGAAATCGGCTGCCAGCTTCAGCAGGTGTTCGGCATGGCGGAAGGACTGGTGAACTATACCGCGCTCGACGACGCGCCGGAGCGCATCATCAACACCCAGGGCCGCCCGATGTGCCCGGACGACGAAGTTTGGGTGGCGGACGAGCACGGTAACCCGCTGCCGCGCGGTGAGGTCGGGCGTCTGATGACGCGCGGGCCGTATACCTTCCGCGGCTATTTCAACAGCCCGGAACACAACGCCAGCGCCTTTGACGCCGACGGCTTTTACTGCTCCGGCGATCTCATCGCCATCGACGAGCAGGGCTACATCACCGTGCAGGGGCGTGAGAAGGATCAGATCAACCGCGGCGGCGAGAAGATCGCCGCCGAAGAGATTGAAAACCTGCTGCTGCGCCACGAGGCGGTGATCCACGCCGCGCTGGTGAGTATGGAGGACAGCCTGCTGGGCGAAAAAAGCTGCGCGTATCTGGTGGTGAAACAGCCCCTGCGCGCGGTCGAGGTGCGCCGCTTCCTGCGCGAGCAGGGCGTTGCCGAATTCAAGCTGCCGGACCGCGTGGAGAGCGTGGATGCGCTCCCGCTGACGCCGGTCGGCAAAGTCGATAAGAAACAGTTGCGCCTGTGGCTTGCTGAACGCGCCCGGGGCTGAGGAACAGAGTATGGCCATTCCAAAATTAACCGCTTACGCGCTGCCGACCGCCGCAGAGCTGCCGACCAGTAAAGTGAACTGGGCGTTTGAGCCTGAACGCGCCGCGCTGTTGATCCACGATATGCAGGAGTATTTCCTGAACTTCTGGGGCGAAAACAGCGCGATGATGCAGCAGGTGGTGGCGAATATCGCCAGACTGCGCGCTTACTGCAAAGCGCACAATATTCCCGTGTACTACACCGCTCAGCCGAAAGAGCAGAGCGACGAAGACCGCGCCCTGCTGAACGACATGTGGGGGCCGGGCCTGACCCGCTCGCCGGAGCAGCAGCGCATTGTCCGCGAACTGACCCCGGACGAAGCGGACACGGTGCTGGTGAAGTGGCGCTACAGCGCGTTTCACCGCTCGCCGCTGGAGCAGATGCTGAAAGAAACCGGCCGCAACCAGCTGCTGATTACCGGCGTTTACGCCCATATCGGCTGTATGACCACCGCCACCGATGCCTTTATGCGCGACATCAAACCGTTCTTTATCGCCGACGCGCTGGCGGATTTCACCCGCGACGAGCACCTGATGTCGCTCAACTACGTGGCCGGACGCTCGGGCCGCGTGGTGATGACCGACGAGCTGCTGCCTTCCGTTCCGGCGACCAAAGCCGCGCTGCGTGAGCTGATCCTGCCGCTGCTGGACGAGTCCGACGAGCCGATGGATGACGAAAACCTGATCGACTACGGCCTGGACTCGGTGCGCATGATGGCGCTGGCCGCCCGCTGGCGCAAAGTGCACGGCGATATCGACTTCGTGATGCTGGCAAAAAATCCCACCATCGACGCCTGGTGGGCGCTGCTTTCCCGCGAGGTGAAGTGATGGGTCTGGATTTCACCGGTAAAACCGTCTGGGTGACGGGCGCGGGTAAGGGGATTGGCTACGCGACGGCGCTGGCGTTTGTGGAGGCGGGCGCACGGGTGACCGGGTTCGATCTGGCGTTTCCGCTGGGGGATTATCCGTTCGCCACTGAAACCCTGGACGTGGCGGATGCCGCGCAGGTGCATGAAGTGTGCGAGCGGGCGCTGGCGTCGCTTGAACGGCTGGACGTGCTGGTCAACGCGGCGGGCATTCTGCGCATGGGGGCGACGGACCAGCTTTCGCAGGAGGACTGGCAGCAGACCTTCGCGGTCAACGTCGGCGGCGCGTTCAACCTGTTCCAGCAGACGATGGGCCAGTTCCGCCGTCAGCAGGGCGGGGCGATAGTCACCGTGGCGTCCGACGCGGCGCACGCGCCGCGCATCGGCATGAGCGCCTACGGCGCGTCGAAGGCGGCGCTGAAAAGCCTGGCCCTGACCGTCGGGCTGGAGCTGGCGGGCAGCGGCGTGCGCTGTAACCTGGTGTCGCCGGGCTCAACGGATACCGATATGCAGCGCACCCTGTGGAAAAGCAACGACGCGGAGCAGCAGCGTATTCGCGGCTTTGGCGAGCAGTTCAAGCTCGGCATTCCGCTGGGCAAAATCGCTCGTCCGCAGGAGATTGCCAGCACGGTGCTGTTCCTTGCTTCCGATGCCGCCAGCCATATCACCCTGCAGGATATCGTGGTGGACGGCGGCTCCACGCTGGGGGCGTAAGATGATCTGGAAACGTCATTTACCGCTCGAGGAGCTGAACGCGACCAGCCTGAACACCCTGGTGGCGCATCTCGGTATCGTCTATACCCGCCTCGGCGACGACACGCTGGAAGCGGAGATGCCGGTGGATGCGCGTACCCATCAGCCGTTTGGCCTGCTGCACGGCGGCGCGTCGGCGGCGCTGGCGGAAACGCTGGGGTCGATGGCCGGCTTTCTGATGACCCGCGACGGGCAGAGCGTGGTGGGGACGGAGCTTAACGCCACGCACCATCGTGCGGTCTCTCACGGCAAAGTGCGCGGGGTATGCCAGCCGTTGCATCTGGGGCGTTCGAGCCAGAGCTGGGAGATTGTGGTATTCGACGAGCAGGGGCGGCTGTGCTGCACCTGTCGGTTGAGTACGATGGTGTTGGGCTAAGCCAGGCAGATCAAAGTGATCGGCTTAACACTGTGGTGTAAATCTCTGGTTTGACCACGCATTATTGCGTTTCAAAGTTGTTAAATTTTTCCGGTTGTTCTAGAAACAAAATGTAACATCTCACTGTTTCACAACAACGGACAACAACTATGAACAACTCAGGGAAATACCTTATATGGGCAGGGCTCTCCGTTGTGGGAGCCTTTGCCCTGGGCTATATCGCCCTCAACCGGGGGGAACAGATCAATGCGCTCTGGATCGTCGTCGCCTCCGTCTGCATTTATCTGATCGCGTACCGTTTTTATGGCCGCTATATTGCGAAGAACGTTCTGGGCGTTGATGCGACGCGCATGACGCCTGCCGTCCGCCATAACGACGGGCTGGACTACGTGCCGACCGACAAAAAAGTGCTGTTCGGTCACCATTTTGCGGCGATTGCCGGAGCGGGCCCGCTGGTAGGGCCGGTGCTGGCGGCGCAGATGGGCTACCTGCCGGGGATGATCTGGATCCTCGCGGGCGTGGTGCTGGCGGGCGCGGTGCAGGACTTTATGGTGCTGTTCGTCTCGACCCGCCGCGACGGGCGTTCGCTGGGTGAGCTGGTGAAAGAGGAGATGGGGGCAACCGCCGGGGTGATTGCGCTGGTGGCGACCTTTATGATCATGGTGATCATCCTCGCGGTGCTGGCGATGATCGTGGTGAAAGCGCTGACCCACAGCCCGTGGGGGACCTATACCGTTGCCTTCACCATTCCGCTGGCGCTGTTTATGGGGATTTATATTCGCTACCTGCGCCCGGGCCGCATTGGTGAGGTGTCGGTAATTGGCCTGGTATTCCTGGTGTTCGCCATTATCTCCGGCGGCTGGGTGGCGGAAAGCCCGACCTGGGCGCCGTTCTTCGACTTTACCGGCGTCCAGCTGACCTGGATGCTGGTGAGCTACGGCTTTGTGGCGGCGGTGCTGCCGGTATGGCTGCTGCTGGCTCCGCGTGACTATCTCTCTACGTTCCTGAAAATCGGCACCATCGTCGGGCTGGCGATCGGCATTCTGATTATGCGTCCGACCCTGACCATGCCTGCGTTAACCAAATTCATCGACGGTACCGGCCCGGTCTGGACCGGTAACCTGTTCCCGTTCCTGTTTATCACCATCGCCTGCGGCGCGGTGTCGGGCTTCCACGCGCTGATCGCATCCGGAACCACGCCGAAGATGCTGGCGAATGAAAATCAGGCCTGCCTGATCGGCTACGGCGGCATGCTGATGGAATCCTTTGTCGCCATCATGGCGCTGGTCTCTGCCTGCATCATCGACCCGGGCGTGTATTTCGCGATGAACAGCCCGATGGCGGTACTGGCACCGGCTGGCACCGTTGACGTGGTGGCGTCCGCCGCGCAGGTGGTGAGCGGCTGGGGCTTTGCGATTACCCCTGATACGTTGACGAGCATCGCCAGTGAGGTGGGCGAGCAGTCGATTATCTCCCGTGCGGGCGGGGCGCCGACGCTGGCGGTCGGCATGGCGTATATTCTTCACGGCGCGCTGGGCGGGCTGATGGACGTGTCGTTCTGGTATCACTTCGCCATCCTGTTCGAGGCGCTGTTTATCCTGACGGCGGTGGATGCGGGAACCCGTGCGGCGCGCTTTATGCTGCAGGACCTGCTGGGGGTGATCTCCCCGAACCTGAAGCGTACCGATTCGCTCCCGGCTAACCTGCTGGCGACGGCGCTGTGCGTGCTGGCGTGGGGCTACTTCCTGCACCAGGGCGTGGTCGATCCGCTCGGCGGGATTAACACCCTGTGGCCGCTGTTTGGTATCGCCAACCAGATGCTGGCAGGCATGGCGCTGATGCTCTGCGCGGTGGTGTTGTTCAAGATGAAGCGCCAGCGTTACGCGTGGGTGGCACTGGTGCCAACCGCGTGGCTGCTGATCTGTACCCTGACGGCGGGCTGGCAGAAAGCCTTCAGCCCGGACAACAAGGTGGGCTTCCTGGCGATCGCCAACAAGTTCCAGGCGATGATCGACAGCGGCAAGATCCCGGCGCAGTACACCGAGTCGCAGCTGTCCCAGCTGGTGTTTAACAACCGTCTGGATGCCGGGCTGACTATCTTCTTTATGGTGGTGGTCGTGGTGCTGGCGTTGTATTCTCTCAAGACCGCGCTGGCGGCGTTGAAAAACGATCAGCCAACGGCGAAAGAGACGCCGTACGAGCCGATGCCTGAAAACCTGGAAGAGATTGTGACCCAGGCGAAAGGGGCGCACTAACCTTTGTGCCGGGTGGCGGCTTCGCCTTACCCGGCCTACATTTCTTCTCCGCCCTCTCCCTCCGGGAGAGGGCAGGAAACAAACGAGAAACTGATTATGTTCGACACCCTTTCCAAAGCAGGTAAATACCTGGGCCAGGCCGCCAAAATGATGATTGGCGTGCCGGATTACGACAACTACGTCGAGCATATGCGCGTCAACCATCCGGACCAGACGCCCATGACCTACGAAGAATTTTTCCGCGACCGCCAGGATGCCCGCTACGGCGGCAAGGGCGGGGCGAAGTGCTGTTAACCCTCTTTCGGTAGATAGAGGCTGATCTGCTCCTGCTTGCAGCCGTAGATAGCAGCCAGCTTTTCGCGGGTGCGCTTTTGCGGACGGGAGTCGAGGGCCTCAAGCTGTGATACGGCGGACTGGGTGATGCCGAGTTTCTCAGCCACCTCCTGCTGGGACATGCCACGCAGGATACGCCACGCGGCCTGCAGGCTGACGTTCTCGTTATGCATGACGTCGCACACTTCACCAGGTAATCCTACGTCATCATAACAATCGTGTTCGACTTCAATATCCTCTAGATCATCATCGGTTTCGTCGTCGATTTCTGCCATCTGTAAGCACATACGAAAGTATTCATCATAGGGAATTACGGCGTACTGCGCTTTTCCGTCATTGTCCTTAATTAGCTGAACAGCCATAGGGGGCTTTCTCCTCGTGAAGGTATGTCGTTGAAGTTCTGCGCTTGACGGCCAAAACATAACAATGGTTATCGGGATCGTCCCGAAGTGTAATCAGAATGCGGTAATCGCCAACGCGTAGCCGGAAATGATTTTCTGTTGCCGATATTTTTTTGATATCGGGCCGGGGAGCTGAGCGATCGTCCAGCTCAGCAAGTTTTGCTTTGATTCTTCGCTGATATCGGCCATCGATTTTGGAAAACTCTTTCTTTGCATTCTTTGACCAGACAATCTTCATCCGTACCTCCACTGTACGCCCACACAAAGTATAAGGAAATAATAAGGCTATTAGATAAATTCCGAATTTCTAATGGGGTACTGTAGAGCGAGGAAATAACCGGAGAAAGCGGCAAAACGCAAACCGTCGAGGGCGCTCGGAAACGCCTCTGCCGGACGACAGAGGCTTGCAGTGAGATTGCGATCAGGCGTTCAAACCGCCGTCCACGTCCAGGCCGGTACCGGAGATCTGCCCGGCCGCCGGACTGGCAAGAAACGTGACCGCCGCCGCGACGTCTTCCGGCTGACCGTAATGACCCAAAGCAATAAGCTGACGCTGAGAGTCAGCCTGTTCCCCGTCTTCCGGGTTCATATCGCTGTTGGTGGGCCCGGGATGTACCAGGTTAACGGTAATGCCGCGAGGCCCTAAATCACGAGCCAGCCCGCGGGTGAGGGAATTCAGCGCCGATTTGGTCATCGAGTAAACGGCAATGCCCGGCTGCGCCACGCGGTTTGCCAGACAGCTGCCGATGTTGATAATGCGCCCGCCGTCTGACATGTGCACCAGCGCTTCCTGAATGGCGATCACCACGCCGCGAATGTTGACGTTGATAAGGGCGTCAATGTCCGCCAGCGTCATGGACTCCAGCGGGCCGCCGCGCGCGATCCCGGCGTTGTTGACCAGAATGTCCAGCCCGCCAAGAGAACGCGCCGCATGGGTGACGGCATCCTGAATCGCCTGCGCGCTGGCGCTGTCGGCCTGCACGGCTTCGCTGTGTCGTCCCAGCGCCTTAATCTCATCGGCGACCGCCTGGGCTTTATCGGCAGATTTTTCATACGTAATAATCACATCCGCACCGGCGCGCGCCAGCGACAGGGCAATCGCACGACCCAACCCGCGGCTGGCACCGGTAACCAGCGCCTTTTTACCTGTTAAATCGATCTGCATGATGACCTCGTTACGAGAGTGGTAAGAATCATCATTAGGTATAGCCTGTCGGCGCGATCAACGGCTGAAGGATTCCACTTTCTCAAACGCGGCGCGCAGAACGTCAGGCGTTAACGTAACAGGTAAATAGTGAATCGACTCCACCGGGCGCAGGGTGTGGGCGATGACCCGATCCAGCTCGTCGCGGTTAGTGATGTCGACGTCCAGCTCGCGAAGCGTGGTCGGCAGGTTAAAACGCTGGTAAGCCGTCACCAGCTGCGCCAGCACGTCGTCCTGGCCGAGCAGGGCGCTCTGCACCAGAATACCGTAGGCCACCTTGGTGCCGTGCAGGTATTTTTCCGTCTGCGGCAGCACGGTTAAGCCGTTGTGTACCGCATGCGCCGCCGCCACGCGCGTATAGCGTTCGCCCAGGCCGCCGACCATCCCGCCGCCGGCGATGATTGCATCGACCACGTCCCGGAACGCCTGCGTCTGTTCGCCGCGCTGCTGGTCGGCCAGCGCCTCTTCGCTGCGCGCCAGCAGCACGTCGCGGATCGCCAGCGCGCCGTTAATGCCCAGCCGCACGGTCAGCGGCAGGTTCTCCGGCTCTGGTGCCAATACCACCGCTTCGTACCACTTCGCCAGCGTATCGCCGATGCCCGCCAGCAGGTACTCCGCCGGGGCGTTGAGGACGATCTGCGGCTCCACCAGCACCAGGAAGTTGGCGTCGTCGAAGATCTCAAAATGCAGCGCCTGTCCGGCATCGTTGTACCAGACGGAAAGCGGGGTCCACGCCGCACAGGTGGCGGCAATGGTGGGGATACCCACGAACGGCACCCCTAAGCTGCGCGCCACGGCCTTGACGGTATCCAGTACCGCGCCGCCGCCGACGCCAATCACCACGCTGGCGTCGCTGCCGGATTCATTCACCAGATGGGTGACGTCGCGCTCGCTGCAGTGGCCTTTAAACAGCAGGCGTTTCGCTCCCGGCGCGTTAAAGCTCTCGGGCAGGAAAGGGCGCGCGCCTTCGATAGCGCGTTCGCCGTAAATCCACACCGCGCGGGAAAGCTGTTCCGGGGTAAAGAAGTTATCCAGCCTCGCAAGGCTTCCGGGATGAGAGAAGTAGTTCGCCGGGCCAGGCACGACGCGGATATCGGTGTTGCTCATGATGGTGTCCTTTTTGCGGAAGCGCTAACCCGATGTTATGTCTGGACATCCGGATGGCTAATAATATTTCGCTTTAACTTATGCCTTTTCCGTCGTTGTCAGTCAACCGGAGCTGTGAAAAATTCGATAAATCAGAAGAGTAATGAAGGATTTACGCGGATGGTTTCCAGTCGCCTTGAGATGCGCGGTATCAGCCTGGCCTTTTCCGGCTTTCAGGCGCTGTCGCGCGTGAATTTCACCTTAACCGGCGGATCCGTACACGCGCTGACCGGTGCCAACGGCGCGGGAAAATCGACCCTGATGGCGGTGCTGTGCGGGACGCACGACCACTATGAGGGCGAGATCAGCATCAACAACCAGCCGGTGAGCATCCGCGAACCGCTCGATGCCAAACGGCTGGGGATCCACCTTGTGCAGCAGGAAGTGGACGTAGCGCTGATCCCGGGGTTAAGCATTGCCGAAAACATCATGCTCGACCAGCTGGCGCTGCCGGGGCATCGCTTCAGCTGGCGCGCGATCCGCCAGCAGGCGAGACAGGCGCTGGCGCAGCTCGACGTGACGCTGGACGTTCGCCGTTCCATCGACGGCTGTTCGCTGGCCGAAAAGCAGCAGATTTTGCTGGCGCGGGCGCTGTCCCATCACTGCCGTTTTTTGATTCTTGATGAACCCACCGCGCCGCTGGACGCGCACGAGAGCGAGCGCCTGTTTGCGGTAGTGAGACGCTTAAAGCAGCAGGGCATCGGCGTGGTGTTTATCTCTCACCGCATTCACGAGCTGAAGGCCATCTGCGACACCCTGACGGTGCTGCGCGACGGCAAGCAGATCGAGTCCGGCCCGATGGCCGATCTTAGCGGCGAAGCGATCGTCGAGAAGATGCTCGGCCACGTGCTGAGCGATATCTATCCGCCCGCGCGTCCGCCTCACGGCGAAGAGACGCTGCTGCGGGTGGAAGGTCTGCATGACGACGCGCTGCTGAAAGATATCTCCCTGCACCTGCGCAAAGGCGAAATTCTCGGGATTGCCGGGCTGGCGGGGGCGGGGAAAACCGAACTCTGCAAGGCGCTTTTTGGCGCCACCAAGAGCCGCGTGGCGCGCGGTGAGCTGAATCATCAATCCTGGCAGCCGCGCGACCCGGCCGACTCCGTGCTGCGCGGTCTGGCGCTGGTGCCGGAGGAGAGGCGGAAAGAGGGTATTTTTATCGACGAGCCGGTGAGCATGAACCTTGCCGTGTGCGCCGATAACAGCTTTTCGCGCTGGAGCCTGTTTGGCCATCGTCAGGCGTGGCGCTGGGCGGAAGAGGTCATCACCCGCGTCGGCGTGCGCGCGCGTGGGCCGGGGCAGGTGCTGCGCCGTCTCTCCGGCGGCAACCAGCAGAAGGTCGCCATCGGTAAATGGCTGCGCAATGACGCCAGCGTGCTGATATTCGACGAGCCGACCAAAGGCGTGGACGTGAAGGCCAAAACCGATCTGTTCCAGCTGATTGACGGCCTGGCGCGCGAGGGCAAAGGGGTGATTTACGCCTCGGGCGAATTTGCCGAACTGGTCGGGCTGTGCGACCGCATCTGCGTGCTATGGGACGGGCGCATCGTGGCGGAAATCGCCGGGGCCGAGGCCCGCGAAGAGACACTACTTTATTATTCAACCGGAGGAACGGCGTCGTGAGCAAGGCCCTTTCAGTGAACGCGGCGGCGTCTGGCCGCCAGCAGATTTTCGATTTTCTCTACAGGTGGGGCATGCTGTTAACCGTCGTCGCGCTGGTGGCCGTCTTTGGCCTGGCGTCGGACAGCTTCCTCGATCCGAACAACATCATCAATATCCTGCGCTCGATTGCCATCGTGACGGTGATTGCCATTGGCGTGTCGATCTCGTTGACCATCGGCGGGTTCGATCTCTCCGTGGGATCCACCGCCTCGCTGGCGAACGCGCTGGTGATTTCGCTTTTCGTCTGGCACGGTTTTGGCACCACCGAGTCGATTTTGATCACCCTCGCGCTCTGCACGCTGGTGGGGCTGTTTAACGCCTTTCTGATCGTCATCCTGCGCATTCCGGACATGCTCGCGACGCTTGCCAGCCTGTTTGTGATCCAGGGCGTGGCGATGACCTACAGCTACGGCGGGTCGATTACCGAGAACATGGTGCTGCCGAGCGGCGACATGGCGGAAGGGATCATTCCGGCGGCGTTCAGCCTGCTGGGGCAGGTGCCGACCATCGTGATCGTCATGCTGGTGGTGACCGTGCTGGCGCAGCTGGGCCTGTCGCTCACTACGCATGGCCGACGCATGTACGCCATCGGCGGCAACCCCGAAGCGGCGCGCCTCTCCGGCATTCGCACCACGCGCTACAAGGTGGCGGCCTACGTGATTGCCTCGCTGCTGGCGGGTCTGGGCGGGATTTTGCTGGCTTCACGCATCGGCTCGTCGCAGGTGAATGCGGGCGGCGGATACCTGATGGATGCGGTGGCGGCGGCGTGGATTGGCTTCTCGCTGGCCGGATCCGGCAAGCCGAACGCGCTGGGAACCCTGGTTGGGGCGGTCATTCTCGGCGTGCTGTCGAACGGGCTGGTGATGCTCTCCGTGCCGTATTACGCCATGGACATTATAAAAGGGCTGGTGCTCGCGGTAGCGCTGGCGATTACCTACATACAAAAACGCTGACAACACAACGGGATAAAAAAATGAAAAAGATTGCACTCTCTTTGGTGGCACTTGGGTTGCTCACGGCTCTGCCAGGCTTCGCGGCCACGCCCGCGCCGCTTCCGGCAGCCATTGCGAACCATGACGGCCCGATCCGCATCGCGGTGATCCGTAACCTCGGCTCAGATGACAACACCACGCAGTTTATTGCTGGCGCAATTCAGGAAGGGAAAAAGCTCGGCTTTAAGGTCAGCACCTTTTTAAGCAACGGGGACGACGCCAAATTCCAGGACTTTGTGAACCAGGCCATCAGCCAGAAGTACGACGGGATTATTCTCTCTCAGGGGCGCGATCCGTACTCCACCGCGCTGGTGAAGAAAGCGGTGGATGCCGGGATCAAAGTCTCCGTCTTTGATACGGCGGTTAACGGCGAGATCCCTGGCGTGACCGTCACCCAGCAGGACGATGCCTCCCTGACGAACCTCTCCTTCGGCCAGCTGGCGAAAGATTTCAACGGCAAGGCCAATATCGTCAAGCTGTGGGTGGCGGGCTTCCCGCCGATGGAGCGTCGTCAGGCGGCCTATAAAGAGCTGCAAAAGCAGTATCCGGACATCAAAGAGCTGGAGTCTATCGGCGCCGTGTCCTCTGACGTGCAGGGCGATACCGCCAACAAGGTGGGTGCGATCCTGGCGAAATACCCGAAAGGCAAAATCGACGCCATCTGGGGAACCTGGGACGCCTTCAGCCAGGGCGCGTATAAGGCGCTGAAAGAGAACGGCCGCACCGAGATTAAGCTCTACAGCATCGACATCTCTAACCAGGATCTGCAGCTGATGCGCGAGCCGGGCAGCGCGTGGAAGGTGAGCGTGGCGGTGGATCCGAAGCTGATTGGCGCGACTAACGTGCGTCTGGTGGCGAACAAGATTGCCGGGGAAGCGACGCCTGCGACCTACGATTTCAAAGCGGCGGCCATTCCTCAGGCGCTGCTGACCGCCCAGCCGGGCCCGGTGAACGTGGCGTCGCTGGGGAAAATCATTCCGGGCTGGGGCCAGACGGAAGATTTTATCGCGCCGTGGTTTGCGACGCTGGAAGCGAAAAATAAATAAAACCAGGCCGGGTGGCGTCAGGTGCGGCCTGATGCCCTCACCCCGGCCCTCTCCCGCAGGGAGAGGGGGAAAACCCAAAGGAGCTAACGGTGACGCAAGTACCCCTTCCAGAATACAGCCGCAATATGCGGCTGATTGGCCATAGCGATCAGGGCGGTCGCCCGGACGGCGTGCAGCTGATGGTCCATCGCGGTTTCGCCTATATCGGCCATATGGTGTCGCAGGGCTTTTCGATTGTCGACGTGCGCGACCCGAAAAACCCGAAAGCGGCGGGCTACGTGCCCGCGCCGCCCGGCACCTGGAACGTGCATCTGCAGGCGTATGACGACCTGCTGCTGGTGATTAACGCCCGGGATCTGTTTGCCGATGCCCGCTTTGCCGACGAGAAGGTCTACTACACACGCCAGGTGGGGGAGACCGTCAGCGATGTGCAGGACAAAGGCTGGAGCGCCGGGCTGCGGGTGTTTGATATCTCCACGCCCGACAGGCCGCGCGAAATCGGCTTTCTGTCGCTGAGCGGCATCGGCATCCACCGCATCTGGTACGTCGGCGGCCGCTGGGCGTATGTGTCAGCGCTGATCGACGGCTTTACCGACTACATTTTCCTGACCATCGATCTGGCCGATCCGCGTAAGCCTGAAGTGGCGGGGCGCTGGTGGCTGCCGGGGATGAACCAGGCCGAAGGGGAGAAGCCGAACTGGCCGGAAGGGAAACGCTACGCGCTGCATCACGCGATTATCGCGGGCGATACCGCCTACGGCAGCTGGCGCGACGGCGGCCTGACGCTGCTGGACGTGAAGGACCGCACCCGGCCGAAGCTGATTAGCCACCGCAACTGGAGTCCGCCGTTTGGCGGCGGGACGCACACCGCGCTGCCGCTGCCGGACCGCGATTTGCTGGTGGTGCTGGACGAAGCGGTGCTGGATAACCAGGAGGACGGCGAAAAGCTGATCTGGCTGTTTGATATCCGCGAGCCGTCGAACCCGGTCAGCATCTCGACCTTCCCGCAGCCGGATGAAACCGACTACGTGGCGAAAGGGGCGCATTTTGGCCCGCATAACCTGCACGAGAACCGGCCGGGGAGCTTTGTCAGCTCGACGCTGATTTTTGCGACCTATCAGAACGCGGGGGTGCGGGCGTATGACATTTCCAATCCGTATCGACCGGTGGAAACCGGTGCGCTGGTGCCCGCCGCGCCGGAGAGAATGATGGACACGCGGCCAAATCGCCCGCAGGTGATCCAGTCGTGCGACGTGTTTGTGGATGCGCAGGGGATAATTTACAGCACGGATTATAACGGCGGGCTGTCGGTGATTGAGTATCTGGGATGAGTGCGGTTTGATGCCCTCACCCCGGCCCTCTCCCACAGGGATAGGGAGAAAACCAAATGTAATCAGCTGTACTGACGCACCCGTGCCACCAGATCTTCGGCGCTGTCGATGCGGTCGGCAATGACTATCAGCGCTTTACCGAGCGTTATCGCGTGGCGCAGGCACTCGTGGCGCATCGCCTCGTCCTGGATGGTGTCGATATCCGCGACGTGGGAAAGCCCGACGCTGCGGCGAATGAGCTCGGTGCCGCAGAAGCCGATGGCGTCATGCCAGACCTTTTTCAGGAACGCGGAGGCATAGCCCGGCGCGCCGAGCGCGGCGTCGCGCGTTTTCTCGTTTGCCAGCGCCTGGAAGCGTTCCGCGAAGGTGTTCCACAGCTCCTGGATATCGGTCAGGCGCTGCTCGCGCGCGGCGGCGGCATCGCGAATGCCCAGGTGCCCCGGCAGGCCGCAGAAGTTCAGCAGCAGGTTGCCGATGGCGGTACCGACGTCAAAGCCAATCGGGCCAAAGTAGCCGAACTCGGCGTCGATGGCCTTCAGGCTGCCGTCGGCCACAAAAATCGAGCCGCTGTGAATATCGCCGTGCAGGAGCGCTTCGGCGTGCGAGAAGAAGCGGTGCTTCAGGGAAGCTACGGCAATTTTAAGCTGAGCGTCGTCGCGCAGGGCCGCTACGTCATTTTCCAGCTCGGCCGGGTAGCTGTTGCGTTCGTGGATCTGGTACGGATCGTTGAAGAACAGATCTTCGGTGATCTCGCACATCTCCGGGTTGATGAATTTCGCTACCTGCGCTTTTTTCGCGTGCGGGTGCAGGTAGAAATCGCTGGTGTGGAACAGCGCGTGGGCGAGGTATTCGCCCAGCTGACGGGCCGCCTGCGGGTAGTAAATGTTTTTAATCAGCTCGCCGCGCCAGATGCGATGGCTGGAGAGGTCTTCCATCACCATCACCGCCAGCTCCGGGTCAAAGTGGTGGATTTTCACGGTGTGCTGCGGGCTGTGCTGGTAGTGCTCGACCAGCGTTTGCGCTTCAAGGCGGGCGCGGTCCAGCGTCAGCGGCCAGGATTCGCCGACGCAGCGCACGTAGGGCAGCGCCTGCTTAACGACGATTCGGCTCACGCCCGCGCCGTCGAAAATTTTGAATACCAGATTGAGGTTGCCGTCGCCTACTTCCTGCGCCTCTACCAGCGATGAAGGATCGTCAAGTCCGCCAAACTGCCTGGCATACTCCACGGCGTCCTGAGCGGTAAAGGTACGGTATTGCGACATGGCCTGCTCCTCACGAGTTTTCTAATTAAGACATGTAGACGTCTATACATCTGGATTTCATCCTGACACAATGTGCTACAACAACGCAACAGGGAATTAACGACATGCAGACATTACAGACGACCAGCCTGCGGGTGGCGGATAATCAGCTCTTTATTCTCGATCAGCAGGCGCTTCCGCAGGAGAAACGCTGGCTGGATGCCTCGACGGTAGAGGCGCTGGTCGGACATATCCACGCCCTGCGCGTGCGCGGCGCGCCGCTGATTGGTCTCTCTGCAAGCCTGCTGCTGGCGCTGCTGGCGGAAAACGGCAAAAGCCGAGACGAGCTGGCGGCGGCGCTGGAAACCCTGCGCGCATCCCGCCCGACGGCGGTGAACCTGATGAACAATCTTGACCGCATGAAGCTCGCCCTGTGGCAGGAGGATTTTGTACCGGCGCTGGTGGCCGAAGCGCTGCGCCTGATTGACGAAGACAAACGTCTTTGCGACGCGATTGCCAAAGCCGGCAGCGCGCTGGTGAAGCCCGGCAGCCGTCTGCTGACCCACTGCAACACCGGCGGGCTGGCAACGGCGGGCGTTGGCACCGCATTGGGCGTGATTGCCCGCGCGCATCAGGAGGGTAACGTCAGCAACGTCTGGGTGGATGAAACCCGTCCGCTGCTGCAGGGCGGCAGATTGACCGCGTGGGAGCTAGGCGAGCTGGGCGTGCCGTATCGGCTGATTACCGACTCCATGGCCGCCAGCCTGATGGCAAAAGGGGAAGTGGACGCCGTGTGGGTGGGCGCAGACCGCATTGCCGCCAACGGCGACGTGGCGAACAAGATCGGTACCTATTCCCTGGCGGTGCTGGCGAAGTTCCACGGCGTTCCGTTCTACGTGGCCGCCCCGCAAACGACCCTCGATCCGGACTGCCCGAACGGGGATGCGATCCCCATTGAGCAGCGCGCCGCCAGCGAGGTGACGGGCGTGGCCGGAAGCTTTGGCGCGGTGCAGTGGGCGCCGGAAAACGCGCAGGTCTATAACCCGGCGTTTGACGTTACCCCTGCCTCGCTGATCAGCGGCTGGGTGCTGGATACGGGCGTAGTCACGCCGGAAGCGGTGGCAAACGGGAAATTCGCCTGAGTCCGGCTATCCTTTAAGGGATTCCCCTGAGAGGACAATATCGTGACGCTCGATCCTGAAACTGACTTAAAACTGGAGCGCGTGGTGGACGCACCGCGCGACCTGCTGTGGCTCTGCTGGACCACGCCGGAACACATCAAAAACTTCTTCATTCCTGCTCCCCATAAGGTGACCGAATGCGACCTCGACCTGCGCGTGGGCGGGAGGTTCAACACCGTGTTTGAGGTGGACGGGCAGCGGATGGATAACCGGGGCGTCTTTCTGGAAATCGATCCCGGTCAAAAGCTGGTCTTTACCGACGGCTATACCGAAGGCTGGAAACCGGCCGAGAAGCCGTTTATGACGGCGATCCTGCTGCTGGAAGATGTGGGCGAGGGCAAGACCCGCTACACGGCGATTGCGCGTCATCCGACGAAGGAAATCCGCGAGCAGCATGAGCAGATGGGCTTCCACGAAGGGTGGGGGATTGTGCTGGATCAGCTGGTGGGGTATGTGAAAGGACTGGAGCGTTGAAGCTCGAGCGGCCTGATGCCCTCACCCCGACCCTCTCCCACAGGGAGAGGGAGCAAACACTAAAAACGGCAGCTCTAGCTGCCGTTTTGCTTTTACCTATGCGAGGCGTGGATACGCATCCGCGATGGCATCGCCCGTAAACTGCGCCACCCAGCCTTCCGGGTTATCGAAAATACGAATCGCCGTAAAGTTCGGCTCGGAGCCCATATCAAACCAGTGCGGCGTGCCCGCGGGAACGGAAATCAGGTCGTTTTTTTCGCACAGCACCTGATATACCTCATCGCCAATGTGCAGGCAGAACAGCCCCGCGCCTTCCACGAAGAAGCGCACTTCGTCTTCGCCGTGGGTGTGTTCGTTCAGGAACTTCGCGCGCAGCGCCTCTTTCTGCGGGTTGTCGGCGCGCAGGCTGATCACGTCCCAGCTCTGATAGCCTTTCTCCGCCACCAGCTTGTCGATCGCATGCTGATACGCCTCGATCACGGCTTCGGGCGCGGGATCGTGTCCTAAATCGCGATCCGCCGCCCAGCGTTCAAACCGCACGCCTTTGGCATTGAGCTGCTGGGCGATCTCGGCGGTGTCGGTGCTGTGCCACTGGTGTTGACTGGCGTCTTTATCGGAATAAATGGTCAATGCGCTCATGAAGGGATCTGCTCCGGATTAATCTCGTCAAACTGGTGGACCTGATGGTGATGGCTTGCGCCGTCATCATCACCGCGAATCAGCTGCAGTGTGCGAAAACCTGCCTGTTCAGCCGCGTCCAGCTCCTGATGAATATCGGACAGGAACAGGATCTGCGACGGGGCGATGCCCGTTTGTGCCGCAATGTTCTGATAGGACTGCACCTCGCGCTTGGCGCCGATGTGGGTATCAAAATAGCCGCTGAACAGATGAGTAATATCACCTTCGTCGCTGTAGCCAAATAACAGTTTCTGCGCGGCGACGGAGCCAGAGGAATAAACATAGAGATCAATCCCTTGCGCTTTCCACTTTTCCAGCGCAGGCAGTACGTCCGGGTAGAGGTGGCCGGTAAAGTCGCCGTTCACGTAGCCGTCATGCCAGATGATCCCCTGCAGGGCTTTGAGCGCCGTGGATTTGCGGTCCTCATCCATAAAGGCAAAAAGGGCGTCGATAAGCTCGCTGACGCTGGCGTGCGGGTTACCGATTTCATCACGCAGGTTGTCCAGAATGGATTTGACCGGCTCGGCGTACTGCTGCGCGGTCACGAAGGCCGCCAGCCGCTCACGCGCGTAGGGGAACAAAACGTCATGGACAAAACGGATATCGCTGGTGGTCCCTTCAATATCCGTCACAATCGCGCGAATCATACTCTCTCCAGTTGTCGTAAACGCATTTCGCATTCAAATAAGAATTCTAGTCCTTCCAGATGACGGCGGGCCTCGGCCACGTCGCGTCCCCAGCAGGTTAAGCCATGACCGCGCAGAAGAAAACCATAATTAAGCGGGCGTTCCTGTGCGTAATGGGCGATTCGGGAGGCGAGGGCGTCAATATCCTGGTCGTTATCAAAGACCGGGATAGCCACCGTATCCAGATGCGTGGTCTGCCCGGTGAGGGATTTTTGCATCTCAAAGCCGCTGATGTTGAGCTCGGCTTCTTTGACCAGACGCGACAGCACCGTGGCGTTGACGGTATGAACGTGCAGGACGGCGTTGGCTTCCGGGAACAGGCGATAAATCAGCGTGTGAAGACCGGTTTCCGCCGACGGCCTGCGGCCAGACGGCGCGCGGTTGGTGGCGATTTCAACCTGTAGAAAATCCGCCGTTGTCAGGCTGCCTTTGTCTTTGCCGGATTCACTGAGCCAGCAGAGGCGCTCGTCCTGACGCACCGACATGTTGCCGCCGGTGGCGGGTGCCCAGCCTTTGGCGCCAATCCAGCGGCAGGCGTCAACAAGATGTGTGAGTTGCAGGTTGTCTGTCATTTCCTTTTACCCTCGCGGCCAGGAATATTCATATGGTTTAGACGTCTAAGCGTCTTGATTGCCAAAGACTAACATCGTGTTATAGTGGCAGCAACATAAGTATTACAAGCAGGCACGACACAATGAGCAATAACGCATTGATTCCTCAGAGTAAACTTCCCAATCTCGGTACTACCATCTTTACGCAGATGAGCGCTCTGGCGCAGCAGCACAACGCCATTAACCTTTCTCAGGGATTCCCGGATTTCGACGGCCCGACCTATCTGCAGGAGCGCCTGGCGTACCACGTGGCGCAGGGGGCGAATCAGTATGCGCCGATGACGGGCGTGCAGGCGCTGCGGGAAGCCATTGCGGATAAAACGGCGGAGCTGTACGGCCATAAGCCCGATGCGAACAGCGATATTACGGTGACGGCAGGGGCGACCGAAGCGCTCTATGCGGCCATCACCGCGCTGGTGCGTACGGGCGATGAAGTTATCTGCTTTGATCCGAGCTACGACAGCTATGCGCCTGCGGTTGAACTCTCCGGCGGCGTGGTGAAACGCGTGGCGCTCCAGCCGCCGCATTTTCGCCCTGACTGGCAGGCGTTTGCTGCGCTGCTGAGCGACAAAACCCGCCTGGTGATCCTGAATACCCCGCACAACCCGTCGGCGACGGTGTGGCAAAAGGCCGATTTCGCCGCGCTGTGGCAGGCGATTGCGGAACGTGAAATTTACGTGCTGAGCGATGAAGTCTACGAGCACATCTGCTTTGCAGAAGAAGGACACGCCAGCGTGCTGGCCCATCCGCAGCTTCGCGAGCGTGCTATCGCCGTCTCGTCATTCGGTAAGACTTACCATATGACCGGCTGGAAAGTGGGCTACTGCGTCGCACCGGCGGCTATTAGCGCCGAGCTGCGCAAGGTGCACCAGTACCTGACCTTTGCCGTGAACACGCCGGCTCAGCTGGCGCTGGCGGATATGCTGCGCGCCGAGCCGGAGCACTATCGCGAGCTGCCGCACTTCTATCGTGAACGTCGGGATCTGTTTGTGACGGCGCTCAGCAAAAGTCGTCTGGAAATTTTGCCCTCAGAAGGGACCTATTTCCTGCTCGCCGACTACAGCGCGATATCGGATCTGGACGACGTGAGTTTCTGCCAGTGGCTGACGAAAGAGGTGGGCGTAGCCGCCATTCCGCTGTCTGTATTCTGCGCCGATCCCTTCCCGCATAAGCTGATTCGTCTTTGCTTTGCGAAGCAGGAATCGACGCTGCTGGCGGCGGCAGAGCGTCTTAACACGCTCTGATTATTTCACCGTCCAGGCTTCTGAATAACGACGGTCTGCAAACAGCTCCAGCAGACCGTTGATTTGCTTGAGGCGCAAGACTTCATCGCTGTCCATTCCCAGCTCCTTGCTTATTCTCTCGTCATTCCAGCCAAGCTGCACCAGTTCGCGAACGATCTCCGACATAGCGTTAATCTGGTGTCGACCCCGCGCCCGGTTGTGACGAATAGTGGCAGCCATACGGTCATGTTTATCCTGTCGGTCCTGGCGCAGGAAGGTGACAGGAAGATAACCCTTGAGCTGGTGCTTCAGTGCCGCCCGATTTTTACCGATTTCATGGCGATGAAAACCATCCACAATTTCGTAATGTTGCGGTTCACTTTCTGTCACAACGATAGGTTGGGTGAATCCATCGAGTTCCAGCGACTTACTGAGCAGCCGTTTTTCTGGCGGGGCAACGTTATTGGGGTTGTAGTCGTTAGCGGTAATAGCGTCCTGTCTGATCCAGAGGACGCAGTCTATCGGTTGCGCACGAAACGGACTGTGTTTATGGATCGCTTCACGAAAAGCATTTATGGCGTTAATGCGTTCCTCTTCGGGAAGTGACTGAAGGTACGTTTCCATCTCGTTGATTAGTTTTTGTCGCATAATATGCCCCACTCCTTGCGTTTCGCCTTCACTCTGTCGCTGTAGCGCTGATAATGTTTGGGTTTATTTGGGCTGAATGATAGCGCCCTGCACCAGTAGTCGTTATTCAGGAGAACCTTACAAATACGGCGCCATGAGGGAACATCTTTGGCACCGATATCACCGTCCTGCGTATCGGGAATCTCCTCTGTGCCTCTCTTCTGATACCAGTGCAGATAAATGGCGATTTTATTGCGGTAATGCTCAGCCGTATTTTGCGGCATGCTGTCGAGGAGCAGCATGGCATATTCGCGCCAGCACAGGTGTTCGGGTTTCAGAATTTTTCGGTGACCATAAAAATGGTTATCGTGTCCGGCGTACATCCCCCCGCTGCGCGCACCGCTCACGCGCTCACACATGGCCGCCCAGCGATCGGGCTCAACAACGTGGTAGAGCCATAATCCCTGGCGCTGTTCCGGACCAAAGGGTTCACAAATCCGCATGTAGCGTAGCGGCACGCCGGCCTGAAACATCAGGTCATAGAGTGGGTTATAGCAACACCCTGATTTGGCGAACCAGGTCCATATATCGGCGGTTTTCCAGTCGTAGAGAGGGTAGATATACCAGGCATGTCCTCCCGGTGCGACGGTTGTCCAGGGTTTATCGTCGGCAAATCGCTGTTTACGCGCCGACGCGACAGCCAGAAAACGGTTGTATGACTCATCGGCGCGGATGCCAATCAGTACCGCCGCCGGGCGATTGCGAGAGAACCAGTCGGAGAAACCGCGGACAAAGGTTTCAAACGTCATGCCTGGCTGGTAGAAGGGAAAAAAAGCGGGATCGGTTATCGCATCGTCAGGAGGCTGGCGGACCCATTGTGTGCCGGGTTCCCAGCATTGCCATTCCGGCTGGAATTGCGACAGTGAATTTTGCGTTGTCAGGGGGAGCGCGACCCACCAGAAATGGTCGATGACATCGCTGTACAACTCGCGCATATGTTCCACATGGATAATGGTATGGGAAAACTGCGCTTCCCAGTCGATAAAGAGCACATCTATTTTGATGTTCATCAGTCGCGCCTGCTGGGCAACCAGATGCAGCATGACGGTGGAGTCTTTACCTCCTGAAAAAGAAACACAGATTCTGGGTAAGTTTTCGAGCGTCCATTTTATTCGCTCCCGAGCAGCGGTAAGAACATCCTGGTTTAAAGGGTATTTATAAATTGACATGCTTATTCTCATCCTGAGGAATAAATACCTGACTGTAGCGTCAATACTAATAAGAGGATTATATCAGTCAATAATTAATTGGATATGTAACGGTTATGCCGCGTAATTCTATAACGGTGGTGTATGTTTTAACGGTGTGGTTCCCATTTTGTGCGAGAACCACAGCAATATCTCACGGTAAGGATATTTCTTCAATAAAACTCGCGAATGCCGAGCTATTGAGCGCGGAACGATTGTACATCATGTAAATATCAATGCTGGGGAATTGAATGTCAGTTTCCACTTTTCGCAGGTTGAGGGCTGGCCCATATTGTTCGAAGGCCGGTGCGGGCACTAATCCTATGAGGTCGGACGAACCAATCACCGACAGAAGGGATATAAAAGAGTCGCTGCGATAGACGATATTTCTTTCGGTTAACAGGTTTTCGGCCTTTTCCTGATAGTCTTTGAAGCTGTTTTCATCGTTCAGGTAGGCGGTGAAGTTTTCATTCAGAATCTCTTCACGCGTGGGATTTTCACTGAGACGGGGATGGCCCTCCCGACAAACGAGGACGAAAGGAAGTTTATGGTAGAGGCTACAGGCGACAGAATGATTGTTAGAAGAAGAAAACGAAAATATCAGGTCGGCTCTTCTGTAGGCTAAGAGATCTTCCGCTGAATCAGATGATAGAAAAACATCATGTAATTCAATTGAATAGTTATGGTTTTCCATCAGCAGCTTTATAGGATCAAGCGTTGCTTTCGTACTCATAAAATGCGGGCAATAAATGACAAAGTTCTTCTTCAACCCGCTGCTGTGCATGATATTGATAGTCTGCTCCAGCTGGTTCAGGTTCTGTTCCAGATGATGATGCAGATTGACGCCGACGGTCGTGGGCGTGATCCCTTTACCGGAACGGATAAACAGAGGATCGTTGAGTTGTCCTCTCAGACGCTGCAGTGACTGGCTCACGGCTGAGGGTGTGATATACAGCGTCTCGGCGGCTTTACTGATACTAAGGTGCTGATAAATGCACTCGAAAATGACTAACAGATTAAGATCGAATTTTTTAAGGTCATACAGGTTTGCCATGTTTCGTCCTGAGGGTACTGCGTTTGCTGTGGTTATCATATAACTGATAACAATAGTTTAAGGCTAACCATTTATAACTCTTTCGGTTAGCTCTCTTAGTTTTAAATTAAATCATCTTAATATATCACGGTGGCAGATTATTGAAATAGCGCTTCAAAAGCGATTGAGATAATTTTATCTTAGGAAAGGGAATAATCATTTTAAATGACAACTGTCATTTATATATTGCGATAGTTTTATAATAAAAATAAATTTATAACGCACCGGAATGATGTTCGACACAACCTATCACAGCCATAGGCAGGAATGTATCTTTTATGGATTGCTCAATCCCTGCGCGGGTGATGTAATCAAACGGCTGTTACCGCCTTGATATAAAGGGTTGTAGAGCGCAACGCAACGCCAGTTTCGGCTGGCACTGAATGTACCTGCGGGGAATTCAGGTATCAGGGCCGCCCGTTGAGGCGGCCTTTTTACTTTCAGGCTTTCCTGTAAAAGGTTCACCTTGTTGTCTTGTCGACGTTGTAAGGTTTGGCTGATTGATTTGATAAAGCATACGCATTAGCCCCGATGAATAAAGTTGGTTACCTTACACCTCAACGAAAACACGGAGGAAGTACAGATGTCTTTGATTAACACCAAAATTAAACCTTTCAAAAACCAGGCGTTCAAAAACGGTGAGTTCATCGAAGTTACCGAGAAAGATACCGAAGGCCGCTGGAGCGTCTTCTTCTTCTATCCGGCTGACTTTACCTTCGTTTGCCCGACTGAACTGGGTGACGTTGCAGACCATTACGATGAACTGCAGAAGCTGGGCGTAGACGTTTACTCCGTCTCTACCGATACCCACTTCACCCACAAAGCATGGCACAGCAGCTCCGAAACCATCGCGAAAATCAAATACGCGATGATCGGCGACCCGACTGGCGCCCTGACCCGTAACTTCGACAACATGCGTGAAGATGAAGGCCTGGCTGACCGCGCCACCTTCGTTGTTGACCCGCAGGGCATTATCCAGGCTATCGAAGTTACCGCTGAAGGTATCGGCCGTGATGCTTCTGACCTGCTGCGTAAAGTGAAAGCCGCTCAGTACGTGGCTTCTCACCCAGGCGAAGTATGCCCGGCGAAATGGAAAGAAGGCGAAGCGACGCTGGCTCCATCCTTAGATCTGGTTGGTAAAATCTAAGTTTTGCCCATTCGGTAATTAATGGGCGCACCCGCGCCCATTTCATTCCAGCACCATGATGCAAGTTGCATTCAGGCCGCCCGTATAAGGCAGCTTGCATGATGACGTCTTAAGAGAGGGAAGAACAATGCTCGACACTAACATGAAAACCCAGCTCAAGGCCTACCTTGAGAAACTGACCAAACCCGTTGAGCTGATTGCCACGCTGGACGACAGCGCCAAATCGGCAGAGATCAAGGAACTGCTGGCGGAGATCGCCGAGCTGTCGCCGAAAGTGACCTTCAAAGAAGACAACGCGCTGCCGGTCCGTAAGCCCTCTTTCCTGATTACCAACCCAGGATCCGACCAGGGACCGCGCTTTGCCGGCTCGCCGCTGGGTCACGAATTTACCTCACTGGTGCTGGCGCTGCTGTGGACCGGTGGTCATCCGTCAAAAGAAGCGCAGGCGCTGCTGGAGCAGATCCGCGATATCGACGGTGATTTCGAATTTGAAACCTATTACTCGCTCTCCTGCCACAACTGCCCGGACGTGGTGCAGGCGCTGAACCTGATGTCGGTTCTGAACCCGCGCATCAAGCACACGGCGATTGACGGCGGTACCTTCCAGAATGAAATCACCGATCGCAACGTGATGGGCGTTCCGGCGGTCTACATGAACGGCAAAGAGTTCGGCCAGGGCCGTATGACGCTGACCGAAATCGTAGCCAAAGTGGATACCGGTGCTGAAAAACGTGCGGCGGAAGAGCTGAACAAACGCGATGCTTACGACGTGCTTATCGTCGGTTCCGGCCCTGCGGGCGCGGCGGCAGCGGTGTACTCCGCGCGTAAAGGTATTCGTACCGGCCTGATGGGTGAACGCTTTGGCGGCCAGGTGCTCGATACCGTGGACATCGAAAACTACATTTCCGTGCCGAAGACCGAAGGCCAGAAGCTTGCGGGGGCGCTGAAGGCGCACGTCAGCGACTACGACGTGGACGTGATTGACAGCCAGAGCGCCAGCAAGCTGGTTCCGGCAGCGGTCGAGGGTGGTTTACACCAGATTGAAACCGCATCCGGCGCGGTGCTGAAAGCGCGCAGCATTATCATTGCCACCGGCGCGAAATGGCGCAACATGAACGTTCCGGGCGAAGATCAGTACCGTACCAAAGGCGTGACCTACTGTCCGCACTGCGACGGCCCGCTGTTTAAAGGTAAACGCGTGGCGGTGATCGGCGGCGGTAACTCCGGCGTGGAAGCGGCTATCGACCTGGCGGGGATTGTTGAGCACGTTACCCTTCTGGAGTTCGCTCCAGAGATGAAGGCCGACCAGGTTCTGCAGGATAAAGTTCGCAGCCTGAAAAACGTCGACATCGTACTGAACGCGCAGACCACGGAAGTGAAGGGCGACGGCAGCAAAGTGACCGGCCTGGAATACCGCGACCGCGTGAGCGGCGACGTGCACAGCGTTCAGCTGTCAGGGATCTTCGTGCAGATTGGTCTGCTGCCAAATACCACCTGGCTGGAAGGCGCGATTGAGCGCAACCGCATGGGCGAAATCATCATCGATGCGAAATGTGAAACCAGCGTGAAAGGCGTGTTTGCGGCGGGCGACTGCACCACCGTGCCGTACAAACAGATCATTATCGCCACGGGCGAAGGGGCGAAGGCGTCTCTGAGTTCCTTTGACTACCTGATTCGCACCAAAACCGCATAACAGAAGAAAGTAAGGCTACACCTGCAATAGCGAGAGGCCACCGAAAGGTGGCCTCTTTTTTTATCTTACGACCATCACCGGTATATGGGTGTGGCGGATCACGCTGGAGGCGTTAGAGCCCAGCAGATGCGTGGTAATGGAAGGGTTGCGCGAACCGATGACCACCACGTCTGCTTTCAGCTCGTTCGCCAGTTCGTTTACCGCATCGCGAACGCTGCCGAATCTGACGTGCGTTTTGATGCGCGAAGGGTCGATGCTGAAGTGGCTGACCATGGTTTGCAGGCGAGTTTCCGCTTCATGCTGCAAATGCTCCTCGAAGCGACGCACGTCGGCGGCAAAGCGGTGCAGGCTCAGGCTGGCGGAGCCCGGCAGTACGTGTAAAAGATGGATAACACCGTCCTGCTGCGCCAGGAACTCCGCATGGCGTACGGCCTTGTCGCTCAGCTCCATCTCAAAAACATCAACCGGCATAATGATTCTCTGATACATACCCGTTTCTCCTTGTTTATAAACGCTGAACTCATTCAACCATAAAATAAAAATGGTTTCTGTAAGCGCCCCGTCAGTTTTCTTAAGTTGCCAGGATAAATCTCAAAAGGCCCGTATTCCGGGGCAGACCTTCAGGGGTAGCTACCCTTATACACTTACCTGGAACCTTTCGGAGGTCGCATGAAAGCACTTACGTATCACGGTCCGCACCATGTACGCGTCGAGAATGTCCCCGATCCCATTATCGAACAGCCCGACGATATCATTCTGCGCGTCACGGCCACGGCTATCTGCGGCTCCGATTTGCATCTCTATCGCGGAAAGATCCCGAAGGTGCAGCACGGCGACATTTTTGGCCATGAGTTTATGGGGGAAATCGTCGAGTGCGGCGCAGAGGTGAAAAATTTGCAAAAAGGCGATCGCGTGGTGATCCCCTTTGTCATTGCCTGCGGAGACTGTTTCTTCTGCCGTCTGCAGCAATACGCGGCCTGTGAGAATACCAATGCCGGGCAGGGCGCCGCGCTGAACAAAAAGCAAATCCCCGCGCCGGCCGCGCTGTTTGGCTACAGCCATCTCTACGGCGGCGTGCCGGGGGGACAGGCGGAATATGTCCGCGTGCCAAAAGGCAACGTCGGGCCGTTTAAGGTCCCGCAACTCCTCTCCGATGATAAGGCGCTGTTCCTTTCCGATATTTTGCCCACGGCCTGGCAGGCGGCAAAAAATGCGCAGATTGAAAAAGGCTCAAGCGTTGCGGTTTTCGGCGCCGGGCCGGTGGGGCTCCTGACCATTGCCTGCGCGCGGCTGTTAGGGGCCGAGCAGATCTTTGTTATCGATCACCACCCGTACCGTTTGCGATTTGCCGAGGCGCGTTACGGCGCAATCCCCATCAACTTTGATGACGATAACGACGCAGCGGAAAAAATCATCGAGCAGACCGCTGGCCAGCGCGGCGTTGACGCCGTGATTGATGCGGTAGGGTTCGAAGCGAAAGGCAGCACCACGGAAACGATCCTCAGCAATCTTAAAATTGAAGGCAGCAGCGGCAAAGCGCTGCGGCAGTGCATTGCTGCCGTTCGACGCGGTGGCGTAGTTAGCGTACCCGGCGTGTACGCTGGGTTTATTCATGGTTTCCTGTTTGGCGATGCCTTTGATAAGGGGCTGACGTTCAAGATGGGCCAGACCCACGTCCATGCCTGGCTGGGTGAGCTGCTGCCGCTGATCGAAAAAGGGCTGCTTACTCCGGAAGAGATCGTGACCCATTATCTCCCCCTTGCCGATGCGGAACGCGCCTATAAGGTATTCGAAAAACGGGAGGAGGAGTGCCGGAAGGTGATTCTGGTCCCTGGCGCAGAAACGCCCGAGGCCGCAGAGCAAAAAGTTAAGGGCCTGGTGAACGCTTTCCCGGGTGGGGTTGCATAAGTGCTCGCCTAGCTGTGGCGTTCAAGATAAAGCACGGCCATGACGATAATCGCCGCAATAATCAGAAAAATAAGTGTGATAACCAGTATCTCACTCATGACCGTCCCCACGGCACCAAAACAGATTAAGCGTGGATTAAGGGCTTTTTGCGCGATATAAGAAAATGGGGTGAATTTACGGAAAGAGGATGCGGCTGCATCCTCTGTGCAAAGCGGGTGGGCGCTTGTTCAGAAGTGGTTAACGCAGGTAATCGCCCGCGGCTTCTGGCTGGTAGAGCAACGCCAGCACTTCAAGATGGGCAGAGGCGCCGCCCGGCAATTCCCAGTGGATGGTATCGCCCGTGCGCAGGCCCAGCAGTGCCGCACCCACAGGCGCAAGAACAGAAAGCTGTGCGCTGCTGTCGGTCATCTGAGCCGGGTAAACCAGCGTGCGGGTCAGCTCTTCACCGGTGGTCAGGTTGCGGAATTTTACCTGGCTGTTCATGGTGACCACGTCATGCGGCATCGTCTCAGGCGTGCACATCTGCGCCCGGTCGAGCTCCTCATTCAGGGCGTCGGCCACGGGAAGTGAGGCAAACTCCGCTTTTTCCAGCAGCCTGTCGATACGTTCTGCGTCGAGCTCGTTGATGATAATTGTAGGTCTGGACATTTTTACTCCATGTCGTTAATGCTGCGCGTAACGCAGAAACCAATCCAAAAGAAAACCCTCGCCGTCTGGCAGCGAGGGTTTAACTCTCCCGATGATACTGGCTGAGCGCGCAAGTTTGAAGTGATGAAGGTCACATTCATGGTCCATATGAATTTTCGCTGAAATTTATTCAGTCTTCATTCCGGGCGGAATACGTTACGCTGAGTGTCCTGAACCCGGGCGTTGCGCGAAGCGCAATTCGCGTCCGCCCACCAACGAGAGAGAACTATGTACTTCTACCAACCGTCTCAGGGGCACGGCCTGCCGCACGATCCGCTGAACGCCATTATTGGTCCACGTCCGATCGGCTGGATCTCCTC
Organism: Enterobacter sp. 302C9; assembly: GCF_034106085.1. Lineage (NCBI taxonomy): Bacteria > Pseudomonadati > Pseudomonadota > Gammaproteobacteria > Enterobacterales > Enterobacteriaceae > Enterobacter > Enterobacter sp. 302C9. The sequence continues at coordinate 356,075 of NZ_JAWNBW010000001.1, forward strand.
ATGCGACAAGGCCGGTCAGCTCAACCTCGCACCGTATAGCTTCTTTAACTGCTTTAACTATCGCCCGCCGATCATCGGCTTTTCCAGCAACGGCTGGAAGGACAGCGTGCGTAATATTACCGAAACAAAGGAATTTGTCTGGAACCTTGCGACGCGCGATCTCGCGCAGGCGATGAACCAAACCTCTGCGATGCTTCCGCACGATCGGGATGAATTCAGCTTTGCCGGGCTAACACCAGCGGCGAGCCAGCTGGTTAACGCGCCCCGCGTCGCAGAAAGCCCGGTGAACTTTGAGTGCCGCCTGTCGCAGTGCATTCAGCTTACCGGTGCCGACGGCACACCGGTCGATACCTGGCTGGTGCTGGGGGAGGTGGTCGGTATCCATATTGCCGAAACGCTGCTGGAAGAGGGGATTTACCAGACGGCGAAAGCGCAGCCCATCCTGCGTGCGGGTGGGCCGACGGCGTATTATGGCATCAGTGACGAAAACCGGTTTGATATGGTGCGCCCGGGCGCGGATCAGTAGCCGGCTTTATCAATCACGAACTGTTTTCCGCAGTTACCCGGATGTGGCTGCGGGGCCAATGACGCCGCAGAAAGCGGGTTGTTAATGGTGTCCGCCTTCAGCGAAACCTGCATCTCGGTCAGATACGCCGGATTGCCGTTGCAGGTCAGCTTGATCGCTTTGATGTTTTCTTTTCCCCAGCTTTTGGCAACGGCACCGTCAAAGTCGCTGCGATTGACGGTTTTCCCGTAATTATCGGCGAGGAATTTACCGACCGCGCTGTTTTTAACTTCCTGATTCATCCGCACCATCGTGCCGAAATAGGCATCTGGATCGAAACCAAAGCAGACGCCATGTTTGGCATATTCATAACGTTCCAGGCAGGAATTACCGCCCGCGCCCGGCATCACGTCGTTGAGCTTTGCGGCTGCGGAAAGCGACAGTCCGGTTTCGGCGGCATCGCATTTGCGGCTAGCCTTTACTTCCGGCATGTTCGGAATGGGGCGCGTGGCGCAGCCAAAACGCATCCACCGACGTTCATCCACGCCGCGAGCGGCAATGGATTTTGGCAGGCCAGGCCATAGCCCGTGGACGGTCAGAAAATCGGCTTTATTATCGCGCTCTTTTTGCAGGCGACATTCGTCAGGTTCGTTGCGGTTGCGTTCGACCATGCTCTGGCAAAACCCGGTTTGCCAGGACAGAGCCAGCACATAGCGATCGAAATCGCCATACTGTGTTGCCTTCAGCGGTTCCGCCTGTGCGGAGAAGAGACAGAGAGCAAGCGCGATTGCGCCAGACGGGATGACGATATCCTTCCTGAACATATGATTTCCTGATCGAATGAGCGCGATTAATTTCTGGAAGTTATTAAAGCACAAAAAGCGCCTACAGGCGCTTTTTGGATATCCCTAATTTAGCTTAGGCTGCGCCGGGTACCAGCACTTCCGTGGCGATAATCACGATAATCAGACCAACTATAACGGGCACTGAGGTGCGTTTGACGACTTCGAATGGCGAGATTTTCGCCATCCCGGCAACGGCGACGACCACACCCGACACCGGCGAAATGGTACGGCCCAGGTTTGACGCCTGCAGCATGGGAATGGAAAGGTAGGCCGGGTTAATACCGGAGGAGTGAGCCAGTTTCGGGATCATCTCAACGAAAGCGTAGAAAGGCGCATTACCGGAACCGGTGGTCATCGCCGCCAGCATGGTGAGCACCACCAGAACCAGCATCAGGATAATACTGGCGGAGCCGAACGAGGTGGCGATAGAAATCAGGCTCTGGATAAAGCCGATCGTGCTCAGACCCTGGGCAAAAACGCCCGCTGCAACCAGCAGGATCACCACGCCAGCGAAGGCATCCGCCATACCGCGATACGCAACTTCCAGACCCGAGAAGACTTTTTGCGTGTTAAAACCGCGCACAAACTCCAGCACGGCGGCCAGCAGCATACAGATGACCAGAATGGTGATGATGTGCAGCTGTGGACCCCATTTTCCGTCAAAAATCAGCACTCCGACGATCGGGGTGAACGGCAGAATGGCATAGAACGCGGGAGCGGTCGTGGTGATTTCACTCACGTCCATCATTTCATGGCTGATGTTTTCTTTCTTATCGAGATAGCGCTGCCAGAAGAAATGCGCGATCCCCATGCCCACGATGGCAACAATTGAGATCGGTAACGTGGTTTTAAAGGCGAAGTCGATGAGTGACATCTCCGCCGCCTTTGCCGCCAGCACAACGTCGCCGGAGGTCGGGGAGAGAATAATCGCTGCCGGAGACGCGCAAATTGCCGCGGCCGCGCCACGGCTGATACCGACGTTCACCATGACCGGGAACAGCGTCGCCATGAGCAGTACGCCAAGCCCGGTAGCCGACGAAACGGCCAGTGACATGAGGCAGGCGAGGAAATAGGCTGCGACCATTAGCAGATACGGCGAGTTGATGTATTGCAGGGGTTTAGAGGCAAGCTTAACGACCATGTCGTTGGCGCCGATATGGGTCATATAGGCTGCAAAACCGCACAGCATCATGATCATCATACCCAGATCGCCGCCGCGGCTCATGAGCAATATTTTAATGTATTCAACAATATCTGTAGCCGTGTAACCGGTGCTGGTCGCGCTGGCAGGTAACACCTGGTGCCCCATTATTGCGCTGATAATCAGCAGCGTTAGACCGCCGACAAATAATACGCCCGTGGCCGAGTAGCCTTTAATGATGTAGCGTGCGACGCCGACAATGACGACGACTCCAATAAGGAGTTCGAATAACGTAAGCATGATTTCCCCTGTATCTCTGCTGCAATGGAGCACAAAAAATCAAAAAAAAGAAGGATGAAAATGTGCCGAATAATTGGCCTGTTCTTGCTGATTAAAATCAATAAACAGACGACTAAAGAACAGAACAACCGTCTTTTTGCCATGGCCCATACATTTATGTCATGAGGGCCTTGACCGTCAGAAATAGCGCAATATGTCCTAATAATGATAACAAATTGTTAATGTTTTGTGTGGTTTTACATGTCACTGATTCAGAACATTAAATGGGTAAAGTCACACCCCTTGTGGGTTTATTTTGAACGCATTGCCGCCTTTCCTTAAGAATATTCCCGAAAAGAAGCTGAATAATTAGGAATAACGCCGATGTCGTTAAGCTTTGATTCAACTACTTTATGGTAAACTTTGCCTCGAATACTAAGAATGGTAATTGCATTGTGATTGTACGTAATACATTTTTCTCTATTTTGTTGTTTATTTTTGGGCAGTTAACGTTTTGTTCTGTTGCACAGGCAGAAGGCAACGCGACGGATAAAGGCTGGTTCTCAACCTTTACGGATAATGTTTCCCAGACATGGACGGCACCTGAACATTATGATCTCTATGTCCCGGCAATAACGTGGCATGCGCGTTTTGCTTATGACAAAGAGAAAACCGATAAATACAACGAGCGTCCGTGGGGCGCGGGTTTTGGCCAGTCGCGCTGGGATGAAAAGGGAAACTGGCATGGCATCTATTTGATGGCCTTCAAAGACTCGTTTAATAAATGGGAGCCGATTGGGGGGTATGGTTGGGAAAAAACCTGGCGCCCGCTAGCGGACGAGAACTTCCACGTCGGTTTGGGCTATACCGCCGGGGTTACTGCACGTGACAACTGGAAATACATTCCAATCCCGGTGCTGCTGCCTTTGGCCTCTATCGGCTATGGCCCCGCAACGTTCCAGATGACCTACATTCCGGGTACGTACAACAACGGTAACGTTTACTTCGCCTGGATGCGTTTTCAGTTTTAACTGACAAAACGTTACATGCTGGTGATAAAACGCGCAGTTGTTGATTCATAAGCGATAAAAATCTGTCAGTGAAAATTAACGCGACTTTAGTCACTTTTTATCAAAGATCCGCTGGACAAAAGGTCCCACAATTGATGTACTGATAACCGACACAGCATTTGTGTCGTTTTTTAATGTAAAGGTAATTTTGATGTCTAAGATTAAAGGTAACGTTAAGTGGTTTAATGAGTCCAAAGGATTCGGTTTCATTACTCCTGAAGATGGCAGCAAAGACGTGTTCGTACACTTCTCTGCAATCCAGTCTAATGGTTTCAAAACTCTGGCTGAAGGTCAGCGTGTAGAGTTCGAAATCACTAACGGTGCCAAAGGCCCTTCTGCTGCTAACGTAATCGCTCTGTAATTCAGACGCGTCAGCAAGAATTTCAAAACCCGCTCACTGAGCGGGTTTTTTTCGTTTTGAATCAGCCAAGCAGATACATTTTCAGGAAGCTGGCAACGATCAGCACGCTCAACAACACCATTCCTGCGCTCATCAGACTCTGTTTCATTCTGTCACCCTCGTTCAGTATTACATTCAGAGTGACAGAGAAAAATTAAGCCAACATTAACGGTTCGGCTGTTAATGCGCGCTTGCGGAAGAAAATAGCCAAAATGCGATCCCCGTCATCGCAAAGGAGCCGAGCATATTGATCGCCATATTCATCAGCGCCCAGCCGATACGGCCTTCCTGAAAGAGAAAAACCGTCTCCGCAGAAAAGGTTGAGAAGGTGGTCAAACCGCCGCAGAATCCGGTGGTAATCAAAACCTTCCACATTGGGTCGATGTGCGTCATTCGGTTAAACCAGGCCAGCCCCATACCAATGATAAAGGCACCAATCAGGTTTGCGGCAAGTGTTCCCATAGGAATCGCCTGATGCAGGGGGTTAAACCGCATACTTAGAAACCATCGCGCAACGCTACCCGTTCCCCCACCAATAAAAACGGCTAAAAGTAGTTGTAACACGCTAAATACCTGCTATTTGATGTGTAAGAGTAGCGAGTTTAACGCCGTTTATGATGAGGGGACAAATATGTATGTAGCGGTAGGGCAGTTTGCCGTCACGCCTGACTGGCATGAGAATGCGAGAACATGCGTCAACCTGATGATGCAGGCCCGGCAGAAAGGCGCGTCGCTGTTGGTTCTCCCTGAGGCGCTGCTGGCCAGAGATGATAACGACCCGGATTTATCCGTGAAGTCCGCGCAGCCGCTGGATGGCGAATTCTTACAGCAATTACTCGGCCAAAGCGCAGGCAATACGATGACGACGATCTTAACGATCCATGTTCCTTCCACGCCGGGTCGCGCGGTGAATACACTCGTGGCGATTCGTGACGGGGCCATCGTGGCACATTACGCCAAGCTTCACCTCTATGATGCGTTCAGCATCCAGGAGTCGCGACGCGTTGACCCCGGAGACAATATCCCTCCGCTGCTGGAGATTGACGGATTTAAGATCGGACTGATGACCTGCTATGACCTGCGTTTTCCCGAGCTGGCGCTCCATCTGGCGCTGCAGGGGGCTGACGTGCTGGTACTGCCTGCCGCGTGGGTCAAAGGGCCGTTAAAAGAGCATCACTGGGCAACGCTGCTTGCGGCACGCGCGCTGGATACAACCTGCTATGTCGTTGCCGCAGGGGAATGTGGCACGAAAAATATCGGGCAAAGCAGGGTGGTTGATCCGCTGGGGGTGACGATCGCCGCCGCCGCTGAAGCCCCGCATGTGCTGGTGGCGGAGATAAACTTAGAGAGAATTGCGCTTGCGCGTCAGCAATTACCCGTTCTTCGCAATCGTCGGTTTGCGCCACCGCAATTATTGTGATGTTTTTTTCAACAATGCTTGATTCACCTTGTTACAGATTGCTATTGTGTGCACGCGCAAAATGACCGTTAATACAGTCAGGTTTTGGCGCTGAATGCAGCCTGTTTTAAGTAAAGAAGGTATCTATGGGTGAGATTAGTATTACCAAACTGCTGGTGGTTGCCGCACTGGTCGTCCTGCTGTTTGGTACCAAGAAGTTACGCACGCTGGGTGGTGACCTGGGGGCTGCCATCAAAGGCTTTAAGAAAGCGATGAACGATGATGATGCAGCGGCGAAGAAAAGCGCCGAGGATAACGTCCCGGCAGACAAGCTTTCTCACAAAGAGTGACAGCAACGCCTGAGGGCTTGCGAAAAAAAACCGGCTCATGAGGCCGGTTTTTTTGTATTACTGTAAATGAATATTACAGCATTATTTAACTTCTTCGCCTTTAGCCTGCATATCGGCATGGTATGAGGAGCGAACGAATGGGCCGCAGGCAGCGTGGGTGAAGCCCATCGCCATCGCTTCGGCTTTCATTTCATCGAACTCGTCCGGGCTCACGTAGCGCTGCACCGGCAGGTGGTGACGGCTTGGCTGCAGATACTGTCCCAGGGTCAGCATGGTCACACCGTGGCGGCGAAGATCGCGCATCACCTCGATGATTTCATCATTGGTTTCACCCAGACCCACCATCAGACCAGACTTGGTCGGAATATGCGGATGCGCTTCTTTGAAACGCTCCAGCAGTTTCAGGGACCAGTTATAGTCAGCGCCCGGGCGGACCTGACGGTAAAGACGCGGCACGTTCTCCAGGTTGTGGTTAAACACATCTGGCGGCGTCGCGGTCAGGATATCCAGCGCGCGGTCCATACGGCCGCGGAAGTCAGGCACCAGCGTCTCGATTTTGATGTTAGGGCTTTTCTCGCGAATGGCCGTAATACAGTCGGCGAAGTGCTGAGCACCACCATCACGCAGGTCGTCACGGTCAACGGATGTGATAACCACATAACGCAGCGCCATGTCAGCGATGGTCTGCGCTAGTTTCTGGGGTTCGTTAGCATCAGGCGCGACTGGACGGCCATGAGCAACATCGCAGAACGGGCAGCGGCGGGTACAGATAGCACCCAGAATCATAAACGTCGCGGTACCGTGATTGAAACATTCAGCAAGGTTCGGACAAGAGGCTTCTTCACACACGGAGTGAAGACCATTCTTGCGCATCGCCGCTTTGATCCCCTGGATACGCGAAGAGTCGGCCGGAAGTTTGATTTTCATCCATTCCGGTTTTCTTAACAGCGCCTCGCGCTCTGTAGCCACGTTTTTAACCGGGATAAGGGCCATTTTATCGGCATCGCGGTATTTAACACCGCGTTCCATCACAATGGGTTTACTCATAGCGTGCGTGTTCCAGTTGCGAATATCGAAGGAAAGCGTTTCAATTCAAGGGAATGTTGTATTTATCAACTATTTTTGAACGAACGACAGGCAGTATATCATTGAAACGGTCGTTAAAGCAGCCTGCCAGATCGCCAATTTGTAAAATAGTTGTTGTTTTGTGCCTTTTGCCCTGCGGGTTGCAGGGGCTTGTGCTGGCAAAACCTGTCAGAAGGCCTGACGGATGATGCGGATGACGTTTTCCAGGACCGGATCGCGCATACTCAGCTTGTTGTAATGCAGTGAAATCTCGATAGATTCCGCATTAAGCTGGCTGAGCGGGATGCTTTCCAGAGGCCAGCATTTTTGTAGCAGGCTGTACAGGCGTGATGGCATAACGCACAGCATATCGCTGCTGCCGATCAGGGATGCGGTGGTAAACATATTGTAACTGCTGAAGCTGATCTGACGTTCCGGGAAAATTTCATCAATACGCTGACGAAGCGCATGATTAGATTGCCCTTCGGTTATGAAAGACGAGTGGTCGTAGTTGCGCAGGTTTTCGATGGTTAACGGCTCGCTAAGAGCAGGATGCTGCTGGCGGCAAACCAGCACCAGGTTATCCGCATAAAGCACATTTTGCCCCAGCGCTCTGGCACTGAAGCTGCCGCTTTCAATAATCAGGTCCGTCTGGAACTGGGCAAGCTGAATGTCAGGTTCATTGAGAGGCACATTGCGAAGCAGGAGCTGCGGAGCATGCTCTTTTACGGCCTGGAAAATCGCCGGCATCACCAGCACCCCGACAGAAGGGGAACAGCCGATGGTGATGGTTCGCTGCTTATCATAGCTCCCGGTTAAATCCAGTGCGCCCAGAATCGACTCTAGCCCCTGGCTGATGTACTCGTGGAGATGCGTGGCATAAGCCGTCGGCGTTACCCCCTGGCCCTTACGGATAAATAACGGGTCGGGAAATATAGCGCGTAGCTTTTGGATTGACTGGCTTATTGCTGATGGCGTGAGATTAAGAATTTTCGCAGCGTTAACGATACCCTTATGGACATATACCGCCTCAAAAATAGTCAGTAAATTGAGATCAATATTACGTAAAGTCCGAAAAATTTGCGGCTTGTCTTCGCCACCGGGTTCATTCAGTCGTTTGGCTGGTAAATTATTATACTCCACGCTTTCACTCCGTATACATTCACAATATGAATGATAGTTGAATTTATTTATTATGCTTGTAGAGATTCGTAAAGTGTTGGTTTTGTTTCACTTGTTTATCAAGGGCAAACGGTTGTGTGATAATTGCTCACCTTACTTATGCCGTGTTTGCCATGCTTGCTGGAGGCTAAATAATATGTGACGGTAATATTCGGGCGCTTCGAAAATATAGAATCTGTGGATTATTGTAAAGTGCAAAAGCTGTAAATAAACAGTGGCCCGCCAAATTATCGAGCCATGTTGTATGATGTATTAAGCAGGGATATATTCGTATGGGGGATTGTTAAGTAGCGCTAACATCTGCTTTAAAAGCACGGGACGAATATGTTCTGGCGTAGCGGTTTCAACCCACTGACGCATTTGCGTCATTTCCATGCCGGCGTAGCCGCAGGGGTTAATGCGCTGGAAAGGCGCAAGGTCCATATTAATATTCAAGGCCAGGCCATGGAATGAGCAACCTTTACGAATACGCAGCCCCAGTGAGCAGATCTTCATTTCCCCAACGTAGACTCCCGGCGCATCGGCGCGTGGATGTGCGTCAATACCATATTCCGCCAGCGTGTTGACGACAGTTTGTTCCAGTAAGGTAACCAGTTCACGCACGCCCAGCTTTCTGCGCTTCAGATTGAGCAGGACGTACATCACCTGCTGACCGGGCCCATGATAAGTGACCTGACCGCCGCGATCGCTCTGAATAACCGGGATATCTCCCGTCATTAACAAATGCTCTGCTTTACCCGCCTGGCCTTGCGTAAATACCGGCAGGTGTTCGACCAGCCAGATCTCATCTGGGGTGCTGTCATCGCGTGAATCGGTGAAGTCATGCATAGCCTGGGAGACAGGCTCATAAGGTTGCAGCCCGAGGTGACGGACCAGAATTTTATCCTGATACAAAACTGCGTCTCCGAAGACGAGGGACAAAAGGTGTGGGGGAGTATATCACAGCGGGGGAGAGGGGTTACCCGGCAAAACCGGGTAACCGCAAAGGGACTACAGCACCATACGAACAATTTCGATATTGCCGAGCTCTTCGTACAGCGTTTCCACCTGCTCAATGTGTGTCGCAGTGATGGTAATAGAAACCGAGTGGTAGTTGCCCTTGCTGCTTGGTTTTACTGACGGAGAGTAGTCACCCGGCGCATGGCGCTGTACCACTTCAACCACCTGATCAACCAGCTCAGGTTTCGCCAGACCCATTACTTTGTAGGTAAATGAGGTTGGGAATTCAAGCAGTTCGTTAAGTTTGGTTTTCATGTCAGCTCCGGCGTAACGTCAAAAAATAATAACTCCCACGTCAGGTGGGAGTTATCAGGATACTTAGTATATGGGGATCAAAATCACACTTTCAAGTGTTCAATTTTTAACCAAACCAGTGGTGGAACATCAATTTAATGTAATCAATGATTTTGCCGAAGAAATTGCCTTCAGGAATTTCTTGCAGGACAACCAGCGGACGCTGATCGATCGTTTTTCCATCCAGCTGGAAGTTGATCGTACCCACAACCTGGTTTTTCTGTAGCGGGGCATGCAGCTCGGTGCTGTTCAGCACGTAGCTGGCTTTCAGATCCTTCATGCGACCGCGCGGAATGGTTAGGTAGAGGTCTTTATCAACGCCGAGAGAAGCACGGTCGTTGTCGCCGAACCAGACGGGTTCAGACGCAAACTCTTTCCCTGCTTTCAGTGGGTTCACGGTTTCGAAGAAGCGGAAGCCCCAGGTCAGCAGTTTCTTGCTTTCTGTTTCACGACCTTTAAAGGTACGGCCGCCCATCACGGCAGAGATCAGACGCATCTGACCTTCAGTGGCAGAGGCCACCAGGTTGTAGCCCGCTTTATCGGTGTGGCCAGTTTTGATGCCGTCAACGTTCAGGCTGTTATCCCACAGCAGGCCGTTACGGTTGGTCTGACGAATACCGTTGAAGGTGAACTCTTTTTCTTTATAGATAGAGTATTCATTCGGTACATCGCGGATCAGCGCCTGACCAATCAGGGCCATGTCACGTGCGGAGCTGTACTGACCGTCTGCGTCCAGTCCGTGTACGGTCTGGAAATGGCTGTTTTTCAGACCCAGTGCGTTAACGTAGCTGTTCATCAGGCCCACGAAGGCATCCTGGCTACCGGCGGCGAAGTCGGCCATCGCCACGCAGGCATCGTTACCAGACTGCAGGTTGATACCGCGAATCAGCTGGGAAACAGGAACCTGCATACCCGGCTTCAGGAACATCAGAGAGGAACCTTTGAAAACAGGGTTCCCGGTTGCCCACGCATCGTTACCGATGGTGACCAGATCCGATTCTTTGAATTTACCTGCTTTCATCGCCTGGCCGATAACGTAGCTGGTCATCATTTTGGTCAGACTGGCCGGGTCACGGCGGGCATCGGCATTCTGTTCTGCCAGCACTTTGCCAGAGTTGTAATCGATCAGGATGTAGGATTCCGCGTCGATTTGCGGAACGCCAGGGATCATGGTCTTGATATTCAGGTCATCGGCGTGAGCTGCAGAGAGCGCAGCAGCGCAAAGGGCCGTGGTCAGCGCCATGCGCTGCACAAAACGAGCAGAAAAAGTGGTCTTCATGGTCAGAACTACGACATCCGTGATGGAATTAAAAAAAGTGCCTTACTATAGCAAATGCTATTCAGGCAGGCATCCGACTTTAAGCATGAGTTTGTGAATGTGTTTTACACTAACTGACAATTCGGATACCGCCGGTTAATTATTTCGCAACAGCGATAAATGACTGAAGTTGAGCTTCATTCTGCAGACGCTGCTGCAGGGACGCGGCCTGCGATTTGCTGGCAAACGGTCCCATCTGAATGCGCCAGACCGCGCCGTTCTGCTCAACGCGTCCCGGTACGCCAAACTGCTGGCTCAGACGCTGTTGATACTGCCTGGCCCGGGCCTGATCGCTCACTGCGCCTACCTGAACCACATAGCTGCCGCTTGCCGCTGCTGGAGCCGCTACCACCGCGCTTTGCGTGGCTGCCGGCGCCGTTACGGGAGCCGGCTGGGTTGCTGGTGCCGCAACGGGAGCAGGGGCTGGAGTCGGCTCACTGCCTTCCAGCACGCCCGAGGCTAAGGTCGTCGGTGCGCCAAGAAAGCCGCTACTCTTTACCGGCGCGCCGGTAGAATCCTCGCTTTGCAGCGTGTCATTGCTGATCGGGCGTATTTCTCCCCCCGGCTGAGCAGGCTCTGCCGGAGACGAGACGCTTCCCATTCCGCCGTCAAGATTTGGGCGGTCAGGAAGGGCATAGGTCTGTTTTGCCACCGTCGTACACGCGGTACCCGGCCCGGAGAGCGAACCATCCTGTGCGACGATAATCGGGTCAATACGGACTTTGGTGTTGTTTGAGGTGTTCAGGCGATCGGCAGACGCGCGCGAGAGGGAAATCACCCGGTCATTCCCGTAAGGACCACGGTCGTTGATACGCACGACGATCATACGGCCATTCGCCAGGTTGGTGATACGAGCGTAGCTCGGGATCGGCAGCGTCGGGTGTGCTGCCGTCAGCTGCATTGGGTCGAACGCTTCCCCGGAAGCCGTCAGGTTACTGCCCGGCTCGGCATCATAAATGGCGGCAAAGCCTGCCTGACTGAAACGGGAAGGGTCCTGAACAATTTTATAGCTTTTGCCGTCGCGCTGGTAATCCTGATTGGCACTGGCATTCAGCGGTTCATAAACGGGATCGGCACCGCTGATTTCAACGATCGGGCCATTACACACCGCAGGCTGCGGCGGCGCGACGGTTGCCTGTTGCTGACCATCATCACTTGTGCAGGCCGCAAGTAAACTTGCCGCGATGCAGATCCCCAGCCACTGCTTACGCATTCCGATCCCCTTATTTTTATACGCTTTTTGACAACATTTTTCTGTGGGTATGGATCGACATCACGATACCAAACCCGGCCATCAACACGATCAGTGCCGAGCCTCCGTAACTCACCAGCGGCAGCGGTACGCCTACCACCGGCAGAATACCACTCACCATACCAATATTTACGAAGACATAAACGAATAAAATCAGCATCAACCCGCCAGCCATGACGCGACCAAAAGTGGTTTGCGCGCGTGCTGCAATCCACAATCCCCGCATGATCAGCAGTACGTACAGCGCCAGCAATATTAAGATGCCAACCAGCCCCAGCTCTTCCGCCAGTACGGCGAAGATAAAGTCGGTGTGGCGTTCCGGTAAAAATTCCAGCTGTGACTGCGTGCCGTGCAGCCAGCCTTTACCGCGCAGGCCGCCGGAGCCAATCGCAATCTTGGACTGAATAATATGATAGCCCGCGCCCAGCGGATCGGTTTCCGGATCGAGCAGCATCATGACGCGCTGGCGCTGGTAGTCATGCATCAGGAAGAACCAGAGGATAGGAATGAACGCTGCAATCAGCACCACCGCGATACCAATCAGGCGCCAGCTCAGTCCCGACAGGAAAAGGACAAACAGGCCGGAAAGGGCGATAAGAATTGAGGTGCCAAGGTCAGGCTGCGCTGCAACCAGCAGCGTCGGCAGGAAAATCAGCACCAGCGCGATGGCGGTGTTTTTCAGCGACGGCGGACAGACGTCGCGGTTGATAAAGCGTGCCACCATCAATGGAACGGCGATTTTGGCAATTTCCGAGGGCTGGAAGCGGACAACGCCCAGATCCAGCCAGCGCTGCGCCCCTTTTGAAATGGCGCCAAACGCATCTACCGCAACCAGCAAAATAATACAGAAGATGTAGAGATAGGGCGCCCAGCCTTCGTAGACGCGCGGCGGGATTTGCGCCATCACCACCATGATGATCAGACCCATGGCGATCTGGCCGATTTTGCGCTCCATCATGCCGATGTCCTGGCCGCTGGCGCTCCAGATAACCAGGGCGCTGTATACCAGCAGAGCCAGCAGGATCAGCAACATGGCTGGGTCGATGTGGATTTTATCCCACAGCGATTTTTTATTTGGATTATCCGTCATGATTATTGGTCCTCCGCCGCAGCGGCGGCCGGGTTTTCAGCCGGCAGTTCGGTGTTGTTATCACCCAGCATAATGTGGTCAAGGATCTGGCGCATGATGGTACCTACTGCTGGCCCGGCACCGCCGTTCTCCAGAATCATCGCCACCGCGACCTGCGGGTTATCATAAGGGGCAAACGCCGTCATCAGCTTATGGTCACGAAGACGTTCAGCAATGCGGTGCGCGTTATAGGTTTCGTTGGCTTTCAGACCAAATACCTGCGCAGTACCGGATTTCGCGGCTACTTTGTACGGCGTACCGGTGAAGTACTTATGCGCGGTACCGTTCGGGCGGTTTGCCACGCCGTACATACCGTCTTTCGCAATTTCCCAGAAGCCGGAATGGATGTCACCCACCGGGGCCTCGTGCGGCTGATTCCACGGCACTTTTTTGCCGTCTTCAACCGTACTCTGTAGCAGATGCGGCACTTTTACCACGCCGTCATTGATGAGGATCATCATGGCTTTGTTCATCTGAATCGGCGTTGCCGTCCAGTAGCCCTGACCGATACCCACAGGAATGGTGTCACCCTGATACCACGGTTTTTTAAAGCGCTTCAGCTTCCATTCACGCGTTGGCATGTTGCCAGAACGTTCTTCTGAAAGGTCCACGCCGGTGTAATGCCCGTAGCCGAATTTGCTCATCCACTCTGACAGGCGGTCGATACCCATGTCATACGCCACCTGATAGAAGAAGGTATCCGCAGATTCTTCCAGCGATTTGGTGACGTTGAGATGACCGTGGCCCCATTTTTTCCAGTCACGATAGCGCTTATCTGAACCCGGCAGCTGCCACCAGCCCGGGTCAAACAGGCTGGTATTACGGTTGATGACGCCGGCACTCAGCGCAGAGACCGCCACGTACGGTTTAACCGTGGATGCCGGCGGGTAAACCCCTTGCGTCGCGCGGTTGACCAGCGGCGTGTTCGGGTCATTCAGCAGACCGGAATAGTCTTTACTCGAAATCCCATCAACAAAGAGGTTCGGGTCATAGCTAGGCATGGAGACCATTGCCAGGATGCCGCCGGTACGAGGATCGGTGACCACAACGGCTGCACGGCTGCCCGCCAGCAGGGTTTCGATATACTGCTGAAGCTTAAGGTCGAGCGTCAGATAGACGTCATGCCCCGCCTGAGGCGGCACTTCTTTTAGCTGGCGGATCACGCGGCCGCGGTTGTTAACCTCAACCTCTTCATAGCCGGTTTGCCCGTGCAGAACGTCTTCGTAGTAACGTTCGATCCCCAGCTTACCGATATCGTGCGTTGCAGCGTAGTTGGCCAGCTTGCCGTCTTTATCAAGGCGGTCGACGTCTTTGTCGTTAATCTTGGAAACGTAGCCAATCACATGCGTCAGCGCGGAGCCGTAAGGATAGTAGCGACGCTTATATCCCTTCACTTCCACGCCGGGGAAACGGTACTGATTCACCGCAAAGCGGGCCACCTGGACTTCCGTAAGATTGGTTTTAACCGGAATCGAGGTGAAGCGGTGAGAGCGGGCGCGCTCTTTTTTAAACGCCGCGATATCGTCATCGTTAAGGTCGACAACGCTTTTCAGCGCTTCCAGCGTATCCTGAACATTATCGACTTTTTCCGGCATCATCTCGATTTGATAGATGGTGCGGTTCAACGCCAGCGGGGTGCCGTTACGATCGTAAATAATGCCGCGGCTGGGTGCGATAGGCACCAGCTTAATGCGGTTTTCGTTTGAACGCGTCTGGTAGTCGGTAAAGCGGACAATTTGCAGATTATAGAGGTTGGCGATCAGCACGCCGGTAAGCAGCAAAATCCCGGTAAAGGCGACCAGCGCCCGGCGCACAAACAGCGCGGACTCAGCCGTATAGTCGCGAAAAGAATTCTGTAGTTTCATCCGCTGCTTATTCTACCCTGGTCAGTCATTACTCGCGGTGATAGGGGTGGTTGGTAGTAATGCTCCACGCGCGATACAGGCTTTCTGCCACCAGTACCCGAACGAGCGGGTGGGGAAGCGTCAGCGCGGAGAGGGACCAACTTTGTTCAGCCGCTGCTTTGCAGGCAGGGGATAACCCTTCTGGTCCGCCAATCAACAGACTGACGTCACGGCCATCCTGCTTCCAGCGCTCCAGTTCTTGCGCCAGCTGCGGCGTATCCCAGGGTTTACCTGGAATATCGAGGGTGACGATGCGGTTTTTGCCAGCGGCAGCCAGCATCAGTTCGCCCTCTTTATCGAGAATACGTTTGATATCCGCGTTCTTGCCGCGCTTCCCGGCGGGAATTTCCACCAGCTCGAACGGCATGTCTTTTGGAAAACGACGCAGATATTCAGTAAAACCGGTTTGTACCCAGTCCGGCATTTTGGTGCCGACGGCGACCAGCTGTAACTTCACGCATTAACCCCAGAGTTTTTCCAGCTCATACAGGCGACGGCTCTCGTCCTGCATGACGTGGACAATCACATCGCCGAGGTCGACTACCACCCAGTCAGCCGTCGCTTCACCTTCAACACCCAGCGGCAACAGCCCTGCTGCACGCGATTCCTGAACCACGTGATCGGCAATTGAAACAACATGACGCGTCGATGTACCGGTGCAGATGATCATGCAGTCGGTAATACTGGATTTACCCTTAACGTCGATAGCGATGATGTCCTGACCTTTCAGGTCATCAATTTTGTCAATAACAAAATCCTGGAGTGCTTTACCCTGCAAGTTTTCCCCCTGGGGTGAATGAGATTGTAAAACTTTGAATTCGTAGCCAGACAGTATACCTGAACTCACGCCTGCGTCGGGACAAATGTCTCCGGCCGGGCTTTTGAAGGCGGGTATCATCCCACCCTCCGCCTGAGATTGCATTGCCATTTTTGTAAAACAATTTCTGTAAAGCAATGATCGGCGGGAAAGTCTGGCAGCGGAGAATAACAGTATGGCTTACCCTGTCAAGGCAGGATAAACAATAAGCCGCTTTTTATGCTCTCCGGCTATTCATCTGCGCTTTTCTGATACAAACCGTGCGCATGGATATAGGCCAGCACCGGGGTCGGCAGCAGATCGTCACACGCTAAACCCTGCTGTAAACGCTCGCGAATGAGGGTTGCAGAGATATCAAACCACGGCGTTTCCGCCAGATAGATCTTCCCGGCAGGCTGGTTGTGAAGATCTTCAACATTATCGGTGAGGTGGTCTTCCAGCCACTGCTGGTACTGCTCTTCGCGCATGGTCAGCGGATAGCCGGGACGGCGGCAGACGAGCAGGTGGCTGTTCTCCAGGATGGTTTCATACTGATGCCACGTAGGGAAATTCAGCAGAGAATCCTGGCCGATGATAAAGGCAAGCGGCTGGTCTGGCCCTTGTTCGGCGCGCCACTCCTGAAGCGTCTGAGACGTCCAGGAGGGCGTGTCGCGACGCAGCTCACGCTCGTCAAGTCGGAATAGCGGTTTATCTGCGATGGCAAGGGCAAGCATCTCTTTTCGCTGCTCGCTGGTCGCCTCGGGTTGTGGACGATGGGGCGGGACATTGTTGGGCATGATGGTGACGCGCTGAAGGCCGATCAGATTTGCCAGAATTTCAACCGGCTTCAGGTGCCCGTAATGTACCGGGTCGAAGGTGCCGCCATATAAGGCCTGTAAAGAATGCATGCTATCCATCAATAAAAACGTCTGCCAGCGCCTTGTGGCAGAGCAGGAGAGAAAGACTTTCCAGCTCCGCCCAGACCGACTGGCCATAATCTTGCTTTAACGTGAGCTCAGCGCGCATCAGAAGCTGTACTGCCTGACGAAGCTGTTCATGACTCAGGCGGTTGACGGCCTCGGTGATCAAAGCCCGGCGATTTTGCCACACGCGGTGTTTATCAAACAGCGAACGCAGCGGCGTATGGGCAGACTGACGCTTGAGCGTAATCAGCAGCAGCAATTCGCGTTGCAGCGTACGCAGCAGAATAACCGGTTCGCTCCCTTCGAGACGCAGCTGTTGCAGAATATGCAGGGCGCGTTTGCTTTTCGCCGACAGCAGCGCGTCCACCCAGTGGAACGGCGTGAAGTGCGCCGCGTCGTTAACGGCCTGCTCGACGCGCGGCAAGGTCAGCTTGCCATCCGGCCAGAGCAGGGAGAGTCTGTCCAGCGCCTGCGCCAGGGCCAGCAGGTTACCTTCATAGCAGTAGCAGAGCAGTTGGTTCGCCGCATCATCCAGCTGAAGGTTGTTCTGCTTCGCTCTCGCTGCCACCCATTTGGGCAGATGCGCCTGTTCAGGCGTCTGACAGGTGACCTGCACCGCGTGGGCTGCGAGTTGGGTGAACCACGCCGCATTTTCCTGCGCTTTGGTGAGCTTGTTGCCGCGCACAATCAGTAGCAGATCGCTGTGAAGCAGGCTGACCAGCGTGGCCAGCTGTTCATTGATGGCCGCGTTAGGGCCGTTCTCCGGCAGCAGGATCTGAATTGTCTGGCGCGACGCAAAAAGGCTCATCGCCTGACAGAGTGAGAAGAGGGCATTCCAGTCGGTGTTGTTATCCAGCTGGACGGTGTGGTGTTCATCGAAGCCCTGAGAGGCGGCTTCATGCCGCACGGCATCCAGACTTTCCTGAAGCAATAACGGATCGTTTCCAAGAAGCAGATACGCCGCGCGCAGCCCTTCTTTGAGCTGCGCGCGGAGTTGTTCAGGATACAGCCTGATCATCATTTACCCAGAGAGTTAGCAGCAGGAAGCGTGCCGGCAACCGGTTTTTCAACAATGTCAGAGCCTTGTCGGGTAGACGCTGCAATACCTGGCAGTTTACGGATCAGCTGTTCCGCCGCCTTGTCGTACATTTCGTTGATGATAATCTGCTGTTCGGCATCTTTTGCCAATGCCGTCTGCGGGTTATCGAAGAACGAACGGAACACTTTCGTGCTGATCGGATAGATGTCTTTACCCGGGATCAGGACCGCTGCGTTGACCGTCAGCACCATCTGATATTCAGCTGTACGACCGTCCTGGAAGATAGAGGCCGTATCTCTCGACAGACCTCCTCCGATGATACGCAGAGACGGTACATCCTGGCGCAGCGTTTGTTTCTCAACAAGCTCAACGCCGTTCAGACGCAGCTGATTACGAACTGCCCGGCTGAGTGGACCATTCGGATCCGATGAGTCGAAAATCATCGTTTTCATCTCAGCAGGCACCGCCGTGGTATTGCGCAGGTGCCAGCCACAGCCAGCGGTGACAAGCACCGCCAGTGATAAGAGTATTGTTGCCAGTTGTCGCACGTTTCCTCCCGCGCTTAGCCAACGACCAGATTGAGCAGTTTACCCGGTACGTAGATCACTTTACGTACGGTAACGCCCTCAAGATATTTTGCGACCAGAGGTTCCTGGCCCGCGCGCTCGCGAACCTGTTCTTCGGTTGCATCGACCGCCACGGTAATTTTACCGCGGACTTTGCCGTTTACCTGGACCACAACCAGCGTCGTGTTTTCCACCATCGCGGCTTCGTCAGCCTGCGGCCACGGCGCGTTGTCAATATCGCCTTCGCCTTTCAGCTCCTGCCACAGGGTGAAGCTGACGTGTGGAGTGAACGGGTTCAGCATGCGAACGACGGCCAGCAGCGCTTCACGCATTAAGGCACGATCCTGCTCACCGTCCTGCGGGGCTTTCGCCAGCTTGTTCATCAGTTCCATAATAGCCGCAATTGCGGTATTGAAGGTCTGACGACGACCAATATCATCGGTCACTTTCGCAATCGTTTTATGAACATCGCGACGCAGCGCCTGCTGATCTTCAGTCAGTGCGGCGGCGTTCAGCGCCGGGGCATCGCCCAGTGCAGTGTGTTCGTAAACCAGTTTCCAGACGCGTTTCAGGAAGCGGTTCGCCCCTTCCACGCCAGACTCCTGCCATTCCAGGGTCATGTCGGCCGGAGAGGCAAACATCATGAACAGACGCACGGTGTCCGCACCGTAACGCTCAACCATCACCTGCGGATCGATGCCGTTGTTTTTCGACTTGGACATCTTGCTCATGCCGGTGTAGACCAGTTCATGACCTTCGGCGTCTTTCGCCTTAACGATACGGCCTTTCTCGTCGCGCTCGACGATCGCATCAACCGGAGAAACCCAGTTACGCTCGCCGTTAGCACCGACGTAATAGAACGCATCTGCCAGTACCATGCCCTGACACAGCAGCTGTTTTGCTGGTTCGTCAGAGTTCACCATGCCTGCATCGCGCATCAGTTTGTGGAAGAAGCGGAAGTAGAGCAGGTGCATGATGGCGTGTTCGATGCCGCCGATATAGATATCAACCGGCAGCCAGTAGTTTGCCGCATCGGAATCGAGCATACCGTCCTGATACTGCGGGCAGGTGTAGCGCGCATAGTACCAGGATGACTCCATAAAGGTGTCAAAGGTGTCGGTTTCACGCAGCGCGGGCTGACCGTTGACGGTGGTTTTTGCCCACTCAGGATCGGCTTTGATCGGGCTGGTGATACCGTCCATGACCACGTCTTCCGGCAGGAGCACCGGGAGCTGATCTTCCGGCGTTGGCATCACGGTGCCATCTTCCAGCGTCACCATTGGGATTGGCGCGCCCCAGTAACGCTGACGGGACACGCCCCAGTCGCGCAGACGGAAGTTAACTTTACGCTCGCCCACGCCCAGAGAGGCCAGCTTATCGGCGATGGCATTGAAGCCCTCTTCGAAGCTCAGGCCGCTGAATTCACCGGAGTTGAACAGGGTGCCTTTTTCGGTCAGCGCTTGTTCGGACAGGTCGGGTTCAGAACCATCGGCGGCCAGAATAACGGCTTTAATCGGCAGGCTGTATTTGGTGGCAAACTCGTAGTCGCGCTGATCGTGGCCCGGAACGGCCATTACCGCGCCTGTACCGTACTCCATCAGCACGAAGTTCGCTGCCCAGACAGGGATCGCTTCGCCAGTCAGTGGATGCTTCGCATAGAAGCCTGTCGCGACGCCTTTTTTCTCCATCGTCGCCATGTCGGCTTCGGCCACTTTGGTGTTGCGGCACTCGTCGATGAAGGTGGCCAGCTCCGGGTTGTTCTCTGCCGCTTTCTGCGCCAGCGGGTGACCTGCGGCTACGGCCAGGTAGGTCGCGCCCATGAAGGTGTCCGGGCGGGTGGTGTAGACAGTCAGGGTCTGGTCATAGTTCTCAACGTTGAAGGTAATCTCCACGCCTTCAGAACGGCCGATCCAGTTGCGCTGCATGGTCTTAACAGTATCTGGCCAGTGGTCGAGGTTATCCAGATCGTTCAGCAGCTCATCAGCGTAAGCGGTGATTTTGATAAACCACTGTGGGATCTCTTTACGCTCAACTTTGGTGTCGCAGCGCCAGCAGCAGCCGTCGATAACCTGTTCGTTCGCGAGAACGGTCTGGTCATTCGGACACCAGTTAACGGCAGAGGTCTTCTTATACACCAGGCCTTTTTTATACAGCTCGGTGAAGAACTTCTGCTCCCAGCGATAGTATTCCGGGGTACAGGTTGCCAGCTCGCGGTTCCAGTCATAGCCAAAGCCCAGCATTTTGAGCTGGTTTTTCATGTACGCGATATTGTCGTACGTCCACGGCGCCGGTGCGGTGTTGTTTTTGACCGCCGCGCCTTCCGCAGGCAGACCGAACGCATCCCAGCCGATAGGCTGCAGAACGTTTTTGCCCAGCATGCGCTGGTAGCGTGCAATCACATCGCCGATGGTGTAGTTACGCACATGGCCCATGTGTAGTCGACCAGAAGGATAGGGAAGCATCGACAGGCAGTAATACTTCTCTTTGCTCTCGTCTTCGGTTACTTCAAAGGTGCGCTTCTCGTCCCAGTGTTGCTGGACTTTTGATTCTATCTCTTCCGGGCGGTATTGCTCTTGCATGGCAGCCAGTGGTCCTGTTTTCAATACAGCTACAAATGTAGCCAATGGATGTGGTAATTCAGATCCGCATAGCATAGCCCAAACGCCCGCGTCAAAACAGCCTTTCGCACAAATGCGCTTTGCACGAATTTACCGGGTCTGTGCTTCACCTGACAAAGCGGCGATGAAATAAGGTCTATTATTAGAAATAGTTACTTACCCGGGAGGCAAAATGATGAACAAGGTTGCTCAATTTTACCGCGAACTGGTGGCGACACTGACGGAACGGCTGCGTAACGGCGAGCGAGATATCGACGCGCTGGTGGAGCAAGCGCGTGCCCGCGTGACGCAAACGGGTGAGTTAACGCGAACCGAAGTGGAAGAGGTGACGCGCGCCGTGCGTCGCGATCTGGAAGAGTTCGCGCGCAGCTACCAGGAGAGTCAGGAGGAGGTCACGGACAGCGTTTTTATGCGGGTGATTAAAGAGAGCCTGTGGCAAGAGTTGGCCGACATCACGGATAAAACGCAGCTGGAGTGGCGCGAGGTCTTTCAGGATTTGAACCATCACGGTGTGTATCACAGTGGTGAGGTGGTCGGCTTGGGAAATCTGGTATGTGAGAATTGCCACCACCATATTGCGGTATATACGCCGGATGTCCTGCCTCTGTGTCCGAAATGCGGCCACGATCAGTTCCAGCGTCGGCCGTTTGAGCCCTAAATAAAAGCAAAACTCTCTGCTCCCTCTCCCAGTGGGATAGGGATGGGGTGAGGGCATCAGGCTGCACATGGTAAAAGCAAAACGGCAACCCCGTTGCCGTTTTTAGTGTTTGCCCCCTCTCCCCGTGGGAGAGGGTTGGGGTGAGGGCATCAGGCCGCACTAAAGTAAGCCAGTCTCTCCGCCAGCAAATCCACAAACGCCTCGCGATCGATGTCCACCATCACCGTGGTATTCGGTTTATTCCCCGTCAGCGAGTAGTAATCCACCACCGTCATTCCCTGGGTGTATTTTCCCTGCGTCTCAACACCAACCCATCTGTCCACCGTGGTGAACATCTCCGGCTTCAGTAGCCAGGCAATGGTGCACGGGTCGTGCAGCGGTGCGCCGTGGAAGCCCCATTTCTCTGCTTTGTGATATTCCATAAAGAAGTCGAGCAGCTCGGCTACGGTTGTCGCGACCGTATTACCCACGGAGCGGAATCGCTCAATATCGTCCGCCATAATCTGCGCGCGGTGGGTAACGTCCAGTCCCGCCATTACAATTGGTAAGCCGGACCGGAAGACGATTTCCGCGGCTTCCGGGTCGACAAAGATGTTGAACTCCGCCGCAGGCGTCCAGTTCCCCAGCCCCATGGCCCCGCCCATAATCACAATTCGGGCAATTTTATTATGCAGCTCAGGATGGCTGTTCAGCAGCAGCGCAACGTTGGTTTGCGGTCCGGTTGCCACCAGCGTTACCGGTTCCGCGCTTTCGCGCAGCACCTTCGCCATCAGCTCCACGGCGGTACAGTTTTGCGGCGTGAAACCCGGCTCCGGCAGTGCCGGACCGTCCAGCCCGCTTTCACCATGAACGTTGTCGGCAATAATCAGCTCGCGCATCAGCGGCTTCACGGCCCCGCCGGCGACAGGAATGTCGGTGCGTTTGAGCAGCGTGAGCATGCGCAGCACGTTGCGCAGGGTTTTGTCCGGCGTCTGGTTTCCGGCGGACGAGGTGACGGCTTTTACCTCGAGTTCAGGGGAGGCAAGAGCGAGGACGAGCGCGATCGCGTCGTCATGACCCGGATCGCAGTCGAGAATAATAGGCTGTGCCATAGCGTTCTCCATAAGTAGCGTTATTTTGTGACAAGGTTAACGCTGCAATGTGACGCCGACGAGAGGAACTGAGTGAAAGCGTGAAGCGGTGCGCAATCCGCAGATTGCGCACCGGGAAGATTAATGCAGGATTTTCGCGAGGAAATCCTTCGCACGTTCGGATTTCGGGTTAGCGAAGAACTCTTCTTTCGGTGAGTCTTCGACAATTTTCCCTTCGTCCATAAAGATTACGCGGTTGGCCACTTTACGGGCAAAGCCCATTTCGTGGGTCACCACCATCATGGTCATCCCTTCGTGCGCCAGCTCGACCATTACGTCCAGCACTTCATTGATCATCTCTGGATCGAGCGCCGACGTTGGCTCATCAAACAGCATTGCCACCGGATCCATGCACAGCGCGCGGGCGATCGCCACACGCTGCTGTTGGCCGCCAGAAAGCTGTGCCGGGAACTTATCGGCATGCGCCGAAAGCCCAACGCGTTCCAGGAGCTTCAGACCTTTCTCGCGCGACGCTTTTTTATCACGCTTCAGCACTTTTACCTGCGCCAGCGTCAGGTTCTCAATAATGGAGAGGTGAGGGAACAGCTCAAAGTGCTGGAACACCATGCCAACGTGAGAGCGAAGCTGGGCGAGGTTGGTTTTCTTATCGTTGACTTTGGTGCCGTTGACAACGATCTCACCCTGCTGCACCGGCTCCAGTCCGTTGACGGTTTTAATCAGCGTTGATTTACCGGAGCCGGACGGCCCGCATACCACCACCACGTCGCCTTTTTTGACTTCGGTGGAGCAGTCGGTCAGCACCTGAAAGTGCCCATACCATTTAGAAACATTTTTCAGGGAAATCATTATACCGTCCTTTTCTTCAGCCAGCTGACCAACAGCGACGCGCTTAAACTAATCACAAAATAGACCGCACCCGCAAAGAGCACCATCTCGACCTGCGTACCATCACGTTCACCGATGGTTGACGCGGTACGGAAGAAGTCTGCCAGACTCAGAACGTAGACCAGCGAGGTATCCTGGAACAGCACGATGCCCTGGGTCAGCAGGAGCGGAACCATGGCGCGAAACGCCTGCGGCAGAATAATGAGCTGCATGGACTGCCAGTGCGTCATTCCCAGCGCCAGCGCGGCGCTGGATTGCCCGCGGGAGATACTCTGAATGCCCGCTCGGATAATCTCCGAGTAGTAAGCGGCCTCGAACATTGAGAACGCCACCATGGCGGAGATCAGACGGATATCGGTTTTCGGCGACAGCCCCAGCACGTTCTGCAGGAAGCCGGGCACAATCAGGTAAAACCACAGCAGCACCATCACCAGCGGGATGGAGCGGAACACGTTAACGTAGGCGGTCGCAAACCAGGCGAGCGGCTTAAAGCTCGACAGGCGCATGACGGCCAGCAGGGTGCCCCAGACGATACCAATGATGATGGCAATAACGGTGATTTTTAAGGTAATCACCAGGCCATCAAGCAGGTAAGGCATGGATGGAACGATAGAACTCCAGTCAAATTCGTACATTATTTGCCCCCCAGATTACCCGGCAGGCGGATTTTGCGTTCAACCAGGTTCATCACCAGCATGATGAAAGCGTTAATCAGAACATACGCGAGCGTGATCGCGGTGAAGGATTCCCACGCGTGAGCGGAATAATCCAGCAGCTTGCCCGCCTGCGCGGCCATATCCACCAGGCCGATGGTTGAGGCGATGGCCGAGTTTTTCACCAGGTTCATCATCTCGGAGGTCATCGGTGGAACGATAACCCGGTAGGCGTTAGGCAGCAGCACGTAGCGGTAGGTTTGGGGCAGCGTCAGGCCCATCGCCAGGCCCGCGTTTTTTTGTCCGCGCGGCAATGACTGAATGGCGGCACGCACCTGCTCGCAAACGCGCGCAGCGGTAAACAGCCCCAGACACATCATGGAGGAGACAAAGAACTGCACGTTCGGATCCAGCTCCGACTTGAACCACATGCCAATATTTTCCGGCAGCAGTTCCGGGATGACCAGATACCAGGTAAAGAATTGCACGATCAGCGGAACGTTACGGAACAGTTCCACATACAGGGTGCCAAGCGTTGAAAGAAAACGGTTAGGGACGGTGCGCAGAATACCGAACAGAGAACCGACAAGAAACGCGATAATCCACGCCGTTATCGATAGTGCCACGGTGACCTGAAAGCCGCTCCACAGCCAGCCAAGATAGGTGGTGTTGCCGAACGGGGCTTGTTGCAGGAATATGCCCCAGTTCCAGTCTATTGACATAATAAACTCCAGAAAAAAAGGGTAGCAGCGCTACCCTCGAAGATTGGTGAGAAGCTCATTTTTCGCGCTGAGTGGGGAACGACCACTCAACGTATAGTCTGTCCATGCTTCCCGACAATCGAGAGGGCAGGAGATCCCGCCCCTGTAGTTCTAATTAGTTAAGAGCCTTGTCATTTGGAGATTTGAACAGCGCCTTCATGTCGTCAGACAGTTCAAAATTCATGTTCAGGTTTTTTGGTGGAATCGGGTTCTTGAACCATTTGTCGAACCATTTTTCCGCTTCGCCGGAGGTCTGCACCTGAGCGATGGTGTCATCGATCAGCTTTTTGAACTGCGGATCGTCTTTACGCAGCATACAGCCGTAGGCTTCTTTGGACTGCGCGGTACCGACGATATCCCAGTTGTCTGGTTTCTTCGCTTTCGCACGTTCGCCCGCCAGCAGGGCGTCATCCATCATAAACGCAACGGCACGACCGCTTTCCAGGGTACGGAAGGAGTCGCCATGGTCTTTCGCGCTGATGATGCGCATATCCATTTTCTTCTCGTCGTTCAGCTTGTGCAGCAGCACTTCTGACGTGGTACCGGAGGTCACAACAACCGCTTTGCCTTTCAGGTCAGCGAAGTCTTTGATCTCACCGCCTTTCTTCGTCAGCAGACGGGTGCCCACGACAAAGATGGTGTCAGAGAAGGCAGCTTGTTTCTGACGCTCGAGGTTGTTGGTGGTGGAGCCACACTCGAAGTCAAAGGTGCCGTTTTGCAGCAGTGGAATACGGTTCTGTGAAGTGATTGGGATCAGCTTCACCTGCAGGTCAGGTTTGTTCAGCTTTTTCTTCACAGCTTCAACGATGGCGTTGGAATAATCCTGTGAATAGCCCACGACTTTTTGCGTGTTGTCGTAGTAAGAGAACGGGACTGAAGATTCACGGTGGCCGACCACGATGACGCCGTTTTTGGCAATCTTGTCGAGAGTGCTGCCTGCTGCAGGCGCATCTTCAGCGTGAACCACGCCTGCAGACATTCCCATAACCAGCATTGCTGTGGCCAGTTTACGTAATTGCATACCCAACTCCTTTTTTATCAGCGCCAGCGACGCATTGATACCCATTGTGATGTTGTTATATCTCGCGCAGTGCGAGTGCAGTGTTATGCAAGCTTGTTAACATTTAGTCTGGCTTAATGTAAAGATTTTGCTGCGTTATTGTTTATTTTTGCGAAGCGCGCCGCACCATTCAGAGGCAAATATCTCCCGTTGCACCGTTTCGGTGCTACCGATGATCTATGCTGGTGCGACAAAGTTGCACGTTAAGCCAAACTGCGTTTACCTGAATAAACAAAGCAATAGGCGTGCCAGAATGGGAGTCTGGAGAAAATTGTCGGGTGGCGGCTACGCCCCCCCACAACAGAAGGGAAGGTTATTTCCGACGCTGACGCAGGCTCATCAGCACCGCGCCAAAGCCGAACAGCACGGTCAGTATCCACAGCGGCCAGTTGCCGGTGCGCGCGTATGGCGTCAGCCCGGTGGTTGGCGTGACTTTAGTGGTCAGTACCTCGCGTGTAAACTGCGGGATCATCGCCTGAATTTCACCCTGCGGACCAATCACAGCTGTGATGCCGTTGTTGGTGCTGCGCAGCAGCGGACGCGCCAGCTCCAGAGAGCGCATACGTGCCATCTGGAAGTGCTGCCACGGGCCGATTGACTTACCAAACCAGGCGTCGTTGGAGATGGTCAGCAGATAGTCAGTATCCGGGCGGAAGTTATCGCGTACCTGCTCGCCGAGAATGATTTCGTAGCAGATGGCCGCCGTCAGGGCCAGGCCGTGCGCGTGCAGCTGAGGCTGTACGTACGGGCCGCGGCTGAAAGAGGACATCGGCAGGTCAAAAAACGGGGCCAGCGGGCGCAGAATCGACTCCAGCGGGACAAATTCACCAAACGGCACCAGGTGGTTCTTGTTGTACCGGTCAGTGGAGTGGTAGCTGTACTCGCTATCTTTCCCGAGCGTAATGATGCTGTTGTAGGTATCGTAGCGGTTCTGCTGATTCAGACGCGCATCGACAATCCCGGTGATCAGCGTGCTGCCGCGCGCCAGCAGCAGGTCGTTCATCATGTTGAGGAACGGCTGCTGGTTAATTTCCAGATCGGGGATCGCAGATTCCGGCCAGATAATCAGCTGTGATTTACCCATCACCTCTTCGGTGGCGTTGGCGTAGATCTTCAGCGTATTCAGCAGCTCTTTCTCATCCCACTTCATAGACTGCGGAATATTCCCCTGCACCATGGAAACCTGCATGGCGCGCTCTGGCTCGGGCGTGAACCACTGGATATAACGCAGCGGGAAGGGCAGGGCAAACAGCACCAGCGCCACAGCCAGCGGTTTCCAGCAGCGCTGGACCAGCGCCAGGACCAGCAGGCCGCTGACCACCATCAGCAGGAAGTTGATGGCCTCAACGCCCATTACCGGCGCCAGACCCTTCAGGGGGCCGTCAATCTGGCTGTAGCCGAACTGCAGCCACGGGAAGCCCGTCAGCACCCAGCCGCGCAGGAACTCGGTTATCTGCCAGACCACCGGCGCGGCAATGGCGACGCGCAGCCAGGTGGTTTTTGGCCACAGGCGAGAAAGGATACCGGCGAACAGACCGGTATAGAGCGAGAGATACGCGGCGAGCAATACCACCAGAAAGACGTTAACCGGGCCAGGCATACCGCCAAACTGGGCGATGCTGACATAAACCCAGTTGATGCCTGAGCCAAACAGCCCCAGTCCCCAGAAGTAACCGATAGCCGCAGCCTGTACCGGACGACGATTCAGGGTCAGGCCCTGAAGCCCCATCAGGGAGAGAATGGCGGCGGGCCAGATATCGTAAGGAGAAAAAGCCAGCGTACCGCTGGCTCCGAGTAACAGCGCCAGCAGCAAACGGATGCGCTGGCGTTCAAGCAGTGGGGCAAATGCCATTTACATTAATCTTCCAGTTTTGGCACCGGTGAGTCGTCCGGCGTTCTGACGTGAACCTGTATAATACGTCGGCTGTCGGCCATTGCCACTTTGAACTGGTAACCGTCAATGTCAACGGTCTCACCGCGCGCCGGGAGGTGGCCAAAGGCCTGCATCACCAGCCCGCCAATGGTATCGACCTCTTCATCGCTGAAGTGGGTACCGAAGGCGTCGTTAAAGTCCTCAATAGAGGCCAGCGCGCGCACGGTCCAGGTGTGGCGGCTAAGCTGACGGAAGTCGATATCTTCTTCTTCGTCGTACTCGTCTTCGATTTCGCCCACGATCAGCTCAAGAATATCCTCGATCGTGACCAGACCGGAAACGCCACCAAACTCATCAATAACAATCGCCATGTGGTAACGCTGAGAGCGAAACTCTTTCAGCATCCGATCCACACGTTTACTTTCCGGCACAACCACGGCCTGGCGTAACACTTTTTCCATGCTGAAGGCTTCGGCATCGCTGCGCATAAACGGCAGCAGATCTTTGGCCATCAAAATCCCTTCGATGTGATCTTTGTCTTCGCTGATGACCGGGAAACGCGAGTGGGCGGATTCGATGATCACATCGAGGCACTCGTCCAGGGTCTGGTTACGTTTCAGGGTGATCATCTGCGAGCGGGGGATCATGATATCGCGAACGCGCTGGTCGGCGATGTCCATAACCCCTTCGAGCATTTCGCGCGTATCTTCGTCGATAAGGTCGTTCTGCCCGGAATCACGAATCAGCTCCAGCAGTTCATCACGGTTTTTGGGTTCGCCGTGGAAAAGCTGGTTCAGAATGAGGGAGAAAAATCCCTTTTTACTGGTTGTCGTGTCGCTACTGTGTGAATTGTCGTCGCTCATGGCGTTTGTTAAGGGTTCTCTTGTTAGTTCAACGTTTACCGCCACGCGATATCCTTTCGTGGCGGCATGTGAGTCCGTCAGGTGACGGACTATTCTTTCTCGGCAATGTACGGATCCTCATAGCCCAGAGCAAGCATTATCTCTGTCTCGAGGGACTCCATCTCTTCCGCTTCGTCATCTTCAATGTGATCGTAGCCGAGCAGGTGCAGGCTGCCGTGTACCACCATATGCGCCCAGTGGGCCTCAAGCGGCTTTTGCTGCTCTTTGGCTTCCTGTTCAACCACCTGACGGCAGATGATCAGATCGCCCAACAGCGGCATCTCAATGCCCGGCGGCGCTTCGAACGGGAATGAGAGCACGTTGGTCGGCTTATCTTTCCCGCGATAGGTCAGGTTAAGCTCATGGCTTTCCGCTTCATCAACCAGGCGAATCGTCACTTCTGATTCTTCCTGGAACTGAGGAATAACGGCATCCAGCCATTTCTGAAACTGTGCCTCATCTGGCATGCCGGAATTGTCTTCACAGGCCAGCTGTAAATCGAGGATCACCTGACTCATTTCTGTTCTTGCTCCTGCGCTTCGCGCTTACGTTCTGCGGCCAGTTCGGCCTTACGCTTCTGATCCGCCTCTTCCCAGGCTTCATAGGCGTTAACGATACGCGCGACCACCGGGTGGCGTACCACGTCTTCACTGTGGAAGAAGTTAAAGCTGATTTCGTCGACCTCGGCCAGCACCTCAATGGCGTGGCGCAGGCCGGATTTGGTGCTGCGCGGCAGGTCGATCTGGGTGACGTCACCGGTAATGACCGCTTTCGAGTTAAAGCCGATACGCGTCAGGAACATCTTCATCTGTTCGATGGTGGTGTTCTGGCTCTCATCGAGAATGATGAACGCATCGTTCAGCGTACGACCGCGCATGTAGGCGAGAGGGGCCACTTCGATAACGTTACGCTCAATGAGCTTCTCAACCTTCTCAAAGCCGAGCATCTCGAACAGCGCATCGTATAACGGGCGCAGATACGGGTCGACCTTCTGGCTCAGATCGCCCGGCAGGAAGCCCAGCTTTTCGCCCGCTTCAACGGCCGGACGGGTCAGCAGAATACGACGGATCTCCTGGCGTTCCAGCGCATCTACCGCAGCGGCAACGGCCAGATAGGTTTTACCCGTACCCGCAGGGCCCACCCCGAAGGTGATGTCGTGGTCGAGGATATTGGCGATGTACTGCGCCTGGTTTGGCGTACGCGGCTTAATAACGCCACGTTTGGTCTTGATGTTAATGGCCTTGCCGTAGTCCGGCACGCTTTCCGCGCTTTGCTCAAGCACGCGCGCCTCTTTAATGGCGAGGTGAATTTGTTCCGGTTCGATATCCTGAATTTCGCCGCGCATGGGTGATGTATCCACATACAGGCTACGCAGAATGTCCGCAGCGGCGTTGACGCAGATAGGGCGTCCGGTAAGTTTGAAATGATTATCGCGACGATTGATTTCGATACCCAGACGTCGCTCCAGTTGTTTGATGTTGTCATCAAACGGCCCGCACAGGCTCAGCAGGCGAGCGTTGTCTGCTGGCTCAAGGCTAATTTCACGCGTATCTATATTCAAACTGTTCCTCTTTAATTGGTTAACTGACCCATTGCGATAGGACGTAATAAAACGGTCATTACCGAAATTATTCACGCCACAGAATAAAGGCGCAAGCGTTGCGGAAGATATTGGGGACGATGAGAGGAAATACAAGGCCTGCCGGAAAGGCAGGCCAGGAGGATTAAGGCTGGTAAATCCCCACGCCAGAATCGTTTTCTTTACGGGTACGAGAGATCACGGATTCCGGTGACTCGGCAATACGCAGGCCCATTTCGTCCTCGGTGCGTACCAGCTTCGCGCGCAGCGAGTTGGTCAGCACTTCGACAATCTCGACGTCCACGAATTTACCGATCATATCCGGGGTGCCCTCAAAGTTCACCACGCGGTTGTTTTCGGTACGACCGGAGAGTTCCATAATGCTCTTGCGGGAGGTGCCTTCCACCAGAATGCGCTGAACGGTGCCGAGCATACGGCGGCTCCACGCGTTGGCCTGCTGGTTAATACGCTCCTGCAGAATATACAGACGCTGCTTTTTCTCTTCTTCCGGCACATCGTCAACCATATCGGCCGCAGGTGTTCCAGGACGCGCAGAGAAGATGAAGCTGTAGCTGACGTCAAAATTCACTTCACCGATGAGCTTCATGGTGCGCTCGAAGTCATCAGCGGTTTCGCCAGGGAAGCCGACGATAAAGTCGGAGCTGATCTGGATATCCGGACGCGCTTCACGCAGCTTGCGAATGGTGGACTTGTACTCCAGCACCGTATGCGGGCGGCCCATCAGGTTCAACACGCGGTCAGATCCACACTGAATCGGCAGGTGCAGGAAGCTCACCAGCTCTGGCGTATCGCGATACACGTCAATGATGTCGTCGGTAAACTCCATCGGATGGCTGGTGGTAAAGCGAATGCGGTCGATACCGTCAATCGCGGCCACCAGACGCAGCAGTTCGGCAAAGCTGCCGGTGGTGCCGTCGTAGTTTTCCCCGCGCCAGGCGTTCACGTTCTGGCCCAGCAAGTTCACTTCGCGAACGCCCTGTGCGGCAAGCTGCGCAATTTCAAACAGAATATCGTCTGCCGGACGGCTGACTTCTTCACCACGGGTGTAAGGCACCACGCAGTAAGTGCAATATTTGTTGCAGCCTTCCATGATGGAGACGAAGGCGGTCGGGCCATCGGCGCGCGGCTCCGGCAGACGGTCAAACTTTTCGATTTCCGGGAAGCTGACGTCAACGACCGGGCTACGGTTGCCGCGAACCTGATTGATCATCTCCGGCAGGCGGTGCAGGGTCTGAGGGCCAAAGACGATATCCACATACGGGGCTCTCTGGCGGATCAGCTTACCTTCCTGCGACGCGACGCAGCCACCCACCCCGATGATCAGGTCCGGATTTTTTCGTTTGAGAAGCTTCCAGCGGCCTAACACGTGAAAGACTTTTTCCTGCGCTTTTTCACGAATCGAACAGGTGTTCAGCAGCAGCACGTCCGCTTCTTTCGCATTTTCAGTCAGCTGGTATCCGTGGGTTGAATCCAGCAGATCGGCCATCTTGGATGAATCGTATTCGTTCATCTGACAGCCCCAGGTTTTTATATGGAGTTTTTTAGTCATCGACTTGCTCAGCTCAGGATTGCAAGCCGCGTATTGTAATGCTTTGGTGGGGTTGTGACCAGTATGAAGGTTATGTGTCTCAGGACCGCAAAAATCCGGTAAACTTAAGGGATTCTCCAATAAGGAAAATTGACCATGACACTCCTACACACCGAAGTTGCCGTTGTCGGCGGCGGTATGGTCGGCGGCGCGCTGGCGCTGGGGCTGGCGCAGCAGGGATTTGAGGTAACGGTAATCGAACAGGCTGCTCCGCCGGCATTCGATCCCGCGAGCAAACCGGATGTGCGCATATCCGCGATCAGCGCGGCGTCCGTCGATCTGCTGCGCGGGCTGGGCGTCTGGGAGGCGGTGCTGGCGATGCGCGCCCATCCTTACAGCCGTCTTGAAACCTGGGAGTGGGAAAATGCCCACGTCGAGTTTGATGCCGCTGAGCTGAAGCTGCCGCGCCTGGGTTATATGGTGGAAAACAATGTGCTCCAGCAGGCGCTCTGGCTGGCGCTGGAGGCGCATCCGAAGGTGACGCTGCGCGTTCCGGCGTCGATTAAGGCACTGCATCCTCACGAGAGCGGGTATTTGCTGACGCTCGACAGCGGCGATGAACTGGCCGTGAAGCTCGTCGTCGGAGCGGACGGCGCTAACTCGCAGGTCAGACAGATGGCGGGAATTGGCGTTCATGCCTGGCAGTATGAGCAGTCCTGCATGCTGATTACCGTCGAGTGCGAGCATGCGCCGGGTGAAAGCACGTGGCAGCACTTTACGCCGAATGGCCCGCATGCCTTTTTACCGCTGTTTGATAACTGGGCATCGCTGGTCTGGTACGACAAACCGGCACGCATTCGCCAGCTGCAGGGGCTTACAATGGAACAATTGCAGCGGGAAATCCGCCTGCATTTCCCGAGCCGTCTGGGCAACGTGACGCCGGTCGCTGCAGGTGCATTTCCGCTCACGCGCCGCCATGCTTTGCAGTATGCCCGTGAAGGGCTGGCGCTGGTGGGCGATGCGGCACACACCATTCATCCGCTGGCCGGGCAGGGCGTGAACCTGGGGTACCGTGATGTCGATGCGTTACTGGATGTGCTGGGCAGCGCCCGCGGGCACGCGGAAAACTGGGCCAGCCATCAGATTCTGAAGCGTTACCAGACGCGACGCATGGCGGATAACTTTATTATGCAGTCGGGGATGGATCTGTTCTATGCCGGGTTCAGCAATGACTTAGCCCCGGTGCGCATTCTGCGTAATATTGGATTGATGGCAGCGGAACGTGCCGGTGGTCTGAAGCGTCAGGCGCTGAAATACGCGCTGGGACTCTAATCTTTTTCCCCTCTCCCAGTGGGAGAGGGTCAGGGTAAGGGCATCAGGCCGCACCATCCTGAACAACAAAAACAAAAAAACCCGCAGAGCGGGCTTTTTTGTTACTTAAGTGGCTGGGGTGCAGGGATTCGAACCCCGGAATGCTGGTATCAGAAACCAGAGCCTTACCGCTTGGCGACACCCCAATTGCGTTAAACAAACTGCTTAACGACTTTTTAAATTGGCTGGGGTACGAGGATTCGAACCTCGGAATGCCGGAATCAGAATCCGGTGCCTTACCGCTTGGCGATACCCCAACAATTTGTCTTGATTACCGAAAAATCGACAATCTTAATTTGGTGGCTACGACGGGATTCGAACCTGTGACCCCATCATTATGAGTGATGTGCTCTAACCAACTGAGCTACGTAGCCAGTACTGCAATCTTCGATGGCTGGGGTACCTGGATTCGAACCAGGGAATGCCGGTATCAAAAACCGGTGCCTTACCGCTTGGCGATACCCCAATACCGCGGAGAACCGCAAAATCGAAGAAATATGGCTGGGGTACCTGGATTCGAACCAGGGAATGCCGGTATCAAAAACCGGTGCCTTACCGCTTGGCGATACCCCATCCGTGCAACGCTTACCCGGGAATGGTGCGGGAGGCGAGACTTGAACTCGCACACCTTGCGGCGCCAGAACCTAAATCTGGTGCGTCTACCAATTTCGCCACTCCCGCAAAAAAGATGGTGGCTACGACGGGATTCGAACCTGTGACCCCATCATTATGAGTGATGTGCTCTAACCAACTGAGCTACGTAGCCATCTTTTTTCGCGTTACCTTATCGGCGTTGCGGGGCGCATTATGCGTATAGACCCTTGCAGCGTCAACACCTTTTTCAACGAAAATAGCCGGAATGTGACTGTTTGGTTAGGTTGCGAACAGCGTGGCCGAATATTCGGCAATTATTGGTTATTAATCAGATTTAGACGGTGAAATGTGAGGCAAAAAAATCAGGCCCCTGAGGGGCCTGATTGCGATCTGAGTGATTATTTGTAGGCTGACTGGTGAACGCCTACCGCGCGTCCTGACGGATCGTTCATGGATTTGAAAGATTCATCCCATTCAATCGCTTTGGCAGAAGAGCAGGCGACGGACGGGCCACCCGGTACGCACTCCGCGGCACTCGGTACCGGGAACAGCTCTTCAAAAATTTCACGATACAGATAGGCTTCTTTCGAGCCCGGCGTGTTGTACGGGAAGCGGAAGCTCGCGGTTTCCAGCTGTTGGTCAGAAACCTGTTTCGCCGCGACCTCTTTCAGGGTGTCGATCCAGCTATAACCTACGCCATCAGAGAACTGCTCTTTCTGACGCCATGCCACGCTCGCCGGCAGGTAGGATTCAAAACACTCACGCAGGATATGTTTTTCCATTTTGCCGTTGCCGCACATCTTGTCCTGCGGGTTGATGCGCATCGCCACGTCGAGGAATTTCTTATCCAGGAACGGCACGCGCGCTTCCACGCCCCAGGCCGACATCGCTTTGTTGGCACGCGCACAGTCGAACATGTGCAGCGCCTGCAGCTTACGCACGGTCTCTTCGTGCAGCTCTTTGGCGTTCGGCGCTTTGTGGAAGTACAGGTAGCCGCCAAACACTTCGTCAGAACCTTCACCGGAGAGCACCATCTTGATGCCCATCGCTTTGATCTTGCGCGACATCAGGTACATCGGCGTTGAGGCGCGGATGGTAGTCACGTCATAGGTTTCAATGTGATAGATCACATCGCGGATCGCATCCAGACCTTCCTGCACGGTGAAGTGAATCTCATGGTGCACGGTGCCGAGGTGGTTCGCCACTTCCTGCGCGGCTTTCAGGTCAGGAGCCCCTTCCAGGCCAACGGCAAAAGAGTGCAGCTGTGGCCACCAGGCTTCTGAGCGCTCCTGATCTTCCACGCGACGCGCGGCGAATTTCTTGGTGATCGCGGAGATCACGGAGGAGTCCAGACCGCCGGAGAGCAGCACGCCGTAGGGCACGTCGGACATCAGGTGGCTTTTGACGGAATCTTCCAGGGCCTGACGCAGCTCGGCTTTGTCCGTGACGTTGTCTTTTACCGCATCATAGTCGAACCAGTCACGCTGGTAATAGGAGCGGATCTCGCCGTCTTTGCTCCACAGATAGCTGCCCGCCGGGAACTCTTTAATGGTGCGGCATACCGGCACCAGAGCTTTCATTTCAGAGGCAACGTAGAAGTTGCCGTGCTCATCGTGGCCCATGTACAGCGGGATAATGCCGATGTGGTCACGGCCAATCAGGTAAGCGTCTTTTTCGCTGTCGTACAGGGCGAAGGCGAACATGCCCTGCAGGTCGTCCAGGAACTCGGGCCCTTTCTCCTGATACAGCGCCAGGATCACTTCACAGTCAGAACCGGTCTGGAAAGCGTAGCGGTCGCCGTATTCGGCGCGCAGCGCCTGGTGGTTGTAGATTTCACCGTTGACAGCCAGCGCGTGCGTTTTTTTCTCGTTATACAGCGGCTGTGCACCGGCGTTGACGTCAACAATGGACAGACGTTCGTGAGCCAGAATCGCTTTATCACTGGCGTAAACGCCTGACCAGTCTGGTCCGCGATGGCGCATCAGGCGGGACAGTTCGAGTGCCTTTTTACGCAGTTCGCCCGCGTCAGTTTTAATATCCAGTACGCCAAAAATTGAACACATAACCTTCTCCGTTAACCCTGTTGCTTTGTAATGTTGCTTGCTTATGAAAATGCCGCAAAGGGGCAGGGCGCGCAAGCGTTTTACGGGTGAAAACGGAAATAGTGCAACAGTGATTGCGGAATAGTGAAAAAAGAGCACGCCAGAAATTCTTTTATTGATGATTATGCAATGAAACGTGCTTTTTGTTAGATGAGACTTTATTTTTGTAGGCCATAAATGAAAAACCACGCCCTGAGGCGTGGTTCGGTATCAGATGATGTCGATTTCATCGACGGAGGGGTAAATCCAGCTTGGCCGGAACGGCATCGAATCAATGTCATCAAGTTGAGAGACGCCGGAGAGGACCAGAATCGTCTCCAGACCCGCCTGGAATCCGGCCAGAATATCGGTGCGCAGGTTGTCGCCGACAATAACGGTTTCTTCAGAGTGGGCCTGCATCTTGTTGAGCGCGGCACGAATGATCCACGGGCTCGGTTTACCGACTACAAACGGCTGACGACCTGAGATTTTTTCGATACCGGCGCACAGCGCGCCGCAGGCCGGATAAAAACCACGGCCGTGCGTATCCGGGTTGGTCGCGATAAAGCGCGCGCCGCTGGCGACAAAGTATGCTGCCTTATGCATCATCTCCCAGTTAAAGGAGCGCGTTTCGCCGACAATCACGAAGTCCGGGTTCACGTCAGTGATGGTAAAGCCAGCTTTGTACAACTCGTGTATCAGCGCACCTTCACCCACCACGTAGGCTTTTTTCCCTTCCTGACGCTTCAGAAAATCTGCCGTGGCCATTGCCGAGGTATAAAACACGCTGTCCGGAACGTCGACGCCCGCTGTGGCAAAGCGGTTAGCCAGGTCCTGACCGGTTTGGGAAGGGTAGTTCGTGAGCAGAACCAGAGGCATTCCTTTGTCGATGATGCGGTGAAGAAACTCCGCAGCACCCGGCACGGCAACGTTGTCGTGCATCAGCACGCCGTCGATATCACAAATTACATTCTTAATGGTCATGGACAGTCCGACATCAAAAAAAGAAGGCGTTACTATAAGGTCCGATCAACTTTCCAGCAAATGCTGCAGCAGAATTCCGTTGAGCATGGCGCGTTTGACCAGCGCGAACGCGCCAATCGCCGAGCGATGGTCAAGCTTTGAACGAACCACCGGGAGGTTCTGGCGGAATGCTTTCAGCGCCTGGGTGTTAATACAGCCTTCAATGGCGGGGAGCAGCACCTTTTCCGCCTCCACAATTTCACCGGCGATCACCACTTTCTGGGGGTTAAACAGGTTAATGGCGATGGCGATGGTTTTCCC
The DNA here is from genome assembly GCF_034106085.1 of Enterobacter sp. 302C9. Taxonomy (NCBI): domain Bacteria; kingdom Pseudomonadati; phylum Pseudomonadota; class Gammaproteobacteria; order Enterobacterales; family Enterobacteriaceae; genus Enterobacter; species Enterobacter sp. 302C9. The sequence goes on from NZ_JAWNBW010000001.1 coordinate 393,490, forward strand.
CAGATGGCGGCCTACCTGCTCGATCACTTCACAGGCCAGCGCGTCGCCTTTATTGGCGGCTTTGCAGATGGTGCCTATCTTGCAATCGTCCAGCGTGACGCGGCTTTGGTAACCCTGTTCAAGGAGATGGCGAACGCGCTGCTCAATGGCCGTGTTGGCGGCAATCGTTTCAAGGCAGCCGAAGTTGCCGCAGTGGCAGCGCTCCCCGAGGGGTTCAACCTGGATGTGGCCGATCTCGCCGACGTTACCGTTGCGACCAATAAAAATACGGCCGTTAGAGATAATACCGGCGCCCGTTCCGCGGTGAACGCGCACCAGAATAGAGTCTTCACAGTCCTGGCTCGCACCAAAGTAGTGCTCTGCCAGCGCCAGAGAGCGAATGTCGTGGCCCACAAAGCAGGTCACCTTAAAACGCTTTTCCAGCGCGTCGACCAGCCCCCAGTTTTCAACCTGAATGTGCGGCATATAGCGGATCACGCCGCTTTCCGGGTCGACCAGTCCGGGCAGAATCACGGAGATGGCAATGAGTTCACGGATCTTGCGCTGACAGCTTTCAATAAACTGCGCAATGGTATTCAGCAGCGCATGCTCCAGCGTCTCCTGGGTGCGCTCCGGAAGAGGGTAGTGCTCTTCCGCAATGGCTTTACTGCTCAGATCGTACAGCGTGAGCGTGGTGTCATGGCGGCCCAGACGGACGCCAATGGCCTGAAAATTGCGGGTTTCGGTAATAATGGAGATGGCGCGGCGGCCCCCGGTAGAGGCCTGCTGATCGACTTCTTTGATCAGACCGCGCTCAATGAGCTGGCGGGTAATTTTTGTCACGCTGGCGGGAGCAAGCTGGCTCTGTTCGGCTATCTGAATTCGCGAGATTGGTCCGTGCTGGTCAATCAGGCGGTATACCGCCGCACTGTTAAGTTGTTTAACGAGATCGACATTACCGATTTGAGCTTGTCCGCCAGGTGTCATACTTTTACTTACTCAGTGACGACCTCGTTACCATTAACGATGGTCTTAATAATTTTATAATCGTGTGTGAATGCCGTCAGGTTTGCAACCATACCTGGTGCAATTTCGCCGAGCTGTTTATCCACGCCCATTGCGCGCGCCGGATAAAGGGTGGCCATACGCAGGACTTCATCAAGCGCAATCCCGCAATGTTCAACCAGGTTACGCACCCCTTCAATCATGGTTAAAGAGGAACCGCTCAGCGTACCGTTTTCATCCACACACAGTCCATTGCGGTAGTATATTGTTTTACCGGCAAAAATGAACTGCTCAATATTTGCACCTGCCGGTGCGGTGGCATCCGTCACCAGACAAAGCTTGTCACCTTTCAGCCGCTTAGCGTTGCGGATGTTGGTGTAATCGACATGTAAGCCGTCAGCAATAATGCCGCAGTAAACGTCTGGCTCATCCAGAATCGCCCCGACCAGACCCGGTTCACGGCCTGTGATATACGGCATTGCGTTGTAAAGGTGCGTTGCGAAAGTAATGCCCGCGCGGAAACCGGCTTTCGCTTCTTTCAGCGTCGCGTTTGAGTGGCCAGCTGAAACGATAATCCCGGCACCAGCCAGTTTGCTGATGACATCCGTACCCGTCATTTCAGGCGCCAGCGTCACTTTGGCGATCACATCGGCGTTCGCACACATGTAGTCAACCAGCTCCGCATCAGGTTTACGCACGTAATTCGGGTTATGCGTTCCTTTCTTGACCATATTCAGCCATGGCCCTTCAAGGTGCAGACCCAGCGCCTGGTTAGGGTGTTTGGCCAGGTATTCGCGCATCACGCGGATACCCTGCTTCATGAGATCATCACTGCTGGTGATGAGCGTTGGCAAATAGCTGGTGCAGCCCGATTTCTCGTTGGCTTTCTGCATGATCTCCAGCGTTTCGACCGTCACCGCATCCGCGGTGTCATTGAATTGCACACCGCCGCAGCCGTTGAGCTGTACGTCGATGAAACCGGGGGAGATTACTGCTCCATTGAGTGAGCGCTGTTCAATCTCCGGCGGCAGTTCTGCCAGCGGGCAAACACGTTCAATCAGGCCATCAGCGATAACAATCGCATGGTCATCCAGAATTTCATGGCCGGTATAAATCCGACCGTGGGTTAAAGCGTACATAACGACCCCCGGTTAAAAAAAGCGGCCGCCTCTTGATGAAGAGGCGGTTATTCAATTACAGACCTTTGATGTTCTCAGCTTCTAACTCGTTGAAGTATTTCAGCGTTTTTACCTTCAGCTCCATCGTGGACGGTTCGTCGCAGACGATGACGGATTTAGGATGCAGCTGCAGGCAGCTGATGGTCCACATATGGTTAACGTTGCCTTCAACGGCAGCCTGGAGCGCTTGCGCTTTCACGCCGCCCAGCACCAGAATCATCACTTCTTCGGCATCCAGCAGGGTGCCTACGCCTACGGTCAGGGCGTATTTTGGAACCTGGTTAACATCGCCGTCAAAGAAGCGGGAGTTTGCCACGCGCGTGTCATGGGTCAGCGTTTTAATACGGGTGCGGGAAGCCAGAGATGACGCCGGTTCGTTAAACGCGATATGACCATCATTACCTACACCACCCATGAACAGGTGGATCTTACCGTAAGAACGGATTTTTTCTTCATACTGACGGCATTCTGCGTCAATATCAGGCGCGTTTCCATTCAGCAGGTTAATATTTTCAGATGGAATATCAACGTGATCAAAGAAATTGCGGTGCATAAAGCTATGGTAGCTTTCCGGGTGGTCTTTCGGTAAGCCAACGTATTCATCCATATTGAAGGTCACAACATGTTTAAAGCTAACCTGGCCTGCTTTATGCATCTCAACCAGCGCCTTATAGGCGGTTAGCGGCGTGCCGCCTGTCGGAAGTCCAAGAACGAAAGGACGATCGGCGGTCGGTTTAAAGGCGTTAATACGGTTAACGATATGGCGAGCGGCCCATTTACCGACTTGTTCAGCAGTTGCCAGGGGAATCAGTCTCATTGTTCACCTCAAGAGTTAAAGTAGAAGAGTGGGCGGATGGCTATCGGAACCTGATACTTAAGCGTAACCTGGAAACTTTCAGGCCGGATCAATCCGTCTTGATTTTTTGAATGATAAAATAAGTTTTCGCTGTTAGCCAGTGTAAGGGAGGGTGAATAACGATATTTGGTGACAAAAATCACAAAAAGTACGCGTTTAATTTGCGATACGAATTAATTTTTCACACACTCACAATGCCAGTGAAGCATCAACTGTATCTATAGTTCGTGACACAATAAAAAACAGAGCTGAGAACATGCCTTAAACGGGGTCTCATAGGGGGAAGAAAGTGAGTATTCTAGGTTATTTACAAAAGGTTGGCCGCGCGCTTATGGTGCCGGTCGCCACGCTGCCTGCCGCAGCCATCCTGATGGGTGTCGGCTACTGGATCGACCCCAACGGCTGGGGTAATACCAGCGCGCTGGCGGCGTTCTTTATCAAGTCAGGTTCCGCCATTATCGACAACATGTCCGTGTTGTTCGCGATTGGTGTGGCTTACGGTATGTCCAAAGACAAAGACGGTGCCGCTGCGCTGACCGGTTTTGTCGGTTTCCTCGTGTTAACCACCCTCTGCTCGCCTGCAGCGGTGGCCATGATCCAAAAAATTCCGGCGGACCAGGTTCCGGCGGCATTCGGTAAGATCAGCAACCAGTTTGTCGGTATCCTTGTGGGTATCATCTCCGCCGAACTGTATAACCGCTTCAGCAGCGTAGAGCTGCCAAAAGCGCTCTCCTTCTTTAGCGGTCGCCGCCTGGTTCCTATCCTGACCTCGTTTGTGATGATCGTTGTCGCGTTCATCATGATGTACGTCTGGCCGATGATCTTCGACGGTCTGGTGAACTTCGGTGAGCACATCCAGAAACTGGGTTCTGTCGGCGCGGGCGTGTACGCGTTCTTCAACCGTCTGCTTATCCCGGTCGGTCTGCACCACGCGCTGAACTCCGTATTCTGGTTCGACGTTGCCGGTATTAATGATATCCCTAACTTCCTGGGTGGCGCACAGTCCATCGAAGCAGGTAAAGCGGTTGTCGGTATCACCGGTCGTTACCAGGCGGGCTTCTTCCCGATCATGATGTTTGGTCTGCCGGGTGCTGCGCTGGCTATCTACCACTGCGCGCGTCCAGAGAACAAAGCGAAAGTGCTGGGTATCATGATGGCGGGGGCGTTCGCGGCCTTCTTCACTGGTATCACCGAGCCGCTGGAGTTCTCCTTCATGTTCGTGGCGCCGGTTCTGTATGTGATCCACGCCGTGCTGACCGGTATCTCCGTGTTCATCGCTGCCAGCATGCACTGGATTGCCGGTTTCGGCTTCAGCGCCGGTCTGGTGGATATGGTGCTGTCGTCCCGTAACCCGCTGGCGACCCACTGGTGGATGCTGATCCCGCAAGGTCTGGTGTTCTTCGCGATCTACTACATGGTGTTCCGTTTCACTATCACCAAATTCAACCTGATGACCCCGGGTCGTGAACTGGCCGTGGCCGGTAGCGAAGCGGATGGTCAGGATGTGAACGTGAGCGGTGCTGAGGATCAGGACGTTTCAGGCCTGGCGCGTCAGTACATCGCCGCTGTCGGCGGTTCTGACAACCTGACCGGTATCGACGCCTGTATCACTCGTCTGCGTCTGAACGTCAAAGACTCTTCCCTGGTGAACGAAGCGCTGGCTAAACGTCTGGGTGCTTCCGGCGTTATCCGCCTGAACAAAACCAGCGTGCAGATTATCGTTGGCTTCGTGGCAGAGAAAATTGCTAACGCCATGAAAACCACTGGTCCGGTAGCCGCAGCAGACGCTTCTGCCGCACCTGCCGCCGCGCCAGCGGCCGCAAAACCGCAGGCGGTACCGAACGCCAAAACGGTAGCCGCGCTGGTTTCGCCGGTAACCGGTGAAGTCGTTGCGATTGAGCAGGTGCCTGACGAAGCCTTCGCCAGCAAAGCGGTTGGTGACGGTGTGGCGGTGAAACCAACGGACAAAACCGTTGTGTCTCCGGCGGCCGGTACCATTGTGAAAATCTTCAACACCAACCACGCGTTCTGCCTCGAAACCGAAAATGGCGCGGAGATCGTTGTCCATATGGGTATCGATACCGTTGCGCTGAACGGTCAGGGCTTTACTCGCCTGGTGGAAGAGGGCGCTGAAGTGGTGGCCGGGCAGCCGATTCTGGAAATGGATCTGGACTTCCTGAACGCCAACGCGCGCTCAATGATAAGCCCGGTCGTTTGCAGCAACATCGATGACTTCAGTGGCCTGGTCATTCAGGCGAAAGGTCAGGTTGTTGCGGGTCAAACACCGCTGTATGAGATTAAAGGCAAGTAATCGCTCCTGAGTAGAGTCATGCCTTAAGCGGCGGGGGATATCCTCCGCCGCTTTTTTTTGCAGCAAAAGCCCCCATTATTTTCTTCAGAGACGTTTTAAGGGTTGTCACTACGTCCGGCTTATAAGATCATATGCCGTTATACGTTGTTTACGCTTTGAGGAATCCACGATGAGTGAGGCAGAAGCCCGCCCGAGTAACTTTATTCGTCAGATCATCGATGAAGATCTGGCCAGTGGTAAGCACACCACAGTTCATACCCGCTTCCCGCCGGAGCCGAACGGCTACCTGCATATCGGGCATGCGAAGTCCATCTGCCTGAACTTTGGCATTGCACAAGACTACCAGGGACAGTGCAACCTGCGTTTCGATGACACCAACCCAGTAAAAGAAGACATCGAATACGTTGAGTCCATCAAGAATGACGTGCAATGGCTGGGCTTCAACTGGTCTGGCGATATCTGCTACTCCTCTGACTATTTCGATCAGCTGTACGCCTACGCGGTTGAACTGATCAACAAGGGTCTGGCGTACGTTGACGAACTGTCTGCTGATGAAATCCGTGAATATCGCGGTACGCTGACCGCCCCGGGCAAAAACAGCCCGTTCCGCGATCGCAGCGTGGAAGAGAACCTTGCGCTGTTTGAAAAAATGCGTGCCGGTGGCTTCGAAGAAGGCAAAGCGTGCCTGCGTGCCAAAATCGACATGGCGTCTCCGTTCATCGTGATGCGCGATCCGGTGCTGTACCGCATCAAGTTCGCGGAACACCATCAGACCGGCAACAAGTGGTGCATCTACCCGATGTACGACTTTACCCACTGCATCAGCGATGCGCTGGAAGGCATTACGCACTCCCTGTGTACGCTGGAGTTCCAGGACAACCGTCGTCTGTACGACTGGGTTCTGGATAACATCACCATTCCTGTGCATCCGCGCCAGTACGAGTTCTCTCGTCTGAATCTGGAATACACCGTGATGTCCAAGCGTAAGCTGAACCTGCTGGTGACCGACAAGCACGTTGAAGGCTGGGATGACCCGCGTATGCCGACCATCTCTGGTCTGCGCCGTCGTGGTTACACTGCAGCCTCTATTCGTGAGTTCTGCAAGCGCATCGGCGTGACCAAGCAGGACAACACCATCGAGATGGCCTCCCTTGAATCCTGCATTCGCGAAGATCTCAACGAAAACGCCCCGCGCGCGATGGCCGTTATCGACCCGGTGAAGCTGGTTATCGAAAACTATCCGCAGGGTGAAAGCGAGCTGGTCTCCATGCCTAACCATCCGAACAAACCGGAAATGGGTAGCCGTGACGTACCGTTCAGCGGTGACATCTGGATTGACCGCGCTGACTTCCGCGAAGAAGCCAACAAGCAGTACAAGCGTCTGGTGCTGGGTAAAGAAGTGCGTCTGCGTAATGCCTACGTCATCAAAGCCGAGCGCGTAGAGAAAGATGCGGAAGGGAATATCACCACCATCTTCTGTTCTTATGACGCTGAAACGCTGAGCAAAGATCCGGCGGATGGCCGCAAGGTGAAAGGCGTGATTCACTGGGTGAGCGCTTCCCACGCGCTGCCGGTAGAAATCCGTCTGTACGATCGTCTGTTCAGCGTGCCTAACCCAGGTGCAGCGGAAGATTTCCTGGCGACCATCAACCCGGAATCTCTGGTAATCAAGCAGGGTTATGCGGAGCCTTCTCTGAAAGCCGCTGAAGCGGGCAAAGCGTTCCAGTTCGAACGTGAAGGTTACTTCTGCCTGGACAGCCGTTACAGCACGGCGGAAAAACCGGTATTTAACCGTACCGTAGGCCTGCGTGATACCTGGACGAAGATCGGCGAATAATATTGCTGGTCTGGTCAATGAGAGACAAACGCCGCACTATGCGGCGTTTTTTTATTTAACGATCAGGGTATTAAGACAGGGCCTAAAAAGGCGTCATAAAAATATCAGGTCAATGAGGTGCTACTTATTTTTCAAAAAAAAGTTTGTATCACTGCGGAAATTAAAAAGGTTATAAAAAAGGAAAGAATTCTCACGTCTAGCTACTGAAATACCTGATAATTCGCCGCCATTCCTCGCCTCCTCACAAATGTTACAAAGCGCTACCAATTATGTGCACTTCGTCATAGTCCTGACTTTTGTCCGCTAAAAAGCATTGATAATTCGCGTCGCGAAAAATAACCTAAAGACGGTAGTTAATTCGAGGGTATTTAAAGCTACCCCTGACCATTTGGTCTTTTTTATTTACGCCGCTTCAGGCGTTTTAATTCGTCAAAGAGGAATAATCTATGCGTACGTTCAGTGGCAAACGTGGTGCGCTGGCGCTGGCTATTGCCGGTGTGACAGCAATGTCGGGTCTGGTGGTGACACCAGAGGCGAAAGCGGCGGGCTTCATCGATGATTCTACCCTCACGGGCGGTATTTATTACTGGCAGCGTGAACGTGACCGTAAAGACGTCACCGAAGACAAATACAAAACCAACCTTTCTCACTCGACCTGGAACGCCAACCTGGACTTCCAGTCAGGCTATGCCGCGGATATGTTCGGTCTGGATATTGCTGCGTTTACCGCGATTGAAATGGCGGAAAACGGCGACAGCGCCCACCCGAACGAAATTGCCTTCTCCTCCAGCAACAAAGCCTATAAAGAAGACTGGTCCGGGGATAAGAGCGGCATCAGCCTTTACAAAGCTGCTGCAAAATTTAAATACGGTCCGGTCTGGGCGCGCGGTGGTTATATTCAGCCAACTGGCCAGACTCTGTTAGCACCGCACTGGAGCTTTATGCCGGGTACCTATCAGGGTGCCGAAGCCGGGGCGAACTTTGACTACGGTGATGCGGGTGCGTTGAGCTTCTCCTATATGTGGACCAACGAGTACAAAGCACCGTGGCACATCGAGATGGACAAGTTCTACCAGAACGATAAAAAAACCAAAGTCGATTACCTGCACTCGTTGGGCGCGAAGTACGACTTCAAAAACGATCTGGTGCTGGAAGCGGCATTCGGTCAGGCACAGGGCTATGTCGATCAGTACTTTGCTAAGGCCAGCTATAAATTCGATGTCGCGGGTAGCGCGCTGAGCACCAGCTACCAGTTCTACGGTACGCGCGATAAAGTCAGCAACGGTGGCGTCAACGACATTTATGACGGCACCGCGTGGCTACAGGCGTTAACCTTCGGCTACAAGGTCGGTCAGGTTGATTTGCGTCTGGAAGGCACATGGGTGAAGGCGGAAGGGCAGCAGGGCTACTTCCTGCAGCGTATGACCCCGACCTACGCCTCCTCCAACGGTCGTCTTGATATCTGGTGGGATAACCGCTCAGACTTCAACGCCGACGGCGAGAAAGCGGTCTTCTTCGGCGCAATGTATGACCTGAAAAACTGGAACCTGCCTGGCTGGGCGGTGGGCGCTTCTTACGCTTACGCCTGGGACGCAAAACCTGCCGATATGGCCACGCCGGACGCATACTACGATCCCAACTATCGCCTGAAAGAGTCTTCCTACAGCTTAGATGCTATCTACACCCTGCAGGATGGCCGTGCGAAAGGCACGATGTTCAAACTGCACTTCACCCAGTATGACAACCACTCCGATATCCCGAGCTATGCGGGCGGTTACGGCAACATCTTCCAGGATGAGCGTGACGTGAAATTCATGGTTATTGCCCCATTCACCATCTTCTGATGAACGCACCGGCGGGCTGAGTCCCGCCGGCATGGAGACTGCACATGATGAAAAAAATTGTAATCGTCGCGTTGCTGGCATCAGGGCTGGTGGCGTGTGCTCAGAATCAGGCGCCGAAAGAGGACTCCCGTCTGAAGGAGGCGTATAGCGCCTGCATAAATACTGCGGAAGGATCGCCGGAGAAAATTCAAGCCTGTCAGAGCGTGCTGAACGTGCTGAAGAAAGAGAAAGCGCATGAGCAGTTCGCGACGCAGGAAAACGTCCGCGTGATGGATTATCAGGCCTGCATCCAGGCGCGTAAAACCGGTAACGATCAGGAAGTGGCGAAGCGTTGCGATAAGATCTGGAACGAGATACGCAATAACAATAAATAAGTGCTTTACGCCCGGTGGCGCTGCGCTTACCGGGCCTACAAAGGTGTCATAGCCCGTAGGCCCGGTAAGCGCAGTGCCACCGGGCTTTTTCCAGGCAAAAAAAAAGCCAACCTTGCGGCTGGCTCAGAGTATGAATCTTATTATTTCGCGTCGTGCGCGTGATCGTCTTCGCGGCAATCGCCTTCAGCGCAGTGACCGTAAAGGTACAGGCTGTGGTTCGTCAGGCGGATGCCATGACGCGCCGCGATTTCACGCTGGCGCGCTTCGATGGAATCATCGCTGAATTCAATGACCTTGCCGCAATCGAGGCAGATCAGGTGATCGTGGTGCTGCTGCTGGGTCAGTTCGAAAACGGATTTACCGCCTTCGAAATTATGACGGGTAACAATGCCCGCGTCATCAAACTGGTTCAGCACGCGATAGACGGTAGCCAGCCCAATCTCTTCACCCATGTCGATAAGACGTTTATAAAGGTCTTCCGCACTGACATGGTGATTGTCTGGACCCTGAAGCACTTCAAGGATTTTTAACCGAGGAAGCGTAACTTTCAGGCCAGCCTTCTTTAATGCGGTATTGTTGTCAGTCATGCGGAATCTGTCCTGTTGCTAAACGATTCACTTCTGTAGGAAGTGACAGAAAATGCACCCGGGATAATGCGTCTCATTATAGAACTGCCATGGCTAAATGAAAACTGCAAGTCTCAGGCAAAATATGCTTATAAAAACGTGGTATCACCAACAAACTTGCTCAATGGAAAACCACGTTTTATCAGGGAGACATTGTACAGGTCTGGGCGAAAAAGTTAAAAGATTGTAGCGATTAATTTAATCGGTTTGACCTGGAGCATGGGCGCAACCGCAGTTGCGCCGCGATAAAATCAGGCGTTCAGAATATCATCCAGGCGCAGTTCTTCGCGGATCTGCTTCACCCACTTCTCAACGCGCTCTGCGGTCAGTTCTGGCTGACGGTCTTCGTCGATGGCCAGGCCTACGAAATGATCGTCATCGGCCAGGCCTTTAGACGCTTCGAAGTGGTAACCGGCGGTCGGCCAGTGGCCTACGATAACCGCGCCGTTCGGCTCAATGATATCGCGGATGGTGCCCAGCGCGTCACAGAAGTATTCGGCGTAGTCTTCCTGATCGCCACAGCCAAACAGGGCGACCAGCTTACCGTTGAAGTCCACTTCTTCCAGCGTCGGGAAGAAATCATCCCAGTCGCACTGGGCTTCACCGTAGTACCAGGTTGGGATACCCAGCAGCAGAATGTCATAGCCTTCCAGATCTTCTTTGCTGCTCTTGGCGATGTCATGCACATCAGCAACGTCTTTACCGAGCTGTTTTTGAATGTTTTTTGCGATATTTTCGGTATTGCCGGTATCACTGCCAAAGAAAATGCCGATGATTGCCATGAGTAAAATAACCTCTTGAAACTTAATAGTATGGTGGCGCAATTCGGCCACGGATAAGGGCAATAATAGCAGAACTGGCAACCCTGCGGAAACAGCTATCGCGCAGGACTGCACTCTGTGCTACATGAAAAGGGTGAGAAAGGGGATTTTCAGACTTATGCCTGGCTGCGTAACGTCTCAAGCTGGACGAGCAACATCTCTTCAATGAGCTCGCTGCGGCTGATATTTCGCGCGTCAGCCAGCTCGTTCAGCGCGTCGACGGCGTCGGCGTTAAGCTTCAGTTCGACACGCTTAAGCCCACGATTTTTATCGCGTTTAAGCTGGTTGCGTTTATTGATACGCAGCTGTTCATCGCGCGAAAGCGGATTCGTCTTGGGTCGTCCCGGGCGACGCTCATTCGCGAACAGATCTAGTGTCGTACGGTCCGTTTGTTCTTTGGCCATGATTCTGAGACTTCGGGGGAAACACGCCGCCCTGCTAATGCCCGGGCGATAAGCGCGCCATCATACATCACCAAAAACGGCACGCCAACGACTGGAAGCCCGCAGCCTTCCAGTCGCTTTCTTTTTAATCAATTTGCAGTATCAGTGAGATAGCGGCGAATGGCGCGCAGTACAGCATCCGGTTTTTCCGCATGCACCCAGTGCCCGGCACCGGCAATCACGTGGGCGCGAGCCTGCGGGAATTGGGCCAGCAGCGTGTCGCGGTACGCGTCGGTAACGTAAGGCGAGTTTCCACCGCGAATAAAGAGGGTAGGGTGTGGCCAGGCCGGGACGGTTTCCCAGCCCACGATGTTATTGTACTGCTCCCAGAGTACCGGCACGTTAAAACGCCATTGGCCGTCAACAAACGACTTCAGCAGGAACTGCACGACGCCTTCTTCATCAAGATGCTCACGCATGACGGCAGCCGCCTGTTGGCGCGTCGCGACACCCGCTTCTGTGACCGCATTGATGGCGGCAAAAATCTCGTCGTGACGGCGGACGTCATAATCCACGGGCGCGACGTCAATCACCACCAGGCCGCTAATACGGTCCGGGGCCAGTGCCGTCAGGGCCATCACCGCTTTGCCACCCATTGAATGCCCGATGAGGGTCACCTTTTGCAGGTCGTTGGCATCCAGCGTATCCAGCAGATCCTGCGCCATCGCCTTGTAGGTCATCTCGTCGGAACGCCCGGAAAGACCGTGATTGCGCATATCGACCTGTAAAATATCGTGGTCGGTAACCAGATCGCGCGCCAGCACGCCCAGGTTATCCAGACTGCCAAAAAGCCCGTGAACCAGTACGATGGGAGAATTATTGTTCGGCGATTGTGCAGTTTGCGCTCGGGTATTCAATTTCATGGCAAAGTTCTTTTTTTACGTATGTCAGGTTAGGGTATCATGTTGACCATTCTGCCGCCCGGCTGCAAGGTTCCAGTTTAATCTGACTTTTGCTGCCAACCTGGTTTGACGCTATCCGCTGTTGGGATTTGACCTTATAATCCCAATGACTTGTATTCAGATAAGATATCGCACTGGATTAAGATGAAAACAATCGAAGTTGATGACGAACTCTATCAGTATATTGCCAGCCAGACGCGGCATATCGGGGAGAGCGCGTCCGACATTTTACGGCGCATGCTTAAAATTTCCGCCGCTTCACAGCCTGCTACCCCAGTCACCAAAGATGTCGTGTCTCAGCCGAGCGTTGTTGCACAAGCAAAACCTGCCGTGACGCCGGCAAAAGATAAAGTGCGCGCGATGCGCGAGCTGCTGCTCTCCGATGAATACGCGGAGCAGAAAAAGGCGGTTAACCGCTTTATGCTGGTGCTGTCTACACTTTACTCACTGGATAACAAAGCGTTTGCTGAAGCGACCGAGTCGCTTCACGGCCGTACTCGCGTCTACTTCGCGGGCGACGAGCAGACGCTGCTGCAAAATGGCAATCAAACCAAACCTAAACATGTTCCTGGCACCCCGTACTGGGTGATCACCAATACCAATACGGGCCGCAAGTGCAGCATGATTGAACACATCATGCAGTCCATGCAGTTCCCGGCGGAATTGATTGAAAAGGTTTGCGGTACAATTTAACCCTTGCATCAGAAGGACCCGGTAATGGCAAATCACAGCCGTGCAGGCCAACCTGCACAACAAAGCGATTTGATTAACGTCGCTCAGCTGACCGCGCAGTATTACGTGCTGAAACCGGTCGTGGGCAACGCAGAACACGCAGTGAAGTTTGGTACATCTGGTCACCGCGGCAGCGCGGCGCGCCACAGCTTTAACGAACCGCACATTCTGGCCATTGCTCAGGCCATTGCGGAAGAGCGCGCTAAAAACGGCGTTACCGGTCCGTGCTATGTGGGGAAAGATACCCATGCCCTGTCTGAACCGGCGTTCATCTCTGTTGTGGAAGTGCTGGCGGCAAACGGCGTCGATGTGATTGTTCAGGAGAACAATGGCTTCACCCCGACGCCTGCGGTCTCTAACGCCATCCTGGTGCACAACAAAAAAGGTGGCGCGCTGGCGGACGGTATCGTTATCACGCCATCCCACAATCCGCCGGAAGACGGTGGTATCAAATACAACCCGCCTAACGGTGGCCCGGCCGACACTAACGTCACCAAAGTGGTGGAAGATCGTGCGAACGCGCTGCTGGCTGACGGTCTGAAAGGCGTGAAGCGTATTTCTCTGGATGCTGCCATGGCGTCCGGTCACGTGAAAGAGCAGGATCTGGTTCAGCCGTTCGTGGAAGGGCTGGCGGATATCGTCGATATGGCGGCCATCCAGAAAGCCGGCCTGAAGCTGGGCGTGGATCCGCTGGGCGGCTCCGGTATCGAATACTGGAAACGTATCGCCGAGCACTACAAGCTGGATCTGACCATCGTGAACGATCACGTCGATCAGACCTTCCGCTTTATGCACCTGGATAAAGACGGCGCGATCCGTATGGACTGCTCATCCGAGTGCGCGATGGCGGGCCTGCTGGCGCTGCGTGATAAATTCGATCTGGCGTTTGCTAACGATCCGGATTATGACCGTCACGGTATCGTCACGCCTGCCGGGCTGATGAACCCGAACCACTATCTGGCTGTTGCAATTAACTATCTGTTCCAGCACCGCCCGCAGTGGAGCAAAGAGGTGGCCGTCGGTAAAACGCTGGTTTCCTCCGCGATGATCGACCGCGTGGTCGAGGCGCTGGGCCGCAAGCTGGTGGAAGTGCCGGTCGGCTTCAAATGGTTCGTTGACGGTCTGCACGACGGCAGCTTCGGTTTTGGTGGTGAAGAGAGCGCAGGCGCATCTTTCCTGCGTTTCGACGGCACGCCATGGTCAACCGATAAAGACGGCATCATCATGTGCCTGCTGGCGGCGGAAATTACCGCGGTCACCGGTAAGAATCCGCAGGAACACTACAACGACCTGGCGGCACGCTTTGGTGCACCAAGCTATAACCGTATTCAGGCTAGCGCGACGTCAGCCCAGAAAGCGGCCCTGTCCAAACTCTCTCCGGAGATGGTCAGCGCAAGCACCCTGGCAGGCGATCCGATCACCGCGCGTCTGACGGCGGCACCGGGCAACGGCGCATCCATTGGTGGTCTGAAAGTGATGACTGAGAACGGCTGGTTCGCCGCGCGTCCGTCCGGTACGGAAGATGCGTATAAAATCTATTGCGAAAGCTTCCTCGGCGCTGAGCACCGTCAGCAGATTGAGAAAGAAGCGGTAGAGATTGTCAGCGAAGTGCTGAAAAACGCGTAAGTGCGGTATGGGTGCGGGCTGATGCCCTCACCCCGGCCCTCTCCCACAGGGAGAGGGAGAAAACACTAAAAACGGCAACCCCTGGGTTGCCGTTTTGCTTTTACCTAACTATGTTTGTTCTTCAATTCAAACCGTGGTGACACCAGACCGTACAGCGTCCAGCCCATAAAGGTCACCATTGCCCCGTAGAGCATCGCTTCCTGGCCGGATGAGTAGAGCGCATAGAAGCTGTAGATTGCACCGATCAGCGCCACGATATTGGCCGCACGCGCTTTGCGTGGATCCACCTTCGCTACCTTCTGAATGATCACCAGCGCTGCCATCGACAGAATATACGGAATGATGTTCGTCACCACCGCCAGGTTGACCAGCACGTTGAACTGGCTGTTCAGCGACGGGCTAATGGTCATCAGCGACAATCCGCTCTGGAAGATGACAATCGCCAGCATCCCCTGCACCGGCGCATCCGCTTTGGTCACGCGGGAGAAGATTTTTGGGAAGTAACCTTCATCAGCCGAGGATTTAAACACCTGTGCGATGGTGAACTGCCAGCCGAGGAGTGAACCGCAGCAGGACATCACCATCAGCCCCATGATCACTTTCCCGACCTCAGGCGTGAACATCTGCGCGAAGGCCAGACCGAACGGCGCCGTAGAGTTTGCCAGATCCATGTTTGGCACAATCCCGGCAATCACGTTAGTCGAGACGATATAGATCACCGCCGCGCCCAGCGTGCCGCCGAGGACCGCAATCGGCACGTTCTTCTCCGGATTCTCTACCACTTCCGCGTTCGCGCAGGCGGATTCCAGACCCAGGAAGGCCCAGAGCGTCATGGCGATAGAAGAGCCGACCGCGGTAAAGAACGGCACATGGTGCGGGTTCCAGGAGTTGGCGTAGAGCGTCGGGCTAAACCAGAACCAGCCGATGATGCACAGGCCAACAACCGGGATAATCACGCCCCAGACGGTGATGCTGGAGAGCTGTCCGGTGATACGCGCGCCGCCAAAGTTAGCCACGGTACAGATCCACAGAACCCCGATGGTCGCCAGCCCAATTTGCACCGGGCTGAGTGTCGCGCCAAACAGCTCCGTACCGTAACCCACGGCGGAGATGGCAATCGCCACGTTGGCGATCAGCAGCGACACCCCGTAGGTATAGTTGGCCATAAAGTTGCCCGACTTGCCAAAAGCGTATTCGGCATAGCCGCCCATGCCGCCTGACTTACGGCTGAACATTCCGCACTTGGCAAACGCCCAAGCCAGCGCCATTGAACCGACTGCCGTCACCAGCCAGGAGATGATAGAGATGGTGCCCACCTCTGCCAGTTTGGTGGGCAGCATGATAATCCCGGAGCCCATCATGTTCACCATGGTGAGGATAGTCAGCTGCACCACGCCCATCTTATTGGACTTACTCATAATTTCTCTCCTTTCAGCAGCGCGGGCTGAGCGGCGGGTTGTTTGATGACGTTACAGCGAACCTGCTTGCGACCCTCACACTCCTCGACGTACACACCCTGCAGCTCCGGCGCGAAGCCCGGCAGCAGATTGATGCCTTCTTCCAGCGCGGCAAAGTAGCGCAGCACGGAACCGCCCCAGACTTCCCCTGGGACAACGCACAGCACCCCTGGCGGATAAGGGAGCGCGCCTTCGGCGGCGATGCGGCCTTCCGCGTCGCGCAGGGAGACCAGTTCAACCTCACCGCGCAGATAGGCGTAGTTCGCGTCCTGCGGGTTCATCATCACGCGTGGGAAGTGAGACTTGCGGAACATCTCTTTCTGCAGCTGTTTCACGTTGTGGCGGGCGTACAGGTCATGCATTTCCTGGCAGATCTGGCGCAGGGTGTAATCCGCGTAACGTTCCGGATGTTGTTTGTAGAGAGAAGGCAGGACGTCTTTCAGCGGAACATCGCTCTCGAGCAGTTTTTCGAAGCGCAGCAGCTGCGCCACCAGCTGCTGCAGTTTGCCCATATCTTCCGCAGGCGTGAGCAGGAACAGGATCGAGTTGAGATCGCATTTTTCCGGCACGATGCCGTTTTCACGCAGGAAGTTGGCGAGGATAGTGGCGGGCACGCCGAAGTCGTCATACTCCCCGGTGCGGGCGTTAATACCCGGCGTGGTCAGCAGGAGCTTGCACGGGTCGATAAAATACTGATGCTCAGCGTAGCCTTCAAAAGCGTGCCAGTTTTCACCCGGTACGAAGTGGAAGAAGCGCAGATCGGTCGCAATTTCCGCCGTGTCCCAGCTTTCCCATGGACGGCCATCCACCGTTTCCGGCACGAAGGGGCGCAGATACCGGCAGTTCTCCAGGATCAGCTTGCGCGCTTCGATACCGTTCACCACGCAGTCCATCCACATGTTGCGGCCGCTCTGGCCTTCGTGCATACGGGCGTTGATGTCCAGCGCAGCGAACAGCGGATAAAACGGGCTGGTGGAGGCGTGCATCATAAAGGCATTATTCAGGCGCTTATGCGGGACATAGCGCTGTTGCCCTTTTATGTGGCTGTCTTTCTTATGGATTTGCGAGGTCTGCGAGAAGCCGGCCTGCTGTTTATGCACGGACTGGGTGACCAGGATCCCCGGATCGTTTTCGTTCAGCTCCAGCAGCAGCGGAGAGCAGTCGGCCATCATCGGAATAAACTGCTCGTAACCCACCCAGGCGGAGTCAAACAGGATGTAATCACACAGGTGTCCAATCTTATCCACCACCTGACGGGCGTTATAGATGGTGCCATCGTAGGTACCCAGCTGGATCACCGCCAGACGGAACGGACGTGCATCGCGTGCACGGCCAGGCGCCACCTCAGCCACCAGCTCGCGCAGATAACTTTCTTCAAAGCAGTGGGCGTCAATGCCGCCAATAAAGCCGTACGGGTTGCGCGCGGTTTCCAGATAGACCGGCGTTGCGCCAGCCTGGAGGAGGGCACCGTGATGGTTGGATTTGTGGTTGTTACGGTCGAACAGTACCAGGTCGCCCGGGGTGAGCAGGGCGTTAAGCACCACTTTGTTGGATGACGAGGTGCCATTCAGCACGAAGTAGGTCTTATCAGCATTAAAGACTTTTGCCGCATGCTGCTGGGCGATGCACGGTGCGCCTTCGTGGATCAGCAGATCGCCCATCGCCACGTCGGCGTTACACAGGTCGGAGCGGAAAAGCGTCTCACCAAAGAAATCGACAAACTGATTACCGGCAGGATGACGGCGGAAGAACTGACCACCCTGATGTCCCGGGCAGTCAAACGCGCTGTTGCCCTGCTTTACATAATCGACAAGCGCGCGGAAAAACGGCGGGCGCTGCTGGGTTTCATACTTCAGCGCTGCCGCTTCCAGCTGGCGTCCATAAAAGTCGTTGCTGGTGTCTGAATACTCAAATACGCCGTGAATGCGCGATAAATAGTCTGCCGGGATGAACTCTTCTTTGTGCGTCGCGACAAAAACAGGAATGCCAAAACCGGTGGCTTCTATTTCGTCCAGGATACCGCTGGCAATATCCGTGACCGCCAGAACAATGGCGGCAACGTCAATATAATCAGAGGCGCGGACATCTACCAGTTCACGCTGGGTAGTAAAGCAATCCGGACATGCACGGCTGGCTGCGATTTTTAAACTTTTCATCTTTCTCTCTTTATTTTAGGTAATAAGCGTCCCTCGATTTCTTGCAAGAAAGAAATCGATAATTTACCGGAAAAAAAGCAAAGGGTGGCCGCTGATTAAAATCAGTGAATTGCTTTTTTGATGATTGAAATTCAGTCCGCCCGGTGCGGATGAGTCTGAATTAAAATGAATGAGCGCACGAGTTCACAGGCAATGGCCTGTAAAATAAGGTGTTTCAGGACAACCTGTAAGCGAGTGCGCCAGAAGTCGAAGGACTACCGGGCATTAAAGAGATGAAAGTCAAAGCAGTTTCGGTGGGCAAACATCATGATATGTGTTGTCCGCCTTATATGGGGCATTAAGCGATTGTTGTTTTCCATGTTTCATTTTCCTTTCAGTAATTGAAAGCATGGTCATTTTATCCAGGGAAAGACGATTAACCGTGAGGTAGATCACCGTTAACCGATCAAATCAGAAATAAATATTCGTTTTAGATGAATATCGCAGATCAAAATTCTGATTTGTTGATGATGCGTTAACAGGTTGTGTTGTCAATGTTTTAAATGAGCGAAAATAGCCCGTAAAAATAATTTATGGGTTATTTGTGAAATATTGTCTGAGGGATTTCGTTTTTATTTAAAAATAAAATGAATAGTTATTCAAAGCATAAACCGATAACCGATACCGGTTTCAGTTAATAAATGGCGGGGGCGAGCGGGGTCAACTTCGAGTTTCTGACGAAGGTGTCCCATATATATGCGTAAATAATGACTATGTTCCACCGCGTTGGGCCCCCACACCTGACTTAACAGCTGGCGTTGGGTGAGTACCTTGCCGTGGTTGTTGAGCAGTACGGCGAGCAGGCGAAATTCTATTGGCGTCAGATGGATTTCTTCTTCACCGCGCACAATACGCCGCGCGGCCAGGTCAACCCGGATATCCCCAAACGTGTAGGTTGGGTCAGCTGGCGTGGTTGCGCTGTGGCGACGCAGCGCCACGCGAAGGCGAGCCTGAAGCTCGCCGATACCAAAAGGTTTAATCAGATAGTCATCTGCACCGGCATCCAGCGCCGCGATTTTATCCGTCTCTTCAGTACGCGCGGAGAGCACGAGGATCGGCATCTGGCTCCACTGACGCACTTCCCGGATAAAATCGATGCCGTCGCCGTCCGGCAGACCAAGATCGAGGATCACCAGGTCCGGCTTGCGGGTGGCGGCTTCAATTAAACCCCGTTGAAGCGTGCCCGCATCATGAACGCGCAGACCGTCCCCTTCCAGCGCAGCGCGCAGAAAACGGCTAATGGCGATCTCATCTTCAACAATCAGAACGTTGATCACAAATCCTCTGGTAATTCATTAAGTTCTGGCGGGGTTTCCAGAGGAAGTGTAACACAAAACCGCGCGCCGCCTTCGGGGCGATTCTCTGCGGAGATGGACCCGCCATGGACGTCAATGATCGCCTGGCAAATTGCCAGCCCCAGCCCCACGCCCGGAATGGCCGACTCCTTATTGCCGCGAGCGAATTTTTCGAAAATAGCCAGCTCCTGCCCGCTGGGAATGCCGGGTCCGGTATCCCAGACGTCAAGGTGAAGCGTGCCGTCGTCCACTGTCGCATCCGCGCCAATTTGCGCGCTGGCGCCCGCATATTTGCCGGCATTTTCCAGCAGGTTGATCAGCACCCGTTCAAACAGCGGACCATCAACGTGAATTAAGGTCAGGGGCTCGGGCATGTTCAGCGCAATATGCCGCCCGCCCAGGCCGGGTTCGAGCATTTTCAGGGCGCTGCCCACCACCTCTTCAAGCGTGAGCCACTCTTTTTTGAGGTTAAAACCGCCTGACTGGATACGCGCCATATCGAGCAGGTTATTCACCAGACGCGTGGTATTCAGCACATGCTGGCGGATCTCGCTGGCCTGAAGGGCGTGTTTAGAGCCTTCCGCCGCCAGGTCCAGCGTCAGGATTTCTGACTGACCAAACAGGACGGTGAGCGGGGTTCGCAGATCGTGAGAGAGCGCCGCCAGCAGCGAGTTACGAATGCTTTCACGCTCGCTCGCCAGCCGGGCCTGTTCTTCGCTGGCGGTGAGGGCCAGCCGCTCCAGCGCGCTGGCAACCAGCAGCGTAAAGGTCTCCAGCAGCCGCTGCTGTTCGGGGATCATCAGCTGGCGCAGGTTTGAGGGCTCAACAATCACCAGCCCCTGATTTTTATCGGCGCTGCGCAGCGGCAGAATTTGGTAGGGCACGCCGGGCAGGGTGTCGGTCCCTGCGCCCGCCGGTAGCCCTTTATCAAAGCTCCAGCGCGCGATGGCTTCGTCCCAGGGCGTCATGCCTGAGGCCGACGTCAGCGGGCGCAGCTTGCCGTGTTCGTCCGGGAGCAAAATCAGGTTGCTGGCATGAAACGTCGAGCGAATGAACTGCTCGCTGGTCTGCACGATATCCAGCGGCGTGCGGCCCACCGCCAGCGATTTCGACATCTCATAGAGATGCCGCGTGCGCTGTTCGCGATAGCGAGCAATACGCGCCTGGTAGCGCACGCCCGCCGTCAGATTCCCGATCACCAGCCCGACGGTGAGCATCACCGCGAAGGTGAGAATGTACTGCACGTCCGACACGGCGAGCGTCCCGCGGGGGGCAATAAAGAACAGATCGAAGCTGATGACGTTGATCACCGTCGCCAGTACCGACGGCCAGCGCCCGTAAAAGAGCGCCACCACCACCACGCCAAGCAGGTAGATCATCACCAGGTTGGCGGCATCAAACGCGATCAGCCACTGGCTGGCAATCACGGTAATCAGGGCGCAGAGCACGACGGCGACAAGACAGCCGCGCAGCTGAATGCGCCATTTATCGCTGAAGGCACGGCTGTCCGGCGCGCGGCTGGGTAACGGCGTGGGCTTATCATCCAGCGCCACGATCACCAGGTCCAGATCCGGTGCGCGGCGGGCCAGCTTGTCGGCAAACGATTCGCGGCTAAACCAGCGGCGATGCTGGCGACGGCCAATCACGATTTTCCCCAGATTGTGCTCACGGGCGTAGCGCAGGATGGCTTTATCTTCCTGAGGGTCGGAAAGGGTGGCGGTTTCGGCACCGAGCTCCTGCGCCAGGCGAAGCGAACTCAATATCGCGCGGCGCTGGTTCTCGGGGAGCGCGTGCAGCTGCGGCGTTTCGACATACACCGCATGCCAGACGCTGCCAAATTTAGCCGCCAGGCGGGCAGCGGTGCGGACAAGCTTTTCATTGCCGCTGCCGTGCCCTACGCACAGCAGGATGGCATCTCGCGTATGCCAGACGCGCTCCTGGCCCTGCAGATCGCGCCAGGCGCGCATCTGATCGTCGACGCGATCGGCAGTACGACGCAGGGCCAGCTCGCGCAGGGCAATCAGGTTGCCTTTACGGAAGAAATGTTCGATGGCGCGCTCGGCCTGGCCGGCGATATAAACCTTGCCTTCGTGCAGGCGCTGGCGCAAATCGTCGGGGGGCAGGTCGACCAGCACCACTTCATCGGCGGAATCAAAGAAGGGGTCGGGCACCGTCTCGCGCACCTGAATGCCGGTCACGCCGCTGACCACGTCGTTCAGGCTCTCCAGATGCTGAACGTTAACCGTCGTGAAAACATCGATGCCGGCTTCGAGCAGCTCTTCTACATCCTGCCAGCGTTTTGGATGGCGTGAGCCTGGCGCATTGCTGTGCGCCAGTTCGTCCATCAGGATAAGGGCGGGGCGGCGGGCGAGGGCGGCATCGAGATCGAATTCGGTGACTAGCCGACCGCGGTGGCTGATGCGGCGGGGCGGCTGGGTGGCCAGCCCCTTCAGCAGCGATGCGGTCTCTTTGCGTCCGTGGGTTTCTACCACGCCTATCAATATATCGAGCCCCTGCGCCCGAAGCCGCTGGGCTTCCGTCAGCATGGCGAAGGTTTTCCCGACGCCTGCGCAGGCGCCAAAGAAAATTTTCAGTTTGCCGCGATGGGCTTCGGCCGTCTGTTCAAGCAGCCTGTCCGGATCCGGGCGCATGGGCTCGTCGGTCATTTAGTTTTTCCTTAGCGCGTCCAGCGCCAGATTCAGCTCAACAATATTCACCACGGGCATGCCGATAAAGCTGACCAGCGGCTTTTGCGTGTGCTCTGCAACCAGCTGGCTAACCTGTTCGACGGTCAGCTGACGGGCCGCGGCGACGCGCGGGATTTGCCATGCCGCGGCTGCCGGCGTCAGGCTGTAGTCCAGCCCGCTGGCCGAGGCGGTCACCAGCTCTACGGGCACCTCACGGCTGGCCTGCGGATTAGCGGCGCGCAGGGCTGCCACGCGCTCAGCAACGGCTTTGTCCAGCTCGGGGTTGCTGCCCGCCAGGTTACTGCCGCCGGATGCCATCGGATTATACGGGCTTTCGGCAGTAGCGGAAGGGCGCCCCTGGAAGTAACGGGCATCCGTAAAGTTCTGACCAATCAGGCGTGAACCGCGGCTTTCACCGTTTTGCATAATCAGCGAGCCGTTGGCCCGATCCTTAAACCACCACTGTCCCAGCGCGGTGGTCACCAGCGGGTACAGCCCGCCGGTAATGAGAGACAGCAGAATAAACAGAAGTATAGCGGGGCGTAACATCGTCATTTGATTCACCTTTTAAACCAGGCCGAACAGCGTTAACAGCAGGTCGATAACCTTGATACCGATGAAAGGCACCACCAGCCCGCCCAGACCGTAAATCCACAGGTTGCGGCGCAGCATGGCGGCGGCGGTGAGCGGCTTATAGCTCACGCCTTTCAGCGCCAGCGGGATCAGGAAGACAATAATCAGGGCGTTAAAGATCACTGCGCTCAGAATGGCCGATGCCGGAGAGTGCAGGTGCATCACGTTCAACGCGTTTAATTGCGGATAGGTCGCAGCAAACGCGGCCGGAATGATGGCGAAATATTTCGCCACATCGTTGGCGATACTGAACGTAGTCAGCGACCCCCGCGTCATCAGCATCTGCTTGCCGATGTGCACCACTTCAATCAGCTTGGTCGGGTTTGAGTCGAGGTCGACCATGTTGCCCGCCTCTTTTGCCGCCTGGGTACCGGAGTTCATCGCCACCGCCACGTCGGCCTGCGCCAGGGCAGGGGCGTCGTTGGTGCCGTCGCCCGTCATCGCCACCAGACGGCCTTCCGCCTGATACTGACGAATCAATGCCAGTTTCGCTTCCGGTGTGGCTTCAGAAAGAAAATCATCCACGCCCGCTTCGGCGGCAATCGCCGCGGCGGTAAGACGGTTATCCCCGGTGATCATCACCGTTTTGATCCCCATTTTACGCAGCTGGGCAAAGCGCTCCTTGATGCCGCCTTTGACGATATCCTTCAGGGCAATCACTCCCAGCACGTGTGCCCCTTCGGCCACCACCAGCGGCGTCGCCCCCTGACGGGCCACGCTTTCGACCAGGCTGTCCACTTCCGGTGGGAAGTGGCCGTTGTTGGCCTCAATGTGGCGACGGATGGCGTCAACAGAGCCTTTACGGATCATGCGATCCTGAATGTTAATGCCGCTCATGCGGGTTTGCGCCGTGAAGGGCACGAAAGTGGCGTGCAGGCTCTGAACGTCGCGCTGGCGCAGGTTAAAGCGCTGCTTGGCGAGGATCACGATACTGCGGCCTTCCGGGGTTTCATCGGCAAGCGAAGAGAGCTGCGCGGCATCTGCCAGCGTTTTTTCATCCACGCCCGGGGCGGGCAGGAAATCTGACGCCTGGCGGTTACCGAGGGTAATGGTCCCGGTTTTATCCAGCAGTAAGACGTCCACGTCACCGGCGGCTTCCACCGCGCGCCCGCTGGTGGCGATGACGTTGGCACCGAGCATACGGCTCATGCCGGCTACGCCGATGGCTGACAGCAGGCCACCAATGGTGGTGGGGATCAGGCAGACCAGCAGCGCCACCAGCACCGTGATGGTGACCGCGGTGCCGCCATAGGCGGAGAACGGCCACAGCGTCGCGGTTGCCAGCAGGAAGACGATGGTTAAGGCCACCAGCAGGATGGTCAGGGCAATTTCGTTCGGCGTTTTACGGCGCTGCGCGCCTTCCACCATGGCGATCATCCGGTCGAGGAAGGTTTCTCCCGGGTTAACGCTACACTGGATCACCAGCCAGTCGGAGAGAATGCGCGTCCCGCCCGTCACGGAGGCGAAATCGCCGCCGGATTCACGGATAACCGGCGCGGACTCCCCGGTAATGGCGCTTTCATCCACCGAGGCGCCCCCTTCGATGACTTCACCGTCGCAAGGGATAATGTCACCGGCTTCCACCAGCACCACATCGCCTTTACGCAGTTCATCCGCCGGAACGTGGTCCATCTGCGCGCCGTATTTCGGTTCACGCAGCTTGCGCGCGAAGGCGGTTTTCTTCACCCCTTTCAGGCTGTTGGCCTGGGCTTTACTCCGGCCTTCCGCCAGCGCTTCCGCAAAGTTGGCGAACAGCACGGTAAACCACAGCCACAGGCTGATGGCGCCGGTAAACGTTGCATTTCCCGGCATGTGGCCCGTTCCCATGGCAATCGCCAGGGCGGTGGTCAGCACGCTTCCCGCCCAGACAATAAACATCACCGGGTTGTGCCACTGCACGCGCGGGCTCAGCTTTTTCACCGCATCCATGAGCGCCTGGCGAACTAATGACGGTTCGAACAGGGCCAGTTGTTTACGACTCATGACAATTTCTCCGCAAAATCAGCGTAAAGAGAGGTATTCCGCGACCGGGCCTAACGCGAGGGCGGGGATAAAGGTCAGGGCGCCGACCAGTAACACGGTACCCGTCAGCAGGCCGATAAACAGCGCGCCGTGGGTCGGTAATGTCCCGGTGGTGGTCGGTTGGATTTTTTTATTCACCAGCGATCCGGCAATCGCCAACACCGGCACAATGATCCCAAAGCGACCCACAAACATGCAGAACGCCAGCAGGCAGTTCCAGAACGGTGAGTTGGCGCTTAAGCCCGCAAAGGCGCTGCCGTTGTTGTTGGCGGCAGAGGAGACGGCATACAGCACTTCGCTAAAACCGTGAATGCCGGGGTTAAAGATGCCGCTGCGTCCGGCCTCGGTCATCAGCGCCAGCGCGGTGCCGAGCAGCACAAGCGCAGGGGTGACCAGAATCGCCAGCGCGGTTAATTTCATCTCGCGGACGTCGATTTTTTTACCGAGGTATTCCGGAGTGCGGCCAATCATCAAACCGGCAATAAATACCGCCAGCAGCACGAACAGCAGCATGCCGTAAAGACCCGAGCCCACGCCGCCAAAGACGACTTCGCCAATCTGCATCAGCCACATCGGGATCATGCCACCCAGCGCCGTAAAGGAATCATGCATGGCGTTGACTGCCCCGCACGAGGCCGCCGTGGTGACTACCGCATACAGGCTGCTGGCGAGAATGCCAAAGCGGCTCTCTTTACCTTCCATATTGATATTGCTGTTGGCCCCAAGCTGCATGAAATGGCCGTTGCCGCTCCATTCAGCCCACATCACCAGCGCCACGCAGACCACAAAGATCAGCGACATCGTCCAGAGCAGGGTGCGGCCCTGACGTCGATCGTTAACCACGTCACCAAAGGCGAAGCAGAGCGCGGCGGGGATCAGGAAAATCGCCAGCATCTGCACAAAATTGGTTAGTGCGGTAGGGTTTTCAAACGGATGCGACGAGTTGGCGTTGAAGAAGCCACCCCCGTTCGTCCCGAGCATTTTGATGGCTTCCTGTGACGCTACTGGCCCCATCGGCAGGAGCTGTTTTGCACCTTCCAGCGAGGTATAGGGCGCGTAAGGCATCAGGTTTTGCAGGGTGCCCTGCTGGATAAAGAACAGCGCGATCAGCAGCGCAATTGGCAGCAGGATCCACAGCGTAATGCGCGTCAAATCCACCCACGCGTTACCCAGGGTATTGATTTTCTGACGCGCAAACGCACGCGTCAGCGCGAAGATCACGGCGATACCGCTGGCGGCCGAGAGGAAGTTTTGCACGGTTAACCCGACCATCTGGCTGAAATAGCTCAGCGTTGTTTCACCGGCGTAGGACTGCCAGTTGGTGTTAGTGACAAAGCTCACCGCCGTGTTCAGCGCAAGATGCCAGGACAGGCCCGGTAACTGTTGCGGATTCAGCGGCAGGATGCCCTGCAACATCAGCATGGCAAAAAGCGCAATGAGCCCAACGATATTCAGCAGCAAAATGGCGATCAGATACTGACGCCAGTTCATCTCCCGATCGTCTATTCCCAGCACGCGCCAGATCCCTTTTTCAACGCTTCCCGTGCCGGGCAGAGGAACGTTGTTGATCAATCGTGCCAGTCCCGATCCCAGTGGCCTTGCCAGAATGAACAGTACCACTAAGAAGCTGGCAATAAGCAGAAACGCCTGAGCAGCCATCAGAAGGCCTCCGCATTAATCAGGGCATAGACCAGATAACCCAATAACAGGAACACCAGCACGATGCCGGCAATAAGACCTGCACTCACAATCCACCTCCGGGTGACTTTCGTTGTTGTACTAACGGTAGGATTTCCGGCGCAAAGATTTCGCAAAAATGGGGAGGGCGGGTGTAAAAAAAGTATAAAAATGACAAAGCCCACAATTTAACTATTGATAAGTAAACTGTTAACTTTTTTGTAACTTAATTACGGCGTGAATGTAAATATTCACTAAATGGGCAAAAATAAGTGGTCGGATGAGTAGTAAAATTACAAACAAAGCGATATTATTTTAGCCAGGTCACAGATTTTGAATTTTCCGGATGACGTTTCCGGCCAACTATAGGGGAGAAAATATGGATCTTTATAAAGAGTATCCGGCTCATATCGTGTTCTTGCGCCGCGCTTTCGCCGTAGTGGCTGGCGTGCTGGCTCTGCCGGTGATGCTGTTCTGGAAAGATCGTGCACGTTTTTACAGCTATCTGCATCGCGTCTGGGCGAAAACCAGCGAGAAGCCGGTGTGGATGGATCAGGCCGAGAAAGCGACCTGCGATTTCTACTGATACTAAGACTACACATAGCAATAAAAAAACCGCCACATTACTGTTGGCGGTTTTTTTGTCCCTCGGGATTCGCGGTCCGTTGGGTGGTCTTGCAGCCCCTACCCGGGATTTTTATCATACCCTCCTGTAAGCAGATGGCAATCCCTCGAAGCCTTTATAAATTCCTAATTTTATTCGAGTATATTACCTTCGCAGCGGATGTTAATTATGATGCTGCGTCCCTTTCCGCCATCTCGCAAATGGGCATCGGTCCTGGGAAAGGTGTACTTACAGCCGTAAAGCAACCCGCCTACCCGGGCTTGTGTCCACCGACTTATCACCGGTGGTGAACGGTGGAGCGGTTAGCAGCAGGGACCGCATAATGAAACGCTATTTTTGCATCGCGTTCATTGTCGCCAGCGTACTCGTTGTAAAGAGCGATGAACCTAATGGGTTTGTCGCGTTAACCACGATAGCGCAGGACAAGTAGCGCTAAGGCCGCTTCGGGCGGCCTTTTTTATTTCATCCCGTCTACACTTCATGGCAAAGTAGTTCAATGCATGCTTTTTCCTTTTACGGCATGCCCTTACGGACATAATGGATAATTGCCTGGAGTTTTATGCCCACCCATCTGGTTTGGTTTCGCGCGGACCTGCGCGTACATGACAACATCGCCCTTGCGGCAGCCTGCCGCGCCAAAGACGCTAACGTACTGGCCCTGTTTATGGCCACGCCCGAGCAGTGGCGGCAGCACGATATGGCCCCCCGGCAGGCGGCCTTGCTCCGGGCGTATCTGAACGATCTGCAGCACTCGCTCGCTGGAAAAGGCATACCGCTTCTCTATAAAGAGGTGAGTGATTTTGCCGCACAGCTTCAGACGGTGCAGGAGATATGTAAGCAGCACAACGTCACGCATCTTTTTTACAACTATCAGTACGAATTCAACGAGCAGCAGCGCGACCGTCAGCTGGAGAAAATGCTGGAAGGGATGGTCTGCGAAGGGTTTGATGACAGCGTGATGCTGGCACCGGGCAGCGTGATGACCGGCAACCACGAGATGTATAAAGTTTTTACGCCGTTTAAAAATGCCTTTATCAAACGTCTGAAAGAGGCGCTGCCGGAGTGCGTTGCCGCGCCTGCCGTGCGAGGCGAAGCCATAAAGGATCTGCCTGAGCTGACGTTTGATTACCCTCAGCAGCCGTTTGATGAAACGCTGTTCCCCGCCGATGAGAAAGCGGCAATCGCTCAACTGCGCCAGTTCTGCAAGCAGGACGCGGGATATTACGACGCGCGTCGGGATTTTCCCGCCATCGAGGGCACCAGCCGCCTGTCGGCCTGTCTGGCGCTTGGCGCGATCTCACCGCGCCAGTGTTTGCATCGTCTGCTGGCGGAGCAGCCGCAGGCGTTGGAGGGCGGCGCAGGGTCCGTCTGGCTGAATGAACTTATCTGGCGCGAGTTTTATCGCCATTTGATGACCTTTCATCCTGGTTTGTGTAAGCATCGGCCCTTCATTGGCTGGACCGATAATGTAAAGTGGCAATCGAATGATAAGCAGCTTAAAGCCTGGCAAAGCGGGCAGACGGGTTACCCGATAGTCGATGCCGCCATGCGTCAGCTTAATGAGACGGGGTGGATGCACAACCGCCTGCGGATGATTACCGCCAGCTTTCTGGTGAAGGATCTGCTTATCGACTGGCGTATCGGAGAGCGCTATTTTATCTCTCAGCTGATCGATGGCGATCTCGCGGCGAATAACGGCGGCTGGCAGTGGGCAGCCTCTACCGGCACCGATGCCGCGCCCTATTTCCGGATTTTCAATCCGACCACGCAGGGGCAAAAATTTGATGCGGACGGCGAGTTTATCCGCCGCTGGGTTCCTGAACTTAACGCTATACCTGCTAAAGCGATCCACGAACCGTGGGCATGGGCGGATAAACAGCGTGTAAAGCTGGATTACCCTCGTCCGATTGTCGACCATAAACAGGCGCGTGTCGCCACGCTGGCGGCGTACGAAGCTGCCCGCAAAGCATAAGAGAGTGATGATGAAAAACAGCGAACTGGAAAGCCTGATTAACGAAAAACTGAACAGTACCTCTTTCAGCGATTACGGCCCGAACGGGCTCCAGGTTGAAGGTCGTGAGACGGTGCAAAAAATTATCACCGGCGTGACGGCAAGCCAGGCGCTGCTGGACGAGGCCGTTCGTCAGAACGCCGACGCGGTGATTGTTCATCACGGTTACTTCTGGAAAAACGAATCGCCGATTATTCGCGGGATGAAGCGCAATCGTCTGAAAACGCTGCTGGCTAATGACATCAACCTGTACGGCTACCATCTGCCGCTGGATGCGCACCCGGAGCTCGGCAACAACGTCCAGCTGGCGCAGCTACTGGGGATTACCGTGATGGGGGAAATTGAACCGCTGGTGCCGTGGGGCGAGCTGGCGATGCCGGTTCCGGGGCTGGAGCTGGCATCGTGGATTGAAGCGCGCCTGGGCCGTCGTCCGCTGTGGAGCGGTGATACCGGTCCGGATACGGTGAAGCGTGTCGCATGGTGTACCGGCGGTGGTCAGGGCTTTATCGACAGCGCCGCGCGTTTCGGCGTCGATGCTTTTATCACCGGCGAGGTTTCCGAGCAGACCATTCATTCGGCGCGTGAACAGGGGCTGCATTTTTATGCGGCTGGCCATCATGCCACCGAGCGCGGCGGCATTCGCGCCCTCAGCGAGTGGCTGACGGAAAATACCGATCTGGATGTGACCTTTATTGATATCCCTAACCCAGCCTGACGAGAGGTAGTTAAGTGCAGCGAGCGCGTTGTTATCTTCTGGGTGAAACCGCCGTGGTTCTGGAGCTTGAACCACCGGTGACGCTTGCCACGCAAAAGCGTATCTGGCGGCTGACCCAGCGTCTGGCCGAACTACCGGAGGTGGTTGAAGCCATTCCGGGGATGAATAACATCACCGTGGTGCTGCGTAGCCCGCATACCCTGGCGCTGGATGCCATTGAGCGTTTGCAGCGCTGGTGGGAAGAGAGCGAGGCGCTGGAGCCGGAATCGCGCGCCATTGAGATCCCGGTCGTTTATGGCGGTACGGGTGGGCCGGATCTTGGCGTGGTGGCAGACCACTGCGGATTAACCGAAAAGCAGGTTGTTGAGCTGCACAGCTCGGTTGACTACGTGGTCTGGTTCCTGGGGTTTCAGCCCGGATTCCCGTATCTGGGCGGGTTATCTCCCCGGCTGCATACGCCACGCCGTGCCGAGCCGCGCCTGAGCGTCCCGGCGGGAACGGTGGCTATCGGCGGCGAGCAGACCGGCGTTTATCCGCTGACATCGCCCGGCGGCTGGCAGCTTATTGGGCATACCGCTACACCGTTATTTGAACCCGGGCTGGAGACGCCAATACTCCTGCGTCCCGGCGATACCCTTCGCTTTATCCCGCAGAAGGAGGGGGTATGTTAACGCTTATTCGCGCCGGGCTTTACACCTCCGTACAGGATGCCGGGCGTTTTGGTCTGCGCCAGTCGGGCGTGAGCTACTGCGGTGCGCTTGACCGTCCTTCGCTGGAGATTGCCAACCTGCTTGTAGGCAACCCAGGCAGCACGGCGGCGCTAGAAATTACGCTGGGTCAGTGTGTGATTGAGTTTGGTCAGGAGACCTGGTTTGCCTTAACCGGCGCAGGGTGTGATGCGACGCTGGATGGCAAAGCGGTGTGGACCGGCTGGCGGCTGCGGGCGAAAGCCGGGCAGCGCCTGACGCTCAAACGTCCGCTGCACGGCGTGCGTAGCTATCTCGCGGTGGCTGGCGGCATCGACGTGCCGGAGGTATTGGGTTCATCCAGTACCGATCAAAAAGCCGGGATCGGCGGTCATGAAGGACGTTTGTTGCGCGACGGCGATCGGCTGGCAATCAAAGCCTCCGCGCGCCATTTCTCGACCACGCAGGGCGTAAAACAGCTGCTGTGGGGAAACCAGATCCGTGCCTTACCGGGGCCGGAATATCATGAGTTTGACGAGGCTTCTAAAGAGTCCTTCTGGCGCGCGCCGTGGAAGATCAGCCCGCAGAGTAACCGCATGGGCTACCGCCTGCAGGGTCAGCCGCTGACCCGCACGACGGACCGGGAACTGCTCTCCCACGGTTTATTGCCTGGGGTTATTCAGGTGCCGGGGAACGGTCAGCCCATCGTGTTAATGAACGACGCGCAAACTACCGGCGGTTACCCGCGCATTGCCTGCATTATTGAAGCGGATCGCTACCATCTGGCGCAAATTCCTCTCGGCCAGCCGATTCACTTCGTGCAGTGTTCGCTGGAGGAGGCGCTGAAAGCGCGGCAGGATCAGCAGCGTTATCTCGAACAGCTGGCGTGGAGGCTTGATGGTAAAGATTGATTTGAACGCCGATCTGGGGGAGGGAAGCCGCGCTGATGCGAAACTGATGACCCTGGTCACCTCGGTCAATATCGCCTGCGGCTTTCACGCGGGCGATGCGCAAACCATGCTGGAGAGCGTGCGTAATGCCATTAAAAACGGCGTCGCGATTGGGGCTCACCCCAGCTTTCCCGATCGGGAAAACTTTGGCCGTACGGCGATGGATCTGCCCCCTGAGACGGTCTACGCGCAGGTGCTCTACCAGATCGGCGCGCTGGAGGCGATGGTGCGCGCCCAGAACGGCATGATGCGCCACGTGAAGCCGCACGGCATGCTTTACAACCAGGCGGCGAAAGATGCGGATCTGGCGGACGCCATTGCCCGCGCGGTGCGGGACGGCAGCCCGCAGCTGATCCTTGTGGGTCTGGCGGGAAGCGAGCTGATTCGCGCCGGACAACGGCTGGGGCTGACCACTCGTCAGGAAGTGTTTGCCGATCGTGGATACCTGCCGGACGGCAGCCTGGTTCCGCGGACGCAGGCCGGGGCGCTGATTACCGATGAAGGCAAAGCGTTGGCGCAGACGCTGGAGATGGTGCGCGCCGGGCGAGTGATCGCCGTGGATGGAACACCGGCAAACGTTCAGGCCGATACGGTATGTTTACACGGCGACGGCGAGCATGCGCTCCAGTTCGCGCGCCGCTTGCGGGCAGCGTTCTCTGAAGAGGGCATCCTCGTCAGCGCCGAATAATGACGATAAGGACACAAAAATGCCAGAAGGTCCGGAGATCCGCCGCGCGGCGGATAGCCTGGAGGCGGCGATAAAGGGCAAACCCCTGACGGATGTCTGGTTTGCTTTTCCTCAACTGAAACCGTTTGAATCACAGCTGGTGGGCCAGACGGTGACCCATATTGAAACGCGCGGCAAGGCCTTGCTCACGCACTTTTCCCATAACCTGACGTTATATAGCCATAACCAGCTTTACGGCGTCTGGCGGGTTGTGGAGGCGGACGAGCAGCCGCAAACCACCCGCGTGCTGCGCGTCAGGCTGCAAACGGCGGATAAGGCGATCCTGCTCTATAGCGCGTCGGATATCGAAATGTTAACGCCGGAGCAGCTGCTGACGCACCCGTTCCTGCAGCGGGTCGGGCCGGACGTGCTGGACATGCGCCTGACGGCAAGCGACGTGAAGGCCCGGCTGTTATCACCTAAATTCCGTAACCGACAGTTTTCCGGTCTGTTCCTCGACCAGGCCTTTCTGGCCGGGCTGGGTAACTACCTGCGGGTAGAGATCCTCTGGGAAGTCGAGCTGGCGCCGCAGCATAAAGCGTCTCAGCTGAGCGATGAACAGCTGGAGGCGTTATCCCACGCGCTGCTGGATATTCCGCGGCTGTCGTACAACACGCGCGGCGTGGTGAATGAGAACACGCATCACGGGGCGCTGTTCCGGTTCAAGGTGTTTCATCGGGCGGGGAAAAAGTGCGAGCGATGTGGCGGGATTATCGACAGGATTATGCTCTCTTCCAGACCTTTTTACTGGTGTCCACACTGTCAAAAATAAAAAAGCCGGGTGGCGGCTACGCCTTACCCGGCCTACATTTTTGCCAGAAATAAAAGCAAAACGGTAACCCAAGGGTTACCGTTTTTAAGGTTTTCACCCTCTCCCTGTGGGAGAGGGCCGGGGTGAGGGCATCAGGCCGCACACAACTTCTGTTAGCGCTTAATATCAGACTTAAAATCACGCTGCTCGTAGCCGGTGTACAGCTGACGAGGACGGGCGATTTTCATGCCTTCGCTGTGCATTTCGTTCCAGTGCGCAATCCAGCCTACGGTACGGGCCATGGCGAAGATCACGGTGAACATGGAAGACGGAATGCCCATCGCTTTCAGAATAATGCCAGAGTAGAAATCGACGTTCGGGTAGAGTTTCTTCTCGATGAAGTACGGGTCGTTCAGCGCGATGTGTTCCAGCTCCATCGCCACTTCCAGCAGGTCATCTTTGGTACCCAGCTCTTTCAGCACTTCGTGGCAGGTCTCACGCATGACGGTAGCGCGCGGGTCGTAGTTTTTGTAAACACGATGACCGAAGCCCATCAGGCGGAAGGAGTCATTCTTGTCTTTCGCACGACGCACGAACTCAGGAATGTGCTCAACGGTGCTGATCTCTTCCAGCATCTTCAGTGCCGCTTCGTTCGCGCCGCCGTGCGCCGGTCCCCACAGGGAGGCGATGCCCGCAGCGATACAGGCGAACGGGTTCGCGCCTGAAGAGCCCGCGGTACGGACGGTAGAGGTAGAGGCGTTCTGTTCGTGGTCAGCGTGCAGGATCAGAATACGGTCCATCGCGCGTTCCAGAACCGGGTTCACTTCGTACTCTTCGCACGGCGTGGAGAACATCATGCGCAGGAAGTTACCCGCGTAGGAGAGGTCGTTGCGCGGATACACAAACGGCTGGCCGATGGAGTATTTGTAGCACATCGCCGCCATGGTAGGCATTTTGGACAGCAGGCGGAACGCCGCGATATCACGGTGACGTGGGTTATTCACGTCAAGGGAGTCGTGGTAGAACGCCGCCAGCGCACCGGTAATCCCGCACATCACCGCCATCGGGTGAGAGTCACGGCGGAACGCATGGAACAGACGGGTAATCTGCTCATGGATCATGGTGTGACGGGTCACGGTGGTTTTGAATTCATCGTACTGTGCCTGCGTCGGTTTTTCGCCGTTCAGCAGGATGTAGCACACTTCCAGATAGTTGGATTCGGTGGCTAACTGATCGATGGGGAAGCCGCGATGGAGCAGGATACCTTCGTCACCGTCAATGTAGGTGATTTTGGATTCGCAAGATGCGGTAGAGGTAAATCCAGGGTCAAAGGTGAATACACCTTTAGAGCCCAGCGTACGGATATCAATAACATCCTGACCGAGCGTGCCTTTTAGCACATCCAGTTCAATAGCAGTGTCACCATTTAGGGTGAGCGTTGCCTTTGTATCAGCCATTTACGGTCTCCTTAGCGCCTTATGCTTAAGACTGCGCTTTACCGGATTTGCTTTCAGCTGTTAATCACCGTTACCAGATTGTTATTTGGCTTACCGCTCAGCTCACGAGGACAAACCAGGGTACAGAGCTATGGCGCCTTGCAGGTAAACGAATGAAATATCAGTGAAACAACAGCAAATCAGCGTTTTTGCAGTCCGAATTATTCAAACCTGTATATCACTAATAACTGTCCTGATAACTTCGGTCAATACCATCACACTGTTACATAACTATTTGTCAGGTGAAAGAGAGACCTCATAACTTTTGCGCATTATATGCCTTTTCTGATGACGTTTGTAACAATATTGTTTAACATTTGTCAAATCAGATGATTAAAAATTAAAAAGATGTTGTTATCGTGACCCTGATCACTGTTCCAGAGAAAACCCGACAAACTGTATGTAGGTTAATTGTAATGATTTTGTGAACGGCCTATACTGCCGCCAGGTCTCCGGAACACCCTGCAATCCCGAGCCACCCAGCGTTGTAACGTGTCGTTTAAGCATCTGGAAGCAGTGTTTTGCATGACGCGCAGTTATAGAAAAGGAACGCTGCTTGACCCGCATCGCAGTCCGGAGGAAGGAAACAATAAGAACAGCATGTGGGCGTTATTCATGATAAGAAATGTGAAAAAACAAAGACCTGTCAATCTGGATCTCAAAACGATCCGGTTCCCTGTAACAGCAATAGCGTCCATTCTGCACCGTGTTTCTGGTGTGATTACGTTTGTGGCGGTCGGTATTTTGCTGTGGTTACTGGGCACCAGCCTCTCTTCCCCTGAAGGATTCCTCCAGGCCTCCGCCATCATGAACAGCTTCTTCGTGAAATTTATCATGTGGGGCATTCTGACCGCGCTGGCGTACCACGTCGTCGTGGGTGTTCGCCATATGCTGATGGACTTTGGCTACCTGGAAGAGACTTTCGAAGCCGGGAAACGCTCCGCTAACATTTCATTTGTGATTACTGTCGTGCTTTCACTTCTCGCAGGAGTTCTCGTATGGTAAGCAACGCCTCCGCATTAGGACGCAACGGCGTACATGACTTCATTCTGGTCCGTGCTACCGCCATCGTTCTCACTCTTTACATCATCTATATGATCGGTTTCTTCGCGACCAGCGGCACGCTGACGTGGGAAATCTGGAGTGGGTTCTTCGGATCCGCCTTCACCAAAGTGTTCACCCTGCTGGCTCTGTTCTCCATCCTTATTCATGCGTGGATTGGAATGTGGCAGGTGTTGACCGATTACGTTAAACCGCTGGCGATTCGCCTCCCACTGCAGCTGGCCATTGTTGTTGCACTGGTGGTTTACGTTATTTATGGATTCGTTGTGGTGTGGGGTGTGTAATGAAACTGCCAGTCAGAGAATTTGATGCTGTTGTAATTGGTGCCGGTGGCGCAGGTATGCGTGCCGCACTGCAAATTTCCCAGAGCGGCCAGACCTGTGCGCTGCTCTCTAAAGTTTTCCCGACCCGTTCCCACACTGTGTCTGCGCAGGGTGGTATCACCGTTGCGCTGGGCAACTCCCATGAAGATAACTGGGAATGGCACATGTACGACACGGTAAAAGGTTCCGACTACATCGGCGACCAGGATGCCATCGAATATATGTGTAAAACCGGCCCGGAAGCGATTCTGGAGCTGGACCACATGGGTCTGCCGTTCTCCCGTCTGGAAAATGGCACCATCTATCAGCGTCCGTTTGGCGGCCAGTCGAAAAACTTCGGCGGCGAGCAGGCGGCACGCACCGCGGCGGCGGCTGACCGTACCGGTCACGCACTGCTGCACACCCTGTATCAGCAGAACCTGAAAAACCACACCACCATCTTCTCCGAGTGGTACGCGCTGGATCTGGTGAAAAACGCCGATGGCGCAATCGTCGGCTGTACCGCGCTGTGCATCGAAACCGGTGAAGTGGTTTACTTCAAAGCCCGCGCTACCGTGCTGGCTACCGGCGGCGCAGGCCGTATCTATCAGTCCACCACCAACGCCCACATCAACACCGGTGACGGTGTCGGCATGGCTATCCGCGCGGGCGTGCCGGTGCAGGATATGGAGATGTGGCAGTTCCACCCAACCGGTATCGCCGGTGCGGGCGTTCTGGTAACAGAAGGCTGCCGCGGTGAAGGTGGCTACCTGCTGAACAAACACGGCGAGCGCTTCATGGAGCGTTATGCCCCGAATGCGAAAGACCTGGCGGGTCGTGACGTGGTGGCGCGTTCCATCATGATCGAAATCCGTGAAGGCCGCGGCTGTGACGGCCCATGGGGTCCACACGCGAAGCTGAAGCTCGACCACCTGGGTAAAGAAGTTCTGGAGTCCCGTCTGCCGGGCATCCTGGAACTGTCCCGCACCTTCGCACACGTCGACCCGGTGAAAGAGCCGATTCCGGTTATCCCAACCTGCCACTATATGATGGGCGGTATTCCGACCAAAGTGACCGGTCAGGCGCTCACCGTAAACGAGCAGGGCGAAGACGTGGTCATTCCTGGCCTGTTCGCGGTAGGCGAAATTGCCTGCGTATCCGTACACGGTGCAAACCGTCTGGGCGGTAACTCTCTGCTGGACCTGGTGGTGTTTGGTCGTGCAGTCGGTCTGCATCTGCAGGAATCCATTGCCGAGCAGGGCGCGCTGCGTGACGCAACCGACGACGAAATTGATGCCTCTCTTGAGCGCCTCAACCGCTGGAACGGTAACCGTAACGGCGAAGATCCGGTGGAAATCCGTAAAGCGCTGCAGGAATGCATGCAGCACAACTTCTCGGTATTCCGCGAAGGCGACGCGATGGCCAAAGGTCTTGAGCAGCTGAAAGCGATCCGCGAGCGTCTGAAAAATGCCCGTCTGGACGACACCTCCAGCGAATTCAACACCCAGCGCGTTGAGTGCCTGGAGCTGGATAACCTGATGGAAACCGCGTTCGCGACGGCGATGTCGGCAAACTTCCGTACCGAAAGCCGTGGCGCGCATAGCCGCTTCGACTTCCCGGATCGTGATGACGAAAACTGGCTGTGCCATTCCCTGTATCTGCCAGAGTCGGAATCCATGACGCGTCGTAGCGTCAATATGGAACCGAAACTGCGTCCGGCGTTCCCGCCGAAGATTCGTACTTACTAATGCGGAGACAGGATAATGAAACTCGAATTCTCAGTTTATCGTTATAACCCGGATGTTGATGATGCTCCGCGTATGCAGGACTACACCCTGGAAGCGGAAGAAGGTCGCGACATGATGCTGCTGGATGCGTTAATCCAGCTGAAAGAAAAAGATCCTACGCTGTCGTTCCGCCGCTCCTGCCGTGAAGGGGTTTGTGGCTCTGACGGTGTGAACATGAACGGCAAAAATGGCCTGGCCTGCATCACGCCAATTTCAGCGCTGCAGCGTCCTGGTCAGAAAATTGTTATCCGTCCTCTGCCAGGCCTGCCGGTCGTGCGTGATTTGGTGGTAGACATGGGGCAATTCTATGCACAATATGAGAAGATTAAGCCTTACTTATTGAATAATGGGCAAAATCCACCCGCTCGCGAGCACTTACAGTCTCCTGAGCAGCGTGAAAAACTCGATGGGTTGTACGAGTGTATTCTCTGCGCATGCTGTTCAACGTCCTGCCCGTCGTTCTGGTGGAACCCGGACAAGTTTATCGGCCCGGCCGGTCTGCTGGCTGCCTATCGCTTCCTGATCGATAGCCGCGACACCGAAACCGATAGCCGTCTGGAAGGGCTGAGTGACGCTTTCAGCGTATTCCGCTGCCATAGCATCATGAACTGCGTCAGTGTGTGTCCGAAGGGGCTGAACCCGACGCGCGCCATCGGCCATATTAAGTCGATGCTGTTGCAGCGCAGTGCGTAAGTAGTGAGAGGGGAGCGCTGTTCCCCTCACCCTAACCCTCTCCCTAAGGGAGAGGGGACAGATTGCAGGAAATCTTTAAAAACTGCCGACGGCATTCCCCCTCTCCCTTAGGGAGAGGGTAGGGGTGAGGGTAAAGACCCTTAGACAGTTTCTAAAGGTTCCTTCGCGGGCCAAAGTAAAAGAGCTCGCAGGTGAACCCCGGCACGTACACGTGGTGTGCGTGGTAGTTTCTACGGCGAAAGTAAGCATAAAAATGCTTAAGGGATCACGATGCAGAACGGCGCAATGAAAGCCTGGCTGGACTCTTCTTTCCTTTCTGGTGCGAACCAGAGCTGGATTGAACAGCTCTATGAAGACTTCTTAACCGATCCTGACTCAGTGGACGCAAACTGGCGTTCCATGTTCCAGCAGTTGCCTGGCACAGGGGTCAAACCGGATCAATTCCATTCCAAAACACGTGATTATTTCCGTCGTCTGGCGAAGGATGCCTCACGTTACTCTTCTGCGATTTCCGACCCTGACACTAATGCGAAGCAGGTTAAAGTCCTGCAGCTTATCAACGCTTATCGCTTCCGCGGTCACCAGCATGCGAATCTCGATCCGCTGGGACTGTGGCAGCAAGACCGTGTGGCCGATCTCGATCCGGCGTATCACGATCTGACCGAGGCCGATTTCCAGGAAAGCTTTAACGTAGGTTCCTTTGCCATCGGCAAAGACACGATGAAGCTGGGCGATCTGATTGACGCGCTCAAGCAAACCTACTGCGGCTCCATCGGCGCGGAATACATGCACATTACCTCTACCGAAGAGAAACGCTGGATCCAGCAGCGCATCGAATCCGTAGCGGGCCACGCGACCTTCTCGGCTGACGAGAAAAAACGCTTCCTGAACGAACTGACCGCAGCGGAAGGGCTTGAGCGCTATCTGGGCGCGAAATTCCCGGGCGCAAAACGCTTCTCGCTGGAAGGCGGCGACGCGCTGGTGCCGATGCTGAAAGAGCTGATTCGTCACGCCGGCAAGAGCGGCACCCGTGAAGTGGTACTGGGCATGGCGCACCGTGGTCGTCTGAACGTGCTGGTCAACGTGCTGGGTAAAAAACCTCAGGACCTGTTCGACGAGTTCGCGGGCAAACATAAAGAACACCTCGGCACCGGCGACGTGAAGTACCACATGGGCTTCTCGTCGGATATCGAAACCGAAGGCGGTCTGGTTCACCTGGCGCTGGCGTTTAACCCGTCACACCTGGAAATCGTTAGCCCGGTGGTTATCGGTTCCGTGCGTGCGCGTCTGGATCGTCTGGACGAGCCGAGCAGCAATAAAGTTCTGCCAATTACCATCCACGGCGATGCGGCGGTAACAGGGCAGGGCGTGGTTCAGGAAACCCTGAACATGTCGAAAGCGCGTGGTTATGAAGTGGGCGGTACCGTTCGCATCGTGATCAACAACCAGGTGGGCTTCACCACCTCTAACCCGCTGGACGCGCGTTCTACCCCATACTGCACCGACATCGGTAAGATGGTGCAGGCGCCAATCTTCCACGTTAACGCGGATGACCCGGAAGCCGTTGCTTTCGTTACCCGTCTGGCGCTGGACTTCCGTAATACCTTTAAACGCGATGTGTTCATTGATCTCTTCTGCTACCGCCGTCACGGCCACAACGAAGCGGACGAGCCAAGTGCAACCCAGCCGTTGATGTATCAGAAAATCAAAAAACACCCGACCCCGCGCAAAATCTATGCTGACAAGCTGGAGAGCGACAAAGTGACGACGCTGGAAGATGCGACCGAAATGGTCAACCTCTACCGCGACGCGCTGGATGCGGGTGAATGCGTGGTCAAAGAGCTGCGCCCGATGAACATGCACTCCTTTACCTGGTCGCCGTACCTCAACCACGAGTGGGATGAGAGCTACCCGAACAAGGTTGAGATGAAGCGCCTGCAGGAGCTGGCTAAACGCATCAGCACCGTACCGGACGCTATCGAGATGCAGTCTCGCGTGCAGAAAATCTACGCTGACCGTCAGTCCATGGCGGCAGGCGAGAAGCTGTTCGACTGGGGCGGCGCGGAAACGCTGGCCTACGCAACGCTGGTTGACGAAGGCATTCCTGTTCGTCTGTCCGGTGAAGATGCGGGCCGTGGGACCTTCTTCCACCGTCACGCGGTTGTTCACAACCAGTCCAACGGTTCAACCTATACCCCGCTGCAGCACGTGCACAACGGTCAGGGCCAGTTCAAGGTCTGGGACTCCGTGCTGTCTGAAGAAGCGGTTCTGGCCTTCGAATACGGTTATGCCACCGCTGAACCACGCACCCTGACCATCTGGGAAGCGCAGTTCGGTGACTTCGCCAACGGCGCGCAGGTGGTTATCGACCAGTTCATCTCCTCCGGCGAGCAGAAGTGGGGCCGCATGTGTGGCCTGGTGATGCTGCTGCCGCACGGTTATGAAGGTCAGGGTCCGGAGCACTCCTCCGCGCGTCTGGAACGTTATCTGCAGCTCTGCGCCGAGCAGAACATGCAGGTCTGCGTGCCGTCCACCCCGGCTCAGGTCTACCACATGCTGCGTCGTCAGGCGCTGCGCGGTATGCGCCGTCCGCTGGTGGTGATGTCGCCGAAATCCCTGCTGCGTCACCCGCTGGCGGTGTCGAGCCTGGAAGAACTGGCGAACGGAACCTTCCTGCCAGCCATCGGTGAAATTGACGAGCTGGATCCGCAGGGCGTGAAGCGCGTGGTGATGTGTTCTGGTAAGGTTTATTACGACCTGCTGGAACAGCGCCGCAAGAACGATCAGAAAGATGTCGCCATCGTGCGTATCGAACAGCTTTATCCGTTCCCGCATCAGGCGATGCAGGAAGTGCTGAAACAATATGCTCACGTACATGATTTTGTCTGGTGCCAGGAAGAGCCGCTTAACCAGGGCGCATGGTACTGCAGCCAGCATCATTTCCGTGAAGTGATTCCATTTGGGTCAGCCCTGCGCTATGCAGGTCGCCCGGCCTCCGCCTCTCCGGCGGTAGGGTATATGTCCGTTCACCAGAAGCAGCAACAAGATCTGGTCAATGACGCGCTGAACGTCGATTAATTAAAGGATACAAAATGAGTAGCGTAGATATTCTTGTTCCCGACCTGCCTGAATCCGTAGCAGATGCGACCGTCGCTACCTGGCACAAAAAACCAGGCGATGCCGTTAAGCGCGATGAAGTGCTGGTAGAAATCGAAACTGACAAAGTGGTACTGGAAGTACCGGCTTCGGCGGATGGCGTTCTGGACGCGGTGCTGGAAGATGAAGGTACCACCGTAACCTCTCGTCAGATCCTGGGTCGCCTGCGTGAAGGCAACAGCGCGGGCAAAGAGTCCAGCGCGAAATCTGAAGAGAAAGCCTCTACGCCGGCTCAGCGCCAGCAGGCTTCTCTGGAAGAACAGTCTAACGACGCTCTCAGCCCGGCGATCCGTCGCCTGCTGGCTGAACACAGCCTTGACCCGGCGGCCATCAAAGGCACCGGTGTGGGCGGTCGTCTGACCCGCGAAGACATCGACAAACACCTGGCGAAAGCGCCTGCTCAGGCAGAAGCGAAAGCCCCTGCGGCAGCACCAGCAGCACAGCCTGCTCTGGGTGCCCGCAGCGAAAAACGCGTGCCGATGACTCGCCTGCGCAAGCGCGTGGCCGAGCGTCTGCTGGAAGCGAAAAACTCCACCGCGATGCTGACCACCTTCAACGAAGTGAACATGAAGCCAATCATGGACCTGCGTAAGCAGTACGGTGACGCGTTTGAAAAACGTCACGGTATCCGTCTGGGCTTTATGTCCTTCTATGTAAAAGCGGTAGTTGAAGCGCTGAAACGCTACCCGGAAGTGAACGCGTCTATCGATGGCGATGACGTGGTTTACCACAACTATTTCGACGTCAGCATGGCGGTTTCTACCCCACGCGGCCTGGTAACGCCGGTTCTGCGTGATGTGGATACCCTGGGTATGGCTGACATCGAGAAAAACATTAAAGAGCTGGCTGTAAAAGGCCGCGACGGCAAGCTGACCGTAGACGACCTGACCGGCGGTAACTTCACCATTACCAACGGCGGCGTATTCGGCTCGCTGATGTCTACCCCGATCATTAACCCGCCGCAGAGCGCGATCCTGGGTATGCATGCCATTAAAGATCGCCCGATGGCGGTAGACGGTAAAGTTGAGATCCTGCCGATGATGTACCTGGCGCTCTCTTACGATCACCGCCTGATCGACGGCCGCGAGTCCGTGGGCTTCCTGGTCGCGATTAAAGAGCTGCTGGAAGATCCAACCCGTCTGCTGCTGGACGTCTAGTTTTGCAGTCTTGCCCGGCGTCGTATGGCTGCCGGGCCAATAAAAGCACGACCTAACGATTACCTGAAGGATGGATAGAACACATGAACTTACATGAATATCAGGCCAAACAGCTGTTTGCCCGGTATGGCTTACCGGCTCCGGTGGGTTATGCCTGTACTACCCCGCGTGAAGCAGAAGAAGCCGCATCTAAAATCGGTTCCGGCCCTTGGGTAGTTAAGTGTCAGGTTCACGCTGGTGGCCGTGGTAAAGCGGGCGGTGTGAAGGTTGTTAAGAGCAAAGAAGAGATTCGTGCGTTTGCTGAACATTGGCTCGGCAAGCGTCTGGTAACGTACCAGACAGATGCGAACGGCCAGCCGGTTAACCAGATCCTGGTTGAAGCGGCGACCGATATCGCGAAAGAACTGTACCTGGGCGCGGTTGTTGACCGTAGCTCCCGTCGCGTGGTGTTCATGGCGTCTACCGAAGGCGGCGTGGAAATCGAAAAAGTGGCGGAAGAGACCCCGCACCTGATCCACAAAGTGGCAATCGATCCGCTGGCAGGTCCAATGCCTTACCAGGGTCGCGAGCTGGCGTTCAAACTGGGCCTGGAAGGCAAGCTGGTTCAGCAGTTCACCAAGATCTTCATGGGTCTGGCGAACATCTTCCTGGAGCGCGACCTGGCGCTGATCGAGATCAACCCGCTGGTGATCACCACCCAGGGCGACCTGATCTGCCTCGACGGCAAGCTGGGCGCTGACGGCAACGCGCTGTTCCGCCAGTCCGATCTGCGCGAAATGCGCGATCAGTCTCAGGAAGATCCGCGTGAAGCGCAGGCTGCACAGTGGGAGCTGAACTACGTAGCGCTGGACGGCAACATCGGCTGCAT
Organism: Enterobacter sp. 302C9; assembly: GCF_034106085.1. Lineage (NCBI taxonomy): Bacteria > Pseudomonadati > Pseudomonadota > Gammaproteobacteria > Enterobacterales > Enterobacteriaceae > Enterobacter > Enterobacter sp. 302C9. Next base: position 436,976 of record NZ_JAWNBW010000001.1, read on the forward strand.
GGTTAACGGTGCGGGCCTGGCAATGGGCACCATGGACATCGTTAAGCTGCACGGCGGTGAGCCAGCAAACTTCCTCGACGTAGGCGGTGGCGCAACCAAAGAGCGCGTAACCGAAGCGTTCAAAATCATCCTCTCTGACGACAACGTGAAGGCCGTTCTGGTTAACATCTTCGGCGGCATCGTTCGTTGCGACCTGATCGCCGACGGTATCATCGGTGCGGTAGAAGAAGTGGGTGTTAACGTTCCGGTGGTTGTGCGTCTGGAAGGTAACAACGCTGAACTCGGCGCGAAAAAACTGGCTGACAGCGGCCTGAATATTATTGCAGCGAAAAGTCTGACGGATGCAGCTCAGCAGGTTGTTGCCGCAGTGGAGGGGAAATAATGTCAGTTTTAATTAATAAAGATACCAAGGTTATCTGCCAGGGCTTCACCGGTAGCCAGGGGACTTTCCACTCCGAACAGGCGATTGCCTACGGCACGCAGATGGTTGGCGGCGTAACGCCAGGTAAAGGCGGCACCACGCATCTGGGCCTGCCGGTATTCAACACCGTGCGTGAAGCCGTAGAAGCGACGGGCGCAACCGCGACCGTGATCTACGTTCCGGCACCGTTCTGCAAAGACTCCATTCTGGAAGCGATCGACGCAGGCATCAAGCTGATCATCACCATCACTGAAGGCATCCCGACGCTGGATATGCTGACCGTGAAGGTGAAGCTGGATGAAGCAGGCGTGCGCATGATCGGCCCGAACTGCCCTGGCGTTATCACCCCGGGCGAGTGCAAAATCGGCATCATGCCTGGCCACATTCACAAGCCGGGTAAAGTGGGCATCGTGTCTCGTTCCGGTACGCTGACCTATGAAGCCGTTAAGCAGACCACCGATTACGGCTTCGGCCAGTCCACCTGCGTGGGCATCGGCGGTGACCCGATCCCGGGCTCTAACTTCATCGACATCCTGAAGCTGTTCCAGGAAGATCCACAGACCGAAGCGATCGTGATGATCGGTGAGATCGGCGGTAGCGCGGAAGAAGAAGCCGCTGCTTACATCAAAGAACACGTGACCAAGCCAGTTGTCGGTTACATTGCGGGTGTGACCGCGCCGAAAGGCAAGCGTATGGGTCACGCAGGCGCGATCATTGCCGGTGGTAAAGGTACGGCTGATGAGAAATTCGCAGCGCTGGAAGCCGCAGGCGTGAAAACCGTTCGCAGCCTGGCGGATATCGGCGAAGCACTGAAATCCATCATTAAGTAAGTCCTCTCTGCTCCCCGAAAGGGGGGCGTTGAAGTATAAAAATGTCCGTTTCGACATGGTTGGCCGCTGTAAAGCGGCCTTTTTTATTGCCTGCCGGGCGTCATGCAATAGTCACTAAATGGTGTTAATTAGAGAGGGGGGTAAAAGTAAAATAATTGTTATTTATTTACCTTAAAGAGGGCGGATGGAAAAAAACGAAAAACGCACTAAAATTTATGTCCTGAATAAATTAGGCATTCGGGCTTCTGAGTTAATAAAAATCACTTCTGTTTATATTCATCAATCGACTTGATAACCTTAATTGTATTTTATATACATATCTTTAACATGGTTTTTACTATGTTCACCACATCAAAACACATTTAACACAACGGATTGTTTTTGATTTAAATCAATGTTTAATCCTTGGAAAAACCCATCAAAAGGCGGTAAATTGTCCCCGATCAAAATGGCCGAAAAGTGGTAATTTTGCTATAAATTGATCGCCGTCGAAAAACGTAAATGTGATTCAATAAAAACCTGTTTATTGTAAGGGTTTTGCAGCGTATTATATTTGCGGGATCAATTTGAGTTTTTTATTAACGTATTTGTAACCTCACGTCATCGTTTTTATCCTCCTTCAGGGTAATAACGACGACAAGGATGCGAATAATTTGTATTGGGGCATGCGTGTGGATCTCTCTCTGACGGGGTTCACTCTCGGAGTCTTCATGCGATGAGCAAGGAGTCATGATGTTAGATATAGTCGAACTGTCGCGCTTACAGTTTGCCTTGACCGCGATGTACCACTTCCTGTTTGTGCCACTGACGCTCGGTATGGCGTTCCTGCTGGCCATTATGGAAACGGTATACGTTCTCTCCGGCAAACAGATTTATAAAGATATGACCAAGTTCTGGGGCAAGTTGTTTGGTATCAACTTCGCGCTGGGCGTGGCAACCGGTTTGACCATGGAGTTCCAGTTCGGGACTAACTGGTCTTACTATTCCCACTATGTAGGGGATATCTTCGGTGCGCCGCTGGCCATTGAAGGTCTGATGGCATTCTTCCTCGAATCCACCTTTGTAGGTCTGTTCTTCTTCGGCTGGGACCGTCTGGGTAAAGTCCAGCATATGGCGGTGACCTGGCTGGTGGCATTAGGTTCGAACCTGTCCGCGCTGTGGATTCTGGTGGCGAACGGCTGGATGCAGAACCCTATCGCGTCTGATTTCAACTTCGAAACCATGCGTATGGAGATGGTCAGCTTTGCCGAGCTGGTCCTCAACCCGGTTGCGCAGGTTAAATTCGTTCACACCGTGGCTTCTGGCTATGTGTGCGGCGCGATGTTTGTACTGGGCATCAGCTCTTACTACATGCTGCGCGGTCGTGACTTCGCCTTTGCTAAGCGCTCCTTTGCTATCGCTGCAAGCTTCGGTATGGCTGCAATCCTCTCTGTTATCGTTCTGGGTGATGAATCCGGTTACGAAATGGGTGACGTGCAGAAAACCAAACTGGCCGCCATCGAAGCCGAATGGGAAACCCAACCGGCGCCTGCTGCCTTTACGCTGTTCGGTATTCCGGATCAGGACGCGCAGGAAAACCGCTTCGCCATTCAGATCCCTTATGCGCTGGGTATCATCGCCACCCGTTCTGTTGATAAGCAGGTGACCGGTCTGAAAGAGCTGATGGTTCAGCACGAAGAGCGTATCCGTAACGGTATGAAAGCCTACTCGCTGCTGGAACAGCTGCGTGCCGGTTCTACCGACCAGGCCGTTCGCGACCAGTTCAACAACGTGAAGAAAGATCTGGGTTACGGTTTGCTGCTGAAGCGTTATACCCCGAACGTTTCTGATGCGACAGAAGCGCAGATCCAGATGGCAACCAAAGATTCTATTCCACGCGTTGCGCCACTGTACTTCGCATTCCGTATCATGGTGGGCTGCGGCATCATCATGCTGCTGATCATTGCGGCGTCCTTCTGGTCCGTGATTCGTAACCGCATCGGCGAGAAAAAATGGCTGCTGCGCACCGCGCTGTACGGTATTCCACTGCCGTGGATCGCGATTGAATCCGGCTGGTTTGTTGCGGAGTACGGCCGTCAGCCATGGGCGATTGGTGAGGTACTGCCAACGGCGGTAGCGAACTCGTCCCTGACAGCGGGCGACCTGATCTTCTCCATGCTGCTGATTTGTGGTCTGTACACCCTGTTCCTGGTGGCTGAACTGTTCCTGATGTTCAAGTTCGCGCGCCTTGGCCCAAGCAGCCTGAAAACCGGTCGCTATCACTACGAGCAGTCCACTGCGACTACTCAGCCGGCACGCTAAGACAGGAGTCATCAAATGATCGATTATGAAGTATTGCGTTTTATCTGGTGGCTGCTGGTTGGCGTTCTGCTGATCGGTTTTGCCGTCACGGATGGTTTCGACATGGGGGTGGGGATGCTCACCCGTTTCCTCGGTCGTAATGACACCGAGCGTCGAATCATGATCAACTCCATCGCCCCTCACTGGGACGGTAACCAGGTGTGGCTGATCACCGCTGGCGGCGCGCTGTTCGCTGCCTGGCCGATGGTCTACGCGGCTGCGTTCTCCGGCTTCTACGTGGCGATGATTCTGGTGCTGGCCTCTTTATTCTTCCGTCCGGTTGGTTTCGACTACCGTTCCAAGATTGAAGACACCCGCTGGCGCAACATGTGGGACTGGGGCATCTTCATCGGTAGCTTCGTTCCACCGCTGGTGATCGGCGTGGCGTTCGGTAACCTGCTGCAGGGCGTACCGTTCCACCTGGACGAATACATGCGTCTTTACTACACCGGTAACTTCTTCCAGCTGCTGAATCCGTTTGGTCTGCTGGCCGGCGTGGTGAGCGTGGCGATGATCATCACTCAGGGCGCAACCTATCTGCAGATGCGTACGGTTGGTGAACTGCACCTGCGTTCTCGCGCGACGGCTCAGGTCGCTGCGCTGGTGACGCTGGTCTGCTTCGCACTGGCCGGTGTGTGGGTGGTGTACGGTATCGATGGCTACGTGGTGACGTCTGCAATCAACCATACTGCGCCGTCTAATCCGCTGACCAAAGAAGTGGCGCGTCAGGCTGGCGCCTGGCTGGTGAACTTCAATAACACCCCTGCGCTGTGGGCGATCCCGGCTCTGGGCGTATTGCTGCCGCTGCTGACCGTGTTGACGTCTCGTCTGGAGAAAGGCGCGCTGGCGTTCGTGTTCTCTTCGCTGACCCTGGCGTGCATCATCCTGACGGCGGGTATTGCGATGTTCCCATTCGTCATGCCATCCAGCACCATGCTGAATGCTAGCCTGACCATGTGGGACGCAACGTCCAGCCAGCTGACGCTGAACCTGATGACGTATGTTGCTTGCGTGTTCGTACCGATTATCCTGCTCTACACCACCTGGTGTTACTGGAAAATGTTCGGTCGCATCACTAAAGAACATATCGAAAGCAACACCCACTCTATGTACTAAGTAAGGAGCTGAATATGTGGTATTTCGCATGGATTTTAGGGACGCTTCTTGCCTGTGCATTTGGTGTCATCACTGCCCTGGCGCTTGAGCACGTCGAAGCGACCAAAGCGGGTGAAGAAAAACACTGATGAATATTATCGCGACGCTTTACGCGGTAATGGATAAGCGCCCGCTACGGGCGCTTTCTTTAGTGATGGCATTACTGCTGGCAGGTTGTATCTTCTGGGACCCTTCGCGCTTTGCAGCGAAAACCAGCGAGCTTGAAATCTGGCACGGCTTTCTCATTATGTGGGCGGTGTGCGCAGGTGTGATCCACGGCGTGGGCTTTCGTCCGAAAGCCGTTCACTGGCAGGGAATTTTTTGCCCGCTGATTGCCGATCTGGTGCTTCTCGCCGGTTTGATTTTCTTCTTCTTCTGAATAAGAAATGTCCGTTAACGTTATGGGCTTACCCGAGCCCATAAAAATTTACTCTCCGTTTACTTTCTCCCATTCCCAACCCTCTTTCCCGCGCGTATAGTAGCGAAGTTTAAAAGCATTAACTTTTGTTGCATTACCGGGATGTAAAGTGAATACAACGCTGTTTCGATGGCCGGTTCGTGTCTATTACGAAGATACCGATGCCGGTGGTGTGGTTTACCACGCCAGCTACGTTGCTTTTTATGAACGGGCACGCACAGAGATGCTGCGCCATCATCACTTTAGTCAACAGGTGCTGTTGGCTGAGCGAGTTGCCTTCGTGGTACGCAAGATGACGCTTGAGTATTTTGCGCCTGCCAGACTCGACGATATGCTCGAAGTCCAAACTGAAATTACATCAATGCGCGGGACCTCACTGGTTTTCACGCAGCGGATAGTCAACGCAGAGAATACCGTACTGAACTCAGCTGAAGTGCTGATTGTTTGTGTTGATCCAACCATAATGAAGCCTCGTGCGCTTCCTAAGTCTATTGTCGCGGAGTTTAAGCAGTGACTGACATGAATATCCTTGATTTGTTCCTGAAGGCAAGCCTTCTGGTTAAACTTATCATGTTGATTTTGATTGGTTTTTCAATCGCATCCTGGGCCATCATCATCCAGAGAACGCGTATCCTCAATGCCGCTGGCCGTGAAGCTGAAGCGTTTGAAGATAAGTTCTGGTCGGGTATTGAGCTTTCTCGTCTTTATCAGGAAAGCCAGGGACGCCGTGAAAACCTTACAGGCTCCGAGCAAATTTTTTATAGCGGTTTCAAAGAGTTTGCTCGTCTGCATCGTGCAAACAATCATGCGCCGGAAGCGGTTGTAGAAGGTGCCTCGCGTGCGATGCGTATCTCTATGAACCGTGAGCTGGAAAATCTCGAAACGCATATTCCATTCCTCGGCACTGTCGGTTCCATCAGCCCGTATATCGGCCTGTTTGGTACCGTGTGGGGGATCATGCACGCCTTTATCGCGCTGGGCGCGGTGAAGCAGGCGACGTTGCAGATGGTTGCACCGGGTATCGCTGAAGCACTGATTGCGACCGCTATCGGTCTGTTTGCGGCAATTCCTGCGGTTATGGCTTACAACCGTCTGAACCAGCGCGTGAACAAACTGGAACTGAACTACGACAACTTTATGGAAGAGTTCACTGCGATTCTGCACCGTCAGGCGTTTACCAGCACCGAGAGCAACAAGGGGTAAACCATGGCCAGATCGCGTGGACGAGGTCGTCGCGAGCTCAAGTCCGAAATCAATATCGTTCCACTGCTGGACGTCCTGCTGGTACTGCTGCTGATCTTCATGGCGACAGCGCCAATCATTACCCAGAGCGTGGAAGTGGATCTGCCGGATGCGACAGAATCACAGGCGGTGAGCACCAATGACGATCCTCCGGTTATCATTGAGGTTTCCGGCGTAGGGCAATACAGCGTCGTGGTAGAGAAAGATCGTATGGATCAGCTGCCGCCTGAGCAGGTTATTGCTGAAGCGCAGCGTCGTCTGGAGTCAAATCCGAAAACGGTCTTCTTAATCGGTGGCGCGAAAGACGTACCCTACGATGAAATTATTAAAGCGCTGAACTTGCTACATAGTGCGGGTGTTAAGTCAGTTGGCTTAATGACCCAACCTATTTGATCATCCGCGTAGTTTTTGGGAACCGATAGTGTCAAAGGCAACCGAACAGAACGACAAGCTTAAGCGAGCGATAATCGTCTCCGCAGTGCTGCACGTGATTCTCTTTGCAGCGCTGATCTGGAGTTCGTTCGACGAGCATATTGATGCATCAGCCGGTGGCGGTGGAGGGTCTTCCATTGACGCCGTGATGGTGGATCCCGGTGCGGTAGTACAGAACTATAATCGCGAACAGCAGCAGAAGGCGAGTGCCAAACGGGCTGAAGAGCAGCGTGAAAAACAGTCGCAACAGCAGGCGGAAGAACTGCGTGAAAAGCAGGCCGCAGAGCAGGAGCGTCTGAAGCAGCTTGAGAAAGAGCGTTTGCAGGCGCAGGAAGCTGCGAAAGAGCAGGCGGAACAGCAGAAGCAAGCCGAAGAGGCCGCGAAGAAAGCACAGGAACAGCAAAAGCAGGCGGAAGAGGCGGCAGCAAAAGCCGCAGCGGACGCGAAAGCACAGGCTGATGCCCAGGCAAAATTAGCGGCAGAAGCAGCGAAGAAAGCCGCTGCTGATGCTCAGAAGAAAGCTGAAGCGGAAGCGGCGAAGAAAGCCGCTGCCGATGCTCAGAAGAAAGCTGAAGCGGAAGCGGCGAAGAAAGCCGCTGCTGATGCTCAGAAGAAAGCCGAAGCGGAAGCCGCGAAAAAAGCCGCTCAGGAAGCAGAGAAGAAAGCTGCTGCCGAGGCCGCGAAGAAAGCGGCTGCTGCTGAGAAAGCGGCTGCAGAAAAAGCTGCCGCCGCTGAAAAAGCCGCTGCCGATAAAAAAGCTGCAGCTGAGAAGGCTGCCGCCGATAAGAAAGCTGCAGCTGAGAAGGCCGCTGCCGATAAGAAAGCTGCTGCTGATAAAGCGGCGGCCAAAAAGGCCGCGGCTGCTGAAAAAGCCGCTGCTGCCGCAGGGGTTGACGATCTGCTGGGCGATTTAAGCTCCGGTAAGAATGCACCGAAAACGGGCGGTGGGGCGAAAGGAAACAACGCAGCGCCGACGGGAAGTGGTAACACTAAGAGTAACGGTGCGACAGGGGCTGAAATCAACGGTTATGCCGCGCAGATTAAATCCGCTATTGAAAGCCGATTCTATGATGCGTCTTCCTATACCGGTAAAACGTGTACGTTGCGTATAAAACTGGCTCCGGACGGCATGCTGCTGGATATTAAGTCTGAAGGTGGCGACCCGGCTTTATGTACTGCGGCCCTAGCTGCAGCGCGTCAGGCGAAGATGCCTAAACCGCCGTCTCAGGCAGTTTACGAAGTCTTCAAAAATGCGCCGCTGGACTTCAAACCTTAAGTTACATTTTCCCCGTGCAAACGGGGAAAAATAGACCAGGTTTAGTCACAGGGTTCTGGTAGTTTTGTCTATTTGAGTTTGTTAACATTCTGCTAAATTATCGTGGGTAAGGTTACCCGGATAAGGGAGATATGATGAAGCAGGCATTACGTGTAGCATTTAGTTTTTTAATGCTGTGGGCAGCAGTACTGCACGCAGAAGTACGTATCGAGATCACCCAGGGGGTGGACTCGGCACGCCCAATCGGTGTTGTTCCGTTCCAGTGGGCCGGTCCTGGCGCTGCACCTGAAGATGCCGGTGGCATCGTGGCGGCTGACCTGCGTAACAGCGGTAAATTCAACCCGTTAGATCGTTCTCGTCTGCCTCAGCAGCCGGGCAGCGCGCAGGAAGTACAGCCTGCAGCATGGTCTGCACTGGGTATTGATGCCGTGGTTGTGGGTCAGGTTACGCCTAACCCGGACGGCTCTTACAACGTGGCCTGGCAGCTGGTGGATACCGGCGGTGCACCGGGTACCGTTTTGGCACAGAACTCTTACAAGGTCACTAAGCAGTACCTGCGCTACGCGGCACACGCTGCCAGCGATGCGGTATTTGAAAAACTGACCGGCATTAAAGGGGCGTTCCGTACCCGTATTGCTTATGTGGTGCAGACCAACGGTGGTCAGTTCCCGTATGAGCTGCGCGTATCTGACTACGACGGCTACAACCAGTTCCTGGTGAAACGTTCTTCTCAGCCGCTGATGTCTCCAGCCTGGTCTCCGGACGGTTCTAAACTGGCCTATGTAACCTTCGAAAGTGGCCGTTCAGCGCTGGTTATCCAGACGCTGGCAAACGGTGCTGTTCGTCAGGTGGCGTCTTTCCCACGTCACAACGGTGCGCCTTCCTTCTCTCCGGACGGGTCTAAACTGGCGTTTGCGCTGTCAAAAACCGGTAGCCTGAACCTGTACGTGATGGACATTGGCTCTGGCCAGATCCGTCAGGTGACCGACGGTCGCAGCAACAACACTGAACCTTCATGGTTCCCGGATAGTCAAAACCTGGCGTTTACTTCTGACCAGGCTGGCCGTCCACAAATCTATAAAGTCAACATCAACGGCGGTGCTCCGCAGCGTATTACCTGGGAAGGTTCGCAGAACCAGAACTCAGACGTGAGCAGCGACGGTAAATTTATGGTAATGGTGAGCTCCAACGGTGGGCAGCAGCACATTGCCAAACAGGATCTGGTAGCGGGTGGCGTTCAAGTTCTGTCGTCAACGTTCCTGGATGAAACGCCAAGTCTGGCACCTAACGGCACGATGGTAATCTACAGCTCTTCTCAGGGGATGGGATCTGTGCTGAATCTGGTTTCTACAGATGGGCGTTTCAAAGCGCGTATTCCGGCAACTGATGGACAGGTAAAATCACCTGCCTGGTCGCCGTATCTGTAAATAATAATTAATTGATTACTAAAGGAATCATAGAAATGCAACTGAACAAAGTGCTGAAGGGGCTGATGATCGCTCTGCCTGTAATGGCAATCGCAGCGTGTTCTTCTAACAAGAACGCCAGCAATGACCAGAGCGGCGAAGGCATGATGGGTGCCGGCACCGGTATGGACGCGAACGGCAATGGCAACATGTCTTCTGAAGAGCAGGCGCGTCTTCAGATGCAGCAGCTGCAGCAGAACAACATCGTTTACTTCGATCTGGATAAATACGACATCCGTTCTGACTTCGCTGCGATGCTGGATGCTCACGCTAACTTCCTGCGTAGCAACCCATCTTACAAAGTCACCGTAGAAGGTCACGCGGACGAACGTGGTACTCCAGAGTACAACATCTCCCTGGGTGAACGTCGTGCTAACGCTGTTAAAATGTACCTGCAGGGTAAAGGCGTTTCTGCTGACCAGATCTCCATCGTTTCTTACGGTAAAGAAAAACCTGCAGTACTGGGTCACGACGAAGCGGCTTACTCCAAAAACCGTCGTGCCGTACTGGTTTACTAAGAGAATTGCATGAGCAGTAACTTCAGACATCATCTGTTGAGTCTGTCGTTACTGGTTGGAATAGCGGCCCCCTGGGCCGCTTTTGCTCAGGCACCAATCAGTAGTGTCGGCTCAGGCTCGGTAGAAGACCGGGTCACTCAACTCGAGCGTATTTCTAACGCTCACAGCCAGCTTTTAACCCAACTCCAGCAACAACTTTCTGATAACCAAAACGATATTGACTCTCTCCGCGGCCAGATTCAGGAAAGCCAGTATCAGTTGAACCAGGTTGTGGAACGTCAGAAGCAGATTTTGCTGCAGATAGATAGCCTGAGCAGCGGTGGTGCAGCAGCACAAGCACAGCCAGCCGCGGGCGATCAGACCGGTGCGGCGACATCAGCTCCGGCTGCGGATGCTTCTGCTGCAACAGGTGCGCCTGTACAGAGCGGTGACGCGAATACGGACTACAACGCGGCCATTGCCCTGGTGCAGGATCAATCTCGTCAGGATGACGCGCTTGCTGCGTTTCAGAACTTTGTTAAGAAATACCCTGATTCCACTTATCAGCCAAATGCGAATTACTGGCTTGGTCAGCTGAATTACAACAAGGGTAAAAAGGACGATGCGGCGTTTTATTTTGCCTCTGTGGTGAAAAATTACCCGAAATCGCCAAAAGCGCCTGATGCGATGTATAAAGTGGGCGTCATCATGCAGGACAAAGGCGACACTGCGAAAGCCAAAGCGGTTTACCAGCAGGTGGTCTCCAAATTCCCGGGTACCGAAGGTGCTAAGCAGGCGCAAAAACGTCTGAATTCGATGGGATGATTATCGCATGACCAGAAATCGCGTTATTTCTGGTCGTGCAGCATGATTCGTAAGCAGTTAAGTGATCTTCATCGAAATTTTTGTTGCGCTGAATTCTTAAATCAGTAATATATGCCGCCGTTGCCACGGGATATCAAACAACGTGAAAACAGCGTAAAAGTGGGTCGTTAGCTCAGTTGGTAGAGCAGTTGACTTTTAATCAATTGGTCGCAGGTTCGAATCCTGCACGACCCACCACTAAGTCAGGTGGAAGTAGTAAAACGTGAAGGATAACGTTGCGTCAGCAACGGCCCGTAGGGCGAGGCGAAGCCGAGTCATCCTGCACGACCCACCACTTAACGCACACCAGCAGTACAGAGTGGGTGATTAGCTCAGTTGGTAGAGCATCTCCTTTACACGGAGGGGGTCGGCGGTTCGAGCCCGTCATCACCCACCACTCGGGTCGTTAGCTCAGTTGGTAGAGCAGTTGACTTTTAATCAATTGGTCGCAGGTTCGAATCCTGCACGACCCACCAATTTTATTGGTTCCGAGTGATAATTCAGGCAACACCCAAAAGGGTCGTTAGCTCAGTTGGTAGAGCAGTTGACTTTTAATCAATTGGTCGCAGGTTCGAATCCTGCACGACCCACCAGCCTGAATAAATTTGAAGTACATCCCGCAAGGGGTCGTTAGCTCAGTTGGTAGAGCAGTTGACTTTTAATCAATTGGTCGCAGGTTCGAATCCTGCACGACCCACCAGTGTAGAAAGGCGCCCTAAAGGCGCCTTTTTGCTATCTGCCGTCTGTGCAGGTCGGGCAAGGCGAAGCCGCCAGCCGACAAATGCTATCCGCACCTATTTCCGGTGACTTTTCCTCTCATATTCGCTATCTTGTTTAGTATACAAAACACAATTGCCATGCGTTTTGCTATGTCATGCAAAAGAAAGGCAATATTGTTAAGCCCGTAAAACGAGAAGCCATAATGAGTGTGATGTTTGATCCTGAAGCCGCAATCTATCCGTTTCCGCCAAAGCCTGTCCCGCTGAGCCAGGACGAAAAGCAATTCTACCGTGAGAAGATCAAACGTCTTCTCAAAGAACGAGATGCGGTGATGGTAGCCCATTACTACACCGACCCGGAAATTCAGCAGCTGGCGGAAGAGACCGGCGGCTGTATTTCCGACTCACTGGAGATGGCACGCTTCGGTGCAAAACATCCTGCTTCCACGCTGCTGGTTGCTGGCGTGCGTTTTATGGGCGAAACGGCAAAGATCCTGAGCCCTGAAAAAACCATTCTGATGCCGACGCTTAACGCGGAGTGTTCACTGGATCTCGGCTGCCCGATTGACGAATTCACGGCCTTCTGTGACGCCCACCCTGACCGGACCGTGGTGGTTTACGCCAACACCTCTGCGGCGGTAAAAGCACGGGCAGACTGGGTTGTCACCTCCAGCATCGCCGTTGAGCTGATTGAACATCTGGATAGCCTGGGCGAGAAAATTATCTGGGCGCCTGACCGCCACCTTGGAAATTATGTCCAGAAGCAGACGGGGGCTGACGTTCTCTGCTGGCAGGGTGCCTGCATTGTGCACGACGAATTCAAAACCCAGGCGCTGGCGCGCATGAAGGCACTTTATCCTGACGCCGCGATTCTTGTTCACCCTGAATCACCGCAGTCTATTGTCGAGATGGCGGACGCCGTGGGCTCAACCAGCCAGCTTATCAACGCGGCCAGAACGCTGCCTAACAGACAGCTCATCGTGGCAACCGATCGCGGTATCTTCTACAAGATGCAGCAGGCCGTGCCGGAGAAAGAGCTCCTTGAAGCGCCAACGGCAGGTGAGGGCGCAACGTGCCGCAGCTGTGCGCATTGCCCGTGGATGGCGATGAACGGCCTGAAGGCCATTGCCGAAGGGCTAGAGACGAGCGGGGCAGCACATGAAATCCATGTGGATGCCGCCCTGCGTGAAGGTGCGTTAATTCCGCTTAACCGCATGCTGGATTTTGCGGCTACACTACGTACTTAATTCAAAACGCCCCGGGGAAAAGATGGATTTTTTTAGCACGCAGAACATTCTGGTTCATATACCGATTGGTGCAGGTGGCTATGACCTGTCATGGATTGAGGCCATTGGCACGCTGGCGGGATTACTCTGTATCTGGCTGGCAAGCCTGGAGAAGATCAGCAACTACGCGTTCGGGCTGATTAACGTTACGCTGTTTGCAATTATCTTCTTCCAGATCCAGCTGTACGCCAGCCTGCTTTTGCAGCTGTTCTTCTTCGCCGCCAATATTTACGGCTGGTACGCGTGGTCGCGTCAGAACAGCCAGCAGGAGGCAGAGTTGCAGATCCGCTGGCTTCCATTGCCGAAAGCCATCGCCTGGTTTGTCGCCTGCGTGGTCGCCATTGGTTTAATGACCGTCTATATCAACCCGGTGTTTGCGTTCCTGACCCGCGTTGCCGTTTCGGTCATGTCCGGTTTCGGCCTGAACGTGACGATGCCCGAGCTCCAGCCGGATGCCTTCCCGTTCTGGGATTCCTGCATGATGGTGCTGTCGATTGCGGCGATGATCCTGATGACCCGTAAATACGTTGAGAACTGGCTGCTGTGGGTGATCATCAACGTGATCAGCGTGGCGATCTTCGCCCTGCAGGGCGTCTATGCGATGTCGCTGGAATATCTGCTGCTGACCTTCATTGCGCTGAACGGCAGCCGGATGTGGATTAAGAGCGCGCGTGAGCGAGGTTCTCACGCGCTTTCCAGCTAGTGGTGATGCTGATGTGAATGTCCGGACTGCGCCTCGTTAAGGTGGCAGTCCGGCCCGTTACAGGGCTGATACTCCATCTGGATGGTGGCGTGGCCAATTTCGTAGTGATGTTCAAGAAAATGCTGGATGCGCTCAAGCAGCGCATCGTGGTCGTGAGGCGGGATCACCTGGACGTGCAGCGTCATGACCGGTTTTTCCCCCACCAGCCAGACGTGAACGTGATGAACGTTGCGCACTTCCGGGACTGAACGGCGCAGGTTGCGCTTTAGCTCGTCAATATCCATCGATGCCGGTGCCCCTTCAAGCAGTTCATTCACGCTCTCCTTCAGCAGCCGCCAGGCGCTGCGCAAGACCAGACACGACACCAGCACGGACAGAATAGGATCGACAGGCGTCCAGCCGGTGTAGAGGATCACCAGCGCGGCGACAATCGCCCCGACTGAGCCGAGTAAATCACCCAGAACATGCAGAGCCGCAGCGCGCACGTTGAGGTTCTTTTCCCCGCTGCCGCGGTGCAAAATCCAGAAGGCGAGGATATTCGCCAGCAGCCCCGCCACGGCAATCACCATCATGGTCGCCCCGGCGATCGGCTGCGGGTGTCTGAAGCGCTGTACGGCCTCCCAGACGATAAGAACGGTAATGACCACCAGCGCAATAGCGTTAACAAACGCGGCGAGGGTTGTCAGCCTCAGCCAGCCGAAGGTATGGCGCGCATTGGGAGGACGACGCGCAAACTGCACCGCCAGCAGGGCGAAGAGCAGCGCTGCGGCATCGGTCAGCATGTGTCCGGCATCGGCCAGTAGCGCCAGAGAGCCGGAAATCAGGCCGCCAATGACCTCGATAATCATAAACGTTGCGGTAACGCCAAAGGCCAGCATCAGTCGTTTAGCGTTGTCGTTGCCGGGAGAGGGTGAATGGGAATGGGAGTGAGCCATGTCTGCTTTCCTGATGTGTTATTGTTTTTAGTGTAGCGTTTTTAATAGGTTACTCCAAAAAGAAAGGAGAGCCAGAGCTCTCCTTTTTATTACCGAACACCCCCGTTACTGGGTGGTGCCATCGGTTTTGGTATTCGCATCGTTCCCTACTTTGTCATTAGGGTCAGGGCATTTGCCGTCCTTGCACATTGAGTTCTTATGAACCTCGTCCGAGCTCATATTGTCATGATTCATGGTGCCGGAACCGCTGCCGTTGGGATGCAGCATGGTGCCTCCGGTGTTAGTGTTGCCGGTATTAATCTGGCTGTTGTCGACATTATTCGGGGCGATATTCTGTTTCGCATCAGGTGCGGGCTGGCCTGCTGCCGCAGCGGCATTCGCATCACCGTTGCTGTCTGATGTGCCCGTTTCCGCGGCCAGGACGCTGCCGCTTGCCAGAGTAAGTGTGGCGGTCAGGAAGAGGGTTGCCAGTTTTGTCATTTTCATCATGGTGCTCCTGTTCTTGTCGTTACGCTGGATAACATTCTCCAACAGTGCATCTTTTTCTGAGGCGAAAGATTCCGCCTTACGGACTTACGTCAGTAGGGAATCGCGTTTAAGCGTGTAAAATTGGTTGTTACAGTTAAAAAGCTTAGGTTAGATCTCGTTTTTCGCTATTTTGTGGCGATTTTTAGGCGAATTCCAGGAATTATCTGCGTGAAGTGTAAAACCGTGTTTACACTTCCTGGTCGACAAGATAGATTGAAAGGATTGCTTTCATTACTAAAGATATGGCAGAGCTGGAAAGAAAATGAATTATCAGAACGACGATTTACGCATTAAAGAGATCAACGAGTTATTACCTCCTGTAGCGCTCCTTGAGAAATTCCCCGCCACTGAAAATGCCGCAAACACGGTTTCTCATGCTCGTAAAGCGATCCATAAGATCCTGAAAGGTAATGACGATCGTCTTCTGGTGGTGATTGGTCCGTGCTCTATTCACGATCCTGCAGCTGCGAAAGAGTACGCAGCCCGTCTGCTCACCCTCCGTGAAGAGCTGAAGGACGAGCTGGAAATCGTGATGCGCGTTTATTTTGAAAAACCGCGCACCACCGTGGGCTGGAAAGGGCTGATTAACGATCCGCATATGGATAACAGCTTCCAGATCAACGACGGCCTGCGCATTGCGCGCAAGCTGCTGCTGGAGATCAACGACAGCGGCCTGCCTGCGGCCGGTGAATTCCTCGACATGATTACGCCACAATATCTGGCAGACCTGATGAGCTGGGGCGCAATTGGTGCCCGCACAACCGAATCTCAGGTTCACCGTGAGCTGGCGTCCGGTCTTTCTTGCCCGGTGGGTTTCAAAAACGGCACTGACGGCACCATTAAGGTGGCTATCGACGCCATCAACGCAGCGGGTGCGCCGCACTGCTTCCTGTCCGTGACCAAATGGGGCCATTCCGCCATCGTTAACACCAGCGGTAACGGTGACTGCCATATCATTCTGCGCGGCGGCAAAGAGCCGAACTACAGCGCGAAACACGTGGCGGAAGTGAAGGTCGGGCTGGAAAAAGCCGGGCTGCCACCGCAGGTGATGATCGATTTCAGCCATGCTAACTCCAGCAAGCAGTTTAAAAAGCAGATGGAAGTGGGTGCAGACGTCTGCCAGCAGGTTGCCGGCGGTGAGAAGGCGGTGATTGGGGTAATGATCGAAAGTCATCTGGTTGAAGGTAACCAGAACCTGGAAGGCAGCGAGCCGCTGGTGTATGGCAAAAGCGTCACCGATGCCTGCATTGGCTGGGACGATACCGATACCATCCTGCGTCAGCTGGCGAATGCGGTAAAAGCGCGCCGCGGCTGAATTCTCAGGCACAAATAAAAAAGCGCGGAAGGCTCCGCGCTTTTTTTATGCCTTGCGAAAGTTACTTCGCTTTACCCTGGTTCGCGACAGCCGCTGCTTTCGCCGCGATCTCTTCTGCGTTACCCAGATAGTAGTGTTTGATTGGCTTGAAGTTTTCGTCGAACTCATACACCAGCGGTACGCCAGTTGGGATGTTCAGTTCGAGGATTTCGTCTTCACCCATGTTGTCCAGGTATTTCACCAGCGCACGCAGGGAGTTACCGTGAGCAGCGATGATCACGCGCTCGCCACTTTTCAGGCGTGGCAGAATGGTTTCGTTCCAGTAAGGCACAACGCGGTCGATGGTCAGCGCCAGGCTTTCGGTGGTTGGCAGCTCAGCGTCAGTCAGTTTCGCGTAACGTGGGTCGTGGCCCGGGTAGCGCTCGTCATCTTTAGTCAGCTCTGGTGGGGTGATTGCAAAGCCGCGACGCCACTGTTTAACCTGCTCGTCGCCATATTTCTCAGCGGTTTCCGCTTTGTTCAGGCCCTGCAGCGCACCGTAGTGGCGTTCGTTCAGTTTCCAGGACTTCTCAACCGGCAGCCAGGCCTGATCCAGTTCGTCCAGCACGTTCCACAGAGTGTGGATGGCACGTTTCAGCACAGAGGTGTAAGCAAAATCAAAGCTGAAGCCTTCTTCCTTCAGCAGTTTACCCGCTGCTTTTGCTTCGCTTACGCCTTTCTCAGACAGATCAACGTCGTACCAACCGGTAAAGCGGTTTTCGTTGTTCCACTGGCTTTCGCCGTGACGCACCAGGACCAGCTTAGTTATAGCCATCTCTTACTCCTCAAGCATTTTTAGAATGATAACAATTCTCATTATATTGCCGTGGCCGTGCCACCAGCAACGCTTAACCCTAACCATAGCGAAAATAGTCTCTGAGTGTAAGATGCTTGTGAATCCAGGGTTATGATTTTGTCTGCGATCGGCGCTATTTTCAGCAAGGCGTGCAGAAAAAAGCCCTCCGGAGGGAGGGCTGGATATTAATGTGGAATAAAATGATATTCCGTCACGCTCACGTACTCTTTACCCGGGCGCAGCACGCAGTCCGGCTGCGGCCATTCCGGATGGTTCGGGCTGTCCGGCAGGAACTCGCTCTCCAGCGCCAGGCCTTGCCAGTCGCTGTACTCATCATGTTCGCGCGCCGTCGTGCCGCCGAGGTAGTTGCCTGAGTAAAACTGCAGGGCAGGGGCAGTGGTATAAACCGTCATCTGCAGTTTCTCATCCGCAGACCAGACCTGCGCGGCAGGCTGTTTCACATCGCCTTTGGCCTGCAGCAGGAAAGCGTGGTCGTAGCCTTTTACCTTACGCTGATCGTCATCGCTCATGAAATCCTGGGCGATGGACTTCGCGCTGCGGAAGTCAAAGCTGGTGCCGCTCACGTCTTTGAGGCCCTGATACGGAATGCCCATCTCGTCAACCGGGAGATACGCATCCGCCAGGATCTGCAGCTTGTGGTTACGCACGTCGCACTGGCTACCGTCCAGGTTGAAATACGCGTGATTGGTCAGGTTGACCGGACACGGCTTATCGACCGTCGCACGGTATTCGATGGCGATACGGTTGTCGTCGGTCAGCGTAAAGCGCGCGGACGCGACAAGGTTCCCCGGGAAGCCCTGGTCGCCATCAGGCGAATCCAGCGAGAACAGCACTTCGCCATCGTTTTGACGAACAATCTTCCAGCGGCGTTTATCAAACCCGTCCGGTCCGCCGTGCAGCTGGTTCTCACCCTGGCTTGGAAGCAGGGTGTACTGCACGCCGTCGAGTTCAAAACGGCTCTTCGCGATGCGGTTAGCATAGCGCCCGACGGACGCGCCCAGATAGGCGGACTGATTGACGTACTGCTCAGGCGAGGCGCAGCCGAGCAGGGTCTCGCGCACGCTGCCGTCCGGCATCGGTACGCGGGCAGAAAGAAGGGTTGCCCCCCAGTCCATCACCGTAACGACCATCCCCGCGCTATTGCGCAGGGTTAACAGGCGATACGGCAGACCATCCGGTGCAAGGGTAGGTGTTTCGTTTAGCACTGTCCGGCTCCTTGTGATGCTTTACAAACATAGAAGGTTTCTTTGATACCCGTTTTTGCTTCGTACTGCTTCGCCACGGCATCCTGTACGGCAGGGACCAGCTCTTCTGGCACCAGCGCAACGATGCAGCCGCCAAAACCGCCGCCCGTCATGCGCACGCCGCCTTTGTCGCCAATGGTGGCTTTAACGATGTCCACCAGGGTGTCGATCTGCGGAACGGTGATTTCAAAATCATCGCGCATGGAGGCGTGAGATTCCGCCATCAGCTCACCCATGCGTTTCAGGTCACCTTTCGCCAGCGCGGACGCGGCTTCAACGGTACGGGCATTTTCCGTCAGCACGTGACGAACGCGTTTGGCGACAATCGGATCCAGCTCGTGCGCCACTTTGTTAAATTCATTGAGCGTCACGTCGCGCAGGGCAGGCTGCTGGAAGAAGCGGGCGCCGGTTTCGCACTGCTGGCGGCGGGTGTTGTATTCGCTGCCCACCAGCGTGCGCTTAAAGTTGCTGTTGACGATCACCACAGCCGCGCCTTTCGGCAGGGGAACGGCTTTGGTACCCAGCGAGCGGCAATCAATTAACAGGGCATGCTCTTTTTTGCCCAGCGCGGAGATCAGCTGGTCCATAATGCCGCAGTTGCAGCCCACGAACTGGTTTTCTGCTTCCTGACCGTTCAGGGCGATTTGCGCGCCATCCAGCGGCAGATGATAAAGCTGCTGGAACACGGTGCCCACGGCGACTTCCAGGGACGCAGAGGAGCTTAAGCCCGCACCCTGCGGCACGTTGCCGCTGATAACTAAATCGGCGCCGCCAAAGTTCTTGTTGCGCTTCTGAAGGTGTTTCACCACGCCGCGCACGTAGTTAGACCACTGCCGGCTGTCGTGCGTCACAATCGGGGCATCGAGGGAAAACTCGTCCGTCTCATTACCGTAATCCGCCGCAATCACGCGAACTTTACGGTCGTCGCGCTTCGCGCAGCTGATGACGGTCTGGTAATCGATAGCGCACGGCAGCACGAAACCGTCGTTATAGTCGGTGTGTTCACCGATCAGGTTAACGCGGCCTGGCGCCTGGATAACGTGGGTGGCAGGGTAGCCAAATTTCTCAGCAAACAGGGATTGTGTTTTATCTTTCAGACTCATTTTTTTAGACTCCTGATTCGCGATAGTGGACGTCGCTAACGGCACGCAGACGTTCTGCCGCCTGTTCCGCCGTCAGGTCACGCTGGGTTTCCGCCAGCATTTCATAGCCCACCATGAATTTACGCACCGTCGCAGAGCGCAGCAGCGGCGGATAGAAATGGGCGTGCAGCTGCCAGTGTTGATTCTCTTCGTCGTTAAACGGGGCGCCGTGCCAGCCCATGGAGTACGGGAAAGAGCACTGGAAGAGGTTGTCGTAACGGCTCGTGAGCTTTTTCAGCGCCAGGGCAAGGTCGTCGCGCTGCGCGTCGCTAAGATCGGTGATGCGCTGCACGTGCGCTTTCGGCAGCAGCAGCGTTTCAAACGGCCAGGCGGCCCAGTAGGGGACGACGGCCAGCCAGTGTTCGGTTTCCACCACGGTGCGGCTGCCGTCGGCCAGCTCGCGCTGGGTGTAGTCCACCAGCATCGGCGAACCGTTTTCCGCGAAATACGCTTTCTGCAGACGGTCTTCACGCTCGGCTTCGTTAGGCAGGAAGCTGTTCGCCCAGATCTGGCCGTGCGGGTGCGGGTTAGAGCAGCCCATGGCCGCGCCTTTGTTTTCGAACACCTGCACCCACGGATAGCTCTGCCCCAGCTCTGCGGTTTGCGCCTGCCAGGTGCTGACGACCTCTTTCAGCGCGTCCACGCTCAGCTCCGGCAGCGTTTTGCTGTGATCCGGCGAGAAGCAGATCACGCGGCTGGTTCCGCGCGCGCTTTCGCAGCGCATCAGCGGATCGTGGCTTTGCGGCGCGTCCGGCGTGTCGGTCATCAGCGCGGCAAAATCGTTGGTGAACACGAAGGTGCCTTTGTAGTCCGGGTTTTTATCCCCGGTGACGCGCGTGTTGCCCGGACAGAGGAAGCAGTCCGGGTCGTGCTGTGGCAGCGTCTGTTTTGCAGGCGTCTCCTGCGCGCCCTGCCAGGGGCGCTTGGCGCGATGCGGAGAAACCAAAATCCATTGCCCGCTTAACGGGTTAAAACGACGATGCGGATGATCGACGGGATTAAATTGCGTCATGACGGATCCTTAGTCCGGATAGCCTTGCGGGTGGCGTGACTGCCAGTGCCAGGTATCCTGTGCCATTTCATCAAGCGTGCGCGTCACACGCCATTTAAGCTCTTTGTCGGCTTTGGTGGCATCGGCCCAGTAAGCAGGCAGGTCGCCATCACGACGCGGAGCGAAGTGATAGTTCACCGGCTTGCCGCAGGCTTTGCTGAAGGCGTTAACCACGTCCAGCACGCTGCTGCCGACCCCGGCGCCGAGGTTGTAAATATGCACGCCCGGTTTGTTGGCCAGCTGCTGCATGGCCGCAACGTGACCGTCGGCCAGATCCATCACGTGGATGTAGTCGCGCACGCCGGTACCGTCTTCGGTCGGATAGTCATTGCCAAAAATCGCCAGCGAGTCGCGGCGACCCACGGCAACCTGGGCGATATACGGCATCAGGTTGTTCGGGATGCCCTGCGGATCTTCCCCCATATCGCCTGACGGATGCGCGCCGACCGGGTTGAAGTAGCGCAGTAAGGCGATGCTCCACTCCGGCTGTGCTTTTTGCAGGTCGGTCAGGATCTGCTCCACCATCAGCTTGCTTTTGCCGTACGGGCTTTGCGGCGTACCGGTCGGGAAGCTTTCAACGTAAGGGATTTTGGGCTGATCGCCGTAGACGGTGGCGGAGGAGCTAAAGATGAAGTTTTTGACGTTCGCCGCGCGCATGGCGGAGATTAGACGCAGAGTACCGTTGACGTTGTTGTCGTAATACTCGAGCGGCTTCGCAACGGATTCACCGACCGCTTTCAGACCCGCGAAGTGGATCACCGCTTCGATGGCGTGGTCGTGAAGGATCTCGGTCATCAGCGCTTCGTTGCGGATGTCGCCTTCCACGAAAGTCGGTTGTTTACCGCCAAGGCGTTCAATCACCGGCAGCACGCTGCGCTTACTGTTGCACAGGTTGTCGAGGATGATGACGTCGTGACCGTTTTGCAGCAGTTGCACGCAGGTATGACTACCTATGTAACCGCTACCACCTGTTACCAGAACTCGCATATTTCGCTCCATTGGGCTTATGGTATGTAATAACCATAGCATAACAGAGACGCGAAAAGTGTGACATGGGATAAAATAGTGGAATCGTTTACACTCGTTTTCACACTCGCTTTTTCAATGACTGAGTGCATTCTAGATCAAAGAGATAGCCATGTATTGATGCAAGTTATCTGAAAAAGAGGAGGGCAGAGCCCTCCACGGTTAATCGACGTTGCTGAGAAGGTAGCGATAACCCTCACCGTCCGGCACAAACTCCAGACGATGCGTGATGCAGGCGGGGGCATCTTCGGCATGATGTGAAACGAACAGCAGCTGCGTTTCACCTTCGCTAATCAGCATGTCCACAAAGCGGCGGATAAGCTGGCGATTCAGCGGATCGAGTCCCTGCAGCGGTTCGTCGAGGATCAGAAGCGTAGGGTGTTTCACCAGCGCGCGAACGATCAGGGCCAGACGCTGCTGCCCCCACGACAGACTATGAAACGGCGCGTCAGCGACCCGGTTGTCCATGCCCAGGATATCCAGCCACTGCTGGGCGAGCTTGTGCTGTTTGTCAGACACCGCCTGATAAATACCGATGGAATCAAAATACCCGGAAAGGATCGCGTTGCGTACCGTGGTACTGACCCGGTAATCCAGATGCAGGCTGCTGCTGACGTAGCCGATATGTTTTTTAATATCCCAGATGGTTTCGCCGCTGCCGCGACGCCGACCAAACAGCGTCAGATCGTTGCTATAGCCCTGCGGGTGATCGCCGGTGATAAGGCTCAGCAGCGTGGATTTTCCCGCGCCGTTAGGTCCGACGATCTGCCAGTGCTCGCCGGGATTGACCGTCCAGCTAAGACGGTTAAGGATCGGGCGATCGTCATAAGAGACCATCCCATCCCGCAGCACGATGCGCGGCTGGTGGGGATCGAGCGCATGGCGGGCCGAAGGGGCGTCAGGTTCCGGAAGCGTAATTCCGTCGAGTTGTTCACTGTGCGCGAGCTGGGCGATGAGCGCCTGCTTAAGCAGCGCGGTTTTTTCACCGGTCTCGGTCAGGTTACAGTCGGCCAGTACGCCCGCGTGCTGAATAAAGTCCGGAATTTCATCGAAGCGGTTAAGCACCAAAACCAGGGTATAGCCCTGCTGATTAAGCGACTCCAGCAGGGCCGCCAGCTGCGCACGGGACTGCACGTCAAGGCCGTCAAAGGGTTCGTCGAGGATAAGCAGCTCGGGCTCGCTCATCAGCGCCTGGCAAAGCAGCGTTTTTCGCGTCTCGCCGGTTGAAAGGTATTTAAAGCGCCGGTTGAGCAGGGCGGTGATGCCGAACCGTTCTGCCAGGCGCTGACAGCGGGCGGGATCTTTCACCTCATCCTGAATAATTTCCGCCGTCGTACGGCCGGTATCTTCTTCGCCAGGGCTGAGTAAATCAGTGTTATTGCGCTGCCACTCGTCGCTTACCAGCTTTTGCAGTTGTTCAAATGACAGGCGCGTCAGGCGCGTAAAGTCGCCCTGGCATTCGCCCTTGAGGAGGGGGAGCTCGCCGGCCAGCGCGCGGGCCAGCGCGGATTTACCGCTGCCGTTAGTGCCGACAAACGCCCAGCTTTCACCCGCGCGTATCGTCAAATCAGCAATCGTCAGCGTTCGGGTATCGCTAAGACGAAACGTGCCTTGCGAAATATGCAATGATAACATGGTTTATCCCTGTTTTTGCAGCAACAGATATCAGGGATACGCACTGTCGGCGCGATTGTCAATGCGCTCAGCACAATGTGGCGATAATCACCCGATCTGCGTTGAACCAGGCGGTAACGACAGTACCTTCTTCTAAACCGTCCGCTTCGCTAAGCGGTATCGTCGCGCAAAGCGGTTGCCCGTCTGCGAGGGTCATCAGCACTTCGCACTGCGCCTGGCCGCGTTCGATATGGCTAATAGCGCCATGGAGCTGGTTATCGGCCGCCTTTGCGGCGTCGGGATCGCGCGTGATATTGACCCACGGCGCTTTCAGCAGCACCAGCACCTCTTTACCTTCATCGAGCTCAAGGCGCTCTGCGCTCTGCGCCGTTATTGCGGCTTTCAGACGGGTGGTGCCATCGGCAAGCAGGATCTCAATATGCTGCTGTACCTGCAGATTGTCGCGCGCCGTCACCGTTCCAAACCACTGGTTGCGGGCGCTGGTTTGTAACGAGAAGCGGGAAATGGCGGCCAGCAAGCTGTCCAGCGGAACGTTATCGTCGTCGCTCAACACATCGAACGCCTTTTGCTGGATCTGGGCCAGCAGATCGTAAAGCTGAATAAGGCGCTGGCCATAGCGCGTCACGATCGCACCGCCGCCGCCTTTGCCGCCTGTGGCTCTGTCCACCAGCGGGTGTTCGCTCAGGGTGTTCATTTCGTTGATGGCGTCCCAGGCACTTTTGTAGCTGATGCCCGCGTTTTTCGCCCCCTGGCTAATTGAGCCCGTTTGTTCTATTTGTTTAAGCAGGGCGATACGTCGCGGATCGGCGAAAAGCTTTTGCTGAAGTCGTAGAGTGAGAAGAATTTCGGCCTGCATAACAGTGTCCTGGCAAAAAGAGTATTGTGGCCTAAATGGTGCAGGGCGCAAAGGGTACCGCACAAAAGGGGATGTTTTTCTCACTTGAAAGGGTAGAATGAGCCGTTCACAATATCTGGAGAAAACCATGTTAGAGTTGTTGAAAAGTCTGGTATTCGCCGTGATCATGGTACCAGTAGTGATGGCCATCATCCTCGGTGCCATCTACGGCCTGGGTGAAGTGTTCAACGTCTTTTCGAACATTGGTCACAAAGACCAGGCTAAAAAGCAGCATTGATTCCCCACAAAACGCCCGGCCAGTCCGGGCGTTTTGCTCTCAAGATTTTCCCGTCTACGCCGATATTATTTAACGCATCACACCGGTTTACCCCTTCAGCGTTACGATTAAACGCTGGGATCTCCCTGACGTAATCGTTATATTAAGATGTATATAACGCTACTCACAGGAGTTACAGATGGCACGTTCATGGATACGCCTTTTCGCAGGGGCAACGCTGACGCTTTCACTTACCGGACACGCGCTGGCGGACGAGGGTAAAATCACCGTCTTTGCCGCGGCGTCGCTGACCAACGCGCTGCAGGACATCGCGGCGGCGTATAAAAAAGAGAAAAACGTCGAGGTGGTCTCCTCTTTTGCCTCTTCCTCGACGCTGGCGCGCCAGATAGAAGCGGGCGCACCGGCGGATCTGTTCATCTCGGCTGACCAGAAGTGGATGGATTACGCGGCGGAGAAGAAATCGATTGATGCGACAACCCGCGAAACGCTGCTGGGGAATAGCCTGGTTGTCGTGGCGCCAAAAGCCAGCGCGCAGGCGGACTTCACCATCAACAAAGAGACCCACTGGACGAGCCTGCTGAACGGTGGCCGTCTGGCCGTAGGCGACCCGGAGCACGTTCCGGCGGGGATTTATGCCAAAGAAGCGCTGCAAAAGCTGGGTGCATGGGAGACATTGTCACCGAAGCTGGCCCCGGCGGAAGACGTGCGCGGCGCGCTGGCGCTGGTAGAACGCAACGAAGCCCCGCTGGGCATTGTGTATGGCTCTGATGCCGTTGCCAGTAAAGGTGTAAAAGTGGTCGCAACGTTCCCGGAAGACTCCCACAAGAAAGTGGAATATCCTGTTGCGATTGTTGATGGACATAAAAATGCGGCCGTGACGGCCTTCCGCGATTACCTGAAAGGGCCGGAGGCGTCCGCAATCTTTAAACGTTATGGATTTACGACTCACTGATGATATTGACCGATCCTGAATGGCAGGCTGTTCTGCTGAGCCTAAAAGTCTCTTCCCTGGCGGTTGCGCTGAGCTTGCCCTTTGGGATCTTCTTTGCCTGGCTACTGGTTCGCTGTCAGTTTCCCGGCAAAACGCTGCTCGACAGCGTGCTGCATCTTCCGCTCGTTTTGCCGCCCGTGGTGGTCGGTTACCTGCTGCTGATTTCGATGGGGCGACGCGGTTTTATCGGAGAGAAGCTCTACGACTGGTTTGGGCTGACGTTTGCGTTTAGCTGGCGCGGTGCGGTACTGGCGGCGGCGGTGATGTCATTCCCGCTGATGGTGAGGGCGATCCGCCTCGCGCTGGAAGGCGTGGACATGAAGCTCGAACAGGCGGCCCGCACGCTGGGCGCAGGGCGCTGGCGCGTCTTTTTCACCATCACGCTTCCGCTCACGCTGCCGGGCATTATTGTCGGGACGGTGCTGGCCTTCGCCCGCTCGCTGGGCGAGTTTGGCGCGACGATCACCTTTGTGTCGAACATCCCCGGCGAGACGCGAACCATCCCGTCGGCAATGTATACCCTGATTCAAACGCCGGGCGGTGAAGGCGCGGCGGCGCGGCTGTGTATTATTTCTATTGTGCTGGCGCTGGTATCGCTGATGGTGTCTGAATGGCTGGCGCGGCTCAGCCGCGAGCGGATGGGGAAATAAGCATGCTGGAACTCCATTTCACCCAGACGCTGGGAAACCATACCCTGACGCTTAACGAGACGCTGCCGGCAAGCGGAATCACCGCTATCTTTGGCGTGTCGGGAGCGGGAAAAACGTCGCTGATTAATGCCATCAGCGGCCTGACCCGCCCGCAGTCAGGCCGTATTGTCCTGAATGACCGCGTCCTGAATGACGTGGAGAACAAAATTTACCTCTCGCCGGATAAGCGCCGCATCGGCTATGTTTTCCAGGACGCGCGCCTGTTCCCGCACTACAGCGTGCGCGGCAACCTGCGTTACGGCATGGCGAAAAGCATGGCCGGGCAGTTTGACAAGCTGGTGACGCTTTTAGGCATTGAGCCTCTGCTCGACAGGCTGCCATCCTCGCTCTCCGGCGGAGAAAAACAGCGTGTGGCCATTGGCCGCGCGTTGCTGACCGCCCCGGAGCTGCTGCTGCTCGACGAGCCGCTGGCCTCGCTCGATATTCCGCGTAAACGCGAACTTCTGCCTTATCTACAGCGACTGACGCGCGAAATTAATATTCCGATGCTCTACGTTAGCCATTCGCTGGATGAGATCCTCCATCTGGCCGACAAGGTGCTGGTGCTGGAAGAGGGCAGCGTGAAGGCCTTCGGCAACCTGGAAGAGGTGTGGGGCAGCAGCGTAATGCACCCCTGGTTACCCAGGGAACAGCAGAGCAGCATCCTGAAAGTGAGCGTTCTGGAACATCACCCGCACTACGCGATGACCGCCCTGGCGCTGGGCGACCAGCATCTGTGGGTCAATAAGATCGACAAACCGCTACAGTCCGCGCTGCGAATTCGCATCCAGGCGTCGGACGTCTCGCTGGTGCTGCAGCCGCCGCTGCAAACCAGTATTCGAAATATTCTGCGCGCCAAAGTCGCGGAGTGTTTTGATGATAACGGGCAGGTGGAAGTGAAGCTTGAAGTCGGCAGCAGGACGCTCTGGGCGCGCATCAGCCCGTGGGCGAGGGATGAGTTAGGGATCAAACCCGGCCTGTGGCTTTACGCGCAAATTAAGAGCGTCTCGATTACCGCCTGATTACAGCAGGTGGGTATAAATGTACTGCGCGATGCTGTCGGTGGTGTTGTCGCCAATCACCACGTTGGCGCGGGCTTTTACCGCGTCGTCGGCATTGCCCATCGCCACGCCGGTACCGGCGGCTTCCAGCATGCTGATGTCGTTGTAGTTGTCGCCAAAGGCGATCACGTCACGCATCGACCCGCCCTGTGATTCCACATACTGCGAAAGGCGCTTGCCTTTGCTGTTGCCTTTGCGGGCAATATCCACCTGGTCATGCCAGGACCATTCGCACTCCAGACCCAGCGTTTGTTCCACGTGTTTTGCGAAGGTATTCAGTTTGGTGGTGTCTTCATCGGTCAGGGCGAATTTCCAGATAGCCTCAACGTCATGGGCTGCCTGACGCAGGGAGGAAACCTGGGTAAAGACTGGACGCTGCGCTTCAGGCAGGGACAACGCCCAGTTGCTGGTGCGCACCACGTGGCCTGTAGGGCGCTCGTACACCATCGCGTTATCCACGTACATCAGGCCGTGAACGGCATGCTCATCCAGCAGATCGATCAGCTGCAGCGCCTGGGGAACCGGTAGCGGGTCGGATTCTAAAACCTTTTTTGCCTGATAATCATACAAATAAGTGCCATTACAACAAATTGCAGGTGTATCTAACGCCAGTGCCTGATAAAAAGGGTGAATGGCAACGTGATGTCGACCCGTTACGATAAGGAGTTGATATCCCACTTCCTGCGCGCGTTTTAGCGCCTCAAGGGAGGAGGGGAGGAGGGTTTTTTGCGGCGTCAGTAAGGTACCGTCTAAATCCAGAGCAATCACACGCGAGGTCATCTGTTTTCCCGGGTTAATATTGAATTTACGTTTTGATGGGATGGTACACCGAGAGGCGAACGCTTCAAAACTCCTGTCGACAATTCAGCATTCACCGTCAAAAGTTAACTACTTTCATGCGCAGTGAGGAGTGAATATTCATGAAACAAACCGTTTATACCGCCAGTCCTGAAAGCCAGCAGATCCACGTCTGGCGTTTAAATACCGAAGGGACACTCACGCTGGTTCAGGTTGTTGATGTGCCAGGCCAGGTGCAACCGATGGTCATCAGCCCGGATAAACGTTTCTTGTACGTGGGTGTGCGCCCGGAGTTCCGCGTGCTGGCCTATCGCATTTCTCCGGACGATGGCGCGCTGACGTACACTGCCGAAGCCCCGTTGCCGGGCAGCCCAACCCATATCTCGACCGATCGTAAAGGCAACTTTGTCTTCAGCGGCTCTTATAACGCGGGCTGCGTCAGCGTAACGCGTCTGGAAGATGGTATTCCGGTCGAAACCGTGGATGTGGTGGAAGGGCTGGAAGGCTGCCACTCGGCGAATATCTCTCCGGATAACCGCACGCTGTGGGTGCCTGCGCTGAAGCAGGATCGTATCTGCCTGTTCACCCTGAGCGACGACGGTCATCTGGTGGCGCAGAATCCTGCCGAAGTGACTACCGTTGAAGGTGCCGGCCCGCGCCATATGGTCTTCCATCCGAACCAGCAGTACGCCTACGTGGTCAATGAGCTGAACAGCTCTGTGGACGTATGGGAGCTGAAAGATCCAAACGGTCAGATTGAGTGCGTGCAGACGCTGGACATGATGCCGTCTGATTTCTCCGATACCCGCTGGGCGGCGGATATCCACATTACGCCAAATGGTCGCCATCTGTACGCCTGTGACCGTACCTCCAGCCTGATTACCGTCTTTAGCGTCTCTGAAGACGGCAGCGTGCTGGCGATTGAAGGGTTCCAGCCAACGGAAACCCAGCCGCGCGGCTTTAATATCGATCACAGCGGTAAATTCCTGATTGCGGCGGGGCAGAAATCCCACCACATCGCGCTGTATGAAATTAAAGGCGAGCAGGGGCTGCTGGAAGAGAAAGGGCGTTATGCCGTAGGCCAGGGGCCAATGTGGGTGGTGGTAAACGCTCACTAAGAGGCTAAAAACAAAAAACCTCGCGAATGCGAGGTTTTTTTATGCCCGGTAAACGCAGCGCCACCGGGCAAAACAGCTTACTGCTTCGGCTCAGCAACCACTTTGCTACCCAGACCGCGGTTGTTGTATTCCCACATGCGGTTGAAGTTAGCGTCGTTCAGATTGCGCTGCACGTTCCCTTTATCATCCACCGCGCCGGTGTTGCCGGAGAACGGACGTTTGGAGATCGCGGCATCAGCCCACGGCTTCGCCATGTTGAAGCCTTCATTGATCACGCTGTCGCGGATCACGACCTGACCGTTGGTCGCTGAGTCCACGTCCAGGGAGCGTCCCAGCTGCGCCACGCCGTCACCGGCAGCGTTAAAGCGGCTGTTCACGGCCAGGAAGCCGTAGAAGAGGTTAGACTGGGTTGCCGGAGCAAACACGTAACCTTCCTGCTGAGTGCGTGAGTTCACCACGCGGAAATCGGTATTATCAAACACCACCGCGCCGCGACCGGACACCAGATCCACGTCACCTTCAACGTAGCTGTTGGTCACCAGAGTACGGGTCAGGCGGTTATTCTGCAGGGTGTTCTGCACGCCGCTGTTGGTCACGAAGAAGGTGTTCTGACGGCCCAGAATGTTGACGTTGTTAATCTGCACCTTATCGCCATCGCTACGCAGCGCAACGGCCTGGTGGCTGCCGGCATCAACGCTGTCGCCCAGGGTATTCTGAATGGTCAGGTTCTGCAGCTGCAGACCGTTATTCTGAGACCAGAATACCGCCGAGCACATCACGCCAATGGTGGCGGAACGCTTGCTCTGGCAGTTATCAAACATATACCACGCCGGTTTGCCCGGCATATATTTACCGGCCGGATTCACCAGGTGACGCCAGGCGTTGCTGTCGATTTCGGAATCAATCGCCAGGCCAATTTTTACGTCGATCGCTTTTTCGCCCAGACCGTAAAGCGTAATGCTGCCAGGGGCAGCCGGAACATACACGGTGCCTTCATATTCACCCGGCAGGATCGCGATGTACTGGCGAGACGCGCTGTGTTTAGTGATGGCAGCATCAACCGCAGCCTGAATAGAGGTATGCGTTACGCCCTGCGCACCCGCCGGGCCAACCACGAAGTCAGGTTGTTTAGGCAGGTTGATAGAAGACGGCGTCCACGGCGCAGCGTTAGGATCCATCGCTGAGAAGTAGTGCGCACGATCGAAGTTCTTCGCTTCATCAGCGGACAAAATCGGGCGGGAGGCGGTACCGGGCGCAACCTGCTCAGAAGGACGCTGATCCGGTGGTGTTGAACTGCATGCGGATAAGGTCACGCCAAAGGCGAGTGCTAACGCCAGACGGGAAATCCTGGAAATGTTCAAGGTAGAGCTCCTGGGTATGCAAGTCTTAAACGGGATAGACGAAATAGCCTGCTTTTTTATACTAAGTTGAGCGAAACGGGAAGATAAAAAGGGTAAAAGTTGCATTTTTAGCCCCGGAGCGGCAGGTAGGTGATCACAAATAAATAACATTTTCCGTTAAGGTGGTTGACAGCAGACGGTGGATGCAAATAAATGTCTATACAACCTAAGACAAGTGGAATGCCCCATGCAGCAGATTCATCCCGACGATGTAATATGGCGAAATGCGCGACTGGCTACGATGGCGCCGGACGTACCTGCGCCTTATGGACTGAAAGAGCAACACGCTCTGGTCGTGCGCGGCCACACTATTCTGGCCGCGATCCCTGAATCTGACATTCCTTCCGGACACCGACACTGTGTCGATCTTCAGGGGCGTCTGGTCACGCCTGGCCTGATTGACTGCCATACCCACCTGGTATTTGGCGGCGACCGCGCGGCGGAGTGGGAGCAGCGCCTGAACGGCGTCTCTTATCAAACCATCAGCGCCCAGGGGGGCGGGATTAACGCTACCGTGACGGCGACGCGCAGCAGCTCAGCCGAAACCTTGCTGAAACTGGCGCAGCAGCGGCTCCAGCGTCTCATGAATGAAGGCGTGACGACCGTTGAAATCAAATCGGGATACGGGCTCAACGCCGAGGCCGAAGAGAAGATGCTGCAGGTTGCCCGCCAGCTGGGCCTCAATAATCCGATCGATATCAGCCCAACGCTGCTGGCGGCCCATGCGGTTCCGCCGGAATACCGGCAGGATCCCGATGCGTACCTCACGCTGGTCTGCGAGCAGATACTGCCCACGCTGTGGCAAAAAGAGTTATATGAAGCAGTCGACGTGTTTTGTGAAAACGTCGGCTTTACCCCGTCGCAAACCGAGCGACTCTTCAAGGCCGCCGCCGAGCTGGGTATCCCGGTGAAAGGGCATGTCGAGCAGCTGTCGAATCAGGGCGGCGCGGCGCTGGTCAGCCAGTATAAGGGCCTTTCCGCCGATCATATTGAGTATCTCGATGACGCAGGCGTTCAGGCGATGGCGGAAAGCGGCACGGTTGCCGTCCTGTTGCCGGGTGCGTTCTATTTTCTGCAGGAGCGCCAGCGTCCGCCGGTTGAACAGCTCAGAAAACAGGGCGTGCCGATGGCCGTCGCCACCGACTATAACCCCGGCACCAGCCCGTTTGCCAGCCTGCACCTGGCGATGAACATGGCCTGCGTCCAGTTTGGCCTGACCCCGGA
Source organism: Enterobacter sp. 302C9 (assembly GCF_034106085.1). NCBI lineage: Bacteria > Pseudomonadati > Pseudomonadota > Gammaproteobacteria > Enterobacterales > Enterobacteriaceae > Enterobacter > Enterobacter sp. 302C9. The sequence goes on from NZ_JAWNBW010000001.1 coordinate 468,771, forward strand.
AGAAGCCTGGGCTGGCGTCACGCGCCATGCCGCGCAGGCGCTGGGCCGTGGCGCAACCCACGGACAGCTCAGGGCAGGGTTTGTCGCCGATTTTATCGTCTGGGATGCACATCATCCGGTTGAGATGGTCTACGAGCCGGGACGCAATCCGCTGTATCAACGTATTTTCCGTGGGGAGGCAGTATGAGGTTATGGCGGCCCGTAGCCGAAACCGTCTGGCAGGGGCGCGATGACAGCGCCGAGGCCAGCAGTGCAAAGCGCATTTTCCAGACGATAAAGCAGCAGGGCCAGTTCACGCCGCTTTCATCCGGCATCGCGCTGATAGGCTTTGAATGTGATGAAGGGGTAAAACGCAATCAGGGCAGGCCCGGCGCCGTGCAGGCACCGGATATGCTGCGAAAAGCGCTGGCAAATATGGCAAGCCATGAGGGACATGACCGGCTGGCGGATATGGGCTCGGTGTACGTTGAAGGCCACGAGCTGGAAGCGGCACAGCAGGCGTTAAGCGATGCCGTCACGGCCTGTCAGCAGTCCGGGATGCGCACGCTGGTGTTTGGCGGCGGGCACGAAACCGCGTGGGCGCACGGTCGCGGCGTGCTGGAGGCCTTCCCGAACGAGCGGGTTGTCATTATCAACCTTGATGCCCATCTCGATCTGCGCAAGGCCGACCGGGCCACATCCGGCACCCCGTTTCGCCAGCTGGCGCGCTACTGCGATGAGCGCGGGCGGGAATTTCACTACGCCTGCCTTGGCGTGAGCCGGGCGGCGAACACGCTGGCGCTGTGGGACGAGGCCGAACGCCTGAACGTCACGCTGGTGGAAGATCTCCATTTCAGGCGCGATGCGCTATCCGCCCTGGAAAGGGTGCTGGCGCAGGCCGATCGTATCTATCTGACGATCGATCTGGACGTCCTCTCCGCCAGCGAAATGCCTGCCGTGTCCGCACCGGCTGCGTTAGGCATACCGGCGCTGGATCTTCTCCCGGTTATCGAACAAATCTGCCGTAGCGGTAAGCTACAGGCCGCCGATCTGGTAGAGTTTAACCCGCAGTACGATCGGGACGGACAGGGCGCTAAGCTCGCCGCCCGCCTGGCCTGGCAAATTGCTCACTGGTGGGCATAACACTATTCAAGGAGTCACGATGTTTTCACGCTCACCTCTGCCGCAGTCGAGCCCTCCCGCGCCTTTCTACGAAAAGGTGAAGCAGGCAATTAGTGAAAAAATCGCTACCGGCGTCTGGCGCCCGCACGATCGCATTCCTTCGGAGGCCGAGCTGGTAGCGCAGTTTGGTTTTAGCCGGATGACCGTCAACCGGGCGCTGCGCGAGCTGACCGACGAAGGGCTTCTGGTGCGCCTGCAGGGCGTGGGGACGTTTGTGGCGGAACCGAAAGGACAGTCGGCCCTGTTTGAAATCCGCAGCATTGCGGACGAGATAGCCGCGCGTAATCATCAGCACCGCTGCGAGGTGCTGGTGCTCGAAGAGACCCAGGCCAGCGCCGAGCAGGCCACAGAGCTTAACGTCAAGGAGGGAAGCCGCATTTTCCACTCCGTGATGGTGCATTTCGAAAACGACATTCCGGTGCAGATTGAAGATCGCTGCGTGAACGCTGAGCGGATACCGGACTATCTGAACCAGGATTACACCCAGACCACGCCGCACGCCTATCTCTCGCTCGTCGCACCGCTGACGGAAGGGGAGCACATTGTGGAGGCCGTGCGCGCCACGCCGCAGGAGTGCGAAAGGCTACGCATTAAAGAGCACGATCCGTGCCTGCTGATCCGCCGTCGAACCTGGTCCTCGTCGCACATTGTGTCGCATGCCCGGCTGCTTTTCCCGGGGAATCGCTACCGGCTGCAGGGTCACTTCATGTCATAAGTTTTATAAGCGTGATCGCTAACGCAATATAACAAAATTGTATCTTTTTTGTTAAATCTGACCTTGTGTGTGCTTGTCTATACAAGTATATCTAAATGCATCATCTGTCCCCTATGAGGAGCACACAATGTCGTCAGGTAAATACCGCCAGCAGGACGTCCGCGCCGCGCGCGGCACCACGCTTACCGCCAAAAGCTGGCTCACCGAAGCCCCGCTGCGCATGTTGATGAACAACCTCGACCCTGAGGTGGCGGAAAACCCCCACGAGCTGGTGGTCTACGGCGGCATTGGCCGCGCCGCGCGCAACTGGGAATGCTATGACGCAATTGTAAAATCCCTGACCGAACTCGAACACGACGAAACCCTGCTGGTACAGTCCGGCAAGCCGGTTGGCGTGTTCAAAACGCACAAAAACGCGCCGCGCGTGCTGATCGCTAACTCTAACCTCGTGCCGCACTGGGCCACGTGGGAACACTTCAACGAACTGGACGCGAAAGGGCTGGCGATGTATGGCCAGATGACCGCGGGTAGCTGGATCTACATCGGCAGCCAGGGGATCGTGCAGGGCACCTACGAAACCTTCGTGGAAGCCGGTCGCCAGCACTATAACGGCTCGCTGAAAGGCCGCTGGGTGCTGACCGCGGGTCTCGGCGGCATGGGCGGCGCGCAGCCGCTGGCCGCCACGCTTGCCGGCGCGTGCTCGCTCAACATTGAGTGCCAGCAGAGCCGCATTGATTTCCGTCTGCGCACCCGCTACGTCGATGAGCAGGCAACCGATCTGGACGATGCGCTGGCGCGCATCAAAAAATACACCTCCGAAGGCAAAGCGGTGTCGATTGCCCTGTGCGGCAACGCGGCGGACATTCTCCCGCAGCTCGTCGCCCGCGGCGTGCGTCCGGATCTGGTCACCGACCAGACCAGCGCCCATGACCCGCTGCACGGTTACCTGCCAAAAGGCTGGACGTGGGAAGAATATCAGCAAAAAGCGGAAACCGACCCGGAAGGCACGGTGCTTGCCGCGAAACGCGCCATGGCTGAGCACGTCTCCGCCATGCTGGCCTTCAGCCAGATGGGCATTCCGACCTTTGACTACGGCAACAACATCCGCCAGATGGCGAAAGAGATGGGCGTGAATAACGCCTTTGACTTCCCGGGCTTCGTTCCTGCCTATATTCGCCCGCTGTTCTGCCGCGGCATCGGTCCGTTCCGCTGGGTTGCCCTGTCCGGCGATCCGGAGGACATCTACAAAACCGACGCCAAAGTGAAGGAGATCGTCGCCGATGACGAACACCTGCATCACTGGCTGGACATGGCCCGCGAGCGCATTAACTTCCAGGGCCTGCCGGCGCGTATCTGCTGGGTAGGGCTGGAGTGGCGTCAAAAACTCGGCCTTGCCTTCAACGAAATGGTGCGCAGCGGTGAAGTTTCCGCGCCGATCGTCATCGGCCGCGATCACCTGGACTCCGGCTCCGTCGCCAGCCCGAACCGCGAAACCGAAGCCATGCGCGACGGCTCGGATGCGGTCTCCGACTGGCCGCTGCTGAACGCTCTGCTGAACACCGCCAGCGGCGCGACCTGGGTGTCGCTGCACCACGGCGGCGGCGTGGGGATGGGCTTCTCCCAGCATTCCGGGATGGTCATCGTCTGCGACGGAACCGATGAAGCCGCCGCGCGTATCGCTCGCGTGCTGCACAACGACCCGGCCACCGGCGTGATGCGTCACGCGGATGCGGGTTACGAAATTGCCATTGACTGTGCCAAAGAGCAGGGCCTTAACCTGCCGATGATCCCTGCCACACAAGGAAAGCATTAATGAACGCATTAACACTCACTCCCGGCTCGCTGACGCTCAAGCAGCTGCGTAACGTCTGGCGTAAACCGGTCACCCTTTCGCTGGATGCAAGTGCCCACGCCGCCATTAACGACAGCGTCGCCTGCGTCGAAGCCATCGTTGCCGAAGGGCGCACCGCCTACGGGATTAACACCGGATTTGGCCTGCTGGCGCAGACCCGCATCGCGACACACGATCTGGAAAACTTACAGCGTTCGCTGGTGCTGTCACATGCGGCGGGCGTGGGTCAGCCGCTGGACGATGAGATTGTCCGTCTGATGATGGTGCTCAAAATCAACAGCCTGGCCCGCGGCTTCTCCGGCATTCGCCTGAGCGTGATTCAGGCGCTGATGGCGCTGGTCAATGCGGAAGTCTATCCGTGGATCCCGGCGAAAGGTTCCGTTGGCGCATCCGGCGATCTTGCGCCGCTGGCGCACATGTCGCTGCTGCTGCTGGGCGAAGGCAAAGCGCGCTGGCAGGGCGAGTGGCTTCCTGCGAAAGAGGCGCTGAAAAAAGCCGGGCTAAACCCGATCACCCTGGCGGCGAAAGAGGGGCTGGCGCTGCTGAACGGCACGCAGGCATCGACCGCTTTCGCGCTGCGCGGCCTCTTTGAAGCGGAAGATCTGTTTGCCTCGGCGGTGGTGTGCGGTGCGCTGACCACCGAAGCCGTGCTGGGCTCGCGTCGCCCGTTCGATGCCCGCATCCACGAGGTGCGCGGTCAGCGCGGGCAGATTGATGCCGCCGCGATGTACCGTCACGTGCTTACCGACACCAGCGAGATCGCGGATTCACACCACAACTGCGAGAAGGTGCAGGATCCGTATTCCCTGCGCTGCCAGCCGCAGGTGATGGGCGCGTGCCTGACGCAGCTGCGCCAGGCGGCAGAAGTGCTGCTGGTGGAGGCCAACGCGGTGTCCGATAACCCGCTGGTGTTCGCCCAGGAAAATGAAGTGGTCTCCGGAGGCAACTTCCACGCCGAGCCGGTGGCAATGGCGGCGGATAATATCGCCCTGGCGATTGCCGAAGTCGGCGCGTTGTCCGAGCGCCGCATCGCGCTGATGATGGATAAACATATGTCCCAGCTACCGCCGTTCCTGGTGCGTAACGGCGGGGTCAACTCGGGCTTTATGATTGCCCAGGTGACCGCAGCGGCGCTGGCGAGCGAGAACAAAGCCCTGTCTCACCCGCACAGCGTGGACAGCCTGCCAACGTCAGCGAACCAGGAAGATCACGTTTCGATGGCGCCGGCTGCCGGGCGTCGCCTCTGGGAAATGGCCTCCAACACCCGCGGCGTGCTGGCGGTGGAATGGCTGGCGGCATGTCAGGGTGTCGATCTGCGTGAAGGGTTAAAATCCAGCCCGCTGCTGGAGCAGGCGCGTCATGTGCTGCGCGAGCACGTATCGCACTACGATGACGACCGCTTCTTTGCGCCGGATATTGATAAGGCGATGCAGCTTCTGGAAGAGGGAAGCCTTGTAGGACTGCTACCTTCAGTGCTGTGATTTTTTGCCCTGTGGCGCTGCGCTTACCGGGCCTACGCGTGCGAAATGTAGGCCGGGTAAGGCGTAGCCGCCACCCGGCTTTTTTTATGAATACATCGCCGTAATCGACGCGCTGCCCAGCGAATGGAAATGCACGTTAAACCCTACCATCGCGCCGCTCGCCCCTTCATCGACCTCAATCTTCTCCACATCCAGCGCGTGCACCGTGAAGATATAGCGGTGGGTTTCCCCTTTTGGCGGCGCCGCGCCGCCGTAGCCCGCTTTACCAAAGTCAGTGCGCGTCTGAATGGCGCCTTCAGGCAGGGCAACCAGGTCTGAACCGGAACCCTGCGGCAGGACGCGCGTGTCGGCAGGCAGGTTCGCCACAATCCAGTGCCACCAGCCGGAGCCGGTCGGCGCATCCGGGTCGTAGCAGGTCACGACAAAGCTTTTGGTTCCGGCCGGAACCTCGTCCCACGCCAGGTGCGGGGAGATGTTGTCTCCCTGATACCCCATGCCGTTGAATACGTGGCGTTCCGGCAGTTTTTCACCGTCGCGCAGATCTTTACTGATGATTTTCATACGGTTTACCCTCGTTGATCGCTCGTTCAGCAAGTGTAATGCATAGGGTTACATCGTGAAATGCGCGGGAATGTTAACGGCTGTTACAACCGCGTCGGTTAATTTATGCAGCTGCTCCGGCGTAATGCTGTACGGCGGCATCAAGTAGATAAGCTTGCCGAAGGGCCGTACCCACACGCCCTGGTTCACGAAGAAGCGCTGCAGCGCCGCCATATTCACCGGATGGGTGGTTTCAATCACGCCAATGGCGCCCAGCCCGCGCACGTCTGCCACAAAATTCGCGCCCGAGGCGGCGCTCAGTTCATCTTTCAGCTGCGCCTCAATCGCCGCAACCTGCGTCTGCCACTCGCCGCTCTCCAGAATGGCAAGGCTTTCGCTTGCGACGGCGCAGGCCAGCGGGTTGCCCATAAACGTCGGGCCGTGCATAAAGCAGCCCGCCTCGCCGTCGCTGATGGTGTCGGCCACCTGGCGGGTCGTGAGCGTGGCGGAGAGCGTCATGGTGCCGCCGGTCAGCGCTTTACCCAGACACAGAATATCCGGCGCAATGCCCGCATGCTCGCAGGCAAACAGCCTGCCGGTGCGGCCAAAGCCGGTGGCGATCTCATCGGCAATCAGCAGAATGCCCTCGCGGTCGCACATCCTGCGAATGCGCCTCAGCCATTCCGGATGGTACATCCGCATTCCGCCTGCGCCCTGCACAATCGGCTCCAGGATCACGGCGGCGATTTCTTGGCGATGCGCCGCCATCAGCCGCGCGAAACCGACCATGTCCATCTCGTTCCACTCGCCGTCGAAACGGCTCTGCGGGGCTGGGGCGAACAGGTTTTCCGGCAGATAGCCTTTCCACAGGCTGTGCATGGAGTTGTCCGGATCGCACACCGACATCGCCCCGAAGGTATCCCCGTGATAGCCGTTGCGGAAGGTGAGGAAGCGCTGGCGAGTTTCACCTTTCGCGTGCCAGTACTGCAGCGCCATTTTCATCGCCACTTCCACCGCCACGGAGCCGGAATCGGCCAGGAACACGCACTCCAGCGATTCAGGCGTCATCGCCACCAGACGACGGCATAAATCCACCGCGGGCTGATGGGTGATCCCGCCAAACATCACGTGCGACATCCGGTCAATCTGGGCCTTCATCGCCGCATTCAGGCGCGGGTGGTTGTACCCGTGAATGGCCGCCCACCATGAAGACATCCCGTCAACGAGCCGCTCGCCGCTGGCGAGGTGCAGCTCGCAGCCGTGGGCCGAGGCCACCGGATAAACGGGAAGGGGGCGGGTGGTGGAGGTGTAAGGGTGCCAGATATGCTGCTTGTCGAAGGCGAGATCGTCCTGGGTCATAATCGACTTGTAAACCATTTTGAAAAGTTTTAGGTTTACGAGTATAAACCGAACCGAAAATTAACAAAACCCTTTGGAGAAGCCCGATGGCTCACCACGCACGCTGGACGATGTCGCAAGTCACTGAATTATTCAACAAACCTTTCCTTGAGCTGATGTTCGAAGCCCAACAGGTGCATCGTCAGCACTTCGATCCGCGCCATGTTCAGGTCAGCACGCTGCTGTCGATCAAAACCGGTGCCTGTCCTGAAGACTGCAAATATTGCCCGCAGAGCGCGCGCTACAAAACCGGCCTGGAGTCCGAACGGCTGATGGAAGTGGAGCAGGTGCTCGACTCCGCTCGCAAGGCGAAAAACGCCGGTTCAACCCGCTTCTGCATGGGCGCAGCGTGGAAGAACCCGCACGACCGCGACATGCCGTATCTGGAACAGATGGTGAAGGGCGTGAAGGAGATGGGCCTCGAAGCCTGTATGACGCTCGGCACGCTGAACGAGGAGCAGGCGCAGCGCCTCTCTGCGGCGGGGCTGGACTACTACAACCATAACCTCGACACCTCGCCGGAGTTTTACGGCAACATCATCACCACGCGGACCTATCAGGAGCGTCTGGACACGCTGGATAAAGTGCGTGACGCGGGGATCAAGGTCTGCTCCGGCGGTATTGTCGGCTTAGGCGAAACGGTGAAAGACCGGGCGGGCCTGCTGCTGCAGCTGGCAAACCTGCCGACCCCGCCGGAAAGCGTGCCGATCAACATGCTGGTGAAGGTTAAGGGAACGCCGCTGGCGGATAACGACGACGTGGATGCGTTTGATTTTATTCGCACTATCGCCGTGGCGCGCATCATGATGCCGACCTCTTTCGTGCGCCTCTCTGCCGGTCGCGAGCAGATGAACGAGCAGACCCAGGCGATGTGCTTTATGGCCGGAGCCAACTCCATCTTCTACGGCTGCAAGCTGCTGACCACGCCGAACCCGGAAGAGGACAAAGACGTTCAGCTGTTCCGCAAGCTGGGGCTTAACCCGCATCAGACCGAGGTGCTGAAGGGCGATAACGAGCAACAGCAGCAGCTGGAGCAGCAGATTTTCAACGCCGACACTGACCAGTTCTACAACGCGGCAGCCGTATGACCTGGCAGGCACGCATCAATACCGCGCTGGACGAACGCCGGGCGGCAGAGGCGTTTCGCGTTCGCAGGGTGGTGGAAAACGGCGCGGGCCGTTTTCTTACCCGCGAGGGGCGGCAGTTTTGTAATTTCTCCAGCAACGACTATCTCGGGCTGAGCCAGCATCCTGCCATCATCCGCGCCTGGCAGCAGGGTGCGGAGCGGTTTGGCGTGGGCAGCGGCGGCTCGGGACACGTCAGCGGCTACACCACGGCGCATCAGGCGCTGGAAGAGGCGCTTGCCGACTGGCTCGGCTACCCGCGCGCGCTGCTGTTCATCTCCGGCTTTGCCGCCAATCAGGCGGTCATTACCGCCCTGATGGGAAAAGAGGACCGTATTGTCGCCGACCGCCTGAGCCACGCCTCGCTGCTGGAGGCGGCAAGTTTAAGCCCGGCGCAGCTGCGCCGCTTTGCCCATAACGATGCGGGGCAGCTCGCCGCGCTGCTGGATAAACCCTGCGACGGACAACAGCTGGCGGTTACGGAAGGGGTGTTCAGCATGGACGGCGACAGCGCGCCGCTTGCCGCGCTGCACGAGGCAGCAAAGCGGCAAAACGCCTGGCTGCTGGTCGACGATGCCCACGGCATTGGCGTAATGGGCGACGAAGGTCGCGGCAGCGCATACCAGCAAAACGTGAAGCCGGAGCTGCTGATCGTCACCTTCGGCAAGGGCTTTGGCGCCAGCGGCGCCGCCGTGCTGTGCAGCGAGTCCGTCGCTGACTATCTGCTGCAGTTTGCCCGACACCTGATCTACAGCACCAGCATGCCCCCGGCGCAGGCCGTGGCGCTGTCTGCGTCGCTGGCGGTGATCCGCAGCGCTGAAGGCGATGAACGTCGTCAGCGGCTGGCAGAGCATATCTCCCGCTTCCGCAAGGGGTTAGCGGCGCTGCCCTTCCACAGTCCCGATTCGCAAAGCGCCATCCAGCCGGTGATTGTCGGCGAAAACGGCCGCGCGCTGGCGCTGGCACAGGCGCTGCGCGAGCGCGGCATGTGGGTGACCGCCATTCGCCCGCCAACGGTCCCGCCGGGTACCGCGCGGCTGCGTTTAACCCTGACGGCGGCGCATGACGCTCGGGATATCCAGACGCTGCTGGAGGCGCTCCATGACGCCGGTGAATAAGCAGGCCGTCGCGGCGGCATTTGGTCGGGCCGCGCAGAGCTATTCTCAGCACGATGAACTGCAGCGTCAGAGCGCGGAGGGGCTTCTGGCCGCGCTTGGCGACAACCGCTTTCCGCAGGTGCTGGACGCGGGCTGTGGTCCCGGCAGCAACAGCCGCTACTGGCGCGGGGCGGGAAGCCAGGTCACGGCTATCGACCTCTCGGACCAGATGCTCGACGAGGCGCGACAGCGGCAGGCAGCGGACCATTATCTGCTGGCGGATATCGAGGCGATCCCGCTGGCGGATGCGCAGTTCGATCTGGTCTGGAGTCATCTGGCGGTCCAGTGGTGCAGCAGCCTGCCGCAGGCCTTGCGCGAGCTTTATCGCGTGGCGAGACCGGGCGGGAAGGTGGCCTTTACCACCCTGCTGGAAAGCTCGCTGCCGGAGCTGAATCAGGCGTGGAAAGCGGTGGATGAGCAGCCTCACGCTAACCGCTTTTTATCGCATGAGCAGGTGATGCAGGCGCTGGCAGGCTGGCGTTACCGCAGCACGGTGCAGACCATCACCCTCAATTTTGGCGATGCGTTCAGCGCTATGCGTTCGCTGAAGGGCATCGGCGCCACGCACCTGCACGCCGGACGGGAGAAAAAACCGCTGACCCGGGGCCAGCTGCAGCGTCTGGAGCTGGCCTGGCCGCAGCAGCGGGGACATTTCCCGCTCTCTTATCAACTTTTTCATGGGATTATCGAACGTGACTGAACGCTATTTTGTTACCGGCACGGATACGGAAGTGGGCAAAACGGTGGCCAGCTCGGCGCTGCTGCAGGCGGCACGACTGCTCGGAAAAAACACCGCCGGATATAAGCCCGTTGCTTCCGGCAGCGAGGTGACGGCGGAAGGATTACGCAACACCGACGCGCTGGCGCTCCAGCGTAACAGCACCCTTGAACTCGCCTATTCAGCGGTCAATCCGTACACCTTTGCCGAACCGACCTCGCCGCACATCATCAGCGCTGACGAAGGTCGTCCGATTGATTTCACCGTGCTGTCAGCCGGGTTACGGACGCTGGAAAGCCAGGCCGACTGGGTGCTGGTGGAAGGTGCAGGCGGCTGGTTTACGCCGCTTTCGGACACGCAGACGTTTGCTGACTGGGTGCAGGCCGAGCAGCTTCCGGTCATTCTGGTCGTCGGCGTCAGGCTGGGCTGCATCAATCACGCCATGTTGACCGCGCAGGCCGTACAGCAGGCCGGGCTGACGCTGGCTGGCTGGATAGCCAACGACGTGGTTGCGCCGGGTAAACGACATCAGGAGTATCTGGCGACGCTCAGGCGCGTACTGCCCGCCCCGTGCCTGGGGGAAATTCCCTGGCTTGCTGAGGGTGCGGAAAATGCCGACACCGGGCGTTATCTCGATCTCAGCGTCTTGCTTCCCGCGACATCCAGTGCGCGATAAGCTCGTCATCCAGTTCGTTAACGTGGCCCTGCGCCACGTTACGCCCGCGATAGAGCATGCAGAAACGGTCCGCAACCCGGCGGATAAACGACAGCTGCTGCTCCGCTAATAGCACCGTCATACCTAACTCCCGGTTTAAGCGCGCCAGCAGCTGCCCCAGCTTCTGGGCGAAGCTTTGTCCTGCGCCGTGCAGGGGCTCATCGAGGATCAGCAGGTGCGGACGGTTCACCAGCGCATTAGCCAGCGCCAGCTGATACTGATCGTCCGGAGAGAGCGTATTGGCGCGGGCCTGCCGCAATGCGTAGAGCGCCGGAAACAGGTCGTAAACGTCACTTTTCGCCTCCGGGTTGGGTTTCCCCATCGCCCGCATGGCGATATGCAGATTCTCCTCAATCGTTAGCTGGGAGAAGATCCGCCTGTCCTGCGGGACATAGCCTATCCCCGGTTCTGAACGCTGTTCTGGCGGCAGGTTAAGCAAATCGCGCGGCGGCGCGCCCGCCTCGTGCCAGATGATGCTGCCGCTTTCAACGGGCACTCTCCCGGCGATGCAATTCATGAGGGTGGTTTTCCCCATCCCCGGCAGGCCAACGACGCCTGTACACATCCCTTGCGGAAAATCCAAATTCACGTTCCATAGCGTATGTTGGCTTCCGTAAAACTGATTCACAGCACGCAGACTCAACATCTTTTTCTCCTTAAAAATGAGTGTAGGTGAGGCTCATGTTTGAATCTGCAAAACCCCTGCCAGAAACCGAAAAGTGTTCAAAAAAACGGCTTTTTTAGGAATGAATCACCAGAAAGCGGTTTATAAAAAACCGGATTGCACAGCGACGGTGCTGGAAGTGGTGAGTTGTGGTGCAGAACCCAAAATGATGAAAATGTGAGCAAGATCCCATCGACTGGTTATGAATGACGCAACTGTTAATCATCAAAAAATAGCTATAAAAATTTTTTACTGCCGTCTCGTGGGAAAAACCGGGAATTTGCCGAGCGCCAGTCTGTATGGGCTGGAAGCAGTTATCCACTATTCCTGTGGATAACCATGTGCATTAGAGTTAGAAAACACGCGATAAGCGAGAGAAGACGCGGCTTACGCCCAAATTGGCGCGAAACGCGGCTTTAGAAAATATCGTTTATTATTTAACTGCTTAGATAAAAGCAATTCCCGTCATGAAAGTGTCACCCGTTGCCACAAAACTATCATTACCTGGCTTGACAAATGTTAAAAAAGAAAAAGTTCTGGGGATAACCTGACCTGACTGGTGTTTTATATTGTCACAGTCCAAATTTTGGCCGCTATCGCGCTAATCATTCAGGCGCTATGCTAAATATCCTGACATGCTACTGGTTTTTCATCCAGTGTTTTTTACTGGCATTCCTGGCAACAACGAGTAAAATTACTCACCTGCCGCTTATAACGTCATCAGGTCGTCGCCCATGAGTAAACCGTTCAAATTGAATTCTGCTTTCCGTCCATCTGGCGATCAGCCTGAGGCGATCCGTCGTCTGGAAGAGGGGCTGGAAGACGGGCTGGCGCACCAGACGCTGCTGGGGGTAACCGGCTCGGGTAAAACCTTCACCATCGCCAACGTGATTGCGGATCTCCAGCGTCCAACGATGGTGCTGGCACCCAACAAAACCCTGGCCGCACAGCTTTACGGCGAGATGAAAGAGTTCTTCCCGGAAAATGCGGTGGAGTATTTCGTCTCCTACTACGACTACTACCAGCCTGAAGCCTACGTACCGAGCTCTGACACCTTCATCGAGAAGGATGCCTCGGTGAACGAGCACATCGAGCAGATGCGTCTGTCGGCCACGAAGGCGCTTCTGGAGCGTCGCGATGTGGTCGTCGTCGCGTCGGTGTCCGCGATCTACGGTCTGGGCGATCCGGATCTCTATCTCAAGATGATGCTGCACCTGACGCAGGGGATGATTATCGACCAGCGCGCCATCGTCCGTCGTCTGGCAGAGCTGCAGTACGCCCGTAACGATCAGGCGTTCCAGCGCGGCACCTTCCGCGTACGCGGAGAGGTGATCGACATCTTCCCGGCGGAATCGGACGATATGGCGCTGCGCGTCGAGCTGTTTGACGAAGAGGTTGAACGCCTGTCGCTCTTCGACCCGCTGACCGGACACGTTGAGTCGGTGATCCAGCGCTTTACCATCTACCCGAAAACGCACTACGTGACGCCGCGCGAGCGTATCGTGCAGGCGATGGAAGAGATCAAAGTGGAGCTGGCCGAGCGCCGTAAGGTGCTGCTGGCGAACAATAAGCTGCTGGAAGAGCAGCGCCTCAGCCAGCGCACCCAGTTCGACCTTGAGATGATGAACGAGCTCGGCTACTGCTCCGGCATTGAAAACTATTCGCGCTTCCTCTCGGGGCGCGGGCCGGGCGAGCCGCCGCCAACGCTGTTTGATTACCTGCCGGCAGACGGTTTGCTGGTGATCGACGAATCCCACGTCACGATCCCGCAGATCGGCGGGATGTACCGCGGTGACCGGGCGCGTAAAGAGACGCTGGTGGAGTACGGCTTCCGCCTGCCGTCGGCGCTGGATAACCGTCCGATGAAGTTTGAAGAGTTTGAGGCATTAGCGCCGCAAACCATTTACGTCTCGGCCACGCCGGGCAACTACGAGCTGGAGAAATCCGGTGAAGACGTTGTCGATCAGGTTGTGCGTCCGACCGGGTTGCTCGACCCAATTATTGAAGTTCGTCCGGTGGCCACGCAGGTGGACGACCTGCTCTCGGAAATCCGCGCCCGTTCCGCCATCAACGAGCGCGTGCTGGTGACCACGCTCACCAAGCGTATGGCGGAAGACCTCACTGAATATCTCGAAGAGCACGGCGAGAAGGTACGTTATCTGCACTCGGATATCGACACCGTGGAGCGCATGGAGATTATCCGCGATCTGCGTCTGGGCGAGTTTGACGTGCTGGTGGGGATCAACCTGCTGCGAGAAGGTCTGGACATGCCGGAAGTCTCGCTGGTGGCGATTCTGGATGCGGACAAAGAGGGCTTCCTGCGTTCTGAACGCTCCCTGATCCAGACCATCGGCCGTGCGGCGCGTAACGTCAACGGTAAAGCGATTCTGTACGGTGACAAAATCACCCCGTCGATGGCGAAAGCGATTGGCGAAACGGAGCGCCGACGCGAGAAACAGCAGCGTTACAACGAAGAGCACGGCATTACGCCGCAGGGGCTGAATAAGAAGGTGGTGGATATTCTGGCGCTGGGTCAGAACATCGCCAAAACCAAAGCGAAAGGCCGCGGCAAGGCGCGTTCAGTGGTGGAAGAAGATACCGTCGTGCTGACGCCGAAAGCGCTGCAGCAGAAAATCCACGAGCTGGAAGGGCAGATGATGCAGCACGCGCAGAACCTGGAGTTCGAAGAGGCGGCGCAGATCCGCGACCAGCTTCATCAGCTGCGGGATCTTTTCATCGCGGCATCGTGAGTAAAGCGTTGTTTTCTCCCTCTCCCCGTGGGAGAGGGCAGGAGTGAGGGCATCAGGCCGCACAAAACGAACCTAACCCAGCGCCTGAATCGCCTTCTCCAGCGCCTCGCGCAGCAGGTGACGATCGTGGCGATACTTGATATCGCTGGCCTCCAGCGGCTCCTGCACCACCAGACGATTGCCAATCCCTGACACATCCACTTTTGGGCCCACGACTACGCCGTCAATGATTTTCTTGCCGACGTAATGCTCCATTAATTCCAGTTTGTCAGCCAGCGACAGGCTCGCCGCCGCGGGGCTCAGTTCACGTCCCAGGTTACCGATGTAAACCATCGGGGCAGGGGTTCGGCGCAGCGCCTGAGCCAGCTCTTTTACGAGTAGAATTGGCATCAGGCTGGTATAAAAACTGCCCGGACCGATCAGGATAAGATCCGCTTCCCCGATGGCCTCCACCGCTTCTCGCGTGGCGGGCACGCTCGGATAGGTCATTAACTCCGTTGGCGGCAGGATGAGCTGGTCGATATTCACTTCGCCGTACACTTCATGCCCTTCGGCGTCGATGGCCATCAAGTCTACCGGTTGTTCTGACATGGGGATCAGGAATGCGTCCACTTTGAGCAGATTACGGATTAAGTTGATGGCTTCCAGAGGCCTTACGCTCAGGTGATCGAGCGCCTTTAACATCAAATTTCCGAGGTTATGCCCGGAAAGTTCGCCATTACCGCCAAAACGGTACTCAAACATCGCCGACGCGACGCTCGGCTCGGTAATTAACTGGTTCAGGCAGTTGCGCATATCTCCCCAGGCAATGCCGCCTTCGGCACGTCGAATGCGCCCGGTTGAGCCGCCGTTGTCGGTGGTGGTCACTATCCCTGTCAGCCTTGAGCCGAGTGACGACAAAGAGGACATAACCCGGCCTAAGCCGTGTCCTCCGCCAAGAGCGACCACTCGGTCAAGATCCGCAAAAGTGCGATTGCGCATACGTATTCCTTATCACGTTCGATCGCGTAACAGTAACCTAACTACCCCTAAAAGACGATGCCTCACCCGATGCAAAATGACGTATATCAATGTGAAAATGCGGTTTTTAGGTATTCTGTAGCGAAAATGCAGGATCGATTCGCTATATAGATAATTATATAGCGTGAAGCGATAATGGCGTCGTCAGAATTTCCGCGCTACTATCGCCCTAACCACGTTTTCAAAATTGAAAACATACACTCTAGCCCTTGTGCCTGTGTCGAAAGATATGGCGCTCTGGCCGTGGCGAATTTGCCACCAGGGTACAGAAAGAAATGACTGTGCCTCCCGATCTGGAAAGGTGTACATGGCTTCACAACTTACTGATGCTTTCGCGCGTAAGTTTTATTACTTACGTCTGTCGATTACCGATGTGTGCAACTTCCGTTGCACCTACTGCCTGCCCGATGGCTACAAACCGGGCAGCGTCACCAATAACGGCTTTCTCTCCGTGGATGAAGTGCGCCGCGTCACGCGCGCCTTCTCTGAACTCGGCACCGAAAAAGTGCGTCTGACCGGCGGCGAACCCTCCCTACGCCGCGATTTCCCCGACATCATCGCCGCCGTGCGTGAAAACGAACGTATCCGCCAGATTGCGGTGACCACCAACGGTTACCGCATGGCGCGTGACGTGGCGAACTGGCGCGATGCCGGGCTGACGGCGATCAACGTCAGCGTCGATAGCCTGGACGCTCGTCAGTTCCATGCCATTACCGGCCAGGATAAATTTCAGCAGGTCATGGACGGCATCGACGCCGCGTTCACGGCGGGCTTCGAAAAAGTCAAAGTCAACACGGTGCTGATGCGTGATGTGAACCATCACCAGCTCGATACCTTCCTGGCGTGGATCAAATCCCGCCCTATACAGCTGCGTTTTATCGAGCTGATGGAAACCGGCGAGGGCAGCGAGCTGTTTCGTCGCCATCACATCTCCGGCATGGTGCTGCGCGACGAGCTGCTGAAACGCGGCTGGATCCATCAAATCCGCCAGCGCAGCGACGGCCCGGCGCAGGTCTTCTGTCACCCGGATTATGAGGGTGAGATTGGGCTTATCATGCCCTATGAGAAAGACTTCTGCGCCAGCTGCAACCGCCTGCGCGTCTCCTCCGTTGGCAAGCTCCATCTTTGCCTGTTCGGCGACGGCGGGGTGGATCTCCGCGATCTGCTGGAAGACGATGCGCAGCAGGCCGCGCTTGAAGCACGTATTTCTGACGCGCTGACGCATAAAAAACAGACCCACTTCCTGCATCAGGGCAATACCGGCATTACTCAGAACCTGTCCTACATCGGCGGGTAATCAGGCTTAAGAAGGAATCAGAAGATGAGTCAGGTAAGCGCAGAATTTATCCCGACACGCATTGCTATCCTTACCGTTTCAGACCGCCGTGGCGAAGAGGATGATACCTCCGGCCACTGGCTGCGCGAGGCGGCCCATGACGCTGGGCATCACATCGTCGATAAAGCGATCGTGAAGGAGAACCGCTACGCCATTCGCGCTCAGGTTTCGCAGTGGATTGCGAGTGATGTGGTGCAGGTGGTGCTGATCACCGGCGGCACCGGCTTTACCGCAGGCGATCAGGCCCCTGAAGCGCTGATCCCGCTGTTCGACCGCGAGGTAGAAGGCTTCGGCGAAGTGTTCCGCATGCTCTCCTTTGAAGAGATTGGTACCTCCACGCTCCAGTCGCGCGCCGTTGCCGGGGTGGCTAACAAAACCCTGATTTTCGCTATGCCGGGCTCGACCAAAGCCTGCCGCACCGCGTGGGAAAACATCATCGCCCCGCAGCTGGACGCCCGTACCCGTCCGTGTAATTTCCATCCCCATTTAAAGAAATAAGCTATGTCACAACTGACCCACATTAACGCCGCCGGCGAAGCGCATATGGTGGACGTCTCCGCCAAAGCGGAAACGGTGCGCGAGGCGCGCGCGGAAGCGTTCGTCACCATGCTGCCGGAGACGCTGGCGATGATTATCGACGGCAGCCATCACAAGGGCGACGTCTTTGCCACCGCCCGCATCGCCGGTATTCAGGCCGCCAAACGGACCTGGGAGCTCATTCCGCTGTGCCATCCGCTGATGCTGAGCAAGGTGGAAGTGAACCTGCAGGCGCAGCCGGAGCATAATCGCGTGCGCATTGAGTCACTCTGCCGCTTAACCGGCAAAACCGGCGTGGAGATGGAGGCGCTGACGGCGGCCTCAGTCGCCGCGCTGACCATCTACGACATGTGCAAAGCGGTTCAGAAAGATATGGTGATTGGCCCGGTTCGCCTGCTGGCAAAAAGCGGCGGCAAATCCGGTGATTTTAAGGTGGACAGCCATGATTAAGGTGCTCTTTTTTGCGCAGGTGCGCGAGCTGGTGAATACCGATAGCCTGACGCTGGATGCGTCCTTCGAAAACGTCGCTGCCCTGCGCGCGCATCTGGCGGCACAAAGCGACCGCTGGGCGCTGGCGCTGGACGAAGGCAAGCTGCTGGCTGCCGTTAACCAGACGCTGGTGGAGTTCACCCATCCGCTGAAGGAGGGCGATGAAGTGGCCTTCTTCCCGCCGGTTACGGGGGGCTAAGATGGCTGAAACCCGAATTCTGGTGAGTCCCGAGCGTTTTAACGTGGGGACCGAATACAGCTGGCTGGCGGAACGTGATGAAGACGGCGCGGTCGTCACTTTCACCGGCAAGGTGCGCAATCACAACCTCGGTGACAGCGTGAAGGCGCTGACGCTGGAGTACTATCCGGGGATGACCGAGAAATCGCTGGCGGAGATTGTCGACGAGGCGCGAGGCCGCTGGCCGCTTGGCCGCGTCACGGTTATTCACCGCATCGGCGAGATGTGGCCTGGCGAAGAGATTGTCTTCGTCGGGGTGACCAGCGCGCACCGCAGCAGCGCGTTTGCGGCAGGGGAGTTCATTATGGATTACCTCAAAACCAAAGCGCCGTTCTGGAAGCGCGAAGCCACGCCGGAAGGTGACCGCTGGGTAGAATCGCGCGACAGCGATAAACAAGCCGCCAGCCGTTGGTAGTCGGTTTACGTGGATGTGTTAATCTTAACGTGTGTGTCTACTTAAACTTAATCAGGAGTGAATCATGGACCGATTTCCGCGTTCCGATTCAATAGTACAGCAGACCCGTAGCGGCCTGCAGACGTATATGGCTCAGGTGTACGGCTGGATGACGGTTGGTCTGCTGCTTACCGCGTTTATCGCGTGGTATGCGGCGAACACGCCTGAACTGATGATGTTTATCTTCTCCAGCAAAATCACCTTCTTTGGGCTGATTATCGCGCAGCTGGCGCTGGTGTTTGTGCTTTCTGGTCTGGTGCAAAAGCTGAGTGCCGGAATGGCGACTACGCTGTTTATGCTCTATTCGGCGCTAACCGGGCTGACGCTTTCCAGTATCTTCATCGTTTACACCTACTCCTCCATCGCCAGCACCTTCGTGGTCACCGGCGGGATGTTCGGTGCGATGAGCCTGTACGGTTACACCACGAAGCGCGATCTGAGCGGTTTCGGCAGCATGCTGTTTATGGGGCTGATCGGGATTGTGCTGGCGTCGCTGGTAAACCTGTGGCTGAAGAGCGACGCGCTGATGTGGGCCGTGACCTACATCGGGGTGGTGATCTTCGTTGGGTTGACGGCGTATGACACCCAGAAGCTGAAAAACATCGGCGAGCAGATCGACGTACGCGACAGTTCGAACCTGCGCAAATACGCGATTCTGGGCGCGCTGACGCTGTATCTGGACTTCATCAACCTGTTCCTGATGCTGCTGCGGATTTTCGGCAACCGTCGCTAAGGTTGTTTTGCCGGGATGCGGTCTGGTGCCCTCACCCTGACCCTCTCCCACGGGAGAGGGAACAAACACTAAAAACGGCAACAAGGTTGCCGTTTTGCTTTTATTTCGCTAACGCCTTCTCGTTCTTCGCTCTCAGCTTTTTCGCCCGACTCTCCAGCACCAGATAACACACCGTTGCCAGGGCCAGCGGCAGGAAGTAATACAGCATGCGGTACGCCAGCAGTGCGGCGATAATCGTTCCCTGAGAGACATGCTCCCCGGCCAGCAACGCGATAAACACCGCTTCCAGCACGCCGATCCCCGCCGGAATATGCACAATCACGCCCGCAATACTGCTCACCAGCAGCACGCCCAGCACGAAGAAGTAATTGACGTCCTCGCCAATCAGCAGCCAGATAATGGCCCCCATCGCCATCCAGTTGGCGCTGGAGACGGCCATCTGCAGCACCGCAAACTTCCACGAGGGCAGCACCAGCTTTTGCCCTTTAATGGTCATATGGCGGCGTTTGGCAAAGGCGCAGGCCCACAGATAAACGGCGATAATCAGCAGCAGTACGATGCCCAGAATGCGCAGCGTAGCCTCATCGATATACCAGTGCGCGGGCAGCTGCACCACGCCGATGGTGAAGATCACCCCGCCGAGCAGAATATAGCCCAGCCAGTTGGTGGTGATGCTTAACGAGAAAATGCGCGTTATGGTCCCGCCCGGCAGGCCGAGCCGCGAGTAGAGGCGATAGCGCATGCCAATGCCGCCGACCCAGGTGCTCAGCGTCAGGTTGAAGGCGTAGCAGATAAACGACACCAGCATAACCTGACGTTTGGCCAGCTTGTGGCCGCAGTAAGCACGGCCCAGCAGGTCATAACAGCCGTACATCAGGTAGCTGACAATAACCAGCCCCACAGCGCCCAGCAGCACCATCCGGTTATAGTTGCGGATGACTTTCCACACCTCTTCCCAGTCAACTTTCTGCGCGTAGACCACCAGCAGAACCGCGACCGCAATAAAAAACAGCCAGGTCAGGATCTTTTTTGCCAGCCGCCAGCGCGGATGCGATTTCGACATCAGGGTTTGCCTCCGTCTTCCGCTTCAATACGGTCCTGGGTTTCCATTTCGGGTTGTACCGGCGGGTCCACCTGCGCAAGCTTAGGCGTATGCGCCGGCAGCCAGCCGACCATGGCCGGGAAATGACGCAGAAAGTGGAACACCACCACGCTGATGCCCAGGTTCCACCAGGTGCGTTTGGGGACCATAGATTCGTCCACGCGCACGCAGTCGTTAACGATCAGCGCCTGCAGGTTATCCCGCAGGGTCTGGTTAAACTGGCGATCGTGAATGATCAGGTTAGCCTCGAGATTGAGCGATAAGCTCAGCGGATCGAGATTACTCGAACCCACGGTGGCCCAGTGATCGTCCATCAGCGCCACTTTGCCGTGCAGCGGTCGGCGGCGATATTCGTAGATCTGTACGCCGCCCTTCACCAGATAGTTATACAGCAGGCGTGCGCCGACTTTGACGATGGGCATATCCGGCTCGCCCTGCACAATCAGCTTCACGCGTACCCCGCGTCGGGCCGCATTGCGCATGGCGTGCAGCAGACGATAGCCGGGGAAAAAGTAGGCGTTAGCAATAATCACTTCGCGCTTCGCGTTGGCGAGCATCTTGAGATAATGACGTTCAATGTCGTCCCGGTGCTCGCCGTTATCCCGCCAGACGAAAAGGGCCTGCGCTTCGCCGGGCTTGCGGTTCTCTTCCGGGCGATGGCGACGTTTCCACCAGCGGCGAACGGCCTCTTTACCCGGCAGGTTCTCCAGCTCAAACAGTAAGATGTCCTGCACCACCGGGCCTTCAATGCGAATGGCGTAGTCCTGCTTCGCCTCCGGGCCGTAGTCGGACATATGCTCAGCGGAGTAGTTAATGCCGCCGACAAACGCCACCGTCTCGTCTACCACCACAATTTTGCGGTGCATCCGGCGGAAAAGATTGGTCCGCATGCCGAACAGGCGAGGGCCGGGATCGTAGTAGCGGAACACCACGCCTGCGGAGGTCAACTCATTCACAAACGTATCGCTGAGATCCGGCGAGCCATAGCCATCAAGCAGCACTTCAATTTTGACGCCGCGCCGGGCGGCGCGCAGCAGCACGCCATGCAGCTGCTTGCCGACGTCGTCTTCGAACCAGATAAAGGTTTCGAGGATCACCTTCTGCTGTGCATGGTCAATCGCTTTAAACACGGCCGGATAATACTCGTCCCCATTGACCAGAAGCGTGATTCGGTTGCCTTCCTGCCAGGAACATTTCATAGGTGGATCTCCGCGCTGAGCGGGGCATGGTCGGAAAGATGTCGCCAGTTAAGGAGCGCCAGGGCGGTCGGGCTGCTGGCGTGGGCATTTTTCACGTAGATGCGGTCAAGCCGAAGCAGCGGGAAACGGACCGGGAAGGTGCGCGCAGGCCTGCCGTTGGCGCGAGTAAAAATCTCCTCCAGCCCGGCATCCACTTTCAACGGATGGTTTGCCCGCTGTCGCCAGTCGTTGAAATCGCCCGCTACCACCACAGGTTCACCTTCGGGAAGCGCGTTGGCCCATTCGGCCAGCATTTTCAGCTGCGCCTGACGATGGGCTTCGCGAAGGCCCAGGTGAACACAGCCGATATGGACAGGTCGCTCGAGGTCGGGCGGCGTAATGCGGCAGTAAAGCAGGCCGCGTTTTTCGCTTTCCCCGACGGAAACGTCGCGGTTTTCGTAATGTTCAATGGGGTAGCGGGACAGCACCGCGTTTCCGTGATGCCCTTCCGGATAGACCGCGTTGCGGCCGTAGGCGTAGTCACTCCACATGGTGTCGGCCAGAAATTCATAGTGCGGCGTATCTGGCCAGTTCTCAAAGTGGAGCGGGTGCACTTCGTGTGCGCCCATCACCTCCTGCAGGCAGACAATATCCGCGCTGACGGTGCGTACCGCGTCGCGCAGCTCCGGTAAAATGAAGCGGCGGTTAAATGCTGTGAAGCCCTTATGAATGTTTATCGTCAGCACCTTAAGCGAGAAATGCTGCATTTTTTGAGTCATAAGCTCCTTCCTGAGTGACTATCCCAATGAAAATAAAGTGTAGTCGTCGTCACAAAAAGATGCGGCGTTACGGAATTTTCCGTAAAGTGCGGTAGTCTGATTAAGCAGAGAAAAATCCTTCAGGAGAGAAGCCATGAAGTGGCAACAACGTGTTCGTGTCGCAACTGGCCTGAGTTGCTGGCAGATAATGTTGCATTTACTGGTCGTGGCCGTACTGGTGATGGGCTGGATGAGCGGCACGCTGGTGCGTGTTGGCCTGGGGCTATGCGTCCTTTATGGCGTCACCGTGCTGTCGATGCTGTTCTTACAGCGCCACCATGAAGCGCGCTGGCGCGAGGTGGGTGATGTGCTCGAAGAGCTCACCACCACCTGGTATTTTGGTGCGGCGATGATTGTGCTTTGGCTGCTGTCGCGCGTGCTGCAAAACAACCTGCTGCTGGCCCTGGCGGGTCTGGCTATCCTCGCAGGGCCTGCGGTCGTCTCGCTGCTGACCAAAGAGAAAAAGCTACGCAATGTTGCGTCTAAACATCGCGTACGCCACTGAGCCCGTCGTGGCCGCTATGACCAGTAGCGGCCACAAACTTCCCCAGACAATATCCAGACTCGCATCCTTCAGATAGATTTGCTTGGTGATGTCCGTAAAGTGCCGAATCGGGTTTACCCACGTCAGATCCTGTAGCCACACCGGCATGTTCTCGACGGGTGAAACATAACCCGAGAGCAAAATCGCGGGCATCATAAAGACGAAGACCCCGATAAACGCCTGCTGCTGCGTCGAGCAGAGCGCCGAGATCAGCAGTCCAAATCCCACCAGCGACAGCCCGTAAATGACCATCGTGAAGTAAAACAGCGCCAGCGAACCGGCGAACGGGATCTGATAGGCCCAAATTCCCACCCCCAGCACGATAGTGGCCTGAAACGTCGCGACGATCAGCGCCGGGACCGCTTTGCCGACGAAAATTTGCCAGGTGGCGAGCGGGGAGACCAGCAGCTGGTCCAGCGTGCCCTGTTCGCGCTCGCGGGCGACGGAAAGGGAAGTCACGATCATCACCCCGATAGTGGTGATCATGGCGATTAGCGACGGCACCACGAACCACTTGTAGTCCAGGTTCGGGTTGTACCAGTTACGCACCACCAGCTCGCTGTTGTTGGGCTTCGGTTTGCCCTCCATCAGCTCCTGCTGGTAATCCTTCACCACCTGCTGCAGGTAGTTGGCGGCTATCTGGGCGCTGTTGGAGTTACGCCCGTCGAGGATCAGCTGCATCGGCGCGGTCTGGAAGGTATCCAGATTGCGGGAGAAATCCGCCGGGAACCGCACCAGCAGCAGCGCTTTTTGCGTGTCGATGGTGGGCTGGATCTCCTGCGGGCTTTTCAGCAGCAGGATGTGGGTAAAGGCTTTTGCACGGGCAAAACGCTGCGTCAGCTCGACGGAATGTTTGCCGTTATCTTCGTTGTAAATGGCAATGGTGGCGTTGGTCACCTCAAGGGTGGCGGCAAACGGGAACAGTAAAACCTGGATCAGCACCGGCAAGACCAGAATGGCGCGGGTTTGCGGCTCGCGCAGCAGGGATTGCAGCTCTTTGCGTATCAACGTCCATAATCGGTGAAACATGTTCGCTCCTTAATCCAGTCGCCGTTTGGTTTTCATCCACGTCAACCCAATAAACATCGCCGCTGACGCCATTAAAAACAGCGTGTTGACGATCAGCACCACCGGAATATTCCCCGCCAGGAACAGGCTTTGCAGCGTGCTCACAAAGTAACGCGCCGGAATAACATAGGTCACGGCGCGGATCACCGCAGGCATACTGTCTATCTGGAAGATAAACCCGGACAGCATAATCGACGGTAAAAAGGCGGCGTTGAGGGCCACCTGCGCGGCGTTGAACTGGTTGCGGGTGATGGTGGAGATGAGCAGCCCCATGCCCAGCGTGCTGAGTAAAAACAGGCTGGTGATAAAAAACAGCACCACCAGCGAGCCGCGATACGGCACGCCGAGGATAAAGACTGAGACAAGCATACAGAGCAGCATCGCCAGCATGCCGAGGAAATAGTAGGGGATGAGCTTGCACAGCAGCAGCTCGACGCGCGTCACTTCGGTAGAGAGCAGCGCCTCCATGGTCCCGCGCTCCCACTCGCGGGCGATCACCAGCGAGGTCAGGATCGCGCCAATCACCGTCATGATAATCGTCACCGCGCCCGGAATAATAAAGTGCTGGCTGATGGCGGCGGGGTTAAACCAGTAGCGCGTCTGCACGTCGATCAGCGGTTTAAATTCTTCACCCCGGTCCTCCGCGCGCTGCATCTGCCACAGCTGCCAGATCCCCTCCGCGTAGCCCTGTACAAAGTTGGCGGTGTTTGGCTCGCTGCCGTCGGTAATCACCTGGATCGGCGCGTCGGTATTTGCCCGCGCCATGTTGGCGGCGAAATCCACCGGAATGACGATCAGGCCGCGAATTTTCCCGGCCTGCATTTTCTGGATCAACTCCTGCCTGTTATCGCTGATGGTGGCGTCAATGTAGGGCGATCCGGTCATGGCGTGAGTAAAGTTCAGCGCATCCTCACTCTGCTGCTCCAGCAATATCCCGACCCGCAGCTTGCTGGAGTCCAGGTTAATGCCGTAGCCAAAAATAAACAGCAGCAGCAGGGGGATGACTACCGCAATCAGCCAGCTGCTGGGGTCACGCACGATCTGCCGCGTCTCTTTAATGCACAGCGCGCGCACCCTGCGCCAGGAAATGGCATTACTGCGCATGGGCATTCTCCTTATCCCAGTCGTGGATGAGGGTGATAAACGCCTGCTCCATGGTCGGATCCGGAACCTCATCGTCGGCGGCCTGGTTTTTCAGGTCGTCCGGGGTACCGTGGGCAATCAGCTTGCCGCGATACACCAGCCCGATGCGGTCGCAGTACTCCGCCTCGTCCATGAAGTGGGTGGTCACCATCACGGTCACCCCTTTTTCCACCATGCTGTTGATGTGCAGCCAGAACTCACGGCGGGTAATGGGGTCAACGCCTGATGTCGGCTCATCAAGAAACAGAATATCCGGCTCGTGCATCAGCGAGCAGGCCAGCGCCAGCCGCTGCTTAAAGCCGAGCGGCAGCTCGTCGGTGGCGTGGGAGGCAATGTTGGTTAAGGCGAAGGCGTCGCTCATGCGGCGGATTTTCTCGTTCTGTGCCCGCCCGCGCAGGCCGTACACGCCGGAGAAAAAGCGCAGATTCTGTTCGACCGTCAGGTTGCCGTACAGCGAAAACTTCTGCGCCATATACCCGAGATGCTGGCGCGCCTTGCCGGAGCTGACCTTCAGGTCCATATCCAGCACCAGCGCCTTGCCGGACGTCGGCACCAGCAGGCCGCACATCATCTTAAAGGTGGTCGATTTTCCCGCGCCGTTCGGCCCGAGCAGGCCAAAAATCTCCCCGCGTTTTACCGAAAAATTGACGTTATCGGTAGCGGCGAAATCCCCGA
Organism: Enterobacter sp. 302C9; assembly: GCF_034106085.1. NCBI lineage: Bacteria > Pseudomonadati > Pseudomonadota > Gammaproteobacteria > Enterobacterales > Enterobacteriaceae > Enterobacter > Enterobacter sp. 302C9. The sequence goes on from NZ_JAWNBW010000001.1 coordinate 494,381, forward strand.
ACTTTTTGGTGAGGGATTTGGCTTCAATCACCGTTTCGCCCGGCGTGCCTTCCACCGTATGCAAAATGGCGGCAAGCGGCGACTCTGAGGTACCCGCGCCGCCCAGCAGGTCGATAAACGCGTCCTCAAAGCGCGGCGCGGTCTCTTCCATCTCGATCTCAGGCATGCCGGGCGCCTGGCGAATATCGTCGACGGTGGCCTCTTTTTTGAGGATCACCCGTACCGAGCGGCCCTGGATCATCCCGTCGCTGACCTGCGGCAGCCTGAGCACCCGCTGCAGCAGCCTGCGGTTAGACTCCTGCGGGCTGTGCAGCAGGAAGCTGCGCCCGGCCATGCTCTGCGTCAGCGTCGTCGGCTCGCCCTGATAAAGCAGTTCGCCTTCGTTCATCAGCAGCACGTCCCGGCACTGTTCCGCTTCGTCGAGGTAGGAGGTGCTCCAGAGGATCAGCATCCCGTCGCCCGCCAGCTCGTGCACCATCTGCCACAGTTCACGGCGCGAAATCGGGTCTACGCCGACGCCGGGCTCATCCAGCAGCAGCACTTTCGGCTCGCCAACCAGCGTGCAGGCCAGCCCCAGCTTCTGCTTCATCCCGCCGGAGAGCTTGCCCGCCAGCCGGTCGGTGAACGGGCCGAGGGAGGTAAACTCCAGCAGGCGCGCGAAGGTTTTCTGCCGCGTTTCGCCGGTGACGCTGCGCAGGTCGGCGTACAGGTTCAGGTTTTCCATCACCGTCAGGTCTTCATACAGGCCAAACTTCTGCGGCATATAGCCGAGCATGGCGTGAAGGGCTCCGTCATCCTCGATCGGGTCAAGACCGAGCACGCTGGCGCTTCCTTCATCCGGCTTGAGCAACCCCGCCAGCATCCGCATCAGCGTGGTTTTCCCCGCGCCGTCCGGACCGACCAGCCCGGTCACATAGCCTTTCCGGATGGTGCAGTTCAGCGGCGCGACGGCCGGTTTGTCCATTCCCGCGAAGCGTTTAACCAGATTGTTGAGCTGAATAACCGCGTCATTCATGTCGTTCCCCGTTGTCTACTTTTGCGGTGACGGGCATGCCCTGACGCAGCGCGTCGTCCGCATCGGTCACGATGATGCGCAGGCGATACACGAGGTCGGTACGCAGGTCCGGTGTTTCAACGGTTTTCGGCGTGAATTCGGCGGTAGGGGAGACAAAGCCCACTTTGCCGTGATACGGCTTGTCCGGGCGACCGTCGGTATAAAGCAGCAGTTCGCGGCCCGGCTGCATCTGGCCGAGATTCGGCTCATCAACGTAGGCGCGTACCCAGACCGGGCGGGTCAGGGAGAGCGTTAAGACGGTGCTGCCCGCGCTGAGCATGCTGCCCGGCTCCACGGCGCGGGTCATCAGCATGCCGTCAGACGGCGCGATTAAGGTAGTGTCGTGCAGATCCAGCTCTGCCTGAGCCAGCTGCGCCTGCGCCTGTTCAAGGCTGGCTTTCGCCTGGGCGATATCCTGCGGGCGGTTACCGGTGTGGTACTGGCTTAACTTATCCTGCGCGGACTTCAGCGTTGCCTGCGCCTGGTCGCGGGACGAGCGCGCATTTTCCAGATCGTTGGCAGAAATGGTGCGGCTTTTCCACAACCCCTGCTGGCGCGCGTAGAAGTTCTGCGCGTAGTCATAGGCGGCTTGCGCCTGCTTAACGGCAGCGGCGGCCTGGGCGATCTCTTCGTCGCGATAGCCTGCCAGCATCAGGTCATACTGCGCCTGGGCGACGGACACCCCCGCTTTGGCCTGCAGCAGCGCATTCTCATAGGGCGCTTTATCCAGCATCCCCAGCGTCTGCCCGCTTTTAATGGCATCGCCTTCGTCAACGCTCAGCGAGGCGAGACGTCCGCCCACGCGGAAGCTCATGTTCACCGTGCGAATATCCACGTTGCCGTACAGCGTCAGGCCTTTATCCTGATGGCTCTGATACCACAGCCATCCACCGACTCCGGCGGCAAGCAAAACAACAACCACCAGAATGATGGCGACAGGTTTTTTCATGACTTCAGGCTCCTTTGCGTTAAGCCTTGCAGGATCAGATCGACGTGACAGGCGATCACCTTGCTAATCTGCGCGGCTTTATCCTCATCAAATTGTGTCCAGCCGGTGCGTAACAGGATGGTTTCCCTGCCCAGACGGAAGGCAAGAATTTCCCCCAGCAGGGCGTGGGTATGCAAAATTGTCTCGGTATCACTGGCGTCCCGCCCGGTATAGGCGGCGATCAGCCGGGTCAGGTGCGAGTGCATTGGCTCAATCACCCGATCGTGTACCCGCTGGTAGGCGACGGTCGGGGAGAGCTGCTCCCGGGAGATAAACTTGCTCAGGTTGAGCGTATCGTCGTGCGTCAGCAGGCGGATCATATCGTGGCAGGCATAGAGAATAAGCTGGCGAACGGCGGCGCGATCGGGCGACGGCTGGCCGAGCAGCGCGGTGGCTTCCTCAACGTGCGGGTGAAACTGCGTGCCGATAAAATCGGCGATCCACTCGGCGCAGGCGAGGTATAAATCCTCTTTTGAGCCAAAATAGTAGGTAATCGCCGCAATGTTCTGCCCGGCCAGCGCGGCAATATCGCGGGTGGTGGCATGCAGCCCGTACTCACCAAACTGCGCCAGCGCGGCGGCGATAAGCTGATTTTTAGCCTGTTCACCTTTGGTTGTTGTGGGGGTCGTATTCATGGCGGCATTAAGAATTAATCAATCGATTGATTAAGATTATGCCTGATTCACGCTAACGTCGAGGGAACGCTGAGGGATATTTTATGCGCCACGTCACAAAAGCTGCTACACTCCGCTCCTTCGCGACATTGTGGTTTTTGTCCTCCCCTATTCGTTATATCTCCCTGAAAACTACACCTGTGATGGTCGGGGCGGTTCGGAGTTTTTATGTCTTTTGATTCCCTTGGCCTGAACCCGGAAATTCTGCGCGCGATCGCAGAGCAGGGCTACGTTGAGCCAACCCCAATCCAGCTGCAGGCGATCCCCGCCGTTCTGCAGGGCCGTGACCTGATGGCGAGCGCCCAGACCGGTACCGGCAAAACCGCTGGTTTTACCCTGCCGCTGCTGGAACTGCTGGTAAAAAACCAGCCGCACGCCAAAGGCCGTCGTCCGGTTCGTGCCCTGATCCTGACCCCAACCCGCGAGCTGGCGGCGCAGATTGGTGAGAACGTGCGTGACTATAGCCGCTATCTCAACATTCGTTCGCTGGTGGTTTTCGGCGGGGTAAGCATCAACCCGCAGATGATGAAGCTGCGCAGCGGCGTCGACGTTCTGGTTGCGACTCCAGGTCGCCTGCTGGATCTGGAGCACCAGAATGCGGTGAAGCTGGACCAGGTTGAAATTCTGGTGCTGGACGAAGCCGACCGCATGCTCGACATGGGCTTTATCCACGATATTCGCCGCGTGCTGGCCAAGCTGCCTGCGCGTCGTCAGAACCTGCTCTTCTCTGCGACCTTCTCCGACGAGATCAAGGCGCTGGCGGAAAAGCTGCTGCATAACCCGCTGGAAGTGGAAGTGGCGCGCCGCAACACCGCCTCCGAGCAGGTGACGCAGCACGTTCACTTTGTGGATAAAAAGCGCAAGCGGGAACTGCTCTCCCAGATGATCGGCCAGGGCAACTGGCAGCAGGTGCTGGTCTTTACCCGCACCAAGCACGGCGCCAACCACCTGGCGGAACAGCTGAACAAAGACGGCATTCGCAGTGCGGCGATCCACGGCAATAAGAGCCAGGGCGCGCGTACCCGTGCGCTGGCTGAGTTCAAATCCGGCGACATCCGCGTGCTGGTGGCGACCGACATCGCCGCCCGTGGCCTTGACATTGAAGAGCTGCCGCACGTGGTGAACTACGAGCTGCCAAACGTGCCGGAAGATTACGTTCACCGTATCGGCCGTACCGGCCGCGCGGCGGCAACCGGTGAAGCGCTCTCTCTGGTCTGCGTGGACGAGCACAAGCTGCTGCGCGACATCGAGCGCCTCCTGAAGAAAGAGATCCCGCGCATCGAAACCCCGGGTTACGAAGTGGACCCGTCGATCAAAGCCGAGCCGATTCAGAACGGTCGTCAGGGCGGCGGTGGACGTGGTCAGGGCGGCGGCGGTCGCGGTCAGCAGCCGCGTCGTGCCGAAGGCGGCGCGCCGAAATCATCCGGCAAACCGCCGCGTCGTAACAACGACAGCAAACCGGCGGGTGAAAACCCGTGGCGCAGCGGCGAGGGGAAACCGGCAGGAGAAGGGCAGCGTCGACGCCGCCCGCGCAAGCCTGCTAACCCGCAGTAATCTGGAAGCCCGGTCGTAAAGCCGGGCTTTTCTTTTTGCGGCAGCGAAGAGAAAGTGCCACAATAGTGGCTGTTTATACAGTATTTCAGGTTTTCCGATGGCTTTAACCGCTGCGCTCAAGGCGCAAATTGGCGCATGGTATAAGGCGCTACAGCAGCAGATCCCCGACTTTATCCCCCGAGCGCCGCAGCGGCAGATGATTGCTGACGTGGCAAAAACGCTCGCCGGGGACGACGGGCGACATCTGGCGATTGAAGCCCCAACCGGCGTCGGGAAAACCTTGTCGTATCTTATTCCCGGCATCGCGATTGCGCGGGAAGAGGACAAAACGCTGGTGGTCAGCACCGCCAACGTGGCGCTGCAGGATCAGATCTTCAGCAAAGATTTACCCCTGCTGCGCAAAATCATCCCCGACCTGCGGTTTACGGCAGCCTTTGGGCGCGGGCGTTACGTGTGCCCGCGTAACCTGGCGGCGCTTGCCAGCAGCGAGCCGAATCAGCAGGATCTGCTCGCGTTTCTGGATGACGAGCTAACGCCAAACAATAAGGCCGAGCAGGAGCAATGTGCAAAACTCAAAGTCGAGCTCGACGGCTATAAGTGGGACGGCCTGCGGGATCACACCAGCCAGGCCATCAGCGACGACCTGTGGCGCAGGCTCAGCACCGACAAAGCGAGCTGCCTGAACCGCAACTGTCACTACTACCGCGAGTGCCCGTTCTTTGTCGCCCGGCGCGAGATTCAGGAGGCGGAAGTGGTTGTGGCAAACCACGCGCTGGTGATGGCGGCGCTGGAGAGCGAAGCGGTGCTGCCGGAGCCTAAAAACCTGCTGCTGGTGCTCGATGAAGGCCACCATCTGCCGGACGTGGCGCGGGATGCGCTGGAGATGAGCGCCGAAATCACCGCTCCGTGGTTCCGCCTGCAGCTGGATCTCTTCTGCAAGCTGGTAGCGACCTGCATGGAGCAGTTCCGCCCGAAAACCACGCCGCCGCTGGCGGTACCGGAGCGTCTGAGCGACCACTGTGAAGAGGTTTACAGCCTTATCTCGTCTCTGAACAACATCCTGAATCTTTATCTTCCTGCAACCCAGGAGGCCGAACACCGCTTTGCCATGGGCGAACTGCCGGACGAGGTGATGGAGATCTGCCAGCAGCTGGCGAAGCATCTGGAAAAGCTGCGCGGGCTGGCGGAGATGTTCTTAAACGATCTCAGCGAGAAAACCGGCTCGCATGACGTGGTGCGTTTGCACCGCGTCCTGCTGCAGATGAACCGCGCGCTGGGGATGTTCGAAGCGCAGAGCAAGCTCTGGCGGCTGGCCTCGATGGCGCAGGCGTCCGGCGCGCCGGTCACCAAATGGGCGACCCGCGACGTGCGGGACGGGCAGGTCCATCTCTTTTTCCACTGCGTGGGCATCCGCGTGGCCGATCAGCTGGAAAAGCTGATCTGGCGCAGCGTGCCGCACGTGGTTGTCACCTCTGCCACGCTGCGTTCCCTGAACAGTTTCTCAAGGCTGCAGGAGATGAGCGGGCTAAAAGAGAAAGCGGGCGACCGTTTCGTGGCGCTGGACTCGCCGTTTAACCACTGCGAGCAGGGCAAGCTGGTCATTCCGCGCATGAAATTCGAGCCGCTCATCGACAACGAAGAGCAGCACATCGCGGAAATGGCGGCCTACTTCCGCGAGCAGGTCGAGAGTAAAAAGTACCCCGGTATGCTGGTGCTGTTTGCCAGCGGGCGGGCGATGCAGCGTTTCCTCGAACACGTCACCGATCTGCGTTTACTCCTGCTGGTGCAGGGGGATCAGCCGCGCTACCGGCTGGTGGAAACCCACCGTAAGCGCATTGATAACGGCGAGCGCAGCGTGCTGGTGGGGTTGCAGTCGTTTGCTGAAGGTCTGGATTTGAAAGGCGACTACCTGACGCAGGTGCATATCCATAAAATCGCCTTCCCGCCTATCGACAGCCCGGTGGTGATTACCGAGGGGGAGTGGCTGAAAAGCCTCAACCGCTATCCGTTTGAGGTGCAGAGTTTGCCTGCGGCGTCGTTTAACCTGATTCAGCAGGTCGGGCGCTTGATTCGTAGCCACGGCTGCTGGGGCGAGGTGGTGATTTATGACAAACGTCTGCTCACCAAAAATTACGGCCAACGGCTCCTGAACGCGCTGCCGATCTTCCCGATCGAACAGCCGGAAGTGCCTGAGGTAAAAAAACGCCCGGCAACACTGACTTCCGGGCGTAAGAAAAGCCTCCGCGCTAAGGGGCGCAGGTAAAGGCCGATCCAGACATAGCGGGGCCTGTGGTAACTGCGGTCCTCGTTTGGATATAGCGTACGCCGAACCCCAGAGCGCTAACCACCGTGCAATGGATTTGCTGAGACGATGTATACGCGGTGACAGGCTGCCTTGCCTGGATATCTCATCGTGACCCTTAATGACTTTCCACTCTTTATTTAGACAAATAATGAAGCGTCAAGAATCTACTGTAGAAATCGCAACTAGCTGGAATAAGTCCAGCATGTCTTTTTTGTCATAAAAACAGAACCTTGATTCTGGAGAAAAAACTAACCTCCGGATATTCAACAGGGCTATATTGTTAACAAGATGATTTTTTCAGGAGTGATGCCGTGGATTATCGCAAGATTATCAAAGAGGTAGGCAGAGGCAAAAACCACGCCCGCGATCTGGACCATGAAATCGCGCGTGCGCTTTATACCCGCATGCTGGAGGGCGACGTCCCCGACCTGGAGATGGGGGGCATTCTGATCGCGCTGCGTATCAAAGGCGAAGGTGAAGCGGAGATGCGCGGCTTCTATGATGCCATGCAGGCGCAAACGCTGCGCTTAACGCCGCCGGTGGCAAAACCGATGCCGATTGTGATCCCGAGCTATAACGGCGCGCGCAAGCAGGCAAACTTAACCCCGCTGCTCGCTATCCTGTTACACAAGCTGGGGTTCCCGGTGGTGGTGCATGGCGTTAGCGAAGATCCCACTCGCGTGCTGACGGAGACCATTTTCGGGATGCTGGGCATCGAGCCAACGCGTCATGCCGGCCAGGCGCAGGCGAAGCTGGATGGTCATCAGCCTGTTTATATCCCGGTCGGCACGCTCTGCCCGCCGCTGGAAAAGCAGCTCGATATGCGCTGGCGCATGGGCGTGCGCAACAGCGCGCACACGCTGGCGAAACTGGCCACGCCGTTTGGTGAAGATGCCGCCCTGCGTCTTTCCAGCGTTTCGCACCCGGAATACGTGGCGCGCGTGGGGCAGTTCTTTGAGGCTATTGGCGCAAGGGCGTTGCTGATACACGGAACGGAAGGAGAGGTTTATGCGAACCCGCAGCGCTGCCCGCAGGTGATGCTGATTGATTCTGCAGGCACGCGCGCCATTCTTGAGCGCGGGGAAGAGAATACCGGTGTGATACTGCCTGAGGCAAAAGATCCCCATACTACAGCCCACTGGATTGAGCAGTGCCTTGCCGGAAATGTTCCTGTTCCGCATTCGATCAAGCTGCAGATGGCCTGCTGTTTGCTGGCTACCGGAGAAGTGGAATCCGTTCAGGCCGGGCTTGAACGCGTGGCGCAGGCGTTTTAGACAAAAAAAAGCCCGTCCAGTGGCGGACGGGCAAGCAAGGGTAACAACAACAGGGTCAATGAGGGTGGAGCAGCTCACCAGAGGGTATGGCGAGGGTACAGCATTCGTTCAGTCGATTATTTGTAGATAACCGCGGTACCGCTCAGCTTGTTATTGCCGTTAGCGGAGGTAATGGTGTATCCGCTTGCACCGGCAGCAGCGGCTTTCTCAGCCAGTTTGGCTTCCAGGCCGTCCAGAGTGGTTGCGCCATCAGCACTCACCACACCGACTTTGTTCATGTTCTGTGCCTGAGTAGAAGAGACAGGCTCTACGGCGAAAGCGCCGAAAGACAGAGCGGACAGGGCAACAGCAGCTACAGCATATTTGATGGTTTTCATAATTAATCTCTCGCAGGTGTTTCTGTTAAGGGGACGATGTTCCGTCGATGTGATAAGTATCACGGTTTTTTGCGAGTGATAAAATCGAAGAGAATTGACGTGGTTGCTCAAAAAAATTGAATGACAAATAACTTATTGAATATTAATAAATTCAAAGCACCCCTTTACACTTCTTGCGGATGCGCTTTACAGAAGCGATACGAAGGGCACGTTTTGCTACGCGTCTGGCTAAAAACCGTGAGCGTAAAGGAACGTGCAGGCTCGGTTAGCCTGGGTAAAGCAAAGTCAACGTAACTGGCTGTCTTTCGAACCTCTGCGATTATATCCCGAGTGTGATGCATTTTTTGAATCTTTATGCTGCTGGCAGGCAATGCAAAGCCGTACGCCGGGAATGGCTTTTCGGCGCGCCTCGGGAATAGGTTCTCCGCATTCTTCGCATTCCGTTAAGCTCTCGCCGCGCGGAATTTCACCGCGGGCACGCGCAACCGCATCTTCAATTGTACTGTTGATCTGTTCGTTAACAGCGTCGTCATTTGCCCAGCCGGAAGCCATAGCGTCCTCCTGAAATTGGTTTAGGCCATACGTTTACTATGGGGTTAAAAAATGAACAATCAAGGCGAAGGGAGAAGAGAACTGCACCCGTTGGGCAGATGCAGTCTTGTGGAAGAGACAGGTTATTTATAGATAGTCGCAGTGCCGTACATATGGTTATCTCCGCCAGCGGAGTTCACCACGAATCCTTTTGCACCTTCCTGACGGGCTTTTTCGGCGAGTTTAGCCTGTAGGTCGTCAAGGTTACTGGCACGGCTTACCGAAACGGTGCCCGCAGGGCGTAGCTGGCTGGTGTCAGTACTCTGGGTCAGCGACTGGACGGCCATGGCAGAGAAGGACGCGGTCGCCAGGGCGGCTGCGATAACAGCAAGGGTCAGGTACTTTTTCATAATCACATCCTCATGAGGAAACAACAGGTGATTCCCTTTAAGTTTAGAAGCCTGACGAGTGTGACTTAGCGCAAATATTTGATGATGATATGCTTATTTTTTGAACGATATAAATTGACAATTCGCTGACGGATCATAGACATAAAGGTGTTTGATTTATGGCGGTTTTTTGAGCGTCGCAGAGAAAGATTTACCGTTGGGCCTGCAAAGGGTATCTTACGCCGCTGTTTAAAGGAGAATGCCATGACTGCCCAAAAGCCGGGATTGCACCCGCGAAATCGCCACCGCAGCCGCTACGACATGAACGCGTTATGCCTGAGCTGCCCGCCGCTGAAGGACTATCTTGTTCAGACCCCAGCGGGTGAGCCCTCGGTTAACTTTGCCGACCCGCAGGCGGTTAAAATGCTGAACAAAGCCCTGCTGGCGCATTTTTACGGTGTGGCTCACTGGGATATTCCGGAAGGCTTTCTCTGTCCACCCGTGCCGGGCCGCGCGGATTACGTTCATCACCTTGCCGACCTTCTTGCCGAAGGCAATGAGGGTGTCGTGCCACAGCAGGCCACCATTCTGGATATTGGCACCGGGGCGAACCTGATTTACCCGCTGATCGGGGCGCATGAATATCAGTGGCGCTTTACCGGAAGCGAAATCGGTGACGAGGCTTTTGCCAGCGCCCAGGCGATTATCAGCGCTAACCCGGGATTAAGCCGCGCCATTCGCCTGCGTCGTCAGAAAGATGCAGGGTCGATCTTCAACGGCATTATTCACAAAAACGAAAGCTATGACGCTACGATGTGCAATCCGCCGTTCCATGATTCGGCGGCATCGGCCCGTGCGGGCAGCGAGCGCAAGCGCCGTAACCTCGGTCAGGCTGAAGATGCCGCGCTGAACTTCGGCGGACAGCAGCAGGAGCTCTGGTGCGACGGGGGCGAAGTGGCGTTTATCCTGCGCATGATTGCGGAAAGCAAACAGTTTGGCCGTCAGGTGAAGTGGTTCACGACGCTGGTTTCCCGCGGGGATAACCTGCCGCCGCTCTACCGCGCGCTGACCGAAGCGGGCGCCGTAAAAGTGGTGAAAAAAGAGATGGCGCAGGGCCAGAAACAGAGCCGCTTTATCGCCTGGACGTTTATGGAAAACAACAAACGTCGCAAATAGAACTCCGTCGTAGGCCGGGTAAGGCGAAGCCGCCCCCCGGCAACCAGGTTACAGCGTCGGCTCCTGCGGCGGGAGCGGCGATGCGGGCGGCGGCAATACCTGATAGGTCTGCACGGGCATCCGCACGTTCGCCAGATCGAAGTGTTTCTTCACCATGCTGTCGAGCGCAAAGCGCACCGTCCACTGCTTCAGCGGCTGGGTGGTGAACGACACGCGCAGGGTAAACGCCGTGTTCGTCAGCCCGACGATGCCGGCAAATGACGGTTCTCCGATCACCAGCCCGCGAATGTCCTCCATCTGCATCAGTTCTTCTACCGCATCGCGCAGCGCCTGCTTCGCTTTGTCCGCATCCTCGTGGCGATCCACATCATAGTTCGCCACAACGGAACCAATCCCGCGCACAAAGTTGGCGAAGGTGGTGATCGAAGACCAGGGGATGATGTGGTAGGCCCCGGTGTCCTGACGCACGCCAACCGAACGGATGGACATCCTCTCCACGGTGCCGGTTAACGGTCCGATGGTCACCAGATCGCCCGTGTTCATCCCGTTCTCAAACTGAATGAAGATGCCGGTAATAATATCCTTCACCAGCGTTTGCGAGCCGAAGGAGATGGCCAGCCCCAGGGCACCGGCACCCGCCAGCAGCGGGGCAATATTCACGCCGATTTCTGACAGCACGATCATGATGGTGATGGTGCTGATAATCACCGCCAGCGCGTTGCGGAACAGGGTGAGCAGCGTTCTTGCCCGGGCGCTGGGCAGGGGCCTGCCGTGAATATCCGACACCAGGCGGTTCTCAATAAGGCTCGCCAGCAGCGTCCAGCCGACGGCGGAGAAGAACAGGATCAGCGCGATGCGAATCAGGATGTCGACCGTTTTTTCACCCGCACCGTTGTGCAGCCAGTTCCAGAAATCAAACAGGCTCCACGCATTCAGAAGCAGCATAATCGCCACGCAGACGGTGAGAATGCGCGCCACTTTGAGCGATACCGACATCCAGCCGTTTACCCGTTTTTGCAGTTCCGGGTAATTACGCTGCACCTGCGGCGACAGGGTGATGGTTTTCGAGATCCATCGCGACAGCAGCCCCGACACAAAGGCCGCGATGCCGATAATGGCCAGGCTTTTGAACGTCGCCCCCATCATAAATTTCAGACTATTGCCCGGGTCAAACAGCGAGAAGAAGCACAGCACGATGAAGTAAGCGCTTGCCAGCCAGTGCCACACCAGGGCGAACGCGCGAATAAAGAGGCTAAAGAACGAGAGGGAGCGATCGGCCAGATTCAGCAGGCTTTGGGTAATGGTTTTTTTATTGTGGAAGATCAGATACAGCGACCAGACGGTAATGCAGATCATGATCAGCACGTTTGCCAGCGCGCCAAACTGGACGTTCACCTGGTTGGAGATGATCGGCACGGCAACCAGCAGGCCGTAGCCAATCAGCCCGCTGAGCACGCTCAGGCGCAGCGCCCAGTACTTCGCGCTCGCATCCCGAATGGAGAAAGGCCGCAGCTCCGGCACGTGCGGACAAAAGAGTAACCGCAGCAGCGCCTTGAAGAATTCAATCAGGGCAAAGGCATTCAGGAAAAGCGACTGCTGGAAGGCGATGGTTTTGTTGCCTGCATTCAGCCTGTCGGCCAGCATCTGGCCTAAAAACAGCGTCAACGCCAGCAGCAGTAAATCGATGATAAACGCTGAGGCTATCATCAACGGCAGGTGCAGCCAGCTGCTTTTATGCTGATTCTTCCTGCGTCCCCATTGCCCCATTTTGCGGTACAGCGGCCACGCGCACAGACGCACCAGCCAGTAAAAAAGAAATACCGCACCCGCCAGCATCAGGAACTGCGTGGCGGCGGCGGTAAACGTTTGCGGGTTAAACGGCTTGTGCGGGGAGCCAATCAGGTTGCGGTACAGCTGAGCGAAGCGTGAGGAGAGCGCTTCTCCATAGTGGCGGCTCACGTCGGTGACGTTTTCCAGCACCGTTTTTTGCTCCTCAACCTGCGGCGGGGTGAGGGTTGGCACCGACTCCTGCGGCGGCGTGGCGGCGGCTTTGCGCAGCTGGCCAATGAGCTCCTGCCGGGAGGTATCGTTTTCAAGGACGTCGGCAAGCGCACCGTAGGCGGCTTTTTTCTGTTCAACATCGGGTTCCGGAGGCGACGTATTTTGCTGGGTCGCAGGGGTTCCGGTGGTCACGCCGGGGATCGCGACGGCGAACGAAGGCGCACTAAACAGGCTAATCAACAGCAGCAGGATCCACGGCACGGCGTCCTCCGGTGAAAATGTCGAACAAAATGATAAGTATAGAAGTCGGGGCGAGGAGGGGGATTTTTGGGAACAATCTGGCGTAAAAAAGCCGGGCAAGCCCGGCTTAGCGTAAAGCGATGGATCAGGAGACGTGCTGCAGGAACTCCTGCAAACGCTGGCTCGGCGGGTTCGCAATCAAGTCCTGCGGGTTACCGTCTTCCGCGATACGGCCTTTATCAATAAAGATCAGGCGGGACGCCACTTTTTCGGCAAAGCCGATTTCGTGGGTTACGATAACCATCGTCATCCCTTCTTCCGCCAGATCCTGCATGACTTTCAGCACCTCGTGGCGCAGCTCCGGGTCGAGTGCGGACGTAGGCTCATCAAACAGCATCATTTTCGGTTTGACCGCCAGGGCGCGGGCAATCGCCACACGCTGCTGTTGACCGCCGGAGAGCTCGGAAGGGAAGTGGTGCGCACGTTCTGCCAGGCCGACTTTCGCCAGCAGATCTTTTGCCAGCGCTTCCGCCGCCGCTTTGCTGGCACCGCGCACGCGCAGCGGGCCAAACATCACGTTTTCCAGCGCCGTCAGGTGCGGGAACAGGTAGAACTGCTGGAACACCATGCCCGCTTCCTGACGAATCAGACGGTCGTCCACTTTTGGGTCGTTTACCTTCAGGCCGTCGACGATCAGATCGCCGCTGGTGATCTCTTCCAGCTTGTTGATGCAGCGCAGCAGGGTGGATTTACCGGAGCCGGATGGCCCAATAATCACCACCACTTCACCCTGTTTTATGTTCAGATCGATATTGTGCAGCACCTGGGTTGGGCCAAAGTGCTTGGAAACGTTTTTAAATTCAATCACAGGATTTTCATCCTTCTTTCAAGACGACGCAGAACGAAGCTCAGAACCAGAGTAATGATCAGGTAGACAACGGCTACCGCACTCCAGATTTCCAGCGCGCGGAAGTTGCCAGCAATGATCTCCTGCCCCTGGCGGGTCAGCTCTGCCACGCCGATAACAATGAACAGCGACGTATCTTTAATGCTGATGATCCACTGGTTACCGAGCGGCGGCAGCATGCGACGCAGCGCCAGCGGCAGAATAACGTGGCGGATCGTTTCGCGACGAGAAAGACCTAGCGCCAGACCGGCTTCACTGAAACCTTTATGAATCGACAGCACCGCACCGCGGGTGATTTCCGCAATGTAGGCGCCTGAGTTGATCATAATGGTGACGACGGCCGCGCTGAACGGGTCGATGCGCAGGTCGGTGAACGCCATAGGCAGGGCGAAGTAGATGAACATGACCTGCACGACAATAGGCGTGCCGCGGATCACTTCGATGAAAACCAGTGCGATGTGGTTTGCGATCCAGCCGCCGTAGGTGCGGGCGAAACCGGCGACAAGACCGATAATCAACCCACCAACCAGACCCAGGACCGAAATCCACAGGGTCATTTTAGCGCCTTCAAGCAAGAGTGGAATGGCAGGCCAGATGGCGCTCCAGTCAAACTGCATGATAATTTCCTGTTACTGTTACCGTGTTTCAAAAATAGCAGGGGCGAAAGGTCGCCCCCGAGTGAACGTCATTTTTACGTCTTATTATTTAGGCTCGGTACCGAACCATTTTTTGTAGATTTCGTTATAGGTGCCGTTCTCTTTCAGCGTTTTCAGCGCGCCGTTAACTTTCGTGCGCAGGTCGTCGCTGCCTTTCGGGAACGCGATACCGTACTGCTGCGCTTCCAGAGACTCGCCAACGGCTTTGAACTTGCCGTTACCGGCTGTCTTAATGAAGTACAGGATGTTAGGCGTGTCGTGCAGAACAGCGTCAGCACGGTTGGTGCCGAGTTCCATGTACGCGTTGTCGATGTTCGGGAACTGACGCAGGTCTTTGGTTTTGATATTTGCTTTCGCGTAATCAACAGAACCGGTGCCGCTCTTCACTGCCACCACTTTGCCGTCGAGCTCTTTCACGCTTTTTACGTCGTTATTATCGGCTTTGACCATGACCAGCAGGCCGCTTTTGTAGTAGCCGTCAGAGAAGTCGATCGCTTTTTTACGTTCATCGGTAATGGTGATGCCTGCCAGTGCCAGATCAACGTTTTTGGTTTGCAGTGCCGGGATGATGCCGCTGAAGTCCATAGGCTTCAGGGTGTAATCCAGCTTGAGTTCTTTTGCGACAGCGGCCCACAGATCCACATCAAAACCAACGTATTTATCACCCTGTTTGAATTCAAACGGAACGAACGCCGTGTCGGTCGCCACAACCAGTTTGTCGGCAGCCTGAGAGGACACTGCAAAAGCCAGGGTAAGTGCAGCCAGTGAAACTTTTAATACAGACTTCATAGCATTTCCTTTTATATCCACGGGGCGATCCCCTGCGAGAACAGGTGGCACAATGAAAAAATCGTGCCAACTTTACAAGCTATTGTTTTGCAAAGGGGATGATGTCATGCATTGCACAATAAATGGGGCAATGAGGCTTTATTGCACCAAAGTGGAGCACCGTTTTGGTGCGCTTCGTTTGGCTCAACTGACGGGGAGATATTTAGCGTAAATTCTGACGAAAAAACAATCTTCCGTTAACGGTTGTGTGAGGTGATTATTACATTTCGTTCACTTTTGCAGGTGTGCAGACAAAAACTGTGCACCATAGATGTGCAAAACCCTCACCGGAGGGCGAGGGTTTGATAGAAAATTCGTATGAATTATTCGATGTTAGATTCGATAAACCACAGGAACTGGTCCAGGTCGCGGGAGGCGGCAGTGAAAATGTCTGCGGTATCTTCGTCTTTGGCTTCGCCGATCGCTTTGCGCACGTCATTGGCCACAATCGCGTAGCGGTCCGCCAGCTCTTTCAGGTGATCCTGAACGGTATGGATATCCAGCGGATAACTCTTCAGTGGCGTTTTGCTGTTGATCACCTGCGTGGTACCCAGCGCCACGCCGCCTAACTGAACGGCACGTTCAGCCATCGTATCGAGGTGGGTCACCAGTGCTGTGCGGAAGCCATCCAGCATTTCATGAACGGCAATAAAGTTTGCACCGCGCATATTCCAGTGGGCCTGTTTGGTGATCAGCGAAAGATCGATGAACTGGATCACCTGGCGATTCAGCAACTCAATGGTCGCCTTTTTGTCGCTATCCGATACATCGTTACGGGTATAAAGCAGATTAGACGCTTTCGTTTTCACCAGTTTAGCGGTACTCATAATCTCATATCCTCTTGATGTTTATGTCCCAGGTAATTACGGAACTAAGTATAGCACCGGATTTTTTCTCTGCGGTTTGGCTGTGCCTATCGGTTTAATAGCGAGAAGTGGCTTGTGAATTTAATTCATTGAAATGAATGGGTAATTTTAAAATTGATACAGATCAATCTTAATTGCTGGATGGGGATGTAAACGCAGAGGGATATTTCGAAAATAGAACAAAGTGTGTAAGAAATTATAACGTCTGTCTTTCTGGCCTTTATTCTGCATGGCGTGGAAGCCATGCAGAATATATGGCCTTAGCTGATATCCACTTTCTCAACTTTAGGTTCCGGGCGCATGGTGAGCGTCGAGCCCATTGATGCCGCGATAATCGAGCAGAGCGCCAGCGTCTGGGTCAATGTCAGGGTTTCGCCGAGAAACACCATTCCGGAAATGGCGGCTAGCGCAGGCTCCATACTCATCAGGGTGCCAAATATGCGCGTCGGCAGACGCGTAAGGGCAATCATCTCCAGAGAGTAGGGGAGTGCGGTAGAGAGAATCGCGACCGCCAGCCCGATGGGCATGACGGACCATTGCCAGATAGATTCGGTCGCCTGCGCCATGCCGATAGGCACGAAGACGATGGCTGCGATCAGGGAACCTAACGCGACGGTCGCCGGACCGTGCTCTTCTCCTGCACGCTGGCCCGTAAGTATATAGACGGCCCAGCAGGCGCCAGCACCCAGCGCCAGGGCTGCGCCCGTCAGATCGATCTCAGCGACGCTCTGGCCCAGCGGCAGCAGGAACCATAAGCCCAGAACGGCTAACACAACCCAGATAAAATCGACCGGACGTCGCGAGGAGAAAAGCGCCACCGCCAGCGGGCCGGTAAACTCCAGCGCGACGGCGATCCCCAGCGGTATCGTCTGAATAGAGAGGTAGAACAGATAGTTCATTGCCCCGAGGGAAAGTCCATAAAACAGCAGGGGTAAACGCTGCTCCTTTTTGAAGCGCAGACGCCAGGGTTTGAAAATGACCACCAGTATCGCCGTGCCCAGCACGATACGCAGGGCAGTCACGCCTGGCGCACCAACCAGCGGGAAAAGTGATTTTGCCAGCGAAGCACCGCTTTGAATGGACAACATGGCAATGAGTATGACTGCCACCGGCAACCAGACCGACGACGTGCGGGATAACCCAGGCATCCTTTCTCCTGTCAGCTTATGTCAAATGAGGTAAAGGTTGCAGTGTAAAGGAAATAAGCGGCAACGGTTGAGGCGCTGTTGAAAAAAAACCGTGTCAAATCCGTAAAATGGTTAAGCTCTGGTGGATTTATCGCCTGATAGATTAGGAATAATCTGGATGAATGTAACGGCGCGTACGCGCAATATGCGCTTTTAGTAGTGAAAATTGCATGTGATTTGAAAGAGATAGCTGATGCTGGAAACGTTCTGTTACAGGAAAGGTTTCATTAGACATCACGAATCACAAAGAGTTTCGCAAAATTTTTTGATATATTTAAAACTTACGGACTTACTTGAAGCACATTTGAGGTGGTTATGAAAAAAATTGCATGTCTTTCAGCACTGGCCGCTGTACTGGCTGTTTCCGCAGGTACCGCTGTAGCTGCTACTTCTACTGTTACTGGTGGTTACGCTCAGAGCGACTATCAGGGCGTGATGAACAAAGCTAACGGTTTCAACCTGAAGTATCGCTACGAGCAGGATAACAACCCACTGGGCGTGATCGGTTCTTTCACCTATACCGAGAAAGATCGTTCTGAAAACGGCGCATACAACAAAGGCCAGTACTACGGTATCACCGCTGGTCCAGCTTACCGTCTGAATGACTGGGCGAGCATCTACGGTGTTGTAGGTGTTGGCTACGGTAAATTCCAGCAGACTGAAAACCAGAGCGAAAGCCGCACTGCAAGCAACAGCGACTATGGCTTCTCCTATGGCGCAGGCCTGCAGTTCAACCCAATCCAGGACGTTGCTCTGGACTTCTCCTATGAGCAGAGCCGTATCCGCAACGTTGACGTTGGCACCTGGATCGCGGGCGTAGGTTACCGCTTCTAATCACTCCGGTGAGCTAATAAAAAATCCGCCCAATGTGGCGGATTTTTTTTTGTCTTTTCCCTCTCCCTGTGGGCTGAGGAATTCCCGGTAATTTTTTTAACCTGTAGCGACGAATGTTGCGTCAGGAAAATGAATGATTTACAGCCAGAAGCCCGGGTCGCCAGGGTGATGGCGATTGAGCCAACCTGGCACGTTTACAAGCCATGTCGTTAAAGAGTAGCAAGGAACATAAAGTGAACGGAATGACCACAAGAGCCGTATGTTCCCCCTCACCCCAGCCCTCTCCCTCAAGGGAGAGGGAGCCGACTGTGCTGATATTATTTTGTGGGGATCCCTCAGCCCACAGGGTGAGGGCATCGGACCGCTACTTACTCTTAATATCGAAAATATCCGTACCCAGATGGTTGTAGTCAACTTTCTGTAACTTGAAGTTGGTAACGTACACTGGAGGAGCTTTCTTGTTAGAGACAAACGGGTAAGCCGTTTTTATCTGCTCGGCTGTAATTCCCGTCCACTGCGAGAAGAACTGCAGGAAATCATTTGCCGAGCGGCGCGCTTTAATCACGCGATGCGTTTTATCGTCGCTCGACAGCACCATAAACGGCACCTGGAAGTTCTGCTGGAACTTGTCATCGTGCGCCAGGTACTGCACCTCTTTACCACGCTCTTTAAACGCCAGTCCGTGATCCGAGAAATAGACCATGGAGAAGCTGTCGCCCGTATTGCGTAGCTGATCGTACAGCTTGCTCAGCAGCTCATCGGTTTGCGTCATGGTGTAGAGATAGCAAGAGGTCTCTTTGGACTGCACGAACTCCGCGTACTTCCCGCCGGTCCGATCGCAGGCCTGCGGGTGCGACCCCATCAGGTGCAGGACGATCAGCTGAGGCTGGGTGCGCGGAGTGGCGAAGACCTGTGCCGTCATTTTCAACAGCGCTTCGTCTTTGGTGTTTTTGTCGGCTTCAAAGTCGCCGTTCTTCAGGAACTGCACTTCGTCGGCACGTTTGGCGATACTGGCGATGGCCGTATCGTATTCGCCAATTTGCCCTTGATTGGAGAACCACCAGGTCTGATAACCCGCGCGGTTTGCCAGGGTGACAAAATTATCCTGATACTGAGGTTTGCCGTCGACGACCCGGTTAAGCGTCAGGCCGAGCGATTTCTGCGTCGAGCCGCTGGCCGCGACATAATCGGTGAACAGCGTGCCTTTAACCGAACTGGCAAACGGTGTGTTATCCCAGTGTCCGCCGAAGGCTCCCATTGCATCGCGACGAGCACTTTCGCCAATCACCACCACATAGGTGTGATATTTCGGCTTAACGGCCAGCACGTTCCAGGTGTCTTTCATATTGGAAAGCTCAGCCATGCGCGCCTGCTCGTCGAGAACCTCTTTATTATTGACAACGACGTCCTTCACGAAGCGGAAAACCGGATAGCCGATATTGGTGAGCCTTAGCTTACCGTCCCAGGGAATATTCTGGATGGGAGCGACAAACGCCACGGCAACGCTGAACACCAGACAGAGTATTTCGATCTTACCCCAGTTTTTTTTCTCGCCCGGCTGACGGCGGATGGCGATGACGCCCAACGCGAAGATAAAGATCCCGACCACGTAGCTGTACCACGGGAAGATCGTCAGGATCTCCGTTGACTCTTCCATATTGGTCGAGTGCAGCGCCAGCAGGGTATTAAAGTTTGGCGCGCCGTAAGCCTGGCCAAACGGGAAATAGAGTGCAGCGACCAGCGAGCAGATCCCGATTAATGCTTTTTGCACGCGAGGTGCGGTTCGCCACAGCACATGCAGAACGCAGGTGAACGCCACCGCGTAGAGCAAACTAAAGGGATAACCCAGCGCAAAGTTAATCAGTAATGACTGCAAAAAATAAAAGCCCGTCCACGGGCTTAAGGCCCGGCTGCGGGTCACAACGGTATCTATCAGGGTTACATTCATAGGTCACTATCATGGATGAAAACGCCATGTGCTCACCCTGGCGTCAAGGGTCATAACCTGCCTGACAGTGCGTGGAGAGGGAATGAGGGTCCGCTTCAGCGAGCCGCAAATTGTGCAGGGCTGCAAGAAGATAGTGCGAGCGCTAAATAATATCAACAGTTGCTAAGCAGATGTTTTGCGAAGGGGATTGCAAATCCGTAAAAAAGATCGGGAATAAGGCGGCTGGAAGCCAGTTTAGAGCGAGATTGTG
This sequence comes from Enterobacter sp. 302C9, assembly GCF_034106085.1. Taxonomy (NCBI): domain Bacteria; kingdom Pseudomonadati; phylum Pseudomonadota; class Gammaproteobacteria; order Enterobacterales; family Enterobacteriaceae; genus Enterobacter; species Enterobacter sp. 302C9. The sequence continues at coordinate 514,420 of NZ_JAWNBW010000001.1, forward strand.
ACGGGAAAATGAAGCGGCGTACCGCAACGCCGCTTAGTGGGAAGGTTTGTCGTCCTGATGCGGTTTGGTGTTAAACATATCGCACAGCATGTTCAACAGCATTAAGCGCACTTTAAAGGGAGAGTGGGTAAACACGGTCATGCACCTCTTGAATTCGTTCATAAGACCTCCTGAGTTTTGATCCCTTCGATCCGTGAAGGGTGACTGCATTACATACAGATATAGCACAGGCTATATTGTATAGCTATGGCTATTTCGTTAATTTTTTGTGCTTGCGGAGCTATGGTTTACAATGTGCGCTCTCGAATCCGGGCGCTGGAAGCGTCACCCCACTGAGGAAGTACAATGAACCGTCGCGCAGGTCATCCGACAATGAGGAAAACGACGCAACTGGTGAATGTTGAAGAACATGTCGAAGGTTTTCGCCAGGTCCGTGAAGCGCACCGGCGTGAACTGATTGATGATTATGTTGAACTCATTTCCGATCTGATTCGTGAGGTCGGTGAAGCGCGCCAGGTCGATATGGCCGCCAGGCTGGGGGTCTCACAGCCAACTGTCGCTAAAATGTTAAAACGCCTGGCCTCCGTGGGCTTAATTGAAATGATCCCCTGGCGCGGTGTTTTTCTGACGCCGGAAGGGGAGAAACTCGCGCAGGAGAGCCGCGAGCGCCATCAGCTTGTCGAGAATTTTTTACTGGTGCTGGGCGTCAGCCCGGAGATCGCCCGCCGGGATGCGGAAGGTATGGAACACCACGTCAGCGAAGAGACGCTGGTCAAGTTTCGCGAATTTACCCTTAAATATGGTCCCTCCGCTGAATGAAAATCCCCGGACTGCAGGCCCTGGCACGCGATCGTTTCTTCCATCTCTTATTAATCATTGGCGCAGGGTTAAGCCTCTTTGTGCCGTTTGCGCCACACGCCTGGCCCGCCGCAATTGACTGGCGCACCATCATTACCCTGAGCGGTTTAATGATGCTCACCAAAGGGGTCGAGCTGAGCGGCTATTTTGACGTTCTGGGCCGTAAAATGGTGCGCCGCTTTGCCACCGAGCGCAGGCTGTCCCTGTTTATGGTGTTCTCCGCCGCGGTGCTGTCGACGTTTCTGACCAACGATGTGGCGCTGTTTATCATCGTGCCCCTCACGCTCACGCTGCGTAAGCTTTGCGAGATCCCCGTCAGCCGGCTGATCATCTTTGAAGCGCTGGCCGTCAATGCGGGCTCGCTTCTGACGCCAATCGGCAACCCGCAAAATATCCTTCTGTGGGGACGGTCCGGGCTGTCGTTCGCCGCCTTTACCTGGCAGATGGCCCCTCTGGCGCTGGTGATGATGCTGTCGCTGATGGCGGTGTGCTGGTTCGCGTTTCCGGATAAAAAGCTGCAGTATCACAGCGGCACAACCGGCCCGCAGTGGCAGCCGCGCCTTGTGTGGAGCTGTCTCGGGTTATACATCGTCTTTCTGTTCGCGCTGGAGCTGAAGTATGAGCTGGCGGGCGTCCTGCTCGTTGCCGCGGGGTTTGTCGTCCTGGCGCGTCGCGTGCTGGTGAGCGTGGACTGGACGCTGCTGCTGGTCTTTATGGCGATGTTTATTGATGTGCATCTCCTTATCCAGCTTCCGGTGCTGCAAAACGTTCTGCACAGCGTCAGCACGCTGTCTCAGCCGGGACTGTGGCTGACGGCGATTGGCCTGTCGCAGTTTATCAGCAACGTACCGTCCACCATTCTGCTGCTCAACTATGTTCCGCCCGATACGCTCCTGGCCTGGGCGGTGAACATCGGCGGGTTTGGGCTGCTGCCCGGCTCGCTGGCAAACCTGATTGCCCTGCGTATGGCCAATGACCGTCGTATCTGGTGGCGTTTCCACGTCTGGTCGATTCCGATGCTGGGTTGGGCCGCGGCGATCGGTTTCGGAATATTCCTTCTCATATAGTGCGCAATTTGTCAGTTTTTCCTGGCAAACGTATAGCAACGTCCTAGCTTTAGTGAACGGCATAGTGTGATGCCGCTCACTGACAGGACCGTTGCTGAACTATGGCTGAAGATCAAAACCCGCCTGCTGACGAGCAGGACAAAAACAATAATGAGCGTAAGCGCCCGGGCAAGAAACCGTTAATTATCCTCGGCATTGTCGTGGTGGTGATGGTCGTCGTGGCGCTGGTCTGGTGGTTTTTAACCCGTAACGAAGAGACGACCGACGACGCCTTTACCGACGGCGACGTGGTGACGATTGCCCCCAAAACGGCGGGCTACGTTACCGAGCTGCGCGTGCGCGATAACCAGCGCGTGAAAAAGGGCGATCTGCTGGTGGTTATCGATCCGCGTGACACCACCGCGCAGCGCGATCAGGCTCAGGCCCAGCTTGGGCTGGCTATCGCGCAGCTGCATCAGGCGCAGGCACAGCTGGCGCTCTCGAAGGTGCAATATCCCGCCCAGCTTGACGAAGCCAAAGCGCAGGTGCTGAAAGCGCAGGCCGATCTGGCGAACGCGCAGGCAGAGTACCGTCGTCAGCGCGGCGTCGACCCGCGTGCGACCACTCAGCAAAGTATCGACTCCGCGAACGCACAGCTGCGTAGCGCACAGGCGGGGCTGGCCAGCGCTCAGGCGCAGCTGGAAGTGGCAGAGCAGGTCCAGCTGCAAATCCGCCAGCAGGAAACCAACGTTGAAGCGCGCGAGCGTCAGGTCGATCAGGCTAAAGCGCAGCTGGAAACCGCCAACCTTAATCTCTCCTATACCGAAGTCCGCGCCCCGTTCGACGGCGTTGTCACCAAACGCAACGTGCAGCCCGGCACGCTGGTGCAGGCGGGGACGGCGCTGTTCTCGCTGGTTTCCCCGAACGTGTGGGTGGTCGCGAACTTTAAAGAGTCGCAGCTCGAGCGCATGAAGCCGGGCGATAAGGTCACCGTGTCCGTCGACGCGTGGCCGGATATGGAGCTTGAGGGCCACGTCGACAGTATCCAGCAGGGCAGCGGCTCGCGCTTCTCCGCCTTCCCGGCAGAAAATGCTACCGGCAACTTCGTCAAAATTGTGCAGCGCGTGCCGGTCAAAATCGTGATTGATAAAGGCCTGGATCCAAACAAACCGCTGCCGCTGGGGCTGTCGGTTGCACCGAAGGTGACGGTGGAATGACGGATCACAGCCACGACAGCTGGAAACCCGCCAGCAATCCGTGGGCGGTGGCGATTGTCGTCACCCTGGCGGTATTCATGGAAATTCTGGACACCACCATCGTCAACGTGGCGCTGCCCCACGTGGCAGGCTCGCTCTCGTCCAGCTATGACGAATCCACCTGGGTGTTAACCAGCTATCTGGTCGCGAACGGCATCGTGCTGCCCATCTCAGCGTTTCTGAGCCGGGTGTTTGGCCGCAAGCAGTTCTTCCTGATTTGCATCGTCATGTTCACCGTCTGCTCGTTCCTGTGCGGGATTGCCACCGAGCTGTGGCAGATCATCCTGTTCCGCGTGATGCAGGGCTTTTTTGGCGGCGGGCTGCAGCCCACGCAGCAGTCGGTGCTGCTCGACTACTTCAAGCCGGAGGACAGGGGCAAGGCCTTTGGTCTGTCCTCCATTGCGATTATCGTTGCGCCGGTGCTTGGCCCGACGCTGGGCGGCTGGATCACCGATAACTATTCCTGGCGCTGGGTGTTCTTTATCAACATTCCGGTGGGGATTGTCACGGTGCTGGCGATCTACCAGCTGCTGGAAGATCCGCCGTGGGAGAGCAAATCAAAAGAGAAGCTGACTATCGACTGGACGGGGATCGGCCTGATCGCGCTGGGGCTGGGCTGTCTGCAGGTGATGCTCGACCGGGGAGAAGATGAGGACTGGTTCTACTCGAACTTTATCCGCACCTTCGGCGTGTTGACGCTTGTCGGCATTATCGGCGCCATCTACTGGCTGGTGTATGCCAGAAAGCCGGTGGTGGATCTGCACTGCATGAAGGACCGCAACTTTGCCATCTCCAGCCTGCTGATGGCGGGGATGGCGATGATTTTGTACGGCAGCTCGGTGGTGATCCCGCAGCTGGCGCAGCAGGACCTGGGCTACACCGCTACCTGGTCGGGGCTGGTGCTGTCGCCCGGCGCGGTGCTGATTGTGTTAACCATTCCGCTGGTGCTGAAGCTGATGCCGGTGGTGCAGACGCGCTGGATTATCGCCTTTGGCTTTACCTGTCTGGCGGTGTCGTTCTTCTGGTCGCGAACGCTGACGCCGGATATCGACTTCGAAACCCTGGTGCTGTTCCGCAGCGCCCAGTCGATAGGGCTGGGGTTCCTGTTTGTGCCGCTCACGACGATTGCATTTATCTCGATACCGAGGCGGCTGAATGCCGATGCGGCGGCGCTGTTTACCATGTTCCGCAACGTCGCGGGCTCGATTGGCATATCCCTTTCGACGGCGGCCATCACCGAACGCGCCCAGGCGCACAGCGCGCACCTTGCGTACCACGCCTCGCCGCTTAACGAGCAGTTCCAGCAGGCGATACGCGAAAGCGCCCAGGCGATCCAGAACTTCACCACCCAGGTGGGCGACCCCACCGGCATCGCCACCGGACGCATGTACCAGACCATGATCGAGCAGTCGCGCATCCTGGCCTACATCGACGTCTTCACCATTCTGAGCGCGGTGGCCTTGTTACTGATTCCGTTTTGTTTGTTGCTCTCGCCGGTTAAGAGCGAGGGGAGTGCAGGAGCACATTGATGATACACAGACGTTTACACCCCCTGATGATAATGATGCTGCTGGCGGGCTGCGCCGTTGGGCCTGACTACCAGCAGCCTGCGCCGCCCGCCGTTACGCACTGGAACGATAAGGGCGACAGCGCGGTGAAATCGCAAACTACTTCCGCTGCGACCAATCCGCGCTGGTGGAAGACCTTCGGCTCGCCGCAGCTCGACAGCCTGGTTGAGCGCGCCATTGCCGGAAACCTGACGCTGCAGCAGACGGTGCTGCGCATCGCCGGGGCGCGAGAGCAGATTAACCAGGCGGGTGGGGCGTTTTATCCGTCGGTGAACGGCAATCTGCAAGCGACGCGCCAGCAGCTTGGCCTGGAAGGAGAGCTGAAATCCCACGGCGTGTATGACCAGGTGGATAGTATCGATCCCAACCTGAAGGGCGCGCTGGGGCCGCTGACGCAGCCGATTAACCTATACCAGGGCAGCTTCGACGCCCAGTGGGAAATCGACCTGTGGGGCAAGGTGCGTCGTCAGGTGGAAGCCGCCGAAGCGCAGCAGAAAGCGGCTATCGAGCAGCGTAACGACGCGCTGGTGTCGCTGGAGGCCGAAGTGGCGCGCGCGTGGCTCCAGCTGCGCGGGGCGCAGAGCATTATCGCCACGCTGAACACCCAGATTAAAAGCGCGCAGCAGACGCTGGATCTCACCGAAAGCCGCCAGCGGGGCGGGCTGTCGCCGCAGATGGATGTGGAAAACGCCCGGGCGCAGTTAGGCAACCTTGAAGCACAGCTTCCGCAATATCAGGCGCAGGAGCGGCAGGCGATGAACGGCCTGGCGATCCTGCTCGGCAAGCCGCCAGGGGCGCTGGATGGCGAACTTCAGTCTGCGCAGCCGATGCCGGCGTTGCCGGATATCGTGCAGACCGGCATTCCGTCCACGCTGGCACGACGCCGTCCGGACGTGCGCGAAGCGGAGGCGAACCTTCATGCCGCCACGGCGCAAATCGGCGTCTCGGTGGCGGAGCTGTTCCCGAGCTTTACGCTCTCCGGGCAGTTTGGCCTGCGCAACAGCGAAACCAACTGGCTGACCGACTGGAGCAGCCACTTCTACAGCTTTGGCCCGCAGGTCTCCATTCCCATCTTCCAGGGCGGTCGACTGGTCTCCAGCGTCAAGGTGGCGCGCGCGCAGCAGGGAGCGGCGGTGCTGGACTATCGCCAGACGGTGCTGACCGCGCTCGGGGATGTGGAAAACGCGCTGGTGAGCTATCGCACCGACCAGCAGCGTGAAGCGGGTCTCGCAAAAACGATCGACGCCCTGCAAAACGCCTTTGATTTAGCGAGCGACAGCTACCGGCAGGGGATCGCCAGCTTTATCGACGTGCTGGACGCCCAGCGTCAGCTGGCGCAGGCCCAGCAGCAGCGCGCACAGGCGCAGGTGCAGAGCGCGCTCGATCTGGTGGCACTCTACAAGGCCCTCGGCGGCGGCTGGGAGCCGTATCAGCAGGTGCAGTTACCGGACTACAGCGTCTTTGGCGACGCCCCGCGCGGATAAATTCAGAGGATTGGGCAAGAAACGGACAGGAACACCACATTCGCGATGGCTGAGGGGCGGGTATAACTATCGGGTACCCAATCGACATGCGAGGAATAACTTATGCGTTATCAAAAACTGGGCAACACCGGTCTGTTTGTTTCTGAACTGTGCCTCGGCACCATGACCTTCGGCGGCGAGGGCGGCATGTGGGGCAAGATTGGCCAGCTCCAGCAAAGTGAAGCCGAGCAGCTGGTGGGCCGCGCGCTGGATGCCGGGATCAACTTTATCGACACCGCGGACGTTTACTCGGAAGGACGCTCGGAAGAGATCACCGGTCAGGCGCTGAAAAACCTGAAGATCCCTCGCGAGAACGTGGTGGTCGCGACGAAAGTGTTCGGCGAAACGGGAACGGCAGGGGTGAACTCGCGCGGCAGCTCGCGCTATCACATCATCAGCAGCGTGAAGGAGAGCCTGCGCCGCCTGCAGCTCGATCATATCGATCTCTACCAGCTTCACGGCTTCGACCCCGCAACGCCGATTGAAGAGATGCTCTACGCGCTGGATAACCTGGTGCAGCACGGCCACGTGCGCTACATCGGCGTCTCTAACTGGGCGGCGTGGCAGATTGCCAAAGCGCTCGGTATTTCTGAACGTCTTGGACTGGCGCGTTTCGCGTCGCTGCAGGCGTATTATACCATTGCCGGGCGCGATCTGGAGCGCGAGCTAGTACCGATGATGCAGAGCGAAGGCGTCGGGCTGATGGTCTGGAGCCCGCTGGCGGGCGGTCTGCTGAGCGGAAAATATGGCCGCGACGGTCAGAGTGAAGCCGGCGGTCGTCGTCTGGAGTTTGACTTCCCGCCTGTGAACAAAGAACGCGCCTTCGACTGCGTGGACGTGATGCGCACTATCGCCGAAAGCAAGGGCGTCTCCGTCGCGCAAATCGCGCTGGCGTGGCTGCTGCATCAGAAAGCGGTGACCAGCGTCATCATTGGCGCGAAACGCGTCGAACAGCTGGACGACAATATCGCCGCGACCGGGATCCGACTGAGCGAAGACGAACTCAAGCAGCTTGATGCGGTGAGCGCGCTGCCGCGCGAATACCCGGGCTGGATGCTGGAGCGGCAGGGGGAATATCGCCGCAATCAGCTCGCGCAACAATAACCTTCCTTGCCCCGGCAATGCATCGCTAACCGGGGCTTTTTTTCCCGCATTGCTCACAAAAAACGATCCTCCTCTTTGATCCCCATATCATCTTCGCCTATATGACTAGTCATGAAATTTTAAATGACTAGTCATATAGGGAGAGAGCATGAACAATTCGCTGCCGGCCAATTTTTTATGGGGCAACTCGGTGTCCAGCATGCAGACGGAAGGCGCATGGAACGAGGGTGGGAAGGGGATGTCGGTTTACGACATTCGCGAAGCCGGGGAGAACGTCTCCGACTGGAAAGTCGCGACCGACTCCTACCACCGCTACCGGGAAGATTTCGACCTGATGCAGGATCTGGGCATGAACTGCTATCGCTTTCAGATCTCATGGAGCCGCGTCTGCCCGCAGGGCGACGGCGCGTTCAACGACGAGGGCATCGCGTTTTACGACCGCTTTATTGACGATCTCATCGCCCGCGGCATCGAGCCGATGGTCTGCCTGTACCACTTCGATATGCCGCTGGCGCTGGCGCAGGAGTACAACGGCTTCAACGACCGCCGCGTGATGGAGGCCTTTATCCGCTACGGCAAAAAGATGATCGACTGCTATGGCGACCGCGTGAAGTACTGGCTGACCTTCAACGAGCAGAACATCTTCCATATGCCGGAAGCCTTCCGCATTTCCGGCTATATGCACGGCGACAAAACCCTGCGCGAGCTGTACGAGCTGCAGCACCATACGATGGTGGCGCACATGGCGCTGACCGAATATCTGCATCAGACCAGACCGGGCCAGCTGATGGGCGGCATGCTGGCGCACCAGCTGATCTACCCGGCCACCTGCAAACCGCGCGATATCTTCTGCGCCCAGCAGTACGACGAGTTCCTCAACCAGAACCTGCTGCGCGTCTTCGCAGGGCAGGGCTACAGCCCCGCGGTGATGGCGGTGGTGGAGCAGGAGGGCTTTGGCGATATCTACCGCGCCGAGGATTTAGCGCTGCTGGCGCGGACTAAAAACGACTATATGGCCTTCAGCTACTACGCCAGCAAAACGCTGGACAGCGATGCGATCCCGGAAGGCACGCCGGTGAACTATTACCTGCTGCACGGCGAGAAAAACAACCCGTACCTGAAGGCCACCGAGTGGAACTGGCAGATCGATCCGCTGGGCTTTCGCACCATCATCACCCGCTACGCCAACGACTGGCGGATGCCGGTCTTCCCGATCGAAAACGGCATCGGGGTGATTGAGTCCTGGGACGGCGTCAATCCGATCGAGGACACCTACCGCATCGACTACCACCGGGCGCATATCAATGCCATGAAGGAGGCGATGTTCGAGGACGGGGCAGAGGTGATCGGCTACCTCGGCTGGGGGTTAATCGACATTCTCAGCTCCCAGGGCGACATGCGTAAGCGCTACGGCGTGGTCTATGTCAACCGTGAAAACCACGACCTGAAAGACCTGAAGCGCGTGCCGAAGAAGAGCTACGCGTGGTTAAAACAGGTTATCCATACCAACGGACGCGAGATGTAAGCCGTACGCTGCCGGGCCGTTTTTGTGACTGATTGATGGGAACTATCCGCTATGTCTGAAACAAAAATAACACCGCACATGCAGTCTTTTGTCGATAAATTTGTAGAGTTCTCGGCGCGCCTGGCAAATCAGGTGCACCTGCGCTCCCTGCGCGACGCTTTCGCCACGGTGATGCCGATTTTCATCCTCGCCGGTCTGGCGGTGCTGGTGAACAACGTGGTATTTCCGTGGATTTTTCACGGCGACACGCTGGCACACTTCAAAGTGTGGGGCGAGGCGATTATCAACGGCACGCTGAACATTGCCGCGCTGCTGCTGGCCCCGATGATTGCCTGGTCGCTGGCGCGCAACAAAGATTTCGACAATCCGGTCTCGGCAGTGGTTATCGGCGTCAGCAGCTTCATCATCATGATGCCGATGCGCCTGCAGATTACGCCCGTCGGCAGCGATGCCGCGGTGAACATCACCCAGGTGCTGACGTTCACCAATATTGGCTCAACCGGGATTTTCGCCGGGGTGCTGATCGGGCTGCTCTCAACGGAACTGTTTATCGCCATTTCGCGCCTGAAGGCGCTGCACATTTCCCTCGGGGAAAACGTGCCTCCGGCGGTGAGCAAATCCTTTACCGCGCTGATCCCGACCATTCTCACGCTCTCCCTGTTCGCGGTGCTGGCGGCGATACTGGCAAACGTGCTGCACACGGACCTGATCCATCTTATTACCACCTTTATCCAGCAGCCGCTGCGGCTGATTAACACCAGCCTGCCGGGGACGATTTTCATCTACAGCTTCGGTAACTTTCTGTTCACGCTCGGTATTCATCAGTCAGTCGTTAACAGCGTGGTGCTGGAGCCGTTCCTGCTGATCAACACCAACGAGAACATGCTGGCTTTCGCCAACGGTCAGCCCATCCCGCATATCATCAACAACATCTTCGTGCCGACGTTTGGCATGGTGGGCGGCACGGGCAGCACGATATCGCTGCTGATTGCTATCTTTATCTTCTCCCGACAAAAATCGGCGAAGCAGGTGGCGCGTCTGTCGCTGGCGCCCGGTCTGTTCAACATCAACGAGCCGGTGATTTTCGGCCTGCCGATCGTGTTTAACCTGCCGCTGATGATCCCGTTTGTGCTGCTGCCCGCCATCGGCATTTACTTCGCCTGGCTCTGTACCACGCTGGGGTTAATGTCGCGCTGCGTGGTGATGATCCCGTGGACCACGCCGCCCATTCTCAGCGCCTGGCTGGCCACGGCAGGGGACTGGCGGGCGGTGGTGGTGCAGTTGGCAATCATCGTATTTGGTGTATTCTTCTACCTGCCTTTCCTCAAGATTGCCGAGAGAGTGGCGTTGAAAAACAGCGGGATAGAAAACTAACTGAAAGGAAGAACGATGGCGGCGAAGTACATCACCATAGCGCGGGAAATTAAGAAACGCATTATCAGCCAGCAGTACGCCGCCAACGAACCCCTGCCTGACCAGTTTGCGCTGGCGGCGGAGTTCAACTCCAGCCGGATGACCATTCAGCAGGCGATGCGCCAGCTGATCGTCGAAGGTCTGGTCTATACCCGCCAGGGCCAGGGCACGTTCATCCGCAAAAACTTCCTTCAGCTCTCGCAGTGGGACCTCTCCGGCAGCGACTATTTTGGTGCGACCAAAACCTGGGCGCATCTGGGCACGGTGACCAGCCGGGTGGTGCATTTCGAGCTGCGCTTCCCGAACGAAAAAGAGCAGGCGTCGCTGATGATTAACGCCGATGCGCCGATCTATGACTTCGTTCGCCTCCGTCTGCTGAACGGCGAACCGATGTCGCTGGATTCCACGGTGATGCCGATGAATCTGGTGCCGGGCCTGACGAAAAACCATCTTGAAGGTTCGGTGTTCCAGTACGTGCAGGAGACGCTGGCGCTGAAAATTATGGGGTCGTATCGGGTGGTGCGGGCGCTTAAGCCCAACGCTCTGGACAGGGAGCATCTGGTCTGCGAGCAGACCGATCCCGTACTGGAAGTGGAGCAGGTGATTTATCTGGAGGACGGCACGCCGCTGGAGTATGCCCACTGCCACTATCGGTTCGACCACGGCGGGATCGTGATCGTGAATAACGGATAAAAAAAAGCGGGCAACGAGGCCCGCTTTTTTAATGCTTCGCTATCAGTTCAAACGCACCGGCATACCGGAGCGGTTCTGCACGGCCTGGTCAACAATCGCCGTTTCTACGTCTGGCTGAGAAGTCACCGCCTGCACCGCGCTGTTCAGCGTAACAGGGACGATTTCGTTGTTGTTGATCTGGTCTTCGCTGGTGGACAGCGGGTTGTGCACTTCGATGTAGCGGCTGCCGTCTGGCTCAGAGGTCGCCTTCACCGGTTCGTTGATGAACTGCACGCGCGTACCGACCGGCACGTTTTCGAACAGGAATTTGATGTCGTCGTTACGCAGGCGCACGCAGCCGTGGCTTACGCGCAGGCCGATACCGAAGTTGGCGTTGGTACCGTGGATAGCGTAAAGACGACCAATGTACAGCGCGTACAGACCCATTGGGTTATCCGGGCCTGCCGGAACAACGGCTGGCAGCGGTTCGCCCGCAGCGATGTATTCCGCGTGCATTTTGGCAGTCGGCGTCCAGGTTGGGCCCGCTTTCTTACGCTCAACTTTGGTGGTCCAGTTCATTGGGGTGTCTTTACCCAGCTGGCCGATACCGATTGGCAGCACGATAACGGTGTTGGTGCCTTTCGGGTAGTAATACAGACGCATTTCGGCGCTGTTAATCACGATACCTTCATGAACGGTATCCGGCAGGATCAGCTGCTGTGGAATATTCAGCACGGTACCCGCTTTCGGCAGATACGGGTCAACGCCCGGGTTCGCTTCCAGCATGTTAGACAGGCCCAGCTGGTACTGCGCAGCGAAATACTCCAGTGGCTGAGAGTTACCTTCTGGTACCGTCACAACCTGGTTCTGGCCTACCAGACGGCTACCGTCGGTTGGCAGGGGATACGTCACCGCAGACGCGGTCTTACAAAAACCTACTACGGCTAACGCCGCCGCAAAAAGCGTTGTTAATTTCATGTTCATGTTGTGCGAGGTATCTAAGCCATTCTGGCGATGAGTTGATAAGTCTGAATCTGTGATGGGAGCGCATTATATGTGCATTCCCGCTAACAGGGAATTCAGATGTGTACGAAATCACATTTTTTTCGATTTTGTTAAAGTTTAGTGGATTGCCGCAACACGGGATCTCAATTCGGAATTGTGGCATAATGCCGTGTTTATCACACTTTTCGCAGGAATCTCCCCGTGTTAGTTACCAGCAACGTCACTATGCAGTTTGGCAGTAAGCCGCTGTTCGAAAACATTTCCGTCAAATTTGGCGGCGGCAACCGTTACGGCCTGATTGGTGCCAACGGTAGCGGAAAATCCACCTTTATGAAGATCCTCGGCGGTGACCTGGAGCCGACGCTCGGTAACGTATCGCTCGACCCTAACGAGCGTATCGGTAAGCTGCGTCAGGATCAGTTCGCCTTCGAAGAGTTCACCGTGCTCGACACCGTGATCATGGGGCATGGGGAACTGTGGGAAGTGAAGCAGGAGCGCGATCGCATCTACGCGCTGGCCGAAATGAGCGAAGAAGACGGCTATAAAGTGGCCGATCTGGAAACGCAGTACGGCGAGATGGACGGCTACTCTGCGGAAGCGCGCGCGGGCGAGCTGCTGCTCGGCGTGGGTATTCCTGTTGAACAACATTACGGCCCGATGAGCGAAGTTGCGCCGGGCTGGAAGCTGCGCGTGCTGCTGGCACAGGCGCTGTTCTCTAACCCGGACATCCTGCTGCTCGACGAACCGACGAACAACCTGGACATCGACACCATCCGCTGGCTGGAGCAGACGCTGAACGATCGCGACAGCACCATGATCATCATTTCGCACGACCGTCACTTCCTGAACATGGTCTGTACGCACATGGCGGATCTGGACTACGGCGAGCTGCGCGTTTATCCGGGCAACTACGACGAGTACATGACGGCGGCTACCCAGGCGCGTGAACGTCTGCTGGCGGATAACGCCAAGAAGAAAGCGCAGATTGCTGACCTGCAGTCCTTCGTCAGCCGCTTTAGCGCCAACGCCTCTAAGTCGCGTCAGGCGACCTCGCGTGCCCGTCAGATCGACAAAATCAAGCTGGACGAAGTCAAAGCCTCCAGCCGTCAGAACCCGTTCATCCGCTTCGAGCAGGACAAGAAACTGTTCCGTAACGCGCTGGAAGTGGAAGCCCTTGAAAAAGGCTTTGAGAACGGTCCGCTGTTTAAAAAATTCAACCTGCTGCTTGAAGTGGGCGAGAAGATTGCCATCCTCGGCGCCAACGGCGTGGGTAAATCCACCATGCTGAAAACCCTGGTTGGCGAACTGCAGCCGGACAACGGCACCGTGAAGTGGTCTGAAAACGCGCAGATTGGCTACTACGCGCAGGACCATGAGTACGAGTTCGAAAACGACCTGACCGTCTTTGACTGGATGAGCCAGTGGAAGCAGGAAGGCGACGACGAGCAGGCGGTGCGCAGCATTCTGGGTCGTCTGCTGTTCAGCCAGGACGACATCAAAAAGCCGGCTAAGGTGCTCTCCGGTGGTGAGAAGGGCCGCATGCTGTTCGGCAAGCTGATGATGGAAAAACCAAACATCCTGGTGATGGACGAACCGACCAACCACCTGGACATGGAATCTATCGAATCCCTGAACATGGCGCTGGAGATGTATCAGGGTACCCTGATCTTCGTCTCTCACGACCGTGAGTTCGTCAGCTCGCTGGCGACCCGCGTGATCGAAATTACGCCAGAGCGCGTGGTGGACTTCACCGGTAATTACGAAGATTACCTGCGCAGTAAAGGTATCGAGAACTAAAAAAAAAGCCGGGTGGCGGCTTCGCCTTACCCGGCCTACGTTCTGTTCCCTCTCCCCGTGGGAGAGGGTTAGGGTGAGGGCATCAGGCCGCACTAGACCACCCACTCGCCCCCTTCGACCCCGTTCACCAGCAGCGTACGTTTTTCCCCTGCAGGCAGCGACACCTTAAGCGATTTCCACGCCGGACGATAATCCCCGCGCGCGTTGACCTTCAGGTTGATGGTTGCGCCGTCGCACACCATTTCCCACTCCACCCACAGCGCGTTGCCGTTCTGGTAGCCCCAGCTTTCGCCGTCGTCTTCAAACAGCATTCCGGTGGTCGTGCCGACGCCCTTCACCGGGAACAGCTTCAGCTCGCGGGTCGTATCGTTTTCGGCACTCACATGCGTAATGCGTTCGCTCAGCGGCAGAGCGGCACCGGCGCGCACCAGCAGCGGTAGTTTTTCCAGCGGCGCGTCGAGGACGATTGACTGGCCGCCCGCATACCACGCGTGGGTGTAAAAATCATACCAGCCGGTGGCGTTATCCGGCAGCCAGACGCGGCGCTCGCGCTGCCCGGCTTCGACGACGCTGGCGACCAGCAGGTCGCGGCCCAGCAGGAAGTCATCGCACTCCTCAAACGTCTGCGCATCATGCTCGTGATCGAGGAAGGTCGGGCGCAGCATCGGCTCGTCGTCGGCGTGCGCCTGCCAGAGCAGGGTATAGAGGTACGGCAGCAGGCGGTAGCGCAGCTCAACCGCGCCGCGAATGGCTGGCGTGACGCCCGGGTACATCCACGGCTCGTTCACGGTGTGGTCATCGTTCCACGAGTGAATGGTAAAGCGCGGGTGCATCACGCCGTTCTGCACCCAGCGCACGAACAGCTCGGCGTCCGGTTTGTCGCCGGAGAAACCGCCGACGTCATGGCCGACGTTGAACAGACCGGACAGGCTCATGCCCAGCCCCATGCGGATGTTATAGCGCAGGGTGTCCCAGCTGGTGCGGTTGTCGCCGCTCCAGGTCTGAACGTAGCGCTGCATCCCGGCGCAGCCGGAGCGGGAGATGAGATACGGACGTTTTTCCGGCGCGAAACGCTGCTGCGCTTCCAGCGAGGCGCGCATCATCAGCAGCGGCATCACCGGGCGAATGTGCTTGATGGCGATTTCCTTGCCGAAGCCAAAGCAGCGCGCTTCCCCGTCCCACACTTCGTACTCGTTGTTGTCGTTCCAGGTGGAGTCGATGCCCATCTCCAGCAGCTGCGTGGTGACGCCGTTCTGCCACCACTGCACCGTCTGCGGGTTGGTAAAGTCGAGGTGCGAGCCTTCGTCATCCCAGAAGCTGGAACGTTCCGGTGCATCGGTTTCTGAATCGCGAATGAACAGGCCGCTCTCCGCCACTTCGTTATAGCGCGGATGGTCCTGCAGCAGGCACGGCTTGATGTTTGCCGCCAGCTTCAGCCCCGCGTCGTGGAAGGCCTGGCTCATCACCTTCGGCTGCGGCACCTTGTCATAGTTCCAGTTGAAGACGTAGCGCTTGCCGTTGATGGAGGTATAGCCGGAGGAGAGCTGGAACGAGTCGCTCGGAATGGCGTGCTCTTCGCACAGGCGGATGAAGTTCATCAGCTGGTTCTGCGCATCCGGCGCGTCGGTGTAGTGCATGGTCGAGCCGCTGTAGCCCAGGCTCCATTTCGGTCCGAACAGCGTTTTCCCGGTCAGGCGCACGAAGGCTTTGGTGACGTCCAGCACGCGCGTGCCGGTAAAGATGTAGTAATCGATGTCGCCCGCTTCCGCCTGCCAGCGACGATAGGCGGTGTGGTAGTTGTCGATTTCGTTACCCAGATCCAGCCAGCAGCTGCTCAGGTTGTCGTAGAACAGGCCGTAGCTGACGTCGTCGCGGCGGGCGATAGTGAACGGAATATGCTTGTAGAGCGGGTCGGTGCTGGCCGCGTTGTACCCCATTGCGTCGAGGTTGCGCATCTCATAGCGCTTGCCGTTGCGCTGCAGATCGCCCGCTTTTTCGCCCAGGCCGTAGAAACGCTCGTCCTTGCGGCGGCTGAGGTAGTGCGCCACGCCGTCGCCGTGGGCGTTCAGCAGGTAGGCGCTGGTTGGACGGTCGTTGACCAGCGGCTGCCACTCGCCCGCCTCATTGCGGTAGTGCCACTCCAGCCACAGCGGCTGGTGGACCGTTACGCGCAGCTGTTCGGTTGCCACGGTGAGCGTCTCTTCCTGCTGCGTCAGTGTCCAGGCCGGGCAGGAGAAACCGCTTATATCGTCACGACGGCGGCCTTCCCACGGCACGTCTTCTTCCGGCGCGATGCTCCAGGTGCGGTCCAGCGCCAGCTCGCCTTTGCGTTTAATCAGCACGCGGAACAGGTTCTCTTCCAGCACATACAGGCACAGGCGGTGCTGGTTATCGACCAGCAGTTCCAGATGGTTTGCCGACTGCGTATCAAGGGTCCAGTTTTTCAGGGTTTTCATATGCAATACATCCACTATCAGGCGCGCTTGGCGCGACGTTCAGCAATAAATGCTACCAGGAAGACAGCGCCAATCAGGTCAAAGAAGCCCATGGCAATAAAGAGCGGGTTAAAGCCGATTTTGTCGGCGGTCACGCCGATTAACAGCGAGAACAGGAAGCTGGCGATCCACGCCGCAGAGCCGCGCATGCCGTTGACGGTCGCCATCTGGCCTTTGTCGAACGACTCAACGACCAGGGCGCTCAGCATGCAGGAGATAATCTGGTGCCCGAAACCGCCGATGGAGATCAGCACGATGGTGATATACGGGTCGCGGGTAATGGCCACGATGCCCAGAGAGATCATCAGGAACGCGCCCGTCACGGAGCTGGCAACGACCGAGTTAACGCGCGAGCAGCCGAACAGACGGGTGTACAGACGCGTCAGGTAGCCGCTCGCCACGCTGCCGAGGTCGGCGGCGAGGAACGGAAGCCAGGCAAACATCGCAATCTGCTTCAGGTCCATGCCGTGCTCTTTGGCGAGGTACAGCGGCACCCAGAAGCTCAGCACCGCCCAGGCCGGTTCTGCCATAAAGGCCGGGATGGCGATACCGTAGAAGCGTTTGTTTTTCGAGACGGTTTTCAGCGCGGTCAGGAAAGGCAGTTTCACCGCAGGCGGTTCGTTATCCTGCTTGATAAACGCCAGTTCGTCCTTGCTCAGGTTCGGGTGCTGCTCCGGGTTGTGGTAGAACGCCCACCAGAGGATCACCCACAGCAGCGCCAGCACGCCGGTAAACATAAACGCGCCCTGCCAGCCGAACGAGGCGTGAGCAAAGTAGATGATAGGCGGGGCCAGCATCGCGCCGATGGAGAAGCCCACGCCCGCCCAGCCGGCGGCAACGGGTCGCTCTGATTTCGGGAACCATTCGCCGATGGTTTTGGCGTTCGCCGGGGTAGCGGCCGCCTCAGAGGCACCCATAAAGAAGCGCAGAATAGCGAGGTGCAGCCAGCTTCCGGCGCCCGCGTGGAAAATACACATCAGCGCCCAGATCCCGGCGCAGACCATAAAGCCAATCTTCAGGCCGATGACGTCAATCAGCCAGCCGCACAGGGGCTGGAAAATGGTATAGGCGATCTGGAACGCGCCGACGATCCAGGAGTATTGCTCGGTGGTGATCCCGAGGCTCTCTTTCAGTTCCGGGGCGAGGATCCCGAGTGAGTTACGGGTGATGTAGTTAACGGTGACGCCAAGTAAGAACAGCACCAGCACGTACCAGCGCAGGTTCTTGATGACGCGACGGGTTTTGCTTGTCGCTACGGTGTTATTGATGTCCTGACTCATTTTACTCTCCACAAGACGGACGGTAAGGGGACGGAGGTTCAGGTGTCACACGGATTTTTATGCCTTTGATTTCTATCCGTTTAAAATGTTTAAGTTGGTATACAACTAGTATGGAAGTTGTGTGACAAGTTCACCTTAAGGAAGAAAATGAGTGGGCAAAAGTGGATTTTGTGCAAAATTTCTCATAACTGACGTAAACCCTCTGGCATGATGGCCTTTATGTCAGCTATTGCCTGACCAATACGCTATGAAAATTTTTTCATTTCGCAAATGGAGCCAGATCACAAAATGGACAAAAGGCTAAAAATCAGCGAAATCGCGGCCCGTACGCAGCTCTCGATCAGCACCGTGTCGCGAGTGCTGGCGGGAAAAGCGAATACCAGTGAAAAAGCGCGCGCAAAGGTGCTGGCGTGCGCGCGGGAGCTGGGGGTGATGGACGGCATGGCGGCAGGGCGTCTGCTGCTTAACAGCCTGGTGGTTTTTGCCCCGCAGCGGGCGTTTGACGAGCGGTCCGACATCTTTTACTACCGCGTGATCCAGAGCGTGAGTAAAGGCCTGGCGTCCCACGATGTGCGCCTTCGCTACTGCGCGCTGGAGGAGAACGACAGCGACGCCCAGCTGTTTCTGGCGCGCATGAACGAAGCGGACACCCAGGCGGCAATCCTTCTTGGCATCGACGATCCCCATATCCACGATCTGGCAGTGGACGTGGGTAAACCCTGCATGCTGATTAACTGCCGCGACCGGCACATGCGTCTGCCTGCCGTCGCGCCGGATCATCGCGCCATTGGCGAACGGGCGGCGGAATATCTGTTCGAAATGGGACACCGTGAGGTGATGAACGTGCTGTGCCTGCGCCGCTACACCATGGAGCTGCGCCTGGCGGGGATCCGCGACGCGTGGCAGTCTCACAACCTGAAATTCAACGATAAACGCGATCTGCTGGTGGTGCCCAGCTTCAGCGCGCGCGAAACGGAACAGATGGTCAGCAGCTGGCTCAGTGAAGTGCAGGGGAAGGATTTACCTACCGCGTTCCTGGTCGGCGGCGACTTTATGGCGGCGGGCACCATTAGCGCATTACAAAACCACGGCCTGCGCGTGCCGCAGGACGTGTCGGTGATGAGCATTGACGGCTTTAACCTGGCGGCGATTCAGGATGTTCCATTAACGGCGGTGCACGTTCCGCGCGATGAGCTGGGAACCGAAGCGGTATATATGCTCCAGCAGCGGCTGATGCGCCCGGACGCGCCGGTGGGAACATTGCTGCTAAACGGCACGCTGGCCGTGCGGGAATCGGTACGGCGGATACGTCAGGGGAAACGACGCACCGCCGTAGAGCGGGAAGGGCTGTACGACAGTTAAACCATGCCCAGCGCGCGCTTGCCGTGGATGTTGAGATCGTTCACGGTAAAGCGGTCCTGCCAGCTTTTTTCATAATCCTCGCGCGGGAAGTCTCCCGGCGACGCGCCGGTTTCCAGCGCTTCCTTGACCTTTTTCGCATAGGCGAGGTTTTTCTCGCACATCGGCGCGGCAGGGATGTACATCACGTTGCCCCAGCCCTGCTGATTTTCCACCGGTTCCACGGAGTGAATCACATCGCAGTGCCACCACACGGAATCGCCCGCGTCGAGTGCCGGAATGCTGGTCAGCGTCTCGATCAGCAGCGGGTGCCATTTCTCTGAAACCGGCAGCACGCGCCCCGGCGCCACGCCGCACAGCTCGTCTTCCGGCACGTCGTCCAGCAGCGGCCGCAGCAGAATGTAGGCCATCGCTTCCGGGATTGGCACCACGTGCAGCAGCCCCTGACCTGGGATCATATCCGACAGCGCCGTCCAGCCCTGGAAGGTGCGGAACACCGAGCATTTGGTGGTGTTATCGACGGTGTACTCTTCCACTTCGGTACGGTGCGCGGCGTTCCACGGATCGTATTTCTCAACGTTGCCGTCAAACACGCGGGCGAACACCTGTTGATAAGCCGGAAGCAGCCAGCGCTCCAGCGCGCCGGAGTCTGTATGCGCGCCCAGTCCTTTCGAGGTCGTTCCCGGCGGGCGGCGGCGGATACGGTCCGGGTAAATCACGCTCACGTCCGGGTTGAACCACTGCTTGCCGTTGCTCTCGAATGTCCATAAACGGTTCAGGAACGACTGCACCTGCGCCATCTCTTCGCTCTGGCGCGCCTGCATCTGCGCCTGAGACCAGTAAATCGGGTAAATCTCCGGACGAGAGGCCGTCAGGGTGCCGAAGAAGTTATCGCCCGGGCCTTTGTACACCTCGTCAAACTTGTTCAGATCGAGGTAGTCGAGCATCGACCGATCCCACGCCAGCGCCTGCTCGCGAGGGAAATGACCTTTAATCACCGCGCAGCCGCGGCGTTTAACGGCCTCGCGCTGTGCGTCGGTAATGGTGCCGTTTTTCACATCCGCAAACGGGATCTCCGGCCAGACGGATTCGCCCTTGTTTTTAAGCGCGTTGATTTCCGCCACGCGGGTGGCAATTTTGTCGCTGAGCTTATTAAACACCGCCTGCACGTCGCCGATCTGCGCGCGCAGCTCACGTTTTAACTGACGGATTGCCGCTTTTTGATCCGCTGGCAAAGTTTCACTGGTAAAGGTCATAACTGCCTCGCATCTTTCATTCGAAAGTAAAAATGTCTACAAGTGATACTTTAAGTTAAAAATAAGTTAATGCAAGTTTAAAAACTTGACGCAAGCCACAGGACGGAAAAAGAGTGAGAGGCCGGAGCGACGCTCCGGCGAGGAAAGGATCAGACGTCGAACGGGGAATGGTTGTCGAGCACGGCCTGGATGACGTTCAGCGCGCCCTGATGGTTGTTGTCGTCGGTGCCGTAGCGGCTGATTTCTTTGATGCTCTCTGCTGCGTTGCCCATCGCAAAGGAATATTTCACCAGCTTCAGCATCTCGGCATCGTTGCCGCTGTCGCCAATGGCCACGCACTCCTGCGGGGAGATTTTCCAGCGTTTCAGCAGACGGCTAATGCCGTTGGCCTTGTGCAGGCCGGGGATAATCAAATCAACAAAACCAAAGCCGCTGGTGACCGGCTTCATGATGCCGTCCAGGGAGACGTGCAGTTTATCCACCAGATTAGGGATATCGCTGTCCGGCAGGTTCAGGGAGAACTTAAACAGCACGTCGTCAATTTCGCGGTAATCGCTGATGCGCTTTAAGCGGTGATAGTGCTTTGACATCAGCGCCACGAATTCTTCAGGAGCCTGGTCGCTGACCCAGGCGCTCTCCAGCCCGCAGGCCACGAAGTTCAGCCCTTTGTCTTTCAGCAGTTCGCCAATCACGATCTGCGATTCATGACGCGTCAGCTCGCCGTGGAAAATCTGTTCGCCGCGATCGAACACCAGCGCGCCGTTTTCCGCCACGAAGGAGATCCGGTCTTTCAGCGCCGGAAAGAAGGAGATGAGCTGGTAATACTGGTTGCCGCTGGCGACAACGAATTCAATATCGCGGGCTTTAAGCTGTTCAAACTGTGCCTGGAAGCGGTCACGATCGTACTGCTTGGCATCATCAAGGAAAGTTCCGTCCATATCGGTGACGATAACTTTAACGGTCATACTGTGCTCCTGGGTCACTGCGTTTTGAAACATTCTAATAACAAGGTGACGGGGAGCACAAATTTAATTTCATTCGAAAGTAAAAGCAAAACGGCAACCGTGGTTGCCGTTGTTAGTGTTTTCTCCCTCTCCCCGTGGGAGAGGGGCGGGGTGAGGAGATATGCCGTTACAGCGTATGCTCAGTACGGGCGATAATATCGTCCTGCGCATCCGGCGACAGGGCGGTGAAGAACGCCGAGTAGCCCGCGACGCGCACCACCAGGTCACGATACTGGTCAGGATGTTTCTTCGCTTCCAGCAGCGTTTCGCGCGAGACGATGTTGTACTGGATATGCCAGCCTTTATGCACCTCGAAGAAGGTGCGCAGCAGCACCATCAGCTTCTGGCGATCGCTGTCGTTTTCCAGCGTCGACGGGTTCAGCTTCTGGTTCAGCAGCACGCCGCCGAGAATCGCTTCCGTCGGCAGTTTACCCACCGAGCCAATTACCGCCGTCGGGCCGAGGTGGTCCGTACCGGAAGCCGGGCTTGCTCCTTCCGCCAGCGGGGTGTGCGCCTTACGACCGTCCGGGGTGGCCATCGTTGCCGCGCCGAACGGCACGTTTGCGGAGATGGAAGAGGTGCCCGCGTAGTAGTTACCGCCAATCGGGCCGCGGCCGTGGCGAGGGTTGTGGTACTGCTTCAGCTCTTCAATGTAGGTCTGGTAGGCGCGCGTCAGCAGCATGTCCACGCTGTCGTCGTCGTTGCCGTACTTCGGCGCGCCGTTGATCAGGCGCTGACGCAGCTGCTCATGGGTCAGCCCGTCGAAGTCATCCGCCAGCGCTGCCGCCAGCTGCTGCTGACCAATAGTGCCCTGTTCGAACACCAGCTTCTTCACCGCAGCCAGGCTGTTGCCGAGGTTAGCGATGCCCACCTGCAGGCCGGAGACCCAGTCGTACTTCGCGCCGCCCTGCTTGATGCTTTTCGCACGTTCGATGCAGTCATCCACCAGCGCCGAGCAGAGAATATCGTGGACGTTCTCTTCCAGCATGGTGTCCACCACGTACTCAATCTCGATGGATTTGCGGGTGTAGTAGCGGATCTGGCTGTCCCACGCCGCCATCACTTCGTCGAAGTTGTCGAAGTTACCGGCGGAGAGCGCTTTCTCCTGCGGCAGGAACACCTTGCCGCTGGTGGCGTCGCGCCCGCCTTCCAGCGCGGCCAGCATCACGCGGGCGAAGTTGATAAAGCTCATGCCGGTGCAGCGGTAGCCCCACTTGCCGCCAACCGCGGTTTCGATACAGCCGATGGCCGCGTAGTCGTAGGCGTCGTCTCGTTCAACGCCAAGCTTGATGAATTCCGGAATGACGATTTCATCGTTGTTGAACGCGGGCATCCCGAAGCCGCAGCGGATCACCTGCACGCAGGCGTCGAGGAAGTCATTGCTCATGCCCGCGTGGTAGCGCACGCTCAGGTTTGGCTGGGTGGAGCGCAGGCGACCGCAGGACTCCAGAATCGCGTAGGAGAGCGGGTTCACCGCGTCCATCGGCTCACCGTTGACCAGCTTCTGGCCGCCGATGGTGACGTTCTGGTACAGCGGGCTACCGGCGGAAGCCTTGGAGTGCGAACCGGAGCGGATTTTGTTCACTTCCAGCAGCTTCAGCCAGCAGCTGTGCAGCAGCTCGATAGCGTGTTCGCGGTCGAGGCTCTGGTTCAGCTCGACGTCGCGGCGGTAGTACGGATAGAGATACTGGTCCATACGCGCGAAGGAGACGGAGTGGCCGTTTGACTCAATCTGCAGGATCAGCTGGATGAAGTAGCACAGCTGCAGCGCCTGCCAGAAGGTTTTTGGCGGCTCGTGGGCAATCACGTCGCAGTTTTCCGCCATCGCCAGCAGCTCGTCGCGGCGGCTTTCGCGTGTCTCGGTAGATGCCATTTCACGCGCCAGATTGGCAAAGCGTTTGATGTGCAGGCTTACGGCTTCCAGCACGATATCGATCGCCTTCAGGAACTGGTCGCCGTGCAGGTCTTCCAGCACCGTCAGGTTGATGCGCGTGCGGCGCTCGGCCACCTTAGCGCGCAGGCCGTCGAGGCCTTTTTCCAGCACCAGCGGGAAGTTGACCGCCAGGTGCGCGTCGCCGGAGGTCATGTTGCCTTCGGCTTTGATAATGCCGGTTTCCAGCAGGCCTTTTTGCTCGTCGGTGAACATGCCGTAGCAGCGGTCCTGCACCGTCTGGCCGCGCCACCACGGGCAGATGTCGTGCAGCACGCGCTTGTTCTCTTCGCTCACCGCAAAGCCCGCGCCCGGGCGGTCCGCCAGATCGTCGATCTCTTTCTCAATCCAGGAAACGGTGTATTCCGGGAAAATCGGCGCGGCGCGCACTTCGCTTGCCTGGTTACCTATAATCAGCTCGTCGTGTTTGATCCAGATGGTGCGTTCCGCCAGGTGATGCGCCAGCGCCAGAGCGCGGCGTACCGGGATCGGCTTGTCCATGTGCTGCTGGTACATTTCGGTGTAATGCTGGGCGCGCTCGGTACAGACCGGCGGCTTAACGATATGCACCAGCGCCGTTTTGTGCGCCTTAATGCGTTCGCTGAGGGTGTTGAGATTCAGGGTCGTCATAGGTTTATCCTCGTAAGGTCGCGGTTAACCCTTTCTGGCAGGCGTACTGCTGCGCGAAGTCCAGCAGGGCAGGGTTATCCAGCGGTTTGTCAGGGGCAGAGTAGGGTTGGCCGAGCAGGGTGTATTTGTTCATGCCCAGCGTGTGATACGGCAGAAAATGAATATCGTCGACGCCGAGCTCGTCGGCGGCGAAGTTGGTAATGGCGGTTACGGACGCTTCGTCAGCGTTAAAGCCCTGGATCAGCGGCACGCGGATGGTGATTTTTTTCCCGGCGGCGGCAAGGCGTTTCAGGTTGTCCAGGATTCGCTTAGCCGAACCGTCCGTCCACTGTTTGAACACCTCACCGTCGACGTGCTTCAGGTCGGCGAGGAACAGATCGACGTACGGTAATGACGGCTCGATATAGTGCCACGGCACGTGAAGGCAGGTTTCCACGGCTGTGTGGATCCCCTGTTCGTGGCTGGCTTTAAACAGGGCGTGCGCCAGCTCAGGGTTCATAAACGGCTCGCCGCCGGAGAGGGTGATCCCGCCGCCGCTGCGGTCGTAAAAGGGTTTATCGCGCAGTACGGTCGCCATGATCTCCTCGACCTGCTGCTCTTCACCGCAGACGGTCAGCGCCTGCGTCGGGCAGCAGTCACTAAGGGCGTTGAGCGTCGCTTCATCAAGCTTCTCGCGGTGGATAACCTGGCCATTCAGCGCGCGTTCGATGCAGCCCGGTGCCGCCTGCTGGCACAGGTCACAGCCGTCCAGGCACAGGCGCGCATCAAACAGCACGTCCCGGCTGCGGGAGCGGCTTTCCGGGTTCTGGCACCAGCGACAGCCCAGCGAGCAGCCTTTCAGGAACACCACGGTTCTAATACCGGGGCCATCGTGGGTAGAGTAACGCTGAATATTGAAGATCATGATTTCGCCTCTCGAATTGCATATGAAGATTAAATTACTTTCGAATGAAAGTTATCTTGATGCAGGTCAACTACTGAGCAGGTTTTGTCGTGATAGGGTAAGTGCAGGCTAAATTTGAGGGTGACATCATGGAACTTTATCTCGACACATCTGACGTCGCGGCAGTCAAAAAGCTGGCGCGTATCTTCCCGCTGGCGGGCGTGACCACCAACCCAAGCATTGTGGCGGCAGGTAAAACGCCGCTGGACGTGTTGCTGCCAGCGCTGCACGACGCGCTGGGCGGCAAAGGCCGTCTCTTCGCGCAGGTGATGGCGACCACCGCCGAAGGGATGGTGGAGGACGCGCGTAAGCTGCGCGCCATCATTAACGACCTGGTAGTAAAAGTGCCGGTGACCGCCGAAGGGCTGGCGGCGATCAAGATGCTGAAAGCGGAAGGGATCCCGACGCTGGGTACGGCGGTTTACGGTGCTGCACAGGGGATGCTCTGCGCGCTGGCGGGCGCGGAATATGTGGCGCCTTACGTTAACCGCCTGGACGCGCAGGGCGGGGACGGGATCCAGACCGTGGTTGAACTGCAACAGCTGCTGACGCTGCACGTACCGCAGTCAAAGGTGCTGGCCGCGAGCTTCAAAACGCCGCGTCAGGCGCTGGACTGCCTGCTGGCGGGCTGCGAGTCCATCACGCTGCCGCTGGACGTGGCGCAGCAGTTTATTACCTCTCCGGCTGTGGATGCGGCGATTGTGAAGTTTGAGCAGGACTGGCAGGGGGCGTTTGGACGGACGTCGATCTAACGGGTGCGGCCTGATGCCCTCACCCCAACCCTCTCCCACAGGGAGAGGGAGCAAACACTAAAACGGCAACCTGAAGGTTGCCGTTTGCTTTAACCTCCGCAAACCTCACACTCCGGGTTACGCATCAGCTTCATCTCGCGGAACTGGCAGGTCATCGCGTCATACATCACGATTTTCCCCGCGGCAGGCGTGCCGTAGCGCGCCAGCACCTTGATCGCTTCCATCGCCTGCAGGGAGCCAATCACGCCGACCAGCGGCGCCATCACGCCCGCCTCAACGCAGGTCAGCGCGTTCTCGCCGAACAAGCGGCTCAGGCAGCGGTAGCAGGGTTCGCCTTCCCCGTACGTGAAGACGCTGATTTGCCCCTCCATGCGGATCGCCGCGCCGGAGACCAGCGGGATTTTGTGGGCAAAGCAGCCCGCGTTCAGTTGGTTACGGACCGTGACGTTATCGGTGCAGTCCAGCACCAGGTCGTGCTGTGCAATTTGCGCGGACAGCGCCTCGTCATCCAGCATCGCGTCAATCAGGGTGAACTGAACGTTGGGGTTGATGCGCGCCAGCGCCGTGCGGGCAGAGTCCACCTTCGGCTGGCCAACCGTCGCGTCGCTGTGCAGCGTCTGGCGCTGGAGATTTGACACCGACACGGTATCAAAATCCAGCAGCGTCATTCTGCCCACGCCCGCCGCGGCAAGATACTGCGCGGCGGCGGAGCCCAGGCCGCCCAGACCAACAACCAGCACGCTTGCTGCCTTAAGCGCTTCCTGGCCTTCGAAATCAAACCCGCGCAGCACAATCTGGCGGTTGTAGCGCATCATCTCCGGGTCGCTCAGCTCCACCGTCATGTCAGCCTCCGAACAGGTGGTTAAAACGCTCGATCTCAACCCACTCGCCTGCTTCCACATTGCCGCGCTCGCGCTCCAGGACGATAAAGCAGTTGCCCTGGCTGAAGGAGCTGAAAATGTGTGAGCCCTGGTGCCCGGTGGTGCTCACTTCGAGCTCTCCGTCCGCGTTGCGCGCCAGAATGCCGCGCTGGAAATCGAGGCGGCCCGGCGATTTTTTCAGGCGCGTGGCAGCGCGCACGCGCTGGCGTTCCGGCAGCGGGCTGGCGCTGTTGCCGGAAAGCTTCGCCAGCAGCGGGATCACCAGCTGGTAGAAGGTGAGAGCCGCCGAGACCGGATTACCCGGCAGGCCGCAGAACCAGCCGCGCGTGAGCTTGCCAAACGCGAACGGTTTGCCCGGCTTGATGGCCAGCTTCCAGAAGGCGATTTCCCCCAGCTCTTCGAGGATGGTTTTGGTGTAATCCGCTTCGCCCACGGAAACGCCGCCGGAGCTGATGACCACGTCGGCTGCGTTATCCGCCTCGATAAACGCGGCGCGCAGTTTTTCCGGATCGTCAGGAATAATGCCGAGGTTAATCACCTCGCAGCCCAGCTGCTCCAGCATCAGGTGTACCGCCAGGCGGTTGGTGTCGTATATCTGACCGTCCTGCAGCGGCTGGCCCGGAAGCTGAAGTTCGTCACCGGTGGAGAAGACGGCCACGCGCACTTTACGAATAACGTCGATTTCAGCCACGCCGAGCGACGCCAGCACCGGCAGCTCACCTGCCGTCAGCTTCTGCCCGGCGGCAAAGACCGTCGCGCCAAGGGTGATATCTTCGCCCGTGCGGCGGATGTTCTGGCCCGCTTTAACGTTCGCGGTAAAACGCACGCCGTCGTCGGTCTGTTCGGTCTCTTCCTGCATCACCACGGCGTCGCAGCTGGCCGGAACCGGCGCGCCGGTCATGATGCGCACGCAGGTGCCCGCAGGCCATTCACCGTTAAACGGCTGGCCCGCAAAGGCTTTACCTGCCACCGGCAGGGCGTTACCCGTCTGGAGATCCGCCAGGCGTACCGCGTAACCGTCCATCGC
Organism: Enterobacter sp. 302C9; assembly: GCF_034106085.1. Lineage (NCBI taxonomy): Bacteria > Pseudomonadati > Pseudomonadota > Gammaproteobacteria > Enterobacterales > Enterobacteriaceae > Enterobacter > Enterobacter sp. 302C9. The sequence continues at coordinate 541,744 of NZ_JAWNBW010000001.1, forward strand.
GGAATTATCAAACCCCGGCACGTTAAGCGGAGAGACGATATCGCGCGCGGCAATACGGCCAAAACAGCGCACGAGGGGCAGCGTCTCAACGTCATTCAGCGGGGAAACTCGGTCAAGCATCTGCGTGAGTGCCGTCTCAAGCGGCATCAGTCCGGCGGTAAAATCCATGGTGGGCTCCTGCGGAGTAACAACGAAAGCGGCCATTATGGCAGAAAAGTGCGGCTAACTGTATGACCCGATGGGTGTACGCTTTACATCACAGTTACGTCTTTCTATATTCAAAAATCATCTGAAGTTTCATCGACGATAATGATATTTATAGAAAAAGCCGCAAATCAGGCTAACGGGTGATGCGAATGGTTAATGCGGTAATCGCAATTCATGGTGGCGCCGGGGCAATCACCCGAGCACAGCTCAGTCCCGAGCAGGAAAAGCGCTATATCGACGCGCTGTACGCCATTGTGGAAACGGGCCAGAAAATGCTGGAAGCGGGCGAAAGCGCGCTGGACGTGGTCACCGAGGCGGTGCGCCTGCTGGAAGAGTGCCCGTTATTTAATGCGGGGATCGGTTCGGTCTTTACCCGGGATGAAACGCACGAGCTGGATGCCTGCGTGATGGACGGCGTCACCCTGAAAGCGGGCGCCGTGGCGGGCGTGAGTCATCTGCGCAATCCGGTGCTGGCGGCGCGTCTGGTGATGGAGGCGAGTCCGCACGTGCTGCTCACAGGGGCCGGAGCGGAGGCGTTTGCCTTCGGGCACGGGATGGAACCGGTATCGCCGGATCTGTTTTCCACCGAGGAGCGCTATCAGCAGCTGCTGGAAGCCCGTTCGGCGGGCATGACGCAGCTTGACCATACAGCGCCGCTTGATGAAACCACCAAAATGGGCACGGTCGGCGCGGTGGCGCTGGATAAGGCCGGAAACCTCGCGGCGACAACCTCAACGGGCGGGATGACCAACAAGCTGCCCGGGCGCGTCGGCGATAGCCCGCTGCCGGGCGCCGGCTGCTACGCCAATAACGCGACGGCGGCGGTGTCATGTACCGGAACCGGGGAAGTGTTTATCCGCGCGCTCGCGGCCTACGACATCACCGCGCTGATGGATTACGGCGGTTTAAGCCTCAGCGAAGCCTGCGAGCGCGTGGTGATGGAGAAACTGCCTGCCCTGGGCGGCGTCGGCGGGCTCATTGCGGTGGATCGTGAGGGCAACGTGGCTCTGCCATTCAACAGCGAAGGTATGTACCGCGCCTGGGGTTATGCCGGTGATGAACCGAGCACGGGCATCTATCGTGAATAAGGGGGCAGCGCGTGCCGCACAGTGAAGAACTGGACAACCGCGAAGTGCTGGCTGTCCATCAGCTCAATATTGCGTTTCAGGAAGAGCGGCGGTTCATCCCCGCAGTACAGAATTTATCGTTCACGCTCAGGCGCGGCGAGACGCTGGCGATTGTTGGTGAATCCGGATCCGGTAAATCGGTCACGGCGCTGGCGCTGATGCGCCTGCTGGAACAGACGGGCGGGCAAATCAGCAGTGAGAAAATGCTCCTGCGCCGCCGCAACCGTCAGGTCATTGATTTAAATGAACTGAGCGGTTCGCAGATGCAGGGCGTGCGCGGGGCGGATATTGCGATGATCTTCCAGGAGCCGATGACCTCCCTGAACCCGGTTTTCCCGGTCGGGGAACAAATCGCCGAGTCCATCCGCCTGCATCAGGGGCTGAGCGGCGATGAAGCGCTCAAAGAGGCCCGACGGATGCTGGAGCTGGTGCGCATTCCGGAGGCGCAGGCCATTCTGGGTCGCTACCCGCATCAGCTTTCCGGCGGCATGCGCCAGCGGGTGATGATTGCCATGGCGCTCTCCTGCCGTCCGGCGGTGCTGATTGCCGATGAACCGACGACGGCGCTGGACGTGACGATTCAGGCGCAGATCCTGCAGCTCATTAAAGTGCTGCAGCAGGAGATGGAGATGGGGGTGATATTCATCACCCACGATATGGGCGTAGTCGCCGATATCGCCGATCGGGTGCTGGTGATGCACAAGGGCAGCGCGGTGGAAACCGGCCCGGTTGAGCAGATTTTTCACGCGCCCGCGCATCCTTACACCAAAGCGCTGCTGGCGGCGGTTCCGCGCCTGGGGGCGATGAACGGCAGCGATTTGCCGCGCCGCTTCCCGCTGATTTCTCTTGAGGCGTCTGAGCTACAGGAGGAGGAGCGCGAGCAGGACACCGTGGTGCCGGGTAAGCCCATTCTGGAAGTGCGCGATCTGGTCACCCGTTTTCCGCTGCGCAGCGGCGTACTAAACCGCGTTAAGCGCGAAGTGCACGCGGTGGAAAACGTCAGTTTCGATCTCTGGCCGGGCGAAACGCTGGCGCTGGTGGGGGAGTCCGGCTGCGGTAAATCCACCACCGGACGCGCGTTGCTCCGTCTGGTGGAATCACAGGAAGGCTGCATTACCTTTAACGGCGAGCGCATTGATACCCTTCCGGACAGCAAGCTGCAGGCGGTGCGGCGGGATATTCAGTTTATTTTCCAGGACCCGTATGCCTCCCTCGATCCGCGCCATACGGTGGGGTATTCGATCATGGAGCCGCTGCGGGTACATAACCTGCTCGACGGCGAAGCGGCCCAGCGTCGCGTGGCCTGGCTGCTGGAGCGCGTCGGCCTGAAGCCGGAGCACGCATGGCGTTATCCGCACGAGTTTTCCGGCGGACAGCGGCAGCGTATCTGCATCGCCCGCGCGCTGGCGCTGAACCCGAAAGTGGTGATTGCCGATGAATCCGTCTCGGCGCTGGATGTCTCTATCCGGGCGCAAATCATCAACCTGCTGCTGGATTTACAGCGGGATATGGGCATCGCCTTCCTGTTTATCTCGCACGATATGGCGGTGGTCGAGCGCATCAGCCATCGCGTGGCGGTGATGTTTATGGGGCAGATCGTGGAGATTGGGCCGCGAAGGGCGGTGTTTGAAAACCCGCAGCATCCGTACACCCGCAAGCTTATCGCGGCGGTCCCGGTTGCCGATCCGGCGCATCGTCACGGTCAGCGCGTGCTGCTGCAGGATGAAATGCCGAGCAATATTCATAAACGCGGCGAGGCCGTGGAGCGCGTGACGCTGCGCGAGGTCGGGCCGGGTCATTTCGTCGCTCCCCCGCGTCAGGACAACGCTTTTTCGCGGTTATAACTTACAACAGGCAGGAGAACACAATGGTTACATTTGTAGCGCGTAGATGGTTGTTAGCCGCGAGCGTGACGGCAGCCCTGGCCGCTGCCCCCGCGTTCGCTGCCAAAGATGTGGTGGTCGCCGTCGGCTCCAATTTCACCACGCTCGATCCGTATGACGCCAACGACACGCTCTCTCAGGCGGTGGCGAAATCGTTCTATCAGGGCCTGTTTGGCCTCGATAAAGAGATGAAGCTCAAAAACGTGCTGGCGGAGGGGTACACCGTGTCCGACGACGGGCTGGTGTATACCATCAAGCTCAGGACCGGCGTGAAGTTCCAGGACGGGACAGACTTCAATGCGGAGGCGGTGAAGGTTAACCTGGACCGCGCCAGCAATCCGGAAAATAGCCTCAAGCGCTATAACCTGTATAAAAATATCGCCAGTACAGAGGTGGTCGACCCGGCGACGGTTAAAATCACCCTGAAAGAGCCGTTCTCCGCGTTTATCAATATCCTGGCGCATCCGGCAACGGCGATGATTTCCCCTGCCGCGCTGAAGAAATACGGCAAGGAGATCGGCTTCCACCCTGTTGGCACCGGCCCTTACGAACTGCTCACCTGGAACCAGACCGATTTTGTGAAGGTGAAGAAATTCGCGGGATACTGGCAGCAGGGGCTGCCGAAGCTCGACACTATCACCTGGCGCCCGGTGGTGGACAACAACACCCGCGCGGCGATGCTGCAAACCGGCGAGGCGCAGTTTGCCTTCCCGATCCCGTACGAGCAGGCCGCCATTTTGCAGAAAAACAGCAAGCTGGAGCTGGTCGCCAGCCCGTCAATCATGCAGCGCTACATCAGCATGAACGTCACGCAAAAGCCGTTCGATAATCCGAAGGTGCGTGAAGCCATCAACTACGCCATTAACCGTCAGGCGCTGGTGAAGGTCGCCTTTGCCGGCTATGCCACTCCGGCCACCGGCGTGCTGCCGCCGGCGATCGCCTATGCGCAAAGCTATCAGCCGTGGCCGTACGATCCGGCTAAAGCGCGCGAGCTGCTGAAAGAGGCGGGCTTCCCGAACGGTTTCAGCACCACGCTGTGGTCCTCGCATAATCACAGTACCGCCCAGAAGGTGCTGCAGTTTACCCAGCAGCAGCTGGCGCAGGTGGGGATCAAGGTACAGGTCACCGCAATGGATGCCGGACAGCGTGCGGCAGAAGTGGAGGGGAAAGGGCAGAAAGAGAGCGGCGTGCGGATGTTCTACACCGGCTGGACGGCGTCGACCGGTGAAGCCGACTGGGCGCTGTCGCCGCTGTTTGCCTCGCAGAACTGGCCGCCAACCCTGTTCAACACCGCGTTTTACAGCAACCCGCAGGTGGACAAAGACCTTGCCGATGCCCTGAAAACCACCAAACCGGAAGAGAAGGCGCGTCTCTATAAAGACGCGCAGGATATTATCTGGAAAGAGTCACCGTGGGTGCCGCTGGTGGTGGAGAAACTGGTGTCAGCCCATAACAAAGCGTTGACGGGGTTCTACATCATGCCGGACACGGGCTTTAGCTTTGACGATGCGGATTTAAAATAAACCTCATGCTGAATTATGTTTGTAAACGCCTGCTGGGGCTTATTCCGACGCTGCTGATTGTGGCGGTCCTGGTGTTTTTGTTTGTCCATATGCTGCCGGGCGATCCGGCGCGTCTGGTCGCCGGGCCTGAGGCGGATGCCACCGTTATTGACCTGGTGCGTAAGCAGCTTGGCCTCGACCAGCCGCTGTATATGCAGTTCATCCATTACATTTGCAACGTTCTGCAGGGCGATTTTGGTATCTCGATGGTGTCGCGCCGTCCGGTGTCGGAGGAGATTGCCAGCCGCTTTATGCCGACGTTCTGGTTAACGATAGCCAGCATGAGCTGGGCGGTCGTGTTCGGGCTTGGCGCCGGGATTATCGCGGCCGTATGGCGCAACCGCTGGCCGGACAAGCTCGGCATGGCGCTGGCGGTGACCGGCATCTCCTTCCCGGCGTTCGCGCTGGGGATGCTGCTGATGCAGATCTTCTCCGTCGAACTGGGCTGGCTGCCGACCGTCGGGGCCGATACCTGGAAGCATTACATCCTGCCTTCCATGACGCTGGGCGCTGCCGTTTCGGCGGTAATGGCCCGCTTTACCCGCGCCTCGTTCGTTGACGTGCTGAGTGAAGATTATATTCGCACCGCGCGGGCGAAAGGGGTCAGCGAGAAGTGGGTCATTCTCAAGCACGGATTCCGCAATGCGATGATCCCGGTAGTGACGATGATGGGGCTGCAGTTTGGCTTCCTGCTCGGCGGCTCGATCGTCGTGGAAAAGGTCTTCAACTGGCCGGGGCTGGGACGCCTGCTGGTCGACTCCGTCGAGATGCGCGACTACCCGGTGATTCAGGCGGAAGTCCTGCTTTTCTCACTGGAGTTTATTCTTATCAACTTAGTGGTGGACGTGCTCTACGCCGCCATTAACCCGGCCATCAGGTACAAGTAAGATGCGATTGTTGAACTGGCGACGTCAGGCCGTTTTAAACGCGATGCCGGGGCTAAAACCGGACCACGTCCGCACCCCGTGGTCTGAATTCTGGCGGCGTTTCCGCCGTCAGCCGGTCGCGATGACCGCGGGGCTGTTTGTGCTGCTGCTGATTGCGGTGGCGGTGATTGCGCCGTGGGTGGCGCCGTTTGATGCGGAAAACTATTTTGACTACGACCGTCTGAACGACGGACCGTCGATGCTGCACTGGTTCGGCGTGGACTCCCTCGGGCGCGATATCTTTAGCCGCGTGCTGGTGGGGGCGCAGATCTCGCTTGCCGCCGGGGTGTTCGCGGTGCTGATTGGCGCGGCCATCGGTACCGTGCTGGGCCTCGTTGCCGGGTATTACGAAGGCTGGTGGGACCGCATCATCATGCGCATCTGCGACGTGCTGTTTGCTTTTCCCGGCATTCTGCTGGCGATTGCCGTGGTGGCGATCATGGGCAGCGGCATGGCGAACGTCATCATTGCGGTCGCGGTCTTTTCGATTCCGGCGTTCGCGCGGCTGGTGCGCGGCAACACGCTGGTGCTGAAACAGCAGACCTTTATCGAGTCCGCCCGCAGCATGGGGGCGAGCGACGCCACGATCCTGTTCAGTCATATTCTGCCGGGTACGGTGTCGTCCATCGTGGTCTATTTCACCATGCGCATTGGCGTGTCGATTATTTCGGCGGCCAGCCTGTCGTTTCTGGGGTTAGGGGCGCAGCCTCCGACCCCGGAGTGGGGCGCGATGCTGAACGAGGCGAGGGCGGATATGGTGATTGCGCCGCACGTGGCGATCTTCCCGAGTCTGGCGATTTTCCTCACCGTGCTGGCGTTTAACCTGCTGGGGGACGGGCTGCGCGACGCGCTGGATCCGAGGATTAAGGGGTAGGCTTTTGCTTGCCCCTCACCCCGGCCCTCTCCCCAAAGGGGCGAGGGTGAAAAACCGCACCCAGCAGTCCCCTCTCCCCTGTGGGGAGAGGGTTAGGGTGAGGGGGAAAGGAGATTAAACCCGGCTACCCCACAGGTCATACTCGTCCGCATTTTCAACCTTCACGCGAATAATATCACCCGGCTTAACGCTGGTTTCGCCGTTCAGGTACACCGCGCCGTCGATCTCAGGGGCGTCCGCCATGCTGCGGCCAATCGCGCCTTCTTCGTCCACTTCGTCAACGATGACCATGATCTCGCGGCCCACTTTTTCCTGCAGACGCTCGGCAGAGATCTGCTGCTGCAGCTGCATGAAGCGGTTCCAGCGCTCTTCTTTCACCTCTTCCGGCACCTGGTCCGCCAGCTCGTTGGCGGTAGCGCCTTCAACCGGGCTGTACTTGAAGCAGCCTACGCGGTCCAGACGGGCTTCTTTCAGGAAGTCGAGCAGCATCTGGAAGTCTTCTTCGGTTTCACCCGGGAAGCCGACGATGAAGGTGGAGCGCAGGGTCAGATCCGGGCAGATTTCACGCCACTGCTTGATGCGCGCCAGCTGGCGATCAACGGAGCCAGGACGCTTCATCAGCTTCAGGATACGCGGGCTGGCGTGCTGCAGCGGGATATCCAGGTACGGCAGAATTTTGCCTTCCGCCATCAGCGGGATCACGTCGTCAACGTGCGGGTACGGATAGACGTAGTGCAGACGCGTCCAGATACCGAGTTTAGACAGCTGTTCGCACAGGCCTACCATGCTGGTTTTCACCGGCTCGCCGTTGTGGAAACCGGAGCGGTGTTTAACGTCCACGCCGTAAGCCGAGGTGTCCTGGGAGATGACCAGCAGCTCCTTCACGCCCGCGTCGGCCAGACGTTTAGCTTCCGCCAGCACTTCGCCAATCGGACGGCTCACCAGATCGCCGCGCATGGACGGGATGATGCAGAAGGTGCAGCGATGGTTGCAGCCTTCGGAAATTTTTAAGTAAGCGTAGTGGCGCGGCGTCAGCTTCACGCCCTGCTCTGGCACCAGGCTCAGGAACGGGTTGTGCTTTGGTTTTGGCACGTAGTGATGAACATGTTCCAGCACCTGCTCGTAGCTGTGCGGGCCGGTGATCTCCAGCACCTTCGGGTGCACTTCGCGGATCTGGTCTTCTTTCGCGCCCAGACAGCCGGTAACAATCACTTTGCCGTTTTCCGTCAGGGCTTCACCGATGGCTTCCAGTGATTCCTGAACCGCGCTGTCGATAAACCCGCAGGTGTTCACGATCACCATATCGGCGTTGTCGTAGCTTGGCACCACGTCATAGCCCTCGGTGCGCAGTTCGGTCAGGATGCGTTCGGAATCCACGAGGTTTTTCGGGCAGCCCAGGGAGACGAAGCCGATTTTCGGCTGGTGCGTAACATTGCTCATAGGTTAAAAATTCATCAATTATGGAGTTATCAGGGCGGGATTTTACAGCGTATCGCGGGGGATTTATACACTCTTTGCAAGGCGGATGCGCCGGGCAGACGTTGTAACATTGTAAATAATGTTAATCAGTTAATAAAAATTGATCCCAGGCATTAAACTGTACAAAAAATATACTTATCCTGATTATGCACAATGGCTGACAGAGGAGGAAAGAGCATGACCGTTGACAGACTAAAACGCGATCTGCTTAACAAGCTGATCAACGCCCGAATCGACCTGGCCGCGTACCTGCAGTTGAGGAAGGCAAAAGGGTATATGTCAGTCAGCGAAAGCGAACATCTGCGTGATAACCTGTTTGAACTTTGCAATTTCATGCGTGAAAAAGCACCGACCCTTAAGGCGGAATACGGCGAAAGTGAGCTGATCGCCCTGCGCCGCGCCGCTGAGGTACTTTCCATCGCTGGGGTATGTTTGATGAACGGACGCCACGACTGCCCGAATTTTATCGCTGTTAACGCGGAGAAGCTTGAAAACTGCCTGACCACGCTCTCTCTATGCATCATGTGCCTGAACGAGCACGAGAAGCTTGAACAGCACTGACCCAGGGGGAGGCAACTCCCCCTTCTGATTAAGCTTTTGTAAAAGTGGTAACGCCCCCGGATGCAGTGGCTAACCTTTATGCCATATGCCGATAAAGGAGCGCGTTATGCCTCGATCCTTGCTAATTTCCCTGCCTGCGCTGTTCATTCCGTTTTCGCTTCTTGCTGCCCCGGAGGCGGTCAAGGTTGAGGTGCTGCAAAACAAACTCGATCACCCCTGGTCTCTGGCGTTTCTGCCGGACAATAAAGGCCTGCTGGTAACCCTGAAGGGCGGTCAGCTCAAACGCTGGCAGGCCGGAAAAGGGCTGTCCGATCCGATTGTCGGCGTGCCGAAGGTCTGGGCAAACGGTCAGGGAGGATTGCTGGACGTGGTCCTCGACCCGGATTTTGAAAAATCACGCCGCATCTGGCTGAGCTTCGCCGAAGCCGGGAGTGACGGCAAGGCCGGAACGGCGGTGGGCTATGGCCGGCTGAGCGACGATCTGACGCGCATTGAAGCCTTCCAGGTGGTGTTCCGCCAGATGCCGAAACTCTCCACCGGTAACCATTTTGGTGGGCGACTGGTATTCGACGGCAAAGGCTCGCTCTTTATCGGACTCGGCGAGAATAACCAGCGTCCGACGGCGCAGGATCTGGATAAATTGCAGGGTAAAGTGGTGCGCCTCACCGAAGACGGAAAAGTGCCGCCGGATAACCCGTTTGTGAATACCCCCGGCGCGCGACCCGAAATCTGGTCTTACGGCATTCGCAACCCGCAGGGGATGGCGATGAATCCCTGGAGCGACGCGCTGTGGCTGAACGAGCACGGTCCGCGCGGCGGGGATGAGATCAACATCCCGGAGAAAGGAAAGAACTACGGCTGGCCGCTGGCGACGCACGGCATTAACTACAGCGGTCTGAAAATTCCGGAAGCCAAAGGCGAGCACGTTGAGGGAACCGAAAAACCGCTGTTCGTCTGGAAAGTGTCGCCTGCCGTGAGCGGTATGGCGTTTTACAACAGCGACGTCTTCCCGCAGTGGAAAAACAAGCTGTTTATCGGCGCGCTGAAGGAAAAGGACGTTATCGTGCTGAGCGTGGACGGCAATAAGGTGACGGAGGACGGGCGAATTCTGGGCGATCGGGATAAACGTATTCGTGATGTGCGGGTGGGGCCGGACGGCTATTTATATGTGCTGACCGACGAGACGGACGGGCAGCTGTTAAAAGTCAGCCCGTCCGGTGCGTAATCAGGTGACCGGGATCATTACCACGTTGCGGTACGCCGGGCGATCGCTTAGCTGTTTTAGCCAGCGCTCAAGGTGAGGGCGCGGCGTCCACTTCAGGCCGAGGTTGGTCAGGTTCCAGACGAACGGCGCCACGGCAATATCGCCCACGCCGAACGCCTCACCGGAGAACCAGGCGTGCTTCGCCAGTTCGTCATCCATCATCGCAAACAGGTTTTCACACGCATCCTGAGCGGCATGAATGGCAGGGTAGTCGCGCTCGGCTTCAGGGGTTCTGACTAACCCCATCAGGATCACGCGGTGGGTTGGCGATAGCGTCTGGTTCGCCCAGTCCATCCACTTTTCACCCTGGGCGCGACGGGCCGGGCTTTCAACCCACAGGCGGCCCTGACCGTACTGGGCGGCGAGGTAACGGACAATGGTGTTGGATTCCCAAAGCGTCGCGTCGGTTTCATCATCGCGCAGCAGCGGCACCAGGCCGTTCGGGTTCATCGCCAGATAGTCGGCCTCTTTGTTCACGCCGAACGACATGCCGGCCATGATTTGATTGAACGGTAAATCCAGCTCCTCGAGCGTCCAGAGCACTTTCTTAACGTTGGTCGAGTTGTTCCTGCCCCATAGCGTAATCATATTTACTCCTGATGAGATGTGAATCCGGGTCAGCTTTCGCCATGGTGAGATAAACCTAACAATTACGCAACAGAAGACAAAAAAATCGTCTGAATCAAAGCGTATCTGAATGTTATTGCATAAACTTTAATAACTTTACCCTCGTTGGGTTTCTTTAACCGTTTTAGTGCGCTATTACTCATCGCTTCTTGCGACACGGTGATGTGACGTAATTTTTGAATGGACACTCGGGTGGCATTTATGACGCGTAAAATGACTTCTCTGCGCAGCCTTGCGACAGGCTCTGCGCTCCTTTTCCTGTTTGCACCAACGCTCTACGCAGCTGAACAGGCTGCGCCCGAAGCGCCGCCTGTGGATGCGCGCGCCTGGATCCTGATGGACTACTCCAGCGGTAAAGTGCTGGCGGAAGGCAACGCGGATGAGAAACTCGATCCGGCAAGCCTGACCAAAATCATGACCAGCTATGTGGTCGGCCAGGCGTTGAAAGCGGGCAAGATCAAGCTGGACGATATGGTCACCATCGGGAAGGATGCCTGGGCGACCGGCAACCCGGCGCTGCGGGGCTCTTCGGTGATGTTCCTGAAGCCTGGGGATCAGGTCTCCGTTTCCGATCTGAACAAAGGGGTAATTATTCAGTCGGGAAATGATGCGTGCATCGCTCTGGCCGATTACGTTGCCGGCAGCCAGGATTCTTTCATTGGCTTGATGAATGGCTACGCGCAGAAACTGGGCTTAACCAACACCACGTTCAAAACGGTTCACGGTCTGGATTCGCCGGGACAGTTCAGTACCGCGCGCGACATGGCGCTGCTGGGGAAAGCGCTGATCCACGACGTGCCGGATGAATACGCCATCCATAAAGAGAAAGAGTTTACCTTCAATAAAATCCGCCAGCCGAACCGCAACCGCCTGCTGTGGAGCAGCAACGTTAACGTGGACGGAATGAAAACCGGCACTACGGCGGGCGCGGGCTATAACCTGGTGGCCTCCGCGACCCAGGGCGACATGCGTCTGATTTCGGTGGTGCTGGGCACCAAAACCGACCGTATTCGCTTTAATGAGTCAGAAAAACTGCTGACCTGGGGCTTCCGCTTCTATGAAACCGTGACGCCGATTAAACCGGATGCCACGTTCGTCAGCCAGCGCGTCTGGTTTGGCGACAAGAGTGAAGTTAATCTCGGGGCGGGTGAAGGCGGCTCGGTGACCATTCCGCGCGGTCAGCTGAAAAACCTGAAGGCCAGCTATACCCTGACCGACCCGCAGCTTACGGCTCCGCTGAAAAAAGGCCAGGTGGTCGGGACGATTGATTTCCAGCTAAACGGTAAGTCGATTGAACAGCGTCCGCTGATTGTAATGGAGGCGGTGGAAGAGGGCGGCTTCTTCAGCCGGATGTGGGATTTCGTGATGATGAAATTCCACGGGTGGTTTGGCAGCTGGTTTAGCTAAGTTTTTTGCCGGGTGACGCTGCGCTTACCCGGCCTACGTTTTTTCTCCCTCTCCCTGTGGGAGAGGGCCGGGGTGCGGGCATCAGACCGCACCCCTCTTAATACATCAACTTCACCTGCTGCGCCTTCGCGTGGGCCACGATCTCGTCGTCCGGGCGGCAGTCGCTGACGATGGCATCGAACTGCGCCAGCTCGCCCATTCTTGCCGAACGCACCTTGCCAAACTTGCTGTGATCGACCACCAGCACATGGTACTGCGCCGCGCTTAACGCCCAGTGCTTCACCGGTAATTCTTCCAGGTTAAAGCAGGTCGCACCCTGACGCACGTTGACGCCTGCGGCGGAATAAAACGCGATATCCGGGCAGAGATTGCTGAGCGTATCCTGCAGGTTGAGCGGCTTAAAGATGGCGTTGCTGGCGTGAAACTCACCGCCGCAGAGGATCACCCGGCACTCCGGTTTCTCCTGAAGCGCCAGAAAGGTGTTCAGGGAGTAGCACACGGCGGTAAAAGGGATGCTGCTGTCGATGGCTTCGATAATCCACGGTGTGGTGGTTCCGCAGTCAAAAAACAGGGTCTGGTGCGGCTGTACCAGTGAGGCCGCAAGCCGGGCGGCTTTGCGCTTCTCTTCCACCAGGCGCGTCTTCTGGTCGCTGATCAGATAATGGCTGGCGCTACGCGGCTCAAGCACAATATACCCGCCCAGCAGCACGACGGGCGCGCTTTCGCTGTTCAGATCCCGACGAATGGTCATCTCTGAGACGCCGAGGAGGTTGGCGGCTTCCTTAAGATGCAGCTTATCGCTGCGCTTCAGCGCCTGTAGCAGCTGAGCAATGCGGTCATCGCGACGTGTTTCCATAGTTCCTCGGGATAAAAAAGTGAACCCCCGCAGGGCGGGGGCTCAAGTGTAACCTGTCAGGTTGGGGTTAGTCACGTATCCAGCCTTTGCGGATCGGGATAGCGAAAATGGCGCGATAAAGCGAAGACAGCGTGCGGTAAAGCGCTTCGCCAAAGAGGCTCCACAGGATAGCCGCGCTCACGCAGCCAATCAGCCCCACCAGGAAACCGCCCACCATATCCAGCGGCCAGTGAACGCCCAGGTAAACGCGAGACCAGGCGATAGCAAGGGCCGCCACCATCAGGACCGCACCGGACCACAGGCGATGCCAGAACAGGAAAGCCAGCGCGAAGGTAAAGATCACCGTTCCGTGATCGCTCGGGAACGAGTCATCCGGCGCGTGGTGCAGGAAGGTATAGCCGACGCGATCGACAAAAGGACGATCGTGCGGGAACGCATGGCCGAGAATGTAGCTGACCAGGACGCTTACCCCGAGCGCCATCGCGACTTTGATCACCAGCTGGCGCTGCGCCTTCACCTGGCTGCGGGGACCCCACAGCCAGAGAATCGCAGCCAGTGCAGGCACGATGCTGATCAGATCTTTTGCCAGAAAGGTGGCAAAATCGATCGACCACTCAGGCGAGGCTGGCGTGGCGTTGATCAGATAAAACAGCTGATAATTCAGATTCTCTAACATAGCGTTATCACTCTTTAGCAAACCGGATGGAAATAAGTCCGTAGACCACCACCTGGGAAAACCAGACCCACCACCCGGCCCACAGGTTGTGAGAGAAAAAATGCGCCCCGCGCATGACCTGGCCGTAGCCCATCGCCAGACCTAACACCACGCCCAGCGCGACGAAGCACCAGGCGAGACGCGGACGCTCGCGCCAGAAGGCAAAAAACAGCCCCATCACCATAAAGCCGCTGGAGGCATGACCGCCGGGAAAACAGCGCCCCGGACCGCTGTCAGCAGGGACGGCGCTGAACAGGGGATAAGACATAGCCTTACCGCCATATTCCACCAGATCCCACGGGCAGCTGTGATGGCTCACGCTTTTCAGCACGCCTACCACCAGCGCGCCAACGCCCATCAGTAGCGCCGCCGTCACCAGCCTTGCGTTGCGCTTGTAGGCGCCGTAAAACAGCGCTACGGCACCTAAGCCGATGGCGATGTACTTCGCCAGGCGGTGGTTCAGCAGATCCAGCAGGTGGTCCTTCTGCAGCGGAAAGCTCTGCGTTGCCGCGTCATACCAAAAGCCGGTGATCCATCTGTCGAGCGCTTCACTGCGCGATAGCCACGTAAAGACCACGGCAAGGGCGATCAGTACGAAAAGCTGATAACCATAAAAGCGGGTCGGTAAGCGGTAAAGTCGTTTTGTCTTATTTGTCTGTAAGTTAGACAATTCTGAACGGCTGGAGGTGAGTGCCATAATTTGGGATCGTTGACGAGTAATCGCGCTATCATAAAAGTGTCAACTTAAGGAAACCTTAAACGAAGACGATATGTGCTTTATTTCTGTTTATCCTCGATAAATCACTATCTCGGGCTGCGGCATTTCATTAAACTCGTCGCGATTTTGTCATTATAAAGAGATTGCATGTTAAACCGTTCTTCTTCTGGTTCACGTCTGGGTCGTCAGGCGTTGCTTTTCCCTCTGTGTCTGGTGCTCTACGAATTCTCTACCTATATCGGCAACGATATGATCCAGCCCGGTATGCTGGCCGTTGTGGCGCAGTACAACGCGGGTATTGAGTGGGTGCCGACCTCCATGACCGCCTATCTGGCCGGCGGCATGTTTTTACAGTGGCTGTTAGGCCCGCTGTCGGATCGTATTGGCCGTCGTCCGGTAATGCTGACGGGCGTGGTGTGGTTCATCGTCACCTGTCTCGCCACGCTGCTGGCGCAAAACATTGAACAATTTACCCTGCTGCGTTTCCTGCAGGGGGTGAGCCTGTGCTTTATCGGCGCCGTGGGGTATGCCGCCATTCAGGAGTCGTTTGAAGAGGCGGTATGTATCAAAATTACCGCGCTGATGGCGAACGTGGCGCTGATCGCCCCCTTGCTCGGGCCGCTGGTGGGGGCCGCGTGGGTGCACGTTGCGCCGTGGGAAGGGATGTTTGTGCTCTTTGCGCTTCTCGCCGCCTTCGCGTTCTTTGGCCTGCACCGGGCGATGCCGGAAACGGCCACCCGCATCGGCGAGAAACTCTCGCTGAAAGAGCTGGGTCGGGATTACAAAGAAGTGCTGAAGAACGGCCGCTTTGTGGCGGGCGCGCTGGCGACCGGGTTCGTTAGCCTGCCGCTGCTGGCGTGGATCGCGCAGTCGCCGGTCATTATCATCAGCGGTGAAAAGCTCAGCAGCTACGAGTATGGCCTGCTGCAGGTGCCGATCTTTGGCGCGCTGATTATCGGGAACCTGGTGCTGGCACGCCTGACGTCACGCCGCACCGTGCGTTCACTGATTATCATGGGCGGATGGCCGATTGCGGCAGGGCTGATTCTGGCTGCGGTGGCGACCGTCGCGTCATCCCACGCCTATCTGTGGATGACGGCGGGGCTCAGCCTCTATGCCTTCGGAATTGGCGTGGCCAACGCCGGGCTGGTGCGCCTGACGCTGTTTGCCAGCGAGATGAGTAAAGGCACGGTGTCAGCGGCGATGGGAATGCTGCAGATGCTGATTTTTACCGTCGGTATTGAAGTGAGCAAGCATGCCTACGCGATGGGCGGCAACGGGCTGTTCAGCCTGTTTAACCTCGCCAACGGCGCGCTGTGGGTCGGCCTGATGGTGGTGTTCCTGAAAGACAAACGCGTCGGGAACGCCCTGCAACCATAATCTTTTTTCCCTCTCCCCTTTGGGGAGAGGGCCAGGGTGAGGGGTGAGGGCGCCAGACCGCACGCGGTCAATTAAACGGTGCCTCCCCGTTCAACACCTTCTCAATCACGTTTAAAACGCCTTCATCGTTATTGTGCGGCGCTTCAAAACGCGCGGCCGATTTAATATGCGGTCTGGCATTCGCCATCGCAAAGCTGAACCCGGACTGGCGCAGCATCTCCACGTCGTTGCCGCTGTCGCCGAAGGCCACCACTTCGCTATCGTCTATGCCCCAGCGCTTTTGCAGGATCCGCAGGCCGTTAGCTTTATGCACGCCGGGGATAATCAGATCGATACTGCCGTGACCGGTGGTGACGGGCACCATGATGTCGCTCAGCTTTTCATGCAGCAGCGCCTGAATTCGCGGAATTTCATCATCAGAGACGTTAAGCCCGAACTTGAAGAAAATATCGTTCAGGTTATCGAAATCGCTGACCATTTCGAGGCGGTGGTAATACTTCGCCGCGATATCCTTAAAGCCCTCGTCATAGCATTTCAGCGTGTACGCGCTGCTTTTCCCGCAGGCGATGATCTCAATGCCCGGAACCTCGTTTAGCACGTTCGCGACGGTCTCGAAATGGGCTTTCGACAGTTCGCCGTTAAAGACACCTTCACCTTCGCTCACGACCCAGCCGCCGTTTTCGGCGACGAACGCAATCTCATGCGCAATCTCCGGGAAAAAGGAGATCAGCTGGTAATACTGGTTGCCGCTGGCGACCACGAAGCGGATTCCTTGCGCCTTCATGCGGGCGTACTGCGCCAGAAAGCGCGGCCGATTATAGGTCTTGGCATCGCTCAGAAAAGTACCATCCATGTCGACGGCGATCAGTTTAACGCTCATATCCCTTCTCCAGTGTCGTTTGATTCGTTTCCGGCTTTGCCACCGCGCGCGCCACCAGCGCCGCGATGATGACCAACCCTAACACCACCAGCATGGCGCTGCGCAGCCCGTAGTGCTCGCCGAGGAAGCCGAGCAGCGGCGGCCCCACCAGGAAGGCGAGGTAACCGGTAGTTGCCACCACGCTGACGCGCGTTGGCGCATCCGGGCCGGTGTCGCTGGCGGCGGAAATGGTCAGTGGGAAGCCAAGTGATGCCCCCAGTCCCCACAGGATCACGGAAACGCCCGCAATCCAGTCCACGTCCACAAAGATGATCATCGCGATACCCAGGCCGCCGAGCAGGGCGCTGGCGCGCACCACCGCCACGCGGCTGTAGCGGTCGATAAACCAGCCGCCGGTGAAGCGCCCGACGGTCATCCCCAGCGTAAACCCGGCGTAAATCAGCGAGCCGGAGGTCGGGCTAAAGCCGTGACCGTCCACCATCAGCAGCGGCAGCCAGTCGTTGGCGGAACCTTCCGCGAACGCCATCGCCAGCACCACCACGCCGATCAGCATCAGCTGGAAGTCGCGGTAGAAGGGCAGCCCTTTTTCAGCCGAGTGCTGTTCGTCAGCGGAGTTTTTACCGGTGCCGTCCGGGATGGCCCGGATGCCGGTCAGGATCGGAATGATGCACACCAGCGCCGCCAGCAGGATATGCAGATTCGCGCTCACGCCGGTGGCCGTCAGCGCCATCCCCACGCCCGCACCGGCCAGCGTGCCGAGGCTGTAAAAACCGTGCATCATCGGCAGCACGGTTTTATTCATCTCACGTTCGACCGCCGCCCCTTCCACGTTGATGGCAACTTCCGCCGAACCGAAGCTGCCGCCAAATACCGTCAGGCCCAGGGCGAACAGCACCGGCGAGGCAAACCACAGCGCCACGCTTAATATGCCCATCCCGAACACGGCAAAGCACATGGTGGTGCGGATCACCGCTCGCGTACCAAAGCGCTTTACCAGCCACGCGGAGCAGAGGATGCCGCTCATGGAGCCTATCGACAGGCCGAACAGCACGATGCCCATCTCGGCGGTAGAAACGGACAAAATATCGCGAATGGCGGGGGTGCGCGTGGCCCAGGAGGCCATCAGCAGGCCGGGAATGAAGAAGAACATAAACAGCGCCCACAGGCGTCGCTGCAGGGCTTTACGGGGAGAGGTCTGCGTCATTGGGGTAGCACCAGAAGTACAACAATAGCGACAACACTAGCAAGTTTGTGTACATTTGTACACAAACCACGTGAGGAATTTATGAGCAGACCACCGAACGATCCGCATCGCCGGGAGAAGATCCTGCAGGCAACGCTCGATACCATCGCCGAGCACGGCATTCACGCCGTCACGCACCGTAAAATCGCCACCTGCGCGGGCGTGCCGCTGGGGTCGATGACCTACTATTTCGACGGCATGGAGCCGCTGCTGGAGGAGGCCTTCACGTGGTTTACCCGGCAGATGTCGCAGCAGTACCGGGATTTCTTTGCGGGCGTCACCGGGCCGGAAATGGCGTGTGAATCCATCACCACGCTGATCCACAGCTCGCAGGTGACCACGCCGCACAACATGGCGCTGATGTATCAGCTCTACGCCTTTATGCACCGCAGCGCGGCGCTCAAAACGGTGATGCAGGACTGGATGAAAATGAGCCAGACCACGCTGGAGCAGTGGTTCGACCCGGTTACCACCCGCGCGCTGGACGCGTTTATCGAAGGGATGACGCTGCACTATGTCACCGACCGGGCGCCGTTAACCCGGGAGGAGATCCGGGCGATGGTGGGGAGAATTGCGGGCGAGGGCGGCCGCTAGGTTGCGCCCGCGGTCATATTGACGGTGGTTCCCGTCATAGCGCCTGCCGCATCTGAGGCCAGAAACGTAATCGTGTCTGCCACCTGTGCCAGCGTCGGCAGGCGATGCGTCAGGGTGCTTTGCGCGGCACCGCTGAGAAACTGCTCAACCGTAATCCCCATCGCCTGCGCCCGGGCGGCGAAAATGGCTCCCACATACGAACTCGCCTGCACCGCGTCGGCTATCGCGTGCGAACGCACGCACAGCACGCGAATATTTTGTGTCCCAAGTTCCGCCGCCAGCGCCCGGGTCAAGGCTTCCGTTCCCGCGCAGCCGACGATATGCCCGAGGTGGCCCGCGATCGTCATGTTCGCGGCAGGCGCGACGACGGTAATAATGACTCCACCATGCTCGCCGCCCATGCGGGACGACACGGCTTTCGCAATGTTAAAGTAGGCGGCCAGGAAGGGATCAAAACCCTGCCTGAACTCATCAAGCGTTAACGCCTCAAGGCGTTTGCCCTGATCGTGCATAAAGCCCGTGGCGTTGACGACGATATCAATGCGGGCAAGGTCGGGGAGCAGCGAGGACTCCTCGAGCGCATCGAAAACAAACGTGCTGGCAGAACCGCCCGCGGCGCGAATGCTGCTGGCGACCTGCTCCAGCCTGGCGTGGTCGCGTGCGGCGAAGTACACATCCGCCCCTTCACGCGCCAGAGCGTGCGCCACTGAACTGCCGATGACGCCGCTTCCGCCGAAGATAACGGCGGTTTTGTTCTTAAAGCCCATAGCTGCATATCCTCACCAGGATTAACCCTCAGAAGTATGTGCCGGGTTTCGGCTGATGCAACCTGGCAGATGGGTGGGGTATGCGGCTGGAAGGCCTTACTGCGCCATTATCAACGGGTTACTTTGGCGATATTTTTTTGCCGCTGGCGTCCACGACGGCTTCACCATCTTCTTTCGTAAACGCCCCTTTCTGCACATCCGGCAGGATGTCGAGGACGACTTCAGACGGTCGGCACAGGCGGGTGCCCAGCGGCGTCACCACGATCGGGCGATTAATCAGGATCGGGTGCTGCAGCATAAAATCAATAAGCTGGTCGTCGGTGAACTTATCGTCGGCAAGGCCGAGCTGTTCATAGGGCTCCACGTTTTTACGCAGCAGATCCCGCACTGAAATGCCCATCTCGGCAATCAGGGTGGTCAGCTTATCGCGCGACGGCGGGGTTTCCAGATAAAGGATAATCTCTGGCTCCGTGCCGCTGTTGCGGATCATCTCCAGCGTGTTGCGCGAGGTTCCGCAGGCCGGGTTGTGATAAATGGTGATGTGGCTCATATCAGTGACTCATTACAGTGTGAAGGAGAGACGTAGCACCAGCGCGGCGAGCGTCACAAACAGGACCGGCAGCGTCATAACGATGCCCGTCCGGAAATAGTAGCCCCAGGTGATTGTCATGTTTTTCTGCGCCAGCACGTGGAGCCAGAGCAGGGTGGCGAGGCTGCCGATAGGCGTGATTTTCGGCCCCAGATCGCAGCCAATCACGTTGGCGTAAATCATCGCTTCTTTGATCAAACCTGTCGCCGTACTGCCCTCGATGGAGAGCGCGCCAATCAGCACGGTGGGCATATTGTTCATTATGGATGACAGAAACGCGGTGATGAACCCGGTTCCCAGCGTGGTGGCCCACAGCCCGTGTCCGGCCAGGCTATCCAGTACGCCTGTGAGAGAGTCCGTCAGCCCGGCATTGCGCAGGCCATACACCACCAGATACATCCCCAGCGAAAAGATAACGATCTGCCACGGCGCGCCGCGCAGCACTTTTCCGGTGTTTATCGCATGTCCGCGTTTTGCGACAGCGAATAAAATCAGCGCGCCGACGGTCGCGATGGCGCTGACCGGAATGCCGAGAGGTTCAAGCACAAAGAAACCGACGAGAAGCAGCAGCAGGACGATCCAGCCCGTTCTGAACGTCGGGAGGTCGTGAATGGCCCGCGCGGGCTCGCGGAGTTTTGCAAGGTCATATTCCGGGGGGATTTCCTTGCGAAAGAACAGATGCAGCATCACCAGCGTTGCGGCAATCGCGGCGATATCTACCGGGATCATCACCGAGGCGTATTCGCTGAACCCCAGCTTAAAGAAGTCTGCCGACACGATGTTGACCAGGTTGGACACAATCAGCGGCAGGCTGGCGGTATCGGCGATGAAGCCCGCCGCCATCACAAACGCCAGCGTGGCCTGCTTGCTGAACCCCAGCGCCAGCAGCATGGCGATCACGATAGGGGTCAGGATCAGCGCCGCACCGTCATTGGCAAACAGCGCCGCCACGGCTGCGCCTAGCAGCACGATATACGTAAACAGCAATCGCCCGCGACCGTTCCCCCAGCGGGCAACGTGCAGCGCCGCCCACTCGAAAAAGCCGGACTCATCCAGCAGCAGGCTGATAATGATGACGGCGATAAACGTTGCCGTGGCGTTCCAGACGATATTCCACACCACAGGTATATCGTTAATGTGAATCACGCCGCTGGCCAGCGCCAGCACGGCGCCAATGCTGGCGCTCCAGCCGATACTGAGCCCTTTGGGCTGCCAGATGACCAGTACCAGCGTAAACAGAAAAATAGCCCCTGCCAGAAACATCTTCTACTCCGTTATATCTGTTTTTGTGAATGTGTTTTGCCTAGCACGAGCCTGAGAGTCGGTTTTTAAGCTTCATGCGCGTCTCGTCCCGCAGGCAGTTCCAGCTGTTGTCGATAACGGTTGCCGCCCATGCAGGCATGTTGGGAGACAAACGGTAATAGACCCACTTCCCCTCGCGACGGTCGATAACCAGCCCGGACTCGCGCAGCAACGCCATGTGGCGGGAGACTTTAGGCTGCGACTCGGTGGTTGCGGAGCAGAGATCGCATACGCACAACTCGCCCGCTTCGCGGAGCAGCATGACGATGGCGAGCCGCGTTTCGTCGGAGAGGGTTTTGAAGAGCTGGAGTGGGTGGAGCATGGGCGTTCCTGCAGGTGGAATGATTTATATATGTTTAATCATATATGTTTTGATTGCAGGATAGAAGCGGAGATGAGCGGTACGGGAATTTCAGGCAACAAAAAACCCATCAACCTTGAACCAAAACGGCGGGGTTGATGGGCTCCACAAATTGGGGACATCAAAGAAAAGCAGTGGCACTAGTTATGACTGCCCCCTGATAAAAAAGTTCTGCGCGTAACGAAAATAATTTTCCCCGCGCGCAAACTTAGGAGTTATCCGAGTCCAGGCCAGATGATGATGATCAGCGTACCCGCCAGCGTGAGCAGCACGTTAGCGATAGCGTACGTGCCCGCATACCCCAGCGCCGGGATGTTGCTGCGCGCGGTATCGCTGATGATTTCCATGGCCGGCGCACAGGTACGCGCGCCCATCATTGCCCCGAAGAGCAGGGCGCGGTTCATGCGCAGCACGTAGGCGCCGAACAGGAAGCAGATCACCACCGGCACCAGGCTGACGATAAGTCCGGAAACCAGCATCTGCCAGCCGACGGCGCCCAGGCTGTGGCCAATCCCGCTTCCCGCGCTTAAGCCCACGCCTGCCATAAAGACCATCAGACCGAACTCTTTCACCATGTTCAGCGCGCCCTGCGGAATGTAGCCGAAGGTCGGGTGGTTCGCTCGCAGGAAGCCCAGCATGATCCCGGCAAACAGCAGCCCGGCGGCGTTACCGATGCCGAAGCTAAAGTTGCTGAACTGGAAGGTGATCATCCCGATCATCAGGCCAACGATAAAGAAGGCGCAGAAGGCCAGCAGGTCGGTGACCTGGCTGTGAATGGAGATAAAGCCGATGCGGTCGGCAACGGTTTTCACGCGTCGCGCGTCGCCGCTGACCTGCAGAACGTCGCCTTTGTTGAGCACGACGTTATCGTCGATCGGCATCTCAATCTGGCTGCGGATCACGCGGTTGAGGAAGCAGCCGTGGTCGGTCAGCTTCAGCTGTGCCAGACGGCGGCCAACGGCGTTATGGTTTTTCACCACGATCTCTTCGGTGACGATGCGCATGTCGAGCAGGTCGCGGTCGAACACCTCTTTGCCGTTACGGAAGCTCGGGTCGAGACGGGCGTGGGCATCCGGATAACCCACCAGCGCGATGTCGTCGCCCATCTGCAGCACCGCGTCGCCGT
Source organism: Enterobacter sp. 302C9 (assembly GCF_034106085.1). Taxonomy (NCBI): domain Bacteria; kingdom Pseudomonadati; phylum Pseudomonadota; class Gammaproteobacteria; order Enterobacterales; family Enterobacteriaceae; genus Enterobacter; species Enterobacter sp. 302C9. The sequence goes on from NZ_JAWNBW010000001.1 coordinate 564,192, forward strand.
CCGGGTTCGCCAGAATGCCGTTGCGGCGGATACGTTCGATATAGCAGCCCGTCTGGCGGTAAATCCCCAGCTCGCGCAGGTTTTTGCCATCAGCCCATGCCACCAGCTCTGGCCCGACGCGATAGGCGCGGATCACCGGGAGATAGACTTTACGTTTGGAATCGGTATCCAGACCGCGCTCGCGGGCGATTTGCTGGGCGCTGGTCTGCAGATCCTGGTGCTGCAGTTTTGGCAGGTAGCGTGCGCCAACGATCAGGCTCACCAGACCAATCAGATAGGTCAGGGCATAGCCCAGGCTCAGGTGGTCGAGCGCGGTAGAGAGCTGCGCGCCAGCCATGCCGGAATGGCGAAGGGTATCACCGGCACCCACGAGCACGGGGGTGGAGGTCATGGAGCCTGCCAGCATACCGGCCGTTAACCCGATATCCCAGCCAAACAGTTTACCCAGCCCTAACGCGATCAGCAGCGCGCTGCCGACCATCACCAGCGCCAGCATCAGATAATTTTTGCCGTCGCGGAAGAAAATTGAAAAAAAGTTCGGTCCCGCTTCCACGCCAACACAAAAAATAAACAGCATAAAGCCTAAGTTGAGCGCGTCCGTGTTAATGCTGAAGTGCTGCTGGCCTAATAATAAGGAGACGACTAAAACGCCAATGGAATTACCAAGTTGAACTGAACCCAGGCGCAATTTACCCAGGCAGAGGCCCAGCGCCAGTACCACAAATAATAACAGGATGTAATTCCCATTTAACAAGTCTGCGACGTTTATATTCACGGAGGCTAACTTCTTGTTTACCAGTAAGTTGTTGAATGAAAGGACTATTTGGGCTACTGTTTTCTGAGCCAGGGAACGTGTTCAACCCTCCCTGTTACCTAATTTATTCCCTAAAACATTAGCTGGCCGATAGTTTAATCGTATTAGCTACTGACAGCTACCTATTATCGCATCACCCTGTGCGTACTTTGGCAAGGATTGCCGCATTGCTTTATCTGACTGGGCGTCTACCCGACGAAGGTGTATTTGATAGAGATAAGTCAGGAGGATAGTTTGAACATTAAACGAAACTGGGCGGGGGTGATCAGCTGCTTTTTGCTGTTTACCGTCGTGTGCATGTCGCTCGCTTTTAATGTGAAGGGGGCATTCAGGGCTGCCGGACACCCGGAGCTGGGGCTGCTCTTTTTTACCCTGCCGGGAGCGGCAGCCAGTTTTCTTTCCCGTAAAGGGGAGGTGGTCAAGCCGCTTATTGGCGCAATGCTGGCGGCACCGCTGTGTCTGCTGCTGATGCGCATGCTGTATGTATCAACGCGAAGTTTCTGGCAGGAGATGGCGTGGTTGCTGAGCGGCGTCTTCTGGTGCGCCCTCGGCGCGCTGTGCTATTTGTTTGTGTGCAGCCTGATTAAGCATCGACGGTACCACAAATAAAAACGCCCTCCGGGTGAGGGCGTCTTCGCATTACTGGGCGGCAAACAGGCCCAGATGCTCTTTGGCGTAAGCTTCAAAGTCAGTGCAACCGCCGATGTGTTTCTGATCGAGGAAGATCTGCGGTACGGTTTCAACCGGCTTACCGACGGTTTTTTCGAGATCCGCTTTGGTGATGCCTTCCGCGTGGATGTCCACGTAGCGGAAGTTGAAGTCATCGCGCTCTTCGGTCAGTTTCTCAGCCAGCTCTTTCGCGCGCACACAGTAAGGGCACCCTGGACGACCAAAAATTACTGCAAACATTTCTCTCTCCTCAAAAAACAAGCCTGACGGCGAATAGGACATATAGTGCCCGATAACCTGCCGCCATTAAAGAAGGTTTCGCCTGTCGCTTTGATACAGTAAGGCTATGTTTCGCCAATTACACCGCGCAAATCATTGCCTATACTGGCTGCCATAAGGTTTAAGCAAGACAAAGAGAGACAAGATGACGCCAACCATAGACCTGCTCACATCCCACCGTTCCATTCGCCACTTCACCAATGAGCCGATTACCGAGGCGCAGCGCGAAGCGATTATTAACAGCGCCAGGGCGACCTCCAGCTCCAGCTTTCTGCAGTGCAGCTCGATTATCCGCATTACCGACCCGGCCATGCGTGAACAGCTGGTCGCGCTGACCGGCGGACAGAAGCATGTGGCCCAGGCCGCGGAGTTCTGGGTGTTCTGCGCCGACTTTAACCGCCACCTGCAGATCTGCCCTGAGGCCGAGCTGGGGCTGGCCGAACAGCTGCTGCTGGGCGTGGTGGATACCGCGCTGATGGCGCAAAACGCCTTTACGGCGGCGGAGTCGCTGGGATTAGGTGGCGTCTACATCGGCGGCCTGCGTAACAACATTGAAAGCGTGACCGAGCTGCTGAAGCTGCCAAAACACGTCCTGCCGCTGTTCGGCCTGTGCCTCGGCTGGCCTGCGGATAACCCGGATCTGAAGCCGCGCATTCCTGCCGCCATGCTGGTGCACGAAAACCACTACCAGCCGGTCGATCAGGACGTTCTGAATCAATATGATGAAGAGCTGGCGAACTACTACCTGACGCGCGGCAGCAATAACCGTCGGGATACCTGGACTGACCATATTCGTCGCACCATCATTAAAGAAAACCGCCCGTTTATTCTTGATTACCTGCACAAACAGGGCTGGGCGACGCGATAGTCCATTCCGCCTGCGCCTGCCTGCGTATATGATATGCAGGCTTTTTCCATGTCTTCAGAGAGGTGCAGGGTGAAAATTGCCATATTGTCCCGGGATGGAACGCTCTATTCATGTAAGCGCCTGCGAGACGCGGCGGCGAAACGCGGGCATCAGGTTGAGATCCTCGACCCGATGTCCTGCTATATGAACATTGACCCGGCCGCCTCGTCGATTCACTACAAAGGCCGCAAGCTGCCGCACTTTGATGCCGTGATCCCGCGCATCGGCTCCCAGATCACCTATTACGGCACCGCCGCGCTGCGCCAGTTCGAGATGTTGGGCAGCTATCCGCTCAACGAATCCGTCGCCATTTCGCGCGCCCGCGACAAGCTGCGCTCGCTGCAGCTCCTCGCCCGTCAGGGGATCGATCTCCCCGTCACGGGGATTGCCCATTCACCGGACGACACCAGCGATCTTATCGACATGGTGGGCGGCGCGCCTTTGGTCATCAAGCTGGTGGAAGGCACGCAGGGCATTGGCGTGGTGCTGGCTGAAACGCGTCAGGCGGCGGAGAGCGTGATTGATGCCTTTCGGGGTCTCAATGCGCACATCCTGGTGCAGGAGTACATCGAAGAGGCGAAAGGGCGCGATATTCGCTGCTTCGTGGTCGGCAATGAAGTGGTGGCGGCCATTGAGCGCCAGGCGAAAGAGGGCGATTTCCGCTCTAACCTTCACCGCGGCGGCGTGGCGCGGGTAGCTGATATTAGCGATCGCGAACGGGAAATTGCCGTCAAAGCGGCGCAAACCCTGGGGCTGGACGTGGCGGGCGTAGACCTTCTGCGGGCGACGCGCGGGCCGCTGGTCATGGAGGTGAACGCTTCGCCGGGGCTGGAAGGCGTAGAAAAAACCACAGGTGTCGATATTGCAGGTAAAATGATCGCATGGATCGAGCGTCATGCCACGCCAGGCTACTGTCTGAAAACGGGCGGTTAAATGGTATTGAACGCACTTTTTGCGTAATCTATACCCTAAATAATTCGAGTTGCAGGAAGGCGGCAAGGGAGTGAATCCCCTGGAGCTTACATTAGTAAGTGACTGGGGTGAACGAGCGCAGCCAACGCACATGCAACTTGAAGTATGACGGGTATATGCGAAGTTTTTAATTAAGAGGCTGCACAGCGATGGATTTACAGGTCGTACCTACACTGGATACGTTACGTCAATGGCTTGATGATGCCGGAATTACGTTCTTCGAATGCGATTCCTGCCAGGCGCTGCATCTGCCTCATATGCAGAATTTCGACGGCATTTTCGATGCCAAAATCGATCTCATTAACGACGTGATCCTTTTCTCCGCGCTGGCCGAAGTGAAGCCCTCCGCGCTGCTGGCGCTGGCCTCCGACCTGTCAGCGATCAACGCCAGTTCTTTGACGGTGAAAGCATTTCTCGACATACAGGATGATAATCTGCCAAAACTGGTCGTTTGCCAGTCTTTATTCTCCGGTGCCGGGCTGTCGTTCAAGCAGTTCTCCTGGTTTATGCGCTTGAGCGAAGAGCAAATTTCCATGGTCATGATGGAAGCCAATGCACACCATCTGCTGTATAGCGCGGAAGATGATGCAGAGAATAATGATGCATCTCCCAATTTTCTTCACTGAACCTGTCTGACTTTTGCGCAGTCGCTGCCATAGCGGCTGCAGAAGGCCATTTTTTCTGCTGCTTTTAACCTTTCTTTAAAGAATTTTTCACCTCCCTGAAGGCCGTTTCGGCTTATCACGTAGACATAACCTGCATAAAAAATTGATAAAAGGCGTTTTTTCGTCTGGGCTATAGCCGGAGACACGGGCTACAGTTATTCTTGCGATGCTTAAAAAAGCGAGCGGAAGCTGCCGGGTAAAGAGGTTTCTTTTTATTTTGGGCAGAGCGACAAACTATGCATGATTATTGCATATCTTCAGATTGCACAGTTTTAGTTCGTTTGTTAACGAGCTTTCAGAAGGAATAAAGATATGATCGCCTTGAATAAAAAATGGTTATCGGGTCTGGTTGCGGGTGCTCTGATGGCCGTCTCTGCCGGCACGCTCGCTGCGGAACAAAAAACGCTGCACGTTTACAACTGGTCTGACTATATCGCGCCGGACACGGTGGCGAATTTTGAAAAAGAGACCGGCATTAAAGTGGTCTACGACGTATTCGATTCTAACGAAGTGCTGGAAGGAAAGCTGATGGCGGGCAGCACCGGGTTTGATCTCGTGGTGCCTTCCGCAAGCTTCCTCGAGCGTCAGCTGACGGCAGGCGTCTTCCAGCCTCTGGACAAGAGCAAGTTACCGAACTGGAAAAACCTCGATCCGGAAGTGCTGAAGCTAGTGGCGAAGCATGACCCGGACAACAAATACGCCATGCCTTACCTGTGGGCGACCACCGGTATCGGCTACAACGTGGATAAAGTCAAAGCGGTGCTGGGCCCGGACGTCAAGCTGGACAGCTGGGACGTGGTGCTGAAGCCGGAAAACCTTGAGAAGCTGAAAAGCTGCGGCGTCTCCTTCCTCGATGCGCCGGAAGAGATTTTCGCCACCGTGCTGAACTACCTGGGCAAAGACCCGAACAGCAGTAAAGCCGATGATTACACCGGCCCGGCGACCGATCTGCTGCTGAAGCTGCGTCCAAACATTCGTTACTTCCACTCGTCTCAGTACATTAACGACCTGGCGAACGGCGACATCTGCGTCGCGATCGGCTGGGCAGGGGACGTGTGGCAGGCGGCTAACCGCGCGAAAGAGGCGAAAAACGGCGTGAACGTCTCTTACTTCATTCCGAAAGAGGGGGCGCTGGCCTTCTTCGACGTCTTCGCGATGCCGGCTGATGCGAAAAACAAAGACGAAGCCTATCAGTTCCTCAACTACCTGATGCGTCCTGAGGTGATCGCCCACATCAGCGACCACGTTTACTACGCGAACGGTAACAAGGCCTCCGTGCCGCTGGTAAGCGAAGAAATCCGTAACAACCCGGCGATTTATCCACCGGCGGATGTGTTCGCCAAGCTCTTCACCCTGAAAGTTCAGGATCCAAAAATTGACCGCGTGCGTACCCGCGCGTGGACCAAGGTGAAAAGCGGTAAATAACGGCGTTGGGTATTGTTGCCCGGTGGCGCTGTCGCCTACCGGGCCTGTACAACCCGTAGGCCGGGCAAGCGTTAGCGCCGCCCGGCGATGCGCACCCTGACGGTGCGTTTGCACCAGTACTGATCTATGCCGGAGAACACCCCGTGAATGACGCGATCCCCCGCCCGCAGGCGAAAGTCCGTAAAGCGCTGACCCCGCTTCTTGAAATTCGTAACCTCACCAAATCTTTCGATGGCCAGCATGCCGTGGACGACGTCAGCCTGACTATCTATAAAGGCGAAATTTTTGCCCTTCTGGGGGCTTCTGGCTGCGGTAAATCGACCCTGCTGCGTATGCTGGCCGGGTTTGAACAGCCCACCGCCGGGCAAATCATGCTCGATGGTGTGGATCTCTCCAGCGTGCCACCGTATCAGCGCCCGATTAACATGATGTTCCAGTCTTACGCGCTATTCCCGCACATGACGGTGGAGCAGAACATCGCCTTTGGCCTGAAGCAGGACAAGCTGCCGAAGGCCGAAATTACCGCGCGCGTGGCCGAGATGCTGAGCCTGGTGCACATGCAGGAGTTCGCGAAGCGTAAGCCGCACCAGCTCTCCGGCGGCCAGCGCCAGCGCGTGGCTCTGGCCCGCAGTCTGGCAAAACGCCCGAAATTATTGTTGCTCGATGAGCCGATGGGCGCGCTGGATAAAAAACTGCGCGACCGTATGCAGCTCGAAGTGGTGGATATCCTCGAGCGCGTGGGGGTGACCTGCGTGATGGTGACCCACGACCAGGAAGAAGCGATGACCATGGCCGGGCGTATTGCGATCATGAACCGCGGGAAGTTCGTGCAGATCGGAGAGCCGGAAGAGATTTATGAGCACCCGACCACCCGCTACAGCGCGGAGTTTATCGGCTCGGTCAACGTCTTCGAAGGGCTGCTGAAAGATCGTCAGGAGGATGGCCTGGTCATCGAATCGCCGGGGCTGCAGCATCCGCTTAAGGTCGATCCGGATAACTCCGTGGTGGATAACGTGCCGGTCTACGTCGCGCTGCGTCCGGAGAAGATCATGCTCTGTGAGGATCCGCCTGCCGATGGCTATAACTTTGCCGTGGGCGAAGTGGTGCACATTGCCTATCTGGGCGACCTGTCTATCTACCACGTGCGGCTGAAAAGCGGGCAGATGCTCAGCGCGCAGCTACAGAACGAACATCGCTACCGCAAGGGGCAGCCAACATGGGGTGACGAAGTGCGCCTGTGCTGGGATGCTGACAGTTGCGTCGTGCTGACGGTATAAGGAGCGGCAAATGAGTGCACTTGAACCTCCAGCTCGCGCAGAAAAGCCGGGCGGTTTTGCCCAGTGGCTAACGCGCTTGCAGATGAACCACGGCCGCAAGCTGGTGATCGCCATGCCGTACGTGTGGCTAATCCTGCTGTTCCTGCTGCCGTTCCTGATTGTTTTCAAGATAAGCCTGGCGGAAATGGCGCGGGCGATCCCGCCTTACACCAACCTGCTGGACTGGGCCGACGGGCAGCTGACGCTGACGCTTAACCTCGGCAACTTCCTGCAGCTCACCGACGATCCGCTCTATTTCGAAGCCTATCTGCAGTCGCTGCAGGTGGCGGCTATCTCGACGCTCTGCTGTCTGGTGATGGGCTACCCGCTGGCGTGGGCGGTGGCGCACAGCAAACCGTCGACGCGCAACATCCTGCTGCTGCTGGTGATCCTGCCGTCGTGGACCTCGTTCCTGATCCGCGTTTATGCCTGGATGGGGATCCTGAAAAACAACGGCGTGCTGAATAACTTTCTCATGTGGCTCGGGGTTATCGATCAGCCGCTGACGATCCTGCACACCAACCTCGCGGTCTATATCGGCATTGTGTACGCCTATCTGCCGTTCATGGTGCTGCCGATCTATACGGCGCTTACGCGCATTGATTACTCGCTGGTGGAAGCGTCGCTCGATCTCGGCGCCCGTCCGTTAAAAACCTTCTTCAGCGTCATTGTTCCGCTGACCAAAGGCGGCATTATCGCCGGGTCAATGCTGGTCTTTATCCCGGCGGTAGGGGAGTTTGTGATCCCGGAACTGCTCGGCGGCCCTGACAGCATCATGATTGGCCGCGTGCTGTGGCAGGAGTTCTTCAATAACCGCGACTGGCCGGTGGCCTCGGCGGTGGCGATCGTGATGCTCCTGCTGCTGATCGTGCCGATTATGTGGTTCCACAAGCATCAGCAGAAACAGATGGGAGATCACGGATGAACAACTTACCGGTAGTGCGCTCCCCGTGGCGAATTGCGATCCTCGTTATCGGCTTTACCTTCCTGTATGCGCCGATGCTGATGCTGGTGATCTACTCGTTCAACAGCTCTAAGCTGGTAACGGTCTGGGCGGGCTGGTCGACGCGCTGGTACAGCGAGCTGTTCCACGACGATGCGATGATGAGCGCGGTGGGGCTGAGTCTGACCATTGCTGCCCTTGCGGCGACAATGGCGTCGGTGCTGGGCACGATCGCCGCGCTGGTGATGGTGCGCTTCGGGCGTTTTCGCGGCTCAAACGGGTTCGCCTTTATGATCACCGCGCCGCTGGTCATGCCGGACGTGATCACCGGACTCGCGCTGCTGCTGCTGTTCGTGGCCCTGGCGCACGCCATCGGCTGGCCGGCGGATCGCGGCATGCTCACCATCTGGCTGGCGCACGTCACCTTCTGTACGGCCTACGTGGCGGTTGTGATCTCCTCGCGCATGCGCGAGCTGGATCGCTCCATTGAAGAGGCGGCGATGGATCTTGGCGCGACGCCGCTGAAGGTCTTTTTCATCATTACCCTGCCGATGATTATGCCGGCGGTGATCTCCGGCTGGCTGCTGGCGTTTACGCTGTCGCTGGACGATCTGGTTATAGCCAGCTTTGTCTCCGGACCGGGCGCGACGACGCTGCCGATGCTGGTCTTCTCCAGCGTGCGCATGGGAGTCAACCCGGAGATCAACGCCCTGGCTTCCATCATCCTTGGCGTGGTCGGAATTGTCGGATTTATCGCCTGGTATTTGATGGCGCGCGCGGAAAAACAGCGCGTGCGCGATATCCAGCGTGCAAGACGCGGCTGAAGGATTTAAAATTTCCAGTGAAGTGCCGCGCATGACGCGGCACTGTTTTTCAGGGAAGTAAAACATTGGGATTATTAAAAAAATCACGTACTACGCACGCGCGTCCTAACGTACCTGCTCTGGTTCAGGTGGCGGCGCTCGCCATTATTATGATCCGCTGCCTGGACGTGCTAATGATTCTGAACACCCTGGGCGTGCGCGGCATCGGTGAATTCATTCACCGCAGCGTGCAGACGTGGAATCTAACGCTGGTCTTTTTGAGCAGCCTGGTGCTGGTGTTTATCGAGATCTACTGCGCGTTTTCGCTGGTCAAAGGGCGCAACTGGGCGCGCTGGGTCTATCTGCTGACGCAAATTACCGCCGCCAGCTATCTGTGGGCCGCCTCGCTGGGATACGGTTACCCGGAGCTGTTCAGCATTGCCGGGGAATCCAAACGCGAGATCCTGCGCGCGCTGTTTATGCAAAAATTGCCGGATATGCTGGTGCTCTGTCTACTCTTCGTTCCGGCCTCAAGCCGGCGGTTCTTCCGCCTGCAATAATGTGTATAATCGCAGCCCTCGTGATTCTTAAGGTTTTCATATGCAGTGCGCACTCTATGACGCCGGACGCTGCCGCTCCTGTCAGTGGATAGAACAGCCGGTCTCTCAACAACTCACCGCCAAAATGGCCGACCTGCAACAGCTGCTGGCAGCACACGCGGTGGGCGAGTGGTGCGCACCCGTCAGTGGCCCGGAGCAGGGCTTTCGTAATAAAGCCAAAATGGTGGTCAGCGGCAGCGTTGAAAAACCGCTGCTGGGAATGCTGCACCGCGACGGCACGCCGGAAGACCTGACCGGCTGCCCGCTGTATCCCGCCTCGTTTGAACCCGTCTTTGCCGCGCTGAAACCGTTTATCGCGCGTGCAGGGTTAACGCCTTACAACGTCGCCCGCAGGCGCGGCGAGCTGAAGTACCTTCTGCTGACGGAAAGCCAACTCGACGGCGGCATGATGCTGCGCTTCGTGCTGCGCTCGGAAGCCAAGCTGGAGCAGCTGCGCGCGGCGCTGCCGTGGCTGCAGGAACAGCTGCCGCAGCTGAAGGTCATTACGGCAAACGTTCAGCCGGTGCATATGGCGATCATGGAAGGGGAGAAAGAGATTTTCTTCACCGACCAGCACGCGCTGGCCGAAAGCTTCAACGGCGTGCCGCTGTGGATCCGCCCGCAAAGCTTCTTCCAGACCAACCCGACCGTGGCAAGCAGCCTGTACGCCACCGCCCGCGACTGGGTTCGTGCGTTAAACGTCCATCATATGTGGGATCTCTTCTGCGGCGTGGGCGGCTTTGGTCTGCACTGCGCCACGCCAGAGATGCAGCTCACCGGCATTGAGATCTCTGCCGAAGCGATTGCCTGCGCGAAGCAGTCCGCCGCCGGGCTGGGGTTAACGAATCTGCACTTCCAGGCGCTCGACTCCACGCAGTTTGCGACCGGCCAGGGCAACGTGCCGGAGCTGGTGCTGGTCAACCCGCCGCGCCGCGGCATCGGCAAGGCGCTGTGCGACTACCTGAGCCAGATGGCGCCCGAGTACATCGTCTATTCCAGCTGTAACGCCCAGACCATGGCGAAAGACATCGCCAGCCTGCCGGGCTACCGCATTGAACGCGTTCAGCTTTTCGATATGTTCCCGCATACCGCGCATTACGAAGTGCTGACGTTGCTCGTGAAATCTTAAACAAAATGTGAACTCTTCCCCCGCTCGAAATCAGGTAAGCTTACGTCATAAGAGATGAATAAAGGCTTACCCATGAAGCAGATCCTGCTGGTGGAAGACGACCAAGATATCGCGGCGCTTCTGCGACTCAATTTAGAAGACGAAGGCTACGCCATTACCCACGAGCCCGACGGGGGCAAGGCCTTACTGCGTCTTGAAAAACAGCCGTGGGATGCGGTGATCCTCGACCTGATGCTGCCCAGCGTTGACGGTCTGGAGATTTGCCGCCGCATCCGTCAGATGACGCGCTACCTGCCGGTGATCATCATCAGCGCCCGCAGCAGCGAGACCGACCGCATTACCGGGCTGGAAACCGGCGCCGATGATTATCTGGCGAAGCCGTTCTCGGTGCAGGAACTCATTGCGCGCATCAAAGCGCTGTTCCGCCGCCAGCAGGCGATGGGGCAGGCGCAAACCGACGGTCAAATTCAGGCCCACGGTCTGACCATCGATCCGCTGGCGCGCAGCGTGCTGCTTCACGGCCAGGTGGTGGATCTCACCCCGCGTGAATTCGAGCTGCTGTACTTCTTTGCCCGTCATCCTGGCGAGGTCTTTTCGCGTCTGGCGCTGCTGGAGCAGGTCTGGGGCTATCAGCACGAAGGCTATGAGCACACTGTTAACACCCATATCAACCGCCTGCGCATCAAGATTGAGAAGGACGCCGCCGAGCCGGAGATTATTCGCACCGTCTGGGGCAAGGGCTATAAATTTGCGGAGCCAAATCATGATGCGCCGCTTTAGCCTGGGCCAGCGCCTGACGCTGCTGTTTATCCTGCTGATGATGCTCTGCGCCACCGTCGCCTGTGCGGTACAACTCTACACCAGTACGCAGTACGGCAACGCGATGGTGCAGCGGCTGTCGGGCGGGCTGGCGCAGCAGATCGTTCAGCGTGAACCGATTCTTAACGCGCAGGGCAGGGTCGACCGAACGGCACTCAAGCCGCTGTTCGATCGGCTGATGACCTTTAATCCGAGCGTTGAGCTGTACGTTGTCTCCCCGGACGGCGATATCCTGGCGGATGCCGCACCGCCGGGCCACATTCAGCGACAAAAAATCGATCTGGCCCCGGTTCAGACCTTCCTGAGCGGTACCGCCATACCGGTCCTGGGCGACGATCCTCGCAGTCAAAATAAAAAGGTCTTTAGCGCCACGCCGCTGCGGCAGGACGGCGAGCTAAAAGGCTATCTGTACATTATTTTGCAGGGCGAAGAGTCAAACGCCCTGGCTGAAATGGCCTGGCATAAGGCGCTGTGGAGCACGGTACTGTGGTCATTGCTGTGGGTCGCGCTGTTTGGCCTGCTGGCAGGTTTACTGGTCTGGTACTGGGTCACGCGCCCGGTAAAACAGCTGACGGTGGAGGTCGCCGGGCTGGAGCAGGACAGCATCAGCGCTATCAGACAGCTGGCGGCACAGCCGTCGGACGCGGCGGCCAGGGATGAAGTGGCGATCCTGCGCAACAGCTTTATCGAGCTGGCACGCAAAATCACCCGCCAGTGGGACCAGCTGGCCGACAGCGACCGCCAGCGCCGGGAGTTTATCGCCAACATTTCGCATGATCTCCGTACGCCGCTGACCTCGCTGCTGGGCTATCTGGAAACCCTATCGCTAAAATCCGCCACGCTGACGCCGCAGGAGCACCAGCAGTATCTCGCCACCGCGCTGCGTCAGGGGCAAAAAGTCCGTCATCTATCGCAGCAGCTGTTCGAGCTGGCGCGCCTTGAGCACGGCGGCATTAAGCCGCAGCGCGAGCGTTTCGCGATGGGGGAGTTGATTTCCGACGTGGCGCAGAAGTTTGAGCTCACCGCCCGCACGCGCGAAGTGAATCTGCATATTGACGTGCCGGGACCGCTGCCGCTGATTAACGCCGACGTGTCGATGATCGAACGCGTGGTGACCAACCTGCTCGATAATGCGATGCGCCATACGCCATCTGGCGGGGAAATTCGTCTGGCGGTCTGGCAGGAGAATGAACGGCTTCAGGTCGAAGTGGCTGACAGCGGAACGGGCGTGGATGCCTCGCTGCGCGACGATCTGTTCCAGCGGCCATCGGCGTTGAACACCCAGGCATCGCGGGAGAATCGCGGCGGGCTGGGGCTGTTAATCGTGAAACGTATGCTGGAGCTGCACGGCGGTGGGATCAGGCTGATGGAGTCGGTGAGCGGGGCGCGGTTCAGGTTCTTTGTGCCACTGTGAGAGAGTGCCGGGTGGCGGCTTCGCCTTACCCGGCCTACAGACTACCACCCCCGTAGGCCGGGCCACCCGGCAAAAAAATCTTACTGCGGGAACCACTGCTCGCTGATTTTCTGGTACGTACCGTCAGCTTTAATCGCTTTCAGCGCGCCGTTCAGTTTTTCCAGCAGAGCCTTGTTATCCGGACGTACCGCGATGCCCAGACCCGTGCCGAAGTACTGCGGATCGGTCACTTTCTCGGTTGCGGTGCCCAGCTGCGGATTGGTTTTCAGCCATTCGTTCACCACGGCGGTATCGCCGAACACGCCGTCGATGCGGCCATTTTTCAGGTCGATAATCGCGTTCTGGTAGCTGTCATAAGCCACGGTTTTCACTTCAGGATGTTTGTCCTGGAGGTATTTCTGGTGCGTGGTGCCGTTTTCCATCCCGATGCGTTTGCCTTTCAGCTGATCGAAAGAGGTATAGGCGCCTTTCTTCGCAATCACGACCGCCGAGTTGGCGTAGTACGGGTCGGTGAACGCAACCTGTTTGCTGCGCTCAGGCGTGATGTCCATCCCGGAGATCACCGCGTCGTATTTTTTGAATTTCAGCGACGGGATCAGGCTGTCGAAGGCATGGTTGGTAAAGGTGCAGTCGGCCTGCATTTGTTTGCACAGCGCTTTTGCCAGGTCAATGTCGAAGCCCACGATCTGGTTGCTGGCATCCAGCGATTCAAACGGCGGATAGGTGGCGGACACGCCAAAATTGATTTTATCAGCTGCGGATGCGCCAGCGGCGAAGGTGGCGAGTAATGCGGCCAGAACTAACTTTTTCATTGTAATGCTCCCGTCTGTCTTATTTATGCGCCGTGTCTGCGGCATGGATGTACAATGCCATTTAATGAATTTATATGCAATAAAAATGATTAAGTATTATTTTTATGGAAAAAAAAAGCGGATAACCAGAAAGTTACCCGCATTGATTAATCACATTTATGCACTTCTTGCCGGGCGGCGCTGCGCTTACCCGGCCTACGATCTGCGCTCAAACGCCAGCGCTTTACGCTCGATCAGGCGCATCATCAGCGTCAACAGGCCGTTAACCACCAGATAGACCACGCCTGCCGCACCGAACACCATCACGTCATAGGTGCGCCCGTACAGCAGCTGTCCGTGACCCATCACCTCCATCAGGGTGATGGTGTAGGCCAGAGAAGTACTCTTGAACACCAGCACCACTTCGTTGGAGTAGGAGGAGAGCGCGCGCTTAAAGGCGTACGGCAGCAGGATCGCCAGCGTGTCTTTCTTGCTCATGCCCAGCGCTCCGCAGGACTGCCATTGTCCTTCCGGAATGGCGCGGATCGCGCCGTAGAACAGCTGGGTGGTATAGGCCGCACTGTTCAGCGAAAGGGCAATCAGGGCACACAGCCACGGTTCAGAAAGCAGATGCCAGATAACCGGATACTCCTGCAGCGACGGGAACTGGCCCGGGCCGTAGTAAATCAGGAAGATCTGCACCAGCAGCGGCGTACCGGTAAACAGGGTGATGTAGCCGCGCACAATCCACACCAGCACCGGCGTTTTCAGCGTCAGGATGATGGTGAAGATAAGGGCCAGGATCAGCGCCACGATAATGGACGCCACGGTCAGCGTCAGGCTGGTGTGCAGCCCTTTCATCAGCTCGGGGAAATATTCAAGCATCAGCCTGGTCTCCGTTCAAAGCGCGTCGCACGCAGGTCAATACGCTTGAGGATGTACTGACTGAGCAACGTGATCACCAGGTAGATAGCCGCCGCCACAATGTACCAGGTAAAAGGCTCCTGGGTGCGGGTGGCGATGCTTTTGGTTTGCAGCATCAAATCGTTAACGCTGATCAGGCTCACCAGCGCGGTATCTTTCAGCAGCACCAGCCACTGGTTGCCGAGGCCCGGCAGGGCATGGCGCCACATCTGCGGCATGACCAGACGGAAGAAGATGGCTGACTTCGACAGACCTAACGCCTGACCCGACTCCCATTGACCCTGCGGCACGGCTTTCAGCGCACCGCGCAGGGTTTGCGACGCGTACGCGGAGTAGAGCAGGGAGAGGGCAATCACGCCGCACAGGAACGGGCTGACGTCGAAGTTTTCAATCTGCATCTGCACCGGGATCTGCGCAAAGCCAAGATTGATCGTAAAACCGTCCGACAGCGTCAGCAGCAGCTGTGAGGAGCCGAAATAGATAAACAGGACCACCAGAATTTCCGGAAGCCCACGCAGCACGGTGACCAGCGCGGAGCCTGTCCAGGCGACGGGGAACCATTTCGCGGATTCCCACACCGCAAAGAACATCGCCAGCACGAGGCCGATAATCAGTGCGCAAACGGCAAGGCCGACGGTCATCCCGGCGGCGCTTGCTAAAGGAAAAATTTCATTCATCAGGAATTACTTCTGGAACCATTTTTTGTAGATGGTTTCGTAGGTGCCGTCTTTCTTCACTTTTTCCAGCGCAGCGTTGAATTTCTGCTGCAGCTCAGTGTTGCCCTGACGAACGGCAATCCCCAGACCGGTACCGAAGTAATCCTTATCGGTCACTTTGTCGCCCACTGGCGCCAGTTTATCGTTGGCTTTCAGCCACTCGGTTACGACCGCGGTATCACCAAATACGCCGTCGATACGGCCATTTTGCAGATCCAGCTTCGCGTTCTGGTAGCTGTCATACGGAACGGTAGTGATTTCCGGATGTTTATCCATGATGAATTTCTGGTGCGTGGTGCCGTTCTGCACGCCAACTTTTTTGCCTTTCAGCTGATCGACAGAGGTGAATTTCCCTTTCTGACCAATGAACAGGGCGGAGTTGTCGTAGTAAGGCGTAGAGAACAGAACCTGCTTTTCACGCTCCGGGGTGATGTCCATACCGGCCATCACGGCGTCGATACGGCGGAACTTCAGGCTTGGGATCAGGCTGTCGAACGCCTGGTTGCTGAAGGTACAGGTCGCGTCGATCTCTTTACACAGGGCGTTAGCCAGGTCCACGTCGAAGCCAACAATTTTGTTGTTCGCATCAATGGACTCAAACGGAGGGTAAGAGGCTTCCGTGGCGAAACGAATGGTCTGAGCTGCGGTAGCGGAAAGGGTAACGCCAGCAAGCAGCACGGCAAGTAATACTTTTTTCATTATATTTCCCCTGACACAATCAATGAGATAAATAGTTTTTGAAGGCATCGGTTTGCGGGTTCGCGAAGCAGCTCGCATCACCTTGCTCAACGATATACCCGTTTTCCATGTAGACCACACGGCTGGCGGTTTTACGCGCCACTTCCACTTCGTGGGTGACGATAACCTGCGTAATATTGGTTTCCGCCAGCTCGCGAATGATGCTGACGATCTGGGCGGTAATTTCCGGGTCCAGCGCCGCGGTTGGCTCATCAAACAGCAATACCGCAGGCTCCATCATCAGCGCGCGGGCAATGGCTACGCGCTGCTGCTGACCACCGGAAAGGTGCAGCGGATAGCGGTCGCTGTAGGGCTTAAGGCGCAGACGATCCAGCAGCTTTTCGGCGCGCGCGATCGCCTGCTCCTTGCTTAACCCCAGCACGCGGCACGGCGCTTCAATCAGGTTTTGCAGGACGGTCAGATGCGGCCAGAGATTGTATTGCTGGAAGACCATGCCGACGTTTTGACGCAGTTCGCGAATCGCTTTATCAGACGGCGTTTTCGCGAAGTCAAAATGGTTACCGGCAATTGCCAGCGTACCTGAACGGGGCATTTCAAGCAGATTAAGGACGCGCAGAAGGGAGCTTTTGCCTGCACCGCTTGGGCCAAGCAAAACCAGCGTTTCGCCTTCCGGGCAATTCAGCGTGATGTCAAACAGCGCCTGGTGTGCGCCGTAGAAGCAGTTAATGCCGTTTAGTTTAATACTCATCGGGGCAGTCTTTACTCATCCAGGCAATCTATAGCAATTGAGGCCGCAGATAGTACCGTTGACAGAATAGTTATGCAATATTTATGCGTTAAAAGTTAAATATAACCCGCGTTTCCTCTTAAACATAGCACAAAATAGCGAACGGTAAGGTCGGCGAGTATAAATGTCGGCATTCCGCATGAAATGCCGCACATTTTACGGGGGTTACCGGGTTGTATCGGCGGGTTTAGCGATTCTCAATCGACTGGCGCAGCGTGCCTGCCGGGGCATGAACGCTGCCGCCAACGTAGCGCACGTCGTCTACCGCCCAGCACTGTCCTTCACGGATCATCAGTACTTCATCCTGCCAGGTTTGGGTTCCCTGCGTCAGCTTAACGCGCAGCGGAATATTGCGGGCATCCGTGTTCGGGATGGTTGACGCGCTGGCTACTTCGGCGCTGTCCGGCAGCGTGGTGCGGCTGGAGAACGGATCGGATTTCAGCAGGGCGTTATGCTGCGGATCGCGGGTAGCGTCGTTAAGCAGTTTTGCCAGACCGTCGCTCAGATACGGGCGCAGGCCGATGAGATCGTTGCTGCGGTGCTGAATGCGATAATCATAGAACTGCTGCGCCACGGCGTCCGGGCCGCCCTCAATGCAAGGGCCGCTGCGGGTACCGATATCCTTAAAGGCTGGCGTGACCGTGGTGGTACAGGCGCTGAGCACCAGCGCGCAGGGCACCAAAAGTGTTAAAGCAGAATAGCGCATGTTGATTTCCTTATTTATTAACTATCCTTTCAATCATAGCGTAACGAACCGATAATGCTGTGCCTAAGGCATTGAACGCTAAAGAAGGAGAGAAACCATGCAGTTTTCAACAACGCCAACCCTGGAAGGGCAGACAATAACCGAGTATTGCGGTGTGGTTACCGGCGAAGCCATTCTCGGCGCCAATATCTTCCGTGACTTTTTTGCCGGTATCCGCGATATCGTTGGCGGCCGCTCGGGCGCATACGAAAAAGAGCTGCGTAAAGCGCGCGAAATCGCCTTTAAAGAGCTTGGCGAGCAGGCGGAAGCCCTCGGCGCTGATGCGGTTGTGGGGATTGATATCGACTACGAAACGGTCGGGAAAGATGCCAGCATGCTGATGGTGAGCGTAAGCGGTACGGCGGTGAAAACCCTCCGATGACGCGTTCGTTTGCCACGCTCCTGCTGGCGCTGCTGCTGGCAGGGTGTGCCACGGAAAAAGGGATTATCGACAAAGGCGCCTACGAGCTGGACACGCGTCATCAGGCGCAGGCGGCTTACCCGCGTATAAAGGTGCTGGTGATCCACTACACCGCGGATGATTTTGACAGCTCGCTGGCCACGCTGACGGATAAGAACGTCAGCTCTCACTATTTGATCCCGGCTAAACCCCCGGCACCGGACGGTAAGCCCCGCATCTGGCAGCTGGTGCCTGAAAGCGAACTGGCCTGGCATGCGGGCATCAGCTTCTGGCGCGGCACCAACCGGATTAACGATACGTCTGTCGGCATTGAGCTGGAGAACCGCGGCTGGCAAAAAACGTCGGGCGTTAAGCATTTTACGCCGTTTGAGCCTGCGCAAATTGCGGCGCTGGTTCCGCTCGCCAAAGACATTATTGCCCGCTACAACATCAGACCTGAAAATGTGGTGGCCCATTCGGACATCGCCCCGCAGCGCAAAGACGATCCCGGCCCGCTGTTCCCGTGGCGTGAGCTGGCGCAGCAGGGGATTGGTGCATGGCCCGATGCCGGGCGCGTTGCGTTCTATATAAACGGGCGACCGCCTTATCAGCCGGTAGACACCGCAGCGCTGCTGGATTTACTCGCACGCTATGGTTATGAGGTGCCCGACAACAGCACGCCTGCCCAGCAGAAGCGCATCATCATGGTGTTCCAGATGCACTTCAGGCCGCAGCTGTGGAACGGCGTAGCTGATGTGGAAACGATGGCTATTGCAGAAGCGCTTTTAGAGAAATACGGGCAGGGGTAATCCTTCGGATATCCCTCTCCGTGAATTAAGGCTATCGGTGCAACTTCCCGTGATCCCGCAGCCACGCCGCCGTACGCGTAATCCCTTCATCCAGCGTCACGATCGGTTTGTACCCAAGCTCGTTCTCCGCACGCGAAATATCCAGCGTGAAATCAAAGTTAAGCTTCGATACGCCGTAATGCGTCAGCGC
The DNA here is from genome assembly GCF_034106085.1 of Enterobacter sp. 302C9. Lineage (NCBI taxonomy): Bacteria > Pseudomonadati > Pseudomonadota > Gammaproteobacteria > Enterobacterales > Enterobacteriaceae > Enterobacter > Enterobacter sp. 302C9. Next base: position 583,007 of record NZ_JAWNBW010000001.1, read on the forward strand.
AGGCTCTTTGGCCGATTTACTGCCAAAACGCTCCATGCTGCGGGCAATCATATCCAGCATTGGGTAAGGGACTGAACGGATGCGGCAGTCGATCTGCAGCTCGTCAATTAAACGCTGCACAATGCTGCGCAGCGTGCAGGGTTCGCCGTTCGTGATGTTGTAGGCGCGACCGGAGATCAGCTTATCGCAGTCCGGCTGGCTTGCCAGCCACATGGCGTGAACGGCGTTTTCGTAATAGGTCATATCCACCAGCGCATCGCCGCCGCGCGGCAGCAGCACGCTGCCGTAGTGGTGCATCATCTGCGCCAGGCGCGGAATAAACACTTTGTCGTGCGGCCCGAACAGGCTCTGCGGACGTAAGACCGTAAAACGGGTGTGCGGGTTCGACTGTGCCAGCAGGTCAATCACCTCTTCGCTGGCCGCCTTGCTGCGGGCAAACTCGCAGGCAAAGCGAGCGGGACGGAAATCTTCCTGCACCTCACGATGGTGGTGATAGTCGAAATAGAGTGAAGGTGACGAGATATGAATAAAGTTACGCACGCCCCAGGCAACGGCCCATTCGCCCAGACGGCGAGTGGCCCGCACGTTGGCGAGATCGAAGGCTTCCTGGGTACCCCACGGGGAGGTGAAGCTGGAGCAGTGCCACAGCGTGTCGATACCGGCGAGCATCACTTTCGCCTGAGAGGAGACCAGCTCCGTCAGGTCAGCATGGACGAACTCCGCGCCCATTTTTTGCAGCAGTTTTCCCATCGCTTCGTTGCGACCGGTAGCCCTGACGCTGATGCCCTTGTTGCGCAGAAATTCGACCGCATTTCGGCCTAAGCCGCTGGTCGCCCCGGTAACCAGTACCTTCATATCAATCCACTGTGTTGAAAAGAATTTCGTGCGCATTCTTTCGTGAATTACGGCGCTATGCAATGGGAAAGGTGAAAGAAAGAGAGTTTTATTTAGATCTTTTCCGTCTTTTGTTCTGCCCGTTGCGCAATCCGCTTTGCCATTCCGCGGAAGATAAACAGGTGGGCGGGGATCATCAACAGCCAGTAGAACAGACCCGGCATTCCGTGGGGATGCCACCAGGCGCGGACGTCCAGTTCACGACAATCGCCTTTGTCTTTCAGGGTAAAGCAGAGCCGGCCCAGCCCTGGGGCTTTCATACCGAACAGCAGCGCCAGCTGTTTTTCCGGCTCGACGATGATGACCTTCCAGCTGTCGACCGCGTCGCCCACCTCAAGATACGGGCGTGCCGGGCGGCCTTTTGCCAGCCTGTGCCCCACCAGCAGATCCATTGCTCCGCGCGTTTGCCACAGGATATTACCGAAGAAATAACCGTCTTTGCCGCCAATCTTGTTCACCACCTCCCACAGCGCGGCCATGCTGGCGTGGGTTTTCACCGTGCAGCCCGCCTGTTTCGGGTAATAGCCGTACTCCGGCCGCCAGCGGGCAAACGCCTGAGCGTCGTAACCCCAGTCGCTGGAGTTCACCAGCTGCTCTTCCTCTTTCAGCGTATTGCGCACGGCATCGTCAAAGCGGATCAGGTCCTGGGGAATGAGTGCCCGCAGTTCGCGATCGTCCGCCAGTAAATCGTGTTTGAGCCCCTGGATCAGCGCTTTGGCGGTCGTCGGCGGCACGGAGGTGATCACGTTCAAAAACCACACCGAAATCCAGCGGGTCGGGAAGGGGATGGGGATCAGCCAGCGGCGGCGGCCGCTGACGCGCATGAAATGTTCGAACTGCTCCTGATAGCTCAGCACTTCGGGGCCTGCCGCCTCCAGCACGCGGTGTTGCTCCGCCGGGTGATCCAGCAGGGCCACCAGATAATGCAGTAAATTCTCCAGCGCAATCGGCGTGGTGCGCGAGCGTACCCAGCGCGGCGGCGTGAGTACGGGCAGGTTGTAAACCATATCGCGCATCACTTCGAAGGCGGCGGAGCCTGCGCCGACGATGATCCCGGCGCGCAGTTCGGTGACGGGGATATTCGCCCCGCGCAGGGTGTCAGCCGTCAGCTGGCGGGCGCGCAGGTGATCGGACTGCTCGTGTTCGGGCGCCTGGAGCGAGCTTAAAAAAATGACCTGCTTCACCGGGGTTTGCAGCAGGGCGTCGCGAACGTTCATCGCCACCTGCCGCTCGTGGGCGATGAAATCCCCGCCTTCGCCCATGCTGTGCACCAGGTAGTAAAGCGTGTCGACCCCTTCCAGCAGGGCGGGAAGTTCCTTCGGCCAGTTGAGGTCAACGCTGTGGCAGGTGACGCCAGGCAAACTGAGCTTTTGCAGGCGTTCGGTGTTGCGTGCCGCTGCCAGCACCTGGTGTCCCTGCTGGCTTAACGCCGCGGTGAGATGCTGACCGATGTACCCGCTGGCGCCGAGCACCAGAATTCGTTGCGGCACGTGATGCTCCTTATCGCTGTAAAAACGCCTGCCAGTGTTTCACCACGTCCGCCAGCTGTTCGCGGCTCACGTCGAGATGCATGACCAGGCGCACGACGGGTGAGGCGTTGATCAGCACGCCACGTGATTTCATAAATTCACCCAGCGCGGCGGCGCGGTCATCGCCCACGCGTACGAACAGCATGTTGGTGTCGTGGCGCATCACGTCGGCGCCAATCTCGCGCAGCTGCGCCGCCATCCACGCGGCGTTGTCGTGATCGTCCTTCAGGCGCGCCACGTTATTTTTCAGGGCATACAGCCCGGCAGCCGCCAGAATACCTGCCTGACGCATGCCGCCGCCGGTCATTTTGCGCCAGCGGTTGGCGCGCTTGATGTAGTCCGCGTCGCCCACAAGCAGAGAACCCACCGGCGTGCCCAGCCCTTTAGAGAGGCAGATGGTGAACGAGTCGCAGTATTGCGCAATCTCTTTCAGCTCGCAGCCATACTCCACGACGGCGTTAAAGATACGCGCGCCGTCAACGTGCAGGCCGAGCCTGCGCTCGCGGGTGAATTCCCATGCAGCTTTCAGGTATTCGCGCGGCAGCACTTTGCCGTTGTGGGTGTTTTCGAGGCTGAGCAGCCTGGTGCGGGCGAAGTGAATATCGTCGGCTTTGATTTTCGCCGCGACTTTATCGAGCGGCAGGGAGCCGTCCGGCGCGGCGTCAATCGGCTGCGGCTGAATGCTGCCGAGCACCGCCGCGCCGCCGGCTTCGTAGAGATAGTTATGCGCGCCCTGGCCGACGATATACTCTTCCCCGCGCTCGCAGTGGCTGAGCAGCGCCACCAGGTTAGCTTGCGTTCCGGTCGGCAGGAACAGCGCGGCCTCCTTGCCGCTCAGCTCTGCCGCGTAACGCTGCAGTTCGTTGACCGTAGGGTCATCGCCGTAGACGTCATCCCCGACCGGGGCGGCCATCATCTCTTCGAGCATGGCGCGGCTCGGGCGGGTTACGGTATCGCTGCGTAAATCAATCATTTCACATCCCTTTATTTTAAGAGGTCATGCGAAATGTTTTACCTGAGCCAGTTGGTTTTTGCCAGTTCGATCACCTCGTCGCCGCGCCCGCTGATGATGGCGCGCAGCATATACAGGCTAAAGCCTTTGGCCTGTTCCAGCTTGATCTGCGGCGGGATCGCCAGCTCTTCTTTGGCGACGACGACATCCACCAGCACCGGACCGTCGATGGAAAATGCGCGCTGCAGGGCTTCGTCCACCTCTGAGGCTTTCTCCACGCGAATACCGGTGATGCCGCAGGCCTCGGCGATGCGTGCGAAGTTGGTGTCGTGCAGCTCGGTGCCGTCCGTGAGATAGCCTCCGGCCTTCATCTCCATCGCCACGAAGCCCAGCACGCTGTTGTTAAAGACCACGATTTTCAACGGGAGCTTCATCTGCACCACCGACAGGAAATCCCCCATCAGCATGCTGAACCCGCCGTCGCCGCACATCGCCACCACCTGACGCTCCGGCGCCGTCGCTTTTGCGCCCAGCGCCTGCGGCATGGCGTTAGCCATCGAGCCGTGGTTGAACGAGCCGAGCAGGCGACGCTTGCCGTTCATCTTCAGATAGCGTGCCGCCCAGACGGTTGGCGTGCCCACGTCGCAGGTAAAGATGGCGTCGTCGTCCGCGAAATGACTGATCTGCTGCGCCAGATACTGCGGGTGAATCGCTTTGTCGCTCGGTTTGGCGAGGTCGTCCAGCCCCTTGCGGGCGTCGCGATAGTCGCTCAGGGCTTTATCAAGGAACTTGCGGTCCGTTTTTTCTTCAAGCAGCGGCAGCAGGGCGGCAAGCGTGGATTTGATGTCGCCCACCAGCGCCATATCAACCTTGCTGTGCGCGCCGATGCTGGCCGGGTTGATATCAATCTGAATGATTTTGGCATCCGTCGGGTAGAACGCGCGATACGGGAATTGGGTGCCGAGCAGGATCAGCGTGTCGGCGTTCATCATGGTGTGGAAGCCGCTGGAGAAACCGATCAGACCGGTCATCCCCACATCAAAGGGGTTGTCGTACTCGACGTGCTCTTTGCCGCGCAGGGCGTGGACAATAGGGGCCTTAAGCTTACCGGCGAATTCAAGCAACTCCTTGTGCGCGCCCGCGCAGCCGCTGCCGCACATCAGGGCGATATTGCTTGAGTACCGCAGCAGCTGTGCCAGCTTTTTCAGCTCCTCTTCCGCAGGCGTCACCACCGGCTGCGGGGCGTGATACCAGTGGGTGCTGGCCCCTTCCGGCGCGGCCTTGAGGGCCACATCGCCCGGGATAACGACCACAGAAACGCCGCGGTTCAGCACGGCTTTGCGCATGGCGATCGCCAGCACCTGCGGGATCTGCTCTGGGGATGAAACCAGCTCGCAATAGTGGCTGCATTCACGGAACAGCTCCTGCGGATGCGTCTCCTGAAAATAGCCGCTGCCGATTTCGGAAGAGGGGATATGGGCGGCAATTGCCAGCACCGGCACGTGGTTACGGTGACAGTCAAAGAGGCCGTTGATCAGATGCAGGTTGCCGGGACCGCACGATCCGGCGCAGACGGCCAGTTCCCCCGTGATCTGTGCTTCAGCGCCTGCGGCGAAGGCGGCAACCTCTTCATGGCGCGTGGGCATCCATTCGATGGTCTTCATCTTGTTGAGGCTGTCGCTAAGTCCGTTCAGGGAATCGCCGGTTACGCCCCAGATACGTTTCACGCCAGCCTGTTCGAGCGTTTTCGCTATATATGCAGCCACGGTTTGTTTCATGGTTGTCCGTCTCCTTTTTGTGATATCGCTTACAAGCTTAGAAGAAAGTCTCCGTATTGCCCGTCGCATCCCCCCAATTAAAAGGTGCTTTTCATGCGCAATTATTCGGCATAATCTGGTGCTACCTCAGTAAAAACAGGAAGTATTTCAAATGGTTAAATCATTGTTAATCGCTGTTAATGAAAAGCTATCGTGCGACGATCTTGGCAAACTCTTGTTACGACTTGCCGTCGGCGGGCTGATGCTTTTTCACGGTTTGCACAAGCTTTTTGGCGGCGTGGGCTTTATTAGCGGCATGCTGGTGGAAAAAGGGCTGCCGGGATTTATCGCCTACGGCGTGCTGGTTGGCGAAGTGGTGGCACCGATCCTGATTATTGTCGGGCTCTTTACGCGTCCGGCCGCGCTGGTGCTGGCCTTTACGATGATTGTGGCGTGGCTGATGGTGGGAATGGGTGAAACGCTTGCCCTCGATAAGGTAGGCGCATGGGCGATTGAAAGCCTGGTGTACTTCTTTATCGGCTCGCTGGCGGTCGCCTTTTTAGGGGCGGGGCGGTTTGCGCTGGGTAAAGCGCCCGCGTGGCGGTGAGGTTGTTGTAGGTCGGGTAAACGCAGTACCACCCGACAAAAAGCCCGGTGGCGCTGACGCTTACCGGGCCTACGATCGAACGCTTACCGTTTATGCGAGGACGAGATCGCCCTGTGGATGGCATGAGCACGCCAGCACGTAACCCTCGGCAATTTCCGCGTCGGACAGCGTCATGGTGCTGGTGACGGTGTACTCCCCGGAAACCACCTTCGTCTTACAGCAGCCGCACACGCCCGCACGACAGGCAGCCGCTACCGGCACCTTGTTGCTTTCCAGCGCCTCCAGCAGCGTGGTCCCCACGCGGCCAAAGAAGGTCTGCGCAGGCTGCAGTTTGGTGAAGGTAATGCCGCTGGTTGCCGCTTCCGCCACCGGCGTGAAGAACTGCTCTTTGAAGAAGCGGGTCACGCCAAGCGCTTTCACCTCTTTCTCCACGATATCCATGTACGGCGCCGGGCCGCAGGTCATCACGGTGCGGTTCGCGATATCCGGCACGCTTTGCAGCAGCTCGCGGCTCAGGCGACCGGGCACAAAGCCGTGGGTCGCGTTGTGCTCCGCCACCAGCGTTACCGGATAATTACGCCACTCCCCGGCAAAAATCACATCTTCCGGGGAACGGACGCTGAAGATCGACTGCACATCGGCCTGCGGGCGATTTTTTGCCAGCCAGCGGCGCATCGACATAATCGGCGTTACGCCACAGCCCGCCGCCAGCAGCAGGAATTTATCGTCTGCTTTGTCGTCACAGGTGAATTCCCCCTGCGCGTCAGACAGCCAGATGTAATCCCCGCGCTTGACGTCCCGCGTCAGCCACTGCGAGCCCGCGCCGTCGTCAATGCGTCGGACGGTGAGCGTAATGTACTCGCTCACGCCCGGCGTGGAGGAGATCGTGTAGGCGCGCAGCGTGTCCGCCGAATTGCGAACGCTGACCAGCGCGTACTGGCCTGCACGGTACGGATAGTAGTCATGGCACAGCAGCGACAGCGTCCACACATCCGGCGTCTCCTGATGGATGTGATGAACCTGCATCCGCCACGGACATTGTGAGGTTGGCATGGTCATGAATAACTCCTTACGCGCTCAGCAGCTGTTTCATATCATCTTCAACGTTGGTCACGGAACGCAGGCCGAATTTCTCGTTCAGCACCGCCAGCAGGTCTGGCGTCAGGAAGCCAGGCGCGGTCGGGCCGGTCACGATGTTGGTGACGCCGAGAGAGAGCAGGGTCAGGAGGATGACAATCGCTTTCTGCTCGAACCATGACAGCACCAGCGACAGCGGCAGGTCGTTCACGCCGCAGCCCAGTTTCTCCGCCAGGGTGACCGCCAGAATGATGGCCGAGTAAGCATCGTTACACTGGCCTGCATCGATCAGGCGCGGCAGACCTTCGATGTCGCCGAAGTCCAGCTTGTTGAAACGGTATTTACCGCACGCCAGGGTCAGGATCAGACAGTCTTCCGGCACGCTGGTGGCGAAATCGGTAAAGTAGTTACGCTCGCCGCGCGCGCCGTCGCAGCCGCCGACGAGGAAGATGTGGCGCAGCTTTTCACGGCTGACGAGATCGATCAGCGAATCAGCGGCACCCAGCAGGGTTTCACGACCGAAGCCGACGGTAATAAGGTGCGGGATCTCGCTGTACGGGAAGCCTGCCATCTGCTGCGCCTGGGCGATAACCGGACCGAAATCGTCACCTTCAAGATGGCTCACGCCCGGCCAGCCAACGATGCTGCGGGTCCAGATACGGTCATCGTACGCGCCGACGGTCGGGTCGATGATGCAGTTAGAGGTCATCACGATAGGGCCAGGGAAGCGGGCGAACTCCACCTGCTGGTTCTGCCAGCCGCTGCCGTAGTTACCGATGAGATGCTTAAATTTACGCAGCTCAGGGTAGCCGTGCGCCGGCAGCATTTCGCCGTGGGTATAAACGTTAACGCCGGTGCCTTCGGTTTGCTTCAGCAGGTTGTAGAGATCTTTCAGGTCGTGACCGGAAATCAGAATGCACTTGCCTTCGGTTGCCTTGACGTTGACCTGCGTCGGCGTCGGGTGGCCGTAGGTGCTGGTTTCACCGGCATCCAGAATGCTCATCACGCGGAAGTTCATCTGGCCGATTTCCATTGAGCACTCAAGCAGGGCGTTCATATCGGCAGGCCAGGTGCCCAGCCACGCCATGATTTTGTGGTACTGGGCGTAGATGTCGTTGTCGTACTGACCGAGCACATGCGCGTGTTCCATATAGGCCGCAGCGCCTTTCAGGCCGTACAGGCACAGCAGGCGCAGGCCGAGAATGTTCTCGCCAATCGCCGCTTTGTCTTTATTCGGGGTGAATTCTGCCGCCTGACGCTGGAGGTCGCCCAAATCGTCGCTGACCAGCTGCAGTTCTGACATCGGGTTTTCCACGCGAGCGCTGGCGTCCGCCTTCAGGCACTGGGCTTTCAGCGCCTCACGCAGGGCAATCGCTTCGCGGGCGTAGCCGACAATGCGCGGAGAGTCGAAGTTAACGTTGGTCAGCGTGGAGAAAAACGCGCGCGGGGCGAAGCTGTCGACGTAGTGGTCGACAATGCCGTATTCGCGGGCTTTGAACGCCCATGCGGAAAGGCCTTGCAGAGCCGCAATCAGCAGGTCCTGCAGGTCAGATGTTTCTGCGGTTTTGCCGCACATACCCTGTGCGTAAGAGCAGCCATTGCCTGCCGGGGTACGGATGGTTTGTTCACATTGCACACAAAACATAATCACACCTGTTAAAGTTATATTTGATATACATGTTTAAGGTTATGCCTGTGCCAGAACGGAGAAAAGGGCTTTCTGCTACAAAATAGAGGGAGATTGATTTAGCGCAATTTTGGCGGCAGGAAACCTACCGCCAAAGAAGTATCAGGCAGAGAAGAAGGCCATCAGGACCGGAACCAGCAGGCTTAAAATAAAGCCGTGCACGATAGCCGCTGGAACCATCTCCAGACCTCCGGAGCGTTGTAGTACCGGCAGGGTAAAGTCCATCGACGTCGCGCCGCACAGGCCCAGCGCGGTAGAACGACTGCGGCGAACCAGGCTCGGGATCAGCATGATGGCAATCAGCTCGCGCGCCAGATCGTTAAAGAAGGCGGCGCTGCCGATCACCGGTCCGAATGATTCGGTCAGCAGAATACCGGAGAGCGAATACCAGCCAAAACCGGATGCCATCGCCAGGCCGGTTTTCAGCGGCAGATCGAGAATAAAGGCGTTGATGACGCCCGCCACCATTGAACTGGCAACAACCATAACCGCAACCATCATTCCCCGACGGTTGAGGACAATTTGTTTCAGCGTCATGCCATTATTTCGCAGCTGAATACCGATCAGGAACAGCAGGAAGATCAACGTATATTCACTGGCCTCAGTCGCGTGCTGTAAAAATGCCCAACCGGTCAGCCCAAGAAGAAAACCGAGCACCACGACGCCGCATAATTTTAATGATTCAAGCGCCATTGCAATTCGTGAAGGGAGTTTTTCCTGATGATGGTGATTTTTCCATGGAATAGTGCGTTCCAGCCACAGCAGCGCGGCAATATTGCACAGCAAAATAACCACTACGGTGACGACAGAATAATGGAGGATGGAGAGTAAATTCGCCGATAAGTTGTCCAGAAATGCCAGGCTAATCCCCATAAAGAAAAGAATAACGTAGACAATCCAGCTCAGGAATCGATTAATGAGCCTTAATGCGGATTCACGATGCAGCGGAATAAGATAGCCCACGATCAAGGGCAGCAAAATGATGAGGAGTCCTGAAAACATGAACAGCCGGTCCTTTTTAGTATCGGTTAAGCGCCAGTGACACTACCCAATAAAGGCTGTTCAGTAAAGCGGCAAAAGAAAGCCGGGTGGCGCTAACGCTTACCCGGCCTACAAAGTGCAATCTCACGTAGGTCGGGTAAGTGTTAGCGCCACCCGACATTACAGGCCGCACTTAATTAATCGCGTTTTTCCAGCAGGGTGCGATACAGCACGCCACCCAGAATACCGCCGATAACTGGCATCACCCAGAACAGCCACAGCTGCTCAAGCGCCCAGCCGCCCTGGAAGATGGCGACGGCGGTACTGCGTGCCGGGTTAACGGAGGTGTTGGTGACCGGAATAGAAATCAGGTGGATAAGCGTCAGCGCCAGACCAATGGCAATCGGGGCAAAACCGGCTGGGGCGTGTTTGTCCGTTGCGCCGTGGATCACCAGCAGGAAGCCTGCGGTCAGCACGATTTCAATCACAATGGCAGACAGCATGGAGTAGCCGCCCGGAGAGTGTTCGCCAAAGCCGTTAGAGGCAAAGCCGCTGGCCGCCGCGTCGAAGCCGGCTTTACCGCTGGCAATCACGTACAGAACGCCCGCCGCGATAATACCGCCAACCACCTGCGCCACGATATAGCCAATCACGTCTTTCGCCGGGAAACGGCCGCCCGCCCATAAACCTAACGTCACTGCCGGGTTAAAATGACCGCCGGAAATATGTCCCACGGCAAACGCCATGGTTAATACGGTTAAACCAAAAGCCAGTGCAACGCCGACAAAACCGATACCTAATTCCGGGAATGCTGCTGCCAGAACGGCGCTACCGCAGCCACCAAATACCAGCCAGAATGTACCAAAGCATTCTGCTGCCAATTTTCTAAACATAACCACCTCAAATAATTATCCGCACGCATTCCCGCGTGCGGGATATATCGCCATAAAGGGATGACGACTCAAAGAGCCCGTATTTTAAAAACCAACAACACCCCTTCGCCACTTAAATAAATTCGATTAATTTGATTTAAGGCAATGTGATGTCAATCCTTGTTCAAACTGGAGGTAAATAGAGCATAGTCCAATTTGCGGGCGGTAGTATCTTGCGAGATGTTGGTTATTTCAAATGAAACCTAATGGATAAATTCTGAATTTTTCGTGCTTCCGCCAGGTTATGGAGGCGGATTGCAGTGTCAAGCCCGTCTGCATCCCGCTATACTGCTGATAACTTGAAGGAAAAAGTGATCATATCGCGGGGGATTTATGCTTCTCGAACGTGTGGAAATTGTTGGGTTTCGCGGTATTAACCGCCTGTCGCTGCAGCTGGAGCAAAACAACGTCCTGATCGGCGAGAACGCGTGGGGTAAGTCCAGCCTGCTGGATGCGTTGACGCTACTGCTTTCGCCCGAGGACGATCTGTATCACTTCGTCCGCGACGATTTCTGGTTCCCGCCCGGCGACGTGACGGGGCGCGAGAAGCACCTGCATATCATCCTGACGTTCCGCGAATCCGAACCCGGACGTCACCGCGTGCGTCGCTTCCGCCCGCTGTCACCCTGCTGGGTGCCGTGCGATGACGGTTTCTACCGGATTTTCTATCGGCTGGAAGGCGAGATGGCGGAGAACGAAGGGGTACTCACCCTGCGTGATTTTCTCGATGAGAAAGCCAACCCGATCCCGCTGGACAATATCGACGACCTGGCCCGCCACCTGATCCGCCTGACGCCGGTGTTACGCCTGCGCGATGCGCGCTTTATGCGGCGTATTCGTAACGGTACCGTACCCAATATGCCGGAAGTGGAAGTCACCGCCCGCGAGCTGGATTTTCTGGCCAGAGAGCTGGTGTCGCGTCCGCAGAATCTGACCGATGGACAAATTCGTCAGGGATTGTCCGCAATGGTGCAACTCCTTGAGCACTATTTTTCCGAGCAGGGCACGTCGGAATCGCGCCACCGTCTGATGCGCCGCCGCTCTCATGATGAGCAGCGAAGCTGGCGTTACCTCGACATCATTAACCGGATGATCGACCGGCCCGGCGGTCGCACCCATCGGGTGATTCTGCTGGGGCTGTTTTCAACGCTTCTGCAGGCCAAAGGCACCGTTCGTCTGGACCGGGACGCCCGGCCGCTGCTGCTGGTGGAAGACCCGGAAACGCGCCTGCATCCCATCATGCTCTCTGTGGCATGGCATCTGCTGAACCTGCTGCCGCTCCAGCGCATCACGACCACTAATTCCGGGGAATTGTTATCGCTGACGCCGGTAGAACACGTCTGTCGCCTGGTGCGTGAATCCTCCCGCGTCTCCGCTTTCCGGCTTGGGCCGGGCGGTTTGAATGCGGAAGACGGGCGGCGCATCGCGTTTCATATTCGCTTTAACCGGGCGTCGTCGCTCTTTGCCCGCTGCTGGCTGCTGGTGGAGGGGGAGACGGAAACCTGGGTCATCAACGAACTGGCGCGCCAGTGTGGCCACCATTTTGATGCGGAAGGCATTAAGGTAATCGAATTCGCCCAGTCGGGATTAAAGCCGCTGATAAAATTTGCACGCCGGATGGGGATCGAGTGGCACGTGCTGGTCGACGGTGATGAGGCGGGTAAAAAATATGCCTCGACCGTGCGGAGCCTGCTGAATAACGAGCGCGAGGAAGAGCGCGACCATTTAACCATGCTGCCCGCGATGGACATGGAACACTTTATGTATCGCCAGGGGTTCGACGACGTCTTTCACCGAATTGCCATGGTGCCGGTCGATGTCCCGATGAACATGCGGCGGGTGATCGCCAAAGCCATTCACCGTTCGTCAAAACCGGATTTAGCCATTGAAGTGGCGACGGAAGCGGGAAGGCGCGGCGTGGAGGCGGTACCGACCCTGCTGCGGAAGATGTTCTCCCGCGTGCTGTGGCTGGCACGCGGGAAAGCGGATTAGCGCTGGGTCGCCTGTTTCACCTGCTGAATCAGGCTATCCAGCAGCTCGTAGCGGCGGCGATATTCGGAGCGTTTTTTGCTGGCGATCTCTTCCATCGGTTTACGCGGCATGACGAGCGGCAGCATAAAGTTACCGTTGTCCTGCTTTTCACCGCCGATGGAGCTCCAGAAACTGTCGTAATCGGCCAGCAGTTTGCCCTCTTTTTTCTTGCGGTAGCGCCAGCTGCGATAAATGTGGGTAGCGTTACTGACGGCGACAATCTGCTCTACCGGGAACGCGGCGCCGAGCGTCATTGCGGCCTCGACCAGCAGACGTTTCGGGAACAGACCGTGGCAGGCTTTCGTCGCACCCTGGATCAGCTCGTGGGGAACATGCGCTTTTGCACCCTGCAAACCGCCAATGAACAGCGTCGATTTTCCCTCAAACGGGCATAGCGTAAAGGTCATCTCCGCCAGCGCCGTATTTTGACTGTCACAGAAAACGAGGGTAGCTTCTCCCTCTTTATCCATAAACGCGTCGGCACACAGGCGGACGGTAAATTGCTGTTCATCTTTTCCGGTTAAGGTCAGCAGAGTCACGCCCTGTTTTGAAAGGTAACCCTTTGTCAGCGTTGCCGGCAGCTGGCGGCACATCATCTGATAGTGCCAGGACAGCGATTCCAGCGCACGCTGTCGATCCATATTGACCGTCAGCCACGGACGATGAAGGCGACACGGCAGCCCCGGCTGAACCTGGAGCATTTGCATCAGGTGCGGATGTTTCGCAAGATCAGACAGCAGGCGAGCGGTGCTGAGCGGTGTCGCCAGTGAACGCAGCATGAACTTACGTCGGTAGGCGGTTTTTTCCCATGCCAGCCCGGGTGCGATCTCACCAAAAGCCAGGTTTTTGAAGAGCTGCCAGCCGGTTTTTGGCTGCGGCAGGTTTGAAAGTGATGTATCGACGATAGAAGACATGGTAGATCCTGATCCTTTTGGAATATCGCTATTTCAACAGGGGAAATGTCAACGTCTCGTAAACAAATTAGGGCGATTTCGGAGAACAGGGGTTTCGTTGAGGAGTCGTTTAGATAGAATCAACATTTATAATTGCCAGAACATTTATTTGGAATATTTATGAACCTCAAGGGAAAACGCAGAACGCTGTTTCTGCTGCTGGCGGTCGCGGTTTTAGCCGGTGGGTACTGGCTATGGCAGGTGCTGAATGCGCCGGTGCCGCAGTATCAGACGCTGATTGTTCGCCTGGGCGAACTGCAGCAAAACGTCCTCGCGACGGGCAAGCTTGACGCGCTGCGCAAGGTTGACGTCGGCGCTCAGGTCAGCGGCCAGCTGAAAACGCTGTCGGTTGAGATTGGCGACAAGGTGAAAAAAGGCCAGCTGCTCGGCGTTATCGATCCTGAGCAGGCTGAGAACCAGATCCGCGAGGTGGAAGCCACGCTGATGGAGCTGCGCGCGCAGCGTGCGCAGGCGCTGGCAGAACGTAACCTGGCTCAGGTAACGCTGACCCGTCAGCAGGCGCTGGCCAAAACCCAGGCTATTTCGAAACAGGATTTAGATACTGCCACCACAGAACTGGCGGTGAAACAGGCGCAGATTGGCACGATTGACGCGCAAATCAAACGCAATCAGGCCTCGCTGGATACGGCAAAAACCAACCTCGACTACACCAAAATCGTCGCGCCGATGGCGGGCGAAGTCACCCAGATCACCACGCTGCAGGGCCAGACGGTGATTGCCGCGCAGCAGGCGCCAAACATTCTGACGCTGGCTGACATGAGCACCATGCTGGTCAAAGCCCAGGTCTCAGAGGCGGATGTTATCCATCTTAAGCCCGGACAAAACGCCTGGTTTACGGTGCTTGGCGACCCGCAGACGCGCTACGAAGGCGTGCTGAAAGACATTCTGCCGACGCCGGAAAAAGTTAACGACGCTATCTTCTACTATGCCCGCTTTGAGGTGCCAAACCCGCAGGGCGTGCTGCGTCTGGACATGACCGCACAAGTGCATATCCAGCTGACCGGCGTGAAGAACGTGCTGACCATTCCGCTCTCTGCGCTCGGCGAGTCCGCCGGGGAGAGCCGTTATAAAGTGAAAGTGCTGCGCAACGGCGAAACGCGCGAGCGCGAGGTCGTGATCGGCGCGCGCAACGACACCGACGTGGTGGTGGTGAAAGGTCTGGAAGAGGGCGAGGAGGTTGTTGTCAGCGAAAGCCTGCCCGGAGCCGCTAAATGACGGCGCTGCTTGAGCTGAATAACATTCGTCGCAGCTATCCGTCAGGCGACGGTCCGGTGGAGGTGCTGAAGGGCATCTCCCTGCGCGTGGAAGCGGGCGAGATGGTGGCGATTGTCGGGGCATCGGGTTCCGGTAAATCGACGCTGATGAACATTCTCGGCTGTCTGGATAAACCGACCAGCGGTACCTATCGCGTGGCCGGGACGGATGTCTCCACGCTGGACGGCGACGCGCTGGCGAAGCTGCGTCGGGAACATTTCGGCTTTATCTTCCAGCGTTACCATTTGCTTTCTCACCTGAATGCGGCGCAGAACGTGGAAGTGCCTGCGGTGTATGCGGGCGTCGAGCGGAAAAAGCGCCTTGAGCGCGCGCAGATGCTGCTGACGCGTCTGGGGCTGGCGGAGCGGGTGGAGTACCAGCCCTCGCAGCTGTCCGGCGGCCAGCAGCAGCGCGTGAGTATTGCCCGTGCCCTGATGAACGGCGGGCAGGTGATCCTCGCGGATGAACCGACTGGGGCGCTTGACAGCCATTCCGGCGAAGAGGTGATGGCGATCCTCCATCAGCTTCGCGATCAGGGGCACACGGTGATTATCGTTACCCACGATCCGCAGGTAGCGGCGCAGGCGGAACGCATTATTGAGATCCACGACGGCGAGCTGGTCAGCAATCCGCCGCCGCGTGAGTCCAGGGCAGCGGCGCCGAAAGAAGCGCTGCCGGCATCAACCGGCTGGGGACAGTTCTCCAGCGGCTTTCGCGAAGCGCTGACCATGGCCTGGCTGGCGATGGCAGCCAATAAAATGCGCACCCTGCTGACGATGCTCGGCATCATTATCGGTATCGCCTCGGTGGTATCGATCGTGGTGGTGGGCGACGCGGCGAAGCAGCTGGTGCTGGCCGATATTCGCGCCATCGGCACCAATACCATTGACGTCTATCCCGGCAAAGACTTTGGCGACGACGAGCCGCAGTATCAGCAGGCGCTGAAATACGACGATCTGGCGGCGATTCAGAAGCAGCCGTGGGTGAACTCCGCCACGCCTGCGGTTTCGCAGAACCTGCGTCTGCGCGTGGGCAATGTTGACGTGGCCGCCAGCGCTAACGGCGTGAGCGGAGACTACTTCAACGTCTACGGCATGACCTTCAGCGAAGGTGCTACCTTCAACGCAGAGCAGCTGGCGGGCAGGGCGCAGGTGGTGGTGCTGGACGCGAACTCGCGCAGGCAGCTCTTCCCAAACAAAGCCAACGTGGTGGGCGAAGTGATTCTGGTCGGCAACATGCCTGCCACGGTCATCGGCGTGGCGGAAGAGAAGCAGTCGATGTTTGGCAGCAGCAAGATCCTGCGCGTCTGGCTGCCCTACACCACCATCTCAGGGCGGATTATGGGGCAGTCCTGGCTCAACTCCATCACCGTACGCGTGAAGGAGGGCTACGACAGCGCGCTGGCCGAACAGCAGCTTGAACGGCTGTTAACCCTGCGCCACGGGAAGAAAGATTTCTTCACCTGGAATATGGACGGCCTCTTGAAAACGGCGGAAAAGACCACACGTACTCTTCAGCTGTTCCTCACGCTGGTGGCGGTGATTTCGCTGGTCGTCGGCGGCATCGGGGTGATGAATATCATGCTGGTGTCGGTAACCGAACGTACCCGGGAGATCGGCATTCGCATGGCGGTCGGCGCCCGGGCCAGCGACGTGCTGCAGCAGTTTTTGATTGAAGCGGTGCTGGTGTGTCTGGTTGGCGGGGCGATGGGTATTGCGCTCTCGATGATGATCGCGTTTGCGCTTCAGCTCTTTTTACCCGGCTGGGAGATTGGCTTCTCGCCGGTTGCCATTATTACCGCATTTTTGTGCTCGACCTTTACCGGCATTTTGTTTGGCTGGTTGCCCGCCCGCAACGCGGCGCGGCTGGATCCGGTGGACGCGCTGGCTCGGGAATAACCCGAAAATAAAAATGCCAGCCGATCGGGCTGGCATTTTGACTGCGGGATGTACACAATAAAACAGAGAGCTATGCAACCGTCTCTGCTTCAACGGGTACGATTAGGCTGGCATGATTGCCTTTTGGTCCCTGATGTACATCGAACCGGACGGACTGCCCGGCTTTGAGCGTTCTGTAACCATCCATCTGAATGGTGGAATAGTGAGCGAAGATATCCTCGCCGCCGCCTTCGGGGCAGATGAAGCCAAACCCTTTGGCGTTGTTGAACCACTTAACAGTACCCATTTCCATGCTTCGACATCCTTCGTAAATCTTATAAGTTAAGATGGAATGAACCGGTGGTGGAGTGGGGGCTGTTCAAAACCTCGCCATCTCACGCTTGTACAATTTAGAGAAACGAAAGAAGTCGTCAAGCGTTTGGCGCTGGAGATGGGACAATAATCAACCAAAGTTTGAAGCAGTTAACGCTATTGCAACAGTTTGTGACAGACATCGCGGATGACAGTAATAGATGATTGTTATCTAACATCTGAGGTAGATTCAAAGTGGTTATGCATAATGGGTAAGACCAACGATTGGCTGGATTTCGACCAGCTGGCGGAAGACAAAGTGCGCGACGCGCTAAAACCGCCATCTATGTATAAAGTTATGTTAATGAACGATGATTACACGCCGATGGAATTTGTTATTGACGTGCTACAAAAGTTCTTTTCTTATGATGTAGAACGTGCAACGCAACTGATGCTTACCGTTCATTATCGTGGCAAAGCTATCTGCGGCATCTTCACAGCCGAAGTGGCGGAAACCAAAGTGGCGATGGTGAACGACTATGCGAGGGAGAACGAGCATCCGTTGCTGTGTACGCTGGAAAAGGCCTGATAAGGCATAAAATTGGGGGAGGTGCCTATGCTCAATCAAGAACTGGAACTCAGTTTAAACATGGCTTTCGCCAGAGCGCGTGAGCACCGACATGAGTTTATGACCGTCGAGCATTTACTGCTCGCACTGCTTAGCAACCCATCTGCCCGCGAAGCGCTGGAAGCCTGCTCCGTGGATCTGGTGGCGCTACGTCAGGAACTCGAAGCCTTCATCGAACAAACCACACCGGTGCTGCCAGCCAGTGAAGAAGAGCGCGACACGCAGCCGACGCTCAGCTTCCAGCGCGTGCTGCAGCGCGCGGTATTCCACGTCCAGTCTTCCGGGCGTAGCGAAGTGACTGGCGCAAACGTCTTAGTCGCCATCTTCAGCGAGCAGGAGTCACAGGCTGCCTACCTGCTGCGCAAACACGAAGTCAGCCGCCTCGACGTGGTTAACTTTATTTCTCACGGAACGCGCAAAGACGAGCCTAACCAGGCATCGGATTCCAGCAATCAGGTCAATAACAATGAAGAGCAAGCAGGCGGGGAGGATCGTATGGAAAACTTCACCACCAATCTTAACCAGCTTGCTCGCGTTGGCGGTATCGACCCGCTGATTGGTCGCGATAAAGAGCTGGAGCGCGCGATCCAGGTGCTGTGCCGTCGCCGCAAGAACAACCCGCTGCTGGTGGGTGAGTCAGGCGTGGGTAAAACCGCGATTGCCGAAGGGCTTGCCTGGCGCATTGTGCAGGGTGACGTGCCGGAAGTGATTGCCGACTGCACCATCTACTCGCTGGATATCGGCTCGCTGCTGGCGGGCACCAAATACCGCGGTGATTTTGAAAAACGCTTCAAGGCGCTGTTGAAACAGCTGGAGCAGGACACCAACAGCATCCTGTTTATCGATGAGATCCACACCATCATCGGCGCAGGTGCGGCCTCCGGTGGCCAGGTGGATGCCGCGAACCTGATCAAACCGCTGCTCTCCAGCGGCAAGATTCGCGTGATTGGCTCCACGACCTACCAGGAGTTCAGCAACATCTTTGAGAAAGACCGTGCGCTGGCGCGCCGCTTCCAGAAAATCGACGTGACCGAACCGTCCGTCGAGGAAACGGTGCAGATCATCAACGGCCTGAAGCCGAAGTACGAAGCGCACCACGACGTGCGTTACACCGCGAAAGCGGTACGTGCGGCGGTGGAGCTGGCGGTGAAATATATCAACGACCGTCATCTGCCGGATAAGGCGATTGACGTGATTGATGAGGCAGGGGCGCGTGCGCGCCTGATGCCGGCCAGCAAGCGTAAGAAAACCGTTAACGTGGCGGATATTGAGTCCGTGGTGGCCCGCATCGCGCGTATCCCTGAGAAGAGCGTTTCTCAGAGCGACCGCGACACGCTGCGCACCCTCGGCAATCGCCTGAAAATGCTGGTCTTTGGTCAGGATAAAGCCATTGAGGCCTTAACCGAAGCGATTAAGATGGCCCGCGCCGGGCTGGGGCATGACCACAAACCTGTCGGTTCCTTCCTGTTCGCTGGCCCGACCGGCGTGGGGAAAACCGAGGTGACGGTTCAGCTCTCCAAAGCGCTGGGCATTGAGCTGCTGCGCTTTGATATGTCCGAGTATATGGAGCGTCACACCGTCAGCCGTTTGATTGGTGCGCCTCCGGGCTACGTGGGCTTTGACCAGGGCGGCCTGCTCACCGACGCGGTGATCAAGCATCCGCACGCGGTCCTGCTGCTCGATGAAATCGAGAAAGCGCACCCGGACGTGTTCAACATCCTGCTGCAGGTGATGGACAACGGGACGCTGACCGACAACAACGGGCGCAAGGCGGACTTCCGCAACGTGGTGCTGGTGATGACCACCAACGCCGGCGTGCGTGAAACCGAGCGTAAATCCATCGGCCTGATCCACCAGGATAACAGCACCGATGCGATGGAGGAGATCAAGAAGATCTTCACGCCGGAGTTCCGTAACCGTCTGGACAACATTATCTGGTTCGATCATCTGTCTACCGAGGTGATCCATCAGGTTGTGGACAAGTTCATCGTCGAGCTGCAGGTTCAGCTGGATCAGAAAGGCGTGTCGCTGGAAGTGAGCCAGGAGGCCCGCAACTGGCTGGCCGAGAAAGGCTACGACCGTGCGATGGGGGCCCGTCCGATGGCGCGCGTGATTCAGGACAACCTGAAGAAACCGCTGGCGAACGAGCTGCTGTTTGGCTCGCTGGTGGACGGCGGTCAGGTGACCGTGGCTCTGGATCAGGCGAAGAACGAACTGACGTACGATTTCCAGAGTGCGGCGAAGCACAAGCCGGAAGCGGCTCACTGAGTTAAACGTTAATGTAAAAAACCGGGCATTTGCCCGGTTTTTTTATGCCTGCCAAGGTAAAAGCAAAACGACAACAGTGTTGTCGTTTTTAGGGTTTTCTCCCTCTCCCTGTGGGAGAGGGTTGGGGTGAGGGCAACAGACCACAGAGGAATTTTGCGAGGCGCTTTCCAGTTTCTTTCGAAGTCAGTTGCTGGATAAATTCACAGTAATAAAATGGCGGCGCACCTGCAAAATCAGGTGCCGGGATTGGCGTCCTGATTACACACGAGAAATGATGTTGATACGTTAACTATCATCAGGTTCGTTCACACTTTTGAAAGCTAGCGATATAATCCGCAGACTCAATTATGGTGGGCTGAACCGGGGCTTCTTTTGAAGCGCCGATTTTCCCGTGTGGGTCGGTACGCCAAACCGGTTCAGTCTGCCACCTGAGTTGGCGTTCGGGTGGAGATCTCATCATTTCACACGGAGTCAAAATCAAATGGAACATAACAATCTTTCACTGCTTTACAGCGAACTCTCCCTTAACCCCGATCTCCCAACCCTTGCAGAGCGCTGCAAATTGCTCACTGAAATCCTCCTCGACTGCACATCACTCCCACAAACGCAGCCCGTCTGCCGCTGCCTGGGTGCGTATCTGGAAGAAATGAAAGCTGGCCTCACAGAATCAATGCGTGATTTTCAGGTGGTGGAATTTGAGGACGAAGCGGAACAACCGCGACAAAAAGAGTGGCTGCTGGAAGATACCGAAGCACAGTGTGATTACTGCCGGGCGTTAAACCACATACTGCTGGTATCGCATTTTGACCGCGATATGTTGCCGCACCTGACGGGACTGCTGCATGACATAACGCATTCGATGGCCGCAGATGTCGTTGCACCTCAAAGTGCAAAAACGGTAATTCACATTATTTCCTGACGTCGATCCGAGGCGTCGGGGGAGTTCCTCTGACGCCAAATGGATTAATCTTCGTAAAAATGGGTGTTACGGGAAGCCGTTAATAACTTTTGATGACAATAAAATAGTGCAGTTCGCTGCCGTACAGCTCGCGTTATGTAGCCCTTAACTGCCTGAATTTTCCTCCATCTGTTGGTTGTAAATACAGCCAAGACCCACTAAATGCTGGCTCACTACCCGCGCCCCAAAGTTATGACATCGTAATGACCATGGATGGGATTTCAGCCAGACAGCAAATGCAGTGCAGGATGCAAGTGAAATCAACGCGGGCTCCGCTGTACTTTGCTGTCCGGTCAGCAGGCCAATCATCTTGCATATCTCGCCATTATCCCAACGCTGCCACACATTTTTCCACCATCCCATTTTCCAGCTACCAGTAAGGCAAAATGCTTTGTCAGAGAGGTTGGCGTTTTCAATATTTTCAGACACAAACCAAAGATCGGTTTTCCCAAGTCGGACTTCTGTTGACCAGGCAGTTATAGCGCCGCCGCGCAAAACGCACTCATGGGCGAGATAATGATCGGTTACACCCGGGAAGCGTCGTTTTAATCTCTGGAAATGACTGTGTATGGTAATGACAGGACGGACCATGCTTCCCCGGTCGTTTCGCTTAAGCTCGGCACTACCGTACTGAATTTCATCAAATTGACTCCGTTTAAGAAATTGCATTTCTTGCTCCCGAATAACATCGGAGTCGCTCGACGGTAGTATCGAAGAAGGGAAAGACTTAGAACCCTGATAGAGCAATGAATCACCTGCCTTCCAGTCGCAATAGTTGGTTGTTACTTGAATAATTTTGCCGGAGTCAGCATCGGCACTGATCACAACATACAGTTTCTGCCTCGCAGAATGACCCTGAAACGGTATAACCATTGTGGTCGTTGACACCCTTGTTAGCGCAGGGAGTGAAACATGCAGATCGTGTTCGAAACCGTTAACCGCTTGCGCAAGGACCCTTTGGTTTGTCGTTTCACCAGAGTGCACCCCTTGTTCGAGCTGGGAAAGAAGGGTGATATTTTTATTCCGGCCTACAGCATTGTCATAGTGTGGAGTAAATACATAACGGCAAGTGCAACATTGAAAGCGGGGTGTTCTGGCTTTTGTGTATCCATAGCGAATGATGTGCGCTGTAAAACAGCGGGGACAACCTTGTCCTGTATTTCCTAATTTTCGTTGCATGAATTGACTGAACCACTCGTCACATTCTTTTGTATTAAACAGTGGAGGAAGACTGCCACATTTTTGACATTCAAGTGCAGCGTAGCCCAGACGATAAACAGGAAAAACATAATCACTCGCATCTGGTATTCCGAGATTTGGACATGACCAGCTTTTACAAACATTGAGATCTATTTTTGGAGCGGATTCCATGTGCTTCACCAACTGATTCTGCTAGTCGTAAATTTTCGCGTCTCCCTTTTTCATATGTCGTGAGAAGGTTCACAAAATCTGTTTTTTGCTAATCGATAATGAAATTCTTTCTTTAATTCGAGAGTTAAAAAATGAAAAAAACAGTAATCGCGGTTTTATTACTATCGGGATATGCTTCGCTAAGTCCAGCGCAGGACGTTACCGTCATTTATACCAATGACCTGCATGCACATGTTGAGCCCTATAAACTCCCTTATGTTGCAGAAGGTAAAAGAGCTGTCGGTGGCTTCGCAAATATTGCGACTTACGTCAAGCAAGAAAAGCAAAAGAATAAGGCTACTTTTTATTTCGATGCTGGAGATTACTTTACCGGTCCGTACATTAGCAGCCTGACAAAAGGGCGGGCAATCATAGATATTATGAATACAATGTCATTTGATGCTGCGTCTGTCGGCAATCATGAGTTCGACCATGGATGGGATAATACGCTGATACAGCTCAGTCAGGCTAAATTCCCGATACTGTTAGGTAACGTGTTTTATAAAAATAGTAATGTCCTTTTCTGGAATAAGCCGTATACAATCCTTGAAAAGGATGGCGTTAAAATTGGGGTCATTGGGTTGCATGGCGTATTCGCTTTCGATGATACCGTTTCATCGTCAATGCGTCAGGGTATTGAAGCGCGTGACGAGGTGAAATATCTCCAGCGTTATCTGGATGAACTACGTGGAAAAGTAGATATAACCGTTGCACTCATGCATGAAGGTTTCCCTGCACGCCAGTCCAGTATCGGCAATACTGATGTCAAACGCGCCCTTGATAAGGATATCCAGACGGCGAAGCAGGTGAAAGGACTGGATATTCTGATTACCGGACATGCGCATGTTGGGACGCCGGAGCCGCTTAAAGTAGGTAACACGCTGGTGCTTTCGACTGACAGCGGTGGGATTGATATTGGTAAGCTGGTCCTGGATGTGGATCTAAAAAAACATCACAACAAAATAAAAAGCTTCGAACTTAAAACCCTTTACGCTGATGAATGGAAACCCGATCCGGCAACTCAGAGTGTTATTGATAGCTGGAATAAACAGCTCTCCGAAACGGTTCGCCAAAAAGTTGGAGAGACGCCTGTTACGCTTACGCGCGCCTACGGGGAATCATCTTCGCTGGGCAATTTATTTACCGATGCAATGCTTGCCGCTGCGCCTGATGCGCAACTGGCGCTCACTAATTCAGGTGGTTTGCGGGCTGATTTGAATGCCGGTCCGATAACCCTCGGCGATGTTATTAGCGCGTTCCCGTTTCCAAATGAGCTTACCGTAATGGATTTGAATGGGAAATCCTTACGAAATCTTATGGAGCACAGTGCGTCACTCACTAACGGTGTTTTGCAGATGTCGAAAGGACTGGAAATGCGCTACGACCAACATAAACCTGTCGGGCAACGCGTTGTGCTACTTACGCTTAATGGCAAGCCAATTGTAGACTCTGAAACCTATCGCGTAGCGACAAATAGTTTCCTTGCTCCTGGTGGCGATGGCTTTACTGCATTCATTGATGGCCAGAACAAACAGGTAAAAGGTGGATATAACCTTTCCAATGCGGTTATTGATTATCTGGTGAAAGGAAATAAGATCATTCCCCAACAGGTGAATGAGATGCGAGTAAAAGAAGTTACACAGTAATAATTAACAACAGGTGAATAATATGGCAATTACCTATCTTGGAATGGAACTCGCCCCTGCTAACAACCAGCTTGCGGTCTATCTGAAGTTTATAATTGATGAGGCGATAACATATTCCTATACGGTACTGGGAAGATCGACTAGCACGACAAGTTTAGACTTTACGTATTCTTCAAATGACATTGTCTCTTTACCTGAGATAAAAATTCCGGTTATTGGACTGTATGCAAACTACCTTAACCAGGTGCAGGTTGTCTTTAAAAACCTTAGCGGAGTGGAAATTTTTAATCAAACCATCCAGGTAAGCACACAGCAACAACTCTACCGCGATGGGACAATTTTCCATATCGATATTGAGCAAACGGATCCCGCTAACTTCACGACCGTATGGGGAAACAGTTGGTTAATGACTACCAATTGTGATGGCTACGACCGGAACGGCGATCTTCGCTGCTATTATGCTCAGCCCTACCGTAATCAGATGCTAAAAACGCATAATGGTTATTTCTATATCGGCAGTGATGAAGATGAACACTGGTATGGGCGACGCTTTTTCAAAATCGATATTTTGGGCAACGAGATTCTGGAGTTTGATTTACGTGACCACGATGGTAACCGCTACGCTAACACCCACGATCTGATTTGGGATTCCGCCGATAATCTTTTCATGATTGGTAATGATAACCCGGACCGTTCGACTAACACGATGAGACAGGACGCATCAATTTTAAAATTTGATGAAAAGACAGGCGTGATGCTGTGGGCAAAAAATTATACCCGTGCATTTGATAATACTCAGATCCTGAATAACAGCCCCACAAACGATGCTCACCTTAACTCGCTTTCCTGGATCCCCGCAGGCGAGGCAAATGCTGAAGCGATTGTTGTCCATACTCGCTCTGCAGGCCTGACGTTTGGTATTTCTCCTGCCGACGGCAAGATATTATGGAGTATTAATACCGGGGGATTTAACAGTAATTTTGCAGCAGGACAGGGCGTTACGCAGATAGATACTTCCAGTATTGAGAGTTTTGAAAATGGCGCTCATACCGTATTCGTCACTAAAAATAGCGCTTTTGCTGGGTTAAGCAATGAGACTGAAGGAAAATTTGTTCTTTCGCTCTTTGATAATCGCTCCTGCGTTGATAATGAAGGCAATGCGGTTACTCGAGATATTACACGTGATTCAACGACTGATTCTTACAAAACCGATCCTGCGAGAGTCATGTTCTATGCTGTTGATCTCGTCGCCAATACAGCAACCCAGGCAGGTAGCATTATCCAGTTACCCTCCGATCGTGTTCCTCAGGTCACTGATTTTATGGGGGCAGCAATAGATTATGGTGACTACTATGGCATCTACACCAACCACGCACGCTCTTTCTTTATCAGCGATGCAACAGGCCATATTATTGCCACAATCTACGATCTGATTTGCTCGATGGATGGATATCCAGAGTTCCCTGGTGAATGCTACCGGGCAAGGTTGTTTGCAAAAGACGAGCTTGATGCTTTGATAAATATAGGTTATCAGGTGGCAAACGGCTGATAGCTTAGCAAGACACAGCCATTAAAAGGGCATTGCTGTCGAACAGACAGCCCTGACGCTGAATCGAACGGACAAATAATTGTTCAAATAATAGCCTGCAGCACAAAAAAGTAAGGCCGGGAAAATCCCGGCCTTATTTAATATTCATCTGCCATTACAGGCGAAAACAATTAGCGACTACGGAAGACAATGCGGCCTTTGCTCAGGTCGTACGGGGTCAGTTCAACAGTCACTTTGTCGCCCGTCAAAATGCGGATGTAGTTTTTGCGCATTTTACCGGAGATGTGCGCAGTTACCACGTGACCGTTTTCCAGCTCTACGCGAAACATGGTATTAGGCAACGTATCAAGTACGGTACCCTGCATTTCAATATTGTCTTCTTTGGCCATCTAATCCTCTGGGGTATCACTACCAAGTTTTGAACCGGCAAGATAATGCCGAAATTCATCAATTAAGTAAAGAATTGCGCGATTAAAACGCAGCAAAACAGTTTCGGCGCATTGCCCAAGCGTCACGGTACAACCGAACAGGAAGCGCATTCGTAAAGGGGAGACAACAGGATAAACGTCAGGACGTTATCTGAAGCGAGGGTCCCAAACGGCGGCGGGGCAACGGGCAGAAGCTACTCTGCGGCATAATTATAACACCCTCACAAAAAATATGCGGAAAACATTTAGGCATTGGGCATAAAGAGCGTTCTCGGTATCCAGAAGTCGCGCGGGAGCTTCTCCTGGCGGCTGACGTCCAGATGCTCGATATACTGGCGTCGCGGGATTTCAACAGCACCCAGCGAGGCCGTGTGCTCGTTGAGCACCTGACAATCAATCAGGCTTCCGCCGCGCTGGGCAAACGCCTCGCAGAAGACCAGCAGTGCGGTTTTCGAGGCGTTAACCGTACGAGAGAACATCGACTCGCCGCAAAATAGGGTGCCTTGCGCCACGCCGTACATGCCGCCGACGAGTGCTCCGCCTTCCCACACCTCGATAGAGTGGGCGTAGCCAAGCTCGTGGAGCTGGTGGTAGGCGGTAATGATATCGCGGGTTATCCATGTCCCTTCATAGCGGTCTTCGGCACAGCCTTCAATGACCTGACCAAAGGCGTGATTGAGGGTGACGCGGTAGGGTGATTTCGCATGGAAACGCTTCATGCTGCGGCTCACGTGAAACTGCGCTGGCCACAGCACGGCACGCGGATCGGGGGACCACCATAAAATCGGATCGCCGGGGGAAAACCAGGGAAATATACCGCGCTGGTACGCCATTAAAAGCCGTGCGGGACTGAGGTCACCACCAAGGGCCAGCAGCCCGTTGGGCTCACGCAGCGCCCCTTCCGGAGAAGGGAACGCGATGTTATGACGAGAAAGCTGGACCAGGCGCATGACAGCAAAACTCCAGTACGCGAGTAAGGACGCTACAAATATAGTCTACAGACGCTGTTTAAACTGGTAGTAGCGACCCTGTTTCGCCAACAGCTCTGCGTGACTACCTTGCTCAATAATGTGTCCGTTGTCCATCACAATTATCCGATCAAAACTCGCCAGTCCGCGCAGGCGGTGTGTGACCATCAGCACGGTTTTGCCGGTCATGACATTCGCCAGCAAATCAAGGATTTGGCTCTCGGTGGTGGCATCCAGCCCCTCGGTGGGTTCGTCGAGCAGCATCAGCGGCGCATCGTGCAGCAGCGCGCGCGCAATTGCCAGACGGCGCAGTTCACCGCCGGACAGCTGACGGCCGCCTTCGCCCAGCCAGCTGTTTAGCCCGTCGTCCTCAAGCAGTTTTTGCAACCCGACCTGCTCCAGCACGGCGCGAAGCGCATCATCAGAGGCCTCTGGCGCGGCCAGCAGCAGGTTATCGCGCAGTGTGGCGCTAAACAGATGCACGCGCTGCGGAACGACGCTCACCGTCTTGCGCAGGGCCTGCTCGCTGAAATCGGTCAGCAACGTGTTATTAAAACGAATCTGTCCGCGCTGCGGATCCCAGGCGCGGGTCAGCAACTGCAGCAGCGTCGATTTACCGCAGCCGGTACGGCCGAGGATCGCCATCCGCTGACCTGCGTTAACAGAAAGGTTAATACCGTCCAGCGCGTTCTGCGCCTGTTTGTCATAGGCGAAGGTGACATCTTCAAGCGTCAGCGCAACCTGCTCTGGTACCGCGGTCTGCCCGGCACTGAACGTGACTTCAGGCTCCTGCTCGGCAATCTGCGTGATGCGCAGGGCAGAGGCGATCACCTGGCCCAGATGCTGGAAGGCGCCCGTTACCGGGGCCAGCGCCTCAAACGCCGCCAGCGCGCAGAAGACGAAAAGGGCAATAAGAGGACCCGGCTGTGAATTCCCCCCGACATCGCCGGAAGCCAGCCACAGCATGGCAATCACCGCCACGCCGCCGATTAACATCATCAGCGCCTGAGAGAAGGCCGTCAGCTCCGACTGGCGGCGCTGGGCCTCATGCCAGTTAAGCTCCGTACTTTCCATGCGGGCGCGATAGCGCTTGCTGGCGCCAAAAATCGTCAGCTCTGCCTGCCCCTGAAGCCAGGAGGTGAGCTGCTGACGGTAGTCCCCGCGCAGGCGCGTCAGGTTTTCCCCGGTGGATTTCCCGGCGCGGTAAAACAGCGGCGGCAGAATGATGAGCGTCAGCAGCATGATCCCGCCCAGCGTCAGCGCAACGGAAACATCCAGAACAGACAGCCCCAGCGTGACCACCACAATCACCACAAACGCGCCCACGATCGGGGAAATCACGCGCAGGTACAGGTGATCCAGCGTGTCGACATCCGCAACGACACGGTTAAGTAACTCACCCTGACGAAAACGCGCCAGCCCGGCAGGGGAGAGGGGCAGCAGTTTGCTGAAGGTGTAGATGCGCAGGTGCTGCAGCACGCGGAAAGTGGCGTCGTGGCTGACCAGGCGTTCGAAATAGCGACCGGCAGTACGGGTGATGGCGGTACCGCGAACACCGGCAGCCGGGAGCATATAGTTGAAGCTGTATAAACCGGCAAAGCCCGCGACGGCCGAGGCCGACAGGAACCAGCCGGAAAGCGTGAGCAGGCCAATGCTGGCGAGCAGCGTGACAATCGCCAGTACAATCCCCAGCGTCAGCATCCATTTGTGGCGTTTATAGAGCGCAAGATAAGGCAGCAGAGCACGCATCAGATGTCCTCCTGACGGTTCGCCAGCAGGGCGGCAAACGGTCCCTGGGCGGCAACGAGAGAGGCGTAATCGCCTTGCTCAACAATACGGCCGTTCTCCATGACCCAGATCTGGTCCCAGTCGGCAATCCCCTCCAGCTGATGGGTAACCATCAGGGTGGTTTGCTGCCGGGAGGCGGCGTTCAGGGCCTCCATTACGCGCTGCTCGCTGTGGGCATCCAGGCTGGCGGCGGGCTCATCCAGCAGCATCAGCTGACAAGGATTCAACAACGCGCGGGCAACGGCCACGCGCTGCGCCTGTCCGACCGACAGCCCGGCGGACTGGTCGCCGACCACGGTATCTACACCTTGCGGGAGCAGGGGCAGAAACTCGCTGACCCAGGCGCGGTCGAGCACCGACTGCAGTTCATCTTCACGCGCGTCCGGGCGCGCCAGCAGAACGTTTTCACGCAGCGTTGAGGCTGGAAGCTGCGGGTTTTGTCCTACCCAACTGAGCTGTTTACGCCAAGCGTCTGGATCGAGGTTGCGCAGTTCGGTTTTGTTGATCCGCAGTGAACCCGTGTAGGTCATAAAGCCGGATAGCGCATTCAGCAGAGAACTTTTACCGGAACCGCTGGTGCCGACGAGCACCACCCGTTGTCCGGCAGGTAAGGTAAAGTTCAGCGGACCCGCGAGCACTTTGCCTTCGGGTGACAGAATAGAAAAGTCCTGCGCTTCAATCGTCACGGGGTCTTTAGCATTCAGCGTCACGTCACCCCGCTCCGGGTGTGCCAGCGGCGTTTCCAGGAACGTTTTCAGACTATCGGCTGCGCCAACTGCCTGCGCTTTGGCGTGATAGAAGGTTCCCAGATCGCGGAGCGGCTGGAAAAACTCCGGGGCCAGGATCAGCGCCAGGAACCCGGCTGAAAGGGTTACCGCCGTGCCGTAATGGCCGAAATCCAGCGCGCCGAGATAGGAGAAGCCGAAATAGACCGCCACGAGGGCAATCGACAGTGAGGTAAAGAATTCCAGTACGCCGGAAGATAAGAAGGCGAGGCGTAACACTTCCATGGTGCGCTGACGGAAGTCCTGCGATGCCTGGCGAATGTTTTCGGTTTCTGCTTCACCGCGGCCAAAAATGCGTAATGTCTCCATGCCTCGAAGACGATCGAGGAAATGACCGCTCAGGCGACCCAGTGCCAGGAAGTTACGGCGGTTGGCATCCGCTGCACCCATGCCGACCAGCGCCATAAACAGCGGGATCAGCGGGGCGGTGCCCATCAGAATCAGCGCAGCCATCCAGTTCACCGGGAAGATGGCGATCACGATCAGCAGCGGAACGAAGACGGCAAGGGCCATTTGCGGCAGATAGCGCGCATAGTAGTCGTGCATATCGTCAATCTGCTCAAGGATCAGCGTCGCCCAGCTACCGGCCGGTTTACCCTGGATCCACGCGGGCCCGGCTTCCTGAAGACGATCGAGCACCTGACGACGGATCTCGTAGCGGATGTGCTGTCCGGCGTGAAAACCGACGCGCTCACGCAGCCACACCACCCAGGCGCGCAGGATAAAAATCAGGATCAGGACAATAAAAGGCAGCAACAGCGCTTCGCGCGGGATGTTCTCCATGATCATGTGATTAAGAATGCGGGCCAGCAGCCATGCCTGGGCAACAATCAACAGACCGCTAACGAACCCCAGGAGACGGGAAATCGTAAGCCAGCGGCGGGAAATAACGCTTTGCTGTTTCAGCCAGCGTGTTAACTCTTGTTGACGGGTTTTTTCCATTGCGTACTTTGCAGGTGACGTTATTAGAAATTGGGCAGCGCAATGTTACAACGGGGAGACAATAAAGGCGACTTATCGCCGCCTTTATTTACGTTT
The DNA here is from genome assembly GCF_034106085.1 of Enterobacter sp. 302C9. Classification (NCBI taxonomy): domain Bacteria; kingdom Pseudomonadati; phylum Pseudomonadota; class Gammaproteobacteria; order Enterobacterales; family Enterobacteriaceae; genus Enterobacter; species Enterobacter sp. 302C9. Next base: position 613,337 of record NZ_JAWNBW010000001.1, read on the forward strand.
GTTACTGACTTGTAAAGATTATTTACCTTGTTCAGCCAGTCCATCGAGGTAGCGTTCAGCGTCCAGCGCGGCCATACAGCCGGTGCCCGCAGAGGTGATCGCCTGACGATAAATATGGTCCATTACGTCGCCAGCCGCGAACACGCCCGGGATGCTGGTCTGGGTCGCGTTACCGTGAATGCCGGACTGCACTTTGATGTAGCCGTTTTCCAGCTCCAGCTGACCGTCGAAGATCGCGGTGTTCGGGCTGTGACCGATCGCTACGAAAAGACCCGCCACTTCAAGCGTTTCGACGTTATCGGTGTTCTGGGTATCACGAATGCGCAGACCGGCAACGCCCATCTGGTCGCCCGTCACCTCTTCCAGGGTACGGTTGGTGTGCAGCACGATGTTGCCGCTTGCCACTTTATCCATCAGACGTTTGATCAGGATCTTCTCCGCGCGGAAGGTTTCGCGACGGTGGATCAGGTGCACTTCAGAGGCAATGTTCGCCAGGTAGAGCGCTTCTTCCACTGCGGTGTTGCCGCCGCCGATGACCGCGACTTTCTGATTGCGGTAGAAGAAACCGTCACAGGTTGCGCAGGCAGAGACGCCGCGGCCTTTGAACGCTTCTTCGGATGGCAGACCGAGGTAACGGGCAGAGGCGCCGGTGGCGATGATCAGCGCGTCACAGGTGTATTCGCCGCTGTCGCCCGTCAGGCGGAACGGACGGTTCTGCAGATCGACCTTATTGATGTGGTCGAACAGAATTTCAGTTTCGAATTTAGCGGCATGCTCGTGCATACGTTCCATCAGCAGCGGCCCGGTCAGGTCGTTCGGGTCCCCTGGCCAGTTTTCCACTTCGGTGGTGGTGGTCAGCTGACCGCCTTTTTCCATCCCGGTGATGAGTACCGGGTGCAGGTTAGCGCGTGCAGCATAGACCGCTGCGGTATATCCCGCAGGTCCAGAACCAAGGATTAGCAGCTTACTGTGTTTGGCCGTGCCCATGAGATCCCCATTGTTGTTGGCAGACATTTGGCTGGATTGTAGGGAATTTGTTGTCGTAAAAAAAGAGCGCAGCAATTTTGATATCAATCTGTGTAATAGCCACGGGCGATGAATGAGGCGCTATAACATCACGCTTTCGCCTGAAAACCGGTCGTTTGTAAGGCAATAAAATGAGGATTAATACCCTGCCGTAATGAATATCCGGCATGTTGTACTAAAAAACGATGTTTTGCTTTGACAATCCCCTGCGCTTTTGCGAAAACATTCAAGGAAGAAAAAAAACCGCGTTAACCGTATGCCGCATAGGCATGCACGTAAATGCCATTTTTACCGGGTCAGTGAAATCTACGCATGGCGTGGACAGACGCCATACGTGATGTCGGTGACTGCCTTCGGGCAACGGTCTTCTTACCAACAGAACCCGAATCCGCATCGCGTCTAATACAAAACCAGGCGATGTGATGACTAACGGGTACAGGCTCTGAACAGTGATGTGCACAGGGTCCAGGCAGGAGTAGGGAAGGAATACAGAGAGACAATAATAATGGTAGATAGCAAGAAGCGCCCTGGCAAAGATCTCGACCGTATCGATCGTAACATTCTTAATGAATTGCAAAAGGATGGGCGTATTTCCAACGTCGAGCTTTCAAAACGTGTGGGACTTTCCCCGACGCCGTGCCTTGAGCGTGTGCGCCGACTGGAAAGACAGGGTTTCATTCAGGGCTATACTGCTCTGCTGAACCCGCATTATCTGGATGCCTCACTTCTGGTATTTGTTGAGATTACTCTGAATCGTGGTGCGCCGGATGTGTTTGAGCAATTTAACGCCGCTGTACAAAAACTTGAAGAAATTCAAGAGTGTCATCTGGTATCCGGTGATTTCGACTACCTGTTGAAAACCCGTGTGCCTGATATGTCCGCCTACCGTAAGCTGCTGGGGGAAACCCTGCTGCGTCTGCCAGGCGTGAACGACACCCGTACGTATGTGGTGATGGAAGAGGTCAAACAGAGCAATCGTCTGGTTATTAAGACGCGCTAACACGGAACAGGTGCAAAATCAGCGTAGTTTGATTACACTCCTGTTAATCCATACAGCAACAGTGCCGGGGAGTCCCGGCGCTGTTGTCCGTTTTAGCAAAAAGGCAGGATATGCCTGATACCTGGAGAGCCTTTTTTGAGCCAGGAATACACTGAAGACAAAGAAGTCACACTATCGAAGCTAAGCAGCGGACGTCGTCTCCTCGAGGCTTTGCTGATTGTTATTGCCCTTTTTGCCGTCTGGCTGATGGCAGCCTTACTCAGTTTCAACCCCTCAGATCCCAGCTGGTCACAAACTGCATGGCATGAGCCTATCCATAATTTAGGCGGTGTCCCCGGTGCCTGGCTTGCGGACACGCTGTTCTTCATTTTCGGTGTGATGGCCTACACCCTTCCCGTCATTATCATTGGCGGATGCTGGTTTGCGTGGCGTCATCGTCAGAACGATGATTACATCGACTATTTTGCCGTGTCGCTGCGCCTGATTGGCGCGCTGGCGCTGATCCTCACCTCGTGCGGGCTGGCGGCAATCAATGCGGATGATATCTGGTACTTCGCCTCTGGCGGAGTGATCGGCAGTTTACTCAGTTCTGCGCTGCAGCCGATGCTGCACAGCAGCGGCGGCACGCTGGCGCTGCTCTGTATCTGGGCGGCCGGGCTGACGCTGTTTACCGGCTGGTCCTGGGTAAGCATTGCTGAGAAGATCGGAAGTTTTATCCTCACCATTCTGACTTTCGCCAGCAACCGTACCCGCCGTGACGATACGTGGGTTGATGAAGACGAATACGAAGATGAAGAGGAAGATGACGCGCCTGTGCAGCGTCGCGAGTCTCGTCGTGCGCGTATTCTGCGCGGCGCGCTGGCGCGTCGTCAGCGTGTTGCAGAGAAATTTGCCAACCCGCTGGGTCGTAAAACCGATGCGGCGCTCTTCTCCGGTAAACGCATGGATGAAGACGAGCAGGTGGCGTATCGCGCTGCGGGTGTCGCCGTCGATCCTGACGATGTGCTCTTCTCCGGCAGCCGGGCCACTCCGGGTGACTTCGACGAATACGATCCGCTGTTAAATGGCCACTCGGTTACCGAGCCGGTTGCAGCCGCCGCAGCCGCGACGACCGCTGCGCAGGCGTATGCCGCGCCTGTCGATGCCGTGATGCCATCCGCGCCGGTTTCGCCGCCGGAATCCGTTATTCAGCAGCCTCAGGTTGACTGGCAGACTGCGCCAGGCGTTCACACGCCGGAGCCGGTTATCGCACCTGAACCAGAGAGCTACATCCCTGTGCAGCAGGAGCAGTGGCAGCAGCCTTATCAGCCGCCGCAGCCTGCGTATGAACCGCAAGAGTACCCGCACTATGAACAGCCTGTGGCCCAACCTTATCAGGAGTATGTGCCTGAGCCGGTTGAACCTGTGCAGCCTTATGTAGAGCCGCAGCCTGAACCTGAAATCGTGGAAGAGGTAAAACCCTCTCGTCCACCAATGTACTATTTTGAAGAAGTTGAAGAGCGTCGTGCGCGTGAACGCGAGCAGCTGGCGGCCTGGTACCAGCCTGTGCCTGAACCGGTGCAGGAGCCGGTGACGAAAGCGCCTTCTGTTTCCGTTCCACCGATCGACCCGACGCCTGCTGTTGCCCCCGTAGCGGAAAGCGTGAAGCAGGCTACCGCGGCCGCTGCCGTAGCTGCACCTGTCTTTAGCCTGGCAACAGGGGGCACGCCACGTCCTCAGGTGAAGGAGGGGATTGGTCCGCAACTGCCTCGCCCTAACCGCGTTCGCGTTCCAACCCGCCGTGAGCTTGCCTCTTATGGCATCAAGCTGCCTTCCCAGCGTATGGCGGAAGAGAAAGCGCGCGAGCCTGAGTACGAAGATGACGCCGATGAAATGCAGCAGGACGAGCTGGCCCGTCAGTTCGCCGCGCAGCAGAATCAGCGCTACGGTAATGAATACCAGCACGATGAACCTATGCTGGAAGACGAAGAGGACGCGGCTGAAGCAGAATTGGCGCGCCAGTTCGCCGCCACCCAGCAGCAGCGCTATTCCGGTGAACAACCGGCTGGAGCAAATCCGTTCTCGCTGTCTGATTTTGAATTCTCGCCGATGAAGGATCTGGTGGATGATGGCCCTAGCGAGCCTTTATTTACCCCGAGCGTGATGCCGGAAGCGGAGCCTGTGCGCCAGCAGCCAGCACCACAGGCCTACGCGCAGCCGCAGCAGCCTGTTCAGCAGCCGTATGCGCAGCCGCATCAATCTGTTCAGCAACCGCAGCAGCCACCACAGCCGCCGCAGTTCCAGCAGCCTGCGCCTCAGCCGCAGGAAAGTCTGATTCACCCGCTGCTGATGCGTAACGGTGACAGCCGTCCGCTGCAGCGTCCAAGCACTCCGCTGCCGTCGCTGGATCTGTTAACGCCTCCGCCGTCAGAAGTGGAGCCGGTCGATACCTTCGCGCTGGAGCAGATGGCGCGTCTGGTTGAAGCGCGTCTGGCTGACTTCCGCATCAAGGCGGACGTGGTGAACTACTCGCCGGGTCCTGTGATCACCCGTTTTGAACTGAACCTGGCGCCTGGCGTTAAAGCCGCGCGTATTTCCAACCTGTCCCGCGACCTGGCGCGTTCTCTCTCGACCGTGGCGGTACGTGTGGTGGAAGTGATACCGGGCAAACCGTACGTTGGCCTTGAGCTGCCGAACAAGAAACGTCAGACCGTCTACCTGCGTGAAGTGCTGGATAACACCAAATTCCGCGATAACCCGTCCCCGCTGACCGTGGTGTTGGGTAAAGATATCGCTGGCGATCCGGTCGTGGCCGATCTCGCCAAAATGCCTCACCTGCTGGTAGCGGGTACCACCGGTTCCGGTAAGTCTGTCGGTGTGAACGCCATGATCCTCAGCATGCTCTATAAAGCGCAGCCGGAAGATGTGCGTTTCATTATGATCGACCCGAAAATGCTCGAACTGTCGGTCTACGAAGGCATCCCACATTTACTGACCGAAGTGGTCACCGATATGAAGGACGCCGCCAACGCCCTGCGCTGGAGCGTCAACGAGATGGAACGCCGCTACAAGCTGATGTCTGCGTTGGGCGTGCGTAACCTGGCCGGTTATAACGAGAAAATTGCCCAGGCTGTGCGCATGGGGCGTCCGATCCCGGATCCTTACTGGAAGCCGGGTGACAGCATGGATGCCCAGCATCCGGTGCTGGAAAAACTGCCTTATATCGTCGTGCTGGTCGATGAATTCGCTGACCTGATGATGACCGTCGGTAAGAAAGTAGAAGAGCTGATTGCCCGTCTGGCGCAGAAAGCGCGTGCGGCCGGTATTCACCTTGTGCTGGCGACCCAGCGTCCTTCCGTGGACGTGATCACTGGTCTTATCAAAGCGAACATCCCGACGCGTATCGCCTTTACCGTATCCAGTAAAATTGACTCCCGTACCATTCTTGACCAGGGCGGCGCAGAATCGCTGCTGGGTATGGGTGACATGCTCTATTCAGGCCCGAACTCCACCTCTCCGGTGCGTGTCCACGGTGCGTTCGTCCGCGATGAGGAAGTTCACGCCGTCGTGCAGGACTGGAAAGCGCGCGGTCGTCCGCAATACGTTGACGGTATTACCAGCGACACGGAAAGCGAAGGCGGCGGCGGTGGCTTCGACGGCGGCGAAGAGCTGGATCCGTTATTCGATCAGGCGGTTAACTTCGTTACCGAAAAACGCAAAGCGTCCATCTCAGGCGTGCAGCGTCAGTTCCGCATCGGCTATAACCGCGCGGCGCGCATCATCGAGCAAATGGAAGCGCAGGGTATTGTGAGCGAGCAGGGGCATAACGGTAACCGCGAGGTGCTGGCGTCGCCGCCGTTTGATTAACCTTCAGCGATTGCAAAGAAGGGTAAATCAGCCAAAATTAAGCATTTTCTTCTGTCGCCTGCCTTCGGGCAGGTCCAGAATAGAAGACGGAAACCCCATATCGGGAAGACGTATTTTAAGGAATAACAATGAAAAAAATCGCCATCGCCTGTGCATTACTCACCAGTTTTGTCGCCAGCAGCGTCTGGGCTGATGCAGCCAGCGACCTTAAAAGCCGACTGGATAAAGTAAGCAGCTTCCACGCCAGCTTCACGCAAAAAGTGACTGACGGCAGCGGCAACGCGGTGCAGGAAGGTCAGGGAGATTTGTGGGTAAAACGCCCAAATCTGTTCAACTGGCACATGACCCAGCCGGATGAGAGCATCTTGGTGTCTGACGGCAAAACCTTATGGTTCTTCAACCCGTTCGTTGAGCAGGCAACGGCGACCTGGCTGAAAGATGCCACCAGCAATACGCCTTTTATGCTGATTGCCCGTAACCAGTCCAGCGACTGGCAGCAGTACAATATTAAACAGACGGGTGACGAGTTTGTCCTGACGCCGAAAGGCAGTAACGGCAACCTGAAGCAGTTCACCATTAACGTAAGCACCAACGGTACGATTAATCAGTTTGGCGCGGTTGAGCAGGACGATCAGCGCAGCAGCTACCAGCTCAAGTCTCAGCAAAACGGCGCCGTTGATGCATCGAAATTCACCTTTACCCCGCCGCAGGGCGTAACGGTGGACGACCAACGCAATAAGTAAGAGGCGTGAGTGGGCAATCTGTCGCTCGATTTTTCAGATAACGCGTTTCAACCTCTGGCCGCCCGTATGCGGCCAGAAAATTTAGCGCAGTACATCGGCCAGCAACATCTGCTGGCTGCCGGTAAGCCATTGCCGCGCGCCATTGAGGCCGGGCATCTTCACTCCATGATCCTCTGGGGCCCCCCGGGCACCGGCAAGACCACGCTTGCAGAAGTTATCGCCCGCTATGCCAACGCGGACGTTGAACGTATCTCGGCGGTCACCTCCGGCGTGAAAGAGATCCGTGAGGCGATCGAGCGTGCGCGGCAGAACCGCAACGCCGGGCGGCGCACCATCCTCTTCGTGGACGAAGTCCACCGCTTCAACAAGAGCCAGCAGGATGCCTTCCTGCCGCATATTGAAGACGGCACGATCTTCTTCATCGGTGCGACCACCGAAAACCCATCGTTTGAACTGAACTCGGCGCTGCTTTCCCGCGCGCGCGTTTACCTGCTCAAATCGCTGACCACCGAAGATATCGAAAAGGTTCTCACCCAGGCGATGGACGACAAAGCGCGCGGCTACGGCGGGCAGGATATCGTTCTGCCTGACGACACGCGTCGTGCGATTGCCGAGCTGGTCAACGGCGATGCGCGTCGGGCGCTGAACACGCTGGAAATGATGGCCGATATGGCCGAAATCGACGATGCCGGGAAGCGGGTGCTGAAACCGGAACTGCTCACCGAAATTGCGGGGGAGCGCAGCGCGCGTTTCGATAACAAAGGCGACCGTTTTTACGACCTGATCTCGGCTCTGCATAAGTCCGTGCGCGGCAGCGCGCCGGATGCGGCGCTTTACTGGTACGCGCGCATTATCACTGCGGGCGGCGATCCTTTATATGTCGCGCGTCGCTGTCTGGCGATTGCGTCAGAAGATGTCGGCAATGCCGATCCTCGCGCCATGCAGGTTGCGCTGTCGGCCTGGGACTGCTTCACCCGCGTTGGACCTGCGGAAGGCGAACGTGCCATTGCGCAGGCGATTGTTTATCTGGCCTGCGCGCCGAAAAGCAATGCGGTTTATACCGCCTTTAAAGCGGCGATGTCCGACGCGCGTGAACGTCCGGACTACGATGTGCCGGTTCACCTGCGTAACGCGCCGACCAAACTGATGAAAGAGATGGGATATGGGCAGGAGTATCGTTACGCTCATGATGAACCCAATGCCTACGCTGCCGGGGAGGAATATTTCCCGCAGGAGATGGCACAAACGCGCTATTATCACCCCACAAACAGAGGTCTTGAAGGCAAGATTGGTGAAAAGCTCACCTGGCTCGCCGGACAGGATCAAAATAGCCCTATAAAACGCTACCGTTAGTTCAATCGTTGCGGTAATGTTGGCAATGTATCCTTGTGGCCGCAGGCTGTGGTCACATTTTCCTATTTTAATTCGATAAGCACAGGATAAGCATGCTCGATCCCAATCTGCTGCGTAATGAGCCAGACGCAGTCGCTGAAAAACTGGCACGCCGGGGCTTTAAGCTGGATGTAGATAAGCTGCGCGCTCTCGAAGAGCGTCGTAAAGTTCTGCAGGTACAAACTGAAAATCTGCAGGCAGAGCGTAACTCTCGATCGAAATCCATCGGCCAGGCGAAAGCGCGCGGGGAAGATATTGAGCCATTACGCCTGGAAGTGAACAAACTGGGTGAAGAACTGGATCAGGCGAAAGCTGAGCTGGACGTTCTTCAGGCCGAGATTCGTGATATTGCCCTGGCTATCCCGAATATTCCTGACGACAGCGTGCCTGTCGGCAAAGATGAAAACGACAACGTTGAAGTGAAACGCTGGGGTACGCCTCGTGAGTTTGACTTCGAAGTGCGCGATCACGTGACGCTGGGCGAAATGCACGCGGGCCTGGACTTTGCGGCAGCGGTTAAGCTGACCGGCTCCCGTTTTGTGGTGATGAAAGGCCAGATTGCCCATCTGCACCGCGCGCTGGCTCAGTTCATGCTGGATCTGCACACCGAGCAGCATGGCTACAGCGAAACCTACGTGCCGTATCTGGTCAACCACGATACGCTGTACGGTACGGGCCAGCTGCCGAAATTTGCTGGCGATCTGTTCCATACCCGTCCGCTGGACGAGGAAGCAGACAGCAGCAACTACGCGCTGATCCCAACCGCTGAAGTGCCGCTGACTAACCTCGTGCGTGATGAGATCATCGATGAAGACGACCTGCCAATTAAACTGACGGCACATTCACCGTGCTTCCGCTCTGAAGCAGGTTCTTACGGTCGCGACACGCGCGGTCTGATCCGTATGCACCAGTTCGACAAAGTTGAGATGGTGCAGATCGTCCGTCCTGAAGCGTCCATGGACGCGCTGGAAGAGATGACCGGCCACGCTGAGAAAGTGCTGGAGCTGCTGGGCCTGCCGTACCGTCGTATGGCCCTGTGCACCGGTGATATGGGCTTTGGCGCCTGCAAAACCTTCGATCTGGAAGTGTGGGTGCCTGCTCAGAACACCTATCGTGAGATCTCCTCCTGCTCTAACGTCTGGGATTTCCAGGCGCGTCGTATGCAGGCACGCTGCCGCAGCAAATCTGACAAGAAAACCCGTCTGGTGCATACCCTGAACGGTTCTGGTCTGGCTGTGGGCCGTACGCTGGTTGCCGTGCTGGAAAACTACCAGCAGGCAGACGGTCGTATTGAGATCCCTGAAGTGCTGCGTCCATACATGAAAGGCCAGCAGTACATCGGCTAATTCTTTGCCTCACAACAAAAAAGCGCCTTTGGGCGCTTTTTTTATGCCTCTGAATTGACACGACGCAATACCCCCTCACTCTAAAGTAGTAATACTCCTCCGAATGAAAGTCAGCATAAAAAGCTGATTAGGTAAAAATTCGTTGTATATAAAACTACATAGCGGTTTGCGCCGCCACTCTTTTCTTTGTGAGCAACCAAAGTGAGTCTCTATGAAAATCAACGCGCCTGAAGCATTAATGGCTGCCGAGGTCACTCGCCGTGGGTTGATGAAAACCACGGCAATAGGCGGCCTGGCCGTAGCCAGCAGCGCCTTCACGCTTCCTTTTACCCGACTGGCCTCAGCGGCGGATGCACTATCCCCAGCCTCAGCTCCGGAAAAAGTGGTGTGGAGTGCCTGTACCGTAAACTGCGGTAGCCGTTGTCCGCTGCGTATGCATGTGGTGGACGGCGAAATAAAATATGTCGAAACCGACAATACCGGGGACGATAACTATGAAGGGTTACATCAGGTTCGCGCCTGCTTGCGCGGCCGCTCCATGCGTCGTCGCGTGTATAATCCGGACCGCCTGAAATATCCGATGAAGCGCGTCGGTAAGCGTGGGGAAGGGAAGTTCGAGCGGATTAGCTGGGATGAAGCCTACGACATTATCGCCACCAATATGCAGCGCCTTATCAAAGAGTATGGCAACGAATCCATCTACCTGAACTACGGCACCGGGACGCTCGGCGGTACGCTGACCCGCTCCTGGCCACCGGGTAAAACGCTGGTGGCACGTCTGATGAACTGCTGCGGTGGTTATCTTAATCACTATGGTGACTACTCATCGGCGCAGATTGCTGCGGGCCTGAACTACACCTACGGCGGCTGGGCGGACGGCAACAGCCCGTCCGATATCGAAAACAGTAAGTTGGTCGTCCTGTTCGGTAACAACCCGGGCGAAACCCGCATGAGCGGCGGCGGGGTAACCTATTACCTCGAACAGGCCCGCGCCAAATCCAATGCCCGCATGATCATTATCGATCCGCGCTATACCGACACCGGCGCCGGACGTGAAGACGAGTGGATCCCAATCCGTCCGGGTACCGATGCAGCGCTGGTCTCGGCGCTTGCGTGGGTAATGATCACAGAAAACCTCGTCGATCAGCCTTTCCTGGATAAATACTGCGTCGGCTATGACGAGAAAACCCTGCCAGCCAGCGCGCCTGCTAACGGTCATTACAAAGCCTATATTCTCGGGCAGGGCAGCGACGGCGTGGCGAAAACGCCCGAGTGGGCGTCCACCATCACCGGTATTCCGCCCGAGCGTATCGTTCAGCTGGCGCGTGAGATTGGCTCGGCCAAACCGGCCTACATCAGCCAGGGCTGGGGACCGCAGCGCCATGCGAACGGCGAAATCGCGACTCGCGCCATCTCCATGCTCTCCATTCTGACCGGCAACGTCGGTATTCACGGCGGTAACACCGGCGCGCGTGAAGGCTCGTATGAAGTGCCGTTCGAACGCATGCCGACGCTGGATAACCCGGTTCAGACCAGCATCTCCATGTTTATGTGGACCGATGCGATCGAACGTGGTCCTGAAATGACCGCCCTGCGCGACGGCGTGCGCGGCAAGGACAAGTTGGACGTGCCGATCAAGATGATCTGGAACTATGCCGGTAACTGTCTCATCAACCAGCACTCCGAAATCAACCGCACCCATGAAATCCTGCAGGATGATAAGAAGTGCGAGATGATTGTGGTCATCGACTGCCACATGACCTCCTCGGCGAAATATGCCGATATCCTGCTGCCGGACTGCACGGCCTCTGAGCAGATGGATTTCGCGCTGGATGCCTCCTGCGGCAACATGTCCTATGTGATCTTTACCGACCAGGCGATTAAACCGCGCTTCGAGTGCAAAACCATTTATGAGATGACCTCTGAGCTGGCGAAACGTCTTGGCGTTGAGCAGCAGTTTACCGAGGGGCGTACTCAGGAAGGGTGGATGCGCCATCTGCATGAACTCTCCCGTAAGGCGGTCCCTGACCTGCCGGATTTCGATACCTTCCGCAAGCAGGGTATGTACAAACAGCGCGATCCGGAAGGGCACCACGTGGCGTACAAAGCGTTCCGTGAAGATCCGCAGGCGAACCCGCTGACCACGCCGTCGGGCAAAATCGAAATCTACTCAGAAGAGCTGGCAAAAATCGCGTCGACCTGGGAGCTGCCGGAAGGGGACGTTATCGATCCGCTGCCGATCTACACGCCAGGTTTCGAGAACTATAACGATCCGCTGACGGCGAAATTCCCGCTGCAGCTGACAGGTTTCCACTACAAAGCGCGCGTGCACTCCACCTACGGTAACGTCGACGTACTCAAGGCCGCCTGCCGTCAGGAGATGTGGATCAACCCGATGGATGCCAAAGCACGCGGCATCAGCAATGGCGATCGCGTGCGTATCTTCAACGGCCGCGGCGAGGTGCACATTGAGGCCAAAGTGACGCCGCGCATGATGCCAGGCGTGGTGGCGCTGGGGGAAGGGGCCTGGTACAACCCTGATGCCAACCGCATCGACCAGGCGGGCAGTATTAACGTGCTGACCACGCAGCGTCCGTCGCCGCTGGCGAAGGGCAACCCATCCCACACAAACCTTGTCCAGGTTGAAAAGGTTTAAGGAGTAGCCGATGACAACCCAGTATGGATTTTTTATCGATTCCAGCCGTTGCACCGGGTGCAAAACCTGCGAGCTGGCCTGTAAAGATTACAAAGACCTGACTCCTGACGTCAGCTTCCGCCGCATCTACGAATACGCCGGGGGCGACTGGCAGGAAGATAACGGCGTCTGGCATCAGAACGTCTTTGCCTATTACCTGTCGATTGCCTGTAACCACTGTGAAGATCCGGCCTGCACCAAGGTCTGCCCGAGTGGGGCGATGCACAAGCGTGAAGACGGTTTTGTGGTGGTGAACGAAGATGTCTGCATCGGCTGTCGGTACTGCCACATGGCGTGCCCGTACGGCGCGCCGCAGTACAACGCCGCCAAAGGTCATATGACCAAATGCGACGGTTGCCACACCCGCGTGGCGGACGGCAAAAAGCCGATTTGCGTCGAGTCCTGTCCGCTGCGCGCGCTGGACTTCGGCCCGATTGAAGAGCTGCGTCAAAAACACGGTCAGCTTGCCGCAGTGGCACCGCTGCCGTCTGCGCACTTCACGAAGCCGAGCATTGTGATTAAACCTAACGCCAACAGCCGTCCTACAGGTGACACCACCGGCTACCTGGCAAATCCGAAGGAGGTGTGAGATGGGAAGTGGATGGCATGAATGGCCGCTGATGATCTTCACGGTCTTTGGCCAGTGCGTGGCGGGCGGTTTCATTGTGCTCGCGCTGGCGCTGCTGAAGGGGAATCTCAATGCCGAACAGCAGCAGCGTTTAGTGTTGAGCATGTTTGGCCTGTGGGTGCTGATGGGAATGGGCTTTATCGCCTCTACGCTGCACCTGGGTTCGCCGATGCGCGCGTTTAACTCTCTGAACCGCGTTGGGGCATCGTCCCTCAGTAACGAGATTGCCAGCGGGGCAATTTTCTTTGCCGTCGGTGGGCTGGGCTGGCTGCTGGCCGCTTTGAAGAAATTGCCTGCGGGTCTGCGCAGCCTGTGGCTGATCGTGACCATGGTGCTGGGCGTGGTGTTCGTGTGGATGATGGTGCGCGTCTATAACACCATCGATACCGTTCCAACCTGGTACAGCGTCTGGACGCCGATGAGCTTCTTCCTGACGATGTTTATCGGCGGGCCGCTGCTGGGCTACCTGCTGCTGCGCGTGGCGGGCGTAGACGGGTGGGCAATGCGTTTGCTGCCGGCTGTTTCGCTGCTGGCGCTGGTGGTGAGTGCGATGGTCGCCCTGATGCAGGGTGCCGAACTGGCAACCATTCACAGCTCTATCCAGCAGGCTTCTGCCCTGGTGCCGGACTACGGTTCTCTGATGGCCTGGCGCATCGTTCTGCTGGTCGCGGCGTTGGTATTCTGGATTGCTCCTCAGCTCAAAGGTTATCAGCCCGCGCTGCCGTTGCTGTCACTGGCCTTTGTGCTGGTCCTGGCGGGTGAACTGATTGGCCGCGGTGTGTTCTACGGGTTGCATATGACCGTAGGTATGGCTATCGCCAGTTAACGTTGCATTGAGTTATATCAAGCCGGGTCTGAGTGCCCGGCTTTTCTTTTTTCGATCATGAAATTTTTCGACTGTCGTTTTGTTTTAATTTCGCTCATTAATAAATAAAAACAGACACATAATTAATATCTATAGCAGGCGTGGCATTAGCAGGATAAGTTTTTTAAATCGACAGGGAACATATTGTGCGAGGCGGCTAAATCAGTGGATTGACTTTGGTTTTGCCAGTGGCATGATGCGCACGAAATCTGAACTTCCTCACGGTTTTTAATCCATGACCACCTATACCCGGCCAGTGCTTCTGTTGCTTTGTGGCCTGCTTCTGTTGACCCTGGCGATCGCAGTGTTAAATACGCTCGTCCCGCTATGGCTCGCCCATGAAAACTTACCGACCTGGCAGGTGGGTATGGTCAGCTCGTCCTTTTTTACCGGGAACCTGCTGGGTACGCTAATGACCGGGAGCCTGATTAAGCGCTTTGGCTTTAATCGCAGCTATTATCTGGCTTCGCTGATTTTCGCCGCCGGGTGTGCCGGGCTGGGCCTGATGGTCGGCTTCTGGAGCTGGATGGCGTGGCGCTTTATCGCTGGCGTAGGCTGCGCGATGATTTGGGTAGTGGTTGAAAGTGCGCTGATGTGCAGCGGCACCTCCCGCAACCGCGGACGCCTGCTGGCGGCCTATATGATGGTTTACTACATCGGCACCGTGCTGGGTCAACTGATGGTCAGCAAGCTGCCAACCGACCTGATGAGCGTTCTGCCGTGGGTAACGGGCATGGTGCTCGCTGCGATCCTGCCGCTGCTCTTCACGCGCATTGTGAACCAGAACAGCGAGCATCAGGAAGCGACCCACGTCTGGCCGATGCTCAGACTCCGTCAGGCGCGTCTTGGCGTTAACGGCTGCATTATCTCGGGGATTGTACTGGGCTCGCTCTACGGCCTGATGCCGCTTTATCTGAATCATCAGGGCGTCAGCGATTCCGGAATTGGTTTCTGGATGGCGGTCATGGTGAGTGCGGGGATCGTCGGGCAGTGGCCGATTGGCCGACTGGCGGATCGTTTCGGCCGTCTGCTGGTGCTGCGCGTTCAGGTCTTTGTGGTCATCATGGGATGCCTTGCCATGCTCAGCAACGCCGCGATGGCGCCTGCGCTGTTTATTCTCGGGGCGGCTGGCTTTACGCTCTATCCGGTCGCGATGGCCTGGGCCTGTGAGAAAGTTGAACATCACCAGCTGGTAGCAATGAACCAGGCGCTGTTACTGAGCTATACCATCGGCAGCTTATTAGGCCCGACGTTTACCGCGATGCTGATGCAGAATTACTCTGATAATTTATTGTTTATCATGATCGCCAGCGTATCGTTTATTTATCTCTTAATGCTGCTGCGCAAAGTGGGCGAACACCCAACGCCTGTGGCTCATGCCTGATTAATTAAAAGCCTGTCGATGACAGGCTTTTTTGTCCCTGTCACAACTAAGAGTTTTACTTATTGTTTGTTTATTGCGCCAGGCGATAATTCATGTGAGTCCTACCACTATAAGGCAGCAATCATGTCTATTCGTCGTTTTTCCACTACCGCGCTTGCCGTAGTGTTGTCTTTAACGTTTGCAACGGCTCCGGTCATGGCTAATCCTGGAAACGGGAATGGCGGTGGTCACGGAAACGGTGGCGGGCAAGGTAATGGCGGTAATCATGGTAACGGGAATTCTGGTAACCATGGCAATAAGCAAAATAACGGTCAGGATAACCCAGGAAAATCGGATAAAAGCTTTAAAAGCAGTAAAGATGTCGGCAACGATGTCGACGCTCGCGTGAGCTTCGATCATGCCCGCCATCTGGCGCTGAATTATGGCTTAACGGGCTATGACTCTCTGCCTCCGGGTATCGCGAAAAACCTGGCGCGCGGTAAGCCGTTGCCTCCGGGCATTGCGAAGAAAACCGTGCCGGCCTCAATGCTGGGTCAGCTTCCTTCCTACCCTGGCTATGAATGGCGCGTGGTCGGAGACGACCTGGTCTTAATTGCGCTGAGTACAGCCATTGTGACGTCCGTTATTAACGGCGTCTTTAAATAGAATATAAAAAGGCCCGGTTTTCACCGGGCTTTTCTTTAATACATCACCTTGTGGCCGTACTGTTCAAGAATACCTTTGACGCGTTCCATCGTCTCTTTTTTTGGCGGCTTCACGCCATCAAGTTTGTACTCTTCGCCCATCGCCACCCATTTATGTTTACCCAGCTCGTGATAGGGCAGAAGCTCGATTTTCTCGACGTTGCCCATGTCGCGGGTAAATTCCCCCAGGCGGTGCGCGGAGTCGTCATCATCTGACCAGCCGGGAACCACCACGTAGCGGATCCAGGTTTTGATGCCTTTATCGGCAATGTATTTGGCAAATTCCAGCGTGCGGTGGTTTGAGACGCCAACCAGGTTCTGGTGGATCTCATCGTTCATCTGTTTAAGATCGAGCATCACCAGATCGGTCACTTCAAGCAGCTCGTCGATAACCGGATCGTAGCGGCGCACAAAGCCGTTGGTGTCGAGGCAGGTATGAATGCCTTCTTTATGGCAGGCGCGGAACCAGTCGCGGACAAATTCGGCCTGCAGAATGGCTTCACCGCCGGATGCGGTGACGCCGCCGCCGGACGCGTTCATAAAGTGGCGGTAGGTCACCACCTCTTTCATCAAGTCTTCAACGGTCACTTCTTTACCGCCGTGCGTATCCCAGGTGTCACGGTTATGGCAGTACAGGCAGCGCATCAGGCAGCCCTGGAAAAAGGTGATGAAACGGATACCCGGGCCATCGACGGTGCCACAGGATTCAAAGGAGTGAATGCGACCAATAATTGACATTGCGGTGATATCTCCAGCATCGGCCCGTCCGGGGCCTGAGTATGCACAGCTCAAAGCCGGCTGTGTTGAAGTCTGTTTTGGCTGATATCCATAGAGTATAGATAGCGGACAAAAGAGACTGAGGTGGAGAGGGTGCTAAAAAGGCCCCACTGACGTGGAGCCTTTATTGTACGCTTTTTAACGCGTGATTTCAGTCAATTCCAGTTACATGGACTGAGTGAAAGTACGGGTGATAACGTCCTGCTGCTGTTCTTTAGTCAGGGAGTTAAAACGTACTGCGTAGCCAGATACGCGGATGGTCAGCTGAGGATATTTCTCAGGGTGTTCCATCGCGTCGAGCAGCATTTCACGGTTCATGACGTTCACGTTCAGGTGCTGACCACCTTCGATGGACGCTTCGTGGTGGAAGTAACCATCCATCAGACCCGCGAGGTTAGTTTTACGCACTTCGTCGTCTTTACCCAGCGCGTTTGGCACGATAGAGAAGGTATAAGAGATACCATCTTTCGCGTAAGCAAACGGCAGTTTAGCAACGGAGGTCAGAGAGGCAACCGCACCTTTCTGGTCACGACCGTGCATTGGGTTAGCACCTGGGCCAAATGGCGCGCCAGCACGACGACCGTCTGGGGTGTTACCGGTTTTCTTACCATACACAACGTTAGAGGTGATGGTCAGAACAGACTGAGTCGGGATAGCGTTACGGTAAGTAGTCAGTTTCTGAATTTTCTTCATGAAACGTTCTACCAGGTCAACCGCCATGTCATCAACGCGAGAGTCGTTGTTACCAAACTGCGGATATTCACCTTCGATTTCGAAGTCTACAGCCAGGCCGTCTTCGTCACGAATTGGTTTAACTTTCGCATATTTGATTGCAGACAGGGAGTCAGCAGCAACGGACAGACCAGCGATACCACACGCCATGGTGCGGATAACGTCACGGTCGTGCAGCGCCATCAGAGAGGCTTCGTAGCTGTACTTGTCGTGCATGTAGTGGATTACGTTCAGCGCAGTGACATACTGTTTAGCCAGCCAGTCCATGAAGTGATCCATACGTTCCATCACTTCGTCGAAGTTCAGAACGTCGCCTTTGATCGGCTCAGACTTAGGACCAACCTGCATTTTCAGTTTTTCATCAACGCCGCCGTTGATTGCGTACAGCATGGTTTTCGCCAGGTTTGCACGCGCACCGAAGAACTGCATTTGTTTACCAACAACCATTGGGCTTACGCAGCAAGCGATAGCGTAATCGTCGTTGTTGAAGTCCGGACGCATCAGGTCATCGTTCTCGTACTGCAGAGAAGAGGTATCGATGGACACTTTAGCGGCGAATTTCTTGAAGTTCAGAGGCAGTTTTTCAGACCACAGAACGGTGATGTTCGGCTCCGGAGAAGGACCCATGGTGTAAAGGGTGTTCAGGAAGCGGAAGCTGTTTTTGGTTACCAGAGTACGGCCGTCAACGCCCATACCACCGATTGATTCTGTTGCCCAGATTGGGTCACCAGAGAACAGCTCATCGTATTCAGGAGTACGCAGGAAGCGAACCATACGCAGTTTCATGACCAGGTGGTCAATCATTTCCTGAGCGTCTTGCTCGGTGATTTTGCCTGCTTTGATGTCGCGTTCGATGTACGCATCCAGGAAGGTGGATACGCGACCAAAGGACATTGCTGCACCGTTCTGAGACTTAACAGCGGCCAGGTAGCCGAAGTAGGTCCACTGGATAGCTTCCTGAGCGTTGGTAGCCGGACCAGAGATATCGCAGCCATATTTTGCTGCCATCTCTTTGATCTGACCCAGCGCGCGGTGCTGTTCAGCGATTTCTTCACGCAGACGGATAGTCGCTTCCAGGTTTACGCCGTTTTCCAGATCGGACTGCAGGGAAACAAACTGCGCGTACTTGTCTTTCATCAGGAAGTCGATACCGTACAGCGCAACGCGACGGTAGTCACCGATGATACGGCCACGGCCATACGCATCTGGCAGACCAGTCAGAACGCCAGATTTACGGCAGTTCAGAATGTCTTTGGTGTAAACATCGAATACGCCCTGGTTGTGGGTTTTGCGGTATTCGGTGAAGATTTTTTTCAGCATTGGGTCCAGCTCGCGGTTATACGCTTTGCAGGAACCTTCAACCATTTTGATACCACCGAACGGGATGATTGCGCGTTTCAGTGGTGCTTCAGTCTGCAGACCAACGATTTTCTCAAGGGCTTTGTTGATGTAGCCAGCATCGTGAGAAGTGATGGTGGAAGCAACGGAGGTGTCAAAATCAACTGGCGCGTGAGTGCGGTTTTCCAGTTTAACGCCTTCCATTACGCTGTCCCACAGCTTGGTGGTCGCGTCAGTTGCGCCAGCCAGGAAGGATTCGTCACCTTCATACGGGGTATAGTTTTTCTGAATGAAGTCACGTACGTTTACTTCATTCTGCCAGTCACCTTTCGCAAAACCTTCCCAGGCTGTGGCTAACTTTTCATTAAGCTCGGACATGTAACACCTACCTTCTTAAGTGGATTTTTTATTTACTGCCTGAGAAAACCATCAATGATGATCGTCGCCACGCAGGTAAATGACCCAGTATGTCAACCCAACTAACAGACCCCCACCGATAATGTTCCCGATAGTGACAGGGATCAGGTTATCAGTAATGAAATTCATAATAGTCAGGTGAGAGAAACTTTCCGGGGATGAACCAACTGCGGTCCAGAACTCCGGGCTTGCAAAGTCGCGGATGACAATGCCCATTGGGATCATGAACATATTCGCGATACTGTGCTCAAAGCCGCTGGCAACAAACATCGCAACCGGCAGAACCATAATTAAGGCTTTGTCCATCAGGCTACGACCCGAGTAGCTCATCCATACAGCCAGGCAGACCATCAGGTTAGCGAGGATGCCGAGAGCAACGGCTTCGATAAATGTGTGGTGCATTTTGTGGTCGGCGGTTTGCAGGACGTTAAGGCCCCAGCCACCGTTGGCGGTCATGTACTCGCCAGAAAGCCACATCAACAAAACAAAGAGCAGACAGCCAACCAGGTTACCCACGTAGACGTTAAGCCAGTTGCGTGCCAGCTGACCCCAGGTAATTCTTCCGCTGGCCTTTGCCACGACAATCAGCACCGTTGAGGTGAACAGGTCGGCGCCGCAGATGACGCAGAGAATCAGACCCAGTGAGAAGCAAATGCCGCCAATCAGTTTGGCCATGCCGAAAGGCATTCCGGCAGTACCGGTGGTGGCGGTGATGTAGAAGACGAAAGCGATAGAGATGAACACACCAGCCGTGATCGCCAGATAGAACGTCTTCATCGGGTGTTTCGTTGCTTTATAGACACCCGCTTCTTCGGCAACTTTGGCCATCGCAGCAGGGAGTAAAAGATCAAAAGGGTTGTCAGCTTTCACACTAACTCTCTCTTTATTAAGTCGGCGACGAGATACTAACAAAGCATTATAGAAGAGAAATTGATATAGATCATATCTCGCCTGGCTTATAGGCCCGCAGTGTGTATGGTTTTACAGCAAATGCGGAGTAAGTATTTGATTATCCGTATAAAAATAAATTTTAAAAGTTATGAAAAGAGTTGAATTTTTTCGTTCAGCCACCTCTGACGCAGTTAATTAATATGGAGTATTTACCATAAAAAGTAACAGTAAAGCCCAGGTAAATATTATTATATTTACCCATGTTTAACTTTATTATTACAATCAACAGTCATTGCCGAAGAAAATAAAAAACGGGGCAATGAAATTGCCCCGTAATATAGCCCAGACGATTGAATACGCCTACAGCTGGTAATGTTATGTGCGCTTATTTTGACCAGTAAGCGGCTTTTGCTTTCTGCAGTTTTTCGTAGGCCTTCAGCAGCGACTGATGCGCCGGGAAGGCTTTCAGATCGCTATCAACAGCCTGCAGGCCATAGAACGGCTCTTCGCCGCTCAGGGCTGCACTGGCTGCTTCTACGGCCTCAGCTCCGTACATCCGCACGAAAGCATTCAGGTATTGCAGCGGCTCGCGATCCTCTTCCTGGGCCAGCAGCAGCAGGGTTTGCAGGCAGCGGTAATAATTGGTGCGCTCGGCAGAGAAGACCGACTGGTTGAATTCCATGGTCCACTCGGTCCAGGCCAGGGCCTGATCCAAATCGCCACCCGCCAGGGCCAGCATCGCTTTCAGCTCACCGATGCGCAGGGTATACCAGCCGTTGTCTTTACCGGTCGCCAGGCCCAGCAGTTCGCGTACGCGGGTAAAGTCATCGTGGCCTTCTTCGTCCAGCTGGGCGATCAGGTTCAGATAATCTTCTTTCTCCCACTCGCTGCCCGGCAGAGCCAGCAGCGTTTCGCGCAGGTGCGCGCCCATGCTGTTATTGGCCAGCCACAGATCTTCAGCCGGGTAGATGTCGGACATGCCCGGAACGATAATGCGGCACGCGTAGACGCCAAGATGTTCGTAGTCGGCAATGTAGACTTCCCGATCTTCCGCGTTGAAGATGGCCATCAGCGTGGCGAACTCTTCTTCCGTGGTCCCGGCAAAGCTCCAGTCCACGAACGGATAGTCGGCGTCCTGCTTGAACATATCCCAGGAAATTAAACCGCTGGAGTCGATGAAATGGGTTTCAAGGTTGGTATGCTCGGCCACTTCTTCATCGTCAAACGTTGGCGGGGTGAAGACGTCGAGATCTTTCAGGCTACGGCCCTGCAGCAGCTCGGTAACGGTACGCTCCAGCGCCACGCCGAAGTCAGGGTGCGCGCCGAATGAGGCGAAGCAGGTACCGTTGGTCGGGTTAAACAGCACGACGCAGATAACCGGATACTTACCGCCCAGCGAGCCGTCATAGGCAAAGATTGGGAAACCTTCGGCTTCCAGCTTGGCGATGGACTCCACTACGCCCGGGTAGCGCGCCAGCACGTCTGCCGGAATTTCAGGCAGGCTGATGGATTCGGCAATAATGCGGTTTTTGATGTGACGCTCGAAGACTTCAGACAGACCCTGCACGCGCGCTTCATTGCGGGTGTTACCGGCGGACATGCCGTTGGATACATACAGGTTGCCGACGATGTTCATCGGGATATAGACGGTCTGCTCGTCAGACTGACGGGTAAAGGGCAGGGCGCAAATACCGCGATCGTCGTTTCCGGACTGCAGATCGATCAGCATGCTGGCGGTCAGTTCGCTGTCTGGATCGTAGAAGGCACGCAGGCGCGCGTCGAGAATACCTTCCGGCAGCTCGTCATCTTCGGTCAGCGGGAACCATTTTTCATTTGGATAGTGAACGAACGGGCCGTTAGCGATGGTTTCGCCCAGCCAGAAGTCAGCGAAGAAATAGTTGGTGGACAGACGCTCAAAATACTCACCCAGCGCAGAGGCCAGTGCCGCTTTTTTTGTCGCGCCTTTACCGTTGGTAAAGCACAGGGCACAGTCTTTATCGCGAATATGCACGGACCAGACGTGAGGTACCGGATTGAGCCAGGAGGCTTCTTCGATGTTAAAACCCAGGTCGGTCAGTTTCTGTTGGAAGCGAGCGATGGAATCTTCCAGAGCGGCGTCTTTGCCGGGGATAAACGTTTGAGTCATGGCGTTCACTTTTATCGTACGTAAAGCGCGCAATGATACGGGTTTTGCGTGACGGGTGCTATCTTCGGCGAAAATAAAAGGCTGGGCTATGCTTAGTGGCAGTAACTGACTGTTAAGGCATAGAAAAATGAAAGCATTTGATCTCCAGCGGATGGCGTTTGATAAAGTTCCTCCTGAATTTCTGGGCGAAGTGGCGCTGCGCAGCCTGTATACCTTCGTCCTCGTCTTCCTGTTTCTTAAAATCACCGGCCGCCGAGGCGTGCGGCAGATGTCGCTCTTTGAGGTGTTGATCATCCTGACGCTGGGCTCGGCGGCGGGTGACGTCGCCTTTTATGACGACGTGCCGATGGTGCCGGTGTTTATCGTTTTTGTCTCACTGGCGCTACTTTACCGTCTTGTCATGTGGCTGATGTCGAAAAGCGAAAAGCTGGAAGATCTGCTTGAAGGGAAGCCGGTCGTTATCGTCGAGGACGGACAGCTGGCCTGGGAAAATGTACAAAGCGCCAATATGACCGAGTTTGAGTTCTTTATGGAGCTTCGCCTGAACAGCGTTGAACAGCTCGGGCAGGTGCGTCTGGCGATCATGGAAACCAACGGGCAGATCAGCGTCTATTACTATTCTGACGACGAGGTGAAGCCGGGACTGTGTATCCTGCCGGATATGCTCATTGAGCGTTTCAGAACGGTACCGGAATCAGGCGAGTATGCTTGCGTAAGATGTAGCCATGTTGTCGCGATGCAGCCGGGGGATCGTCAATTATGCCCCCGCTGTGCAAATCCGGAATGGACGAAGGTTAGCCGGGCCAAACGCATCACCTGACAGCCATTTTGTCGGTTTTGTCCTGGCGAGGCGGCAGATTGTTTTGTGTGACGCGGGGCACATTTCGCGGGTCATAAGTTTTAGACATTGCGGCGCGTGTCACTGAATGATAAAACCGATATCCACAGTTATAACTTATGGCTTTTAGCGTGGTGAGGGGAAATGGCTCAAGTCTTTAATTTCAGTTCAGGTCCGGCAATGTTACCGGCAGACGTGCTTAAACAGGCTCAACAGGAACTCTGTGACTGGAACGGTCTCGGTACGTCGGTGATGGAAATCAGCCACCGTGGTAAAGAGTTTATTCAGGTGGCGGAAGAGGCAGAAAAGGATTTTCGCGATCTGCTGAATATTCCCTCGAACTACAAAGTATTGTTCTGTCACGGCGGTGGACGCGGCCAGTTTGCAGGCGTTCCGCTGAATATTCTCGGTGATAAAACGACGGCTGACTACGTTGACGCAGGTTACTGGGCGGCAAGCGCGGTTAAAGAAGCGCATAAATACTGCACGCCGAATGTTATCGACGCCAAAGTGACCGTTGACGGTCTGCGCGCCGTGAAGCCAATGAGCGAGTGGCAGCTTTCCGATAACGCAGCGTATCTGCACTACTGCCCGAACGAAACCATTGACGGGATTGCCATCGACGAGACGCCAAACTTCGGCAGCGATGTCGTGGTTGCCGCCGACTTCTCCTCCACCATTCTGTCTGCGCCAATTGATGTCAGCCGCTACGGCGTTATCTATGCGGGCGCGCAGAAAAATATCGGCCCGGCCGGTTTGACTATCGTCGTCGTGCGTGAGGACCTGCTGGGTAAAGCGCATAAATCCTGCCCGTCGATTCTCGATTACACCGTGCTGAACAATAACGATTCGATGTTCAATACGCCACCAACGTTTGCCTGGTATCTCTCCGGCCTGGTCTTCAAATGGCTGAAGCAAAACGGCGGCGTGGCGCAGATGGACAAGGTCAATCAGCAGAAAGCTGAACTGCTGTATGGCGTGATCGACAAGAGCGATTTCTACCGCAACGATGTGGCGAAAGCGAACCGTTCCCGCATGAACGTGCCGTTCCAGCTGGCGGACAGCAGCCTGGACAAAATGTTCCTGGAAGAGTCCTTCGCGGCAGGCCTGCATGCGCTCAAAGGCCACCGTGTCGTTGGCGGCATGCGTGCCTCCATCTATAACGCGATGCCGCTGGAAGGCGTTAAAGCCCTGACGGATTTCATGATCGACTTCGAACGTCGTCACGGTTAATTTGCTGTTTTTCACCCCCGCAGCGTCCCTGCGGGGTTTTTATTATGTTGAGTTGAGAGTTTAGTTTTCATGGA
The DNA here is from genome assembly GCF_034106085.1 of Enterobacter sp. 302C9. Taxonomy (NCBI): domain Bacteria; kingdom Pseudomonadati; phylum Pseudomonadota; class Gammaproteobacteria; order Enterobacterales; family Enterobacteriaceae; genus Enterobacter; species Enterobacter sp. 302C9. The sequence goes on from NZ_JAWNBW010000001.1 coordinate 637,391, forward strand.
ATCCCTGACGTTACAACCTATCGCGCGGGTAGATGGCACCATTAATCTGCCTGGTTCAAAAAGTGTCTCGAACCGCGCTCTGCTGCTGGCAGCTCTGGCAAACGGCACCACCGTCCTCACAAACCTGCTGGACAGCGATGACGTGCGCCATATGCTCAATGCGCTGAAAGCGTTGGGCGTTCATTACACTCTCTCCGACGATCGTACCCGCTGCGAAGTGACCGGCAACGGCGGCGCGCTGCGTTCGGGCGAAGAGCTTGAGCTGTTTCTGGGCAACGCGGGTACCGCGATGCGCCCGCTGGCGGCGGCCCTGTGCCTGGGGAGCAACAACATCGTGCTGACCGGCGAGCCGCGCATGAAGGAGCGTCCGATTGGTCACCTGGTGGACGCCCTGCGTCAGGGCGGCGCGCAGATTGAGTATCTGGAGCAGGAAAACTATCCGCCACTGCGTCTGCGCGGCGGTTTTACCGGCGGTAACGTCGAGGTTGACGGCAGCGTTTCCAGCCAGTTCCTGACGGCACTGCTGATGACCGCGCCGCTGGCACCGCAGGATACGGTTATCACCATTAAAGGTGAGCTGGTCTCCAAACCGTACATTGATATCACGCTGCACCTGATGAAAACCTTCGGCGTTGAGGTGGAAAATCAGTCTTATCAGCGCTTCGTGGTGCGCGGGGCGCAGCAGTACCAGTCTCCGGGCAACTACCTGGTTGAAGGGGATGCGTCATCCGCGTCTTACTTCCTGGCTGCGGGGGCGATTAAAGGCGGCACGGTAAAAGTGACCGGTATTGGCCGTAACAGCGTGCAGGGCGACATCCGTTTTGCGGACGTGCTGGAAAAAATGGGTGCCATTGTCACCTGGGGCGATGACTTCATCTCCTGTACCCACGGCGAGCTGAACGCCATCGACATGGACATGAACCATATCCCGGATGCGGCGATGACCATTGCCACGGCGGCGCTGTTTGCCAAAGGCACGACCACGCTGCGTAATATCTACAACTGGCGCGTAAAAGAGACGGACCGCCTGTTCGCAATGGCGACAGAGCTGCGAAAAGTCGGTGCCGAGGTGGAAGAGGGCGAAGACTACATTCGCGTGACCCCTCCGGCAAAACTGCAGTTTGCGGAAATCGGCACCTACAACGATCACCGCATGGCGATGTGCTTCTCGCTGGTGGCGCTGTCAGATACGCCTGTAACGATTCTTGACCCGAAATGTACCGCGAAAACCTTCCCGGACTACTTCGAACAGCTGGCACGCATTAGCACGCTGGCCTGATAACGTATTGCCGCATCGCCCGATGCGGCATTTCCTTACGCTTCATTACGAACACCTCCGCTCATTTCTTCTACACTCTGCTTCAATCATTCCGTAATTTGCACGCAAAGGTAACAGTTGCGCACGTTGGCGCGTATAATGCGCGGCGTTCATGTAAACGGTATGCCTTATTTAAGGAGAAAAAGATGACGGCAGTTGCCCCGGTAATCACCATTGATGGGCCGAGTGGCGCAGGGAAAGGTACTCTGTGCAAAGCGATGGCGGAAGCATTGCAATGGCATCTTTTAGATTCGGGAGCAATCTATCGCGTGTTGGCGCTGGCCGCGCTGCATCACCATGTGGATGTCGCGTCTGAAGAAGCGCTGGTTCCGCTGGCTGCGCATCTGGATGTGCGTTTCGTATCGACCGATGGCAACCTGGAAGTCATCCTTGAAGGGGAAGACGTGAGCGGCGAAATCCGTACGCAGGAAGTGGCTAATGCGGCCTCTCAGGTCGCGGCGTTCCCGCGCGTTCGCGAGGCGCTGTTACGTCGTCAGCGCGCGTTCCGTGAAGCCCCGGGGCTGATCGCTGACGGACGCGATATGGGAACGGTGGTATTCCCTGATGCGCCAGTGAAAATTTTCCTTGACGCCTCTTCGGAAGAACGTGCTCAACGCCGCATGCTTCAGTTGCAGGAAAAGGGGTTTAGTGTTAACTTTGATCGCCTTTTATACGAGATAAAAGAGCGCGATGATCGCGATCGTAACCGCGCCGTCGCCCCACTTGTTCCTGCAGAAGATGCATTAGTTCTGGATTCAACCAGTTTAACTATTGAGCAAGTGATTGAAAAAGCGCTACAATATGCGCGCCAAAAACTGGCACTCGCGTAATCGCGACCGATTTAGCAGTACCCCCGCTGCAAGGGATTGACGGCGGGTATGTGAAACAACCCCATCCGGCACGGAGCCAGGTGGACGTTAATATTAACCTGAAGATTAAACATGACTGAATCTTTTGCTCAACTGTTTGAAGAATCCTTAAAAACAATCGAAACCCGCCCGGGTTCCATCGTTCGCGGTGTTGTTGTTGCTATCGACAAAGACGTAGTACTGGTTGACGCCGGTCTGAAATCTGAGTCCGCCATTCCGGCAGAGCAGTTCAAAAACGCCCAGGGCGAGCTGGAAATCCAGGTAGGTGACGAAGTTGACGTTGCTCTGGACGCAGTAGAAGACGGCTTCGGTGAAACCCTGCTTTCTCGTGAGAAAGCTAAACGTCACGAAGCATGGATCACGCTGGAAAAAGCTTACGAAGAAGCTGAAACTGTGGTCGGTGTTATCAACGGCAAAGTTAAAGGTGGCTTCACTGTTGAGCTGAATGGTATTCGTGCGTTCCTGCCAGGTTCTCTGGTAGACGTTCGTCCAGTTCGTGACACTCTGCACCTGGAAGGCAAAGAGCTTGAATTCAAAGTAATCAAGCTGGACCAGAAGCGTAACAACGTTGTTGTTTCCCGTCGTGCCGTTATCGAATCCGAAAACAGCGCAGAACGCGATCAGCTGCTGGAAAACCTGCAGGAAGGCATGGAAGTCAAAGGTATCGTTAAGAACCTCACTGACTACGGCGCATTCGTTGACCTGGGCGGCGTTGATGGCCTGCTGCACATCACCGACATGGCGTGGAAACGCGTTAAGCACCCAAGCGAAATCGTGAACGTGGGCGACGAAATCACTGTTAAAGTGCTGAAGTTCGACCGCGAGCGTACTCGTGTATCCCTCGGCCTGAAACAGCTGGGCGAAGATCCATGGGTAGCTATCGCTAAGCGTTACCCAGAAGGTACTAAACTGACTGGTCGCGTAACCAACCTGACTGACTACGGCTGCTTCGTTGAAATCGAAGAAGGCGTTGAAGGTCTGGTGCACGTTTCCGAAATGGACTGGACCAACAAAAACATCCACCCATCCAAAGTTGTTAACGTTGGTGATGTAGTGGAAGTGATGGTTCTGGATATCGACGAAGAACGTCGTCGTATCTCCCTGGGCCTGAAACAGTGCAAAAACAACCCATGGCAGCAGTTCGCGGAAACCCACAACAAGGGCGACCGTGTTGAAGGTAAAATCAAGTCTATCACTGACTTCGGTATCTTCATCGGCCTGGACGGCGGCATCGATGGCCTGGTTCACCTGTCTGACATCTCCTGGAACGTTGCAGGCGAAGAAGCAGTTCGTGAATACAAAAAAGGCGACGAAATCGCTGCAGTTGTTCTGCAGGTTGACGCAGAGCGTGAGCGTATCTCCCTGGGCGTTAAACAGCTCGCAGAAGATCCGTTCAACAACTGGGTTGCACTGAACAAGAAAGGCGCAATCGTAAACGGTAAAGTGACTGCAGTTGACGCTAAAGGCGCAACCGTAGAACTGGCTGACGGCGTTGAAGGTTACCTGCGCGCTTCTGAAGCTTCACGTGACCGCGTTGAAGATGCCACTCTGGTTCTGAACGTAGGCGACGACGTTGAAGCTAAGTTCACCGGTGTTGACCGTAAGAACCGTGCAATCAGCCTGTCTGTTCGTGCTAAAGACGAAGCTGATGAGAAAGATGCAATCGCAACTGTTAACAAACAGGAAGATGCAAACTTCTCTAACAACGCAATGGCTGAAGCTTTCAAAGCAGCTAAAGGCGAGTAATATCAGGTTCTCAGCATCATTTGCGCTGTAACGCATTTACAGCGTGAAGGATGAGGAGCAAACTTGACAGATTGCAGGATTCGTCCTGTAATCAATAACAAAGGGCGGCTACGGCCGCCCTTGTTTAATGAGCTGTTCAGCTAATTGGTTTGAAAGGAACCGGAGGAATCATGACCAAGTCAGAATTGATTGAAAGACTTGCCAGTCAGCAACCGCATATCCCTGCCAAGGCAGTGGAAGATGCCGTAAAAGAGATGCTGGAGCATATGGCCTCCACTCTTGCCCAGGGCGAGCGCATTGAAATCCGCGGTTTCGGTAGTTTTTCTCTGCACTATCGTGCTCCACGTACCGGGCGTAACCCGAAAACTGGCGATAAAGTCGAGCTGGAAGGTAAATACGTTCCACACTTTAAGCCGGGTAAAGAACTGCGCGATCGCGCCAATATTTACGGCAACTGAGTTTAGCCAGTCGGTTAAACTGGGTTCGAAAGAAAGCACCTGCGGGTGCTTTTTTTGTCTCTGTCGCTTTCATTCTGAAGATACCCCGCATTTTCCGTTTCGTTTTCTGCAAACCGATAAAAACAGCACAGCGCGCGCTGTAAAACGCATTCTTACCATCTGACAATTCCTTCTACCTGATTACATACTGCCCCTCTGAAACAGGGAGGTAGCAATGGGAATTCCCGCGCTTAGTATCTGCGCCATTCTGGCGATAGCCCCGTTACTCTGGTTACCTGAACTGCCATCACGTCATACCGTGTGGATAATGATTGTTGGCGGGATCGTGCTGGCCGCACGGCGAAACGTACGACTGAAGTATGCGGGTATCACGCTGTTATGTTGCGTGTGGGGTATTCTGGCTGCGAAGGAGAGCGTCTGGCCGATGCAGCATTTAACCACGGGGGCAGTGCAGGCTGAGGTAGCGATCGCCGCCACAGATGGCGCAACGCAGCATCAGGGAAACATTCTTAGCGTTGATGGCAAGCGCTGGTGGGCCTCTACCGGCATAACGCTGTATGGCAATTATCTGCCACAGAAAGCGTGTGCCGGTCAGCGCTGGACCATGACGCTCAGGCTCAGGCCTGCCCACGGCGAGCTGAACGACGGCGGTTATGATTCTCAGCGCAGCGCTTTTGCCCGCCATCAAACGCTGAGCGGGCGTTTCACCCGTGCGGAACTCGTTGATGGACGCTGCAGCCTGCGAGCGCAATATCTCATGTCACTGCAAAACCGCCTTTCTGCTTACCGATGGGGGGCGGTTATCCTCGGACTGGGAATGGGTGAACGTCTGGATATGCCTCGGGAAATACAAGACCTGATGCGCGAAACCGGGACGCTGCATCTGATGGCGATTTCGGGACTGCATATCGCGCTGGCGGCATCCCTCGCCTGGTTACTCGCACGTGGGCTCCAGTTTTTATTACCCAGCCACCGGATCCACTGGCAAATGCCTCTTCTGGCCGGGTTATGCTTTGCCGCTTTCTACGCCTGGCTTACCGGTCTGCAGCCTCCTGCGCTACGAACGGTCATCGCGCTTGCTGTGCTTGCAATGTTGCGGATCGCTGCCCGACAATGGTCTCCCTGGCAGGTGTGGGTTTGCTGTATCGCGGCAATCCTGATAAGCGATCCCTTAGCCATACTCTCGCAGAGTCTGCTCTTGTCTGCATTTGCCGTCGCCGCGCTGATTTTCTGGTTTCAGTGGCTACCTCTTCCTGGCTGGCGCAGGGCACGACGTCTACGGCCGCTGCTGAACCTGATCTATCTGCAGGTGGGTATGTTGATGCTGCTGATGCCGCTACAGGTCCTGATTTTCCATGGCTTCAGCATTTCTTCTCTGGTCGCGAATCTCTTTGCCGTTCCCCTGGTGACGTTTGTCTCCGTGCCGCTGATCCTGCTCGGTATGCTGCTTCATCTCCTACCGCTGGCGGCACTGGAAAGCGTCGTATGGTTCGCAGCCGATAAGTCACTTGCGGGGCTGTTCTGGCTCCTCATGCGCCTGCCTGACGGCTGGCAAAATGTCGACCAACGCTGGGAGTACATGACATTACTGCCCTGGCTTATCATCATCGGCTGGCGCTTTCGTGCCTGGAAAACCCTTCCAGCCGTTTGTCTGGCAGGAAGTGTCTTACTAACATTTCCTCTCTGGCGAACGGAAAAAAGCGAGAGCTGGACGCTGCATATGCTGGATGTGGGGCAGGGGCTGGCGATGGTCATTGAACGGCAGGGGAAAGCCATTCTCTATGATACCGGGCTCGCCTGGCCGGGCGGGGATAGCGCGCAGCGGTTGATTATCCCGTGGCTTCGCTGGCATCACCTGCGGCCTGAAGGCGTTATTCTCAGTCATGAGCACCTCGACCATGCGGGAGGACTCGCATCGTTGCAAAAAGCGTGGCCTGAAGCGTGGGTAAGAAGCCCATTGCGCCAGGCGGGGCATCGCCCCTGTTTTCGCGGGCAGAGATGGAAATGGCAGGGACTCTCCTTCACCGTCCACTGGCCCCCCGAAAATTACCCGGCGCAGGGAAACAACCATTCCTGCGTGGTAAAGGTGGACGACGGTGAGCAGAGCGTTCTGCTAACGGGGGACATTGAAGCGCAAGCGGAACAGGCTATGCTTAGCCATTACTGGCGTTATCTGACGTCTACGCTTATACAGGTGCCCCATCATGGCAGCAATACTTCCTCTTCATTGCCGCTGGTGCAGCGGGTGGAAGGTCAGATCGCCCTGGATTCAGCGGCCCGCTATAACGCATGGCGATTCCCGTCGGCAAAAGTTGTCCGACGCTATCGAAAAGAGGGGTACATCTGGCACGATACCCCTCATTCTGGACAAATATCGGTGACATTCTCGCAACATCACTGGCAAATCCGGCGCTTGCGAGAGCAATTTTTACCCGTTTGGTATCATCAGTGGTTTGGCGAGCCCGTCGATAACGGGTAGAATATGCGGCTATTTCAACGAATGCTGGTTTTTTGAATGCATAACGACAAAGATCTCTCCACGTGGCAAACCTTCCGCCGACTCTGGCCGATGATTGCGCCCTTTAAAACAGGCCTGATCGTGGCGGGAGTAGCGTTAATCCTCAACGCAGCCAGCGATACTTTTATGCTATCGCTTCTCAAACCGTTACTGGACGACGGTTTTGGTAAAACGGATCGCTCAGTGTTGCTATGGATGCCTCTGGTGGTTATCGGACTGATGATCTTACGCGGCATCACCAGCTATATCTCCAGCTACTGTATTTCCTGGGTATCAGGGAAAGTGGTGATGACCATGCGCCGTCGCCTGTTCAGCCACATGATGGGCATGCCGGTCTCGTTCTTTGACAAGCAGTCTACCGGGACGCTGCTGTCCCGTATTACTTACGACTCAGAGCAGGTTGCCTCCTCGTCCTCAAGCGCGCTGATCACCGTTGTGCGTGAGGGTGCGTCAATCATCGGCCTCTTCGCGATGATGTTCTATTACAGCTGGCAGCTGTCGATCATCCTTATCGTTCTGGCGCCGATAGTTTCTATTGCTATCCGCGTCGTCTCAAAGCGCTTCCGCAATATCAGTAAGAATATGCAGAACACGATGGGGCAGGTGACGACCAGCGCGGAACAGATGCTGAAAGGGCATAAAGAAGTTCTGATTTTTGGCGGTCAGGACGTCGAAACCAAACGCTTCGATAAAGTCAGCAATAAAATGCGTCTGCAGGGGATGAAAATGGTCTCGGCCTCTTCCATCTCTGACCCGATTATTCAGCTGATTGCGTCACTGGCGCTGGCATTCGTCCTGTATGCCGCAAGCTTCCCAAGCGTGATGGAGACGCTGACGGCGGGTACTATCACCGTGGTCTTCTCCTCAATGATCGCCCTGATGCGTCCGCTGAAATCCCTGACGAACGTGAACGCCCAGTTCCAGCGCGGGATGGCCGCCTGTCAGACGCTGTTCAGTATTCTGGATTCCGAACAGGAAAAAGATGAAGGTACTCGCGAGATTGAGCGCGCCCGTGGTGACGTTGAATTCCGCAATGTCACTTTCGCCTATCCTGGACGTGAAACGCCGGCGCTGCGTAATATCAACCTGTCCATTCCGGCGGGTAAAACCGTGGCGCTGGTAGGCCGTTCCGGCTCGGGTAAATCGACCATTGCCAGCCTGATCACCCGTTTCTACGATATTAACGAAGGTGAGATCCTCCTGGACGGTCATGATCTGCGGGAGTATACCCTGCAGTCGCTGCGTAACCAGGTGGCGCTGGTTTCCCAGAACGTGCACCTGTTCAACGATACTGTGGCTAACAACATTGCGTATGCGCGCACGGATGAATACAGCCGTGAGCAGATTGAGAACGCCGCGCGTATGGCCTACGCAATGGACTTTATCAACAAGATGGATAACGGCCTGGATACGATAATCGGTGAGAACGGGGTACTGCTCTCCGGCGGTCAGCGTCAGCGTATCGCCATTGCGCGTGCGCTGCTGCGCGACAGCCCGATCCTGATTCTGGACGAAGCGACCTCCGCGCTGGATACGGAATCTGAACGCGCTATTCAGTCTGCGCTGGATGAGCTGCAAAAGAACCGTACCTCGCTGGTGATTGCGCACCGTCTGTCGACTATCGAGCAGGCTGACGAAATCGTCGTGGTTGAGGACGGTATCATTGTTGAACGCGGAAGCCATGCTGATTTGCTGGAACACCGCGGCGTTTACGCCCAGCTTCATAAGATGCAGTTTGGCGAATGATTGCACGCATCTGGTCCGGTGAATCTCCGCTGTGGCTGCTGCTTTTGCCGCTCTCCTGGCTATACGGCCTGGTGAGCGGCACAATTCGTCTGCTTTACCGTCTCGGGCTGAAGCGTGCCTGGCGCGCGCCGGTTCCGGTGGTGGTGGTCGGTAATCTTACGGCGGGCGGCAACGGTAAAACGCCGGTGGTGATCTGGCTGGTGGAGCAATTGCAAAAACGCGGTATCCGCCCGGGGGTGGTATCGCGCGGATATGGCGGTAAAGCGGCGCGTTATCCACTGCTGCTGACGGCGGAAACCACAACTGCCGAAGCGGGTGATGAGCCGGTATTGATTTTCCAGCGTACCGGCGCGCCGGTTGCGGTCTCCCCGGTGCGCAGCGACGCCGTTCAGGCACTGCTTGCCGAACACGCGGTACAAATCATTATCACTGACGATGGCCTGCAGCATTACGCCCTGGCGCGTGATAAAGAGATTGTGGTCATCGACGGGGTTCGCCGCTTCGGTAACGGCTGGTGGCTGCCGGCCGGGCCCATGCGCGAACGCGCTTCGCGCCTTAAGTCCGTTGATGCGGTGATTGTGAACGGTGGTGAGGCAAAAGCGGGTGAAATCCCGATGTACCTGCAGCCAGGCCTGGCGATCAACCTGGTGACGGGTGAGCGCCGGTCAGTTGCTGAGCTGCCTTCACCGGTGGCGATGGCGGGGATTGGCCATCCGCCGCGCTTCTTCGCGACGCTGGAACACTGTGGTGCCCGGCTGGAAAAACGCGTTCCGCTGGCCGACCACCAGGCGCTGGTGGAAGGGCAGGTCGACGCCCTGACCGTACCCGGGCAGTCGCTGATTATGACCGAAAAAGATGCGGTGAAATGCCGTGCCTTCGCGAAAGAAAACTGGTGGTATCTGCCGGTTGACGCTGAACTCAGCGGCGAGCAGCCGGAACGTTTGCTCAAGGAACTGATTGCGTTGGTGAAATAAACGCTTACGCGGTTCTGGTGGCGCTTTGACTGACAGGATAACGCATGTCTTTACCGCAACTCTCGCTTTCAGCCGCACGTCATTTACACCTTGCCGCGCAGGGGCTGCTTAAAAAGCCCCGCCGCCGCGCGCAGCCTGCCGATATTCTCTCTACCGTCCAGCGCATGTCGCTGCTTCAAATTGACACCATTAACATTGTGGCTCGTAGCCCTTACCTGGTCCTGTTTAGCCGTCTGGGAAATTATCCTTCGCAGTGGCTGGATGAGGCGCTCAGCAAGGGGGAGTTAATGGAGTACTGGGCGCACGAAGCCTGCTTCCTGCCCCGCAGCGATTTTGCCCTGGTTCGCCACCGTATGCTTGCCCCTCAAAAGATGGGCTGGAAATACCGTCAGGCGTGGATGCTGGAACATGCTGCCGAAATTGAGCAGCTTATCGCGCATATTCAGGAAAACGGTCCCGTACGCTCCGCCGATTTTGAACACCCGCGCAAAGGCACCAGCGGCTGGTGGGAGTGGAAGCCGCATAAACGTCATCTCGAAGGGCTGTTTACCTCTGGCAAAGTCATGGTGATTGAGCGGCGTAATTTTCAGCGCGTCTACGACCTGACGCATCGCGTGATGCCGCACTGGGACGACGAGCGTGACCTGCTTACCCAGGAGGCGGCCGAGGCTATCATGCTCGAAAACAGCGCCCGCAGCCTGGGAATTTTCCGCCCGCAATGGCTGGCTGATTATTATCGCCTTCGCCAGCCCGCGCTGAAACCGCTGCTGGACATCTGGCAACGCGAACAGCGCGTCATCCCCGTCACGGTGGAAACGCTGGGCGAAATGTGGCTGCATGCGGATCTCCTCCCGCTACTTCCTCTGGCCCTGGAGGGGAAACTTCAGGCAACCCACAGTGCGGTGTTGTCGCCTTTCGACCCGGTCGTCTGGGACAGAAAACGCGCCGAGCAGCTGTTCGATTTTAGCTACCGGCTGGAATGTTATACCCCAGCGCCAAAGCGCCAGTATGGTTACTTTGTTCTCCCGCTGCTGCATAAGGGGCAACTGGTCGGGCGTATGGACGCCAAAATGCACCGCAAGACCGGCACGCTTGAAATTATTGCGCTTTATCTGGAAGAGGGCGTCAGGGTGACGGCGAGCCTGGAAAAAGGGTTAACGTTCGCCATTAGCGAATTCGCGCGCTGGCAGGGTGCCCGCGACGTGACGCTGGGCCGGGTGCCCGACGGACTGTTTACATCCTGTCGAAGTGGCTGGGAAACAGGCACTCCCTGAAAAGGGAATGTGTTAAGCTTTAGCGATTACCCATACGGAGGAACTATGGATCACCGTTTACTTGAAATTATTGCCTGCCCGGTATGCAACGGCAAACTCTACTACAGCCAGGACAAACAGGAGCTGATTTGCAAGCTGGACAGCCTGGCTTTCCCGCTGCGTGACGGCATTCCGGTGCTGCTGGAAAATGAAGCTCGTTCCCTGGTGGCAGAAGAGAGCAAACCATGAGTTTTGTTGTCATTATTCCTGCGCGTTATGCCTCAACGCGTCTTCCGGGTAAACCGCTGGTGGATATCAACGGCAAGCCGATGATTGTGCATGTCCTTGAGCGTGCGCGTGAATCCGGTGCCGATCGCGTGATTGTTGCTACCGATCATCCTGACGTCGCCCGTGCGGTTGAGGCGGCTGGCGGTGAGGTGTGCATGACCCGCGCCGATCACCAGTCCGGCACCGAGCGTCTGGCGGAAGTGGTTGAGAAATGTGGCTTCAGTGATGATACGGTCATCGTTAACGTTCAGGGTGACGAGCCGATGATCCCGGCGGTGATTATCCGTCAGGTGGCAGAAAACCTGGCTCAGCGTCAGGTCGGTATGGCGACGCTCGCGGTGCCCATTCACCACGCTGAAGAGGCATTCAATCCCAATGCGGTGAAGGTGGTCATGGATGCCGAAGGCTATGCGCTCTATTTCTCACGCGCCACGATCCCGTGGGATCGCGATCGCTTTGCGCTCTCTAAAGAGACAATCGGTGATACTTTCCTGCGTCATATCGGGATCTACGGCTATCGCGCCGGTTTTATTCGTCGATATGTTACCTGGGCGCCGAGTCCGCTGGAGCATATCGAAATGCTGGAGCAGCTTCGCGTGCTCTGGTACGGCGAAAAAATTCACGTTGCCGTTGCCAGCGAAGTGCCTGGAACGGGCGTTGATACGCCGGAAGATCTTGAGCGCGTTCGCGCCGAGTTGCGCTAATACCGCCTGCATCCCTCCTGTCGGAGGGATGTTCTCTCCCTCGATAATTCCTCTTTCTTTTTCCTAATTGTTCTCTTCCGGGTGACATCTCCCTTCAGGACGCTCATTATAAAAGCAGTAGTCTTAATGGGGGTAATCTCATATGGAACAGCTGCGTGCCGAACTTAGCCATCTGCTGGGTGAGAAATTAAGCCGGGTCGAATGCGTGAGTGAAAAGGCCGATACCGCGCTTTGGTCGTTGTATGACAGTCAGGGCAACCCAATGCCGCTGATGGCCAGAAGTTTCACCTCGCCGGGCGTTGCCAGGCAGCTGGCATGGAAAATGTCGATGCTGGCGCGGGAGGGAACCGTCCGTATGCCGACGGTGTACGGCGTGATGACCCACGAGGAACACCCCGGCCCGGACGTGCTGCTGATTGAGCGTTTACGCGGCGTGCCCGTTGAAGCGCCCGCGCGCACGCCGGAACGCTGGGAGCAGTTAAAAGACCAGATTGTCGAGGCGCTACTGGCCTGGCACCGTCAGGATAGCCGCGGGCTTGTCGGTCCGGTCGACAGCACTCAGGAAAACCTGTGGCCGCTGTGGTATCGCCAGCGGGTGGAAGTGCTGTGGGGAACGCTTAACCAGTTCAGCAATACCGGTTTAACCATGCAGGACAAACGTATTCTGTTTCGCACCCGCGAGTGCTTACCGGCGCTATTCGACGGTTTTAATGACAACTGCGTGCTAATTCACGGTAATTTCACCCTGCGCAGCATGCTCAAGGACTCCCGCAGCGATCAGCTTCTGGCGATGCTTGGGCCGGGGATCATGCTCTGGGCTCCGCGCGAATACGAGCTGTTCAGGCTCAGCGACAGCGGGGCGGCGGAAGGTTTACTGTGGCACTACCTTCAACGCGCGCCCGTTGCAGAAGCGTTTCTCTGGCGGCGCTGGCTTTACCTGCTCTGGGACGAAGTCGCGCAGTTGGTCAACACCGGACGTTTTAATCGCGCAAATTTCGATCTGGCAACAAAATCACTCTTGCCCTGGCTCGCCTGACGATCCTTTCAGCCACTGCCAGAGGCGTCCGAGCATCTCATAACCGACGCGATCGCTATGCATCAGCCAGGCCGGGGATGGGATCGCCCGTTCCCACGGGTTGAGCGGCGCGTCGATGGCCATCTGGTTTGCCGGTGCGGGAAGCGGGTGCAGGCCTTGCTTCTGGAAGAAAATCATCGCGCGCGGCAGGTGTGAGGCGGAGGTCACCAGTAAGAACGGGACATCGCCAATTGCCTGCTTCACTGCGGCAGCCTCTTCTTCGGTGTCTTTTGGGCTGTCCAGGGTGATAATCGAGGAACGCGGCACGCCGAGTGATTCTGCGACCCTGGCGCCCGCTTCAGCCGTACTCACCGGGTTCGTTTTGGCTGCCGCGCCGGTGAAGATCATTTTTGATCCCGGATTCGCCAGCCAGAGGCGAATGCCTTCGTTTAGCCGTGGCAGGCTGTTGTTGATCAGGTTTGAACTGGGCGCCCAGTCAGGATCCCAGGTATATCCGCCGCCCAGCACCACGATGTACGCCACTTTCTGATTTCCCTGCCATGTCGGGTACGTGTTTTCTATGGGGCGTAACAGACCATCCGCGACCGGTTGCAGGCTCAACAGCAGCAGGACAAACCAGCCGAGCGTGATAAGCGTTTTGCCACTCTTCTGAAAGCGACTGAACCACACCAGCGCCAGCCCCAGCGCGATGGTGATGAGCAGCAGCGGAAGGGGAAGCATCATCCCTCCAATGTATTTCTTAAGGGTAAAAAGCATCCTTTTTGGTTCCTTTTTTAACCATATAGCAGGTGATTACCCGTGATATTACACCAGAGAGGTTCATTCTCCGCGCGGGTGTGACAAAATAGCGGTTTTGCAGTTAGCGAGTGGAACTCTCCCAATGCGGGATCGCAATTTTGATGACATCGCGGAAAAGTTTTCGCGCAACATTTATGGCACCACGAAAGGTCAGCTCCGTCAGACGATCCTCTGGCAGGATCTGGACACCATTCTGGCCACCTTTGGTGGGCAAACGTTGCGCGTGCTGGACGCCGGTGGCGGTGAAGGGCAGACGGCGATAAAAATGGCCGAGCGCGGTCATCACGTCACGCTTTGCGATCTTTCTGCTGAAATGGTCGCCCGCGCGACGCGTGCTGCAGAAGAGAAAGGTGTGAGCGACAACATGCATTTTATACAATGCGCCGCTCAGGACATCGCACAGCATTTGGAAACACAGGTTGATCTGATATTGTTTCATGCGGTGCTGGAGTGGGTTGCCGATCCGCAAAGCGTGTTACAAACCCTGTGGTCTATGTTGCGCCCGGGCGGCACGCTGTCGCTGATGTTCTACAATGCTAACGGCTTCCTGATGCACAACATGGTTGCAGGAAACTTCGACTATGTGCAGGTCGGGATGCCCAAAAAGAAAAAGCGCACGCTTTCCCCGGACTATCCGCGCGATCCACAGCAGGTTTATGGCTGGCTGGAAGCGATTGGCTGGCAGATCGTCGGGAAGACGGGCGTCAGGGTGTTTCATGATTATCTGCGTGAAAAACACAAACAGCGTGACTGTTTTGACACCTTAACAGAATTAGAAACGCGGTATTGCCGTCAGGAGCCTTTTATCAGCCTTGGCCGCTATATTCACGTCACCGCGCACAAGCCGCAGATGCAAGGATAACCTATGAGTGAATTTTCCCAGACAGTCCCCGAACTGGTTGCCTGGGCCAGGAAAAACGATTTCTCCATCTCGCTGCCGGTAGACAGACTCTCTTTCCTGCTGGCGGTTGCTACGCTGAACGGCGAACGGCTGGACGGTGAAATGAGCGAGGGTGAACTGGTGGATGCGTTCCGCCATGTCAGTGATGCGTTTGAGCAAACCAGCGAAACCATTAGCGTGCGTGCCAACAACGCAATCAACGATATGGTGCGTCAACGTCTGCTGAACCGCTTTACCAGCGAGCAGGCGGAAGGAAACGCCATCTATCGCCTGACGCCGCTGGGCATCGGCATCACCGATTACTATATTCGCCAGCGTGAATTTTCTACGCTGCGTCTTTCCATGCAGCTCTCGATCGTGGCGGGTGAGCTTAAGCGCGCCGCCGACGCGGCGGATGAAAACGGTGACGAATTCCACTGGCACCGTAACGTCTACGCGCCGCTGAAATATTCGGTGGCCGAGATTTTCGACAGTATCGATCTCACCCAGCGCCTGATGGACGAACAGCAGCAGCAGGTGAAAGACGATATCGCCCAGCTGCTGAATAAAGACTGGCGAGCGGCCATCTCCAGCTGTGAACTTCTGCTGTCAGAAACCTCCGGCACGCTGCGTGAGCTCCAGGATACGCTGGAAGCCGCAGGGGACAAGCTGCAGGCCAACCTGCTGCGCATCCAGGATGCGACGCTGGCACACGACGATCTGCATTTTGTCGACCGCCTGGTGTTCGATCTGCAGAGCAAACTCGATCGCATTATCAGCTGGGGCCAGCAGTCGATCGACCTGTGGATCGGCTATGACCGACATGTGCATAAATTTATCCGTACCGCGATTGATATGGATAAAAACCGCGTCTTTGCTCAGCGTCTGCGACAGTCGGTGCAGACCTATTTCGATGCGCCGTGGGCGCTGACCTACGCCAATGCCGATCGTCTGCTGGATATGCGCGACGAAGAGATGGCGCTGCGCGATGAAGAGGTGACCGGTGAACTGCCGCCGGATCTGGAATACGAAGAATTTAACGAAATTCGCGAGCAGCTTGCGGCGATGATCGAAGAACAGCTCGCTGTCTATAAAACCAGACAAGTGCCGCTGGATCTTGGGCTCGTGGTGCGCGACTATCTGGCGCAATATCCACGCGCGCGCCACTTCGACATTGCCCGCATTGTGGTAGACCAGGCGGTGCGCCTGGGCGTTGCGCAAGCAGATTTCACCGGACTGCCGCCGAAGTGGCAGCCAATCAACGATTACGGAGCCAAGGTACAGGCGCATGTCATTGACAAATATTGAACAAGTGATGCCAGTTAAGCTGGCACAGGCGCTGGCGAATCCGTTATTTCCGGCGCTGGACAGCCAGCTGCGTGCCGGTCGTCACATTGGATTAGACGAGCTGGATAATCACGCCTTTTTGATGGACTTCCAGGAGTACCTGGAAGAGTTTTACGCACGCTATAACGTGGAGCTTATCCGCGCGCCGGAAGGTTTTTTCTACCTGCGCCCGCGCTCCACAACGCTTATTCCGCGTTCCGTGCTCTCCGAGCTGGATATGATGGTCGGCAAAATTCTTTGCTACCTCTACCTCAGCCCGGAACGTCTGGCGAATGAAGGGATCTTCACCCAGCAGGAACTTTACGACGAGCTGTTGACGCTGGCAGATGAGAGCAAGCTGCTGAAGCTGGTGAACAACCGCTCCACGGGGTCGGATCTTGACCGTCAGAAATTACAGGAAAAAGTTCGCTCTTCCCTGAACCGTCTGCGCCGTCTGGGGATGGTCTGGTTTATGGGCCACGACAGCAGCAAATTCCGCATTACGGAATCTGTCTTCCGCTTCGGCGCCGACGTGCGCGCGGGCGATGACGCGCGTGAAGCGCAGCTCCGCATGATCCGCGACGGTGAAGCGATGCCGGTGGAAAACCATTTGCAGCTCAATGACGAGCATGAAGAGAATCTGCCGGATAGCGGGGAGGAAGAGTAATGATTGAACGCGGTAAATTTCGCTCACTGACGCTGATTAACTGGAACGGCTTCTTTGCCCGAACGTTCGATCTGGATGAGCTGGTCACGACGCTCTCCGGCGGTAACGGTGCGGGTAAATCCACCACCATGGCGGCCTTTGTTACGGCGCTGATCCCCGATCTGACGCTGCTTCACTTCCGTAACACCACCGAAGCGGGAGCCACAAGCGGCTCCCGTGATAAAGGTCTGCACGGTAAGCTGAAGGCCGGTGTCTGTTATTCGGTTCTGGACGTCATTAACTCCCGTCATCAGCGCGTTGTGGTGGGCGTGCGCCTGCAGCAGGTCGCCGGTCGCGACCGTAAAGTGGATATCAAGCCGTTTGCGATCCAGGGGCTGCCGACCTCCGTGCAGCCGACGGCGCTGCTGACGGAAACCCTGAACGAACGCCAGGCGCGCGTGCTGACGCTGCAGGAGCTGAAGGACAAGCTTGAAGCCATCGAAGGCGTGCAGTTCAAGCAGTTCAACTCGATTACCGACTACCACTCGCTGATGTTCGATCTGGGCGTGGTGGCGCGTCGTCTGCGCACGGCATCAGACCGTAGCAAATACTACCGCCTGATCGAAGCGTCTCTGTACGGCGGTATCTCCAGCGCGATTACCCGCTCCCTGCGCGACTACCTGCTGCCGGAAAACAGCGGCGTGCGTAAGGCCTTCCAGGATATGGAAGCGGCGCTGCGCGAAAACCGCATGACGCTGGAAGCGATTCGCGTTACCCAGTCTGACCGCGACCTGTTTAAACACCTGATCAGCGAAGCCACCAACTACGTGGCGGCAGACTACATGCGCCACGCCAACGAGCGCCGGGTGCATCTCGATCAGGCATTAGAATACCGCCGCGAGCTGTTTACCTCCCGTAAACAGCTTGTGGCCGAGCAGTACAAGCACATTGAAATGGCGCGCGAGCTGGGCGAGCACAACGGTGCTGAAGGCGACCTGGAAGCCGACTATCAGGCCGCCAGCGATCACCTGAACCTGGTGCAGACCGCGCTGCGTCAGCAGGAAAAAATCGAGCGCTATGAAGCGGACCTCGATGAGCTGCAGATTCGTCTCGAAGAGCAAAATGAAGTGGTGGCTGAAGCCGCCGACATGCAGGAAGAGAACGAAGCCCGCGCCGAAGCGGCCGAGCTGGAAGTGGATGAGCTGAAAAGCCAGCTTGCCGATTACCAGCAGGCACTTGACGTGCAGCAAACGCGAGCGATTCAGTACACCCAGGCACTGCAGGCATTACAGCGTGCAAAAGAGCTGTGCCATCTGCCTGACCTGACGCCGGACAGCGCCGACGAGTGGCTGGATACCTTCCAGGCCAAAGAGCAGGAAGCCACCGAGAAACTGCTCTCCCTTGAACAGAAAATGAGCGTCGCGCAAACGGCGCACAGCCAGTTTGAGCAGGCTTATCAGCTGGTAGTCGCGATTAACGGCCCGCTGGCGCGTAACGAAGCCTGGGACGTTGCCCGTGAACTGCTGCGCGACGGTGTGAACCAGCGCCATCTGGCCGAGCAGGTTCAGCCGCTGCGTATGCGTCTGAACGAGCTGGAGCAGCGCCTGCGCGAGCAGCAGGAAGCCGAGCGTCTGCTGGCGGAATTCTGTAAGCGTCAGGGAAAAAATTACGATTTCGACGAGCTTGAGGCCCTGCATCAGGAGCTGGAAGCGCGTATTGCGGCCCTGTCCGATACCGTATCAAACGCCAGCGAACAGCGTATGACCCTGCGTCAGGAGCTGGAGCAGATTCAGTCCCGTTCGAAGACGCTCCTGGAGCGTGCGCCGGTCTGGCTGGCGGCTCAAAGCAGCCTGAACCAGCTCAGCGAGCAGTGCGGCGAGCAGTTCGAATCCAGTCAGGAAGTGACCGAATACCTGCAGCAGCTGCTGGAGCGCGAACGTGAAGCCATCGTTGAGCGTGATGAAGTGGGCGCCCGCAAGCGCGACGTCGATGAGGAAATTGAGCGCTTAAGCCAGCCGGGCGGGTCAGAAGATCCGCGCCTGAATGCATTAGCCGAGCGTTTTGGCGGCGTGCTGCTGTCCGAGATTTATGACGACGTTGGCCTGGACGATGCCCCGTACTTCTCCGCGCTGTACGGTCCATCCCGCAACGCGATTGTGGTCCCGGATCTGTCGCTGATTTCTGAGCAGCTTGCCGGCCTGGAAGATTGCCCGGAAGATCTCTACCTGATCGAAGGGGATCCGCAGTCGTTCGATGACAGCGTATTCAGCGTCGACGAGCTGGAAAAAGCGGTGGTGGTGAAAATTGCCGACCGCCAGTGGCGTTATTCCCGCTTCCCGGAGCTGCCGCTGTTTGGCCGCGCCGCGCGCGAAAGCCGCATCGAGAGCCTGCACGCCGAGCGTGAAACGCTGTCTGAACGTTTTGCGACCCTGTCGTTTGACGTGCAGAAAACCCAGCGTTTGCACCAGTCGTTCAGCCGTTTTATCGGCAGCCATCTCGCCGTAGCGTTTGACGCGGATCCGGAAGCCGAAATCCGCAAGCTCAATACCCGCCGTGGCGAGCTGGAACGTGCGATTGCCAGCCATGAAAGCGATAACCACCAGAGTCGCGTTCAGTTTGAACAGGCGAAAGATGGCGTCGCTGCCCTTAACCGCATTCTGCCGCGCCTGAATCTGCTGGCGGATGACACGCTGGCTGACCGTGTGGATGAGATCCAGGAGCGTCTGGATGAAGCGCAGGAAGCCGCGCGTTTCGTTCAGCAGCACGGCAATCAGCTGGCGAAGCTGGAGCCCGTCGTGTCTGTCCTGCAGAGCGACCCGGAGCAGTTCGAGCAGTTAAAAGAAGATTATGCCTGGTCGCAGCAGGTGCAGCGCGAAGCGCGTCAGCAGGCGTTTGCCCTGACGGAAGTGGTGCAGCGTCGGGCTCACTTTGGCTACTCCGATTCGGCTGAAATGCTGAGCGGTAACAGCGATCTGAACGAAAAACTGCGTCAGCGCCTTGAGCAGGCGGAGGCGGAACGTACTCGCGCCCGCGAAGCAATGCGCAGCCATTCCGCTCAGCTGAACCAGTACAACCAGGTGCTGGCCTCGCTGAAAAGCTCCTTCGACACCAAGAAAGAGCTGTTAAACGATCTGCAGAAAGAGCTTCAGGACATCGGCGTTCGTGCCGACAGCGGGGCAGAAGAACGCGCGCGTATTCGTCGTGACGAGCTGCATTCGCAGCTCAGCAATAACCGTGCGCGTCGTAATCAGCTGGAAAAAGCGCTGACCTTCTGCGAAGCCGAAATGGATAACCTGACCCGTCGCCTGCGCAAGCTGGAACGCGACTATCACGAAATGCGCGAGCAGGTCGTGACCGCCAAGGCGGGCTGGTGCGCGGTGATGCGCATGGTGAAAGACAATAACGTTGAGCGTCGTCTGCACCGCCGCGAGCTGGCGTATCTCTCTGCCGATGAGCTGCGCTCCATGTCGGATAAGGCGTTGGGTGCGCTGCGTCTGGCGGTGGCGGATAACGAACACCTGCGCGACGTGCTGCGCATGTCGGAGGATCCGAAACGTCCGGAACGTAAAATCCAGTTCTTCGTGGCGGTTTACCAGCACCTGCGCGAGCGTATTCGTCAGGACATCATCCGTACCGACGATCCGGTTGAAGCCATCGAACAGATGGAAATCGAGCTGGGCCGCCTGACGGAGGAGCTGACCTCCCGCGAGCAGAAGCTGGCGATCAGCTCCCGCAGCGTGGCGAACATTATTCGTAAAACCATTCAGCGCGAGCAGAACCGTATCCGCCAGCTGAACCAGGGCCTGCAGAGCGTGTCGTTTGGCCAGGTGAACAGCGTGCGCCTCAACGTCAACGTGCGTGAGGCCCACGCGACGCTGCTGGAAGTGCTCTCTGAGCAGCATGAGCAGCATCAGGATCTGTTCAACAGCAACCGTCTGACCTTCTCCGAAGCGCTGGCGAAGCTGTATCAGCGCCTGAACCCGCAGATTGATATGGGCCAGCGTACGCCACAAACCATCGGTGAAGAGCTGCTGGACTACCGTAACTACCTGGAAATGGAAGTTGAGGTAAACCGTGGCTCAGATGGCTGGCTGCGTGCGGAATCCGGGGCGCTCTCTACCGGTGAAGCGATCGGTACCGGGATGTCAATTCTGGTGATGGTCGTACAGAGCTGGGAAGATGAAGCGCGCCGCCTGCGCGGCAAAGATATCTCGCCATGCCGACTGCTGTTCCTGGATGAGGCGGCGCGACTTGATGCCCGCTCGATTGCCACGCTGTTCGAGCTTTGCGAACGTCTCGATATGCAGCTCATTATCGCGGCGCCGGAGAACATCAGCCCCGAGAAGGGCACCACCTACAAACTGGTGCGTAAGGTGTTCCAGAACAGCGAACACGTTCACGTTGTGGGGCTGCGCGGCTTTGCGCCGCAGCCGCCGGAGTCGTTGCCGGAAACCACGGCGGACGCTTCCTGAAGCGTCTTCTGACCCGAAGCGGCGCACTGGCGCCGCTTTTTTTTTAAACTTAACTTGTGCTTGGGGCTGCGTTATCTTTAAACTTCTTTACATAAGGTAAGGCAACAGCTTAGCCGTCTACCTATAATGAAAGAAAGCCCCAGCGTGATGGGCATGTCGTGAAAACAGGGGGCAAGGGATGTTGCTAAAGAAAGAATGTGGTCGTCAGCTGTCTGCGCTGAGTTTATGCCTGGCAGTGATGTTTGCTCCGCTGTTAACCGCCCAGGCCGACGAGCCTGAAATTGTGCCGACTGACAGCTCGGCAACGACAGGCGCGCAGCCAACGTCGTTGTCCCAGCCGCTGGAACAGTCTCCGGCAACGGCGATCATGGCCGGAATTAAACCGCTGCCGGAAGGCATCGACGCGGAATCGCTCAGTCAGCAGCTGCAGTCGGAGCTGCCGTCAGGCTACACGCCTGTCTATATCAACCAGCTCACGCTCCTCTATGCTGCCCGCGATATGAAACCGATGTGGGAAAATCGCGATGCCGTGCGCGCCTTCCAGCAGCAGCTGGCAGAGGTTGCGATTGCAGGGTTTCAGCCGCAGTTTACAAAGTGGGTTGAGCTGTTAACCGATCCTGCCGTCACCGGGCAGGCGCGGGACGTGGTGCTTTCCGATGCCATGATGGGCTACCTGCAGTTCGTGGCGGGTATTCCGGTCAATGGCAACCGCTGGCTGTACAGCGATAAGCCGTACAAGCTGGCGACGCCGGCGCTGTCGGTGATTAACCAGTGGCAGCTAGCGCTGGATAACGGCGAACTGCCGCGCTTTATTGCCAGCCTGGCACCAGCGCATCCACACTATGCCACTCTGCACCAGTCGCTCCTCACGCTGGTGGGGGACACGCGTCCATGGCCGCAGATGCGCGGCACCGCGACGCTGCGTCCGGGGCAGTGGAGCAGCGATGTGCCTGCCCTGCGCGAGATCCTTACGCGTTCCGGTCTTCTTGACGGCGGGCCAAAGATTGTTCTCCCGGGTGACGATCCACAAAGCGTCGCCGTCAGCCCGTCAGCGCCTGTGAAAGAGAAGAAAGCCGTTGTTCTGAGCAACAAACCCGCGGCTTACGATCGCGAGCTGGTTGCGGCCGTTAAACAGTTTCAGACCGCTCAGGGGCTGGGGGCCGATGGCGTCATTGGCCAGACGACGCGCGACTGGCTGAACGTATCGCCTGCGCAGCGGGCAGGGGTGCTGGCGCTCAATATCCAGCGTTTGCGTTTGCTGCCGGGAACGCTTTCTACCGGAATTATGGTTAACATCCCGGCGTATTCCCTGGTCTATTACCAGAACGGCAGCGAAGTGCTGGCGTCGCGCGTGATTGTCGGGCGTCCGGATCGTAAAACACCGATGATGAGCAGCGCGCTGAATAACGTGGTGGTTAACCCGCCGTGGAACGTGCCGCCGACGCTGGCGCGTAAAGACATTCTGCCGAAGGTCTGGAACGATCCGGGTTATCTGGAGCGTCATGGCTACACGGTGATGCGTGGATGGAACAGTAAAGAGGCCATCGATCCTTATATGGTCGACTGGTCGACCATCACAGCGTCGAATCTGCCGTTCCGCTTCCAGCAGGCTCCCGGAGCGCATAACTCTTTAGGGCGCTACAAATTCAACATGCCGAGTTCAGAAGCTATTTATCTGCACGATACGCCGAACCACAATCTGTTCCAGAAAGATACGCGCGCGCTGAGTTCTGGCTGCGTGCGCGTGAACAAAGCCTCGGAGCTGGCCAATATGCTGTTGCAGGATGCGGGCTGGAACGACACGCGTATCTCGGATGCCCTGAAGCAGGGGGATACGCGTTACGTGAATATTCGCCACAATATTCCGGTCAATCTTTACTATCTGACGGCATTTGTGGGTGAGGACGGGCGTACCCAGTATCGTACAGATATTTACAATTATGATCTCACCGCGCGATCCGGCGCACAAATTTTGCCAAAAGCGGAACAATTAATCAGGTAAATGAAGCAGTTCGGGAAAAATGATTGTCGTAAGTTAGGGTGAATAGGGGGCAATATCGCTGTAAGCCGCGTATTCACTGGGGTTGGGCGCCTTGACGTACCTGGTTTTGCCAGTTAAGGTGCCCTTCGTGCGCTAAGCATATTACGATTTCTTTTACCTGTAGACCTGATTATCATGGACAAATTTGACGCTAATCGCCGCAAACTGCTGGCGTTAGGTGGTGTTGCGCTTGGCGCAGCGGCCATCCTGCCGACGCCAGCATTTGCCACCCTCTCGACACCTCGTCCGCGAGTTTTAACGCTCAACAACCTGCATACCGGTGAGTCGCTAAAAGCGGAGTTTTTCGATGGCAGAGGCTATATTCAGGATGAATTAGCAAGACTTAACCATTTTTTCCGTGATTTCCGCGCGAATAAAATAAAAGCCATCGATCCAGGACTGTTTGATCAGATTTTCCGCCTTCAGGGCCTGCTGGGCACCAGCAGGCCGGTGCAGCTCATTTCTGGCTATCGTTCGATTGATACCAATAATGAACTGCGCGCCCACAGTCGCGGGGTAGCCAAAAAAAGCTATCACACGAAGGGACAGGCAATGGATTTCCATATTGAAGGCGTTTCGTTAGCCAATATTCGCAAAGCCGCGTTATCTATGCGCGCAGGTGGTGTAGGATATTACCCCAGCAGCAACTTTGTGCATATTGATACCGGTCCGGTTCGGCACTGGTAATAACGAAACACAGGAGCAGTATGAACTATCGTATTATTCCGGTTACCGCGTTCTCCCAGAATTGTTCATTGATCTGGTGCGAACAGACTAAACTGGCCGCGCTTGTCGATCCCGGCGGTGACGCTGAGAAAATCAAGCAGGAAGTCGCCGACAGCGGCGTGACGCTCATGCAGATTTTACTGACGCACGGTCACCTCGACCATGTGGGTGCAGCGGCTGAACTCGCTAAACACTACGGTGTGCCGATCGTCGGTCCGGAAAAAGAAGATGAGTTCTGGCTGCAGGGGTTACCCGCCCAAAGCCGCATGTTTGGCCTTGATGAGTGTCAGCCCCTGACGCCCGATCGCTGGCTGAACGAAGGAGAGCGCGTTAACGTAGGGAATGTGACTTTACAGGTGTTGCATTGTCCTGGGCATACGCCAGGCCATATCGTCTTCTTTGATGACCAGTCCCGTCTGCTGATTTCCGGCGATGTGATCTTCAAAGGTGGCGTAGGACGCAGCGATTTTCCACGCGGCGATCACGGGCAGCTGATTCAGTCGATTAAACAAAAGTTATTGCCGCTGGGTGATGACGTTACGTTTATCCCTGGACACGGTCCGATGTCGACGCTGGGCTACGAACGGCTCCATAATCCGTTCCTTCAGGATGAGATGCCTGTCTGGTAACCAGAATAAAAAAAGCCTGCATAATGCAGGCTTTTTTATGGGCACAAATTACAGTACGGCGACAATCGCTTCGCACAGTGGCGCCATGTTGTCAGGCGTCATGCCTGCAACGTTCACGCGGCCTGAGGCCACGGCGTACACGCCAAACTCTTCACGCAGACGCAGAACCTGCTCTTTGGTCAGGCCGCTGAACGAGAACATGCCGTTCTGTTTGATAATAAAGCTGAAGTCGCGGTCCGCGCCTTTCTCAGCCAGTGTGTTCACAAACAGCAGGCGCATGCGCTGAATACGTTGACGCATATCGTTCAGCTCTTGTTCCCAGATAGCGCGCAGCGCATCGTTGCTCAGGATAGTGGCAACAACAGACGCACCGTGTGCCGGTGGGTTAGAGTAGTTAGCGCGGATAACCGATTTCATCTGGCTGAACGCACGATCGACGGTCTCTTCGTTAGCGGCAACCAGCGTACAGGCACCCACGCGCTCATTGTACAGACCGAAGTTCTTGGAATACGAGCTTGCGACAATCAGCTCCTGGTGAACGGCTGCGAACGCGCGCAGGCCTTCGGCATCTTCTTCCAGACCACGGGCAAAGCCCTGGTAGGCAAAGTCAAACAGCGGCAGCCAGCCTTTTTCAACGGACAGCTTCGCCAGGTGTTGCCACTGCTCAAGCGTCGGATCGATACCGGTTGGGTTGTGGCAGCAGCCGTGGAACAGAACCACGTCACCTGCCTGCGCTTCGCTCAGGCTCGCCAGCAGGCCGTCAAAGTCGAGAGAGTGGTTTGCCGCGTCGTAGTATGCATATTCACGCACTTCCAGACCCGCAGAGTTAAACACGCTCTTGTGGTTCGGCCAACTTGGGTTGCTCACCCATACGCGCTTAACAGAGGTGTTTTTCGCAAGGAAATCCGCCGCTACGCGTAGCGCACCGGTACCGCCTGGGGTCTGTGCTGTACGGGCACGTTTGTCACTCACAATTGCGCTGCCTTTACCGAACAGCAGCTCCTGGGTGCAGCGACCAAACTCAGGGATACCATCAATACCGAGGTAGTTTTTGGTGGTTTCGTTTTCCAGCAGATACTGCTCAGCTTTCTTAACGCTGGTCAGTACCGGAGTTTTGCCGGTTTCATCTTTATATACACCAATACCCAGGTTGATTTTGCCAGGGCGGTCGTCGGCACGAAACAGATCGGCCAGGCCCAGAATAGGGTCGGCAGGAGCGGCGGTAATGTTCTCAAACATGACGAAGTTCCATTGTGATTACAGAAGTGAAATCCGCTATCAGGTTAACGGTAGATTTACAAAATGCCAACCGTTTGCGACGAAAAGCGTGCGGCTTTTCAAAAGTCGCCATTATTTTCTGTCACGCATAAAAAAACAGGGCCGAAGCCCTGTTCATTAAGCATATAACAAAGTGGTGTACTGATTAGAACTGGTAAACGATACCAACACCAGCCTGGTCGTCGGTAGACAGGCCTGTTGCACGGGTATAATCATTCTCATCCAGCAAGTTGAACTTGTACGCAGCATAAACGTTCATGTTCTTGTTGAAGTAGTACCAGGTACCCACTTCGATGTATTTTACCAGATCAGCATCGCCACCTGCGAAAGTAGCACCGTTAGCAGTACGGCCAGTCAGGTCTTTACCCTTTGACTGCACATAGCCAATGGATGGACGCAGACCAAAGTCGAACTGGTATTGAACCACAGCTTCGAAGTTCTGCGTTTTGTTTGCGAATTCATCATCGTTTTCACGAGTCATGTTACGGGATTCACCGTACATTACAGATGCGTATACGCTGTTCGCATCATATTTCAGTGACGTTGCCCAACCCTCAGCACGTTCACCTTTACCATCGGTAGTCTGCTTAGTGGAACGGTCAGAGTTGGTATATGCCGCGGTCACGTTGAAGCCGTCTGCGAAGTCATAACCCAGAGAGTAGCTGCCGCCATCGCCGTTCTGGCGAGAAGTGGTGTGGCCGTTTTCATTTTTACCCTGATACTGCAGGCCCAGTGCCAGACCATCAACCAGACCGAAGAAGTTAGAGTTACGGTAGGTAGCCAAACCGGTGCTACGTGCGGTCATGAAGTTATCAGTTGCGGCCAGAGAGTCGCCACCCCAGATAACCAGCATGTCGGTTGAAGCCAGCGCATCATAGAACACACCGTAGTTACGGCCGTAATCAAATGAACCGTATTCACCAGCTTTCAGACCTGCGAAAGCCAGACGGGTTTTGGTACCCTGAGCACCTTCCTGAGAGGAAGCGTCCATGTTGTATTCCCACTGGCCGTAACCAACCAGTTGGTCATTAACCTGGGTTTCACCTTTGAAACCGATACGGGCATAGGTGGTATCGCTGTTATTAGATGCGCCGTTAGTAGTCCATTGATGCTCACCTACAGCTTTACCGTAGAAGTCCAGCTTGTTAGCGTTTTTGTTATAGATTTCTGCAGCGTTAGCTGCACCGGCTACCAGCAGGGCAGGGATTACCACTGCCAGAATATTGCGCTTCATCATTATTTATTACCCTCATTGGTTTTTTTATGACACTCGCCACTGCCGTCAATAAATTCTGTCAATAAATATTTCCGGAACTATTGATGAGAGTTTGGTGTCTTTATGTATCTGACAGGCATCTTTCCATTCGGCGAAGCGTTTCGCTAGCCTGAAAGTGCTACAATTCTCAAGATTAAGTAACAGAAAGAAAACATGTGTAACTAAATATGTATTTTGGGGAACTTTGTGAACCATCTCAAACTTCAGAACACCCTGGCGAATTAAACAGCAAATCCTATCCTATATATATGAATTCCTTATGATTAATTGAGATAAAGGCGATTCGTATAAACAGACCTTAAACGGCTCGTTTTTTCTTATGACTGTGAAAGGCCTTCCGGATGGCTGTAAAAGTGGTTGAAATTTGTGCTATCGCTTGAGGGTGTAATAATCGCAATAAGAATGGGGTTTATTTTTTGTGGCTGGATATTTCGCGGAAACAAAACGTAACAGGTAGTGGTTGTGACGGGGGGAAGGTTTAAAGACGCTGACTTTGCGCTGACGAAAACTGACAATACAGAATAAAATAATGGCCAGCATCTGCTGGCCATTTCAGTCTTTTACCGATTAGAAGCTGGCGTTACGTGGAGTACGTGGGAATGGGATCACGTCTCGTACGTTCTGAACACCGGTAACGTAGGCAATCAGACGCTCGAAGCCCAGACCAAAACCGGCGTGCGGTACGGTACCGTAACGGCGCAGATCGCGGTACCAGCTGTAGTCAGCGGGGTTGAGGCCCATCTCTTCCATACGCGCGTCCAGCACGTCAAGACGTTCTTCACGCTGAGAGCCACCGATGATTTCACCAATGCCCGGCGCCAGTACATCCATCGCTGCCACGGTTTTACCGTCTTCGTTAAGGCGCATATAGAAGGCCTTAATGTCTTTCGGGTAGTTTTTAACGACAACCGGCGCTTTGAAATGCTTCTCGGCCAGATAGCGTTCGTGCTCAGACGCCAGGTCAACGCCCCAGTAAACCGGGTTCTCGAACGTCTCACCGCATTTCTCGAGGATCGCCACCGCGTCGGTATAGTCCACCTGCGCAAAGTCGGCAGAGACGAAACGCTCCAGACGCGCTACAGCATCGCTGTCTACGCGTTCTGCGAAGAATTTCATGTCGTCAGGACGCTCTTCCAGCACCGCTTTGAAGACATACTTCAGCATGGCTTCTGCCAGGCCAGCGACATCGTCGAGGTTGGCGAAGGCCACTTCAGGCTCCAGCATCCAGAATTCCGCCAGGTGACGACTGGTGTTGGAGTTTTCGGCGCGGAAGGTTGGGCCAAAGGTGTAGATCTTTGACAGCGCACAGGCGTACGTTTCGCCGTTGAGCTGACCAGATACCGTCAGGAAGGCTTCTTTACCAAAGAAGTCTTTGTCATAGTCCACTTTACCTTCAGGCGTGCGCGGCAGGTTTTCCATGTCCAGCGTCGAAACGCGGAACATCTCACCGGCACCTTCCGTATCGGACGCGGTGATCAGCGGGGTAGACACCCAGAAGTAACCCTGCTCATCGAAGAAACGATGCAGCGCCTGCGCCAGCGTATGACGCACGCGCGCCACCGCACCAATCAGGTTGGTACGCGGACGCAGGTGGGCGACTTCACGCAGATATTCGATGCTGTGGCGTTTTGCCGCCATCGGATAGGTGTCCGGATCTTCAACCCAGCCGGTGACTTCAATCGCAGTGGCCTGAATTTCGAAGCTCTGGCCCTGACCCGGTGAAGCCACAACCACGCCGGTAACAATGACGGAGCAACCCGTTGTCAGTCGCAGAACGTCATCATTGTAATTGGGCAGAGAATTATTAATGACGGCCTGTACAGGATCAAAGCAGGAACCGTCATAGACGGCGAGGAAGGAGATGCCAGCTTTAGAATCTCGGCGGGTACGCACCCATCCGCGCACGGTGACTTCCTGGTCAACGGCGACACGGCCCTGGAGTACGTCGGCTACAGGCACAACGCTCATAATATTCTCTCTGTTAATAGTCGGAAAAAATAAACACTTGTCCACCCTTATGGGGGGATATCTATGTTACCTGCCATCCGCTATCAGACAAGTAAATTTCGCAGTCAAAAGAGAAGAATTGAGAAATAAATAAGAAGAAGGGAGCCATAAAGGCTCCCGTAAGCGCTTAACTGGCTTTTTTGATCAAGGGGAGGTCGAACGCTTTACGCAATGCGCGGACAAATGCTTTGTCATGGCAGATGGTTTTACCCGGGCTGTCGGAGAGTTTCGCCACCGGCTTGCCGTTACATTCCACCAGTTTGATGACGATATTCAGAGGTTTTACCTGAGGAATATCGCAGGTCAGACGGGTACCAATCCCGAAGCTCAGGTTCACACGGGTATTGAAATGGCGATAGAGGTCGACCGCTTTCGCCAGGTCGAGATTATCCGAGAAGACCAGCACTTTGCTCATCGGGTCAATGCCGAGTTTTTCGTAATGGGCAATGGCTTTCTCGCCCCATTCAACCGGATCCCCGGAGTCGTGCCGTAATCCCTGGTAACGTTCAGCGAACTCGGGACCAAAGTCGCGCAGGAAAGCATCCATCGTAATACAGTCGGTGAGGGCAATTCCGAGCTGATTCGGGTACTCTTCAAGCCATGCGGCCAGCGCCGCGCGCTGGCTGTTAGCCAGATCGGGGCTGATCTGCTGATGCGCCTGGAACCACTCGTGCGCCTGGGTGCCCATTGGCGTCAGGCTGAGGCGGCGTGCCAGATCGTAGTTGCTGGTGCCCACGAACCACGGCTCCTGCTGCAGACGTTTAACGATGGCCTCCTGAACGTCACGCGAGAAACGGCGACGCGTGCCAAAGTCCATCAGGCGGAAGCGGGATAAGTCCAGCCCTTCGGTCAGCGTGGAGAAGGCTGCGAGTTTATTTTCCAGCGCGGCAACCGCCTGCTCGACGCCTTTTTCCGGCGAACGGTAGCGGTGAGCCAGTTCACTGATCACCGCCAGAAGCGGCACTTCCCACATGATCACTTCCCGCCACGGACCTTCAAGGCGAATATCCAGCTTGCCGTTATCATTAAGCACGGTGACCTGCTCCGGCTTATAGCGGAAATCGCGCAGCCAGTTCAGGTAGTCGGCTTTGAAGAAAGGCAGGCCAGAAAGCCACTGATATTCCTCGTCCTGCAGCGTCAGATGCTGCATAGCATCGACCTGTTCACGAATGGCGTCTGCGTAGATACCGAGCAAGTCGTCGCCACGACAGCGGAATTCCGCCGCGACGTGAACGTCATAGTAATGGTGGAAAACGGCTTGCTGCATATGCAGTTTATACGCGTCGGTATCCAGCAACGTATGCAGAACTGGAGAAGCGAATTGAGTCATAGGTGCGCAGTAGCATCCTCTCACAGGAGCGTTTAGTACAATAAACAACTCCGGAGTATACCTTGTTTAGTGATTTATTGAACCCCGATCACAACATAAGCGCGTTTTATGGTCGAGGGCATTTTGTGCCCCGTGTTATACAAATGTAGCAAAAAAAGGTTTTGACCCTGAAAAGATGAACATTCTGCATAGCGCGATTTGCGCAACAGGAATATATTGAAACGTTACTCGACAAACGATGCATAAGGTTTTCTATGACACAACAGCCACAAGCCAAATACCGCCACGACTACCGTGCGCCGGATTACCTGATTAGCGAAATCGATCTGACTTTTGACCTGGATGCCACTAAAACCGTTGTCACGGCGGTGAGCCAGGTGACGCGCCATAGCGCAACTGCGGTGCCGCTGCGTCTGGATGGTGAAGACCTGACGCTGGTCTCCCTGCATATTAATGATGAAGCCTGGTCAGACTATAAAGAAGAAAACAACCAGCTGGTCATCGACAACCTGCCGGAACAGTTTACGCTGCGCATCGTGAATGAAATCAGCCCGGCCGCCAACACCGCGCTGGAAGGGCTTTACCAGTCGGGCGTGGCGCTGTGTACCCAGTGTGAAGCGGAAGGGTTCCGCCACATAACCTGGTATCTCGACCGTCCGGACGTCCTGGCGCGCTTCACCACCAAAATCATCGCCGATAAAACCCTGTATCCTTTCCTGCTCTCCAACGGTAACCGCGTAGGCGAAGGCGAGCTGGAGAATGGTCGTCACTGGGTGCAGTGGCAGGATCCCTTCCCGAAACCGTGCTACCTGTTTGCGCTGGTGGCGGGGGACTTCGACGTGCTGCGCGATACCTTCAAAACGCGCTCAGGCCGCGAAGTGGCGCTGGAGCTGTTTGTTGACCGCGGCAACCTTGACCGCGCGCCGTGGGCGATGACCTCCCTCATCAACTCCATGAAGTGGGACGAAGATCGCTTCGGCCTCGAATATGACCTCGACATCTATATGATCGTCGCCGTCGATTTCTTCAACATGGGCGCAATGGAGAACAAAGGCCTTAACGTCTTTAACTCCAAATACGTGCTGGCGCGTACCGATACCGCAACGGACAAAGACTACCTTGATATCGAACGCGTTATCGGCCACGAATATTTCCACAACTGGACCGGTAACCGCGTCACCTGCCGCGACTGGTTCCAGCTGAGCCTGAAAGAGGGCCTGACCGTCTTCCGCGATCAGGAGTTCAGCTCCGATCTGGGTTCACGCGCGGTGAACCGCATCAACAACGTGCGTACCATGCGTGGCCTGCAGTTTGCGGAAGATGCCAGCCCAATGGCGCACCCGATCCGCCCGGATAAAGTCATCGAGATGAACAACTTCTACACCCTGACGGTGTACGAGAAGGGTGCTGAAATTATCCGCATGATCCACACCCTGCTGGGCGAGGAGAACTTCCAGAAAGGGATGCAGCTGTACTTCGAGCGTCATGACGGCAGCGCGGCCACCTGCGACGATTTTGTGCAGGCGATGGAGGATGCCTCTAATGTCGATCTCTCTCACTTCCGCCGCTGGTACAGCCAGGCCGGGACGCCGGTTGTCACCGTCAAAGACGATTACAATCCGGAAACCGAGCAGTACACGCTGACCATCAGCCAGCGCACGCCGCCGACGGCGGAGCAGGAAGAGAAATATCCGCTGCATATTCCGTTCAGCATTGAGCTGTACGATAACGAAGGCAAAGTCATCCCGCTCCAGAAGGGCGGCCACCCGGTACACCACGTGCTGAACGTGACTCAGGCCGAGCAGACCTTTATCTTCGATAACGTCTACTTCCAGCCGGTGCCTGCGCTGCTGTGTGAATTCTCCGCGCCGGTGAAGCTGGAATACAAGTGGAGCGATCAGCAGCTGACGTTCCTGATGCGTCACGCGCGTAACGACTTCTCCCGCTGGGACGCGGCGCAAAGCCTGCTGGCGACCTACATCAAGCTCAACGTAAACCGCCATCAGCAGGGCCAGCCGCTGTCGCTGCCTGTCCATGTGGCTGACGCGTTCCGCGCGATCCTGCTGGATGAGAAGATTGACCCGGCCCTGGCCGCTGAAATTCTGACCCTGCCGTCAGCGACTGAAATCGCCGAGCTGTTTGACATCATCGACCCGATTGCCATCGTGGCGGTGCGTGAAGCGTTGACCCGTACGCTGGCTGCAGAGCTGGCCGATGAGTTCCTGGCTATATATAACGCCAATAAGCTTGATGCTTATCGCGTTGAGCACGCGGACATTGGCAAACGTTCTCTGCGCAATACCTGCCTGCGCTATCTGGCGTTTGGTGAAACCGAGCTGGCGAACACTCTGGTGAGCAAGCAGTACCACGAAGCGGATAACATGACCGACGCCCTGGCCGCGCTGGGTGCAAGCGTTGCCGCTGAACTTCCGTGCCGTGATGCGTTAATGCAGGAGTACGACGACAAGTGGCATCAGGATGGCCTGGTGATGGACAAATGGTTCATCCTGCAGGCGACCAGCCCGGCGGCCGATGCGCTCAGCAACGTGCGCAGCCTGCTGAAGCATCGCTCCTTTACCCTGAGCAACCCAAACCGCGTGCGTTCTCTGATTGGCGCGTTTGCCAGCAGCAACCCGGCCGCGTTCCACGCCGAAGACGGCAGCGGGTATCAGTTCATGGTGGAAATGCTGACCGAGCTGAACAGCCGTAACCCGCAGGTGGCGTCGCGCCTGATTGAGCCGCTGATCCGTTTGAAACGCTACGATGCGAAGCGTCAGGCGAAGATGCGTGCCGCGCTTGAGCAGCTGAAAGGGCTGGAGAACCTGTCTGGTGATTTGTACGAGAAGATTGCTAAAGCCTTAGCGTAATAAAAAATTGCCCGGTGGGCTGGTAAAAGCAGAACGGCAACCTCGGTTGCCGTTTTTTGTGTTTTCTCCCCGTGGGAGAGGGCCGGGGTGAGGGCATCAGGCATTAGCCTTGGCTCGCTGTAACTCCGCCCCCCCGCGCTTCATCACCCGATCCAATACCTCAGCTTCCAGCTCCGCCAGCCTTGCCGAGCCCACGCGACGAGGCCGCGGAAGATCCACCGTCAGATCCAGGCCTATTTTCCCGTCCTCAATTAGCAGCACCCGGTCAGCCATCGCGACGGCCTCGCTCACGTCATGCGTCACCAGCAGTACCGTAAAGCCGTGCGCCTGCCACAGGGATCCAATCAAATCCTGCATTTCGATCCGCGTCAGGGCGTCGAGCGCGCCGAGCGGTTCATCAAGCAACAGCAGGCCCGGACGGTGAATCAACGCGCGCGCCAGCGCCACGCGCTGCTTCTGCCCGCCCGAGAGGGCGGCAGGCCATTCACCCGCACGATTTTCCAGCCCAACGGCGGCCAGCGCCTGCCGGGCTTCATCCCGCCAGCTGCCCTTAAGACCGAGCCCGACATTGTCGATAACCGTTTTCCACGGCAGCAGGCGTGCATCCTGAAACATCATGCGGGTATCGTCCTGAATATTCGAAAGCGGCGTCGTTCCTGCCAGAATGTCTCCGCCGTTGGGGGCTTCCAGTCCGGCCAGAAGACGTAGCAGGGTACTCTTGCCGCCGCCGCTGCGCCCGACAACGGCCACAAATTGTCCGGCGGGAATATGCAGATCCAGCCCGTTAAGAATGGTGTTTTCGCCGTAGCGTTTGGTCACGCCGTTCAGCAGTAACGGCGTTCCCTGGTTCAGTCGTGCAGTATTCATGCTTTCGCCTCCTGAAGGGTATAGGCCGGGTTCCAGCGCAGCCAGCTGCGCTCCAGCCACTGGGCGCTGACGTCGGCGAGTTTGCCGAGCAGGGCATACAGAATGATGGCAACCACCACCACGTCCGTTTGCAGGAATTCGCGGGCGTTCATCGCCAGGTAGCCAATACCTGAGTTGGCCGAGATGGTCTCCGCCACAATCAGCGTCAGCCACATCAGACCGAGCGCAAAACGCACCCCGACCATAATGGAGGGCAGGGCGCCCGGCAGAATCACGTGAATAAAGAGGGAAAAACCCGATAAGCCGTAGCTGCGCGCCATCTCCACCAGACCGCGATCGATATTGCGGATGCCGTGCCAGGTGTTGATGTAAATCGGGAACAGTGTGCCCAGCGCCACGAGGAAGATCTTGGCGCTCTCATCAATACCAAACCACAGGATAACCAGCGGGATCAGCGCCAGATGCGGCACGTTGCGCAGCATCTGAATGGAGGTATCCAGCAGCCGCTCGCCCCAGCGGGAAAGGCCGCTGATCAGGCCCAGAACCAGACCGATGCTGCCGCCGATGGAAAACCCAATCACGGCGCGCCAGGAGCTGATCGCCAGATGCTGCCACAGCTCACCGCTCACGCTCAGCGACCAGAACGCTTCTACGACGCCCTCCGGAGAGGGCAGAATGCGGCTCGACAGCCAGCCGGTGGACGACGCGAGCTGCCAGAGAGCCACAATGCCGACGGGTAAAAACCACGGCGCGGCGCGCAGCAGCCATTTTTGTGAGGTGGCAGACATGGTCACTCCTTAGCTCTGCGTGGCTTTGCGGGGAATAAACTCGTTCGCCACGGCTTCGCCCTGAAGCTGAAGCCGCTGCGGCTGCGGGATTTCCGGAATGGCAACATCCAGATGCGGGAATAACAGCTCGCCCACCTTGTACGCCTCTTCCAGATGCGGATAACCGGAGAGAATAAAGCTGTCGATACCCAGGTCTGCGTATTCATTAATCCGGGCGGCTACGGTCGGTCCGTCGCCGACCAGCGCCGTGCCCGCACCGCCGCGCACCAGGCCAACGCCCGCCCACAGGTTCGGGCTGATCTCCAGGTTCTCGCGCTTGCCGTTGTGCAGGGACGCCATTCGGTGCTGTCCGACGGAGTCGGTTTTGGCAAACGCGGCCTGCGCCCTGGCGATGGTCTCATCGTCCAGGTGGGAGATCAGGCGGTCAGCGGCCTGCCAGGCTTCTTCATTGGTTTCCCGCACAATTACGTGCAGGCGAATGCCGAAGCGCACCTTGCGCCCATGGGCGGCCGCCTTAGCGCGTACCTGGGCAATTTTTTCTTTCACCAGCTCAGGCGGTTCGCCCCAGGTCAGATAGAGATCGACCTGCTCTGCCGCCAGATCCTGGGCTACGTCCGACGATCCGCCAAAATAGAGCGGCGGTCGCGGCTGCTGCACCGGCGGGAAGTAGAGCTTCGCGTCACGAACGTGAATATGCTTGCCTTCAAAGGTGACGGTTTCACCTTCCAGCAGACGTCGCCAGACGCGGGTGAACTCGGCGGAGGCTTCGTAGCGCTCGGTATGGTCGAGGAACACCCCATCGCCCGCCAGCTCCTGCGGATCGCTGCCCGTCACCAGGTTAAACAGGGCGCGGCCGTTGGACAGCCTGTCCAGCGTTGCCGCCTGACGCGCCGCCACGGTGGGGGAGACTACGCTCGGACGTAATGCAACCAGGAACTTCAGACGCTGGGTGACCGGGATCATCGACGCGGCGACCAGCCAGGCATCTTCACATGAACGTCCGGTCGGGATCAGCACTCCGGTGAAACCGATTCGGTCCGCCGCCTGCGCAATCTGCTGCAGGTAGCCGTGGTCAACCGGGCGCGAGCCCTCTTCTGTACCAAGATAGTGTCCATCACCGTGGGTGGGTAAAAACCAGAAAAGATTCAGACTCATGATTTAGCTCCTTCTTTGCCTGCGGGCTGCCAGATGCGTTCGCGAATAGTGACCTGTTTCGGCACCAGGTGGTTGTGATAGAAAAGGTCAGCCGTTTGTTGCTGAAGCGCGGCGACGTGCGCGTCCACGGGCGTAATGGTGGTCGGCGGACGGTGGTTGAGATAGCTCGCGATCACCGGCTCAGGTAAGCCCATGGTTTTCGCCAGCAGGGCAATGCTCTCCTGACGCTGGGTCTGGGTCAGCGCATCGGCCTGAGTAAAGGTATCCAGTACGCCCTGGATAAATGCGCCGTTCTTTTCCGCATAAGGACGCGCGGCCAGATAGAACGAGCCGGTCTGCTTCAGCGTGGTACCGTCTTTCAGCACGCGAACGCCGCCCTGCAGCAATGCGGCGGAGTAGTACGGATCCCAGATGGCCCAGGCATCAACGTTCTTCTGCTGGAACGCGGCGCGCGCGTCGGCAGGCGTCAGGTAAACGGGCTGAATGTCAGTGAACTTGAGCCCGGCTTCCTGCAGGGCACGCAGCAGCAGGTTGTGCGAGCTGGAACCTTTCTGGAAAGCCACTTTATGCCCTTTGAGGTCCGCGACGCTTTTAATGTCGCTGTTTTCAGGCACCAGGATCACTTCGGCCTTCGGTTTGGGCGGCTCAACGCCAACATAGACGAGGTCCGCTCCCGCCGCCTGGGCGAATATCGGCGGAATATCACCCGTGCTGCCGAGATCGATACTGCCGACGTTCAGGGCCTCCAGCATCTGCGGGCCAGCCGGGAATTCCACCCAGGAGAATTTGGTGTCCGGGAAGCGTTTTTCCAGCAGCTGGTGGCTTTTCGCCAGCACCATGCTGACGCTGCCTTTCTGATAGCCAATGCGCAAACTTTCCGGAGCCGCTTCTGCGGCATGGGCCAGCGAGGTAAGCGCCATCAGACCTGCCAGGCCGATACGGGTTAACGTTTTAAACATGTGCGACTCCTTGAGGCTGACCAAACGCCGGGGCCTGGATATCCCGGCGGTGCAGGGCATGCCAGAAGGTTTCCAGGGCAGTATCGAGGCGGGTTTGCAGGTTCGGCGTAAAATGAGGTTTATGTTGATAATCGATAACCTGGGAGTCATCTGCGAAAACGCCGTGGAGGATCTCCTGCGCTTTCAGCGCGTTCAGCACCGGCTTCAGGGCATAATCCACGGCCAGTAAATGGGCAACCGTACCGCCCGTTGCCAGCGGCAGCACGACTTTGCCGTCCAGGGCGCGTTCCGGAAGCAGATCGAGCAGGGTTTTCAGCGCCCCGGAAAAAGAGGCTTTATAAATAGGCGTGGCCACAATTAAGCCGTCAGCGCCGTTAAGCTGCTCGATGAGCGTTTTCAGCGCTGGGCTGTCGAAGCGGGCGTAGAGCAGATCTTCAGGTTCGAAGTTATGCAGGTTCCAGTGGCACACTTCCACATCCAGGGCATTGAGTTTTTCGCGGGCATATTCCAGCAGGGCGCTGGAGCGCGAAGGGAATCGTGGACTTCCGGCCAGGGTAATGACGCGCATACTTCCTCCTTATAACCAATTGTTTGCTTTTATCTAACATTCATAACAATTTTCAGGAGTGTGACACCGCGCGGTTATTCCACTAAATGATTTATCTGCAATTAAAATGCGAAAAAGTGCATAAGAAATAGACGGGGAGGTAAACGATTGCGTTTTACGCTGATTTTTTGCCGCAGGTCAATTCCCTTTCGCGCGTGGATCGCCCATAATCCCCTCCCGGTTTGCACACCGGGAATCCAGGAGAGTTCATGTACTACCCCTTCGTTCGTAAAGCCCTTTTCCAGCTCGACCCTGAGCGCGCTCATGAATTTACATTCCAGCAATTACGTCGTATTACCGGAACGCCGCTGGCCGCTCTGGTGCGTCAGAATGTGCCGGAAAAACCTGTGCATTGCATGGGTCTGACCTTTAAGAATCCGCTGGGTCTGGCGGCCGGTCTGGACAAAAATGGCGAGTGCATTGATGCCCTGGGCGCGATGGGCTTTGGCTCCATTGAAATCGGTACCGTCACGCCGCGCCCGCAGCCGGGAAATGACAAGCCGCGCCTGTTCCGCCTGGTTGAAGCCGAAGGGCTGATCAACCGCATGGGCTTTAATAACCTCGGTGTTGATCACCTGGTTGAGAACGTAAAAAAAGCCCATTTTGACGGAATATTAGGCATCAATATCGGTAAAAATAAAGACACGCCGGTAGAGCAGGGTAAAGATGACTATCTGATTTGTATGGAAAAAGTCTACGCCTATGCCGGTTATATCGCGGTGAATATTTCTTCACCCAATACTCCGGGTCTGCGTTCCTTACAATATGGCGAAGCGCTGGACGATCTTCTGAGTGCCATTAAAAATAAACAAAATGAACTCCAGACGATCCACCATAAATATGTTCCGGTCGCGGTTAAGATCGCCCCGGATCTTTCTCCTGAAGAATTGATCCAGGTTGCCGACAGTTTGGTTCGCCATAATATTGATGGTGTTATTGCGACCAATACCACTCTCGATCGTTCCCTCGTGCAGGGAATGAAAAACTGTGACGAAGCGGGTGGGTTAAGTGGACGTCCGGTGCAATTAAAAAGCACCGAAATTATTCGCGCCCTGTCTGCAGAATTAAAAGGACGTCTGCCGATTATTGGCGTCGGCGGCATTGACTCAGTGATTGCTGCGCGCGAGAAGATGGCGGCAGGTGCGTCACTGGTGCAAATCTATTCCGGCTTTATTTTTAAAGGACCGCCGCTGATTAAAGAAATCGTTACTCATATCTAATCTTTTCTCTTAATCAGACAACCAGGGCTTTATTTCCAGCCCTGGTTGTTTTATATTCCGTCACTGTTGCTTATTTAGTCATTATAGTCTTTTATTAATGGTGTTATAAACGAGGCGGCAAACAGGACATTTTTAGTACAGGACGTTTGGGGACGGGAGAGACACATGCGAATTAAACCTGACGATAACTGGCGCTGGTATTTTTGCGACGAGCATGACCGAATGATGCTCGATTTAGCCAATGGCATGTTGTTTCGTTCTCGTTTTGCCCGCCGAATGTTAACCCCGGATGCATTTTCCCCGTCGGGCTTTTGCGTTGACGATGCGGCGCTTTATTTCTCCTTTGAAGAAAAATGCCGGGATCTGGTGCTCTCTAAAGAGCAGCGTGCCGAGCTGGTATTAAATGCGCTGGTGGCTATCCGCTTCCTGAAACCACAAATGCCAAAAAGCTGGCATTTTCTTGCGCATGGTATGAGCTGGACCCCGGCAACGGGTGACGCGGCCAGCGTCAATCTGAGCGATACCGCAGAAGAGGTGAGCCTGCTGGTGGTTGAGCCTGGCGAAAATGCTGCGCTCTGCCTGCTGGCACAGCCCGGCGTAACCATTGCCGGGCGGACGATGCAGCTTGGCGATGCCATTAAAGTGATGAACGACAGGCTGAAGCCGCAGCTGCGCGTAGACTCCTTCAGCCTTGAACAGGCGGTTTAAGCTTCCAGCTGTACGGACGTTTTCGGTATGCAGCTACAGCACAGAATTGTGCCGTCATTTCCAATTGCCGATTTTTTCAGCGCACTGACCTCTCCATCCACCAGCCTGATGCGGCAGCATCCGCAAATGCCTGCGCGACAGGAATAGGGTACGCGAATACCTGCCTGCTCCAGTTGCTCCAGTAATACCTGCTGGTTGTTGCCACGGATGACGTTGCCCTGCCAGTGAATATCTACCGCAGAGGCGACATTCGTCACAACGTCGACCATTTCTTCTTCCTGACCTGAGCCGTACGCTTTTGCAGGTCCTCGGGCAAGAATTTCTACCTCATCACCGACGCGGATTGCGCCGCTGGAGCGAGGGATCAGGTTCTGCCCGAAATCCACATCGCCGTTGTCCTGCGCGGTGCGGAACGACTGCAGCGTCTTCAGCGGTTCGCCGGAAGGGTGCTTCTGGCCTTTCTCAGGGCTCACCGTGGTGAAAATGCAGCGGCTGCAGGGTTTTACGACATCAAAGATGACGCTGCCGATGCGGATCACTTTCCAGGTGTCTTCTTCCCAGCCGTCGGCGCCCGTGACCACCAGGTTCGGACGGAACTGTTCCATCTGAACGCTGGCCTTACAGCGGCCTTGTAAATCACGCAGCGAGGCTTCGTTAGTCAGCAGGAACGGGAAACCATCGGCGAAGGAGAGGGGAACGGCGTCGTGGCGCTTCACGCGACGCGTCGGTTCAGGACCTACCCAGCGCAGCTGCACGTCGCGGGAGAAGAAACCGCTCAGCCAGCGGTTAATCTCATCCGGGGCGATGCGCGCGGTAAAATGATTGCCCCACACTTCCGTTGGCGCATCGACAGGCGCAAAATCAGCAAAGCGAATGACCGCGCTGGAACCGTCCGGCGCGGTAAGGTGCAAACCGTCATGAAGCGGGGAAGGGGTAAAGCGAACCATCTGCGGGAACTGGCGTGCGGTAATGAACGTGCCGTCAGGCTCGGTGACCATAAAAATACGATCGAAGGCGAATCCGCTCATGTCGGCCAGCGCGTGAGAGACGCCGATGCCGCGCATGGATTTCACCGGATGAATAAAAAGCCTGGATAACGTCGCCACTGCACACTCCCACAAATGAAAATAAGCCTTCAACTTTATGACATACACGCCATATTAGCTATAATGCGCGACAATTTTCTAAGAGTAAAAGTGACGATATGAATTCTCTGTTTGCCAGTACGGCCCGTGGGCTGGAAGAGCTGTTAAAAACTGAACTGGAAAGCCTGGGCGCGCAAGAGTGCCAGGTGGTTCAGGGTGGTGTCCATTTTGAGGGCGACACGCGGCTTATTTACCAGAGCCTGATGTGGAGCCGTCTGGCGTCGCGCATCATGCTGCCGATGAAGGAGTGCAAGGTCTATAGCGACCTGGACCTCTATACCGGCGTACAGATGATCGACTGGACAGAGATCTTCACGCCTAATGCCACCTTTGCGGTGCATTTCAACGGCGTGAACGACGAGATCCGCAACAGCCAGTACGGTGCCCTGCGCGTAAAAGACGCCATTGTGGACTGCTTTACGCGTAAAAATAAGGAACGTCCGAACGTCGATCGCGAAAATCCGGATCTGCGTATTAACGTCTGGCTGAACGGCGACACGGCGAGTATTTCTCTCGATCTGAGCGGCGCGGGCCTGCACCTGCGCGGCTACCGCGATCGTACCGGTATGGCGCCAATTAAAGAAACCCTGGCTGCCGCTATTGCGATGCGCTCCGGCTGGCAGCCGGGCACGCCGCTGCTCGATCCGATGTGTGGTTCCGGTACGTTGCTGATTGAAGCGGCCATGCTGGCAACCGACCGCGCGCCGGGCCTGCATCGCGGTCACTGGGGCTTTAAAGGCTGGGCCCAGCACGACGAAGCGCTCTGGAAAGAGGTCAAAGATGACGCGCAAACCCGCGCGCGTAAAGGTCTGGCGGAGTACACCTCCCACTTCTACGGTTCGGACAGCGACCCGCGCGTAATCGAACGCGCGCGCAGCAACGCCCGTCGCGCCGGTATCGGCGAGCTGGTCACCTTCGAGGTGAAAGACGTGGCGAATCTGACCAACCCGCTGCCAAAAGGTCCGTACGGTACCGTGATCAGCAACCCGCCTTACGGCGAGCGTCTGGACAGCGAGCCGGCGCTGATTGCCCTGCACAGCCTGCTGGGCCGCAATATGAAGGACTACTTCGGCGGCTGGAACCTGTCGCTGTTTAGCGCCTCGCCGGAGCTGCTGAGCTGCCTGCAGCTGCGTGCCGATCGCCAGTTTAAGGCGAAAAACGGCCCGCTGGACTGCGTGCAGAAAAACTACCATCTGGCGGAGAAAGCGGCGGACAGTAAGCCTTCCGGCGTGGCGGAGGATTACGCCAACCGCCTGCGCAAGAACCTGAAAAAATATGAAAAGTGGGCGAAGCAGGAAGGGATTGAATGCTACCGCCTGTACGACGCCGACCTGCCGGAGTACAACGTGGCGGTTGACCGCTACGCGGACTGGGTGGTGATTCAGGAATATGCGCCACCGAAAACCATTGATGCGCAAAAAGCGCGTCAGCGCATGCTGGACGTTATCGCGGCCACCATCGCCGTGCTCGGCATTGCGCCGAACAAGCTGGTGCTGAAAACCCGCGAGCGTCAGAAAGGAAAAAATCAGTATCAGAAGATGGGCGAGAAGGGTGACTTTATCGAAGTGGGCGAATACAACGCTCGCCTGTGGGTGAACCTGACAGACTATCTGGATACCGGCCTGTTCCTCGACCACCGTATCGCCCGTCGCATGCTGGGTCAGATGAGCAAGGGCAAAGATTTCCTCAACCTGTTCTCCTATACCGGCAGCGCGAGCGTGCATGCGGGTCTGGGCGGTGCGCGGAGCACCACCACGGTGGATATGTCCCGCACCTATCTGGAGTGGGCGGAGCGCAACCTGCGTCTTAACGGGCTGACCGGACGTCAGCATCGTCTGATGCAGGCCGACGTGCTGGGCTGGCTGCGTGATACTGACGAGCAGTTCGACCTGATCTTTATCGATCCGCCGACCTTCTCCAACTCCAAGCGTATGGAGGATAGCTTTGACGTTCAACGCGATCACCTGCGCCTGATGACCGACCTGAAGCGCCTGCTGCGCAAGGGCGGCACCATTATGTTCTCGAACAACAAACGCGGCTTCCGTATGGATCATGACGGCTTAGCAGCCCTGGGACTGAAAGCACAAGAAATCAGCCAAAAAACGCTGTCTCAGGACTTTGCCCGTAACCGTCAAATTCATAACTGCTGGTTGATTACCGCGGCCTGAAAGGAAAAATAAATGTCTTTAATTAGTATGCACGGCGCGTGGCTCTCTTTCAGCGACTCGCCGCTTCTCGATAATGCAGAGCTGCATATCGAAGATAACGAGCGCGTCTGTCTGGTGGGCCGTAACGGCGCGGGTAAATCCACGCTGATGAAAATCCTCAACCGCGAACAGGGGCTGGATGACGGTCGCATCGTGTACGAGCAGGATCTGATCGTCTCTCGCCTCCAGCAGGACCCGCCGCGTCACGTGACAGGCAGCGTTTACGATTTCGTGGCGGAAGGCATTTCTGAGCAGGCCGAATACCTGAAGCGCTATCACGAGATTTCGCATCTGGTGATGACCGACCCGAGCGACAAGAACCTCAACGAACTGGCGAAAGTGCAGGAGATGCTCGATCACCACGGTCTGTGGCAGCTTGAAAACCGCATTAACGAGGTTCTGGCCCAGCTTGGTCTGGAACCGGACATGGAGCTGTCGGCGCTCTCCGGCGGCTGGTTGCGTAAAGCGGCGCTGGGCCGCGCGCTGGTCAGCGGGCCGAAGGTGCTGCTGCTGGACGAACCGACGAACCACCTGGATATCGAAGCGATTGACTGGCTGGAAGGTTTCCTGAAAACCTTCAGCGGCACCATCATCTTTATCTCGCACGACCGTTCGTTTATTCGCAACATGGCGACGCGTATTGTCGATCTCGACCGCGGCAAGCTGGTCACCTATCCTGGCGATTACGACACCTATCTGCTTGAGAAAGAAGAAAACCTGCGCGTGGAAGAGCTGCAGAATGCGGAGTTCGACCGCAAGCTGGCGCAGGAAGAGGTGTGGATCCGCCAGGGCATCAAGGCCCGCCGTACCCGTAACGAAGGCCGCGTGCGCGCTCTGAAGGCAATGCGCCGTGAGCGCAGCGAACGCCGTGAAGTGATGGGCAGCGCCAAAATGCAGGTGGAAGAAGCGTCCCGTTCCGGCAAGATTGTCTTCGAAATGGAAAACGTCAACTATCAGGTTGATGGCAAAGTGCTGGTGAAAGATTTCTCCGCCCAGGTGCAGCGCGGCGACAAAATTGCGCTTATCGGCCCGAACGGCTGCGGTAAAACCACGCTGCTGAAGCTGATGCTGGGCCAGCTGCAGGCCGACAGCGGCCGCATTCACTGT
This sequence comes from Enterobacter sp. 302C9, assembly GCF_034106085.1. Taxonomy (NCBI): domain Bacteria; kingdom Pseudomonadati; phylum Pseudomonadota; class Gammaproteobacteria; order Enterobacterales; family Enterobacteriaceae; genus Enterobacter; species Enterobacter sp. 302C9. The sequence goes on from NZ_JAWNBW010000001.1 coordinate 681,340, forward strand.
GGGACTAAGCTGGAAGTGGCGTACTTCGACCAGCACCGCGCGGAGCTGGATCCGGACCGCACGGTGATGGATAACCTTGCCGAAGGCAAGCAAGAGGTAATGGTAAACGGCAAGCCGCGCCACGTGCTGGGCTATCTGCAGGACTTCCTGTTCCATCCGAAACGTGCGATGACCCCAGTGCGTGCGTTATCTGGCGGAGAGCGTAATCGTCTGCTGCTGGCGCGTCTGTTCCTGAAACCAAGTAACCTGTTGATTCTCGATGAACCAACGAACGACCTGGATGTCGAAACGCTGGAATTGCTCGAAGAATTGATTGACGGTTATCAGGGGACCGTAATGCTGGTCAGCCACGATCGTCAGTTCGTGGATAACACCGTAACCGAGTGCTGGATCTTCGAAGGTGAAGGGCGAATTGGACAATACGTAGGTGGTTATCACGATGCAAAAGGGCAGCAATCGCAGTCTCTGGCGCAGAAACAGTCAAAGTCCAAAATAAGTTCAGAACCTGCTGTAACAAAAGCAGAAACTGTCAAGAAAACCTCGGCTAAACTAAGCTATAACCTGCAGCGCGAACTGGAGGGGCTACCGCAGCGTCTTGAAGAGCTGGAGGCCGCGCTTGAGGATCTGCAAAAACAGGTTGCTGATGCGTCATTCTTTACCCAATCGCATGACTATACTCAGAAAGTACTGGCTGAACTGTCCGCGGCTGAAAAAGCCCTGGAAGAAGCATTTGAGCGCTGGGAGTACCTTGAGTCTCTGAAAAACGGCGCATAGACAGGGATAACATATGTGTGACCAGCACCATGCCGACAGGCATATTTTATGCTCGCAATGCGATATGCTCGTGGCGTTGCCAGAGCTTGGTCACGGACATAAAGCCCTGTGTCCACGTTGCGGCGCAACGTTGACAACCGAGTGGGACGCGCCGCGGCAGCGTCCCACTGCTTACGCTCTGGCAGCATTGTTCATGCTGCTGCTCTCCAATCTCTTCCCTTTCATCTATATGAAGGTGGGAGGGATAACCAGCCAGGTGGATCTGCTTGAAATCCCGGGCGTGATGTTCTCGGAAGATTACGCCAGCCTCGGCACCTTTTTTCTCCTGTTTGTCCAGATAGTCCCGGCTTTTTGCCTGGTCGTTATCCTATTGCTGGTCAACCGCGTCAGGATGCCCTCATCATTGAAAATCCGGCTCGCGCGTATCCTTTTTCAGCTTAAAAGCTGGGGCATGGCCGAGATCTTTCTGGCGGGCATTCTGGTCAGTTTCGTGAAGCTCATGGCATACGGTGACGTGGGGATCGGCAGCAGCTTTATTCCGTGGTGCCTGTACTGTGTCCTGCAGCTGCGTGCTTTCCAGTGCGTGGACAGACGCTGGGCGTGGGATGATATCGCCCCGGCACCGACGCTTGCGCAGACGGTAAAAGTCGGCGTGCCCGGCATTCGTCAGGGGCTGCGTTCCTGCCCGTGCTGCACCGCCGTGCTGCCCGCCGATCTCGACGTTTGTCCGCGCTGCGAAACGAAAGGTCACGTACGCCGTAAAAATAGCCTTCAGTGGACGATGGCCCTGCTGGTCACCTCCATCATGCTGTATCTGCCTGCCAATATTCTACCGATCATGATCACCGATTTGCTCGGCGATAAAATGCCCTCGACGATCCTCGCCGGGGTGATCCTGCTGTGGGGCGAAGGTTCCTATCCTGTCGCCGGCGTGATCTTTATCGCCAGTATTATGGTGCCAACCTTAAAAATGATCGCCATCGCCTGGCTCTGTTGGGATGCGAAGGGGCATGGAAAACGCGACAGCGAACGCATGCACCTGATTTATGAAGTGGTCGAGTTTGTCGGACGCTGGTCAATGATTGACGTATTTGTCATCGCCGTTCTCTCTGCACTGGTGCGGATGGGCGGTTTGATGAGTATTTATCCCGCGATGGGGGCTTTAATGTTTGCACTGGTCGTGATTATGACCATGTTTGCGGCCATGACCTTCGACCCTCGTTTATCGTGGGATCGTGAGCCTGAATCAAGCCATGAGGAAGAGTAAGAGCATGGAACATAAGAGTGGAGAGGCGAAAGTGCAGAAGGTCAAAAACTGGTCGCCGGTGTGGATTTTCCCCATCGTGACCGCGCTGATCGGTGCATGGATCCTGTTTTATCATTACAGCCATCAGGGACCGGAAGTCACGCTGATAACCACCAATGCCGAGGGGATTGAGGGCGGTAAAACGACCATCAAAAGCCGTAGCGTGGATGTGGGCGTGGTCGAAAGCGCAACCCTGACCGACGATTTAACCCATGTGGAAATTAAGGCGCGCCTTAATGCCGGCATGGAAAAACTGCTGCATGGCGATTCCGTTTTCTGGGTGGTTAAACCGCAGGTGGGGCGCGAAGGGATCAGCGGCTTAGGGACGCTGCTCTCTGGAGCCTACATTGAACTGCAGCCCGGCACGAAGGGCAGCCAGCCTGGGCAATATCAGCTTCTCGACTCACCGCCGCTTGCGCCGCCTGATGCCAAGGGTATCCGCGTGATCCTCGACAGCAAAAAAGCGGGTCAGCTCACTGCGGGTGATCCAGTACTGTTCCGCGGCTACCGCGTCGGTTCCGTTGAAACCAGCACCTTCGATGCGCAAAAGCGTACCATCAGCTATCAGCTGTTCATCAATGCGCCAAACGATCGTCTGGTGACCAGCAACGTTCGCTTCTGGAAGGACAGCGGGATCGCGGTCGATCTTACGTCGGCGGGGATGCGCGTAGAAATGGGTTCCTTAACCACGCTGTTTGGCGGCGGGGTGAGCTTTGATGTGCCGGAAGGGCAGGATCTGGGGCAGCCGGTTGCCGAGAAAACGGCGTTCAGACTCTTTGACGATCAGCGAAGCATTCAGGACGCGCTCTATACCGACCACATCGACTTCCTGATGTTCTTCAAGGATTCCGTTCGCGGTCTACAGCCGGGCGCGCCCGTTGAGTTCCGCGGTATTCGTCTTGGTACGGTTGGGCAAGTTCCGTTCTTTGTTCCGGGCCTGAGCCAGATGCTGGACGATGATTATCGTATTCCGGTGCTGATCCGCATCGAGCCGGAACGTCTGCTTAACCAGATTGGCGAGAATCAGGATATTGCCACCCATATCAGTCAACTGATGGACCGCGGTCTGCGTGGATCCTTGAAGACGGGTAATCTGGTGACCGGTGCGCTGTATGTGGATATGGACTTCTACCCGAAAGCACCGCCGATTACCGGTATTCGTGAATTTGGTGGCTACAAGATCATCCCAACGGTGAGCAGCGGTCTGGCTCAGATCCAGCAGCGTCTGATGGAAACGCTGGATAAGATCAACAATCTGCCACTGAATCCGATGATTGAAGCGGCGACGAACTCGCTGAGCGAAAGCCAGGCAACGATGCGTCGCCTGCAAACCACGCTGGATAACATCAACAAGATCACTGCGAGCCAGAGCATGCAGCAGCTGCCGCAGGATATGCAGAAAACGCTACGTGAGCTGAACCGCAGTATGCAGGGCTTCCAGCCGGGTTCAGCGGCCTACAACAAGATGGTGGCAGATATGCAGCGTCTTGATCAGGTCTTGCGTGAACTGCAGCCGGTGCTGAAAACGCTCAACGAGAAGAGCAATGCGCTGGTGTTCGAAGCGAAAGATAAAAAGGATCCTGAGCCGAAGAGGGCAAAAGAATGAAAAAGTGGCTATTGATGGTTGGCGCTCTGCTGTTAACGGCGTGCAGTTCAGGGGTAGATAATAAAAGCTACTATCAGCTGCCTGTGTCTACCCACAGCGGTGGGCAAAGCACGGCCAGCCAGGGAAACCGCCAGCTGTGGGTTGAGCAGGTTGCCGTGCCGGATTATCTGGCAGGAAACGGCGTGGTCTATCAGACCAGCGACGTTAAATACGTGATTGCGACGAACAACCTGTGGGCCAGCCCGCTGGATCAGCAGCTGCGTAACACGCTGGTGGCCAATCTGGGCAGCCAGCTTCCGGGCTGGGTTGTCGCGTCGCAGCCGCTGGGTAACGACCAGGATACGCTTAACGTCACGGTCACGGGCTTCCACGGCCGCTATGACGGTGCGGTGGTGATCAGCGGGGAGTGGTTGCTGAACCATCAGGGGCAGCTGATTAAGCGTCCTTTCCATCTGGAGCTGCAGCAGCAGAAAGATGGCTATGACGAAATGGTGAAAGTTCTGGCTCAGGGTTGGGCACAGGAGTCGGCCAGCATCGCGAGAGAAATTTCCCGGCTGCCATAAGTAAAATTCATCATCAAAAACCGCAGTTGGCCTGTTGCTGATTGCGGTTTTTTTTCGTTTTCACTTCAGATTGTTACTTGTGCCACGTCACAATTTTTGTACAAATGAACTTCCGGCTAGCTCACAAATATGACACCCGTATGAATTTTGAACATTGACGATGCGACTAATTCGGGGTATTCGTTATCTGTGCCTGTGCATTGAGTGCAGACACTGTTTTCTTTCCACCAGACAAAAGAATGAGGGAAACGAGGCATGAAGAGACAGAAACGAGATCGCCTGGAACGGGCTCATCAACGTGGTTATCAGGCCGGCATCGCTGGACGTTCTAAAGAAATGTGTCCTTATCAGACGATAAATCAAAGGTCACAATGGCTTGGAGGCTGGCGAGAAGCCATCGGCGACAGGGCACTCATAGCCTGATAACGTCTCTTTCAAAAAAGAAACCTCCGCAATGCGGAGGTTTCGCCTTTCTGGAGGTGCGAAAAGCACGATCAGAAAGCTGATGTGTCCTGGAACAGGCCAACTTTCAGGTCGCTTGCGCTATAGATCAGACGACCGTCGACCAGCACTTCGCCATCCGCCAGGCCCATAATCAGGCGGCGGTTTACGATGCGCTTGAAGTGAATACGATAGGTCACTTTCTTCGCTGTAGGCAGAACCTGGCCAGTAAATTTTACTTCGCCCACGCCCAGCGCGCGACCTTTACCTTCGCCGCCCAGCCAGCCCAGATAGAAGCCAACCAGCTGCCACATGGCATCCAGGCCCAGACAGCCAGGCATTACCGGATCGCCAATAAAGTGGCAACCGAAGAACCACAGGTCCGGGTTGATATCGAGTTCTGCTTCTACGTAACCCTTATCGAAGTTGCCGCCGGTTTCGGTCATTTTCACGACACGGTCCATCATCAGCATGTTCGGGGCCGGTAACTGTGGGCCTTTAGCGCCAAACAGTTCACCGCGACCAGAGGCAAGAAGATCTTCTTTTGTATAGGATTCGCGTTTATCTACCATGTTCTCAGTAAGCCTTATTTTAGTGAAGGACGCAGGATAGCTAACACGTGTACGCTGAACAAGTCCGATCAGTTCGAACTAAACCAGCCCAGCCAGCGTAACGGCCATGGATAACGATGACGAGCATCCTGCTGTGTCGCCTGAGCTATGCGCTCCTGGATAGTCTGCATCAGGGTAGTTTGCCCTTCGCCATCCCAAACCAGATTTGTCAGTAAGGGTAGCGCATCCTCAATCCCTTCGATGGCCCAGATGGTGAATTGCTCTTGCTCAACCGCATCCAGAATATCCTGGCTGAGGCTCAAATGGCGTGCGTTGGGAGCAGGAATAATCACACCCTGTTTGCCGTTTAAACCGCGCTGCTGACAGATAGAGAAGAAGCCTTCAATTTTCTCGTTGAGGCCTCCCACTGGCTGGGCACGACCGAACTGGTCCACCGAACCGGTGATCGCGATGTTCTGATTGATGGGCACTTCCGCCAGGGCGCTGATTAAGGCGCACAGCTCGGCCATAGAGGCGCTATCGCCATCCACTTCGCTGTAGGACTGCTCAAACGTCAGCGAGGCGGAGAAGGGGATCTGTTGCTCAAGCTGCAGCTCTGACATCAAAAACGCCTGCATGATCATCATGCCTTTCGCGTGAATGTTGCCGCCCAGCTCGGCTTTTCGTTCAATATCGGTGAACTCGCCATCGCCAATGTGCACAACGCAGCTGATACGGGACGGTTCCCCGAATGCGCGCGGATGGCCAGGAAATTCAATCACCGACAGGGCGTTGATCTGCCCGACGCGTTCGCCTTCGGTTTCCACCAGAATTTGTTCCAGCAGAATTTCATCCTGCATACGGTCGGCAAGATAGCCTTCTCGCCACTCACGCTGAGCCAGCATCTGAGTGAGCTGTTCTCCGGTGAACGTCCCGTTACCGCTAATCACACCCACTTCACGCAGCTGTTTGCCGATCCAGAGCGGGCAAAGCGGCAGCGTTTCCTGGTCACCGGTGTAGCGTACCGCTTCGCGGATTAAGCCCGGCCACGCGTCAGCCGCAGGGGTTGGCAGCGCAAAACGCTCAGCAACGGCCATCACCCACTGGCACCACTGCGCCATATCGTCGGCGTCAGCAATCTGGATGTTGTCTTCGTATTCGCTATACACCGCCTGCTCAGCGAGTTCTGGCTCCATTTCCTGGAAATCCGCCAGCGATTCGCGGTCGCCCGTCAGCACGACGGTCAGCGACAGCGGCATAGACGGAACAGAGACAGGCAGAGGACGAGACTCGTCGTAGCCGACCCAGTCGAAACGCTGCTGGTTGACGATAGTTTTCAGACGCATCCACAGCAGCGGTTGCGAGAGCAGGGTACGCAGTGAGATGATGAGAACACCGCCATTTGCGCGATGAACCAGCCCCGGCTGCAGCGAAAGTTCGCCGTTAAACTGGCGCAGACAACCAAAGAGTTGTTCCGCCTCGACCCAGTTAGCGGTAATCACTTCGCCTTTAACGGCAAAACGGCCATCGGTCTGCGCCGTTGGTTCGAAAGTGACATCATGTCCCGCAATACGATACTGGCCGCCAAAAACTGCGTTCGCTTCCGGCTTCAGCTGGCGCACGGCATCACCGAGCAGCGTCAGGTATTCCGCTTCTTCCGGGGCCTTGAGCAGCATGAAGGGCGCTGTTGCCCATGGGCTTAACACCTGCTCCAGCGCATAATGCAAACGAGGCTGCGTATCGCTAAGGATGAATTCGTGTTCTTTTGCGAGTTCGGGCTGTGCAAACAGTTCCTGGTAACTTTCGGTATCCGGAACAAGGTCACGCCATGCAAGTTTCGTAATGGTCAAAGTTGATGTTTTTTAGTCAGATGTAAAAGCGTGGAGTATACCGTAAGCGGGGGGCTGTACCCAAGCAGGATTGGGGATTTCGACAGGGCGATTGGCTGCATTCACTCACAGGATATGATTTCTTTTCAGCAGATTGCTAAAAAACTGATATTCTGAACAGAGTTACGTGGTAACACTGAGATCGCAATGAAATATCAACAACTGGAAAATCTCGAAAGCGGCTGGAAATGGAAGTACCTGGTCAAAAAGCACCGTGAAGGGGAGCTGATCACCTGCTACGTCGAAGCCAGCGCTGCGCAAGAAGCCGTGGATATTTTGCTGACCCTCGAAAATGAACCGGTACAGGTTAACGGCTGGATCGAGAAACACATCAATCCCGCGTTGTTAAACCGGATGAAGCAAACTATCCGCGCGCGACGCAAACGGCATTTTAATGCTGAGCATCAGCACACTCGCAAAAAATCAATCGACCTGGAGTTCGTTGTCTGGCAACGCCTGGCTGGGCTGGCACAACGACGGGGCAAAACGCTGTCGGAAACCATCGTGCAGCTGATTGAGGATGCCGAACATAAAGAGAAGTACGCCAACCAGATGTCGACGCTGAAGAACGACCTTCAGGCTCTGTTGGGTAAAAAATAGATTTTTCTTTTCTTCAGACAATAAAAAACCCCGCATGGCGGGGTTTTTTTATAAGACGATAACTTATGCCGCTGGCTGAGTTACAACGTCTTTGATGCCTTTAACTTCGATCTCTACGCGACGATCTGGAGCCAGGCAGTCGATCAGTGCAGCGCGAGCTTTCACGTTGTCACAGGTGTTGCCAGTAACTGGGTTAGATTCGCCCATACCACGTGGGGAGATCTTGTTAGCTGGGATACCTTTAGAGATCAGGTAATCAACAACAGACTGAGCACGTTTCTCAGACAGTTTCTGGTTGTAAGCGTCAGAACCGATACGGTCGGTGAAGCCCAGAACCACTACGGAACCGTCTTTAGGATCCAGGTTGCTCAGCTGGGTGTACAGCTGATCCAGTGCCTGCTGGCCTTCTGGTTTCAGAGTCGCTTTGTTGAAGTTGAACAGAACGTCAGACTTCAGAGTGAAGTGCTTGGTCTGTACTTCTGGAGCTGGAGCCGGCGCTGGAGCAACAACTGGAGCTGCTTCTTCCTGCTGGCCGAAACGGTAGGAAACACCTACGCTCAGCATGCCGTTGTCTGGACGAACACCAACGGTGTTGCCGTCGCCGATGTTGTTAACCCACTGGTATTCCAGACGGGTAGCGATGTCACGGGTCATAGCCCACTCAACGCCACCAGCGAATACTGGGGAAACACCGGTGTCATGGTTGTCACTAGAGATGTTGTTGCTGGAATCTGCGCGCCATACCATGCCGCCCAGACGGGTGTACACGTCCAGATCGTCAGTGATTGGGTAGCCCAGTTTAGCGGTCAGCTGAACGCCCTGTGCTTTGAAAGCGCCGTTAATGGTGTCGCCTTTGTATGGCATACGACCTAACCAGTCGTAACCCATTTCAAAACCAACATACGGGTTAACCTGATAGCCACCGAACGCACCTGCACCAAGCTGGCTCTCGTGAGTTGGGCCATCATTGTTCAGGCTGCTGTTGTACCAGCCGGTGTCGTGGAACTGAGACCAGCCCAGTTTACCACCTGCATACCAGGTATTATCTTTCGGAGCGGCCTGCGCTACGGTAGCGAAGCCAGCCAGTGCCACTGCAATCGCGATAGCTGTCTTTTTCATTTTTTGCGCCTCGTTATCATCCAAAATTCGCCATGAAAGTCTCAGGAGAGAATCACGGTTAAATCCTTCACCGGGGGGCGTGGTCAAATATAAATCTACCGATATCTTCGGCTTAGGCCGAGCACCCCTGGCGATGTAAAGTCTACAACGTAGCTGAAAACTTACAAGTGTGAAGTCCGTCAGGCATATGAAAAAAAAAGTTCCGTATACCGATTATTTAACATTTTTCGAACGAATTTTGTGCAATAAAATTAAGGAGAACCGCACCAGACAAGCCTTGCCGCAATTTTCAGGCCGGGAACTTTAATGCCATCTTGTGGTCAAAAAAAATTCCAGGAAAAATCTTAATTTCACTCAATGATACAAATTGGAGTGAATTTTTAGCCCAGAAAGTTGTCCTCTGCGGTAAGAATCCGATCGAACCGGACGCATAATGAACCCGATCGCATTCCCTTCTTCGGCTGCTTCAGTCAGACGGAAATGTTCCTCTTCCGTCAATTCTTCCGGTAACCATCCAATCACCACGCTGTAATTTCCGGTGCGTAACGCGCGGATCATCGACTCAACGGTATCGCACGGCGGGAGCTGATTAATTTGCATGACCTTAGTAAGCGGCAGGCCTGCGGACTGAACCCACTCACGGCTCAGTTTTTGCTGGGGCGTGAGCCAAAGCTGCCAGCGCGATTGCTGACCAAGCTGTTGTAATAACGGCAACAACAAAAGTTGCGTCAACAGGGGCTGGTCTTCACGATAAACCACTTCACTGATAAGCCCCGTGGAAACACGCTCGACGGAATTCTGCGCGACATTGCCTGCGGTAGAAGAGAGAGAGGTTGAGCGATTTGCATAGCCTGAAGTGTGCATATTCATTCCAGCCCTGTAGTTACTGTATGGATATACAGTAACCCCTGTATGCATAAAGATCAACCTCATTTTCGGAAAGCGACTCGCAAAATTCATTCAATGTTGATGTCCCTCGAAAAATCATCTTGCTCATCGGCAATAAGTTGCCTATTTTCCTGCTAACGGATCCGCTAGTAAGAAATTTCGTTGTTACTTTATGATTTTGAAGGGAAATATCATGAAAAAGATATCTTATGAACGGATTTATAAATCCCAGGAATACCTCTCCCCGTTGGGCGAGATTCATCATCGTGCGCTGTTTGGAGGCTATACCCTGGCGGTGGATGATGCGGTTTTTGCCATGGTGTCAGACGGAGAGCTTTATCTTCGCGCCTGTGAGGAGAGTGCGAAATACTGTGTAAAAAATGCCTCCTCTTTTTTGACGTTGATGAAGCGAGGCCGCCCGGTGCTGCTCAACTATTATCGTGTGGATGACGGATTATGGCAGGACAGAGAGCGGCTGCTTCAGCTCTCCTCGTTTGCGCTCAGTGCGGCAAGAAAAGAGCGCTATCAGCGCCATCAACGAAACCGACTCAAGGATCTGCCAAACCTGACCTTTCAGCTTGAAGTCTTGCTCTTTGAAGCTGGCATTACCAATGAGGAAACGCTGCGGGCGCTGGGTGCCAGAGCGAGCTGGCTGAAGATGCGGGCAAAAAACAAAGCGCTCGGTATTAAGGTTCTCTTCGCACTGGAAGGGGCTATCGAGGGGCTGCATGAGGCGGCACTCCCGGCAGGCATTCGCCGGGAGCTGACGGAGTGGTTTAATGCACTGCCTGAGCCACAGGAGAATCACTCCTCCAGGTAGCGATTTGCTGTTGCAGCCGGCAAATTTCAGGCAGCAGAGCGATAAGCAGGCCTATTTGCTGAAGAACCAGCGGTGCTTTGCTGTCGTTTCCTGGGTCAAGATGCGCAATGCGTTGAGCCAGTTCATCCAGGGCCTGTTGAACGCGCGGCTCATCGGCCGGTCGGTGATGAAGTGCGTCATCAACGTAACAGACGGCATCATCGAGCAGGTTGAGAATGCCCGGGTTGGTGAGTTTCTCACGGTGGGCACCCAGCGTCGAAATATAGCTGGTGAACGTATGGTTCAGACAGAGCAGGCGGAACGCAGTCTCACGAATCTCCGCCGTGGCGCGAGGCTCCGTTGACATGTTAGAGACAACGGAGGCCAGTTCTGCGTCACTGTTGTGCGCGTCGCGACGGGCTATCCGGTAAGCCAGGCGGTTATCGCGCCCCTGGTGGTACTGCTCCAGGATTGCGTCAAGGTATCGACAGTTGGCGTTCATTGCCCTGTCTACCACGCGCGGCAAATTGCGGAAACGCCAGTCCGGCCAGATAAAGCTGACCGCAGCCCAGGCAATCGCACAGCCAATCAGGGTATCGATCACGCGGGGCAGGGCAACTTCAAACCCTTCACCCAGCAGGTTAAAGCAGAGCAGCACCAGCAGCGTGATGAACATGGTGGCGTGGGCGTACTGCACGTTGCGAAACGCGAAGAACAGCACGCCGGTGATCACAATCAGAATCAGTTGACCTTCAACGGCGGGCACGAAATAGAGTACCGGAAGGCCGATCGCGACGCCGACCAGCGTGCCGATAATACGCAGCGCAAGACGGTGTCGGGTGGCGTTATAGTTCGGCTGGCAGACGAACAGGCTGGTCAGCAGGATCCAGTAGCCGTGGTGCAGCCCGGTTATCTGGATAAAGGCATACCCCACGCACAGCACCAGCGACATTCTCACCGCGTGGCGAAAGAGAGCCGACTCCGGCGTAAAGTTACGGCTCAGCCGTAGCCACATATCGCTAACGCTGTGCACGCTGTCATCAGCAAGCTGATTTTCCACCTCACTGCCCGGCAGCGCCATCGCCTGTTCGGACTCAATGGTCGCCAGCTGAGCATCAATCGCCCGCAGGTTGTTCAGCAGAAAGCCCAGCGCTTTGATGTGCTCCGGTGACGTTCCGCTGGCCTGAACGCGGTCGAGCGCCGCATCAAGATGGCTGAATACGCGTTCAAAGCGGGGGTCATGCTGATAGGGCGTACGCAGCAGAATGGAGCGCGAGAGCTGCTGACACGCCTGAGACTGCATGGACAGCAGGCGCTGAAAGCGGAACATCACGTCGCTGTAGCGGAACTTCTCGCGCAGGGCCGCGTATTGAACGTGCGAGGAGCTGGCACGTTCGTGAATGTCCTGGGCGGCAAAATAGTAGTGTAAGGTCCTTCGCGTTCCGCGCTGACCGCGATCGCCGCGCAGACGGGTAAGCAGAGAGGCTTTTGTCTGGTTAAGGGTGGCGACCAGCTGGCCGTTTGCCAGCGCCAGATCGTAGAGCGGAGCCTGGCTTTCTTCCTCGATATCCGGGTCGAACAGCCGGGATTTCAGTTCCAGATAGTGGGCTAACTGCTCAAAGCTGCGGGCAAGGTTATCCTGCAGCGGGCGAACCGGGAAGATCAGATGACCGGTTAGCGTCAGCAGGTTATACCAGATGGCGCCCAGCAGCAGGAGAACCGGCTGCTGGTACCACTGGTCGTACAGGGAAACGCCCAGCATGGTGTAGATGGCGATCAGCAATGCACCAAACGCGATGGTGGCATAGCGCTGCCCGAGGCCGCCCAGCAAAATAAACCCGCTGGTTGAGAGCGTAAGGCCCAGGGCAAACAGCCAGGGCCACGGGAAAAGCAGCTCAACGGACGCTGACGCAATGAAAAAGCAGACGAGCGTAATGACCAGGTTACGTAAACGTCCGGCCAGACGATCGTCCAGGTCCGCCAGCGCCCCGGCCACCACTCCCAGCGTAAGCGGAATGGTGAGCTTGACATCATTCAGCCACCAGGGCAGGGCAACCGTGCCGCAAAGCGCGATAAATATCCTGACGTTGTATAGCCAGGTGCTGTTCCAGGTATAACGGCGAAGCAGTGGGCTTAGCATAAACGCGGCCGGTCCTTATTTACTGAAAACGACGACGCGCGTTAGCTTCACGGGCCGCCTGGGCCACTTCTACCGGAACAACCCTGCGACCGACGGGCCAAAGGGCGATAGCGGCGATCTTAAAGTTCGCTATCCCCACAGGAATACCAATAATCGTGATGCACTGTGCAATACCGGCAAAAATATGCATGATGCACAGCCACCAGCCGAAGAAAATCAGCCACAGTATGTTCAGCAGGGTTCCGCCCGTATTCATCAGGGCGTTTTTGTTCTCCGGATTGAGCTCGTCAACGTGGATAGCTTCATTCCCGTAGGGGATTAAGGAGAGTTTTGTGATTTCCCAGCAGGAACGGGTCAGGGGAAGCGTGAAAATCAGGACGATGCTCACCAGCGTGGCAAAAAGCCAGGAAAGGGTGGTGGCAAAACCGCCCAGCACAAAATTCAACACATTCAGAACGGTACGCATAAACCCTCACTTCCTTTCGATAAAATTAACGCCCAATGATTGTAACGTTTTTTTAGGCTGGAGCACCTTAAAACTGGCAGTTAAACTGTCAGGTAAATTATCTCTTCGTGGATTTGGCGGAACATGGAACTGAAAGCAACGTCGTTAGGCAAACGCCTGGCGCAACACCCTTACGACAGGGTGGTTCTCCTTAATGCCGGGGTGAAAGTCTCCGGGGAACGCCACGAATACCTTATTCCGTTTAATCAGCTTCTGGCTATCCACTGTAAACGCGGGCTGGTGTGGGGCGAGCTGGAGTTCGTTCTGCCTGACGATAAAGTCGTGCGTCTTCACGGCACCGAGTGGGCGGAAACCCAGCGTTTCCATCATCACCTGAACGCACTGTGGCAGCAGTGGAGCCAGGATATGAGCGTAATTGCCGCCCAGGTGCTGCAGCAGGTGCTGGACGATATCGCGAAGAGCAACGCACAGCACGCGTGGCTGACCCGTCAGCAGACCGCCGGGCTGCAGCAAAAGATCCGACAGGCACTCTCGGCGCTGCCGCTCTCCGTGACGCGTCTCGACGAGTTTGACAACTGTCGCGACGCCTGGCGCCAGTGTCAGGCCTGGCTGAATGATAAGGATAAAAGCCGTCTCGCCCATAACCAGGCCTGGATGGACGCTATGCTCACCCAATACGCCGACTTTTTCAGTACGGTGGAATCTTCACCGCTCAATCCGGCCCAGGCGCGCGCGGTGGTCAATGGCGAGCAGTCGCTGCTGGTGCTGGCGGGGGCCGGTAGCGGTAAAACGTCGGTACTGGTGGCGCGTGCCGGCTGGCTGCTGACGACCGGAGAAGCGGTAGCCGATCAAATACTGCTTCTGGCCTTTGGCCGCAAGGCTGCTCAGGAGATGGACGAACGCATCCAGGAACGTCTGCACACGCGGGATATCACGGCCAGAACCTTCCATGCCCTTGCGCTGCATATTATTCAGCAGGGCAGTAAAAAAGTGCCTTCCATCAGTAAGCTAGAAAACGACGCGCAGGCGCGTCAGGCGCTGTTCATCAAAACGTGGCGCCAGCAGTGCAGTGAGAAAAAGGCGCAGGCGAAAGGGTGGCGTCAGTGGCTGGAGGAGGAGCTCGGCTGGGAGGTGCCAGAGGGCAGCTTCTGGCAGGATGACAAACTGGCGCGTCGGCTGGGTTCGCGACTTGACCGCTGGGTCAGCCTGATGCGAATGCACGGTGGAACGCAGGCAGAGATGATTGAAAGCGCGCCGGAGGCGATCCGCGATCTGTTCTCGAAACGGGTCAAGCTGATGGCTCCGCTGCTGAAAGCCTGGAAAAACGCGCTGAAAGAGGAAAATGCCGTCGATTTCTCCGGTTTAATCCATCAGGCCATCATCATTCTTGAGAAGGGACGTTTTGTCAGCCCGTGGAAACACATTCTGGTGGATGAGTTCCAGGATATCTCTCCGCAGCGTGCTGCACTACTCTCGGCGCTACGGGCGCAAAATAAACATACGTCGCTGTTTGCGGTGGGTGACGACTGGCAGGCCATCTATCGCTTCAGCGGGGCGCAGCTCTCCCTGACGACCGCGTTCCACCACTATTTTGGCGAAGGGGATCGCAGCGATCTGGACACCACCTACCGCTTCAATTCACGCATTGGTGAGATCGCCAACCGCTTTATCCAGCAGAACCCGCATCAGCTGGCCAAGCCACTCAATAGCCTGCGCCCAGGGGATAAAAAAGCGGTCACCCTGCTGGCGGATGACCAGCTGGAGCCGCTGCTGGACAAGCTCAGCGGCTACGCGAAGCCCGATGAACGTATTCTGGTGCTGGCCCGCTACCATCACCTTAAGCCCGCGGCGCTGGAAAAAGCCGCCACCCGCTGGCCGAAACTGCAGCTTGAATTTATGACAATTCACGCCAGCAAAGGGCAGCAGGCTGACTATGTGATTGTGGTGGGGCTGAAAGAGGGCAGCGACGGTTTCCCGGCCCCGGCCCGCGAGTCGGTGATGGAAGAGGCCCTGCTGCCGGTGCCGGAAGATTTCCCGGATGCCGAAGAGCGGCGTTTGCTGTATGTGGCCATCACCCGCGCGCGGCATCGCGTGTGGCTGCTGTTCAATAAAGAGGAGCCATCCGTGTTTGTCGATATCCTGAAGAGTATTGATGTGCCGGTGGCGCGTAAGCCATAACGATGTCAGGCAAGATTTTGTAGCCGGGTAAGGCATAGCCGCCACCCGGCAAAAAAGCTACTTCAGTCTGTCGGAAAGATAACGCTGATAGTCCGGAATAAGGATATCAACCGGCGAGTTAAACTGCGGCGATTCGATGATGAAATCCGCCGTCGACAGGTTTGTCGCCACCGGAATATTCCACACCGTCGCCAGGCGCAGCAGCGCTTTAACATCCGGATCGTGCGGAACCGCGTTCAGCGGGTCCCAGAAGAAGATCAGCACATCAATTTTCCCTTCGGAAATCTGCGCGCCGACCTGCTGATCGCCGCCCATCGGACCGCTCAGCATGGCATTCACCTGCAGACCCGTTTCGCGCTGGATCAGGTTACCGGTTGTGCCGGTCGCCGACAGGGCGTGCTTTTCCAGCGAAGGCTGATGGCGGCGAACCCAGTTAAGCAGCATTTGTTTACAGTGATCGTGCGCCACAAGAGCAATGTGTTTGCGCTCAGGCAGCGTGCGTGTTGTCAGTTCCATAATCATATCCATCAGGTTAACTGACTACACGATGACGGGAACCGTCTGACGCTGCAAGAGAAAGGCGTAAAAAATGTGGCTTATGATGAAGGTTGTTGTTTTGCCCACTGTAAAAACCGGGCCCGCGTGTCGGGATCGGCCTGCTGGAACCAGAATTTAAGGCGCTGTTCCGTCAGGGTCTGGGACTGGGGAGGAATAACGTCCAGTTCAGAGACGCCGGATAGAAGCGTACTGTCGTCCGCCATCATGGTGGCAAACTGCGGAAGCGAGGCGCGTTTCCCCGCTTTGTTATAGGTCTGGGTCGCGGCCTCGTAATCCGGGCCTTTCGGCGAGGTCGTTAACGCCAGAATATCCAGCTTCACCGGAATCGGCATCGCATTCCCGTCCAGCAGTTCAACGCGGGGTGAAGCGTCGAAGGCCGCAGATTCCTTCTCCGTTTCAAGGCGAGGCAGGGTGATGTTCACCTGACTGATTTGCCGGGTATTAAAGCTGACGATCAGCGGCGGGGAGATGTACATCCGTTGCTCGTGATTAGCCAGACCGATCGACTTTTCTACCCGAAAGACCAGCTGATGCGGCCCGTTATCTAACTCGATGCTGTCTGCACCGCGCAATAACGAGCTGGAGACCTTTTTCCCGTCCAGTACAAGAAGATCAATGTCGGTAGAGAGCCGGAGCGTGGTAGCAAAAACGCAGACCGGCATCACTAACGCAATCAGGGCAGTGGCAATACCGGTTTTCATAGAAGGCTCCCGTCAGAAATCCTGTCGCCGCATTAATGTATCTAAATTTTTCGATAATCACGTTTACTAACATATAGACATATTTCGCCGTTTTGCCCTCATGCATCTGTATGGGATGGATGGTTGAGATGTGCGGTTTGGCGTACACTTTTAAAAAAGCCAGGAGAAAAACCATGAAAGAGAACGATATTGCCGAGATTCTGACATCCACGCGTACCATTGCGCTGGTGGGCGCGAGCGATAAACCCGATCGTCCCAGCTATCGGGTGATGAAATACCTTCTCGATCAGGGCTATCACGTTATCCCGGTCTCACCAAAAGTGGCGGGGAAAACATTGCTGGGTCAGCAGGGTTACGCCACGCTCGCGGAGGTGCCGGAAAAAATCGATATGGTCGATGTCTTCCGTAATTCCGAGGCAGCGTGGGAAGTGGCGCAGGACGCTATCGCCGTAGGGGCGAAAACGCTGTGGATGCAGCTGGGCGTGATTAACGAGCAGGCCGCCGTGCTGGCGCGGGATGCGGGGTTGAAGGTCGTCATGGATCGCTGTCCGGCGATCGACATCCCCCGTCTGGGGCTGGCGAAGTAATAAAAAAAAGCCCGTTATCGGGCTTTTTTTACACGCTTAGTTCCGCAGGCGCGGAGCCTGTAACTGTTTGCGGATAGTCTGAGCAAGTTCATCCATTGTGGGTTGCTCCGGATGCTCTTCCTGCAGCTCGCTACTCAGCTGCGCTTCGGCCAGATAGGTGTGAACGGGTTGTCCATCATCACCTTCCATTACCACATGGTACCAGGGCGCGGCGCGAAGCTCTGCGTTCACCGCCAGCTCGTCTGCTGACGGTTCATCAAGGGAATACTCCGGGTCGATATCCACGACCACACCCAAATACCCTAGCAAAGTGTGGCGGACCTGCTGGCCGATACCGAATTTGCTGGCAATCATAGTCACCTCCCGGGAAATACGACTTACACGTTATGTGCGGGCAATATTTCTCTTTTCAAGTTACATGACGCGACAGGCAAACCCTTTCAGATACAGTCCTTCCGGGTAGGTAGCAATCACGGGGTGATCGGCTGCCTGACGGAACTGCTCTATAAATTGTACATCACGACCAGCATCTATTGCGGCATCGGCGATGATTTTCTGAAATAAATCTGTGGTCATCAGGCCGGAGCAGGAGAAGGTGAGCAGAACCCCGCCCGGGTTCAGCAGCTGGATAGCCAGCATGTTGATATCTTTATACCCGCGGCACGCGCCCATCAGCTGGCTTTTGTTTTCCACAAACTTCGGCGGATCCATCACGATGACGTCGAACTTCTCGCCCTGATCGCGATATTTACGCAGCAGCTTGAACACGTCATCGCGGACAAACTCCGCTTTGCTCAAGTCCAGCTTGTTGAGCTCGACGTTCTGTTTTGCCACGTCCAGCGCTTCCTGCGAGGTGTCCACGCTCACCACCTGAGCACAGCCGCCCATCAGCGCCGAAACGGCAAAACCGCCGGTATAGGAGAAGCAGTTCAGCACGCGTTTGTCGGCAACGTACTGACGCGTAGCCAGACGGCTATCGCGCTGGTCGAGGTAGTAACCCGTTTTGTGCCCGCCCTGAATATCCACCAGCAGCTTCATGCCGTGCTCTTCAATCGGCAGCAGGGCCGGTGGCAGTTCGCCCGTTACGGGCCCCTGAGTCAGCTCCATGCCTTCTTTTTTGCGCACCGCCACATCGCTGCGGTCGTAAATGGCGCATTCCGGGAACAGCGTTTGCAGCGCGCTGATCAGCGCGGCACGCTGGTATTCCGCTCCGGCGCTCAGGAGCTGCAGCACCAGGAAGTTACCGAAGCGATCGATGGTCACGCCAGGCAGGCCGTCGGACTCACCGGCAATCAGGCGGTAGCTGTCCAGCCCGTCGCGTTTTGCCAGCCAGTCGCGCCACTGCTGCGCCTGCTGCAGACGGCGAACGAAGAAGTCGATGTCGATGGTTTCATCTTTATCAAACGTCCAGACGCGAGCGCGGATCTGGGACGCTGGCGAGTAGGCGCCTCGCGCTAACCATTTCCCCTGATGGTCAACGATATCAATGGTTTCACCGAGGCTGGCTTTGCCTTCCATACGGGCAACCGCGCCGGAAAAGACCCAGGGATGACGGCGCAGTAATGATTTCTCGCGCCCTTTGGCTAACACTAAACGTACACTCATAATTTGCTGTTCTGTCGATTTCAGGAAATGGCGCGTAGATTACCACATTCAGCAAGGCGCAATCATCTGCGGATACCGTTGAGCGTTTCGGCACAAAATCAAATCGCTTAGGCACATTACGATATTGCAGCTGGGTTTAGAGTGGGGCTTCCGGTACAGCAGAGGGAGCACCCATGAAAAAGCGCAGTGTGATAGCAATAGCCGCTCTGGCGGCGATGAGTTTTCAGGTTTTAGCAACAACGCCTTTCGGCATCACCAGCCGGGATATTTCCGGCGAAAGGCGGCTGGCGCAACAGCAGGTATTTGAGGGGTTTGGCTGCCACGGTGGGAATATCTCTCCACAGCTGGCATGGAAAAATCCGCCTGCCGGTACGAAAAGTTTTGCCGTCACGGTATATGACCCGGATGCGCCTACCGGCAGCGGCTGGTGGCACTGGACCGTAGCCAATATTCCGGCGAAGACAATGACGCTGCCCGCTGACGCCGGTAACCCGAACGGCGAGAAATTACCTGCCGGCGTTGTGCAGGGGCGTAATGATTTCGGCTATTCTGGATTCGGCGGCGCATGTCCACCCGAAGGGAACAAGCCTCACCGCTATCAGATTACCGTCTGGGCCCTGGACGTGGATAAACTGCCCGTCGACAACAATGCCAGCGGCGCGCTGGTCGGTTTTATGCTCAATAGTCACGTTCTGGCAAAGGCTCAGTTAACAGCAACCTACAGCAGATAAGGATGGCAGGGTGCAGGAGTTTCATTTTCGACATAACCATCTTACCGCGGGTGAAGTGACTGCCAGCAAAATGCATCGCCTGCACCAGGTTAAACTGTTTTTTCCGGCTATTTGTCATATCACTCACGGCACTAAGGTGATAGTTCAGGATGATAACCGCCTGGAGGCGACACGGGATGAGCTCATCATTATCCCGGCCAATACGGCGATGGAGATTATCAATCAGCCTGTAAACGGTCTGTTTCACTCGGATTTGCTAATGTTATCCCCGGAGATCGTCGCCGAGTTTAAGGCGCATTACCTGAAATCCTGGCCGCGCACGACGCTGCATTCGCTCTGCGCCCCGCTGAGCGAGGGGTTGGCGTTTATGTGGGACAATCTGCTGCACGCCGTGCGTCAGGATTTACCGGAGGCTCTACAAAAGCATCAGGCTTTCGGTCTTTTGCTGGCCCTGCTGCACGATGGCGTGGCGGGTCCGCTGCTTGTTGAGCGTAACAGTAACCTGACCGAGCAGGTGCGGCAGTTCATTATGCTGTCGCCCTCCAGAGACTGGACCGCGCAGGACGTTGCCAGCCGTCTGGCCTTAAGCGTGCCGACGCTGCGCAGACGCTTGCGTGAAGAGTCGCAGAGTTTTCGCCAGATCGTGGAGGAGGTGAGGATGGCCGTTGCTTTGTCACAGCTCCAGTCAACCCGATTACCGATTGGCGAAATCGCATTACAATGTGGGTATCTTTCCAGCTCTCGTTTCACCGCCCGTTTCCGGCAGCACTATGGCTGTTTGCCTAAAACGCTACGTTAAGGAGAAGAAAAATGTCAAAAGTCTGCACCATTGCCTGGGTTCACGGCGTTGTTCAGGGCGTGGGGTTCCGCTACAGCACCCAGCGCGAAGCGGTTGAGCTTGGGCTCACGGGATACGCGCGAAATAGGGACGACGGCAGCGTTGAGGTGGTCGCCTGCGGCGAAGCGGAGCAGGTCGACAAGCTGGTGGCGTGGCTGAAAGCGGGCGGGCCGCGCAGCGCACGGGTTGATAAGGTGTTAACGGAACCGCATCAACCCGGGCGCGAATACGTAAACTTCGGGATTCGGTATTAAATACACTTCACCGGCTTAGGCAGGCCGGCAATTTTGGTGGCCTGTTTTGCCGGGCCTTTCGGGAACAGACGATACAGATAGCGGCTGTTGCCTTTCTCTTCGCCGAACTTATTGGCCATGGCTTTGACCAGCATGCGGATCGCCGGAGAGGTGTTGAATTCAAGATAGAACTCGCGGACAAAACGCACCACTTCCCAGTGTTCGGGGGAGAGGGTAATCCCTTCGTTTTCCGCAATTTTCTCCGCCAGCGGCTCGCTCCAGAGCGTCGTATCTTTCAGATAGCCTTCGCTATCGGTCTCAATTTCCTGGCCTGCAAAAATGAACATAATCTTCTGTCGTCTGTGAAAAAAACGGCGACAGTGTAGCAAAAAAGCCGCCGAAGGATAAGCCGTGCCCTACAGGAGCAGTTGCAGCAGATTGTTGGCATTAAGCTTTTTCAGCGCGTTGCATTTATGGGTTGAAACCTGCTTCTCAGACATACGCGTCACGATGGCAATGTGGCGTACCGGCAAGCCGGTAAGCATCAGATCGAGCACGTTGAATTCAAGGCCGGTAAGACAGCAGTCAAGACTTCGGACGCGGCGAGGCTCTTTTGCCAGCAAATATGCCGCATCAGCGACGGCGATCCGGTCATCGATGATATAAAGGGTCAACGTACTGAAACGCTTGCGTAAATGCGTCGCCAGCGCCCACCCCTTTTCATTGCAGACCAGATACAGGCTGCCTTGCCAGCGGGCGGCTTCCAGTCTGAGCAAAATGTTTATCAATGCCTGATGCGTACCCGCCACGGAAAAACGGCAGCGTACGACAACCACGCGGCGGGTAAGCAGCGCTGGCTGCCATTGCACGGTGTCGCTTTGGACCTCTGGCTGAACGCCCCGACGCAGCAGCGCGTAGCGCAACCCTTCGGCGTAAAATCGATTATTGTCGAGAATAGCGTAACTCACGGTGACCTCGTTATAACGTGCTGGGCGTATAGATAACGCGCAGCGTGCCGGTATAGTCGCCCGCGTTTTTGCTGCTGGCGGCAAACGCGGGGGTTTTCAGGATAATAGGGGCAGGAATGCACAATACGCTCTCGCGTCCGCCGGGCAGCACGACCTGACGCAGATGCTGCGGATCGTTCGTGCCTTGCCAGACCAGGGTTTTACCGTTCGCGACGGCTTCGGTTGCGCCTGTTATTGGATTGGTGACGGAGACCCGATAATCGAGACGATCCCGCGCATCGGTCTGGCTACCGCCGCGTCGCCTGATAGAAAACGCGCCTTCGGCACGATCCGCTGAGGGGAGTCCGTCATCCTCAAAGCGAAGATAGGCGCGGGTGCTGGTACTGTTTTTGCCGTCGTAAAGGCACATATCCAGCGAGTTTTCACCCTGGATCTCACTACCTCCCGGCCGCCCCGGGAAGTTGGTCAGGTTGAGGTTAACGACGGGCGTTGAGTGCGGAAAGGCCGGCAGATAAATCTGCTGATTACCCGGATCGACCACCTCAATGCGAATGTTTGCCTGCCACCTGGCGATGGTGAGGTAGCCAGGGCATCCGACGTTTACGTCATTGAAGTTTCCGCCACAGTCGGCGCTCCCCCATTGACGCAGGTTCTGCTTCAGCGTTGCGGTCCAGATCCCCGGCAGGGCGAGCTTATCCAGTTCGCTTTTCACAATATAGAAATCG
Source organism: Enterobacter sp. 302C9 (assembly GCF_034106085.1). NCBI lineage: Bacteria > Pseudomonadati > Pseudomonadota > Gammaproteobacteria > Enterobacterales > Enterobacteriaceae > Enterobacter > Enterobacter sp. 302C9. Next base: position 703,606 of record NZ_JAWNBW010000001.1, read on the forward strand.
AAATAGGGTTCTCTGTTCCAGGCGCTGAGATCGCCCGTTCCCCCTGTGACAAAACTGGCGAAGGTAAAGACTTTATTGTTGATAAACATGTAGTGATCGCCATATACCTTGATATCCACCGTCTTGCTGGTGAGGGCATGCGTGAAACGTAAATTGATGGCATAGGGCGCGGCCGGGTTAGCTGAGAACCAGACCGGTGAGTTCATGCAGGCCCCGTTCGCGGTATCAGTTCGGGACTCACAGGTCAGGGTATTACGTCCCCACTTTTGCGGGTCGGCGAGGTCATAGCCGCCCGATTCATGAAACCAGATATCGAAACGCGCAGGCGGTGCCGTACGATCGAAGCTGATCCCAACGCTGGTGTTTCGTCCCGCAGGGGCGCCCGCCAGCGCCTGGCCTGTCCACAGGCTTAAGAACAGTAATATAAAGAAGCACTTAATCACATCATTTCCCTTTAATGAGGTTGTCGACGTTCATGGCAGTTGGACTGGCAGGTACCGATCGTCCGGCGAGCATCAGCTGCGCCTGCTGCTGGACGGCATCCGGCAGGGCGGAGAAGGTTAACTCCCGGCAAGGAATTGAGCCGACATAGCGCACCACGTCGCGCATACTTTTCACGTTGAGTTCGCACTGATAAAACTGCTGCTGGCGCACCAGGTAGAGGTTATGCAGCAGGGCATCGCTCTGGGCGCTGAATCCGCCGTTGCCAAGATCGCTCCAGCCGTTAACGTTCAGCGGCACGCCACCGATAAACGGCGAATGACGCTCGTCGGTTAACTGGCCGAGCCAGGTGTAGCTTGCGGTGGTTTGCACATCCCGACGCAGCAGTTTGCCAGGCACCATAAACAGCGTTCTGCTGCCTGAACCTTGCGTGATCTCACTGCTGGCCCCCCGGGATACGTCCAGCGATTCGTTAATCGTCAACGTTGTCTGCTGGTAGCCCGGCACTGCGAAGAGGGCGCGGCTATTGCCCGGAATGTCTGCGCTCCCGCTGTTATCCAGCGACACGGCAACGCTAGGAGCCTGGGTATCTTCCGGTGTGGCAACGTTAACCGCGACGGCGGAAGCAGGACGACCGTCGCTCCAGCGTCCCAGCCACAGGCCAGAACGCGACAGCGCAAGGGTCGAGCTGTAGTTGCCGCTGCTGCTCAGCGTATGGCGCCTGTCCTGACGATCCCAGGCGTCGCTGACGGTCAGGCTGCCGTTGCCGTATCGCCCGCCCTGGCGCGTATAGGCTGAGGTATTCAGCGAGTCGCTGTTAATGCCCGACGCGCTCAGACCATACTCGTTTTCGCCGCGTGCATCGGCGTACCAGTTATGCGCCACGTTGTAGCTCAGCTGATTTTTTTCACGCTGCTGGTGCTGCCAGGTCGCGCCCATAGAGGTATAGCTCGAGGCATCACCCTGACGGTTATGCGCCATGGACAGGCTCACGCTCAGGTAGCCGCCTTTGTCCCTGCCGTCGCGGGCGTCATCGTGACGCATGAACAGGTTAATGCTGCTGTTAATGTTCAGGCCTCGGGTGCTAAAGACATTGCTCAGCCCTCCCTGCCAGGCCCGCGAGCGCGAGCGGGTCATATAGACCGATTCCCACGGCAAACCCGCATCGTGGCGATCGTCGCTGTCCGGGAGCTCCCGACGTGAAACGTACCGTCCTTCGTTGCGGTTATCCGAATATCCGAGGCTCGCATACCAGGCCCCGACAGGGACGGAAAACATCACCGAGAGGGTGCGATAGCAGCCGTTCACGGCGTCAAACCCCGCGCTTCGGGTGTTGCAGTTTTCCGCTGATAGCGCGTTGCGATAGAGGCTCAGCGAAAAACCGTCGTTGTAGCTGATTTGCTGAATATTGCCGCGCTGGCCTTCGCTGCCGTAAAGGTAGCTAAACCGGGTACTCAGCACGCCGTCGATCGGGCCCGCGTTGAAGCCCCGGCTCCAGTCGAGCGCATTTTCCAGGAAACGCTGGTTTTTCTTTATCGTTGCTCCGCTGGTCAGCGCCAGGGTCGGGGTGACGGGCAGGCGCACACCCGCCTGCGCAACCGCGCTGCGTTCTTCGTTCCGATCGCTATTGTCGGTTTCACCCGCCTGCAGGAACCACTCGACGCGGTCAAATGGCGTAATGCCGGTTCGGGTAAACGGCACCTGCTCGGTACGCGTCAGCCGGTTATTTTCATAGACCGACAGCGTGACGGTGTAGCTCCCGTCCGGAAACGAGCGCGTGTCGAGGGTTTGCGCCCCGGCATTCAGGTAAAAGCTGGCCAGCAGCTGATTGCCACGGCGGGCGTCGATACGCGCGTCATGGGAAAGCAGTACGGTGACAGGCGTTCCCTTTGACTGCTGAACCGGATTAATCCACGCCCGTGTTGAACCCGTGCGCAGACCGCGAATTTTGCCCAGCGGCAGCTGGCTGAGGTTGATATTCCCGCCGGCATTACTGAACAGATCGCGGGTATCCATCTCGCCCAGCTGGACATAGTACTGACGCAGGATATCCTGGCGGAACCAGGCGTTGTTGACGGTGATTTCCTGTTGCTGCTGGCGCCTTGAACGCTGTCCCAGCCAGGTCCAGTCGAGGTTAACATAGCCGTCCTGCGTGAGCGCCAGCGCGCCATTGCCCTGTACGGTGGCTGACTGATAATCCCTGTCGGCAACAAAATTAATATTCTGCTGATGGATCAGCGCATTTTCGGTGTCCTGCGTGGGCTGATACCACTGATTTTCCGCGGTGGCTTTAGGCAGAAATTTCTTGTCCAAAAACAGGCTAATACGGGCGTTATTCTCATCATAGATAATGGCCGCGCGGTCGGTATCAATGTAATCGCAGCCCGCTGCGGAGCCGTTGCTGCTGCAGGCCAGGTTGCCGTTACGGGCAAGCGGAACGGCCAGCGCGGCAGACACGGTGCCAACGAGAGCAGGGTCGTCGTTAAACCGACGTTTGATGGCCGCCACAACGGTTTCAGGTGCGACAAAACTGACCGTTTCAAGCGTGATATCCGTTTCAAAAAGTCCAAGCGACTCGCCGTAGAGGTTGACCTCTGTCCACAGGCGCTGCGTTTTCGCCAGATCTTCAAAACCTGCCGGGACGGCCATCCCGGCGCAGGCGAGTTGGATGGATGCGGGTAACAAAGCAACAAAGAGGAGAGTATTTCTGTGAAACGCCATGAACGAGCCTCGACATCATCCTGACGTCAGAGGGTGGGCACCCTCTGACGTTATTCCTTAGGTGCTGTGGTGTTACGCACCGCCTTCCGTGGTAGTCGCCTGCGTCAGCATCAGGCTGACAACGCCGCTGTACTGACCGGTTTTCAGAATGCCTTTGGTGGTCTGAGAAATGGTCAGCGGCAGTACCGCTGAACCGTTTTCAATGCTTCCCGGGAACAGTTCGGTACCGGTATATTCCACATCGGCGGTAGAGAGGGTTTTGTCGCCCAGCTTCACCGTCATTGGGATGGTCTCAGCACCGTCGGCATTTGCCAGCTTCGCGGCGCTTACCAGACGGACTTTCACGTTGCTGGTGGCGGAGTTAGACCACACCTTGGTATTCAGGCGATAGCTTTCCAGACCGCGGCCTGGCAGGTACTGCATATCGATGCTTGCCGGCAGCGGCGTGTTATCGGCCTGGGTCATATCCAGCTGTGAATCAACGCTGGCGTTGACGGTAATATCTTTTTGGATCGCCAGCGCGCTAACGGACGTGGTCATCGCGGCAACAATCATCAGAGGTTTAAAGTACTTACGCATTGATATCTCCATATTTACAAATGAGCACCCTGGCTCTTTAAACAAACCCTTTTGGGTCTTTACGGTAACGTCGTGTTATTGCACGACGGGTAAATCAGCTTCTTCAGCGGTTTTATTCACCCAGTTGAAGTAGCGGAATTTATATTTCTGGCCTTGTGTATTTGTGAGCGTTTTTAATTTCCGTTCGGTATCCGGATAAATCGTCGCGTCTTCTTTAACCCATTTACACGACGAATCTCCGTCACAAATACCGATCTCTCTCAGCGGCACGCGCAGCGTACCGTTGTTTTTTAACGTGCCCCTGCGAGGGTCTATCGAGAGTGAAACCACACTTTTTTCCGGGGCGAGGTGGATCAGGGCGCCCCAGATCACATTGACGCCCAATGTCGCCGTCGCAGCCGGGCTTTCTGCCTTGCCGGGAATAATGCTGTCAGGCTGCTTTACCCCTTCAAAATAGACGCGCCAGGTGGTCTCTTTTTCCGGTGGCGTAAGCGATACCAGACGAACGACGCGCATGGCGCCTGCCGCGAGGGCAAATTTTTCGGGCGTGACAACAACGCCGCCTTCTTTCCACGAGGCCACATCAATCTCTTTTTCCTGGGCCGTGCCGGGATTAAGAATTTTCTTTTGCCTCACCCGAATGAACTGAATATCATCCGTTTTCGACGCTACCTTAATTTGCGCCGCACCGGACCTGTCCACATTCAGTTCCATGGGGTACACGCTCATATTGGCCATTGCCATTTCTGAGAAAAATGGCAATGACAGCGCGGCGACATAAAAGGCGGTTGTCATGTTCACTCTATTTTTCTGTTTCACATTCAGTCTGCCTGCTCTGAGTTCATCGGCGGCGCGTTAACACCAGGACACCGTCTGCTTTCGTATTGCTTCAGGGCAGGGAAACTTTAACCAGAACAGCGGTTTGTGAAAATTTGTATTAATTAACTCGTTAAATACAGGTTTTTATCCTGCTTTTCTGTCTTTAAGGTTGTATAGTTAAGCGAAAATACCGCGGCCAGGGATAGGAAGAAAATTCCTTCTGATGAAAAAATAAGCAGGTCAGGAGGCGGTTTTCATGTCGATGTACCAGGGATTAAAAAAGCATGCGGTAACAGCCGAGAATAAAAGATGTTTTTTATATGCAATAATTCGTTGTTATTCGATCCTGAAGCACATGCAATAAGTCTTGTTGGACAACCAGAATCTGTATTAACGCTTTCGGCGCCAGCCGTGCGGCTTTTGCAGGAATTTATAAAACACAAAGGGCACGACCTGAGTCGGGAGGAATTGATCACTCGCGTTTGGGAGGAATTTGGCTTTACGCCATCGGGAAATAATCTCAATAAAGCGGTAAGCGAATTACGTAAAAGCTTCCAGTCTCTGGGAGAGGGGCACGAATTTATTGTGACCGTACCCCGTTACGGATTTCGCTTTGATGCTGAGGTGATTTTTCAGCCGGGGGAGAATATTCCATCCGTCGATCCGCAACCCTCGGTCGCACCGCAAGAAGTAAAGCCTCAACGCGCCTCCATGAAAAAATGGGCGATTGTGGCCGTATTGATCGTCGCTGCGCTGGGGACGAGCCTCTACTTCAGCCGACAGCAGGGGATTTTCATTCCGGCGAAACTCAAGCCGGTTAAGGAAAAAATCGCGCGTTGCAGCATCTGGATTATCAACGATCACGGACGACCGCTGGTGCTATCGAAATTAGCGGAGCGGCTGGAGGCTAATAACGTGGCGTGCGGACGGGAGGAGTACGACATTTATTATTTCAGCGCCCGTTTTACTATTTCCGCTGCAGATGAGGTGTTTATTGGTGCCTGTCCGGTCAGCAAAACCAGCCTGTGTAAAACCATACGTTATAAAAGCGGGGCACAAAAATGAAAATAAAACTTCTTTTTGGCGTGGGCGGTGTACTGGTTGGTTGTTCGCTGGCATTTTTTTACTATTCCGGCAGCGTGGGTAAAAAGGATGTGCTGGCCTGCAGCACTGAATTTAATTTCACGCGCAATGAGGGAAAAGCCAGTGAAGTGAAGGTCAATACCGTTGCCCAGTTCTATTTTCATCGGGACGGTACCGGGTTGACCACCTATAAAGGCGCGGCAAGGGCTGGCGGGCAATGTTTGATCGTTGACAGGGATGTGGATTTTACCTGGCAGCAGCGGGACGATGATAACGTCATCGTATTGAGCTACACCAAAACCTGGCGTCGGCACAATGACAATACGCCTGATGCTCAGTGGGGTAGCTTCGCCAATCCGACCGCACGCTACTACCTGACGATCTCTGAACTCTCGCCTTCCGTGTGGCTGATTCAGGACCGGCGCTATCCCACCTATATTTGCCGGGGTGAGTAGGGCATAAAAAAAGGAGAATGCCACAGGCATTCTCCTTTTTCGTATCCGTTGTGCTTAATCGCGGCTGGCGAAGCCCAGGATGCTCAGCAGGCTGACGAAGATGTTGTACAGCGACACATACAGGCTCACGGTGGCGCGGATATAGTTCGTCTCGCCGCCGCGAATGATGTTGCTGGTTTCAAACAGGATCGCGCCTGAAGAAATCAGAATAAACACGGCGCTGATTGCCAGATGCAGGGCAGGCAGCTGCAGGAAGATGTTTGCCACCATGCCCACCAGCACTACCACAACACCCGCCATCAGCATACCGCCGAGGAAGGACATGTCCTTACGCGTGGTCAGCACGTAGGCCGAGCAGCAGAAGAACACCAGCGCGGTACCGCCCAGCGCCATGCCGATAAGATCACCCATACCGGCAGACAGATACGCATTCAGCATCGGCCCCAGGATGTAGCCCAGGAAGCCGGTGAAAGCAAACGCGGACAGGATGCCGACGGGCTTGTCAGCGGTTTTGTAGGTCAGGAACATCAGACCATACATACCCACCAGCGTCAGGATCAGCCCCGGAGACGGCAGCATCAGAACGGTGCTGGCGGTGGCGGTGATCGCTGAGAAAGCCAGCGTCAGGCTGAGCATGAAATAGGTATTGCGCAGCACCTTATGGGTGCTGAGTAGCGATGTGCGGTCGCGTGAAGAAGTAATTATACGATCCATGAGTCACTCTCTTATGACAGATGTAATTAGTGGAAAGAATAGGAAACGGCACGCCAGTCTCAAAGTGGTTTTACCCATCTTTACTCAGCACGTTAGCGCTGGAGGCGGTTATTTCTTCTGCAGAAATCCGTTTCGCCAGTATGAACAGCGGTTTGCGACAATTTACCAGATCAAGCTCTTATAGGTTACTGAAAAATATTGCGTTATTACCATTCGAACGCTAAGAGTTATTTCCGGATCGTCATAAAACAGACTATAAGGCGAAGGAAATGAAACCACAAACACGCACTCACTTTACGCTTTCTTTGTTAACCGCAGGGATCCTGTGCGCCAGCACGGCAGCCTGGGCGGCTAACGTGCCGACAGGAACCGCGCTGGCCGACAAACAGGAACTGGTCAGAAACAACGGCAGTGAACCGGCTTCGCTCGACCCGCATAAAGTCGAAAGCGATGTCGAATTCAATATTATCAGTGATCTATTCGAAGGGCTGGTGGGCGTTTCCCCGGCAGGCGAAGTTCAACCCCGACTGGCGGAAAAATGGGAGAACAAGGACAACACCGTCTGGACGTTCCATTTGCGCCCGGGCATCACCTGGAGCGACGGCACGGCGATTACCGCTGAGGATGTGGTCTGGAGCTGGCAGCGCCTGATCGATCCGAAAACGGCTTCGCCGTATGCCAGCTATCCGGGCAACATGCATATCGTCAACGCGGCCGATATTGCTCAGGGAAAAAAAGCGCCCGATACGCTGGGCGTAAAAGCGATTAACGACACCACGCTGGAAGTGACGCTCACGCAGCCAAACGCGGCCTTCCTCGCGATGCTGGCGCACCCGTCACTGGTGCCGGTGGATAAAGTGCTGATTGGCCGCTTCGGGGATAAGTGGACCAAGCCGGAGCATTTCGTGAGCAGCGGGGCGTATAAGCTGTCGCAGTGGGTGGTCAACGAACGCATCGTGGCAGAGCGCAACCCGCGCTACTGGGATAACGCGCATACCGTGATTAACAAAGTCACCTACCTGCCCATCACCTCTGAGGCCTCGGATGTGAACCGCTATAAGGCGGGCGAAATTGACATCGTGTACACGGTGCCGATCAACCAGTTTGCCCAGCTCAAGAAAACCCTGGGCAGCGAGCTGGACGTTTCACCTCAGCTGGCGACCTATTACTACGAATTCAATACCACCCGGCCGCCGTTTAACGACGCGCGCGTGCGTAAGGCGCTGAACATGGCGCTGGATAAAGACATCATTGCCGGAAAAGTATTAGGGCAGGGGCAGCGCCCGGCGTGGCTCATCAGCCAGCCGGATATCGGCGGCGTGAAGCTACAGAACCCGGATTACGCCAGTTGGCCGCTTGACAAGCGCATCGCGGAGGCGAAAAAGCTGCTGAACGAGGCCGGATATAACGCCAGCCATCCTCTGAGCTTCAACCTGCTCTACAACACCTCTGAATCGCACCAGCGCATCGCGATTGCGGCCAGCTCCATGTGGAAGAAAAACCTTGGCGTGGAGGCAAAGCTGCAAAACCAGGAGTGGAAAACCATGCTGGATACCATGCACACCCACAACTTTGACGCGGTGCGGTACGCGTGGATTGCCGATTACGACGATGCGGCGACCTTCCTGAACAACTTCCGCACGGGCGACAGCGAAAACACCAGCCAGTACAGCAATCCGGAATACGATCGGGCGCTGCTCGATGCCGCAAAAGCCAAATCAGCGGAAGAGCGGGGTAAGTTCTACCAGCAGGCGGAAGATCTGCTGGGGCGTGATGTGCCGGCTATTCCGGTTTATCACTACGTCCGCACCCACCTGGTGAAACCGTGGGTAGGCGGATTTACGCCGGATAAGCTGGGGTACTATTTCACGAAAGACATGTACATCAAAAAACACTAGGCCTGTGCTGATAAAATCGTCGATGTGTCGTCAGTTCAACCGATTAAACACGTTTTGACTATTTTTACAGCGAACGAGTGCAGCCACTCTTTACAGCACGCGGTGAGGTGTTTATAGTTCGCCTCACTTAGGAAGTGTGGCCGAGCGGTTGAAGGCACCGGTCTTGAAAACCGGCGACCCGAAAGGGTTCCAGAGTTCGAATCTCTGCGCTTCCGCCAGATATAAACCCCAGGTTACTCGTTAACCTGGGGTTTTTCTTTTGCCTTAACGCGGGTTTGTCTGTCACCAGATTCTGGCCATTCCTTCGCTTTCCGGGCGAACGAGCGTAAAACCAAATTTTGCATAAAGCTCAGGCACATCCGCCATTAAACAAACGTAGGCCCCTTTACAGGCATGGGTATCCAGCCAGGCTACAAGCGTTTCCATAATGACTCTGCCAAGCCCTTTCCCCTGATAAAGGGGATCAACGGCGACATCGACAATATCGAAATTCAACGCACCGTCCCCCACGATTCGCCCCATACCCACTGGTTTACCCTCATAAAGAATATGCATGCCGTAACAGCTGCCAGGCAGTGCTTTCCGGGCTGCCTCCAGAGGACGAGGGCTGAGGCCCGAGATTTCGCGCAGCCGACAAAACGCTTCTGCAGTGGGGACGGTCTCAACAACGGTATAGTTATCAGGCATAAAAAAGCTCCAGTCAGTGTCCATCAGGGGATCCCAGTCTGGCAGTAAAACTGACTAAACACGATTTTTAGGATCGATCCGCCTCACACTTTTAAGACTCTGCTATTTCCCTGTAAAAAACAGGCGTTATCATTCATCCCGTAAATATATTGCTATCTCTTACCGAGGCTTTGATGCTGGAGAATGTTTTCATCAGATAATCAGTTTCCCGCCCTTTTCAGGACGGACTGGTTATCGCTGCGCTTAAACCTTACGCGCGCACCTGCGGGTGTGGGCTCGTTTTTACGCATGATGATTACACAGGTTTTCCAGTATGAATTTATCCCGTCAGGAACAACGCACCTTACACGTTCTCGCTAAAGGTGGACGTATTGTGCACGTCCGCGACAGCTCTGGCCGCGTCACTTCCGTAGAGTGCTACACCCGTGAAGGGCTGGTGCTGAGCGACTGCACGCTTAGCGTCTTTAAAAAACTCCGCACCAAAAAGCTGATCCGTTCCGTGAACGGGCAGCCTTACCGCATCAACACTACCGGGCTGAACAACGTTCGCGCCCAGCTGGATAATCGCTAAGCGGAATAAACAACGCCACCCGCGGGTGGCGTTCATGCATTGAACTGGCAATTTAGCGATATCGTTGCGGATGCAGGAATGTAGGCCGGGTAAGCGCAGCGCCACCCGGCAATAAAGGCGACGTTTAAGAGCGGATAAAGGCCAGAATGTCCGCGTTGATGGTGTCCGCATGGGTGGTATGCATCCCGTGCGGGAAGCCCGGATAAATTTTCAGTACGCTGTTCGCCAGCAGTTTATCCTGCAGCAGGGCAGCGTTTTTATACGGCACGACCTGATCGTCATCGCCCTGCAACACCAGAACGGGAACCGTGATGGTTTTCAAATCTTCCGTCTGGTCGGTCTCTGAAAACGCCTTAATCCCCTCGTAGTGGGCCTTAGCGCTGCCGATCATCCCCTGACGCCACCAGTTCTGGATCGTACCCTGTGAAACGTCCGCGCCATCCCGATTAAAGCCGTAGAAAGGCCCGCTGGCGACGTCGAGGTAAAACTGGGCGCGATTAGCCGCCAGCGCTTTGCGGAAGCCGTCGAAAACCTCGATGGGCGTTCCGCCGGGGTTACTGTCCGTTTTGACCATCAGCGGCGGGACGGCGCTGACGAGCACCGCTTTGGCGACGCGCCCCTGCGGTTGCCCGTACTGCGCAACATAGCGGGCGACCTGTCCGCCGCCGGTGGAGTGACCGACGTGCACGGCATTGCGCAGGTCCAGGCTTTCAACCACGGCCGACGCGTCGGCCGCGTAATGATCCATATCGTGGCCTTCACTCACCTGGTCCGAACGCCCGTGTCCACGACGATCGATAGCGATAACGCGATAGCCTTCAGCGAGGAAGAAGAGCATCTGGTTATCCCAGTCATCGGCACTTAGCGGCCAGCCGTGGTGGAAAACAATGGGTTGAGCCTCTTTTGGGCCCCAGTCTTTGTAATAAATATTGACGCCGTCTTTCGTTGTTACGAATGCCATACCGCAGACTCCTCTGTTAAAGGCAAAACGTTCCCCGGCTGAGCGCACAGCGAATCATTAATGCCTTAATTAAGTTGGCTTTTTTCTGTTTCCCGTACCGACAGTACTCCTAAAGTGTAGGAGAAATAGTAAAAGCGGTTGGTTTCATTCCTGTGAAAGGGGCAGGACAGCGTTCAGGGGGAGGGGGAACGAATGAAGGCTCCGGAGAGATCCTCCTGAGCCTTCAGGGCAGCATTAACAGCAGGGGCGTTTAGCGGTTTTCTTCAATATAGCGGGCCAGGTCCGCCGGGGTTTTTAGCACCGTCGCCACGTCAGTTGGCGGGATCATGCAGCCGTAAACGTCCTGCACTTCCAGCACCATATCGACCGCCAGGATGGAGTCGAGAATGTCGGATTCAATCAGTTCATCGTGAAAGCCCACCTTACGGGATAACACTTTTTCGAACAGGGCGAGAATTTCTTGTTCCATAATTTTTCCTGGAGTCATTAATTTGTGCGGGCGTAAGCGTCCAGTAGCTTGCGGTCAATTTTGCCGTTAGGATTCAGCGGCAAAGCGTCTTTTACGATAATTTGTGAAGGCACCATATAGTGCGGAACGACCTTCGACAGCGATGTTTTGATGGTGTCCGGCGCCATATCCGTCACGCAGAACGCGGCAATGCGCAGTACGCTGCCGCAGGATTTCATCAGCGGCAGGACCACCGCTTCGTTGATGCCGGACATGGCCAGCAGGCGGTTCTCGATCTCGTTGATTTCAATACGGTAGCCGTTCAGTTTGACCTGGCTGTCGTTGCGGCCCTGACAGTAGATCAGCCCCGCCTCATAGCCCAGATCGCCGGTCCGGTAGCCGCGAAACGCTTCATCTTCCCGACGGAGTAATTTCGCCGCGTTCTCCTGCGGCAGGCCGAGATAGCCGCGCATGACGTTTTTACCCCAGATAATCAGCTCGCCGTCGGCGGAAATTTCCATTTTGCTCTCAGGCATCATGACGCCCACCGGCAGCACGGCGCTGTCGCTGTTCAGGATCGCATCCGTGATTTCAACCACGGTCGTCGCAATCGTCGCTTCCGTAGGGCCATACGAGTTAATGATTATGGCCTGCGGGAAGCGGCGGCGAAGCTGTTTAACCAGCGCTTTATTGAGCACTTCACCAATGAAGATAAAGACGTTGAGCGCGGGCAAATACTCGCTGTTGAACTGCGGGGAAAGCAGCTGCTGGTATGCAAAAGAAGGGGTGGAAACCCAGGCGGAGACCGCGTTGCTTTTCAGTCGCTCCAGCCAGTTCTCTTTCTGAATGTCCTCTTTGGCGTTCAGCACGATGTGTCCGCCCATCGCCAGATTCGCCAGCAAAGGGATCAGGGAGAGGTCAAAGCTGAATACCGCGTGGTTCATCAGGACCGGTTTTTCCGGCAGTGAAAAGTCCTGGCTGACCCATTTCATGAAGTGCCATACGCTTTCACGCCCAATCTGTACGCCTTTAGGTTTACCGGTGCTGCCTGAAGTAAACATGATGTAGGCCAGATCCTGCTCCTCCAGTACCTTGCCCGGTTCCCCGGTGGCGATGAACTGCCGGGTCACGACGTCGTAATAGTAAGGGGCGCTGGCCAGATGGCAGATCTCCCGAAGGCGCTCCTGCGGATAGATGCAGTCCACCGGGATGTACGGAATGTTGTGCAGCAGGCAGCTATAAATTGCCACGGCGAACTCGGCCTGCTGGTGACCGTACAATACGACCGGCGTACCGGCAACAGGCTGGCAGCGCTGATAGCGCTGCGCCCAGTCCGTCACGGCAGCGGAAAGCTGTAGCCAGCTTAAGGCTTCGTCGCTGCCGCTGATGACCAGCTGCTGCGGGGAGGCGGGATCGCACAATGCCGCACGTAAGAAATCCTGCAGTTCCTGAAGATCGGAGTGATTTTTCATAGAGGTGACATTCCACTAAAGATGTAAAGGGATCCCGCGGCGCTTCCCAGCGTCAGAATTCGCCCTAAAAACGCAACGGCCGGATACTGCAGGCCGCGGTGCAATGCCGGGCTGCGTTTGGCTGACCACAGCAGCATATTGTGAGCGACGGAAATCGCGCCAAACAGCGCGCCGCTGATGACGTAATGGCGTTCCAGGCCATTCCATGCCCCCATGCAGAATAAGGTGCAAAAAATACCGATATTTTGCGCCAGCGTTTTGTTCTGACGGAAAAAGTTCAATTTCATCAGGTTCATATAAACGGGCATAAACACCACATCGCGCAGCCATTCAGACAGGCTGATGTGGAAGCGGCGCCAGAAATCCTGCGGGTTCTTTGCCAGAAGCGGCATGTTGAAGTTTGCCGGAATATTGAGTCCAAACAGGCGGCCTGCGCCGATGGCCATATTGCTGTAGCCCGCAAAATCAAAGTACAGGTAGGTGCTGTAGGCAATCGACATCACCACGCCCACGGTCAGCGTAAACGGCTTATGGCTCCAGGGTTGCACGACAAGCGAATCAATCAGCATGGCAAACAGGAACTTCTGGACAATGCCGGTAATGATTTGCTCCAGCGCGACTAAAAACTGTTCGCGGTTAAGGGCAAATACGGGCTTGCTGACGTCACTCATCCACGTCCGCCAGCGGTACATTGGGCCGGCCAGGATAATAAAGGGCATAAACAGATAACAGAAATAGTGCAGGAAATTCTGACCTTCTTTTTTACTGCGATAGAGCAGCACGTCCAGCGCGCGGAACGTCATAAAAGAGAGGCCGATCATGCCCCAGTGGTTATTTAAATGTAATTTCACCAGCAGCAGCGGCAATAATGTCAGAACGACTGCCTGCCACGTTTTTAACCATCCCTTCTCTTTAAGCGTGGCAAAAACATAAAAGCTGAAAAAAACGGCGGCGGGGGCAATATAATCGCCCTGAAATATATATCCCCATCCCAGCGCCGTTAACACCGAGAGCGCAGATAACCAGGTCAGACGATGGCGCAATACGCGATTAACCAGCGCAAACGCCAGCGCGGATGAAAACAAATAAACAAAAAACATTCCTGAGCTGTACATCATTCGGCCTCAGAACTTTTGATATTCAAAATGCAGCTGCATGCTCATGCTGTCATCGACAGAGGTCCACGCGACGATGGTGATCGCCAGCAGGAGATAAAGGAAAAAAAGACGGATCGCGATTTTCATCATTTAAAACTCTGTGCAATAAAGCGAATCATAGGAACCCAGGCCAGTTCGGAAGGGTGCAAACGATCCCAGTTCCAGCCATTCTGATAAGGCATGGCGTACATATCTAAATAAGGGATCTGGTTTTTTTCCAGAATGGTTTTTATTTGTTTATCAACCGGACGGAAGGTATCGGTATTGTAAAGCGCCCAGGGGTTAACCGGGTCGACGATAGCAATCACCTGCACGTGGTGTTCTTTAAGCAGCTGGACGGTTTTACTGAAGGCGGCGATTTGCGCAGGCACGACCGGCGTGTCATCCCACTGCTGCCGCGTACTGTCCTCCTCGTAAATCGTTTTGTCCATCCACAGGGTGGCCGCGCTCTGCTGGCGTTTTTTATTTAACTCGCGCGCATTCGCCAGCTCTTTATCCCAGTCGGGGGCAATGTGGGCGGCTGGCTGCTGCGGCCAGGGCTGTACCGTCTGGGGCGTGATGTTGAGCAGCGCCAGCCAGTCGTTTTTTATCAGGGTGCAGACGTTGGCAAACTGGAAGCTCAGCTCGTCCCACATCAGATCGGGGTGCCAGCCAAAGACGCGCATTTGGCCGAAGGTTAAATGGCTTATTTCTTTACTATCAATATGCTTTAAATAATTAACCAGCAGCGGGCGCGCCTGCGGATCCTTCATCAGCGGATTAAAAATAGAGCCGGGGAAATTATCGGCATAGATAGCCGGTGGCAGCCCTTTTGAATAAAAGCTGTCAGGAGCCAGAAGCAAAACAACTTTACTGTTTGCGTTAAGGCTATTTTTAAAACGAGAGAACAGTAAAAATTGCGTTTCATCATCGACGAACGCATCGCCATACGCCACGACGGGTTTGTGTAATTGCTTATTAAAGTAATTATATACAGCGTAATGTTCATCTTCTGAGGTGGCCACCTCAGACGCGCCAATGAAGAAAATAGCATTCCCTTCTAAGGCATGGGAAATAGTCGCAATTTTTTCCGCTTGTTCTTTCGGCGTGCCCGCCATTGATTTAATCAGCGGCTGGAAGGTGAGGGGCGGATTGAAGCTCGTCACCAGCGGGTGAACACAAAGGAACAAAATGGCCAGGGTCGCCATCAGGATATGTAAGCAAAGCGTATTTTTGATTTTCATCATCAACCAGTAACACTGCATGGCAGTAATTTCTAAATCTGCGGGTACTCAGATTTATAACAATTACACAACAAATGACCGTTTATTTTTGTGGCATTCTATACCAGAGCGATTTAAAAGGATGAGCGTTGCTGTGTAACGGTATGTACAAGGGGGCTGTGACCGGTGCGCGGCAAGCGATTGGGTGATTTTTGCGCAGTCAAACGCCGGTGGGTGAAAATAGAAAAATTCCTGCTTTACAAGGGGCTAATAGATGTTTATAGTGCGCCTCACTTTGGAAGCGTGGCCGAGCGGTTGAAGGCACCGGTCTTGAAAACCGGCGACCCGAAAGGGTTCTAGAGTTCGAATCTCTACGCTTCCGCCAAATTTGAAAACCCTGCGATAGCAATATCGCAGGGTTTTTTCGTTTTACAGGGCAATCACCAGCTCCCCGGAATGGCTCCGCGAACAGCACAGCGCCACCTGCTGGTCCGTCCCGCCTTTTTCTGCCTCCGACTGCACGCTATCCCGGTGATCCACCACGCCGTCAATCACCGGCGTCAGGCACGCCCCGCAGATCCCCATTTCGCATGACAGCGGCACGTCCACGCCGTTTTCCTGTAGTACCTGAGCGATGGTTTTATCCGCAGGCACCGGCCAGCGCTCCCCGGTGGAGGCGAGTTTGACCGTAAAGATCTCGCCCGCGTCACCGCGTGCGGCAGGGGCCGCGGGCTGAAACGCCTCGCTGTGAAGATGGCCATCATCCCATTCCCTGGCCGTCGCCACGTCTCGCACTTTTTCCATAAACCCTGCCGGGCCGCAGATCCAGGCGTGAAGCCCCGCCTCAGGTGCCGGGAGATGCTCTGCCAGCGCCGTGCGCGGGCTGGCGGTATGAATCTGGCACTCACCGAACCGGGAGAGTTCGCGCGCAAAGGCCGCGCTTTCGCGGCGTTTGACGTAATAGTGCAGCGTAAACGGCGTTCCGGCCGCCTTCAGCTGCAGGGCCATCGCATACAGCGGCGTAATGCCAATGCCTGCCGCCAGCAGCAACACCCGCTCAGCCTGATGCAGCGGAAACAGATTGCGCGGGGCAGAGATCGCTAATTTCTGCCCGGGTCGCAGCGTCTCGTGAACGTAACGCGATCCGCCGCGCGAGGCGGTTTCCCGCCCCACGCAGATAAGATAGCTCTCGTCTCCACACGCACCGGTCAGGGAATACTGGCGCACCGCGCCGCAGGGCAAGTGGACATCAATGTGCGCGCCGGGCTGCCACGCCGGCAGCGCGTTACCGTCTTCAGCCACCAGCCTGACGGCGAGGCTTTTGTCGCCCTCGCGCCACAGCCCGTCAACAATTACGCTCAGCATATCGGCCTCCGTCATACGAGGAAAAATTCGCCAAAGCCCATCTTCTTCAGTCCCCGACGGTAGGCAATTGAGCTCTTATCGGCGGGAATATGGGCTTCCAGCGTCAGATCCAGCGGCAGACTTTCCGGGCGCTGGGTTTCCACCATCAGGCGATCCTCTTCAAAAATGCGCAGATTGAAGGCATGCACATCCTCCACCGGAATATGCAGGTCAAAGTTACGCGCGATAGGGGCGAACATGCGGGTGACGCGCGATGACACGGGCGACGCGGCGTTCATGATGACCAGTCGCGATTCTCCCGGAAAATGAATCGTCAGGGTGGCGGTAAACGGCAGATGCATTTCAAAATGGCGCAGCCACTGGAACCCTTCCGGCGCCTGCACGGGTGAACTGGCGGGATAGTTGCTCACGGAGCTCCAGTAATCGGCAACAAAACCGAACGGCGTCTCCTGCGGTTGATAGGTGGGGACCCGCTGATTATTGGGGTCGGCAAAGGTCTCGGTGTGGATCCAGGCAAAGTGCGCCACGTCCAGAAACCCCTCTACCTGACGACCGGCAAAGCCGTTCACCTCAAACGCCGGGCAGTTGATCTGCTGAAATCCGTCGTCATCCCAGTGCGGCATGGTGGGCAGCGGCACAGGATTGTCCGGGTCAAACGCCAGGCAGGTCCAGATCAGGCCGAAGCGCTCCTCCACGGCGTAGTTAATCAGGTTCAGCTTCGCCGGAACGGGCTGGTCGGGGCTGGACGGAATACGGTTGCAGCGCCCGTCTTCTCCAAAGCGTAAGCCGTGGTAGGGGCAGATAATTCCGTGCTCGTCGTGAAAGCCGAGCGTCAGCGGCACGCCGCGGTGCGGGCAGACGTCACGGGCGACCACGACCTGGTCGTTAATCCGGTAAATCACCAGCTGTTCGTCCAGCAGGGTCGCCTTGACCGGCGCCGGGCCGACGTCGCAGGCGCGCGCGACCGGATGCCAGCATTTCGCCAGGCGCAGCCAGTCCTCTGGCTCAAACGTGCAGTGGGCGGGTGGAGTCGGTTCTCTTTTCATCGTTGTCCCTCTTGCGTTCAGCCTAACGGGCCGCCCTGAATGGTCTCGCACAGACCGTTGATGATGCGCTCACCGGTCTCCTCTTTGAGCTCCTGATACCAGGCCTGCGTCAGAGCCATGTCTTTCCCGTGGGTGACGTCGCAGCGTTTACGCGCCTTCAGCACCAGGTCGCGCACCCGGTCGCAGCGCAGCGCTTCGTACTGGCGCAGCGCCAGCGTAATGCTGTGGTTTTCACGCAGGCACTCACCCAGCACCACGGCGTCTTCCATCGCCGCACAGCCGCCCTGGCCGATATCCGGCGTGGTGCTGTGCGCGGCATCGCCGAGCAGCGCGACGTTGCCGCGCACCAGGCTGTCGAACGGCTCAATGTCGTGGATTTCAATGCGGTTGGTCGTTTCAGGATCCAGCGCCGCGATAAGCTTCTGCACCGGCGGCGCCCAGCCGCGGAAGTAGCCCGTGAGGTCGGCGCGCAGGGTGGTGCGATCCTCCGCCAGGCCCGCGGGTAGCGGTACGTCAAAAAAGAAGTAGAAGCGTCCGCCGGAAACGGGCATCAGCGACACGCGTTTGCCTTCGCCAACGAAGGTGGTCCACTGGTGCGCCGGGGCGATCTCTTCGTCAATCTTCACCAGCCCGTTCCAGTTCACGTACCCGGCGTAGCGGCGCTCCGGGGTATACCCCAGCACGTACGAGCGCACGGCGGAGTGGCTGCCGTCGGCGGCAATCAGAAAATCGCCGGCTGCCGTGGTGCCGTCGGTGAAGGTCACGCTCACGCCCGCGTCGTCTTCGCTTACGCGTTCGACGCGCTTGCCGAACTGCACCCTGTCGCGCCCCCAGAAGTCCAGCATTTCGCGCTGAAGCTCAGCGCGCGAGACGGGGCAGGGGCGCCCGCCGGTACGCTCAACCAGCGGGGCAAGGCTGAAGCGGGTCAGGGTGTCGCCGCGCCGGTAATCCTTGTAGGCCATAAAACGCATCGGCCCGCCGTACGTCTCGATGATGTCGCCCATGCCGAGGTGCTGCATGCATTTCACGCCGTTAGGCCAGATGGAGATGGCCGCCCCGACGGGCCGGATCTCTTTGACGGCTTCAAACACGGTACAGTCGATGCCCGCTTTCTTCAGCGCGACGGCGGCGCTCAGGCCGCCAATACCCGCGCCAATGACGATTGCTCTCATGCTTCTCTCCTTTTGCAGGGTGTAAAGACATTCAGCAATTTGCGTACCAGGCTGCAGAGTGGCAAAAACGGCGTTGTGAGGGCGACGTTTGC
Source organism: Enterobacter sp. 302C9 (assembly GCF_034106085.1). Classification (NCBI taxonomy): domain Bacteria; kingdom Pseudomonadati; phylum Pseudomonadota; class Gammaproteobacteria; order Enterobacterales; family Enterobacteriaceae; genus Enterobacter; species Enterobacter sp. 302C9. Next base: position 722,489 of record NZ_JAWNBW010000001.1, read on the forward strand.
ACTGCTAAGGTGCGCAAACGCGGTGAGCGTGCCTTTTTTTGAATCAAAAATTTCCAGTTGAGCTATACGGAATCGACTGTTTCACGCCCGCGTTCAGAGTGGCGTGGTTTGTGCAATAACCCGGAGGAAGACAATAAAGGAGACGCTATGATCGCACTGCACGACTTCAATCATCTTCCCCACGAAAAGGCATTAGCGCTGATTCATCCCTGCGTGGCGCTCCCCGGCTGGGCCGATGCGCTGGCTCTGGGGCGACCCTACGCCAGCCGGGACGAATTGTTCAGTACGGCAAAAGCGCTGACGCAAAACTGGGACGAAGCGGCGCTGGCGCAGGCCCTGAGCGCTCATCCGCGCATCGGGGAAAAGCCCGCAGGTTCACAGGCGGAGGCGGCGCTGTCGCGCCAGGAGCAGGGCGCGGTGAATGAAGGCGATGCTGCCCTTGCCCGGGCGCTGCGCGAGGGCAATGCCCGCTACGAGGCCCGCTTCGGACGCGTGTTTCTGATCCGCGCGAAGGGCCGCAGCGGCGAGGAGATTTTACAGGCGCTGCACGCGCGGCTGGAGAACAGCGACGCGCAGGAAGTCCGTGCCGCGCTGGAACAGCTGCGGGAAATTACGCTGCTACGGCTGGAAGGAGTTATTAGCGAATGAGCACACTCAGCACCCATATTCTTGATATCTCGACGGGCAAGCCCGCACAGGGCGTGACGGTCCATCTCGAACGGGAGGGCGAAATAATGGCCTCGGGCGTGACCAACGTCCAGGGGCGCATCGCCGCGTTCGTTCCCTCTCTGCCCGCAGGCCGCTATCGGCTGGTGGCGGAGATCGGCGCGTGGTTTAGCGAAACCGGTCGCGACACGCTATACCCCTGCGCGCAAATTGATTTTGTGACGGGAGAAGCGGCAGACGAGCATTTCCATCTGCCGTTTGTGATTGCGCCCGGCGGGTGGTCAACCTACCGGGGAAGTTGACCACACCCGCTCGCCGTTGACCCAGGTCTCGCTGATGTTGCGCTCGTCGCCGAGGGTCATCAGCACAAAAAGCTGCTCGTAGATATCCTGACAGCGGCGATTGCGCAGGCGCTGCAGCGGCGTCACGTCAGGGTCGATTACCACGAAATCCGCCTCTTTGCCGGGCGCGAAGTTGCCAATCTTATCGTCGAGCCTGAGGGCGTGCGCGCCACCCAGCGTGGCGTGGTAAAACGCCTCGCTGGCGCGCAGGCGGTAGCTCTGAAGCTGGCCGACCTTGTAGGCCTCCCCCAGGGTGCGCAGCATGCTGAAGGTGGTGCCCGCGCCGACGTCGGTGCCGATGCCCATCCGCACCCTGTGCTGCCAGCAGGCGGGCAGGCGAAACAGCCCGCTGCCGAGAAACAGGTTAGAGGTGGGGCAAAACGCCACCGCCGAACCGGTGTCATGCAGGCACTGCCACTCGCTGTGGTGAAGGTGAATCGCGTGGGCGAACACGCTGCGCTCGCCGGTCAGGCCGTAGTGGTGATACACGTCCAGATAGCGCTCGTGCTCCGGCCAGAGGTCGCTCACCCAGGCCACTTCGTTGGGATTTTCGCTCAGGTGGGTCTGCATCCAGGTATCCGGGAACTCCTCTCTGAGCAGGCTGACCGCGGCGAGCAGCTCGGGGGATGAGGTCGGGGCAAAGCGCGGGGTAATGGCGTAGCCCAGCCGTCCCCGGTGGTGCCAGCGCTGGATCAGCGCACGCGTCTGCCGGTAGCTCTGCTTCGCGTCTTCGCTCAGGTAGTCCGGCGCGTGTCTGTCCATCATCACCTTTCCGGCGATTAGGCGCATGTTGAGGCGCAGGGCTTCGGTAAACAGCGCCTCGACCGATTCCGGATGCAGCGTGCAAAACACCAGCGCGGTGGTGGTGCCATTGCTTACCAGCTGGCGAATGAAAAATTCGGCGATCTCTTTCGCGTAGGCTTCATCGGCAAACTGGCTCTCCACCGGGAAGGTGTAGGTGGTCAGCCACTCCAGCAGCTGCTCGCCAAAGGCGCCGATCATCTCCGTTTGCGGATAATGGACGTGGGTGTCGACAAAACCGGGCAGCAGAAGCCTGCCGCGCAGGTCGGTATAGCCTTTATGAGGGTCAAGATACTGCTCGCCCTCCTGCCACGGCATGTGCGCCAGAATTTTCCCGCCCTGTATAAACAGCAGCCCGTCCTCAAGGTAGCGCGCGTGCCGGGCAATCGCGTCTGCGCTGTCGCAGACCTGGGCAATATCAAAAAATGCACCGCGGATCGCTGTCTGGTAATCCATCATGATTCCTGCCTTAGTGTTTGCGTAGCGGGGTGAGAAGGCGCAGCAAGAACGGTGCCAGAATGAACGGGCCGCAGACACGCTGCGGCCGGAGGAGGGGGTTACTCTTTTTGCGTGGCCACGCGGGAGCTGAACGACGTCGCCCCCGCCGTCTCGCGATCTTCCCGCGCCAGCCAGCGGTAGGTCACGCCGCCGAGGAAGACGCCGATAAACCAGCTGAAGTTCGCCACCTCATGCAGGGCCGGAATAAAACTGATCACCAGGCCCACGGCAACGGACGGGATCAGCGCGCCAATGGCTTTCGGGTTAAAGCCGTTGCGGTACCAGTATTTGCCCTTCGGCGTGTCGTCGAACAGATCGTCAACCGACACCTTGCCGCGCTTAATCAGGTAGAAGTCGGCAATCAGAATGCCGAACAGCGGGCCGATAAACGCCCCGAGCACGTCTAGGGTGTAGTGGATAAGCTCCGGCGAGTTGAACAGGTTCCACGGGGTAAGCAGGATCGAGCCGACGGCGGCAATCATTCCCCCGGTGCGGAAGCTGATTTTCTGCGGCGAGCAGTTAGAGAAATCAAACGCCGGGGAGACGAAGTTCGCGACGATGTTGATCCCGATGGTGGCGGTGATCATCGTCAGCAGGCCAATCGCTACGGCCAGATCGTTGCCCACGCGGCTGACGGTTTCGATCGGGTCGGTGATCATGCGGCCAAACAGCGACTGGGTGCCGGAGACAATCACCACGGTGACGATGGAGAACAGCAGGAAGTTAAACGGTAGCCCCCAGCGGTTGCCGCGGCGGATCTCGCCCATGCTTTTGCCGTAGCGGGAGAAGTCGCCAAAGTTGAGCAGCGGGCCGGAGAAGTAAGACACCACCAGCGCGGTCGCGGTGATCATCTGCCAGGTCTGCTCCCCCGCGCTCAGGGATTTGCTGGCGAGAGTGAAGGAAATGCCGTCAAAACCGGTCTTGTATACAATCCAGCCTGCGAGGGCCAGCATCACCACGTAGACCGCCGGACCGGCGATATCAATAAAGCGCTTGATAGCGCTCATGCCGTGCCAGAAGACCATCGCCTGCAGCACCCACATGATGGCAAAGCAGATCCAGCCGAGATGCGACAGGCCCAGGAATGCGCCGGTAGTGAGCGAAGAGAGCGACGGCCAGAACTTGAGCGCCACCAGCATCAGGGCGTTGGCGGCCAGGTAGGTCTGAATGCCGTACCACGCGAAGGCGATCAGCCCGCGGATCACCGCCGGAATATTGGCCCCGAACACGCCAAACGCCTGACGGCTGATCACCGCGTAGGGCACGCCCGCCATCTGGCTCGGTTTGGCCACCAGGTTGGCGCACAGCTGCACGATGCAAATCCCCACCAGCAGGCACAGCAGCACCTGCCAGCTTGCCAGCCCGAGCGTAAAGAAGCTCGCGGCGACAACATAACCCCCCATGCTGTGAACGTCCGACATCCAGAACGAAAAGATGTTGTACCAGCTCCAGTTCTGGTCACGCGTCGGTGCCAGATCCTCATTGCAAAGACGTGGGCTGTAAACCGCACCGGAATCAGCGGCCGTACCCTGCTGCGCGTTTTGACTGTTTGGCATGAAACCTGCTCCTGTGAATGAAAACCCGTTAAGCGGGAGTGCAGACGGTGTTGCAGGATCCAGGCCAAAATAATAAATCTTGTATGCAATATTTTATTTTTATGTATACGATTCGATAACGAAGAGTAAAAGACGGAGTGGTGAATGAACAACATAAACGCCCTGCAGACCGCGCCAGACCTGCATGACAAAGACGAATCGATCTTTCAGGCGCTGATGACCGCGATTGTCGAACATCAGCTGCTGCCGGGGAGCAAACTGCCGGAGGAGGCGCTGGCCGAGGTCTTTGGCGTAAGCCGCACGGGCATCCGCAAGGTGCTTCAACGACTCGCGGCTGTGCAAATGGTCACCTTAACGCCCAAGCGTGGTGCACACGTTGCCAGCCCGACGGTGGAAGAGGCGCAGCATATCTTCCGCACCCGCGCGCTGCTGGAGGTCGCCAACCTGCCGGACGTGCTGGCCCGCTGCCAGCCGCCGCACCTTGCCGCGCTGGAGGCCATTATTCGTCAGGAGCAGCAGGCGCACGAGGCGTACGACGGCCCGGCGGCAATCCGCCACTCCGCCAATTTCCACATTCAGCTGCAGGCCATCTCCGGCAACCAGGTGCTGACGGAGATGGTGACCGGCCTGAGCCAGCGCTCCTCGCTGGTGATTGCCACCTGGGGCGCGCCGTGGCGTCAGGGGTGCCGCTGCAACGATCACGAACAGCTGGTGGAGCTGCTGCGCCAGAAGGCGCTCCAGCCGCTAAGCGATGCCTTAATGCACCATTTTGAACACATCGTTGCCAGCCTTTGCTTCGAGCGGGCGGGCGAGTGCCTGCCTGATTTTGCCCGGCTGTTTGCCGGCCACAAGGAGTCGTAATGTCATCTGTCTGTATACAAGTGATCAATCCCAACACCAGCCTCGCGATGACGGAAACCATCGGCGCGGCGGCCCGCGCGGTGGCGGCGCCGGGAACGGAGATCCTCGCGGTCTGCCCCAGCGCGGGCGTGCCGTCTATAGAAGGCCACTTTGATGAGGCCATCGCCGCCGTGGGGGTTCTCGAACAGGTTAAGCTCGGCAGAGAGCAGGGCGTCGATGGTCACGTCATCGCCTGCTTTGGCGATCCGGGCCTGCTGGCGGCGCGCGAGCTGGCGCAGGGGCCGGTGGTCGGTATTGCCGAAGCCGCCATGCATATGGCGACGCTGGTGGCGACGCGCTTTTCGGTGGTCACCACGCTGCCGCGCACGCTGATTATTGCCCGCCATCTGCTGCACCAGTATGGCTTTCAGGACAGGTGCGCGGCGCTGCACGCTATCGATCTCCCGGTGCTGGCGCTGGAAGACGGCAGCGGTGTGGCGCAGGAGAAGGTGCGCGCGCGCTGTATACAGGCGCTGAAAGAGGATGGCTGCGGCGCCATCGTGCTGGGCTGCGGCGGCATGGCGACGCTGGCGCAGGAGCTGACGCGCGAGCTGCGCGTGCCGGTCATCGACGGCGTCAGCGCGGCGGTGAAGATGGTGGAATCGCTGGTGGCGCTGGGGCTGTCGACCAGCAAGCACGGGGATCTGGCGTTCCCCGAGAAAAAAGCGTTAAGCGGACATTTTCAGGCACTGAATCCATTTTAATTTTTGGGGGTGGCAATGGGGCTTTTTGAACAGGATTACCCGCGGGATCTGCGCGGCTACGCGGGCAACCCGCCGCACGCGCGGTGGCCGAATCAGGCGCGTATCGCCGTGCAGTTTGTGCTCAATTATGAGGAAGGGGCGGAAAACCACGTTCTGCACGGCGATGCCGGATCCGAGCAGTTCCTGTCGGACATTATCGGCGCGGCCAGCTACCCGGATAAACACATGTCGATGGACTCCCTCTACGAATACGGCAGCCGCGCCGGGTTCTGGCGGATCCACAGTGAATTTCAAAAGCGCGGCCTGCCGCTGACGGTCTTTGGCGTGGCGATGGCGCTGGCGCGTCATCCGGAGATCGTCGAGGCAATCAAGGCGGCGGATTACGACGTGGTGAGCCACGGCTGGCGCTGGATCCACTATCAGAGCATGGATATCAGCCAGGAGCGCGAACACCTGCACAAGGCGGTGCACGTGTTGACCGACCTGTTCGGCAAGCCGCCGACGGGCTGGTACACCGGGCGCGACAGCCCCAACACCCGCCAGCTGGTGGTGGAGCACGGCGGCTTCGACTATGACAGCGACTACTACGGCGACGATCTGCCCTTCTGGACGGAAGTGGCCTGCAGCGACGGCACCCGTAAACCGCACCTGATCGTGCCGTATACGCTGGATGCGAACGACATGCGCTTCGCCACCGCGCAGGGGTTTAACACCGCCGAGCAGTTTTATACGTATCTGAAGGACAGTTTTGACGTGCTGTACGAAGAGGGGGAACGCGCGCCGAAGATGATGTCCATCGGCATGCACTGCCGCCTGCTGGGGCGGCCGGGGCGTTTTCGCGCGCTGCAGCGGTTCCTGGATTATATTCAGCAGCACGAGCGGGTGTGGGTTTGTACCCGCCAGCAGATTGCCGACCACTGGCGGGAGGTGCATCCGTTTAAGAAGTAAGTGTGCCGTGTTTAGCCGGGTGGCGGCTGCGCCTTACCCGGCCTAGGACTACGACATCAAACTCACCTGTGCCGCCACGATCCGCCATCCGTAGGCAAACCGCACCCACGTCTGCTGCTGGCGGCCAATGCGTTCCGTCCCCTCGCGGGTAAACTCGGTGCTGCACACGGCATAATCCTCGCCGAAGGTGGTGATGACGGTGTGGCGCAACGTCCGCTGCAGCCCGGCGGCGGGGCGCGCCGCCCGAAAGGCGCGGATTTCATCAATCCCGTACAGGTTTTCACCTGCCCCCAGACGCACCGTGTTTTTGTCGTGCCAGAACAGCTCGTCCAGCACCGCAACGTTGTTGCTCACCAGCGCGTCTTCATAGCGATAAAACGCGGCGGTCACCTCGGCAACTACCCACGGAAGGTTAATGTCATCGTGATTCATCATGCGGCCACCTCCGCCGGGCGGGCATCGGCGATGCCGCTCCCTTCAAGCACGCGCGCGACGCGCAGGCAGGCCTGCTCGTTAAACGGCGCGGCAATCAGCTGCAGGCCAATCGGCGCACCCTGCGCGGTGCGCAGCGGAACGGTGGTCACGGGCAGGCCCAGAAATGAAATCGGCTGGGTCAGCATCCCCATGCTGGCGCGGATGGGGAGCGGCTGACCGTTAATCTCCATGGTCTGCTCACCCGCGAGCGTGGCGCTGCGCGGCGTTGCCGGCGCGATCAGCACGTCGGCCTGCGCGAACAGGGTTTTAAACGCCTGTCGGGCGTGCGCGCGAAACCGCTGGGCCTGAATGTACCAGGCGGAGGGGATCATCGCGCCTGCCAGCAGGCGTTCCCGGGAGTGCGGCTCAAAACGCTCGGGCTCGCGGCGAAGCGCGGGCAGGTACTGGTTTCCCCCTTCGGAGGCGCTGATGATAAACGCCGCGGAGCGCGCCAGTTCTGCGTCCGGGAACTGCAGCTCATCCTGCACGTCGAGCGCCTTCGCCGCCCGCGCCACGGCGTCTCTGGCATCCGCGTCGCACCAGGTGGTGAAGTAGCCGCCGAGCACCGCGCAGCGCAGGCCGTCAAGCCCGCGATCGAGGAGGGGGCGCGTCTGCTCGCGCGAGCTCTCTGCCTGAAAAGCGTCGCTGCTGTCCCGCCCCTGCAGCGCATCGTAGACGGACGCCAGGTCGCACACGCGGCGGGCAAAGGGGCCGATATGATCGAGGCTCGCGACAAACGGATGGCTGCCGGATCGCGACAGGCGTCCAAAGGTGGGCTTCAGGCCGTAGATGCCGCACAGGGAGGCCGGAACGCGAATCGAGCCGTTGGTGTCGGTGCCGAGCGAAAAGTGCACCAGCCCGGCGGCCACGGCGGCGGCCGAGCCCCCGGACGAGCCGCCCGCAATGCGCGCCAGATCGTGCGGGTTACGCGTCGTGCCGTAGTGGCTGTTTTCGGTCGTGAAGCCGTAGGCGTAGGCGTCCATATTCACCATCCCGGTCAGCAGCCCGCCCGCGCTGCGCAGCTGGCGCACCGCGAAGCTGTCAGCGGCCGCGGCGGGGCGCTGGCTGAACAGCTCTGCCCCGGCAAGGGTGGTGTGGCCGGCAACGTCGAACAGGTTTTTTACCGCGTAGGGCACGCCCGCCAGCGGGGGCAGGGGGCGCTTTTCGCGGCGCAGGGTATCGATGCTCTCGGCCTCGGCGAGCATGCGCGCTTCCGTCACGGCGGTCCAGGCGCCGATCTGCGGGTTAACGCGCGCAATCGCCTCCAGCGTCTGGCGGGCAATCTCGCGAGCGCTCAGCTCGCCCGCGCCCAGCGCATGCTGGATCGCGCTGATACTCATCTCGTGTAGCCTCATGCTTTGTACACTCCTGCGATCTCCAGACGGTCGTCGAGCGGCAGCGCCATCAGCGGGGCGGCCATGTTTGCTATGCGGCTGAACTGCACCTGCAGCTCGGCGCGGCGGGCATCGTCCAGCGTTACGCCGAGCACGGACTCCATTTGCGCCAGATACGCCTGCCAGTCGGGTTGTTGTGTCGTCATAGTTTTCTCCTCAGAATCCGGCGGCCGCGCCGTTGCTGCGCGGGTCAAATGCCCCTTCGAACAGCCCGTTGGGGTGGCGGACAATCGCGCCCGCGTGGCCCATCGCTTCGCTGAAGTCAGGGAACATTTCCACCTCGTGCCCGAGTGCCTGAAGCCGTGAGACTGTCTCAGCGGTAAAGCGTCCTTCCAGCTTTAACGTGTCCGAGGTTTGTCCCCAGGTGCGCCCCAGCAGCCAGCGCGGGCGGGAAATGCTCTCCTGTAAAGGCACGCCCTGAATCGCGTAGCGGGTAAAAAGCGCGGCCTGGGTTTGCGGCTGTCCGTCACCGCCCATCGATCCGTAGACCATCACGCGCCCGTCCTTAAGACGCGCCGCCGCCGGGTTCAGGGTATGGAAGGGCTGCTTGCCCGGCGCGAGGGCCAGAAGATGATTGGGATCGAGGCTGAACGATGCGCCCCGGTTCTGCCAGACGATGCCGGTGTCGGGCAGCACCACGCCGCTGCCGAACTCGTGATAGATACTCTGGATAAACGACACGGCAAGCCCGCTGTTATCCATCACTCCCATCCACACCGTATCGCCCGGGCCTTTTCCGGTGCCCCACGGCGCGGCGCGGCCGTCGTCAACCCTGTCGGCAAGCGCCTGCAGGGCGGCGGGATCCAGCAGACCCTGAATATCGGTTTTCAGCTCGCGCGGGTCGGTAATGTGGGCATCGCGCAGGCCAAAGGCCAGCTTGGTGGCTTCAACGATGCGGTGAATGGTGTCGGCGTCGTCGGCCTCGGCCATGTTCAGGCGGTCGGTGATGCCGAGTATCGCCAGCGAGACCAGCCCCTGCGTCGGCGGGGCGTGGTTAAAGATCTCCCCCTGCTGATGCTGCAGCCTCAGCGGTGCGGTGCGCCGGGCAGCGTGCGCGTTAAGATCGGCCAGCGTCACGGGCAGGCCCAGCGTCTCCATGCCGTGCGCCAGCACGTCCGCCAGCGGGCCGCGGTAAAAGCTGTCCAGACCGTCTTCCGCCAGGCGCGTCAACGTCGTGGCCATGGCGGGCTGGTAAAAGCGGCTCCCGACCTGCGGCGGCTTACCGTCCACCAGCCAGGTTTCCGCGAAGCCGGGGACGTCCTTCAGCTCGTCGAATTTGCTGGCCGTGGCGTGGGCCTGAGAGGCCGTGACCGGCGTGCCGTTCTGCGCATAGTCAATGGCGTCGGCCAGCAGTCGGGACAGCGGCAGCGCCTTGCCGGTCAACTCGCGCGAGACCTTCAGCGCCTCGTCCCAGCCGCTCACCGTGCCGGCGACGGTCAGCGCCGCGCGGGGGCCGCGATGGGGGATATGCGCCAGACCGTCGTAGGCGGCGAGCGTCGCGCGCGATCCCGCCGCGCCGCTGGCATCAATGGCGACAGGTTCGCCTTCCGGCGGCACGATAAGCCAGAAGCCATCGCCGCCCAGCCCGTTCATGTGCGGATAAACCACGGCAACGGTGGCCGCCGCGGCGACCATCGCCTCTATCGCGCTGCCGCCTTCGCGCAGTACCGCCAGCGCGCTCTGGCTGGCAAGATGGTGGGGCGCAACGGCCATGCCGTGCGTGGAGACATTACTTTGCATAGAGAGTCCTCGTAACCCTGAAAGTCACAAGGCGCTGCAAAAGCTGTTCCAGTTCTGAAAGAAAAGTTTCAGTAAACTGGCACGTATAATGAATACGCATAATAAAAGGTACAATGTGATGAAACAAAAGTTACAGAGGCGCTATGGAACAACTGGATGAACGTCTGAAAGCACAGTACCCCTCGCTGTCGCCGCAGGAGCAGCGGGTGGCGGACTTTATTTTCGATCATTTTGACGATCTCATTAGCTACAACAGCGCCGAGCTGGCGCAGCTGAGCGGGGTGTCGAAAGCCACGGTTAGCCGTCTGTTTAAGCGTCTGGGCTATGAGAAATATAAGGACATGCGCGACGAGCTGCGCACCCTGCGCCAGAGCGGGATGCCGCTCACCGATAACCGCGACGCGGTGCAGGGCAATACGCTGCTGGCGCGCCACTATAAGCAGGAGATGGCGAACCTGACCCAGTGGGTCAACGCCCTCGACGCGCAGCAGTTTGCCGACGCGATGGCCTGCATGGTGAAGGCGCGGCGCATCGTCATTATCGGCATGCGTAACGCCTATCCGGCGGCGCTGCACCTGCGCCAGCAGTTGCTGCAGGCGCGCGGTCAGGTGCTGGTCCTGCCGCAGCCGGGGCAGAGCCTGAGCGAGGAGCTGGTGGATTTAACGCCGGACGATCTGGTGGTCATGATGGCCTTTCGCCGCCGCCCGCGCATCATCCGCCCGCTGATGCAGCAGCTTCAGAGCCGCGGTATTCCGGTGCTGCTGATGTGCGAGCCGCAGGCGCACAGCCTGTTTCCGCTGGCGAGCTGGCAGCTCTGCGCCCCGCTGGACAGCGTCTCGGCCTATGACAGCTACTCCTCGGTCAATAGCCTGATTAACCTGCTGGCGAATGCCTTCCTGCATGACAGTCTCGATAAAGGCCGTCCGCGCATTCACGAGATTGCCTCCCTTTACCAGCAGCTGGACGAACTCGAACAGCGATAATGGGGCATCAGGCTGGTGCTTTGCATTAAAATGGTGCATCTGACGGGTCGGGAAAATAGACGTTTTTTCGACCCGTCCGCGTTTTATCAGGCTTCGCAAGAATATTTTCCGCTTCGCCCTGGTTGGCACATTAGTTGCAAAATCACACTAAAAGAATCTTTTGTTTCATGTTAACGTTACGGGGAAGCACCATGAAAAAATTGTTGATTGCACTGGCCGGGGCCGCATGTCTCTTCACACAGCTGCCGGCAAAGGCTGACCAGCTTCAGGATATCGAGAAGCGCGGCACCATTCGCATTGCCGTTCCGCAGGACTTCCCGCCGTTTGGCTCGGTGGGGACCGACCTGCAGCCGCAGGGCTATGACATCGACATGGCGCGCTATCTGGCCAAACAGATGAAGCTCAAGCTGCAGCTGGTCCCGGTGACCAGCGCCAACCGCGTGCCGTATCTGCAAACCGATAAGGTGGATCTGGTCATTTCAAGCCTCGGTAAAAACCCGGAGCGCGAGAAGGTGATCGACTTTAGCCGCGCCTACGCGCCGTTCTTCCTCGGCGTGTTTGGTCCGAAAGGGGCCGAGCTGAAAGACGCCGCCGCGCTGAGCGGAAAAACCATCGGCGTGACGCGCGGGGCGGTGGAGGACATGGTGCTGACCGGCCTGGCGCCGAAAGACGCGGACGTGAAGCGCTACGAAGATAACAACACCACGCTCTCCGCCTACCTCTCCGGACAGGTGCAGTACGTGGCAACCGGTAACCTCGTGGTGGCGGCCATTTCGCGCCAGAACGCGGATAAAGCTCCCGTGCCGAGCTTTATGCTGAAAGATTCGCCGTGCTTTATTGGCCTGAAGAAAAACGAACCGGCCCTGAAGGCAAAAGTGGACGCGCTGATTGAGCAGGGCATCAAGGACGGCACGCTGAACGGCCTGTCCGAGCAGTGGCTGAAGGCTCCGCTGCCGGCCAACCTTGGCGCCTGAGCCGATGACGGAGCAACTTGATTTCTCCGCGCTCTGGCCGCACTGGCCGGAGCTGCTGGCGGGGCTGTGGGTCACTATTCAGCTGACGGTGATGGCGACCGTCGGCGGCCTGGCGATAGGGATTTTCGGGGCGGCGATCCGCAGCGCGCGCCCAACGTGGTACAGCCGGATCTGGGGCGCGTACGTGGAGATCATCCGCAACACGCCGTTTGTGGTGCAGCTGTTTTTCATCGTCTTCGGCCTGCCGAATCTTGGGCTGAAGATGACGGCGGGGGAAGCGGCGCTGCTGGCCATGGTGGTGAACCTGGGCGCCTACAGCACCGAGATTATCCGCGCGGGCATTCAGGTCACGCCGAAAGGGCAGTGGGAGGCCGGACGCGTGCTGGGGCTGACCCGCCTGCAGACCTTTATTCGCGTGGTGCTGCCGCCCGCGCTGCAGCGCATTTACCCGGCGCTGGTGAGCCAGTGCATTATCGTGATGCTCGGCTCGTCGGTGGTGTCGCAGGTCTCGTATGAAGAGCTGACCTTCGCCGCCAACCTGATCCAGTCCAGAACGTTTCTGAGCTTTGAGGTTTATCTGGTGACAACCGGGATTTACTTAGCGCTGTCGATTACCCTGCGCCAGCTGATGATGGCGGCGGGACGCAAATGGCTGGGGGTGCAGGCATGATGACCACCTTTACCGACTGGGACATTATTCGCAACCTGCTGCTGGCCGGACGCTGGACGGTGCTGCTGTCGCTGGTGGCGTTTGTCGGCGGGGCGGCGGTGACGCTGCCGCTCCTGCTGCTGCGCCTGACGGGCGGGCGCACGGTCAGGCGCATCATCCGCGGCTATATTGAGCTGTTTCAGGGCACGCCGCTGCTGATGCAGCTGTTCCTGGCCTTCTTCGGCGTTGCGCTGTTCGGCATCGACGTCTCGCCGTGGACCGCCGCCTCGCTGGCGCTCACCTTCTACACCAGCGCGTTTCTGCTCGACATCTGGTTTGGCAGTATTCGCGCCTTGCCAAAAGGGCAGTGGGAAGCGTCGCGCTGTCTGGGGCTGACCTTCGGCCAGACCCTGTTTCGCGTCGTCGCCCCGCAGGCGCTGCGCATCGGTATCGCCCCGACGGTCGGCTTTGCCGTGCAGGTGATCAAGGGCACCGCTCTGGCGTCGATTATCGGTTTTATCGAGCTGACCAAGGCCGGGACCATGCTGACCAACGTGACGTATCAGCCGTTTAAGGTTTTTGCGCTGGTGGCGCTCGGCTACTTTATTCTGTGTTATCCGCTGTCGCGCTACAGCCGCTATCTGGAGACGAAATTCAATGCCTCTCATCACCATTAATCAGGTGCAGAAGTACTACGGCGATAACCACGTGCTCAAGGGCGTCGATCTGGATATCGACATGGGCCAGGTGATCTCCATTATCGGGCGCAGCGGATCGGGCAAAAGCACGCTGCTGCGCTGCATCAACGGCCTGGAAGGCTATCAGGACGGCAGCATCAAGCTGGGCGGCATGACCATTACCGACCGGGATTCTCAGGCGCGCGAAATCAGCCGCTCGGTCGGGATGGTGTTCCAGAGCTTCAACCTGTTCCCGCACATGACTGCGCTGGAAAACGTGATGCTCGCCCCGCGTCGGGTGCTGAAGAAAAGCGCCGCCGAATGCCGCGAGCTGGCGCAGCAGATGCTGGAGAAAGTGGGCTTAGGCGATCGTCTGGATTACTACCCGTCGAGCCTCTCCGGCGGCCAGCAGCAGCGCGTGGCGATTGCCCGCGCGCTGGCGATGTCGCCGAAAGTTTTACTCTGCGACGAGATCACCTCCGCGCTCGACCCGGAGCTGGTGGGCGAAGTGCTCAAGGTGCTGGAGCAGCTGGCGGCCGAGGGGATGACGCTCATACTGGTTACCCATGAAATGAATTTTGCCCGCGAAGTGGGCGACCGCGTGGTGTTTATGCACCAGGGGAAAGTCTGGGAGCAGGGCGACAGCAAAACGCTGTTCGCCAACCCGCAGACCACGGAACTGAAGCAGTTCATCTCCTCCGTGCGCGGCCTCAACTGATAAGGACTTAACAATGGATATCGCACGCTTTCCGCAAATCAACCCGCCCCAGCGCCTGCTGATGGGGCCGGGCCCGATCAACGCCGACCCGCGCGTGCTGCGCGCCATGTCGAGCCAGCTGATCGGCCAGTACGATCCGGCCATGACCCACTACATGAACGAGGTGATGGCGCTCTATCGCGGGGTGTTCCGCACCGAGAACCGCTGGACGATGCTGGTGGACGGCACTTCCCGCGCGGGGATTGAAGCCATTCTGGTCTCCGCCATTCGCCCGGGAGATAAGGTGCTGGTGCCGGTCTTTGGCCGCTTTGGTCATCTGCTGTGCGAAATTGCCCGCCGCTGCCGCGCGGAAGTACATACCATCGAGGTGCCGTGGGGCGAGGTGTTTACCCCGGATCAGGTGGAGGATGCGATTAAGCGTGTTCGTCCGCGCCTGCTGCTGACCGTGCAGGGCGATACCTCCACCACCATGCTGCAGCCCCTCGCCGAGCTTGGCGCCATCTGCCGCCGCTACGACGTGCTGTTTTATACCGACGCCACCGCGTCGCTCGGCGGCAACGCGCTGGAAACCGACGCCTGGGGACTGGATGCGGTATCGGCCGGGATGCAGAAGTGCCTCGGCGGCCCGTCGGGCACCTCGCCGATCACCCTGAGCGCGCGCATGGAGGAGGCGATCCGCCGCCGCAAATGCGTTGAGGAGGGCATCCGCACCGACGCCCACCGCGACGGCGACGAGGAGATGATCTACTCCAACTATTTCGATCTCGGCATGGTGATGGACTACTGGGGGCCGGAGCGCCTTAACCACCATACCGAAGCCACCACCGCGCTGTTTGGCGCCCGCGAGTGCGCGCGTCTGATCCTGCAGGAAGGGCTGGATAACGGCATCGCGCGCCATAAGCTGCACGGCGATGCGCTGCTGAAGGGCATTCAGGCGATGGGGTTGGAGACCTTCGGCGACCTGAAGCACAAGATGAACAACGTGCTGGGCGTGGTTATCCCGCAGGGCGTCAACGGCGACCAGGTGCGTAAGCTGATGCTGGAGGATTTCGGGATTGAAATCGGCACCTCGTTTGGCCCGCTGCACGGCAAAGTGTGGCGCATTGGCACCATGGGCTACAACGCGCGCAAGGACTGCGTGATGACCACCCTGAGCGCGCTGGAGTCGGTGCTGAACTACCTGAAATTCAACACCACGCAGGGTGCCGCCATGCAGGCCGCGTGGGACCACTATCGCCGCGAGACGCCGCAATGAGCCCGGCGGCAGAACGGGTGATGGCCCGCGCCGACGCGCTGGCCGCCATCAGCGAAACCCCGGATGCGCTGACGAGGGTTTATCTCTCCACCCAGCATCTGCAGGCCAACCAGCTGGTGGGGCAGTGGATGAGCCAGGCGGGAATGACCGTCTGGCAGGACAGCGTGGGCAACATCTGTGGACGCTATGAGGGCGCGCAGGAAGGGGCGCAGGCGGTGCTGCTCGGCTCGCATCTCGATACCGTGCGCAACGCCGGGCGCTACGACGGCATGCTCGGGGTGCTCACCGCCATTGAGGTGGTGGACAGCCTGCACCAGCAGGGGGTGCATCTGGCCCAGGCCATCGAGATTGTCGGCTTTTGCGACGAAGAGGGAACCCGCTTCGGCATTACGCTGTTAGGCAGCCGGGGGCTGACGGGCACCTGGCCGCAGGGCTGGCTGGAAAAAGCCGACTCCAGCGGGATCAGCGTGGCGCAGGCGATGACCCTGATGGGGCTCGATCCTGCCCGCGTGCTGCATGCCGCGCGCCGTCAGGAGGATTTCAGCGCCTATCTGGAGCTGCATATTGAGCAGGGGCCGTGCCTTGAGCAGGAGGCGCTCGCCCTTGGCGTGGTGGAAGCCATTAACGGCGCGCGTCGTCTGAACTGCCGCTTTACCGGCGAGGCCGGGCACGCGGGAACCGTGCCGATGCTCCACCGCAGGGACGCCCTGGCCGCCGCCGCCGAGTGGATAGTTATCATTGAAAACGCTACCCGACAGCAGGGCGGCAACCTGGTGGCGACGGTTGGCGAGCTGCGCTGCCTGCCGGGGGCGGTGAACGTGATCCCCGGCGAGGTTCAGCTCTCGCTGGATATTCGCGGGCCGCAGGATGCGCCGCTGGATCGGTTGCTTAACGACCTGCTGGAACATGCGCAGGCGATCGCATCGCGCCGCGGTCTGGACTTCAGCGCCGAGGAGTTTTACCGCATTGCCGCCACGCCGTGCGATATCCACCTGCAAAAGGTGCTGGGGGAGGCCGTTACATCGGTACAGAGTCGCTCGCTATCGCTGCCCAGCGGTGCGGGACACGACGCGATTGCCATCGCGGAACGCTGGCCGGTCGGCATGCTGTTTGTGCGCTGCAAAGGGGGCGTCAGCCACCATCCGGCGGAATCGGTGATGGCTGAAGATGTCGCCCTGGCGATTGAGGCGTTTGGGCGGGCGGTAAGAACGCTTGGTGCGATCTGAGTATTGCCCGGCGGCGCTACGCTTGCACGGGCCTACGGGATGGGTAGGCCGGGTAAGCGCAGCGCCACCCGGCAGGGAACTACGTTACTCCAGCCCCAGCGTATATTGCGCGATCTTGAAGTAGATAATCAGCCCGGTGCCGTCGATAAGCGTCGCGATAAACGGCGCGGAGACGACCGCCGGGTCAATGCCGCAGCGCTTGAGCACCATCGGGATCACGGACGACACAATCGCACTCCACAGCGTAATGCACACCAGCGTCAGGCTGACGATAAGCGTAATTTCCAGCCCAATCCCCATCATCCAGGCGCGAATGCACCCGGCGATACCGAGCGTGGCGGCAATCATCAGCGAGGTGGTCATCTCTTTACGCAGCACGCGGCCAACGTCGCGCAGGCGGACTTCCCCCAGCGCCATGGCGCGCACCAGCGTGGAGGTGATCTGCGTCCCGCTGTTCCCGCCCGTGCCGATCAGCAGCGGTATAAAGAACGCCAGCGCGATGGCGGACTCCAGCGCCTCTTCAAAATGCTGGATCACCGAGCTGGTGTAGGCCTCCGCGACAAACAGCAGCAGCAGCCAGACGGAGCGTTTCTTCCACAGGCTATACGGGCTGGTGTCCAGATAGGGCTTCTCCAGCGGCAGCGTCGCCCCCTGAAGCTGGGCGTCTTCGGTGACGTCATCTTCCAGCAGATGGGCGATTTCGCGCTCGGTCAGGCAGCCGACGAGCTTGCCGTGGGTGACCACGGGCACCACATCCGCGCCGCCGTGCGCCAGCAGTCCGGCGACATCGGCACGTTCATCCTCCGGTTTGACCTGCAAAAACTGCGAAATCATCAGCGATTTCACCGGCTGTACCGTGTCGGCGGTCTGCAGCAATTTACGTACGGCAATCATGCCCGCCAGGCGGCCATTGTCTTCAATAAAAATATGAGACGGAATATCGTCGTCTTTTAATTTTTCGAAGAATTGCTCGCGCGCCAGCGCCACGCATAATGAAATATCGAGGACAATAAAATCGGTATTCATATATTGCGCGATCGCGCTGTCATTGAATGCCAGGTTCTGGTTGTGAATAGCGTAAGACATAGTGAATTCCCTTTGAATAATAACATCTCTCAGGGGCGAGCAAGACAGGGCATGTCGAAGAGGAGATCCCCACGTCCTGGGTTCAGCACTGTACACCGTATCCCACGAGGGAAGTTATACTGACAAAGCCTTGATTCGACAGTGCCTGTTTTACCCTGTGCCGGTTCTCTCGAACCTACCAGAGCGATAACGTGTATTTGTACAGGAGCCTCGCCATAACGAGATCGTTGTAAAACGTGAGGAATAATACGCTTATTTAAATTTACCGCTCAGGAAATTAAATAATGTTTAAGAACGGTTTAGATGATTTTTATTAATAAAATGTTGAGGGTTTATTTAAGTTAATTCATTTCTAATGGAGGATTAAATAATCAACGGAGGAGAGGATAATGGCGTGGTTTGATAATCTGCTGAATCATTTTGCGCTGTATCCGGCACATCTTTTCGCGCTGTTATTTGTGATGGCGCTGAGTAAATCGACGGTGCTAGTCTCCTCCGTGCTGCCGCCCGCCTCGGTGATGCTGCTGGCGGGCATTACCGTTAGCCAGACGAGCATGCCTCCCGCGCTGGCGTGGCTGGCGGTGGTGTTGGGGGCCACGGCGGGTTCGGTGCTGAACTACCATATCGGCCAGCTGATGGGGCACACCCGGCTGGTCACGCGTTTTACCTCAAAGCATGCCGATAAGTTCTTGCGGGTACAGCATCAGCTGCAAAAGAACGGCGTCATCGTGCTGTTTACGTCGCGTTTTCTGGCGGTGTTGCGCTACATCGTGCCGCTGGCGGCGGGAATGCTCAGGCTGAATGCAGTCAAGGTCTACGCCGTCAGCCTGCTTTCCGCCTGCGCATGGGCGGCGCTGTATGTCGGCATCGTCACCGGCATCAGCGCCTTTTGAGTTACAAACTCCCCATTCCGCCGTCGACCAGCAGCTCCGTTCCCACCGTGTAGCTCGACTCGTCGGACGCCAGATAGAGCGCGGCTTTTGCCAGCTCCGTCGTCGAGCCCATTCTGCCGAGCGGCACCAGCTTGATGATCTCCGCCATCATCGCGTTAAGCGCCTCGTCGCTTAAGCCCGTTTTGGTAAACGCCGGGGTCTCCACCGGACCGGGGCTCAGGCCGTTGACGCGGATCCCGCGCGGCAGCAGCTCCGCCGACAGCGTGCGCGCCAGCGACAGCAGGGCGGCCTTGCTCGCGGCATACACGCTGCTGGTCGGCAGGCCGATACGCGCGCTCACGGAGCCGCAGAGGATCACCGACGACGGGTTATTCAGCAGCGGCAGCAGCGCCTGAATTAAAAAGAACGGCCCCTTCAGGTTGATGCCCATCAGGCGGTCCCAGGCATCCTCCTGCCAGGCTTCCAGCGGCGCGTGCGTCACGTCACCAGCGTTGAGAAACACCGCGTCCAGGCGTGGCCAGCGGGCGGCGAGGGTTTCCGCCAGCGCTTTTTGCGAGGCGATATCTCCCGCATCGGTCGGGATCACCCAGGCCTTATCGCCAAGAATACGTTCTGCTTCGGCGAGGGTGTCCGGGTTGCGTCCGGTCACGGCGACGCGCGCGCCTTCGGCGATAAACGCCTGCGCGGTGGCAAGACCGATGCCGCTGGTGCCGCCAGTAATCAGCGTATATTTATCTGTTAAACGACCCATGTTCTTCTCCTGAAATGTCTCTGGAGAAAGCACTATAGAAACGTTAGTATCGAAAGGAAACCAGGTACCAAATGGATACTAAAGAGGCAAGAGGTGTGCTATGGCAGAAATGCTGGAGGTGTGCTGTGAAAAAAAATCTGAGGCGTATACCTGCCCGATGACGCAGTTTGTGAACCTGATTTCCGGTAAATGGGCGATCCCCATTCTGTACCGTCTGATTGTGTTCAACACGCCCGTACGCTTTGGCGATCTGCTGCGGGCCGCTGCCCCCATCACGCAGAAAGAGCTGACCAAGCAGCTGCGCCTGTTTGAGCAGCGCGGGCTGGTGACGCGGACGGTCTACCCGGAAATCCCGCCGCGCGTGGAGTATCAGATCACCGCGCTGGGGTTAACCCTGCAGGACGCACTCTCCCCGCTGGCCGCCTGGATGAGCGAGTACGGCGACCAGCTTGAGCGTTAGGCTACTGTTTTGCGTAGCGCGGTGCCGGAATGCCGGTGCGCGCGCTGTTGAACAGCTCAAGACGCGCCGCTTCGTAGCGATCCCACAGGCCGGCGTCATGCATCGGCGGGATGGTGATCGGTTCACCCTGATCCAGACCCGCCAGCGATGCATCCACCATATCGTCGGTGGTCATCACCGATCCTTCCGGCAGATCGTTCACCGTGACGCCCGAATGGCTCCAGATTTCTGTCGCCGTGGCGGCGGGCAGCACGGCCTGAATGCGCACGTTGCTGTCGGCAAATTCTTCCTGTAACCCACGGGTAAAGCTCAACACCCACGCCTTGGTGGCGCTGTAGAGCGCGCTGCCCGCCCGGACGTGCAGGGCCAGCACGGACGCGATATTGATCAGCGTGCCGCGATTGTTCTGCGCCAGGCGCGGCAGGATGGCGTAGGTCAGACGCATCAGCGCCGTGGTGTTCAGGGTGTTAATGGCCTGATGCTGCGCCACATCGCCCGCGAGGAACGGCGCCATCTGCGCGGTGCCCGCGTTGTTAATGAGCGTATCAATCGCGGTATTGCTGCGCAGCGCCTCTTCCACGGCGCGGATCCCGGCTTCATCGGTAAGATCGGCCACCAGAATATCGACGGCCACGCCGTAGCGCGCGCGAAGGTCGGCGGCAAGGGTTTTCAGGCGATCTTCGCGACGGGCGACCAGCACCAGGTTAGCGCCGCGCGCGGCAAGGCGATTGGCATAAACGGCACCAATCCCGGAAGAGGCACCCGTAATCAGGGCGGTGGTGATTTGCGTAGTCATCGTGTGTTACCTCAGGGCAAAGTGGGTTATTTGGTTTCAAGATGAAACTAAACAAACTCTCTGCTATTTGGTTTTATAATGCAACCATATTTGCGAGCATTTTGTGCTGTTGCCGTCGGGAACGTTCAGGAGGGGAGTTTTGCCACGATCTCTTCAGGCGTCAGTTCGCGGCCATCGTCGGCGATAAGCGCCAGTTTGCGCAGGGGTTTGCGCTGTTCGGTATCGACCAGCACGGTGCCGCATTCGTTATCCGCAAACAAAAATTCATTGCCCCACTGGGAGAGGGCAACCAGCACCGTTTGCAGGGCACGCCCCTTGTCGGTCAGGACGTATTCCTGCCAGGCGCTGCCGTCGGACGCGGGCTGAAGCCGGAGGATGCCTTCGTCGACCAGCAGTTTCAGCCGCGTGGTCAGCATGTTTTTCGCGATGCCGAGGCTTTTCTGGAACTCGCCGAAGCGTTTAATCCCGCGCAGCGCGTCGCGCACAATCAGCAGCGACCACCAGTCGCCGATGATATCCAGCGAACGGGCGACGGGGCAGGTGCTCTCTTCGAGGCGGGTACGTTTCACGGTCAATTCTCCGGTGGGGTGTGGTTTTATTATAAAACTTATTGGTGCACACCGTAAGCACGTTAATCATCAGTTTGAGAAATGCTTCCCGGAAAATTGTCACGAATCTGTCACACTGAACGCGACATTTTAAAACGAGTGAGGAATTAGGGATGAGAAAAGCACTACTCGCGCTGGCAGTCGCCGGTTCCATTTCAGCAACGTTTGGCGTGCAGGCGCAAGAGACGCCGGAAGGGTATCAGCTGGAGCAAGTTTTAATCATGAGCCGTCACAACCTGCGCGCGCCGCTCGCCAATAACGGCAGCGTGCTGGAGCAGTCCACGCCGAAGCAGTGGCCGGAGTGGGAGGTGCCGGGCGGTCAGCTCACCACCAAGGGCGGCGTGCTGGAAGTCTATATGGGCCATTACATGCGCGAGTGGCTGGCGCAGCAGGGGATGGTGAAGACGGGAGAATGCCCAGCGGCGGATAGCGTTTATGCTTACGCCAACAGCCTGCAGCGTACCGTCGCCACCGCGCAGTTCTTCATCACCGGTGCGTTCCCGGGCTGCGACGTTCCCGTGCACCATCAGGAAAAAATGGGCACCATGGATCCGACCTTTAATCCGGTGATTACCGATAACTCGCCGGAATTTCGCGAAAAAGCGCTCAAGGCGATGGAGTCCGAGCGGCAGAAAATGCAGCTGGGCGAAAGCTATAAGCTGCTTGAGCAGATGACGAACTACGCGGATTCCCCGTCCTGCAAAGAGAAAAAGGTCTGCTCGCTGGCTGACGCGAAAGATACCTTCAGCGCCGACTATGAAAAAGAGCCTGGCGTATCCGGGCCGCTGAAGGTGGGTAACTCGCTGGTGGACGCGTTCACGCTGCAGTATTACGAAGGCTTCCCGGCCGACCAGGTGGCCTGGGGCGAAATCAAAACCGACCAGCAGTGGCGCGTGCTGTCGAAGCTGAAGAACGGCTATCAGGACTCGCTGTTTACCTCCACCGAAGTGGCGCAAAACGTGGCGAAGCCGCTGGTGAAGTACATTGATAAAACGCTGGTTACCGAGCAGGCAAAAGCGCCGAAAATCACCCTGCTGGTGGGGCATGACTCGAACATTGCTTCCCTGCTGACGGCCCTGGATTTCAAACCGTATCAGCTGCACGACCAGCAGGAGCGCACCCCAATTGGCGGCAAGATTGTCTTCCAGCGCTGGCATGACAAAAACGCCAATCA
Source organism: Enterobacter sp. 302C9 (assembly GCF_034106085.1). Classification (NCBI taxonomy): domain Bacteria; kingdom Pseudomonadati; phylum Pseudomonadota; class Gammaproteobacteria; order Enterobacterales; family Enterobacteriaceae; genus Enterobacter; species Enterobacter sp. 302C9. The sequence goes on from NZ_JAWNBW010000001.1 coordinate 744,761, forward strand.
GGAGCTGATGAAAATTGAGTATGTCTACCAGAGCTCAGAGCAGCTGCGTAACGCCAGCGTCCTGTCGCTGCAGTCGCCCGCGCAGCGCGTGACGCTGGAGCTGAAAGGCTGCCCGGTGGATGCGAACGGCTTCTGTCCTGTCGATAAATTCAATGCGGTGATGAATAACGCGGCGAAGTAAAAGAGAACCCCCCGCTGCGGCGGGGGGAAACGCTTAGACGTTTTTACGTTCGATGGTTTGCTCGCCCCAGTAGAGCGAGTCTTTATCCGTTTTTTCGAAGGCGCGCACCAGCACCTCATCGTTACCTTCCTCCCAAATCTGCTCGGCCAGCTTTTCATCGTACTTCGCGACTTCAAAGATAGCTTCGGCAATCTCCGGAGAGGTGTTGCGTAAACTTGCCCATTCGCCCACGTGGTGAGCTTTGGATTCTTGAGTTGGCATGCTTGTCCTCCTGTTGGGTGTTAGCCGTTCAGTTTTTTGGCCAGACCCGCGACGTATTCACCCTGATAGCGGGCGATAGACAGTTCTTCATTGCTTGGCTGACGTGAGCCATCCCCACCGGCAATGGTGGTTGCGCCGTACGGCGTACCGCCACGCACCTGGGAAATGTCAAACAGCTCCTGGGCGCCGTAGCCAATCGGCACAATCACCATCCCGTGATGAGCAAGGGTAGTCCAGGTTGAGGTAATCGTCTGCTCCTGACCGCCGCCGGTGCCGGTAGAGCTGAATACGCTGGCGAGTTTGCCGTAAAGCGCCCCGGATGCCCAAAGTCCGCCGGTTTGATCGAGGAAGGTGCGCATCTGGCCCGACATATTGCCGAAGCGGGTCGGGGTGCCGAAGATGATGGCATCATAGTCCGCCAGCTCCTGCGGGGTGGCGACCGGGGCGTTTTGCGTTTTCCCCCCGGCTTTCAGGAAGGCTTCCGCCTGCATGGTTTCCGGTACGCGTTTCACCACAACCTCAACGCCATCAACCCTGTTCGCACCTTCTGCTACCGCGTGAGCCATGGTTTCAATGTGTCCATACATGGAATAATAGAGCACCAGAACTTTTGCCATTTTGCATCACTCCTCGTTGGTTTTTCTGACAGCGGATCGCTGCGTTCTTTTAAAGATATGCCATCACAGCCAGACTGCAAAAATGAACGGCATTTCTTTGATTTATAACAATATGGTTACAAAAAGGCTTTGTAGCAAAATGAAACAACTTTTTGGCAGCATATTTTTGAAATGATAAGAAAGGTTTATGAATCGCCGCCGCGTCATCTCACCCGAAAGGCTGAGTTCATGTTGCAGAATATTACCTGCGGCTTGCCGGATAGCGGCATTCCACTAAGCTTAGTTTCACGCGGCACAGATAAAGGCACTGTCCTTGTGTTGCGAGGTGAAAGAATCCTCTTTTACTGAATGCAATATGATGTCTAATGTTTCACATTCTGGAGGTTAGAGATGGCAAACCATCGTGGTGGTTCAGGTAATTTCGCAGAAGATCGTGAAAGAGCATCAGAAGCAGGCCGTAAAGGTGGCCAGCATAGCGGGGGCAATTTCAAGAATGACCCGCAACGCGCATCTGAAGCTGGCAAGAAAGGGGGGAAAAACAGCCACGGCAGCAGTAAGTAACACGCCGGGTTGAACCCCTGCCGCCGGGATCTCCCGGCGGTTTTTTTATTTCTGCAACATTGAACTGTAACCAAAGGCAACGCACACTAGGGAATTGATCTTAACCGCGAGTGCCGCATGTCTGTTTCACGCTTCAAATTCTCCGTTAAACCGCAGGAAGCCATCCTGATTCTCATCACCATGTTCTGGGGCGGGACGTTTCTGGCCGTTCAGTACGCGGTGACCCTCAGCGATCCGTTCTTTTTTGTTGGCCTGCGCTTTGCGACGGCGGCGCTTGCCGTGGGGCTGATTTCGCTTAAAACGCTGCGGGGGCTGACGCTGAAAGAACTTAAGGCCGGCGTGGCGATTGGGGTGGCGATAGCGATGGGCTACAGCCTGCAGACATGGGGATTGCAGACCATCTCCAGCAGTAAATCCGCGTTTATCACCGCCATGTATGTGCCGCTGGTGCCGCTGCTGCAGTGGCTGTGCCTGGGGCGGCTGCCGGGGCTGATGTCCTGTATTGGCATCGTGCTGGCGTTTATCGGCCTGATCTTACTGGCCGGGCCGGAAAACAACCTGCTTGCGCTGGGGCCGGGCGAAATCATCACCCTGATTGGGGCGATTGCCATTGCGGCGGAAATTATTCTGATTAGCGCCTGGGCGGGCAAGGTCGACGTTAAGCGGGTGACGGTGGTGCAGCTCGCCACGGCGTCGCTGGTGGCGTTTGCGACGATGGTGCCGGCAGGGGAGTCCGTGCCGCCGATGTCCACCGGCCTGGTGGTGGTCGCACTGGGGCTGGGTATCTTCAGCGCCATTATTCAGGTCACCATGAACTGGGCGCAGCGCAGCGTATCGCCAACCCGCGCGACGGTGATTTATACCGGCGAACCGGTCTGGGCGGGGATTTTCGGACGCATTGCAGGTGAGCGTTTGCCGCTTCTGGCGCTGGTGGGAGCGGCATTTATTGTCGCCGGGGTGCTGGTGAGCGAGTTAAAGCTCAGAAAGCGTCGGACTGAGGTCAGGGATTTGACGGCAAAAGAAGGTTTAGATTGAAAAAATGGACAGGCTTATTTACGATGTGTACGGATAAATACCGTACACGGTGATGTAAACCATGCCAGCACTTAAAAAACAGCGTATCGATCTTCGCTTAACGGACGAAGACAAAACAATGATTGAAGAAGCGGCGGCGATGACGAACCAAACGATCACCCAGTTTATGGTGAACAGTGCGTCAGAGCGTGCTGCAGAGGTCATTGAGCAGCACCGTCGTCTCGTATTAAACGAAGCATCATGGAATGCGGTGATGGATGCCATCGACAATCCGCCTGAGCCAAATGAACGCCTGAAACGAGCAGCAAAACGGCTTCGAAACATGGAGTGAAGCGCCGTGGAGAATCTCACGATCGAAATGTTATCAGAGGGAACCGATTATGACTTCGAGTATTTTGATTGTGGCGAACCCTCGCTAAATGCCTTCCTTGCTGAACATCTGGTGCGTCAGCACAATGGGCGTATTTTACGAGCCTACCTGCTTAAAGAGCGCGATCGTCCGCGTGTCCTGGGTTATTACACGTTATCGGGAAGCTGTTTTGAAAGAGCGATGCTTCCTTCTAAGACTCAGCAGCGCCGAATCCCTTATATCAACGTACCCAGCGTGACGCTGGGACGTCTGGCTGTAGATAAAACACTACAGGGAAACGAGTGGGGAACAACGCTCGTTGCGCATGCTATGCGCGTTGTCTACCTGGCTTCACAGGCTGTGGGGGTACACGGAATATTTGTTGATGCCCTTAACGAGCGGGCAAAACGATTTTATCTGAAGCAGGGCTTTATCCCGCTGACAGCTGAAAACAGCCATTCTTTGTTCTTCCCTACAAAATCTATCGAACGGCTGTTTGAGCAAGAGTGATTGCTTTACTACCTGTTGTTCTGAAGGAATGTACATGTCGGGTGAGGCCTGGCCGTCACCCGACATGGTGATTTCACGAATCCTGATGCACTACGGCGCCCTGCGGCGCGGCGGCCATCCGGCGGCTCAGCAGGGCGTTAAGCAGAATTGCCCCAAAGGTCGCCGTGCCAATCCCGCCAATCGTAAACCCGCCCAGCGTCAGGGCAAAATCGCCTGCGCCCAGCACCAGCGTGACCGCCACCATAATCAGGTTGCCGTTCTGGCTGAGATCGACGCGATGCTGTACCCAGATGCGCGCGCCGGCTACGGCGATCAGCCCAAACACCACAATCGATGCACCGCCGATAACCGGGGACGGAATGGTGTGGATCAGCGCGCCGAACTTCGGTGAGAAGCCGAGCAGCATCGCCATCACCGCCGCCGCCACGAAGACCAGCGTCGAGTAGACCTTGGTTACCGCCATCACGCCGATGTTTTCAGCATAGGTGGTGACGCCGCTGCCGCCTACGGAACCGGAGAGCATGGTCGCCAGCCCGTCACCGACGAACGCGCGGCCCATGTACGGATCCATGCTGCGCCCGGTCATTCCCGCAACCGCCTTCAGGTGGCCTAAGTTCTCCGCCACTAGGATCACCGCCACCGGTGCGATAAGCATCATCGCCTGGGTGTTAAAGGTGGGTGAGGTCACCTTCGGCAGGCCGAACCAGGCGGCCTGATGCAGCAGGGTAAAGTCAACCGGCTTGCCCAGACCGAAAACGTTGGCCAGCAGGGCGTAGACCAGACAGGCCACGATGAGTCCGACCAGAATCAGCAGGCGCTGGATCATGCCGCGCGTGAACACCGCCACCAGGCCGATGCACAGCACCGTGATCACCGCCATCCAGCTTTCAAACGGCGAGGCGGAAACGCTCCTGACCGCAATCGGCGCGAGGTTGAGGCCAATCGCCATCACCACGGCGCCCGTCACGACGGGAGGCATCATTCGCTCTATCCAGCGCGTGCCGATTTTCATCACCACCAGACCAATCAGGGTGTACACCAGACCGCAGGCGATGATGCCGCCGAGGGCCACGCTCAGGTTGGGGTTGATCCCCTGGCCGTTAAACCCGGTAGTGGCGATGACCACCCCGACAAAGGCGGCGCTGGATCCGAGATAGCTGGGCACGCGCCCGGCGGTGACGAAAAAGAACAGCAGGGTACCGATACCCGACATCAGAATAGACAGGTTGGGATCGAGTCCCATCAGCATCGGCATCAGCACCGTGGCGCCAAACATGGCGACCGCGTGCTGAACGCCCATCACCATCGTCTGCCCGAGCGGCAGGCGTTCATCCGGCGCGACCACGCCTGCTTCTGTGGAGGTCGATTTCAACTGCCAGTGGGGAAATCCGAACATGGTCTGTCTCCTTAAGGCGGGTTAACAGGCGGGTCGCATAAGCGCGTGGTAGCCGCGGTCAAACCACACCAGCCCTTGCGGCGCGGGGTGGCGAATAATCGAAATAATGTCGCAAAACAGAATGTCGTGGGTGCCGACGCTCACCACCTGGCTGATGCGGCAGTCAAACGAGGCCAGCGCATCTTCCAGGCGCGGACAGCCCGTGTCGCCCGTCTGCCAGCGGGCGGCGGCAAAGCGTTCCGCCATCGGCGTTTTACCGCCAAACAGGTTAGATAAAGGCTCCTGTCCGGCGCTCAGGGTATTCACGCAAAGGGTGCGGTTTTCGCTAAAGGTTGGCCAGACGGACGCGCCGCGGTTCAGGCACACCAGCAGGGTGGGCGGTGAATCCGTGACGCTGCACACCGCGCTGGCGGTGAAGCCTGCCATCCCCGCCGGGCCGTCGGTGGTGATGATGTTGACCGCCGCGCCAACGCAGGCCATGGCGTCGCGAAAGGTTTGTTTATCCGGTGATGTCATCATCGCTCCTTACGCCAGCCCGCAGGCGTCGTCAAAGTCCAGGCGCGGCAGGCGCCCGTAAAGTTTGCGGGTATCGCCATAGCCTATGTTGATCAGCAGATTGCTTTTAAGCGTCGTGCCGGTGAAAAAGGCTTCGTCGACCTTTTGGCGGTCAAATCCCGACATCGGGCCGGTGTCCAGCCCCAGGGCGCGACAGGCGAAAATCAGGTAAGCGGCCTGCATTGAGCTGTTGCGAAAGGCAGTCTCTTCCGCATGCGCGGGGCTGGTGGTGAACCAGCTCTTTGCATCGCCGTGCGGGAACAGCTCGGGCAGGCGCTCGTAGAATTCACCGTCCCAGGCGACAATCGCCGTGACCGGGGCGGTGAGCGTTTTCTCGAGGTTGCCGCTGGAGAGCGCCGGGCGCAGCTTCTCTTTTCCCTCCGCGCTTCGCACAAACACAATTCGCGCCGGGGAGCAGTTGGCGGACGTGGGCCCCCATTTCATCAGGTTGTAGATTTCGCGCAGCGTTTCGTCGCTGACGGGCATAACCTGCCAGCCGTTATGGGTGCGCGCGCCGGTGAACAGCGTTTCCAGCGCGGCGGGGGTAATGGCTTCGCTCATTAAAGCTCCTTATAAAGCGGGTTCCGGGCTGTGCAGCAGGCTGGCCAGCCCGTTCAGCAGCAGGGTGTTGAAGGTATCCGGCTCGGTGACGTTGCAGGCATGCCCGCCCTGGCGCATCACCACGCTGCGGCTGTGCGGGATCGCCGCCTGCAGTTCCGACGAGCAGACGGAGGGCACCAGCATGTCGTCGGCAGAACAGATAATCTGTACCGGGCAGCAAATGCGCGCGGCATGGCGGCTGAAGTCGGCCTTTTTCAGGGCGCTGAGCCTGTGCAGCAGGTTGGTTTTACCCTGGAAATGGGCCAGCGCCAGCGCTTCTTCGGCCTCCAGACGGGGCGCGCGGGCGGCCATCCAGGCCGCCGGATAGAGAAACAGCGGCTGCGCCTCGACCCACGCCTGTGCGCCGCCGTAATGCAGCAGGCGCTCGCGGATCTGAAAGCAGCGGCGGGTGTGGGCGTTGAGGGTCAACCAGCCGTTAACGCACACCAGCGCGGTGAGGGCGTCGGGCCTGTCGAGGGCCAGCTGCAGGCCGACCAGCGCCCCCAGCGCGTGACCCACGACGCTGTAGCGGACAATCCCGGCTTCAGCCAGCGCCTGGGCCAGCTCGTCCGCCATCTGCGCAAGGCTGTACCCTTCCGGCAGGGTGGCGGGGTTATTGCCCGTTCCCCGCTGGTCATAGCACACCACCTGATACTCCGGCTCCAGCGCGGCCAGCTGGGGCAGCCAGTAGCTGCCGCTGCCGCCGAGACCGGAAATAAAGACCACCACGGGCGCGCCCTCGTACGGGGGCGGCGAGACGGAAAGTTTCATACCTGCCTCACTTCGCGATGTGCGCAACGGTGGCGATCTCAACCAGCGCCTCTGGCTTCACCAGCCCGCACTGAATGCAGAACCGCGCCGGTTTATCGCCGGGGAAGAACTCGGCGTAAATCTCGTTAATCGCGGCGTAGTTTTTCCAGTCGGTGATAAAGATGCTGTTGAAGGTCACGTCCTCCATCGTGCCACCCGCCGTTTCGATCACGGTTTTGATCGTCTCCAGTACGTGGCGGGTTTGCGCCTTTGGGTCGTTGATAAACACCACGTTGTTGTCTTTATCAAACGGCAGCGTGCCGGAGACATACACCACGCCGTCGGCGAGGGTGCCGGGCACAAACGGGGCAATGGGCGTGCTGGTGCCCGGCGGAATAATCACGGATTTCGGCATCAGATGTCTCCTCAGACGATACGGGCGAGCGGGGGAGTCAGGGCGTCGCAGAAATCATTGACGTTACTGACCCAGCCAAAAAAGGTTTCGATGTTGAACAGGGCCGCCTTCTGGGCGAATTCCGGCCCGGCCTGGTGGGTCGCGTCTTCCAGAACCACGCCAAAATACTCGAGGAAAAAGCCGTCGCGCAGGGTCGACTCCACGCAGACGTTGGTGGCGATGCCGGTGAACACCAGATGACGAATGCCCCGGCTGCGCAGCAGGCTGTCGAGCGGGGTGTTGAAAAAGCCGCTGTAGCGCGGTTTGGGCAGAACAATATCGCCCGCCTGCGGTACCAGCTCATCCACCAGCTGATAGTCCCAGCCGCCTTTCGCCAGCAGCTTGCCCTGCAGTTCGGGCCGTTTACGCATGGTTTTCAGGGCGTTCGACTTGTGGAAGTTGGGCGAGCCGGGGCCGCCTGCCTCGACGTACTGGTCATCCCAGCCGTTCTGGAACCAGATGATGAGCATGCCCGCGGCGCGCGCGGCGGCGACGGCAGTTTTAATGTTCTCGATCACCGGCCGGGTGGCGGAGACGTCGAACCCAGCCAGATCCAGATAACCGCCCTGGCTGGCGTAGGCGTTTTGCATGTCCACCACGATCAGCGCGCTCTGCTGCGGCGCGAAGGTGATGGCTTCCGGGCGTGCGTTAAGGGTCGTCATTACGCTACCTCCTTCGTGACGGCAGGGATGTGGGCGCGGCACTGCATCAGCGGCTGGATGCGCTCGCCGAAGGTCTCCACGCCGGTGAGGAAATCGTCGAAGGTCAGTAGAACGCCTTCCGCACCGGGCACGGCCGCCACTTCGTCCAGCATTCTGGCGACGCTGGCGTACGAGCCGACCAGCGTGCCCATGTTGATATTGACGGCGGAGGTCGGGTCGGCCATCTGGCGAACGTTGGTATCCGCCCCGGAGCGGGTATCCTTCTGGCTCTGTTCGGTGAGCCAGCTCAGGGCCTCCTCGTCGGCGCCGTCCTTATAGCGCTCCCATTTGGCGCGCGCGGCGTCGTCGGTCTCGTCGGCGATCACCATAAACAGCACGTAGGAGCCCACGTCGCGCCCGGTTTTGTCGGCGGCCTCTTTCATGCGCGCGGCGGTCGGGGCGAAGGCGGCAGGCGTGTTCACGCCTTTACCGAAGCAGAAGTTGAAGTCGGCGTATTTCGCGGAAAACTCCATCCCCGCGTCGCTTTGTCCGGCGCAAATCACCTTCATCGGCACCGACGGCTGCGGGCTGACGCGGCAGTCGTTCATGGTGAAGAAATCGCCCTTGAAATCGCTTTTGCCGGTCCCCCACAGGTCGCGCAGCACCTGCACGTATTCGGTCAGGTAGTCGTAGCGACGCGAGAAGTACTCGTCACCCGGCCAGAGCCCCATCTGCTCGTACTCCGGTTTTTGCCAGCCGGTGACCAGGTTGACGCCAAAACGCCCGCCGGAGATGGAGTCGATGGTGGAGGCCATGCGCGCGACGATCGCCGGGGGCAGGGTGAGCGTGGCGGCGGTGGCGTAGATTTGGATCCGCGAGGTGACCGCGGCCAGCCCGGCCATCAGGGTAAAGGACTCCAGGTTGTGGTCCCAGAATTCGGTTTTGCCGCCAAAGCCGCGCAGCTTGATCATCGAAAGCGCAAAGTCGAAATGGTAATGCTCTGCTTTCTGCACGATGGCTTTATTGAGCTCAAAGGTCGGCTTGTATTGCGGTGCAGTGGTCGAGATAAGCCAGCCGTTGTTGCCGATGGGTACAAATACGCCAATTTTCATCACGAACCTCTCTTCATTACGTCGCAGGTGTATCGGTGTTTTTGCAAAGGCGGTGCCAGTTTTGAAAATGGCTGTGTTATTAATGTGTTAATCAGAAGTTGGTGGATTGATGCGGCTAAATGTGGACTAACTGGTCAAAAACATTGCACAGAAAACAGGCATTCATGCGCGATCGGAGTGCAGGATGTCGTGGCGAGTCGGGGGTTTTGCTATGCTGAGGGCAACGCAGAATAAGGAGAGCGGGAATGACACAAGGCGCAGTGAAAACTCCAGGTAAACGTTCGCAGGCGGTGAGCGCCAAGAAGCAGGCGATCCTCAGCGCGGCGCTGGAGACTTTTTCGCAGTTTGGTATTCACGGCACGCGCCTGGAGCAGGTGGCGGAGCAGTCCGGCGTATCCAAAACCAATCTGCTTTACTATTACCCGTCGAAAGAGGCGCTCTATGTGGCGGTGATGCAGCAGATCCTCGATATCTGGCTGGCGCCCCTCAAAGCGTTCCGCGCGGAGCTGGCCCCGCTGGTGGCGATCAAAGAGTACATTCGCCTGAAGCTGGAGGTGTCGCGCGATTACCCGCAGGCGTCGCGACTGTTTTGTCTTGAGATGCTGCAGGGCGCGCCGCTGCTGCAGGCGGAATTAACCGGCGATCTAAAACAGCTGGTGGACGATAAGTCGGCCATTATTGCCGGATGGGTCGCCAGCGGAAAACTGGCCCCGGTCGACCCGCATCATCTGATCTTTATGATCTGGGCCTCCACCCAGCATTACGCTGACTTTGCGGCCCAGGTTGAGGCGGTGACCGGTAAAACGCTCCAGGACGAGGCGTTTTTCCACAGCACCCTGGAAAACGTGCAGCGGATGATTATCGAAGGGATCCGCTTACGCTAGTTCCCCCTCACCCCAGCCCTCTCCCTCAAGGGAGAGGGGGCCGTCCGTGCAGGTATTATTTTGTGGGGATCCCTCAGCCCGGCGGGAGAGGGCAGCTTAAGTCGCCCTCTTCACACTGCATCAGCGAGGCCAGAAACGCTTCGCGCTCCACGGTTTTTTCCGCCAGGCACTGGTTAACAATCATTGGCTGGACGCTCCCGCCTTCCGTCCCCGAACCGATAAACGCGCAGTCCGCATCGCGCAGGGTAATCCACGCCTGCTGCGCTTTTTTCAGCAGGTCGCGCTGAGGAGCTGCCGCGCGTTTGATGGCGGCCTGATACGTCTGGTTGAGTTTTTTATCGGCAGCCTGGTACTGCTGCGCGCTACAGGTATTCAGTTCAAGCTGGGTGGTCGCGTTGTCGCACTCGTCGGCCAGCGCGCTGGCGCTCAGCAGCAGTGCCGCACTGGCGATAAGATATCGTTTCATATACTCCCCAATAAAATAAGGCTCCGTCTCCGGAGCCTTATTAACACAGCGTTAGCCTATTGTCATCAGGCTGGCGTTACCGCCTGCCGCCGCGGTGTTGACGCTGAGCGAGCGCTCCACGTACAGACGCTCCAGCAGCAGGTTGGTTTCCCCGCGCGCAAAGCCCTGCACGGAAACGATGGCGCCGCTGCGGGCCGCAACCTGCTCGCACAGTTCGCGCAGCTGATCGGAATCACCGTGGTAGATCACCGCATCAAACGGCTGGGTCAGCAGGCTATCGGCTTTCGCGAAGCGAATGCGGGCCGAGACCGCTTTCGGCAGCTGTTTGGCGAGATCGCGATGCAGGGCATCTTCCGGCCACAGCACTTCACAGCCGGTTGCCATCGCGGCGGCCAGCTGCACCAGCGCGTCCTGCTCGTTATCGGCCACGCACAGCACGCGCTCGCGCGGCATCAGCGTCCAGGTGTTGCGCTCGCCGGTTGGACCCGGCAGCAGACGCTGCGTGCCCGCCTGCGCCAGCTCGCCGTACTGCTGGGCGACGGCACGCAGCTCAGGACGTTTTTCGGCCCATGTAATGAGCGCCTCCAGCGGCTGGGTCAGCACGGTTTTCAGCTGCGCATCCACCGGATAGTCCGCATCCTGGCGTGCCAGGGTGACGCCCAGGGCGTTCTCCGGACGGTTCGCCAGCAGGCGGTACAGGTAGAGCGGACCGCCCGCTTTCGGACCGGTGCCGGAAAGGCCTTCGCCGCCGAACGGCTGTACGCCCACGACCGCGCCAACCATGTTGCGGTTAACGTACAGGTTGCCCACTTTGGCGCTGCCGGTGACCTGCGCGATAGTCTCGTCGATACGGGTATGCACGCCGAGCGTCAGGCCATAGCCGGAGGCGTTGATCTGCTCAACCAGCTCGTTCAGGTTGTTACGGTTGTAGCGCACCACGTGCAGCACCGGGCCGAAGACCTCTTTTTTCAGCTCGTCGAAGCTTGCCAGCTCAATCAGCGTTGGCGGCACAAAGGTGCCGGTCCGCCATTCGCGGGCATCTTCGCTGTTCTCGCGGACCGCCTGGAACACCGGACGGCCTTTCGCGCGCATGGTCTGAATGTGGTTTTCGATGTTGGCTTTGGCTTCCGTGTCGATCACCGGCCCGATGTCGGTGGTGAGACGGCCCGGGTTGCCCATGCGGCATTCGGCCATCGCGCCGCGCAGCATCTTCAGCGTGTGGTCCGCCACGTCGTCCTGCAAGCACAGCACGCGCAGGGCGGAGCAGCGCTGGCCGGCGCTGTCGAACGCGGAGGCCAGCACGTCGACCACCACCTGCTCGGTAAGGGCAGAGGAGTCTACGATCATGGCGTTCATCCCGCCGGTTTCCGCGATGAGCGGCGTAGGGCGGCCCTGCGCATCCAGACGGGTGGCAATATTGCGCTGCAGCAGAGACGCCACTTCGGTCGACCCGGTAAACATCACGCCGCGCACGCGGTTGTCGGAGGTCAGTTTGGCACCGACGGTTTCACCGCGGCCCGGCAGCAGCTGAACCACGCCCGCCGGCACGCCGGCTTCCAGAAGAATGTTGATGCCCTGCGCGGCAATCAGCGGGGTCTGCTCTGCCGGTTTTGCCAGCACGCTGTTGCCTGCGGCCAGCGCGGCGGCAATCTGGCCGGTGAAGATCGCCAGCGGGAAGTTCCACGGGCTGATACAGACGACCGGACCCAGCGGACGGTGGGTTTCGTTATCGAAATCATCGCGCACCTGACCGGCGTAGTAGTGGAGGAAATCAACCGCCTCGCGCACTTCGGCAATCGCGTTGCTGAATGTTTTACCCGCCTCGCGCACCAGAATGCCGATGAGCGACTGCATCTGATCTTCCATCAGCACCGCCGCGCGCTCCAGAATCGCGGCGCGCTCCTGCGGCGGCGTGGCAAACCAGATAGGGGCGTTGTTCACCGCGCTGTCCAGCGCCTGATCCACTTCCGCTTCGGTCGCTTCTCGCGCGTAGCCGACGATATCCTTCGGCTCGGCCGGGTTGATCACCGGCTGCATTTCGCCGTCTGCAACGGGCTGCTCCAGCATCGGTTTGGCCTGCCACTTCTGCAGCGCGCTGTTGAGCAGGGCAGAGGAGAGGGACGCCAGACGGTGTTCGTTGGCGAGATCCAGACCCGCCGAGTTGACGCGGCCTTTGCCGTACAGCTCGCGCGGCAGGGCAATCTTCGGATGCGGCAGGCCAACCTGGCCTTCCTGTGCCGCCATCTTCTCAACGGCCTGCACCGGGTCGGCCACCAGTTCGTCCAGCGGCAGCGTGGTGTCGGCGATGCGGTTGACGAAGGAGGTGTTCGCGCCGTTTTCCAGCAGACGACGCACTAGGTACGCCAGCAGGGTTTCGTGCGTTCCCACCGGAGCATAGATTCGGCATGGGCGGTTCAGCTTGCCGTCCGCCACTTTACCGGTGACCTGCTCGTACAGCGGTTCACCCATACCGTGCAGGCACTGGAACTCGTACTGGCCCGGATAGTAGTTTTGCCCGGCCAGGCTGTAGATCGCCGCCAGGGTGTGGGCGTTGTGGGTAGCGAACTGCGGATAGATCAGGTTCGGCACGCCGAGCAGCTTTTTCGCACAGGCGAGGTAAGAGACGTCGGTGTAAACCTTGCGGGTATAGACCGGATAGCCTTCCAGCCCTTCCATCTGGGCGCGTTTGATTTCGCTGTCCCAGTAGGCGCCTTTCACCAGACGGATCATCAGGCGACGGCGGCTGCGGCTTGCCAGGTCAATCAGGTAATCAATGACGAACGGGCAGCGCTTCTGGTAGGCCTGGATAACGAAGCCAATGCCGTTCCAGCCTGCCAGCTCCGGCTCGAAGCACAGTTTTTCCAGCAGATCGAGGGAGATCTCCAGACGGTCGGCCTCTTCGGCGTCAATGTTGATCCCAATGTCATACTGGCGCGCCAGCAGGGTCAGGGATTTCAGGCGCGGGTAGAGTTCTTCCATCACCCGGTCGTACTGCGCGCGGCTGTAGCGCGGGTGCAGGGCAGAGAGCTTGATAGAGATGCCCGGGCCTTCATAAATACCGCGACCGTTGGACGCTTTACCGATGGCGTGGATCGCCTGCTGGTAAGAGACCATGTAGGCCTGCGCGTCGGCGGCGGTCAGGGCCGCTTCGCCCAGCATGTCGTACGAGTAGCGGAAACCTTTATCTTCCAGCTTGCGGGCGTTCGCCAGCGCTTCGGCAATGGTTTCCCCGGTGACGAACTGCTCGCCCATCAAACGCATCGCCATGTCCACGCCTTTGCGGATCAGCGGCTCGCCGCTCTTGCCGATGATGCGGTTCAGGGAGCGGGAGAGGTTGGCTTCGTTATGGGTGGAGACCAGTTTGCCGGTAAACAGCAGGCCCCAGGTTGCCGCGTTGACGAACAGCGACGGACTGCGGCCAATGTGGGAATGCCAGTTGCCGTTGCTGATCTTGTCGCGGATCAGCGCGTCGCGGGTGGCTTTATCCGGAATACGCAGCAGCGCTTCCGCGAGGCACATCAGCGCCACGCCTTCCTGAGAGGAGAGGGAAAACTCCTGCAGCAGGCCCTGAACCATCCCGGCGCGGCCGGTGGCGGTTTTTTGGTTGCGCAGCTTGTCGGCTAACTGATACGCCAGGCTGTGCGCCTGCGCGGCAATGGCTTCCGGCAGGCGGGCCTGCTCCAGCAGCATCGGCACGGCGTCGGTTTCGGCACGGCGGTAGGCGCCGGTAATGGCGGCACGGCTGACGGACTGCGGCAGGATCTGCTCGGCGAATTCAAGGAACGGCTGATGGTTCTCGTCGCCAGCGGCCGGGGCTTCTTCACTTTCGTTCGCCGCGCCGGCCAGCAGGGCAGGTAGCTCCGGCAGGCCCTCATCGCTCTCGAGTCTTTCGAGATAGTTAAAAATCGCCTGCTTAATTAACCAGTGCGGCGTGCGGTCAATGCGGGTTGCTGCGGTCTTAATCCGTTCGCGGGTTGCGTCATCCAGCTTAACCCCCATGGTGGTCATACCCATGCCAAAGCTCCTGTTGTTCTGTAATAGCGTTCTGTTGATAGCGTGAAATATCCACCATGTTGCAACTTTGTGCAACCGTGTTAAATGTGACCTGGTTTGCAACCCGGAAAATGAATGGATTGTTAACGAATGGTTAGCTGGAAAAACGCGCTGGCTTTTGTGCGGGAAGCCTGGTTTTATGCGGTAGTTAACACTTTTCAAAGGTGCAACCCGTAAAAGCGTGAGCGAGTGCAACCTATAGAAAACTCGTATCAAACCGGGGATGAAATTGATGTAAATGCAGTGTTAAATCGTTTGTCAGCGGAAGGCGCATACGGCAGGATAGCGCGCCCAACCGAAACACAAGATACATTCACCTCGTTCCGGTGATCATATAACAAGGCAGCCCGGATGGTTGTCGCTCGACATTTTGGAGAATTTGAATGGCTATTAGCACACCGATGCTGGTGACATTTCTCGTTTATATTTTTGGCATGATCCTGATAGGGTTTTTGGCGTGGCGTTCTACAAAGAACTTTGACGACTACATTCTGGGCGGACGCAGTTTAGGCCCGATGGTGACCGCACTCTCTGCGGGCGCCTCCGACATGAGCGGCTGGCTGCTGATGGGGCTGCCCGGCGCGATTTTCATCTCCGGTATCTCTGAAAGCTGGATCGCCATCGGTCTGACCGCGGGCGCATGGATCAACTGGAAGCTGGTGGCAGGCCGTCTGCGCGTGCATACCGAGGCCAACAACAACGCCCTGACGCTGCCGGATTATTTCACCGGACGTTTTGAAGATAACAGCCGCATCCTGCGCATTATCTCTGCGGTGGTTATCCTGCTGTTCTTCACCATCTACTGCGCCTCCGGCATCGTGGCCGGCGCGCGTCTGTTCGAAAGCACCTTCGGCATGAGCTACGAAACCGCCCTGTGGGCCGGTGCGGCGGCGACCATCCTCTATACCTTCGTGGGCGGGTTCCTGGCGGTAAGCTGGACCGACACCGTGCAGGCGAGCCTGATGATCTTCGCCCTGATCCTGACTCCGGTGATTGTGATTTTCACCGTTGGCGGCTTTGGCGAATCGCTGGAAGTGATCAAGCAGAAGAGCATCGAAAACGTCGACATGCTGAAAGGGCTGAACTTCGTGGCCATCGTCTCGCTGATGGGCTGGGGTCTGGGCTACTTCGGTCAGCCGCATATCCTGGCGCGCTTTATGGCGGCGGATTCCCACCACACCATCGTTCATGCCCGTCGCATCAGCATGACGTGGATGATCCTGTGTCTGGCAGGGGCGTGTGCGGTCGGCTTCTTCGGCATCGCGTACTTCAACAACAACCCGGCGCAGGCGGGCGCGGTCAACCAGAACGCCGAGCGCGTGTTCATCGAGCTGGCGCAAATTCTGTTTAACCCGTGGATTGCCGGTATTCTGCTCTCCGCAATCCTGGCGGCGGTGATGTCCACCCTGAGCTGTCAGCTGCTGGTTTGCTCCAGTGCGATCACCGAAGACCTTTACAAAGCCTTCCTGCGTAAAAATGCGAGCCAGAAAGAGCTGGTGTGGGTAGGGCGCTTTATGGTGCTGCTGGTGGCGCTGATTGCCATCGCGCTGGCGGCCAACCCGGAAAACCGCGTGCTGGGCCTCGTGAGCTACGCGTGGGCGGGCTTCGGTGCGGCGTTTGGTCCGGTCGTGCTGTTCTCCGTCATGTGGTCACGTATGACCCGTAACGGCGCGCTGGCGGGGATGATCATCGGTGCGCTGACCGTTATCGTCTGGAAACAGTTCGCGTGGCTGGGCCTGTACGAAATCATTCCGGGCTTCATCTTCGGCAGCATCGGCATCGTGGTGTTCAGCCTGCTGGGTAAAGCCCCGTCTGCCTCCATGCAGAAACGCTTTGCTGAAGCCGACGCGCATTACCACACTGCGCCGCCGTCTAAGCTCCAGGCAGAATAATTTTTCTCGCAGCACAATGCAGGCCGGGTGAGCGCAAGCGCACCCGGCT
Organism: Enterobacter sp. 302C9; assembly: GCF_034106085.1. Taxonomy (NCBI): domain Bacteria; kingdom Pseudomonadati; phylum Pseudomonadota; class Gammaproteobacteria; order Enterobacterales; family Enterobacteriaceae; genus Enterobacter; species Enterobacter sp. 302C9. The sequence goes on from NZ_JAWNBW010000001.1 coordinate 761,127, forward strand.
TTTTTCTTGCCAAAATCCGCAATTTCCTGTGATATCCATGTGCTTATAACAATGAGGATAGCGAAGCATGACAATCAAAACAGGGGTAATGGCAGCGGCACTATTGATGCTCGCTGGCTGCACGGCGCCATCGCAACACGCGGCTGTAGAGACCTGCAAGGCGGATAACCAGATGCAGCAAACCACGCTCTATTTCGGCTTAAATCGTCCTGCCGGGGCGCAAATCACCAGCAACGAGTGGCAGCAGTTTGTTGACCAGGACGTGACGCCGCGTTTCCGCGATGGCTTAACGGTGTTTGACGCGCGCGGGCAGTGGCTGGGGAACGACGGGAAAGTGGCGCGTGAACCCAGCAAAGCGCTGATGCTGATCCACGGTAAGGATGCGCAGAGCGAGAAGAACATCGAAGCGTTACGCGGGATTTATAAATCACGCTTCGCGCAGGAGTCGGTGATGCGCGTCGACCAGCCGGTGTGCGTGCAGTTCTAATAAAAACGGCGGGAAATCCCGCCGTTGTTGTTTTGTAGGCCGGGTAAGCGAAGCGCCACCCGGTATTGCATCAGAGCACCAACCCCGCAAAGCTCGCCGACAGCAGGCTCACCAGCGTCGCGCCGTACACCAGACGCAGACCAAACCGCGACACCACATTCCCCTGCTGCTCGTTAAGGCCCTTAATCGCCCCGGCCACAATGCCGATGGACGCGAAGTTCGCGAAGGACACCAGGAAGACGGATAAAATGCCCAGCCCGCGCGGGGACATCTGATGCGCGATTTTTTGCAGCTCAATCATCGCCACAAATTCATTCGCCACCAGCTTGGTCGCCATAATACTGCCCGCATTTAAGGCATCACTCAGCGGAATACCCACCAGCCATGCCAGGGGATAAAATACATAGCCCAGGATCTGCTGGAAGCTCATGCCAAATACGCTGGAGAAGAGGGCGTTAACGGCGCTAATAAGCGCGATAAAGCCGATCAGCATGGCCAGAATAATCATCGCCACCTTAAAACCGGCCAGAATATACTCGCCGAGCATTTCGAAGAAGCTCTGCGATTCATGCAGTTTTTCCAGCTTGATATCCGGTTCCGCTTCCGGGCGCGCCGGGTTGATGACGGAGAGAATAATAAAGGTGCTGAACATGTTCAGAATCAGCGCCGCGACGACAAATTTGGCGTCGAGCATGGTCATATAGGCGCCGACAATCGACAGGGAGACCGTCGACATAGCCGTGGCCGCCATGGTGAAGAGACGACGAGAGGAGAGATCGCCCAGCACGCCCTTGTAGGCAATGAAGTTTTCCGACTGGCCGAGGATCAGCGAGCTCACCGCGTTAAAGGATTCCAGCTTGCCCATACCGTTCAGTTTTGACAGCAGCGTGCCGATGACCCGAATAAAAATCGGCAGGATCCGCCAGTGCTGAAGAATACCAATCAGCGCGGAAATAAAAATAATTGGGCAAAGCACGCCGAGGAAAATGAACGCCAGCCCTTTTTCCCCCATTCCGCCAAAGACGAAATTGGTCCCTTCCGAAGCAAATTTCAGCAGTGACTCAAAGAAGCCGGAAACATATTTAATCAGGAATAACCCGCTTTCGGCGTGCAGGAAAAAGAACGCCAGCGCAATTTCAATAACAATCAGCTGTAAAACATAACGAATGCGAATTTTTCGGCGGTCGAAACTTACCAGCCAGGCAAGCGCGAGAATAATGACCAGCGCCAGCAGGAAATGGACAATTTTAAACATAATTAATTTTCACCAGGTGTTTGAGGCGGATATTTAGCCACAGCCCCGTACCAGCGTAAATGGGCATTTTCGTTATAACTTATAAACCTGAACGTAACGTATGTAACTATTACCAGGCTCGGCGTTTACAACTCGTCATCAAAACACCACACATTTCGCTTGTGTTTCTTTTCGCCGTAATGATAATCACTATCACAAGAATTTACCTTTCTTTGCATCAGTTGACCGCGATAAACATTTAAGGTGTCGGCATGTTTGTTCCATTTCTCATTATGTTACGTGAAGGGCTTGAAGCTGCCCTTATCGTGAGCCTCATCGCCAGCTATCTGAAGCGAACCCAGCGCGGACGCTGGATTGGCGTCATGTGGGTCGGGGTATTCCTTGCCGCGGCACTTTGTCTGGGCCTCGGTATCCTCATCAACGAAACCACCGGGGAGTTCCCGCAGAAAGAGCAGGAGCTGTTTGAGGGGATCGTCGCCGTAATTGCGGTGGTGATCCTGACCTGGATGGTGTTCTGGATGCGTAAAGTCTCCCGTAACGTGAAGGTGCAGCTGGAGCAGGCGGTGGATAACGCGCTGCAAAAGGGCAATAACCACGGCTGGGCGCTGATCATGATGGTCTTTTTTGCCGTCGCGCGTGAAGGCCTGGAGTCCGTTTTCTTCCTGCTGGCGGCGTTTCAGCAGGATGTCGGTATCTGGCCGCCGGTTGGCGCGATGCTCGGGCTGGCAACCGCCGTTGTGCTGGGCTTTCTGCTCTACTGGGGCGGCATTCGTCTCAATCTGGGCGCCTTCTTCAAGTGGACCAGCCTGTTTATTCTGCTGGTGGCGGCTGGGCTGGCGGCAGGGGCGATTCGCGCCTTCCACGAGGCGGGCCTGTGGAACCATTTCCAGGACGTGGCGTTCGACCTCAGCAACGTGCTCTCAACCCATTCTCTGACCGGCACCCTGCTCGAAGGTATCTTCGGCTATCAGGAAACGCCGAGCGTCAGCGAAGTGGCGATGTACTTTATTTATCTGGTTCCGGCGCTGGTGCTGTTCGCAATGCCGCCGCGTACCGGCACGCAGGCGTCGCGCGTTACGCCATAATTTTTGTTTTAGTTACAACATACTTTTAAAGGGAAGAGTCATGGCAATTCAGTTCCGTCGTAGTGCGTTATGCGCAGGCATTGCCGCGCTGTTCGCTTCTGCATTCTCCGCCTGGGGCGCGGATGTTCCTCAGGTTAAAGTCACCGTTAATGATAAGCAGTGTGAGCCGATGACCCTCACGGTGAACAGCGGCAAAACCCAGTTCATTATTCAGAACCACAGCCAGAAAGCGCTGGAGTGGGAGATCCTGAAAGGGGTTCTGGTGGTGGAGGAGCGTGAAAACATCGCCCCTGGCTTCAGCCAGAAGATGACCGCCAACCTGCAGCCGGGCGAGTATGAGATGACCTGCGGTCTGCTGACCAACCCTAAAGGAAAGCTGATCGTCAAAGGTGAAGCGACGGCCGATGCGGCGAAAGGTGCTGCGGTGCTGAGCCTGGGCGACGCGATTACGGCGTATAAAGCCTACGTCACGAAAGAGACGGCGGACCTGGCGGCGGCAACCAAAGCCTTTACCGATGCGGTGAAGGCCGGTGATATCGAAAAAGCAAAATCCCTGTATGCGCCAACCCGTCAGCACTACGAGCGCATCGAGCCGATTGCCGAACTGTTCTCTGACCTTGATGGCAGCATTGATGCCCGCGAAGATGATTACGAGCAGAAAGCCGCCGATCCGAAATTCACCGGTTTCCACCGTCTGGAGAAAGCCCTGTTTGGCGACAACTCTACCAAAGGGATGGAGAAATACGCCGAGCAGCTGAACGGCGACGTGCTGGAGCTGCAAAAGCGCATCAGCGAGCTGGCCTTCCCGCCGTCAAAAGTGGTGGGCGGCGCGGCTGGTCTGATTGAAGAAGTGGCCGCGAGCAAAATCAGCGGCGAAGAAGATCGCTACAGCCATACCGATCTGTGGGACTTCCAGGCCAACGTCGACGGCGCGCAGAAAATTGTTAACCTGCTGCGTCCTCAGCTGCAGAAAGAGAACGGCGAACTGCTGGCCAAAGTGGATGCCAACTTCAAAAAAGTCGATACCATTCTGGCGAAGTATCGTACCAAAGACGGGTTTGAAACCTACGACAAGCTGACCGATGCCGACCGTAACGCGCTGAAAGGCCCGATTACCGCCCTGGCGGAAGATCTCTCTCTGCTGCGCGGCGTACTGGGTCTGGACTAAGCACGATGAATAAGCATAGCGAAAACGATGTGGTTGAGCCTTCACGTCGTCGATTGTTAAAAGGGGTAGGGGCGCTGGGGGGCGCTCTTGCTCTGGCCGGTGGCTGTCCGGTAGCGCATGCGGCGAAACCGCAGAGCGCGCCCGGCACGCTGTCACCCAATGCCCGCATGGAGACGCAGCCGTTTTATGGCGAGCATCAGTCGGGCATCCTGACGCCGCAGCAGGCGTCCATGATGCTGGTGGCCTTTGATTCGCTGGCCAGCGATAAAGCCGATCTGGAGCGCCTGTTCCGCCTGCTGACGACGCGCATCGCGTTTCTCACCGCCGGCGGACCGGCGCCCGATACGCCGAACCCTCGTCTTCCGCCAATGGACTCCGGCATTCTGGGGCCGTTTATCGCCCCGGATAATCTGACCATTACCGTTTCGCTCGGTGAGTCGCTGTTTGACGCGCGCTATGGTCTGGCAAAACAGAAGCCGAAAGCGCTGCAGAAAATGACGCGTTTCCCGAATGACTCCCTGGACGCGGCGCTGTGCCATGGCGACCTGCTCCTGCAGATTTGCGCCAATACTCAGGACACGGTGATCCACGCCCTGCGCGATATCATCAAGCACACGCCGGATCTGCTGAGCGTGCGCTGGAAGCGGGAAGGGTTTATCTCGGACCACGCCGCCCGCAGTAAAGGGAAAGAGACGCCGGTGAACCTGCTGGGCTTTAAGGACGGTACGGCCAACCCGGACAGCAGCGATGCGGCGTTGATGAAAGACGTGGTATGGGTGACGGCGGATCAGGGCGAACCGGCGTGGGCGGTGGGCGGCAGCTATCAGGCGGTGCGGATTATTCAGTTCCACGTGGAGTTCTGGGACCGCACGCCGCTGAAGGAGCAGCAGACGATCTTTGGTCGCGATAAGCAAAGCGGCGCGCCGCTCGGCATGAAGAACGAGCATGACGTGCCCGACTACGCCAGCGATCCCAATGGCGATACCATCGCGCTGGACAGCCACATTCGTCTGGCTAATCCGCGCACCAAAGAGACGCAGTCCAGCCTGATGATGCGTCGTGGCTACAGCTATTCGCTCGGCGTGACCAACGCCGGACAGCTTGATATGGGGCTGCTGTTCGTCTGCTATCAGCACGATCTGGAAAAAGGCTTCCTGACCGTGCAGAAGCGGCTCAACGGCGAAGCGCTGGAAGAGTACATTAAGCCCATCGGCGGCGGCTATTTCTTTGCCCTGCCGGGCGTGCGCGATCGGAACGCGTACCTCGCTCAAGGTCTTATTGAAGCCTGATAATTGTCCCCGCAACCGTTCGCGGGGACATTATTTTTCATATGACTATCCTCCTGTTATATTTCTGTAATATTTCTATATGAGACTGATTTCACCTGTAGGGACAGTCTTAAAAGTTTCATTCAGGTAAAATAAATGTTGCATTTATGATAACTCCTGATGTACTTAAGATAAGACAGCGGTAGTTCCCGGCAGTGATGCTGAATCACTATGGAGATCGCGAATGGTTGCGTCCTGTACTGGACAAGGTAAACATAACAACCGCAGCACCCGGCGCGGAGGCTCAGACTCCGGCAGCGATTTCCTCACCACTAAATTCTCCCCCCTCCCTCAAGAATCTGATTCGACCGACGTGCAGAACGGTGCGCGTAGCTGTTCCGTATCGTTATCCGATAAAGCAAGCAATGGCTTACAAGGAAGCCAACCCTCTGATGTTCGTGCGCATAATCGTGCCGAAGCTGGCGCGTGTGATGAATACCAACAACTCAAGGTGCTATCCATGGGAAGACAAAAAGCAGTGATCAAAGCTCGTCGCGAAGCAAAACGTGTGCTGAGACGGGATTCACGTAGCCATAAACAGCGTGAAGAAGAATCGGTCACCTCGCTTGTGCAGATGAGTGGCGTAGAAGCAATTGGCATGGCCCGAGACAGCCGTGATAATTCTCCAATTGTGGCGCGCAATGAGGCTCAGGCGCACTACCTGAATGCTATCGAGAGTAAACAGCTCATCTTTGCAACCGGTGAAGCCGGATGCGGGAAAACCTGGATCAGTGCAGCCAAAGCGGCGGAAGCGCTGATTCATAAGGATGTGGAGCGCATTATTGTTACCCGTCCTGTACTGCAGGCTGATGAAGATCTCGGCTTCCTGCCCGGAGATATTTCGGAGAAGTTTGCTCCGTATTTCAGGCCCGTCTATGACGTGCTGGTGAAGCGACTGGGTGCATCCTTTATGCAGTACTGCCTGCGACCAGAGATTGGCAAGGTGGAAATCGCGCCGTTCGCCTATATGCGCGGACGTACATTTGAAAATGCGGTCGTCATTCTTGACGAGGCTCAGAACGTGACCGCTGCGCAAATGAAGATGTTTTTAACGCGCCTCGGGGAGAACGTGACGGTTATCGTTAACGGCGATATTACCCAGTGTGACCTGCCATCCGGCGTGAAATCCGGGCTGAGCGACGCCATGTCACGTTTTGAGGAAGATGAGATGATTGGGGTGGTACGCTTCACCAAAGAGGACTGCGTGCGTTCGGCGCTCTGTCAGCGCACGCTTCAAGCGTATTATTGAGTTTGCTGTTGTGTTCAAGGCCCGGGAAACCGGGCTTTGTTTTTTGTGCTTTTTATCCCCTCTCCCCTGGGGAGAGGGGCAGGGTGAGGGGCTCAGGCCGCACCGGGCTGCATATAGCACCGGGGGATTCTCATCCCCCCAGAGGTGTGCAACATGCGAAAAAAAAGCCCGCATTTTCATGCGAGCTCTTCTTTAAATATGGCGGTGAGGGGGGGGATTGACTCGCTTCGCTCGCCCTGCGGGCAGCCTGTTCGCTGCGCTCTCAGTCTGTCCAACTGGCTGTCGCCAGTTGTCGAACCCCGGTCGGGGATTCTCATCCCCCCGCAGGCGTGCAACATGCGAAAAAAAAGCCCGCATTTTCATGCGAGCTCTTCTTTAAATATGGCGGTGAGGGGGGGATTCGAACCCCCGATACGTTGCCGTATACACACTTTCCAGGCGTGCTCCTTCAGCCACTCGGACACCTCACCATATTTTTTTGCTGCCTGACCGCTTGGGGGGCAACGGGGCGCTACTATAGGGAGTTGCGCTAACACGGTCAAGCAGATTTTCTGTATTCGTGCTCGTTCGGTTAAGCCTTAATCAGCTCTTGTCGCAGCACGGGTTATTAACGCTGTGAATCGAGCACTTCGCTGTTTTTAACTACTTCCTGTGCTTTGCCGTAGCTTTCGATCAGCAGCTGGTAAGCCGGGAAGATGTGGGTATACACCTCAGCCCACTCGGCTGCGTCCTCATGGTTCCAGGTTCTCTGGATCTCAGAGGCCACCGCCGCCGTATCCATCGGAACCACACCGGCCTGCATCACGCGCGCCAGGGTGACCTCCTGCGCCATTTTGCTGTAGGTGCCGGAGGCATCAATCACCGCAAACACCTTATAGCCGTCCGCCACCGCGCTGATTGATGGGAAGGCCATGCAGACGCTGGTGATTGTACCCGCAATAATCAGCGTCTTGCGCCCGGTCGCTTTGACCGCCGCAACAAACTCCGGGTTATCCCAGGCGTTGATCTCGCCTTTACGCGCAACATACTGTGCATGCGGCGCGTTGGCGTGGATCTCCGGGATAAGCGGTCCGTTCGGTCCCTGCGGGACGGACGCGGTGGTGATCACCGGGATCTTCGCCAGAGTCGCGATTTTTGCCAGCGCAGCCGCACGGGCGCGCAGTTCCGGCATTGGCATATCCCCAACGGTCTGGAACAGACCGCTCTGGTGATCGATAAGCAACATCACCGCATCGTTCACATCAATAACCGGACGTGCGCCATTAAAATTCGCAGGTGTAGACATTATCTTCTCCTTTTATTAATTTCAGATCTGACCGAAGCGGCCGGAGTTAAAATCACGAATGGCTTCGTTGATTTCGCTTTTACTGTTCATCACAAATGGGCCATAGCCCACGATGGGTTCATTCAGCGGCTCGCCGGCCATCAGCAGCACTTTGGCATCGCTGTTCGCCTCCAGGTGCAGTTTGTCGCCTTCCTGACTCAAAACGACCAGCTGGGCTTCACCCGCCTGCGTTGTACCGTTCACCGTAATGTTGCCTTCAAGCACGACCAGCGCGGTGCTCCAGCCTTCGGGCTGATTGAGCGTCAGATGGCTTCCCAGGTTCAGCGCGATGTCCCAGACGTTGAGCGGTGAGAAGGTGTGCGCCGGGCCGGTTACAGCCTCGTAGCGACCGGCAATAACCCGCAGCGAACCGCTGTTATCCGGTAGCGTCACGACCGGGATCGCATCCTTCGTCATGCTCTGGTAGCCCGGTGCCGCCATCTTGTCTTTGGCCGGCAGGTTGACCCAAAGCTGCATCATTTTCAGTTCTCCGCCTTTCTGCGAGAACGCGCTGGAGTGGAACTCCTCGTGCAAAATGCCTGCACCTGCCGTCATCCACTGCACGTCGCCGGGGCCAATGACGCCGCCTTTGCCCGTGGAGTCGCGATGCTCCACTTCACCGGAATAGACGATGGTGACCGTTTCAAAACCCCGGTGAGGGTGTTGGCCTACGCCGCGTTTCGCCCCATCTGCCGGAAAGGTGTACGGGCCCGCATAGTCCAGCAGCAGGAACGGGCTCAGCGGCTCGCCGTGGGTTTGGTAAGAAAACATCGAACGGACCGGGAAACCATCGCCAACCCAGTGCTGGCGGGGAGCGGTATAAACGCCTGTTACGTTTTTCATGATTAACTCCTGATGTTCTGTTGATGTAATTAGCTTATATTCAGAGTTAATACTCCGGTAGATAGTGAAATTGGCATTCACTGTCCTGAAAATGGAACGATGAGGATTTATGCAGGATCTCAATGACTTCGTCTGGTTTGTGAAGGTGGTGGACTACGGCGGCTTTGCGGCGGCGGGAAGGGCGCTTGATCTGCCAAAGTCCAGGCTAAGCCGCCGGATAGCGCAGCTCGAGGAACGCCTTGGCGTGCGGCTTATCCACCGAACAACCCGACAGTTTACGGTGACCGAGGTCGGGCAGACCTTCTACCAGCACTGTAAAGCGATGATGGTGGAGGCCGAGGCCGCGGAGGAAGCCGTGGCGGCACTGCAGGCTGAACCGCGCGGTGTTGTCAGAATTACGTGCCCGATAACTCTGTTGCATGTCCACGTGGGTCCGATGCTGGCCAGATTTATGGCGCGCTACCCCGGGATTAATCTTCAGCTTGAGGCGACCAACCGGCGGGTAGACCTGGTGGGAGAGGGGGTTGATATCGCGATCCGCGTACGCCCGCGTCCCTTTGATGACAGCGATCTGGTATTAAGGGTGCTGGCTGACAGGGGACATTGTCTGGTCGCGGGTCCGGCGTTGATTCAACGCATGGGAGAACCCGTCGTGCCGTCTGAACTCAGTGCCTGGCCCGGGTTAAGCATGAACGAGGGGAAACATATTCATAAATGGGAGCTGTCCGGTCCCGGAGGTGCCAAAGCGGAGATCCATTACCATCCTCGATTGATCACCACCGACATGCTGGCGCTACGTGAAGCTGCCATGGCAGGCATCGGCGTGGTGCAGCTGCCGATTTTGATGGTTAAGGACCAGCTGGCGACGGGGGAACTGGTACAGGTGCTGGATGCGTGGGAACCCCGACGCGAAGTGATTCACGCGGTTTATCCTTCGCGGCGCGGCCTGCTGCCGTCCGTCAGGACGCTGGTGGATTTTCTGACCGAAGAGTATGCGCGGATGGTGGAAGAGTAACACTTCCCTCTCCCCTGGGGAGAGGGGCAGGGTGAGGGGCTCAGGCCGCACCGAGCTGCATATAGCACCGGGGGTTCTCATCCCCCCCTTTACGGAGAATATAAAAGAAAAAAGCCCGTACTTTCGTACGAGCTCTCATCTTAAATATGGCGGTGAGGGGGGGATTCGAACCCCCGATACGTTGCCGTATACACACTTTCCAGGCGTGCTCCTTCAGCCACTCGGACACCTCACCATATTGTCATCCCGTTGTTGCCGGGACGGGCGCTAATGTAAGGAAAAGCCGAACTGCCGTCAACTCACTTTTTCAGTAATTTAGCGCGTTTAGACAAACTTCAGGCAACATGATTCTTAAATGTGCTGAAAGCGTCTTTTTTATCAGCAACACAGTTGCGCTATAAATTTGTTATGCTGACCGTCCAGTGAAAAAGCAAAATAAATCAGCGCAATAAAAGGCAGGAATGACTATGGATATACTTTTCTATCACCCCACGTTTGATACGGCATACTGGATCAAGGCGCTTTCGGCGGCGTTACCCGGCGCACGCGTTCGCGAGTGGAAGCGTGGCGATAATGAACATGCTGACTATGCGCTGGTCTGGCATCCTCCGGTAGAAATGCTCCAGGGCCGCAAGCTGAAGGCCGTTTTTGCCCTGGGAGCCGGCGTGGATTCCATTCTGAGCAAACTGAAGGCACACCCTGAAATGCTGCCGGAAGATGTCCCCCTTTTCCGCCTGGAAGATACCGGAATGGGCCAGCAAATGCAGGAATATGCCGTGAGCCAGGTGCTGCATTGGTTCCGCCGCTTTGATGATTATCAGGCCTTTAAACAGCGAGCCCACTGGGAGCCGCTGCCGGAGTACCATCGCGAAGACTTTACGATCGGCATACTCGGTGCGGGCGTGCTGGGCTCAAAAGTGGCCGAAGCGCTTGCCCCGTGGGGATTCCCGCTGCGCTGCTGGAGCCGCAGCCGCAAGGATTATCCGGGCGTTGAGAGTTTTGCCGGAACGGATGAGCTTCCTGCATTCCTGAAAGGGACACGCGTGCTTATTAACCTGCTGCCAAACACGGCGGAAACGGTAGGGATCATCAATGAAGCCCTGCTCAATCAGCTCGTCGACCAGAGCTACCTGATGAACCTGGCGCGCGGGGTACATGTCGTGGAAGGCGATCTGCTGAAGGCGCTGGACAGCGGAAAGCTAAAAGGCGCCATGCTGGATGTCTATAGCCGTGAGCCGCTGCCCGCGGAAAGCCCGCTGTGGGCGCACCCGCGCGTGGCGATGACCCCGCACGTGGCTGCCGTGACGCGTCCGGCAGAAGCGGTGGCGTATATATCCCATACCATCAGCGAAATGGAAAAGGGTAACGCGGTCACCGGACAGGTCGACAGACAGCGCGGCTACTGAGAGAAACCCGGCGTTCGCCGGGTTTTTGCTAATATTCGCCGCTGATAACTGCTATCCTTTGGAAAAACCGCAGAGGAGAGAGAGATGTATCCCGTTGACCTGCATATGCACACCGTCGCCAGCACCCACGCGTATAGCAACCTCCATGATTATATCGCCCAGGCGAAGCTTAAAGGCATCAAGCTGTTCGCGATCACCGATCATGGCCCGGACATGGCGGATGCGCCGCACTACTGGCATTTTGTGAATATGCGGATCTGGCCACGTCTGGTGGACGGCATTGGGATACTGCGCGGCATTGAGGCGAACATCAAAAATACCGACGGTGAGATCGACTGCACCGGCCCGATGCTGACGTCTCTTGACCTTATCCTCGCCGGTTTTCATGAGCCGGTTTTCCCGCCTCAGGATAAAGACACCAACACCGCGGCGATGATTGCTACCATTGCCAGCGGCAATGTGCACATTATCAGCCACCCCGGTAACCCGAGGTATCCGATTGATATTCAGGCTGTCGCGCAGGCGGCAGCGAAGCACCGCGTGGCGCTGGAGATTAATAACTCCTCCTTTGTGCACTCGCGTAAGGGCAGTGAAGCCAACTGCCGCGAAGTGGCTGCCGCCGTGCGTGACGCAGGTGGCATGGTGGCGCTGGGCTCAGATTCTCATACCGCGTTTACGCTGGGCGATTTCAGCGAGTGCCTGAAAGTGCTGAATGATGTTAACTTCCCGGAAGCGCAAATCCTGAACGTGACCCCACGCCGCATGCTCGATTTCCTCGAGTCGCGCGGAATGGAACCGATAGCCGAATTTGCCGATCTTTAATTGTGTAATGGAATCATAAAAATGAACGAGTTTTCCATCCTCTGCCGCGTGCTGGGTACGCTCTATTATCGCCAGCCGCAAGACCCGCTGTTGGTTCCGCTCTTTACGTTAATTCGTGAAGGCAAACTGGCGCAGAACTGGCCGCTGGAACAGGATGATTTACTGGAACGTCTGCAAAAAAGCTGCGACATGCAGCAGATTGCGACGGACTACAATGCGCTGTTCGTTGGCGATGAGTGCCGCGTTTCGCCATACCGTTCAGCCTGGCAGGACGGGGCAACGGAAGCGGAAGTCCGCGCGTTCCTCTCCACGCGCGGTATGCCGCTGAGCGATACGCCAGCCGATCATATCGGTACGCTGCTGCTGGCGGCGTCCTGGATCGAAGACAACGCCGGTGATGATGAGAATGAAGCCATCGAAACCCTGTTCGAAACGTACCTGCTGCCGTGGGTCGGGACATTCCTGGGTAAAGTCGAAGCGCATGCCACCTCGCCATTCTGGAGAACGCTGGCTCCGCTGACCCGCGACGCTATCGCGGCAATGTGGGATGAGCTGGAAGAAGAGAACGAAGAGTGATTTAGATCACATAAATTCTGCAACTCAACATTTCAACTTGCACGTAATGTGCTTCTGATCTCATTTCTATGGTGCGCATCTGCTAAGATGCGCGCCATGAATATATTACTTTGTATCGCACTAACGACAGGTATTCTCTCCGGACTCTGGGGATGGGTAGCCGTGTCTCTCGGATTGCTCAGCTGGGCCGGGTTCCTCGGCTGCACCGCCTATTTCGCCTGTCCGCAGGGGGGCGTCAAAGGGCTCTTTATCTCTGGCTGCACGCTGATGAGCGGTGTTATCTGGGCGCTGGTGATCATGAAGGGCAGCGCGCTGGCGCCGCATATGGAGATGCTGGGGTACGTCATGACGGGTGTCGTTGCCTTTTTAATGTGCATCCAGGCTAAGCATCTGCTGCTTTCATTTGTGCCGGGGACCTTTATGGGGGCGTGCGCGACCTTTGCAGGGCAGGGTGACTGGAAGCTGGTGGTTCCCTCCCTGGCGCTGGGGTTGCTGTTTGGCTATGCCATGAAAAACAGCGGTCTTTGGCTGGCATCGCGACGGGGAAAAGCGCAAAACATCACTGCGGTGAGCGAATAAAAAAAGGCGAGATAATCATCTCGCCTTTTTTATGCGCTTCCTGTCAGGATTCCGGAGGGACTGACATATCGCGGTATTTCACCAGTATCGGGTTCTGCACGTCTGCTTTGTTTTGCAGATCCCACAGCCCGCGGTCAATACCGTCGTTGATTAAGAAGATCACGCCGGTTTCAATGGCTGACATCAGGCACATCATGACCGGCTCGTTAGAGGTGTAGCCAATTTCACCTTCCAGCAAACGCTGGTAATCGATGAAGCGGAATACCCCTGCCTGCACTTCATAAGACAGAATGGTTTTGCTGGTGTTCACCGAAGAGAGCACTTCGCCTGTACTGACGTTAACCACACGCAGGTTCACGGCGATTTGGTCAAGCTGGTACTGGGTATCCGCACCGATACCGAAGTAACGAGCTCCTGCACCACCCGACTTAACGTTACTTTCGTAGCCAATAATCGATCCTTCGATCATCACGTTCGCTGCCGCCAGAGATTGCAGAGGCATGCGGTTATTGTCCGCGACGGTGCCATTTTCCTGAGCGGCACGAATGATTTTGCGTTCATTCAACAGGTTCTGGAGCCCCTGACGTTCCAGCGGAATAAACCAGTGCGAATCCTTGAGCGCGGTAACCAGCATGGCGGTGGCGCTTTGCGGCACAGCCGTGGAGAAGTTACTTGCCGGGTAAGGTTTGAATTGCCCGGTTTCATCCTGAATGTTGTATACGGAGACAAATATTTTCCCCGTAGGTGAAGGTAAATGCGTTAAATCACGATAACTCTGGGCCCGAGGCATTAATGTCGGTTTTGCAGCTTCTTTAGGTGGAGCAGTTAAACAACCGCTCAATAAGCACACTGCAACAAATATCAGGAAGCGCTGCATGATCGTTGTCCTTATTTAGCTATTGTTTAAAAGTCAGTTGAATTACTTTGTAGACCGGAAACCTGAATGGTGGAGATTCTTCCGGTTTTACGATCGGTCACGTTCAACTGAAGCTGTCCGTCAGTATTGGCGATATCAACGATAAAGTCGTTGGTCACCATGCGGCCGGGTTTACCGGTATTAATGTTGGTCAGTAACCCCCCTAAAATCTGCGACTGAATAGCTTGAGTGAAGTTGTCCAGTGCGGACGGGGTATCAACGCTAAAATCCTTTAAGCTGGGATCCTTATAGGAGTTTTGCGCCTGGGCTTCGTTCAGCAGGAACGCGCCGTTATTAGGGTTACCGCCAAAGTTAGGGTTACGGAACTGAAACGTCATGTTTCCGGCCCAGCTTATGGGTGTTATCAGCATTATCGAAACAACTGCATATGCAATACGCATGACAGCCTCCGCATATCGGTTCGCTAGAACTCGTCTTTTGCTAAATCGCTGGTGCTTAATAGGGCTTTATCTATTTGCAGGCGATTAATAGCGTCTTCTGATTGTGCCAGTGCTAAGGCTACGTTTTTATCGAAGTCTATTTTGGTCGGGAATAAAAACGTTTGATAAATAACGTACTGATTAGCCGTTATTGTTATCCAACTTCCCCATCGTGCACTGGGCCGCTCGTTGATTGTTATATTTCCGGTGTAGGTACTGTCCCATTTGTCACTGAAGGCGCGGTAAAAACTGTGCCCGACCGATGAGACAGTGTGGTCTGTTAACAATCCGGGAACTTCGACCTCGACGGCCTTCAGATTCCCGGCAGCGAGCAGGAAACTCGCTGCGGCGATCCAACTCAACGTGCGCTTCATGTGATTAACGCCTGAGGTTATCGTTTGCCCACGAAACAGCCTGAGTTCGGTTTTTAACAGCTATCTTCTTGAAAAGATTATAAAGGTGCGTCTTTACCGTATTTTCGCTGATAAATAACGAACGGGCGATTTCAATATTTGAAGCACCAATGCGTAACTTGTTCAGGATCTCTTTCTCACGGTGCGTGAGCAGCGCGGACTCTGAACTGTTATAGCGATAATTTCCGGAGTGCGTGATGAGATAGCTGGCAAGCTTTTGCGAAAAATAACACTCTCCGCGTAATATACCTTGCAGCCCCTCTACCAACCGGTCTTCTTCTTCCGTGACGTAGAACACGCCATTGATATGCGGCCAGCTTTCAATATCTCTGAAAGGATATTCATCAGGCGTATTCAACAATAGCACGCGGATATTATTGTTTTTCCTGCTTAAAATATCTTGCCAGTAATGGATAAGCTTTTTATCAGCTTCCATCATATCGAAAAGAATGATGCTGCCAGGTGCAATATCATCAAAAGAACGTTGAATATTATGCAATTTCCCGTTCAGTGATAAAGATTGCTTTAAATGTTGTAATAACGCTGTCGCTTGCAAAGAAGGTTTTGTGATCAACAGTAATGTATGACCATGTAAACTATGGACTTCATTATACATGATGAAACCCCACTTTTTTTTGGCACCTGGCAGCTGTCCTCCTGTTTATTAGAGGACACCAGAAGTACTGACAGATGTTGCACTGCTGTGTGTAGAATCAGACCATAACCTCCACAGGGAGGTAAATATAAAACCAATTTCGTACATCTAATTTCAATCTAGCTTTTACGAAGTTTAAAGCAAGTGTTAAACGTGTAACAGAATGTAAAAATCAATATTAATTTGTGAAAACTGCTTGTTGTTAATGGTAATAATTGATGAAAAAGTTGTACATATAAATAGATGTGCACAGATTTTAAAAATCATACAAATATTTTTATATGATTGATTTTTGAGGTTATTTGTTATTTTTACGCAGCAGTAATTAAGTATGAGTTTCAGATTATTTCTAAGCCCATGAATGGGCTGCTGCCTGGCTTAAGAAAACAGGCGTCGTGTCACGCACTGAGAAAAATCATCTCCAGCCGTTACGTTTAAACAACGCGGGATGACGCCTGGACAGCCTTCATCCCGTTGTACAACCCGATCGCAAGACCTGCTTAATAAAAAATATAAGCTGACCTGATTAAAGTGATTTTTGATGTAAATTACGACTTTGTGGTGAGCCGATAAATAAAAATAAGCCGCGCGGGTGAGATATTTAAAATGTTTCAGCGGACATACTCTTCACCGTAACGACGCGTTAACACAATACGAGTCGTTTTAACAAGTAGCATTGTTATAGGGTTATGGCGTGATTAAATAGCCAGGTCCAGGGTGACAACATGAAAAACACATCGTTAATTATGATGTTTACATTACTGGGTGCGCCTGGATTTGTAACCGCAGCGAATTCAGATTTGGCAAATGCTGAATATAACTTTGCGGTTAACGAATTAAGTCTTTCATCACTCAATCAGGCAGCCATTATTGGTCAACGGGGCGTTTTCAATAACGCTGACGTTAGCCAGGACGGTTCAAGACTCTTATCCATTGTATCTCAGGATGGGGCGGGTAACAGAGCGAGAGTTGATCAATCAGGGAGTTACAATTTAGCCTGGATCGATCAGAGCGGTAACGGGAATGATGCAGGTATTACGCAAGATGGATACGGTAATAGCGCGAAAATTATCCAGAAAGGGTCGGGTAATAGAGCAAATATTACGCAGTACGGTACGCAGAAAACCGCAGTTGTAGTGCAGAAACAGTCGCAAATGGCGATTAACGTTATTCAACATTAGCGCGTTCGCGACGACTTTAATCAATCCGATGGGGGTTTACCATGAAATTTATCAAAGTGGCAGCACTTGCAGCAATCGTAGTTTCTGGTAGTGCTATGGCGGGTTCTATTAATCAGGGCGGATGGGGTCATGGACATGGTCATGGTGGAAACAGTGGCCCAAATTCAACTCTGAATATTTATCAGAACGGTGGCGGTAACTCCGCGGTTGCCCTGCAGACAGACGCCAGAAATTCCGTCCTGAATATTAGCCAGACCGGCGGCTTTAACGGTGCTGACGTTGGTCAGGGCTCTGATGACAGTAAAATCAACCTGACCCAGAAAGGTTTTGGCAACAGTGCGACACTTGATCAGTGGAACAGTAAAAAATCCGTTATGAACGTTAGCCAGTCCGGCGGCTTTAACGGTGCACTCGTAGACCAGACTGCGTCCAACTCGACTGTTAACGTTACCCAGATCGGTTTTGGTAACCACGCGTCAGCTCATCAGTACTGATACTGAAATCTGTGCTACAAAAAAACAGGGCATCAGCCCTGTTTTTTTTCGGGAGTTCATCATGAATACCTTAATTCTACTCGCCGCGCTTTCCAGCCAGATAACCTTCAAAACGTCACAGCAGGAAAATATGACCACCATTGTTCCTCAGGTCACTCTGGCGCAGTCGTGTGATTGTCAGGTTCAGATTGTTTCTGTGCGAGAAGGGCAGGGGGGACAAAGTTCTTCCCGGCAGCAAAACACACTTTTTATACCCGCTAATCAGACGATTGATTTAATGCGCCTGAGTTTAAATATTAATGCGGGAGACATGGTAAAAATCGTTGTCACCGTTTCAGACGGTAAATCGCTGCATTTATCACAACAGTGGTCGCCAGCGGAACGCTCGCTCTAAACGTTCATGAAATCAATAGGTTGGGAATGTGGCGGGTCTGTGCCGTTGAGCTATGCTGATATCAGGGACCAGGTCGTTATGTTCCGTAACGTGAAACTTCGTTTGCAATAATAAATGAAGCGCGTTTACCCCTCATGGACGATTTTCATTGAGGAGTACCTATAATGAACAACTATTTTGCTCGACTCATGGCAGGTCTGGGTCTGGTCGTTTCTGCTTTGAGTATCCCGGCTTATTCGGCCACGGTTGTTGACGGCGGTGTCATTCATTTTCGCGGTGCCATTGTCGCCGACCCCTGTGAAGTCACTCCCCAGAAGCAACAGTTTGCCATGTCATGTCCAGATAATAACCGTATGCAAACGCGTATGGTCAGCTATGAAGAGGCGCTTAACGGGAAAGTGAGCGACTCAAACGTGGCAACGCTCAATATGAAATACCTTAATCCTGAAAAAACGCTCGCGGTTGTCGAAATCCAGTATCGCTAATGCGCGCTCTCCCGCCCTGCGATGGATGAGGATTTTTTCTGATAGTTTTTTCTCCCGGTCTCCTCTGCGATACACTTAAGAAAATGGCGGGTTGCAGAGGGGCTTTATGAAACCGCAAATTGAAATTATTCATGGCGATATTACGACAGTGCACGTCGACGTTATCGTCAATGCGGCCAATCCATCCCTGATGGGGGGAGGCGGCGTGGACGGGGCTATCCACCGGGCTGCCGGACCGCAGCTGCTGGAAGCCTGTAAAACCGTGCGGCAACAGCAGGGCGAATGTCCTCCCGGTCACGCGGTGATTACGCTGGCGGGCAATCTGCCTGCGAGAGCGGTAATTCACGCGGTAGGGCCGGTCTGGCATGGCGGGGACCAGCACGAAGCGAGTATTCTGGAAGAGGCTTACCGGAACTGTCTGCGACTGGCCGCCGACAACGGTTATAAAACGATGGCGTTTCCGGCCATCAGCACCGGCGTGTATGGTTACCCTAAGGCCGCTGCCGCAACGATCGCCGTAGAAACCGTTTACCGCTATTTGTCGCTAAAACCGCTGCCAGAGAAGGTGATTTTTGTCTGTTTCGACGACGACACCACGCATCTTTATCAGCGGCTTCTGACTCAGCGCAGACAAGAGCTGGAGAGCTGATGCAAACGCGGCGCATCTGATGCGCCGCGTGATTTATGAGGCTTTTGCCTGCGGTTTTCCTGAAAAGAGGAAGCGCAGGAGCGGGATCCGCAGATGGATTTCGTAGAGTACGATTGCCACCCCTACAACAAACACCAGCCCGGTAAAGAAGCCCAGCGTGTTGGAGGCGATGTGCGGTGTGATGTAAGCCCCGAAGAAAAGCGTCAACGGGTGATGCACCAGATAGATAAACAGTGACGCATTAACGAAGTAGGTCACGCGGCTGGACTTAAAGTTCAGCAAGCGGTGGCCCAGCGCGAATACCACGTTCACCATCCACAGCCCCAGCAGCATAGTGATCACGCTTTCCGTTTCATACATCCAGGCGTCGCCGCTGCCGTAGCGTTGATTCAGCAGATAGGCCGCGAACGCGAGGCTTGCCCCCAGCGCGCACCACGGTGACGGGGTGACAAACAGCGATTTAAGCTTCGGATGAATAAAAGCCAGCGCGCCGATTAAAAAGAACGGAATGTAGAACAGGGACTGCATTACTACAAAATTAAATAACCCGTCGCTCAAAATCGGCGGATAGACGATAAGCAGCGTCCGTCGCACGGCGGCATAGGCAATCCCCAACAGCAAGAAGAGCACAGACAGTTTGCCCATCGTAACGTTGGCGAAGAAGGTGTCGGCTTTTGTACTCAGACGGTGGCGCAGGCGGCTGAAAATCAACAGGCTCACCGTTGTGAGTACCACCAGCACCAGCAGGAACCACAGGTGAGACACCAGCTCCCAGACCAGCGTATTGTACTTTTCATACAGCGTAAGGTTCGGCCAGTTCTCCGCTTTGCCTTTGACGTATTGCAACATAATGAACTGAGGCAGCGTCAGCAGTGGAATTGCGGTCAGCATGGGGATCCCCACGCGCTCTACGCGCACTTTCCACCAGCGCTTGAGCGGGTATCGCAGAAACAGCATGTAAGAAAAATAGCCGGATATGACGAAGAACACCTGCATACGAAAGGCGTGAATAAAGTCATTAAACAGCGTCAGCCACCAGGAGGGCATCTGGCTATTCACATGCCAGGTGTGGCTGGAGTAAATCAGCGAAATGTGAAAGGGGATCCCCAGTAGCATCAGCCAGGCCCTGATCGAGTCGAGGAAATATTCACGTTCTGTTGGTGTTGTGCTCATATAACGTTGTGCATTCTCAGACTTTTCGTCTTATCCCTAAGACTCATAATGGTTACATTCGAAGCCAACCCTACACCAAGACCGACACCCTGTCTCCAGGATAAGCACGCAAAGTGAATAGCGGGTTCTTTCATTTGCTTATTCCATGAGCCAGCAGCTGAACAAAGCAGTGATAATGTTGTCGGATTGCCTGAGTTTCCATTAAAATGGATCGGATCGATATAAGCACACAAAGGGGGAAGTGCTTACTTATTATGAAACATAAACCACAGATGATGAAAATGCGTTGGTTGGGTGCTGCAGTGGTGTTATCACTGTATACCTCATCGGCACTGGCCTTTAACATCGACGATGTCGCAAAACAGGCAAAATCGATGGCAGGCAAGAGCTACGAAGCGCCGAAAAGTAACTTGCCCTCCGTTTTCCGCGACATGAAGTATGCGGACTATCAGCAGATCCAGTTCAATCACGACAAAGCGTACTGGAGCAATATTAAAACCCCGTTCAAGCTTGAATTTTATCATCAGGGTATGTACTTCGACACGCCTGTTGCCATCAATGAAGTGACGGCAACCGCGGTACGTAAGATCAAGTACAGCCCGGATTACTTCAATTTTGGCAATGTGCAACACGACAAAGATACGGTGAAAGACCTGGGCTTCGCAGGCTTTAAGGTGCTTTACCCAATCAACAGCAAAGATAAAAACGACGAAATCGTCAGCATGCTTGGAGCCAGCTATTTCCGCGTTATCGGCGCGGGGCAGGTTTACGGGCTTTCTGCGCGTGGTCTGGCTATTGATACCGCGCTGCCATCAGGTGAAGAGTTCCCGCGTTTCCGTGAGTTCTGGATTGAACGTCCAAAGCCAACGGATAAGCGTCTGACCATTTATGCGCTGCTGGATTCCCCGCGTGCAACCGGTGCCTATCGCTTTGTAATTATGCCGGGTCGTGACACGGTAGTTGACGTGCAGTCCAAGGTTTACCTGCGTGATAAAGTGGGCAAACTGGGCGTTGCGCCACTGACCAGTATGTTCCTGTTTGGGCCGAACCAGCCGTCACCGGCTACCAACTTCCGTCCGGAACTGCACGACTCCAACGGTCTGTCTATTCATGCCGGCAACGGTGAGTGGATCTGGCGTCCGCTGAATAACCCGAAACATCTGGCGGTTAGCAGCTTCGCAATGGAAAACCCGCAAGGTTTTGGCCTGCTGCAGCGTGGTCGTCAGTTCTCCCGCTTTGAAGATTTGGACGATCGCTATGACCAGCGTCCAAGCGCCTGGGTCACGCCAAACGGTGACTGGGGTAAAGGCAAGGTCGAGCTGGTAGAAATTCCAACCAACGACGAAACCAACGATAACATCGTCGCTTACTGGACGCCGGATCAGCTGCCGGAAGCCGGTAAAGAGATGAACTTCAAGTACACCATTACCTTCAGCCGCGACGAAGATAAGCTGCATGCGCCGGATAACGCGTATGTAATGCAGACTCGTCGCTCAACGGGTGATGTGAAGCAGTCTAATCTTATCCGTCAGCCTGACGGTACCGTGGCGTTTGTCGTGGACTTCACAGGCCAGGATATGAAGAAACTGTCGCCGGACACCGCCGTTGCCGCTCAGGCCAGCATCGGTGATAACGGTGAGATCGTTGAGAATACCGTGCGTTACAACCCGGTAACCAAAGGCTGGCGTCTGACCCTGCGCGTGAAAGTGAAAGATCCGAAACAGACCACTGAAATGCGTGCTGCGCTGGTCAGTAACGATCAGCCGCTGAGTGAAACCTGGAGCTATCAGCTACCTGCCAATGAATAATACATCTGAATATATTGATGCCATGCCGCTGACGGATATCGAAAAAGCGGCACTGCCAAAGAGCGACATCCGCGCGGTTCACACCGCGCTGGATGGTGAACATCATACGTTTTCCCGTGATGATGATACGCCGCTCGGGTCAGTCAAGGCGCGTCTGGAGCAGGCCTGGCCGGACTCGCTGGCGGAAGGGCAGTTGATTAAAGACGATGAAGGACGCGATCAGCTTCAGGCGATGCCGAAGGCTACGCGTTCCTCTATGTTCCCCGATCCATGGCGCACCAACCCGGTGGGTCGCTTCTGGGATCGCCTGCGCGGGCGTGATGTGACGCCGCGCTATCTGTCGCGCCTGACGAAAGAAGAGCAGGCGTCCGAACAGAAATGGCGTACCGTCGGGACAATCCGTCGCTATATCCTGCTGCTTCTGACGCTGGCGCAGACGGTCGTCGCGACCTGGTACATGAAAACTATCCTGCCTTACCAGGGCTGGGCGTTTATCAACCCGACGGACATGATGGGCCAGGATCTCTGGGTCTCCTTCATGCAGCTGCTGCCGTATATCCTGCAGAGCGGCATTCTCCTGCTGTTCGCGGTCCTCTTCTGCTGGGTCTCGGCCGGTTTCTGGACCGCGCTGATGGGCTTCCTGCAATTGCTGATGGGGCGTGACAAATACAGCATTTCGGCGTCAACGGTCGGGGATGAACCCCTTAATCCCGAGCACCGTACCGCGCTGATTATGCCTATCTGTAACGAGGACGTTGACCGCGTATTTGCGGGCCTGCGTGCGACCTGGGAGTCCGTGAAGGCGACCGGCAACGCGGAGCATTTCGACGTTTACATCCTGAGCGACAGCTACAACCCGGATATCTGCGTGGCGGAACAAAAAGCGTGGATGGAGCTGATTGCAGAAGTGCAGGGCGAAGGCCAGATCTTCTACCGTCGCCGCCGTCGTCGCGTGAAGCGTAAAAGCGGCAACATCGATGACTTCTGCCGTCGCTGGGGTAACCAGTACAGCTACATGGTGGTGCTGGATGCTGACTCCGTCATGAGCGGAGACTGCCTGAGCGGTCTGGTGCGTCTGATGGAAGCCAACCCTAACGCCGGTATCATTCAGTCCTCGCCAAAAGCGTCCGGAATGGACACCCTTTATGCGCGCTGCCAGCAGTTCGCCACCCGTGTTTACGGGCCGCTGTTTACGGCCGGTCTGCACTTCTGGCAGCTGGGTGAGTCGCACTACTGGGGCCACAACGCCATTATCCGCGTGAAGCCGTTCATTGAACACTGTGCGCTGGCGCCGCTGCCGGGTGAGGGTTCGTTTGCCGGTTCTATTCTGTCGCATGACTTCGTAGAAGCGGCGCTGATGCGTCGTGCTGGCTGGGGCGTCTGGATTGCCTACGACCTGCCGGGATCGTACGAAGAGCTGCCGCCGAACCTGCTGGACGAGCTTAAGCGTGACCGCCGCTGGTGTCACGGTAACCTGATGAACTTCCGCCTGTTCCTGGTAAAAGGGATGCACCCGGTTCACCGCGCGGTGTTCCTGACGGGCGTGATGTCTTATCTCTCCGCACCGCTGTGGTTTATGTTCCTGGCGCTGTCGACTGCCTTACAGGTGGTTCATGCCCTGACGGAGCCGCAATACTTCCTGCAACCGCGGCAGCTGTTCCCGGTGTGGCCGCAGTGGCGTCCGGAGCTGGCGATTGCGCTGTTTGCCTCCACCATGGTGCTGCTGTTCCTGCCTAAGCTGCTCAGCATCATCCTGATCTGGTGCAAAGGCTCGAAAGAGTACGGCGGTTTCTTCCGCGTGACCCTTTCACTGCTGCTGGAAGTGCTGTTCTCCGTCCTGCTGGCGCCGGTACGTATGCTGTTCCACACCGTGTTTGTGGTCAGTGCGTTCCTGGGCTGGGAAGTGGTCTGGAACTCACCGCAGCGTGACGACGACTCCACGCCGTGGGGTGAAGCCTTTATGCGCCACGGTTCTCAGCTGCTGCTGGGTCTGGTGTGGGCGGCCGGGATGGCGTGGCTGGATCTGCGCTTCCTGTTCTGGCTGGCGCCGATTGTCTTCTCGCTGATCCTGTCGCCGTTTGTGTCCGTGATTTCCAGCCGTTCAACGGTGGGGCTGCGAACCAAACGCTGGAAGCTGTTCCTGATCCCGGAAGAGTATTCCCCGCCGCAGGTGCTGGTGGATACCGATCGTTACCTGGAACAGAACCGCAGTCGCTCGCTGGATGACGGCTTCATGCACGCCGTGTTTAACCCGTCATTCAACGCCCTGGCGACGGCAATGGCGACCGCGCGTCACCGCGCCAGCCAGGTGCTGGAGATTGCCCGCGATCGTCACGTTGAGCAGGCGCTTAACGAGACCCCGGAAAAACTCAACCGCGACCGTCGTCTGGTGCTGTTGAGCGACCCGGTGACAATGGCGCGTCTTCACTACCGCGTGTGGTCCGCTCCGGAGAAATACTCTTCGTGGGTGAACTACTATAAGGACGTGAAGCTGAATCCGCTCGCTCTGAAGGCGAAGTAAGCAGTTAAGTAAGGCGGGTTAGCGAAGCGCCACCCGCCAGATAAAATACCGGCTTAATCGCCGGTATTTTTTTAGAGGTTAAAGATGAGAATAATCATCGTCGTTATGGTGGCATGCCTGCTCAGCGGCTGCGGCAGTATCATCAGTCGCACCATTCCAGGGCAGGGCCACGGAAATCAGTATTACCCGGGCGTGAAATGGGATCTTCGTGATTCCGCGTGGCGCTACCTGACCGTGCTCGATCTGCCGTTCTCGCTGATTTTCGACACGCTGTTGCTGCCGATCGACGCCAGCCACGGCCCTTACGAATAGCGTAAATTAACGCTCGTCCCACTCGTCGGCTGCGGTTTGACCTTCTTCCGTATCCAGCGGCGGCTCGAGTTGAAACTCACCCTCATCCCACTCGTGCAGGGTGTTCTCTTCCAGCCATTCCTGCCGAAGTTCGATTTCGTCATAGTCGCCATCAAAGACGGCCTGCGCACCTTCACCGCTTAATATCGGCAAACATTCCCCTTCTTCACCTTCATCGGCAAAGAATTCGGCCTGCCACATAATATCCCCATCCTGCAGAACGTATTTTTGGATATTAAGCTGTTGCACGTCAGCATCTTCTTCTTCAACGCCGGGGTTGTCGGCGAGGAACTCTTCACGAGCGGCATCAATAGCTTCTTCCAGCGTGGCGTACATGGTCATTGGTGTCTCCCTGTTTTCCAGAAGGTTTCAGGGAAAGAATAGCTGAATATAAGATTCTGCAAGTATGAATGCGAAAATAAGCTGTGAGGCGTTCGTCTTATCCCGTCACGGGCCGTAGCGCGCGGGATAAACTGAACCACGAATAAATGGCATTGAACAACACGACGCCCGCCGTCACGATAAAGACGGCGCGAAAACCGAAGCTGGCGGAAATCCCGGCCCCGAGCAGCGGTCCAGTGACGTTACCGATATCGCGAAATGACTGGTTATAGCTGAAAATACGCCCGGCGATCTGGTTCGTGGAGTTGTAGACCAGCAGGGTCTGTACGGCGGGCAGCAGCGCGCCGTCGGCGGCACCCAGCAAAAAACGCAGGACGCCCAGCTGCCATGGCGTTTGCACCATCGACATCGGGATAAGCAGCAGGACGGAGATCACCAGCGCGCAGATCAGGATTTTCTCGGGACCAACGCGGTCTCCCAGTTTACCCAGCCTCGGGGCGCTCAGCAGCGCCGCCACGCCGGGCACGGAGGCAATCAGCCCGCTGATGAACGCAATATTGCTAACGTTACCCGCCAGGTCGCGAACGTATAGCGTCAGAATAGGGGCAATCGACCCGGTGGCTACCTGAATAATCAGGGTTGTCACGAACAGGCTCAGCACCAGTCTGGGATTTTTGAGCGAGGTCAGCACCTCTCTGGCGTGGAGCATCTCTTTTTTGGCGACAGGCGTGAAGTTTTCCCGGATACAGAGCAGGGTGACGATGAAGCACAGGAACAACACGCTGGCGGTGATAAAGAAAACCGGCCGCAGGCCGTAGTTGTCCGCCAGTAATCCACCGGCCAGCGGTCCAAGCAGAGCACCGCTCACGCCGCCGGTAGAGAGCGTCCCGAGCGCCCAGCCGCTCTTATGGCGGGGGATTTGCGTGGCTATCAGGGCATTCGCGTTGGGAATAAATCCTCCCAGCAGGCCCAGCAGCGCGCGCAGGATCAGAAACTGCCAGACGTTCTGCGCCACGCCCATAAGCGCCATGATAATGGCCATCCCCAGCGCCGAACGCAGCAGCATGATTTTACGTCCCTTGCGGTCGGCAAGGCCGCCCCAGAAGGGCGAGGCCATCGCGGAGAAGAGAAACGTGATGCTGAATACCAGACCGGACCACATATTGAGCGCGCTGTGGCCCGTTACGCCAAGCTGTTCGACGTAGAGCGGCAGGAAGGGCATGACCAGGCTAAAGGCCGCGCCGGTAAGAAAACAGCCAAGCCACGCAACCGCGAGGTTACGCTTCCAGTTTATGGGGGCATCTGAGGGTGACATAACTATCCGCATAATGAGGTGCAGAGCACCTGAAGCATAAAGTAATAAGCCTGCTAATTATGCGCCTGGGTTATGATTGCCGCAATGATGAGGAGCTTTTAAAGCTAAAACGGCATGCGGCCCTGAGGACCGCATGAGGATTAATAGCGGGAAGGCGTGCCTTGTGGCCTCGTTTTAAAACGGCGGTGCAGCCACATATACTGCTCGGGCGCCAGCATGATGCACTTTTCCACAACGCTGTTCATCCAGCGTGCGGTGGTTTCCGCATCGTCGAGCGGCGGCGCGAGTTCCGGCTCCAGCATCATCAGCTCGTAGCCTGAACCATCCGGCTTACGGCGGGGAACAAAAGGCACGATGGCGGCTTTGGACATGCGCGCCAGCATCCAGGTACCGGTCGTTGTGGCGGCCTCTTCAACGGCGAAGAAGGGAACAAATACGCTGGCCTGTGGGCCATAGTCGTGGTCGGGGGCATACCAGACCACTTCACCGGATTTCAGCGCGCGGATCATCCCCTTCAGATCCTTACGGTCGATCATGCTTTTGTTGGAGCGCATGCGGCCGTTGGTCTGGATTAAATCGATGACCGGGTTATCGTTAGGACGATAAACGCCAATGCCCGGCGCCTGCATGCCGAACATGCGCGCCCCGATTTCCAGCGTCAGGAAATGGACGCCGATCAGCAAAACGCCCGTCTGGTTGGCCTGAAGCGTATGCACAGGCTCCATGCCGGTTCCCGTCACCTCGCTCCAGCGGGCCATGCGTTTGTCCGGCCAGAACCACGCCATGCCGGTCTCCATAAGCCCCATCCCGACGGATTCGAAATTCTTCGCGACCATATCGTGACGCTCTGGCTCGCTCATCTGCGGAAAACAGAGCTCAAGATTGCGGTACGCGATTCTGGCGCGACGCTTCATAAACAGTTGCGCGAAGCGGCCCAGAAATTTACCCAACCGAAAAATAACAGGGTAGGGAAGCTGTACCAGAAGCCATAAAAAGCCGATGCCAAGCCAGGTCAACCAATAGCGGGGATGCAAAAGGGCGGCAGTAAATTTTGGTAACTGGGTCATGTCTTTCCTGTGTTCAAACGTCCTGTTTTGCTAGTGTCTCATTTTTTGAGACATAGCCAAAATATCTGCTTTCGAAGCGTGCACGAATACAGCAATTGTTAAGCCTGATTAATCAGGGTGTGTGAAATGTAGCGTAAATTGTGGGGATGTAAATTGGTTTTGTTTGCTATATGATGCCGACCGATTTTTCATTCTCTCTAACGATTCCAGGACTGTACACCATGCCAGTGTTACACAACCGCGTGTCGAATGAGATGTTAAGAGCGCGTATGTTGGCTGAAAGCGAACCGCGCACAACCATCTCTTTCTATAAATACTTCACGATCGACGATCCGCAGGCGACCCGCGATGCGCTTTATCAGGCGTTTACGGCCCTGAACGTCTTCGGCCGCGTCTACCTTGCCCGTGAAGGCATCAACGCGCAAATTAGTGTACCGGAAAGCAAAGTCAGCGCCTTCCGCGAGTGTCTTTATCAGTTCGATCCGGCCCTCGACGGCTTACGCCTGAACATTGCCCTGGACGATGACGGGAAATCCTTCTGGGTGCTGCGCATGAAGGTGCGTGAACGCATCGTGGCGGACGGTATCGACGATCCTGAGTTTAACGCGGCGGATGTCGGTGAATATCTTAAGGCTGCGGAAGTGAATGCGATGCTTGACGATCCGGATGCCGTGTTCATTGATATGCGTAACCACTATGAATACGAAGTGGGGCATTTCGAGAACGCGATGGAAATCCCGGCCGATACCTTCCGCGAGCAACTGCCCAAGGCGGTTGAGATGATGCAGGAACATAAAGATAAAAAGATCGTTATGTACTGCACCGGCGGTATCCGCTGTGAGAAAGCCAGCGCGTGGATGAAGCACAACGGCTTTAATAAGGTCTGGCATATTGAAGGCGGCATTATCGAGTACGCCCGCCGCGCCCGCGAGCAGGGTTTACCGGTGCGCTTTATCGGGAAAAACTTTGTCTTTGACGAGCGTATGGGTGAGCGTATCTCGGAAGACGTTATTGCCCAGTGCCACCAGTGCGGCGCACCGTGCGATACCCACACCAACTGCAAAAACGACGGGTGTCATCTGCTGTTCATTCAGTGCCCGGCCTGTGCCGAGAAGTTTAACGGCTGCTGTAGCGAACTGTGCAGCGAAGAGAGCATCCTGCCGGAAGAAGAGCAGCGTCTCCGTCGCGCAGGACGTGAAAACGGCAACAAGATTTTTAATAAATCACGCGGCCGTCTGAATACCAAACTGGGTATCCCTGACCCGGAATGATAATAACGCCCGGCACGGCGAAAGCCTTCCGGGCGAATCTATTATGATTTCTGCTGTACGCCTTCAACGGAAATAATCAGCTCAACGTCCTGAGACGCCGGGCCTAAATCCGTTGTGATATTAAAATCTTTCAGGTGAATTTTACCCGCCGCTTCAAAACCTGCGCGTTTACCGCCCCACGGATCGTCACCCTGACCCAGTAATTTAGCTTCCAGCGTGACCGGTTTTGTTACGCCGTTAAGCGTCAGGTTGCCGGTAATATTCAGTTTATCACCCTCTTTTTTCACTTCCGTGGAGGTGAAGGTCGCCTGTGGGTATTTCCCGACATTGAGGAATTCTCCGCTGCGCAGATGTTTATCACGTTCAGCATGATTAGTATCCACGCTGTTGGTATTAATGGTTACGTTGACCTTATCGGCGGCAGGATTCTTCTCGTCAAAGGTGAATGTGCCGTCAAAATCTTTAAAGGTACCGTACAGCCAGCTGTATCCCAGGTGCTGAATACGGAAATTGACGAAAGCGTGCTGGCCCTCCTTATCAATTTTATAATCAGCCGCCACGGCGGAACCGGCGGTGAATAACAGAGAACCCAGGGCGATGCCCAGCAGGTGTTTTTTCATTTCATGCTCCAGAGTCAACTGACGAGCGGCCAAGCATGCGCTTTAGCGTATCGTCTTTATCAATAAAATGGTGTTTGAGGGCGGCAAGCCCGTGCAGCACGGACAGGATCACGACGCTCCACGCAAGCCAGAGGTGAACGACCCCGGCGGTGTCAGCCTGAGCGCCCGCATCACTGAGCGTTGCCGGGACGTCAAAAAGGCCAAAGACGCTAATCGGCTTACCGTCCGCCGTTGAGATAAGATAGCCGCTGATCAGAATGGCGAAGAGCAGCGCATAGAGCGCGATATGCGCGGCGACTGCACTGACGCGGGTAAATTTGCCGTGGGTCTTCGCCGCGGCGGGCGGCGGGGAAATATGTCGCCAGATCACGCGAAAAACCAGACCCAGCATCAGGAGAACGCCAATGCTTTTATGTAACTCCGGTGCCTGGTGATACCAGCCGTCGTAATAGCTGAGCGTGACCATCCAGAGTCCAAGGCCAAACATACCGTAGACGGCAATAGCAAATATCCAGTGCAAACCTATGGATATTATTCCGTAGCGCCGGGAGGTGTTACGCAGTTGCATCAGAATGTCCATTTTCGTATTAACCGAAGGGTAAAAATGAACGGGAAGATGTGACATTGCAACTGAAATAATTGTCTATTGATTTGTATTTTATTTATTTCAGCAATTTTGAAAGGAAAGGGCGAAGGTAATTCAATGTCTTCGTGCAAGAGGAATTGAGAGTTTCAATAAAGCTAAATTAATGTCAATTATTGTCAGTCAGGGTTTTCAATAAAATACAATGTAAACAAAATCAATAATAGCCAGCAGCGACCACAATAAGATATAGAGCATGAAATGCTCGCGAATATTATTCATCAGAAAGCTAACGATCCTGCGCATAATGCCCCGTAATGCAGTGTGAATAAAACGGGCCCCGGTACCTCCAGAGCCCGTGCGGATTATCCGTTAAAACGCGAGAGCGAGAAGGGCGTCAGATCAAACTGCGGTTTGATACCCTGGGCGAACTGCGCGGCGATCTCGCCCAGCACGGAAGCGAATTTAAAGCCGTGACCGCTCAGCCCGGTAATCAGCAGGACGTTGTCATGCCCTGGCAGGGTATCAATGATGAAGTCTTCATCCGGCGTGTTGTCGTAGGTACAGGCCGCGCCATACAGCAAGCCACCGACGCCCGGAAGGATAGTACGCAGGAACGAGAAGGCTTCCGAACCATCCTGTGGATAGGCGCCAAAAGGCTTACGCTCTTCAGGGGAGGCGATCGCCTGGCCACCGTTGTGTTTACCGATTTTCAGCGCGTCTTTCTCGGAAGGGAAACCGTAGAACTGATCGCCATTCGGCAATTCGCCGGTGAAGGCCGGGAATTTATTCTGCGCGCTGTAGCGACCATCCGACTGGAACCAGGAGAAGACCTTCCGCACCGGCTGGATTGGCAGTTCCGGCAGCAGGCGAGTGACCCAGGTTCCGGCGCTGACGAGCAGGCGGGACGCTGAATAGTCGCCGTCAAAAGTCGTTACCGTGACGCCATTCTCGTCATGGGTGATGGCCTCCACCGGACAGTTAAACAGCTGCGCACAGCCGGCCTTAGCGGCAAGATCGATCCAGGTTTTGATTGCCGTTTCACAATGCAGCACGCCGGAGTGGGCTTCAAAGAGGCCGATGTAATCGTCCGGGACGGTAATTTCAGGCCAGCGCGCGGTAATGCCCGTTGCGTCCAGCTTCTCAACATCCAGATTAAAGGCTTTTGCGCTGCGCTCGACGCCGGCGAGAAAATCAGAATGAGCAGGGCCAAGGTTGATGACGCCGGTACGCTCGAAAATACGCTCTTCGGTCTGTGTCGCCAGTTCATCCCACAGCGTCTGGGCGCGAAGCACCAGCGGCACATAGCGCTCGCCTTCTCCATACGCATGGCGCATGAGGCGGGTATCGCCATGATGGCTGCCCTCCGAATGAGGAGGAAGGTGGGCATCGATCATCAGGACCTTCAGACCTGCCTGTGTTGCGTAATAACCGGCAGCGGAACCCACGGAGCCGCTACCAATAATGATTAAGTCGTATCTCATATGCATCTCGTAAACTGATGTTTTGTTAGCAGAGTAATTAACAACGCGGGGTTAGACAAGGGAGAAATAAATAAGGCACCGCGAGGGTGCCTGTAGAGAGAAAAGTGGGCATAAGCTTAGTGCCGTTTATACTCATTTTCCTGATAGTCGCCAGATTCTATTTTTGCAA
Organism: Enterobacter sp. 302C9; assembly: GCF_034106085.1. Lineage (NCBI taxonomy): Bacteria > Pseudomonadati > Pseudomonadota > Gammaproteobacteria > Enterobacterales > Enterobacteriaceae > Enterobacter > Enterobacter sp. 302C9. The sequence goes on from NZ_JAWNBW010000001.1 coordinate 792,595, forward strand.
TACCTGCCTCTAAAATAGAAATAAACTGACGGGCGACGTCTGTTGTTAGCCACAGCGTCTGTCCAACTTCCGCTTCTTCACGGTTGAGTTGATTCGGGGTCTGGTAGTGCAAACGCAGCATCAGCGCATCGTAGCTATCTACGGTACTGATATCCCAGCCAACCAGTGGATGGGTCTGGATCACTTCACTATTCTTTTCCATTATAACCCCCTTAATGCGTGTTAGAAGACAACGGCTCTGAGGTTCAATGCATGTTTTTCTGAAAGCATCTTCAGTATACCAAGTAATAAGGGTTCCAACGGGAAAAATAAACAGGTGGCAACACATTTTTCTGCTTTTTAGGATTGTTCGAACAATAAAACACCATCTCGTTCACGATTTTTAAAGAAGATGCCGAATTAATTTGAACTTGCAGGATTTTTAGACAAAAAAAAGCCGGGGCGACCCGGCAAAAAAACACAATGAGGGAGCAGTGTTAATCTGTGATAAACCAGTCGTCTGCGCTTTCCCACGTTTCCTGCAGGATTTCGCTGATGCGATCTTTATCTTCTTTCGCAGCACCAATGACGGAGAGGTTGTTCGCCGCGGCGTAACGCACCGTTACGGCACCCGCGTTGTCGGGAAAGGTGTTGTTAATACGGCGGGATAATTCGCCTGCCAGTGCATCAAGCGCGCCGGCAGGCAGAACAGTTGTTTTGGCTATGGTGACTTCAATACGCATAAATGCCCCCTGTGTAATATACTGTTTATTTATACAGGTATATTATCGGTTTGACAACAAGGGGCATTGATTTTTTAACGTTTTACCGTCCAGTTAACGGTTTCGCCCGCCAGGAATGGGATCAGCGTGTCATCCGTCAGCGCAATGGACTCCTCAACGTGGCTCGCTTTACGCTCCAGTTCGATGAAGGTGTCGTTGACCGGCAGGCCGTAGAAGCGCGGGCCGTTAAGGGAGCAGAACGCTTCAAAATGTTCGAGCGCGTTCATCTCTTCAAAGACGGTCGCGTAGCTGGCCAGTGCCGTTGGGGCGTTGAAGCAGCCTGCACAGCCGCAGCTCGCCTCTTTGCGGTGGCGGGCGTGAGGTGCGGAATCGGTGCCGAGGAACGCGCGGGAGAACCCGCTGGCGACCAGCTCGCGCAGCGCCTGCTGGTGGATGTTGCGCTTGAGAATAGGCAGACAGTACAGGTGAGGACGCACCCCGCCCACCAGCATGTGGTTACGGTTAAACATCAGGTGCTGTGGCGTAATGGTCGCGGCGATAAGATCGTTGCCGTCGCGCACATACTCTGCCGCGTCTTTGGTGGTGATATGTTCAAAGACCACTTTAAGCGCGGGCAGGCGCTGGCGCAGAGGCTCCATCACGGTCTCGATAAAGCGGGCTTCACGGTCGAAGATGTCAATCTCGGCATGCGTGACTTCACCATGGACCAGCAGCGGCATGCCCAGTTTCTGCATGCGTTCCAGAACCGGCATGATGGCATCAATGCTGGTGACGCCGTGGCTGGAGTTGGTGGTGGCATTTGCCGGGTAGAGTTTCGCCGCCGTAAATACGCCTTCGTTAAACCCGCGCTCCACTTCGTTCGGATCCAGCGAGTCGGTAAGATAGCAGGTCATCAACGGGGTAAAATCGTGTCCCGCAGGAACGGCATCCAGGATGCGCTGGCGATAGGCCATCGCGGCATCGACGGTGGTGACTGGTGGAACCAGGTTAGGCATGACAATCGCGCGGCCATAAATTTCGCTGGTATAAGGCACGACGGTTTTCAGCATATCGCCATCACGCAGATGGATATGCCAGTCGTCAGGGCGGCGGATTTTAAGAACCTGGGGTTGTGCAGTCATGGAAGCTCCGGCTTGTCAGGAATCAGTCATAAGGATGGCTGTTTTTGCCGGACACAAATCATAAGCGGAAACGTTTTCGTTTGCACACTTTTCCGTAAAAAAAAGGGCGCCGCAGCGCCCTTCAGGTTAATCGGTGAAAGGAATGATAATTTCTCCCGGTTTCACCTCTATACCTTTTGCATATTTTTTCGCCAGAGCTTCACCCTTGCTTTTGTCTTCGCTTAAGACGTACGCGGGCTGCTGGTTAAAGTAATTACGCAGCGACTGGTTCAGATAGGGCATCAGGGTTTGCAGAACCGGTGCCATCTTGTCCGGCGACACCTGCGCATCGACGACTTCCATCTCCTGCAGGAAAATCGCCCCTTTCTCTTTGTTGAAAACGGGCAGGGCCTTCAGCTTGAGCTTGATGTTGGCCTTCTGATTGCCAAAGAGGGATGACATATCGAGATCCGCATCACCGGCCAGGGTGACTTTGTTTGGCTCTTCACGTCCGATCTGGCTGGTCAGGTTCGTAAGGACGATATGCGCGTCCGCCAGACCCGGCACGCCAATGTCTTTAGAGAAATTGTTATGTTTTTCCAGCGCCTGATTAATTTCCTGTTCACTGACGGTATATTGCGTGAGCTGGTTACAGCCAACCAGCAGACCGCTGACAACTAATGCCGCGGCAAAGACAATTTTCTTCATAGTGTTCCTCAACGAAAAATCGGCGCTTCTGTCCTGTTACGCCAGTATGTCAGTGTGAATTGGCAGAAACCAGCAGAAAAAACTGAGAAGTGGGGCGGGAAGGGCTCCCGCCCGAGGGAAAGGCTACGCGCCAGGCTCGAGCATACCGCTCGCGCTGCGTTTCGGGCTGAACTGCCACCACAGAGCAAGGAGCGTCATAAAACCCACCGCGCCGAGCATCATCCACGGGAGTTCGGGCTGGCTTAACGCTTTTCCGGCATCAAACAACCAGCCGCCACCGGCGTAACCTAATGCGCCGCCAAGCGCCAGCCCCAGCCGGCTGAACCCCATATAGCTGCCACGCGCACGCGCATCTGCAAGCGAGGCGCTCAGCGTTTCACGGGCAGGCTCGGCGATGATCGACCCTATATAGAACGTGCAAATCAGCGTAAACAGCTGCTGGAGAGAGTTCACCAGGCCGATCGGCATCATGCTCAGCGTCATCAGGAACAGACCGGCCATCAGGCGATGCTCCAGACGAAAACGCCGTTCGCTCCAGCGGGCAATCGGATAAAGCAGCGTTAACGACAGGCAGGCTTCGATGGCGTACATCCATTTAACGGCTGCAGGGGTCCCCGCGATGTCGTTAACCATGATCGGCAGCATCAGCATGACCTGTACAGCCAGCATGTAGTATCCCGTCAGGGTCAACACATAGGTGACAAAACGCCTGTCGCGCAGGACGCGGCCAAGCCCTTCACGGACCGGCGCTTTGACCGTCGACAGTTTCCAGGCGGGCAGGAACAGGCCATTGAACAGCGCGCACAGAATAAAGAGCACCGCACCGGCCGCGCAGACCAGACGGAAGTCATACTGCAGCAGCCAGCTTCCCAGCAGGGCGCCGATAACCGCCCCGGCACTGTCCTGCATCATCAGAATCGAGAAGAAACGGCCGCGGTGCTGGGGGCGAATAAGCTTCACCACCAGCGCGGTGCGTGGCGGATCGAACAGCGTGCCGCCGATACCGGAGAGGAAACAGGAGAACCAGAGCAGCCATGGCTCCTGGGCGACCGCCATCGTGGTAAAACCTGCCGCGCGCAGCAGCATACCGGTAACGATCATCGGTTTAGCGCCGAAGCGGTCAGCGATGGCCCCGCCAAAGACGCCCAGGCCCTGCTGGACAAACTGGCGTAGCCCCAGGGCAATGCCAACCATTAATGCCGCCCAGCCCATCTGATCGACAAAGCGGATCGATATCAGCGGAAAAACGACAAAAAAGCCGAGCACGACCAGCATGTTATCGACGAGCAGGAAATATTTACCCAGGCTCCTGGCCTGTGATACGCGGGACATTTTCCCTCCAGGGAAAATAAGAAGGTGAGCACGCTAACATTCTGCGGTGTCGCCGCGTTTTTTCCCACCCCCGGGGGTGACAATATTTTTTTATCAAAAGGGTGCTTTGATAGAGAGTTCTCATCGAAAAATGTGAAAAGAGGTGAAAATGGTATGTCACTGTTTTCACAGACGGCACAGGCGCAGGTATAGTAAAGCTAATGGGTCAGCAGAAGTGACGGGAAGGAGTGGTATCGATGTTTGGCTATCGCAGCAATGTGCCAAAAGTGCGTCTGACAACGGACCGGCTGGTCGTTCGTCTGGTGCATGAGCGTGATGCCTGGCGTCTGGCGGATTATTACGCCGAGAATCGCCAGTTTTTAAAACCCTGGGAACCCGTTCGGGATGAGAGCCATTGTTACCCTTCCGGCTGGCAGGCGCGCCTCAGCATGATTACGGAATTTCACAAGCAGGGCAGCGCGTTTTATTTCGCGCTGCTGGATCCTGAAGAGAAAGAAATTATCGGGATCGCCAACTTTTCAAACGTGGTGCGCGGGTCGTTTCACGCCTGCTACCTTGGCTACTCCATCGGCCAGAAATGGCAGGGGCAGGGGCTGATGTACGAGGCGTTAACGGTGGCGATCCGCTATATGCAACGCACGCAGCATATCCATCGCATTATGGCGAACTATATGCCGCACAATCAGCGCAGCGGCAATTTGCTGGCCCGCTTAGGGTTCGAGAAAGAGGGTTACGCCAAAGACTATCTGCTGATAGACGGAGAGTGGCGCGACCACGTTCTGACGGCGTTAACCACCCGGGACTGGACCGCAGGTCGTTAAGGAGAAAAGATGAAGTATCAGCTAAACGGTACAGAAGCGCGCGTGATTGGGTGCTTACTCGAAAAACAGGTTACCACGCCGGAGCAGTATCCGCTCTCCGTCAACGCCGTGACCATGGCCTGCAACCAGAAGACCAACCGCGAGCCGGTGATGAACCTCAGCGAGCATGAGGTTCAGGACGTGCTGGATGCGCTGGTAAAACGCCACTACCTGCGCACCGTCAGCGGCTTCGGCAACCGCGTGACCAAATACGAACAGCGCTTCTGTAACTCCGAATTCGGCGACCTGAAGCTGAGCAGTGCGGAAGTGGCGGTCATCACCACGCTGCTGCTGCGCGGGGCGCAGACGCCGGGAGAGCTGCGCACGCGCGCTTCCCGTATGCATGAGTTCAGCGATATGCAGGAAGTTGAGCAGACCCTGGAAGGGCTGGCCTCACGTGAAGACGGCCCATACGTGGTGCGTCTGGCGCGCGAGCCGGGCAAACGTGAAAGCCGCTATATGCATCTGTTCAGCGGCGACGTTGATGTCGCTACCGTGGAGAGCGACGCGGGATCCTCAGCAAGCAATGACACTCTTGCCGCGCGCGTAGAAGCGCTGGAAGACGAGGTCGCCGGGCTGAAACAGCGCCTGGATGCGTTGCTGGCACATCTGGGAGACTGACGGTGAAAAAATTACGCGTAGGCGTGGTGGGGCTCGGCGGCATCGCGCAAAAGGCCTGGCTGCCTGTTTTAGGTGCAGCAACGGACTGGACCCTGCAAGGGGCATGGTCACCCACCCGAGAAAAGGCAGAACGTATCTGCGAAACCTGGCGCATTCCGTATGCTGCCTCTCTGCAGGATCTGGCCCGCGAGTGTGATGCTGTTTTTGTGCATACCTCAACGGCAACCCACTATCAGGTGGTAAGCGAGCTGCTCAATGCGGGGGTTCACGTCTGCGTGGATAAGCCGCTGGCGGAAAATGTTCAGGATGCCGAACGGCTGATTGAGCTGGCCGCGCGCAAAAAACTGACGCTGATGGTGGGCTTCAACCGCCGCTTTGCGCCGCTTTACCAGCAGCTGAAGGCGCAGTCGGACACGCTCGCCTCGCTGCGGATGGATAAACACCGCACCGACAGCATTGGGCCAAACGATCTGCGCTTCACCCTTCTGGATGATTATCTGCACGTTGTGGATACGGCGCTGTGGCTGAGCAACGGCCATGCGCAGCTGAAGAGCGGTACCCTGTTAACGAATGACCAGGGGCAGATGGTCTACGCGGAACACCACTTCGCCGTTGAGCATCTTCAGATTACCACCAGCATGCACCGTCGGGCGGGAAGTCAGCGTGAATCCGTGCAGGCGGTGACCGAGGGCGCGCTGTACGACATTACGGACATGCGCGAGTGGCGGGAAGAGAAGGGCAACGGCGTGGTGACGCTCCCGGCGCCAGGCTGGCAGAGCACCCTCGAGCAGCGCGGTTTCGCAGGATGCGCCCGTCACTTTATCACCTGCGTGCAAAATCAGACGGTTCCTGAAACGTCCGGCGAGCAGGCCATTATGGCGCAGCGCATTGTGGAAAGGCTCTGGCGCGATGCCATGAGCGAATAACTCGCTGTAACATCTGCGGATAGTAATTCGTTGAAATCCGGTTAGACTAAGCGCCGCTTGTTGGCTTTGCCGGGTGGCGCTTACGCTAACCCGCTCTACAAATCCGTATGGTTCTGGAAATTCACGTTAATGAACTTATTAAAATCGCTGGCGGCCGTCAGCTCGATGACCATGTTTTCCCGCGTGCTGGGTTTTGCGCGCGACGCCATTGTGGCAAGGGTATTTGGTGCAGGGATGGCCACGGACGCCTTTTTCGTCGCGTTTAAATTGCCGAACCTGCTGCGTCGTATTTTTGCTGAAGGGGCGTTTTCCCAGGCATTCGTGCCCATTCTGGCGGAATATAAAAGCAAGCAGGGTGAAGACGCGACGCGCGTCTTTGTTTCTTATGTCTCCGGCCTGCTGACGCTGGCTTTGGCGGTGGTGACCGTACTCGGGATGCTGGCCGCGCCCTGGGTGATTATGGTGACCGCGCCCGGTTTTGCCGATACGGCTGACAAATTTGCGCTGACCTCGCAGCTGCTGCGCATTACTTTCCCCTATATTCTGCTCATCTCGCTGGCCTCGCTGGTGGGGGCGATCCTGAACACCTGGAACCGCTTCTCTGTTCCGGCGTTTGCGCCAACGTTTCTCAACGTCAGCATGATCGGTTTTGCCCTGTTCGCCGCGCCGCACTTCAACCCGCCGGTGCTGGCGCTGGCCTGGGCGGTCACCGTCGGCGGCGTGCTGCAGCTGGCGTACCAGCTGCCGCATCTGAAAAAAATCGGCATGCTGGTGCTGCCGCGCATCAATCTCAAAGATGCCGGGGCGATGCGCGTGATCAAGCAGATGGGGCCCGCTATTCTCGGCGTCTCCGTCAGCCAGATCTCGCTTATCATCAACACCATCTTTGCCTCTTTCCTCGTGTCCGGCTCGGTTTCCTGGATGTACTACGCCGACCGTCTGATGGAGTTCCCGTCCGGGGTGCTGGGCGTGGCGCTGGGGACCATCCTGCTGCCGTCGCTGTCGAAAAGCTTTGCCAGCGGCAATCATGATGAATATTGCCGCCTGATGGACTGGGGTTTACGTCTCTGCTTCCTGCTGGCCCTGCCAAGCGCGGTGGCGCTGGGTATTCTGGCCAAACCGCTGACGGTGTCGCTCTTCCAGTACGGGAAATTCACCGCCTTTGATGCCGCTATGACCCAGCGCGCGCTGATTGCCTACTCGGTCGGCTTGATGGGGCTGATCGTCGTCAAGGTGCTGGCGCCCGGGTTCTACTCGCGTCAGAACATCAAAACGCCTGTGAAAATTGCCATCGTGACGCTGATTATGACCCAGCTGATGAACCTGGCGTTTATTGGTCCGCTGAAGCATGCCGGCCTGTCGCTGTCTATTGGTCTGGCGGCCTGTCTGAATGCCGGGCTGTTGTACTGGCAGCTGCGCAAGCAGGATATTTTCACGCCGCAGCCGGGGTGGGGAAGTTTCCTGGTACGTCTGATCGTTGCGGTACTGGTGATGTCAGCCGCGCTGCTCGGCATGATGTACGTGATGCCGGAGTGGTCCCTGGGCACCATGCCTTATCGTCTGATGCGGCTGATGGCCGTGGTAGGCGTCGGGGTGGTGGCTTACTTTGCCACGCTCGCGGTGCTGGGGTTCAAAGTGAAAGAGTTTGCCCGCCGTACGGCATAAACGCCAAAAGGGGAGTTCACCTTATGGTGCTCCCCGCTGCATGATTTGTCGCACAGGCGTCAAATCGAAATCTTTTTAACTCCCGCAATACGTGCAGTCGCTGTTTGACCATCCGCACCGTACAGTCCGGTTTCTTTATGCGGTTTCAATACCTCAAGCGCCTGCTGATTACGCTCAATCTGACCTTCCAGTAGCCAGCCGTTGTGCTGGTTAAGGTCGCGCAGGTGCTGGGTTTTTTCGGTAATGGTTTGCCAGCGCTCAATAATATCGTCATTGGCGCTACGCTTAGGATCCTGCTCAGCGCGGCGCTGCTGCTCCAGATAATCCAGCGTCGCCAGTAGCGAACTCTTATCTTCAGTAATACGCTGCAGCGCGCTGCCGTTGATGTGACCGGAAGAGAGATGCTGCTGTTCAGCGTCCATTACCGTTTTCAGGTCGTTAAGAACAACCGTCATTTGATCCAGTATTTCTGACAGTCGACTCATACGGTTAGTTACTCTGTAAGAAACTCTGTGCTTCCTGAATCAGGGCGTCAGCGATTTTGCTGGTGTCCATTTTCAGCTCACCGTTACGAATAGCCGTTTTCAGCGCTTCAACACGTTCCATATTGATATCGTTGCTGCCTGGCTGCATCAGTTTTGCCTGCGCGTCGCTCAGGGTCACGCTGGTGCTGTTGGACGTTGACGGTTTTTCCAGACGCGTTTTCTGCGCAGGAGCGTCATTCGTTTCGCGAGGTTGTACAGCGCTTACCGGCTTCAGGGCTGATGTACGATCAATGCTCATAGTGTTGTCCTCATCGAGGGTTCGCGGCGTTTGCGCCTGACATCATCATTAGTGGAATATTTATCGGCACGCGCCGCGAAATCTTTAAAAAGATTATAGGTTAATCAGAATATTCCCATCAGAATCGACGGTTCCGCTCACCACCTGGCCTGAGGACATTCTGACGCGGGCGTTTTGCGCCACCGCGGCATTGTTTAACGCTTTCCCTTCACTGTTGATGCTAAAGCCATCTCCGTTGGCCACCACCATCACCTGTTGACCTGCTTTTACCCGCCATGACTGACGCAGCATTGAGAGCTGTATCGGCTGGCCGGGTGCGACATCGCGCAGGCTGACGGCGTCCTGTGCCTGGTTCATTTCCAGCATGGTGCGTGGAGGCAGCTGATCCAGACGGCCGCGCTTTAACGTCACGCTGTTCGTCTGCAGCACGCTGCCGCGCGCAATGGGCACGGCGGCGACAACATAATTGCCCGTCGCCTGAACTGCAACCTGTAAATAGCGTTTTTCGTTCGCGCAGCGTGCCAGCACGTTCACATTTCCCCACAGCCGGGTGGTTCCCGTCACGCTGAATGACGGTTGGTCACAGGTCGGGTACAGATTCGGTGGGGTGCGCACGGTAACGTTAACCTCATCGCTAAAGCCCGCCAGCTTTTCAGCAAAAAAAGCCGTCAGCCGATCCTGTAAGCCTTCAGCCTGCACCAGAGGGCTAAAGAGCAAGAAAGTTGCCACCAGGCCACGTTTTAACGTTTGCATCGCAAGTTCCACCGTTTCCAGAGTTGAATGAATTCTACCTGCAGTGGTTTTGCATCAACGCAATAAATAGCGACGCATTTTGCGCTTATTCCGTCGATAGGGGAGACCGGGTGAGATTTAAGCTGTGAACTGAAATTTTGCCATCAGCGGAGGAGACATGCTCGATAAACTCGACGCCGCGTTACGTTTTCAGCAGGAAGCGCTCAATTTACGCGCCCAGCGGCAGGAGATTTTAGCCGCCAACATCGCTAACGCCGATACCCCAGGGTTTCAGGCGCGCGATATTGATTTTTCCAGTGAACTCAAAAAGGTGATGGAGCGTGGACGTGCCGAAGGAACGGGTGTTGCACTTGCCATGACATCCTCTCGCCATATTCCTGCTCAGGCGATGACCGCGCCAGCGACCGATTTACTTTACCGCATTCCCGATCAGCCCTCACTCGACGGTAACACCGTGGATATGGACCGGGAGCGTACCCAGTTTGCCGATAACAGTCTGAAATACCAGACGGGCCTGACCGTACTCGGCGGACAAATCAAAGGCATGATGAACGTCCTGCAGGGGGGGAACTGATAGATGGCCTTGTTGAATATTTTTGATATTGCCGGTTCGGCGTTAACCGCGCAGTCCAAACGCCTGAACGTGGCTGCCAGCAACCTGGCGAACGCCGACAGCGTAACCGGACCAGACGGCCAGCCTTATCGCGCCAAACAGGTTGTCTTTCAGGTCGATGCTGCGCCGGGCGCGGCGACGGGCGGCGTGAAGGTGTCTGATGTGGTAGAGAGCCAGGCGCCGGACAGACTGGTGTATGAGCCGGGTAACCCGCTCGCGGATGCCAGCGGATACGTGAAAATGCCAAACGTGGATGTGGTGGGTGAGATGGTGAACTCCATGTCGGCTTCCCGCAGCTACCAGGCCAACGTTGAAGTGCTGAATACCGTGAAGAGCATGATGCTCAAAACGCTCACTCTCGGCCAGTAAAGGAGACATGCATGTCCATCGCCGTAAATGTGAATGATCCTACGAACTCGGGTGTTAATAACACGAAGAGTACGACGGGTTCTAACTCCCTCACCGGGAGCAATGCCTCCGATCTTCAGGGCAGCTTTCTGACGCTGCTGGTGGCGCAGCTTAAGAACCAGGATCCCACCAACCCAATGCAGAACAACGAACTGACCACGCAGCTTGCGCAGATCAGCACCGTGAGCGGCATTGAGAAACTCAACACCACCCTCGGCTCCGTCTCCGGGCAGATCAACAGTGCCCAGTCTCTGCAGGCGGCAAGCCTGATTGGCCACGGGGTGATGATCCCGGGAACCACGATTCTGGCGGGCACCAGCACCACTGAAGGCAACAGCACAACGACCACCACGCCGTTTGGCGTTGAGCTCCAGCAGGCGGCTGAGAAGGTCACTGCAACGATCATGGATGCCAATAACGTGGTGGTTCGCACCATTGATATCGGTGAGCTGAAGGCGGGCGTTCACACCTTTACGTGGGATGGCAGCCTGACCGACGGTACTAAAGCACCAAACGGTTCTTACAAAGTAGCGATCAGCGCCAGCAACGGGACGACCCAGCTGGTGGCGCAGCCGCTGCAGTTCGCGCTGGTCCAGGGCGTGATTAAAGGAAGCGACGGCAACAAACTGGATTTGGGAACCTCTGGTTCCACCACACTCGACGAAGTTCGGCAGATTATCTAAGCCTTAACACTTATCAGGAGTAAGTCATGGCCTTTTCTCAAGCGGTCAGCGGCCTGAATGCTGCGGCCACCAACCTGGACGTCATTGGCAACAACATCGCCAACTCCGCGACCTATGGTTTTAAATCCGGTTCTGCTTCATTTGCGGACATGTTCGCCGGTTCCAAAGTCGGCCTGGGCGTGAAAGTTGCGGGCATCACTCAGGACTTTACCGACGGCACCACCACCAACACCGGTCGTGGTCTGGACGTTGCTATCAGCCAGAACGGTTTCTTCCGTATGGTCGATTCCAACGGTTCTGTGTTCTACAGCCGTAACGGCCAGTTCAAGCTGGACGAAAACCGTACGCTGGTTAACATGCAGGGCATGCAGCTGACGGGCTACCCGGTAGCTGGAACGCCTCCAACCGTTCAGACCGGTGCGAACCCTCAGGCGATTACTATCCCGAATACCCTGATGGCGGCGAAATCAACCACCACCGCGACGCAGCAGATCAACCTGAACTCAACCGATCCTGTTCAAACTGCCCCGTTCGATGCGACCAATCCGGATACCTATAACAAAAAAGGGACCGTGACCGTATTCGACAGCCAGGGTAACGCCCACAACATGTACGTCTACTACGTGAAGACGGCCAACAATAAATGGGATCTTTACACTCAGGACGGCAGCGTTGCGGGTTCTACAGCAGCGAAAGCGGCGCAGATGAACTTTGATGCGAACGGTAACCTGGCGGGTGTCTACAACTACGACGCTGCGGGTGTACTGAGCGCAACGCCAAACGCCACGCCGGCCATTAACATCACCACGGGTTCTGTCAGCGGTGCGACGGCGGCGACCTTCTCCCTGAGCTTCCAGAACTCCATGCAGCAGAACACCGGTGCAAACAGCGTTGTGGCAACCAATCAGAACGGCTACAAGCCTGGCGACCTGGTGAGCTACCAGATCAACGACGATGGCACCGTGGTGGGAAGCTACTCTAACGAACAGTCTCAGGTTCTGGGCCAGATCGTGTTGGCAAACTTCGCGAACAACGAAGGCCTGAAATCTGAAGGCGACAACGTCTGGTCTGCCACTCAGTCCTCCGGCGTGGCGCTGCTGGGTACCGCAGGCACCGGTAACTTCGGCAAGCTGACCAACGGCGCGCTGGAAGCTTCCAACGTGGATATGAGTAAAGAACTGGTGAACATGATCGTCGCGCAGCGTAACTATCAGTCGAACGCGCAGACCATCAAAACCCAGGACCAGATCCTCAACACGCTGGTTAACCTGCGTTAAGCGGCTAACAGGAAAGCGCAATGGATCACGCAATATATACCGCGATGGGCGCGGCAAGTCAGACGCTCAATCAGCAGGCCGTTACCGCCAGCAACCTGGCAAACGCCTCTACGCCGGGCTTTCGCGCGCAGCTTAATGCGCTGCGCGCGGTGCCGGTTGAAGGGCTGTCCCTGCCGACCCGTACGCTGGTGACGGCATCAACCCCTGGCGCAGATATGACGCCTGGGCAGATGGACTACACCTCGCGCCCGCTGGACGTTGCCCTGCAGCAGGACGGCTGGCTGGCGGTGCAAACGGCCGACGGCAGCGAAGGCTATACCCGTAACGGCAATATCCAGGTGAGCGCGACGGGCCAGCTGACGATTCAGGGGCATCCGGTGATGGGGGAAGCGGGTCCGCTGACCGTGCCGGAAGGCTCTGAGCTGACTATCGCCGCGGACGGCACCATTTCGGCGCTGAACCCGGGCGATCCGGCCAATACCGTTGCGCCCGTCGGACGTCTGAAGCTGGTGAAAGCGGAAGCCAAAGACGTGCAGCGCGGCGACGACGGCATGTTCCGTCTGACCCAGGCGGCGCAGGCGACGCGTGGTGCTACGTTACAGGCCGATCCGAGCATCCGCGTGATGTCCGGCGTTCTGGAAGGCAGCAACGTCAAGCCGGTCGAAGCCATGACCGACATGATTGCCAGCGCCCGTCGTTTTGAAATGCAGATGAAGATCATCAGCAGCGTGGATGAAAACGCGGGCAAAGCTAACCAACTTCTGGCTATGAGTTAACAGGACTCCTTATGATCAGTTCTTTATGGATCGCGAAAACTGGCCTGGACGCCCAGCAAACCAATATGGACGTGATTGCCAACAACCTGGCAAACGTGAGCACCAATGGTTTCAAGCGTCAGCGTGCCGTTTTCGAAGATTTGCTTTATCAAACCATCCGCCAGCCGGGCGCGCAGTCTTCTGAACAGACGACGCTGCCGTCGGGCCTGCAGATCGGTACCGGCGTTCGTCCGGTGGCCACCGAGCGTCTGCACAGCCAGGGCAACCTGTCTCAGACCAACAACAGTAAAGACGTGGCAATCAAAGGCCAGGGCTTCTTCCAGGTGCAGCTGCCTGACGGGACCTCTGCCTATACCCGCGACGGTTCGTTCCAGGTCGATCAGAACGGCCAGCTGGTGACGGCGGGCGGTTTCCAGGTTCAGCCTGCGATTACCATCCCGGCGAATGCCCTGAGCATCACCATCGGACGCGACGGTGTGGTCAGCGTGACCCAGCAGGGACAGGCCGCGCCGGTTCAGGTCGGGCAGCTCAACCTGACCACCTTCATGAACGATACCGGTCTGGAAAGCATTGGTGAGAACCTCTACACCGAAACGCAATCCTCCGGTACGCCGAATGAGAGCACCCCGGGCCTGAACGGCGCGGGGCTGCTGTACCAGGGGTATGTTGAAACGTCCAACGTGAACGTGGCGGAAGAGCTGGTGAATATGATCCAGGTCCAGCGCGCGTATGAAATTAACAGTAAAGCAGTGTCGACGACCGACCAGATGCTGCAGAAACTGACGCAACTCTAAGGTGTAGCCCGGTGCGGTAAACGCCGCACCGGCTCCCTGTTTTCGAAGATGAAGGCAATGCAAAAAAACGCGGCGTTTCGTTATCCGATACTGACTGTTCTGGCTGTCACCCTCAGCGGGTGTGCTTTGATCCCGTCTAAACCATTGGTCCAGGGTGCGACGACTGCCCAACCCGTTCCTGGCCCCGCGCCAGTGGTAAACGGCTCCATTTTCCAGACCGCGCAGCCGATTAATTACGGCTATCAGCCGCTGTTTGAAGATCGCCGCCCGCGTAACGTCGGCGATACATTGACCATTGTGCTGCAGGAAAACGTCAGCGCGAGCAAGAGCTCGTCGGCGAACGCCAGCCGCGATGGCAAAACCAATTTTGGCTTCGATACCGTGCCACGCTATCTCGAAGGGCTGTTCGGCAACGCGCGTGCTGATGTGAACGCGTCCGGCGGCAATACCTTTAACGGCAAAGGCGGCGCGAACGCCAGCAACACCTTCAGCGGTACGCTGACGGTCACGGTTGACCAGGTACTGGTTAACGGCAACTTACACGTTGTGGGTGAAAAACAGATCGCCATCAACCAGGGCACTGAATTCATTCGCTTCTCGGGCGTGGTTAACCCTCGCACCATCAGCGGCACCAACACCGTTCCGTCCACCCAGGTGGCGGATGCGCGCATTGAGTACGTCGGTAACGGCTATATCAATGAAGCGCAAAATATGGGTTGGCTGCAGCGCTTCTTCCTTAATTTATCGCCGATGTAAGCGAGGTGACCCATGTTTAAATCGATCTTCGCCGTGGCGCTCGCGCTGGTGGCAACGTTTGCCCAGGCTGACCGTATTCGCGACCTCACCAGCGTTCAGGGCGTTCGTGAAAACTCCCTGATTGGCTATGGCCTGGTGGTTGGTCTGGATGGTACCGGTGACCAGACGACCCAGACGCCGTTCACCACCCAAAGCCTGAACAACATGCTTTCCCAGCTCGGCATTACCGTGCCGGCGGGAACCAACATGCAGCTGAAAAACGTGGCCGCGGTAATGGTCACCGCGTCCTACCCGGCGTTTGCGCGTCAGGGACAGACCATTGATGTGGTGGTCTCCTCAATGGGTAACGCCAAAAGCCTGCGCGGCGGTACGCTGCTGATGACCCCGCTGAAAGGCGTTGACAGCCAGGTCTATGCGCTGGCGCAGGGGAACATTCTGGTTGGCGGTGCGGGGGCATCCGCAGGCGGAAGCAGCGTGCAGGTGAACCAGCTGAACGGTGGACGTATCACCAACGGTGCGATCATTGAGCGTGAACTGCCGACCCAGTTTGGCGCGGGCAACACCATCAACCTGCAGCTCAATAATGAAGACTTCACCATGGCGCAGCAAATTGCCGATACCATCAACCGCAGCCGCGGCTACGGTAATGCAACGGCACTCGACGCGCGCACCGTGCAGATCCGCACCTCCACCGGCAGCAGCAACCAGGTGCGCATGCTGGCGGATATCCAGAATATGGAAGTGAACGTTCCGGTTCAGGATGCGAAAGTGATCATCAACTCCCGTACCGGCTCGGTGGTGATGAACCGGGAAGTGTCGTTGGACAGCTGTGCCGTGGCGCAGGGGAACCTCTCCGTGACGGTAAACCGCTCCGCGAACGTGAGCCAGCCGAATACGCCATTTGGTGGCGGTCAGACGGTGGTGACGCCGCAAACGCAGATTGATATGCGTCAGAGCGGCGGGTCGCTGCAGAGCGTTCGCTCCAGCGCCAACCTGAACAGCGTGGTGCGTGCCCTGAACGCCCTGGGCGCAACGCCGATGGATCTGATGTCCATTCTGCAATCCATGCAAAGCGCGGGCTGCCTGCGCGCCAAACTGGAAATCATCTAATGCTGACCGATAGCAAACTGTTGACCAGTGCAGCCTGGGACGCCCAGTCGCTCAACGAACTGAAAACCAAAGCAGGCAAAGACCCGGCGGCGAACATCCGCCCGGTCGCCCGCCAGGTGGAAGGGATGTTTGTACAGATGATGCTGAAAAGCATGCGTGAAACCCTGCCGAAAGACGGGATGTTCAGCAGTGATTCAACGCGTCTCTACACCAGCATGTATGACCAGCAGATTGCGCAGCAGATGACCGCCGGTAAAGGCCTCGGTCTGGCTGACATGATTGTGAAACAGACCGAAGCCGCGCAGGGCATTCAGCCTCAGGATCAGACGCAGCAGGTGCCGATGAAGTTCGACCTGGAAACGGTGACCAGTTATCAGAACCAGGCTCTGACGCAAATGGTGCGTAAAGCGATGCCAAAAGCCACGGGCAGCGGCGATGAGCCGCTCTCCGGTGACAGCAAAGACTTCCTGGCGCAGCTTTCTCTGCCCGCGCGCCTTGCCAGCGAACAGAGCGGCCTGCCGCATCACCTGATTCTGGCACAGGCCGCGCTGGAGTCGGGCTGGGGCCAGCGTCAGATCCGCAAGGAAAACGGCGATCCGAGCTTCAACATCTTCGGCGTGAAGGCCACCTCCAGCTGGAAGGGGCCAACAACGGAGATCACGACCACCGAATACGAGAACGGTGCGGCGGTGAAGGTCAAAGCAAAATTCCGCGTCTACAGCTCCTACCTGGAAGCATTGTCCGACTACGTTGGCCTGCTGAGCCGCAATCCGCGTTATACCGCCGTTACGCAGGCGGCGACGGCGGAGCAGGGCGCTCAGGCCTTACAAAACGCGGGCTACGCGACCGACCCGAACTATGCGCGCAAGCTTACCAGCATGATCCAGCAGCTGAAATCCATGGGCGAGAAGGTCAGCAAAGCCTATAGCACAGATATTGAAAATCTGTTCTGAAAGTTCTCAAGTCCCGGTGGAGGTTGCCGATAACCTTCATCAGGACTCGTGTCTGAACGTATAAAAGGAACCCCCATGTCCAGTTTGATTAACAGCGCCATGAGTGGCCTCAGTGCCGCGCAGTCGGCACTCAATACCGTCAGTAATAATATTTCAAGCTATAACGTGGCAGGTTACACCCGCCAGACCACGGTGCTGGGTGCATCTAACAGCACGCTGACCGGCGGTGGCTGGGTAGGTAATGGGGTTTATGTCTCCGGTGTCCAGCGTGAGTATGACGCCTTCATCACCAACCAGCTGCGCGCCGCGCAGACGCAGAGCAGCGGTCTGACGACGCGCTATCAGCAGATGTCAAAAATTGACGATGTGCTCTCCGATACCACCAACTCGCTCTCCACCACCCTGCAGGACTTCTTCAAAAGCCTGCAAACCCTGGTGAGCAACGCGGAAGACCCGGCAGCACGTCAGACGGTGCTGGGTAAAGCGGGCGGTCTGGTCAATCAGTTCAAAACCAACGATCAGTATCTGCGTGACCAGGATACGCAGGTCAATACCGCGATTGGGACCAGCGTGTCTCAGATCAACAACTATGCCAAACAGATTGCGAACCTGAACGATCAGATCTCCCGTCTGACCGGCGTCGGTGCGGGCGCATCGCCTAACGATCTGCTCGACCAGCGCGATCAGCTCGTCAATGAGCTGAACAAAATCGTGGGCGTGGAAGTCTCCGTGCAGGATAGCGGTACGTTTAACATCTCTCTCGGCAACGGTTACAGCCTGGTGCAGGGCAGTAAAGCCAGCCAGCTGGCGGCCGTGAAGTCCAGCGCCGATCCGGCTCGTACGACTATCGCCTACGTCGATGACGTGGCGGGTAATATTGAGATCCCCGAGAAATTTATCACCACCGGTTCTTTGGGCGGTTTACTGACCTTCCGCACGGAAGATCTGGATAAAGCGCGTAACACCCTGAACCAGATGGCGCTGGCCTTTGCCGATGCGATGAACACGCAGCATGAAGCCGGTTTTGATGCGAACGGTGATGCGGGCGGTAAGCTGTTCAACTTCGGTTCTCCGGCGGTTCTGTCCAACAGCAAGAACGGCGGTTCGGCCGTTGTTACGGCTTCTGTGGCGGACAGCAAACAGGTCCAGGCGACAGACTATAAGCTGCAGTTTAACGGCACTGACTGGACGATCACCCGCACGTCAGACAAAACCAGCTTTACGATGAGCCCGGATGCCAGCGGTAATCTGTCGTTTGATGGCCTTAACGTCAACGTGAGCGGCACGGCAAATACCAAAGACAGCTTTACCGTGAAGCCTGTTTCCAACGTCATCATGAACATGGACCTCGCGATCAGCGACGAGTCCAAACTGGCAATGGCGTCGGTGCAAAACGGCGGCGAAAGTGACAACCGTAACGGCCAGAAACTGCTCGATCTGCAAAACGGCAAAGTGGTGGGTGGAAATAAAACCTTCAACGATGCGTATGCCTCTCTCGTCAGTACCGTCGGTAGCTCAACGGCGTCACTGAAGGTGAGCAGCCAGACGAAAGCCAACGTGGAAACGCAGTTAATCAAGCAGCAGCAGACCATCTCTGGGGTAAACCTCGACGAAGAGTATGGCAATTTGCAGCGTTATCAGCAGTATTACCTGGCCAATGCCCAGGTGCTACAAACTGCCAGTACGCTCTTCGATGCAATTATCAACATTCGTTAAGGTTGAGGTGAACAATGCGTATTAGCACCCAGATGATGTACGAGCAGAACATGCGTGGGATCACCGATTCCCAGAGCAGATGGCTGAGCTACGGTGAGCAGATGTCCACCGGCAAGCGCGTCAATCGTCCTTCGGACGATCCTATCGCCGCGTCGCAGGCCATCGTTCTGTCACAGTCTCAGTCGCAAAACAGCCAGTTTGCGCTCGCGCGTACCTTTGCAACGCAGAAGGTCTCGCTGGAAGATAACGTGTTAACCCAGGTCAACACCGCGATCTCAAGCGTGCGCGAGAAGCTCGTTTATGCGTCAAACGGCACATTAAGCGATGACGACCGTCTTTCTCTGGCAACCGATATTCAGGGGATCCGCGATCAGCTGATGAACCTGGCCAACACGACGGATGGTAATGGTCGCTTTATCTTTGCGGGATACAAAACCGAGAGCGCACCGTTTGATGCCGCGACCGGGGATTACAACGGCGGCGCTGAGGCCATCACGCAGCAGGTTGATACGGCGCGAAATATGACCATTAGCCATACCGGCCAGCAAATTTTCGAAAGCATTACCAGTAATGCGGAACAGCTGCCGGGCGGTGGATATGGCCAGACCAACATGTTCAAAATCCTGGATTCTGCTATTGCCTCGCTGAAGACACCGATTGAGAACGATCCGGCTGCCGCAACGGCGCAAAGCCAGGTGATTGCCAATGCGCAAATCGGCATCAAAAACTCCCAGAACAATGTCCTGACGGTCGTTGCGGATGTGGGAACCAAGATGAACGAGCTGGAAAAACTCGACACGCTGGGTGATGACCGCGCGCTGGGTCAGACCAAGCAGATGAGTGACCTGGTGGATGTTGACTGGAACGAAGCGATTTCCTCTTACACCATGCAGCAGGCGGCCTTGCAGGCGTCTTATAAAGCGTTTAGCGATATGCAGGGCATGTCTCTGTTCCAGCTGAACAAATAACATCTTGACCTCTTGGAACATGTCTTGAAACTGGGCATGTTTTACTGCCCAATCCGTCTGGATTGGGCATTTTTTTTATGCAACTTCTGCTGATGCGGAGGTGACTCGTGCGCTTTCTATCAGACGGATTGCCAGCGCAATGACGCCACAGACCGTCGCCAGCGCGACCACGCCCGTCCAGCCGGCCAGCGAGTAGATATTGCTGCCTAACGCGGAACCCAGCGCCATCCCGATAAAGACCACCGTAAAGAGCAGGGCGTTGAGACGACCGCGCGCCTGCGGTTCAAGACTGTATACCAGGTTCTGGTGAGCGACCAGGCTGGACTGCAGACCCAGGTCGAACCCGACGGCGGAGATGGCGATCAGAATCAGCTGTCCATGAACGCCCAGCGCGGGCATCAGGAACATCAGGGCGAATGAAACGGTCACAAGAGCGGCACCAATCTGCGTGACTTTTCCTGCGCCCAGTTTGTCCGCCAGACTCCCTGCCAGCGGGGCAGCTAACGCACCGGCGGCACCTGCAATACCAAAACCACCCGCTACGGCACTACCCAGGTGATAGCGTTCCAGCAGCATGACCGCAAGCGTAGACCAGAAGGCGCTGAAGGCAATCGACAGGAAGCCCTGAGCCAGCGCCGCACGGCGCAGCGCCGGATAGCGACGCCACAGATGTTCCATTGAGCGCATCAGCGCGGGGTAGCTCAGCGTGGAGTGAATGGCAAAACGCGGAAGCACAAACCACATCATCACCCCGACGAACGCAATGCTCGCCGCCGCCAGCTGGTACATGACGCGCCAGCCAAACGCTTCGCCCACCACGCCGCTCACGGTTCTTGATAATAAGATCCCCATCAGCAGCCCGGTCATTACCGTACCCACGGTTTTCCCCTGTTTACCTTCCGGCGCAAGGATGGCTGCGGCAGGGACGATATCCTGTGCCATGGTGGCGGCCATGCCGATGAGCAGGCTGGCCAGCAGCAGAGAGTGGATCTGCCCGGT
The DNA here is from genome assembly GCF_034106085.1 of Enterobacter sp. 302C9. Lineage (NCBI taxonomy): Bacteria > Pseudomonadati > Pseudomonadota > Gammaproteobacteria > Enterobacterales > Enterobacteriaceae > Enterobacter > Enterobacter sp. 302C9. The sequence goes on from NZ_JAWNBW010000001.1 coordinate 813,118, forward strand.
CAGGCTGCAGCCGAGAAGAAACAGCGCCAGCGCCGCACTTTTTATCAGGATTAACGTCCTGCGGTCGTGGCGATCGCCGAGCGGGAGCAGGAACAGGATCCCCAGGGCATATCCCGCCTGGGTGAGCGTTGGGACCAACCCCATTCCTTCGATACTCAGGTGAAGGTCTGCGCCCATCAGCGGCAGCAGAGGCTGGGCATAATAGATAGATGCCACGCTGAAACCTGCACCTATCGCCAGCATTAAGATTACCCAGCGGCTCACGGCATGGGCGGCGGTTGTTGTGTTCATAAGATGTTCCTCATTCGTCGTGTGAGGCTATTTTTTATCAGTACGCCTTGCGACGGTAGCGGGCCCGGTGGTAAAACGCTTATACGTTGAACGTATAAGTGAAAATGCGATGAAAAGAGTTGAGCGTATAGACAGGGTGGAGTTAATGCGGACGTTTGTTCGTATTGTGGAGGCGGGCTCCCTCTCAGCGGCGGCACGGCAGCTGGCCACTACCCAGGCCACGGTAAGCAGACGGTTACAGTCGCTTGAAACCATGCTGGGCGTGCGCCTGATGTTGCGCACCACCCACACGACGCGGCTGACGGATGACGGCGAGCGCTGCTATCAGCACGCCCGTCGGGTGATTGACAGCTGGCTGGCGCTGGAAGATGAGGTGGGGCAGACGGAAGATGAGCCGGTAGGCGTGCTGCGGGTACGCGCTCCGCACGCGTTTGGTCAGGACCAGCTTCTGAAACCCGTAACCGAGTTTTTGCAACGCTATCCGCAGCTTTCGATTGAGTGGATGCTCAACGATCGGTCGGCGGACTTCCTCGGCGACAACCTTGACTGTGCGATTCGGGTGGGCGTGGAAGTCGATCCGGCGACCGTGTCCGTGCTGCTGGCCGAAGTGCCGCGCTCGGTGGTGGCTTCACCGGCACTGCTGGCCCGTTTCCCGTCGGTTACCACGCCGGAGGATTTGCAGCAGTTTCCCTGGATAGCGATCAGCTCATTCTACCAGCGCCATGTGGAGCTTTTTCACGATGCATCACCCGCCACCGCGCGGATTGCTATTACGCCACGGCTGAGCACCGACAGCCTGTATGTCGCACGCAACACGGCGCTCACCGGGCTTGGCGTGGCGGTGGTATCCAGCTGGACGGTACAGGATGATATTCGGGAAGGGCGGCTGGTGCATTTGCTGCCAGAGTGGCAGCCAGCGGCGTTACCGGTGCATCTTGTTTACCCCTGGTCCCGTTATTATCCGGCACGCTTGCGGCGTTTTCTGGAGTTGATGCGGCAGGTCATGCCTGAGGTGACCGGAATGAGAAAGCCCGTGCAGCAGCCATAAAAAAAGCCGACCCGAAGGTCGGCTTTTTACTTTCAGCGTCGTTATTCGACAGACTGCGGACGCGTCGCCGGTGCAGTCGCCTGATGCGTTGCACTGTGGCCGCCTGCAGCGCCTTTACCGTCGAAGCTGAAGGCCGGGCGTACCCAGTCACTGTGACGCGGGGCTTCTGGCACGTAATCCGGCGCCGGGGCGCGCGTCATTGGTGCTGTCGCCACGTGGGCTGCGGCTGGCGCAGAAACAACCGGCTCAGGTTTCACCTCTGGCGCTTTCGCTTCTTCGACAACCGGTTCAACCTGAATCTCAACGTCCTGAACGACTTCTTCAGTGGTGGTTTCAACCAGGGTTTCAGCGGTGTCTTCCACTGCGGCTACAGGTTCAGACTCTTCAGCGACTTCCTCAGCCACCACGGTATCTTCTTCGGCGATAAGCTGCGGTGCGGCATCAACCGGCGCGGCAATCACTTCTGGATGGGTGGTTTCAACTTCCACTGCGTGAGGTGCTTCAGCTTCAACAACCTCAGGTTCAACAACCTCAGGTTCAACCACGGTTGCCGCTTCAGTCACGACAGCGTCTACCGCGGCTGCCGGTGCAATCACCTCTTCGGTTACAGGCTGTTCTTCAACAACCTGCTCCGGGCGAGCAACCGGGTAGCGGATCCAGACTTTGCCGGAGGCCATTTCTGGCGAAGCACAGGCAATGGTCAGCGGCATTGGCGACTGAGTCGGGTAACGCTCGTCACGATAGCGACGACGGCGCTGGCCGCTGACGCGCAGATGACGTGGAGAACGACGTGAACGGCGCGGCATACCGGCGTTATCACGGTTTTCGCCGTTATCATCCTGCTCAACGTTGTTTTCAACGACCGCTGGCAGATCAACTTTCGCCAGCTGCGTACCGGTTGCGCTCTCGCTGGTTTCAACCGCGATAGCGCCTGACTCTTCGGTTGCTTCAGAGGCGAAGCGAACTTTCTGAGAAAGCTGGCGCTGCTTACGACGCGGCATTACCTGAGTGCGTTCTTCCTGCTCGCCGTCCTGCTGTTCAACAGGCTCTTCGCGGTTCAGGTTTTTGACTTCCTGCTGTGCCTGACGCTTCTCGTCGTTACGGCGACGGCTGCGTTCACGGCGCGGCTGCTGGTCGTCACGCTGTTTGCTCTTCTCAGACTCATCGCCCGCTTGCTGGCGAATTTCACGGTCTTCAACATTCGGCTGTTGTTTCTCGCGACGGTTGCGACGGTTGTCTTCGCGTTGCTCACGGCCTTCGTTATTCTCAGAGCGGTTGTCACGGTTGTCACGGTTGTCACGACGCTCGCTGCGGTCATTGCGATCGCTGCGGTCGTTACGATCGCGGCGGTTGTTCTGACGCTTACGGCGGTCCTGCTGACGCTCTGGCTTGGCCGCTTTTGGCTCTTCTTTCGGCTGCTCTGGCTGAACGTCTTCTTCAGCAAACATCTTCTTCAGCGCGCCAAAGAAGCGGCTCAGCAGACCCGGCTGTGCCGGCTGGGCTTTTGCTACCGCGGCTTCTGGTTTCTGCGCTGCAGGTTTGGCAGCAGGTTTTTCCAGAGCTGCTTCCGGTGGTGCTTCAGGCATGATGAAGGTCGCTAACGCAGGCTGCTCTGGCAGTTTGCGCTCGGCTGGCTCTTCATCGGAAGGCAGGGACATCTCTTCTTCATGCAGCTTCGGCAGCAGGTAGCTGAGGGTGGTCGTCTCTTCGCCCTTACGCACGCGCAGCACGTGATAGTGTGGGGTCTGCATCTGGTCGTTTGGCACGATGATGCAGCGAACGCCACCCTGACGCGCTTCAATCGCACTTACCGCTGCACGTTTTTCGTTAAGCAGGTAAGAGGCAACGGGCACCGGCACAATGGCGTGAACCTCTTTGGTGTTCTCTTTCAGCGCTTCTTCTTCAATCAGACGCAGAATGGAGAGGGACAGCGATTCGTTATCACGCACGGTACCGGTGCCGGAGCAGCGCGGACAAACGTGATGGCTGGACTCGCCGAGAGACGGGCTCAGACGCTGACGGGACATCTCCAGCAGGCCAAAGCGTGAAATATGGCTAATCTGGATACGCGCCCTGTCCTGACGCACCGCTTCGCGCAGACGGTTTTCAACCGCACGCTGGTGGCGTACCGGGGTCATGTCGATGAAGTCGATAACAATCAGACCACCCAGGTCGCGCAGGCGGAGCTGGCGGGCGATTTCATCAGCGGCTTCGAGGTTAGTGTTGTAGGCGGTCTCTTCGATATCGCCACCGCGTGTAGCACGCGCGGAGTTGATGTCGATAGCGGTCAGCGCTTCAGTGGTATCGATAACGATAGAACCGCCGGATGGCAGACGCACTTCACGCTGGAAGGCGGACTCAATCTGGGATTCGATCTGATAGTGGCTGAACAGCGGGATTTCACCGGTGTACAGTTTAATTTTGCTGGTGAAATCCGGACGACCCAGCGCGGCGATGTGCTGGCGCGCCAGCTCAAGCACTTTCGGGTTATCGATCAGAATCTCACCGATGTCCTGACGCAGGTAATCACGGAAGGCACGCACGATAACGTTGCTTTCCTGGTGGATCAGGAACGGAGCAGGGCGGCTTTCAGCTGCTTTCTGAATGGCTTCCCAGTGCTTCAGACGGAAGCTCAGGTCCCACTGCAGCGCTTCGGCTGATTTGCCTACGCCTGCGGTACGCACGATAAGCCCCATGCCATCAGGCAGTTCAAGGCTTGCCAGCGCTTCTTTCAGCTCGGTACGGTCATCACCTTCGATACGGCGAGAGATGCCACCCGCACGCGGGTTGTTAGGCATCAGAACCAGATAGCTCCCTGCCAGGCTGATAAAGGTGGTCAGTGCGGCACCTTTGTTGCCACGCTCTTCTTTATCAATCTGAACGATAACTTCCTGACCTTCACGCAGAACATCTTTGATGTTTGGGCGGCCATGGGCGTTGTAGTTTGCGGGGAAATATTCGCGGGCGATTTCTTTCAGAGGGAGGAAACCATGACGCTCAGCACCGTAATCGACAAATGCAGCTTCAAGGCTTGGTTCAATGCGGGTGATTTTACCTTTGTAAATGTTCGCTTTTTTCTGTTCGTGTCCAGGACTTTCGATATCCAGATCGTACAGGCGCTGCCCATCCACAAGGGCGACACGCAACTCTTCTTGCTGAGTTGCGTTGATTAACATTCTTTTCATCGTAACTTACTCGTTATTCTTACATTGACGACAAAGCTGCGGGCAAGGTGACGCTTTCCGGGGTATGAACCGATGGCCTCGTGTCTGTTCACGTCGCCAACCTCACGGTTGTCGCTCGCTTAAGAGGCGCAGAGTGTCGGTTGCCTGTATTTCATACGGAAACACAGCGCAATTATCAGGGGAATTGCCTGGGTAGAACTCTCCAGAGAACAATCCTTATACCGGGAAGTACTGCAACCCGCAGCCCGCTAACTGCCTGAAAGATCAATACGTCTTACGCCATTGCTGCGTGGATGATCGGTCAGACAAAATTGGTCATTCCGTCAACATCCTTACTTAACCAGGATTTAACACGGAAAACAGCCTCATTATTCCACTGCTCGCCGGGTTATAGCAAGATGACTTTTACCAATTATCACCCGGTTACTCACAGTTTCTTCACTTCAGAATGGCGATTGGTTTAATAACCACCAAATCGGTTGCGCGAAAAGGGGAGCTGGCCGAATAAAAGTAAATATAAGCATAGAAAAATGAGTGGCGCTAATGGCTGACGATATTTAGAATCGCCAACCATGAAAACAGAGACTCCAGCCGTAAAAATGGTTGCCATCGCCGAAGATGAAGCGGGGCAACGTATCGATAACTTTTTGCGCACCCAGTTGAAAGGTGTACCAAAGAGCATGATTTACCGCATCCTGCGCAAGGGCGAGGTACGGGTGAACAAAAAACGCGTGAAGCCCGAGTACAAACTCGAGGCGGGCGATGAAGTACGTATTCCGCCGGTGCGCGTTGCGGAACGTGAAGAAGAGACCGTTTCACCGAAGCTACAGAAAGTGGCGGCCCTGAGCGATGTGATCCTTTACGAAGATGACCATATTCTGGTGCTCAATAAACCGTCAGGAACGGCTGTCCATGGCGGCAGCGGTCTGAGCTTCGGCGTGATTGAAGGACTGCGTGCCCTGCGCCCAGAAGCGCGTTTCCTTGAGCTGGTGCACCGTCTTGACCGTGACACCTCTGGCGTACTGCTGGTGGCGAAAAAGCGTTCTGCGCTGCGTTCTCTGCATGAACAGCTGCGTGAGAAAGGGATGCAGAAAGACTACCTGGCGCTGGTGCGCGGTCAGTGGCAGTCCCATGTAAAAGTGGTGCAGGCGCCGCTGCTGAAGAACATTCTGCAAAGCGGCGAACGTATTGTCCGCGTAAGCCAGGAAGGGAAACCGTCTGAGACGCGCTTTAAGGTTGAAGAGCGCTATGAGTTTGCCACGCTGGTGCGCTGCAGTCCGGTGACCGGCCGTACTCACCAGATCCGCGTGCATACGCAGTTTGCAGGGCACCCAATTGCCTTTGATGACCGCTATGGCGACCGCGAGTTTGATAAGCAGCTGGCGGGGACGGGGCTGTCGCGTCTGTTCCTGCATGCGGCAGCGCTGAAGTTTACCCATCCTAATACGGGGGAAGTCATCCGTATTGAAGCGCCGCTGGATGAGCAGTTGAAACGCTGTCTTAAGGTTCTGCGCGGCTAAGGTAAACGTAAAACGGCAACGAATGTTGTCGTTTTTAATGTTTGCTCCCTCTCCCTGTGGGAGAGGGCCGGGGTGAGGGCATCAGGCCGCAGTTCAGTAGGCCCATGCAAGCGAAGCGCCGCTGGGCAAAAGTCACATGGTCAGCGGATTACACTCTTCTCGTCTTAACATCTGACACAGGGCAATCAACGGTAACCCCACCAGCGTGTTGGGATCGCGACCGTCCAGCTTGTCGAACAGCGCAATTCCCAATCCTTCACTTTTAAAGCTTCCTGCGCAGTTCAGCGGACGTTCCCGGCGCACATAATCCACGATCTCTTGCTCGCTGAGATGGCGGAAGTGTACGTCGAACGGCTCGCATTCGGTTTGCAGATGACCGGTGGCGGAGTTATAGAGTGCCAGGCCGGTATAAAAGGTCACGATAGTGCCTCGCGCTCGCAGAAGCTGCTGGCAGGCGTTCTCCTCCGTATGGGGCTTGCCGGTGATTTCGCCGTCCAGTACGCAAACCTGGTCGGAGCCTATAATCAAATGTGCGGGATAACGTGCGGCCAGCGACTGCGCTTTCTCCTTAGCAAGACGCATCACCAGATGACGCGGTGATTCGCCCGGCTGTGGCGTCTCATCAACCTCTGGCGCGGCGCATTCAAACGGGATCCCGAGCTTTTCCAGCAGCGTTCGGCGGTAGGGAGAAGTGGAAGCAAGGACGAGATTTGGCATATTTTTATCACCAGATATAGCGTATCGATGCCAGCCATTTTAAACTACAGGCCGCAATGTGTGCGAATAATTGGCAAAAGGCAGCTCTGGTTGCCTTTTTCTTTGACTCTATGACGTTACAAAGTTAATATGCGCGCCCTATGCAAAAGGTAAAATTACCCCTGACTCTTGATCCGGTTCGTACGGCTCAAAAACGCCTCGATTACGAAGGTATCTATACTTCCGATCAGGCTGAGCGTATTGCCGAATCCGTAGTCAGTGTGGACAGTGATGTAGAATGCTCCATGTCGTTCGCTATCGACAACCAGCGTCTCGCCGTTTTAACCGGTGATGCAAAGGTGACGGTAACGCTCGAGTGTCAGCGTTGCGGGAAACCGTTTGTACAGCATGTTCACACAACGTATTGTTTCAGTCCCGTTCGTTCTGACGAACAGGCTGAAGCACTCCCGGAAGCGTATGAGCCGATTGAGGTTAACGAATTCGGTGAAATCGATCTTCTGGCTCTGGTTGAAGATGAAATCATCCTCACCTTGCCAGTGGTTCCGGTGCATGATTCTGAACACTGTGAAGTGTCCGAGGCGGACATGGTCTTTGGGGAACTGCCTGATGAAGCGCAAAAACCAAACCCATTTGCCGTATTAGCCAGCTTAAAGCGTAAGTAATTGAGGAGTAAGGTCCATGGCCGTACAACAGAATAAACCAACCCGTTCCAAACGTGGCATGCGTCGTTCCCATGACGCGCTGACTGCAGTTACCAGCCTGTCTGTAGACAAGACTTCTGGTGAGAAACACCTGCGTCACCACATCACCGCTGACGGTTTCTACCGCGGCCGCAAGGTTATCACTAAGTAATCACGCGCAAGCGTGATTAGGCTTAGTGAGGATTTCCCCGTGCAAACGGGGAATTTACCGAACCAGGCTGCGACGATACCTTGACACGTCTAACCCTGGCGTTAGATGTCATGGGGGGAGATTTTGGCCCTTCCGTGACAGTGCCTGCAGCATTGCAGGCACTGAATTCTAATTCGCAACTCACACTTCTTTTAGTCGGCAATCCCGACGCAATCACGCCATTACTCGCAAAAGCTGACTTTGAACAACGTTCGCGTCTGCAGATTATTCCTGCGCAGTCAGTTATTGCCAGTGATGCCCGACCCTCGCAGGCGATTCGCAATAGTCGTGGCAGCTCTATGCGGATAGCGCTGGAGCTGGTGAAAGAAGGGCGAGCTCAGGCTTGCGTCAGCGCGGGAAATACCGGCGCGCTGATGGGGCTGTCGAAATTGCTGCTCAAACCTATTGAAGGTATTGAGCGCCCGGCGCTGGTAACGGTGTTACCGCATCAGCAAAAGGGCAAGACGGTGGTGCTCGATTTGGGCGCTAACGTCGACTGTGATAGTACTATGCTGGCTCAGTTTGCCGTGATGGGATCGGTGCTGGCAGAAGAAGTTGTCGGGATCAACACTCCCCGTGTTGCGTTACTGAACATTGGTGAAGAAGAGACCAAAGGCCTGGACAGCATTCGCGAAGCGGCTGAATTGCTCAAACAGGTTCCCTCCATCAACTATATTGGTTATCTCGAAGCCAATGAGTTGTTGACGGGTAAAACGGATGTTCTGGTGTGCGATGGCTTCACCGGAAACGTCACGTTGAAGACCATGGAAGGGGTCGTACGCATGTTTCTTTCTCTGCTGAAATCTCAGGGAGAAGGCAAAAAAAGCGCCTGGTGGCTGATTTTATTGAAGCGTTGGTTACAAAAGAGCCTGACGCGGCGATTCAGTCACCTCAACCCCGACCAGTATAATGGCGCCTGTCTGTTAGGATTGCGCGGCATCGTGATTAAGAGTCATGGCGCCGCCAATCAGCGAGCATTTGCTGTCGCGATTGAACAGGCAGTGCAGGCGGTGCAGCGACAAGTCCCTCAGCGGATTGCCGCTCGCCTGGAATCTGTATTAGCTAAAAGTGACTGAGCGTACATGTATACGAAGATTTTAGGTACCGGCAGCTACCTGCCAAAACAAGTGCGTACCAACGCCGATCTGGAAAAAATGGTAGATACGTCTGACGAGTGGATTGTCACGCGCACAGGTATCCGTGAACGTCGTATTGCCGCGCCAGACGAAACCGTGTCGACCATGGGTTACGAAGCCGCACAGCGTGCTATCGAAATGGCGGGCATTGATAAAGAACAGATTGGTTTGATCGTGGTCGCCACGACGTCTGCCACGCATGCTTTCCCAAGCGCAGCGTGCCAGGTGCAAAACATGCTCGGCATTAAAGGCTGTCCGGCGTTTGACGTCGCTGCCGCGTGCGCAGGCTTCACCTATGCGCTGAGCGTCGCCGATCAGTACGTGAAATCCGGTGCCGTTAAATATGCGCTGGTGATCGGTGCTGACGTGCTGGCGCGTACCTGCGATCCAACCGATCGTGGAACGATCATTATTTTTGGTGATGGTGCGGGTGCAGTGCTGCTGGGGCAGTCCGAAGAGCCAGGTATCATCTCTACGCATCTGCATGCTGATGGCAGCTATGGCGAACTGTTGACCCTGCCTAACGCCGATCGCGTTAATCCGGACAACTCGATTTACCTGACTATGGCAGGGAACGAGGTGTTCAAGGTGGCGGTAACCGAGCTTGCACACATCGTTGATGAAACGCTGGAAGCGAATAACCTTGAGCGTACCGCACTCGACTGGCTGGTGCCGCATCAGGCGAACCTGCGTATCATCAGCGCGACCGCGAAAAAGCTGGGCATGTCGATGGATAACGTTGTGGTGACGCTGGATCGTCACGGCAACACCTCTGCGGCGTCGGTACCGTGCGCATTTGATGAAGCGGTACGCGATGGACGAATCAAACGGGGCCAGCTGGTCTTGCTTGAAGCCTTCGGTGGCGGGTTCACCTGGGGTTCCGCGCTGGTTCGTTTCTAGTATAAGGAATAAAAAATGACGCAATTTGCTTTTGTGTTCCCGGGCCAGGGCTCTCAAACCGTTGGGATGTTGTCTGAAATGGCAGCACGCTATCCGGTAATTGAAGAGACTTTCCGTGAAGCTTCTGATGCACTGGGTTATGATTTATGGGCGCTGACCCAGCAGGGGCCGGCCGAAGAACTGAACAAAACCTGGCAGACCCAGCCAGCGCTGCTGACCGCGTCCGTTGCGCTGTGGCGTGTCTGGCAGCAGCAGGGCGGTAAAGCGCCAGCGCTGCTCGCGGGTCACAGCCTGGGTGAATACTCTGCGCTGGTGTGTGCCGGCGTGATCGCGTTTGCTGACGCGGTACGTCTGGTTGAACTGCGCGGTAAATTCATGCAGGAAGCGGTGCCGGAAGGTACGGGCGGCATGTCTGCCATCATCGGTCTGGATGATGCTGCAATTGCAAAAGCGTGTGAAGAATCTGCTGAAGGCCAGGTTGTCTCTCCGGTAAACTTCAACTCGCCGGGCCAGGTGGTTATTGCCGGTCATAAAGAAGCGGTTGAACGTGCGGGTGCGGCCTGTAAAGCAGCGGGTGCTAAGCGTGCGCTGCCGCTGCCGGTCAGCGTGCCGTCTCACTGTGCGTTGATGAAGCCTGCTGCCGAGAAACTGGCGGTTGAGCTGGAAAAAATTACGTTTAACGCGCCGACGATTTCCGTTGTGAACAACGTCGATGTGAAATGCGAAACCACGCCGGAAGCGATCCGTGACGCGCTGGTTCGCCAGCTCTACAGCCCGGTACAGTGGACTAAAACCGTTGAGTTTATGGCCGCTCAGGGCGTTGAGCACCTGTATGAAGTCGGCCCAGGTAAAGTCCTCACCGGTCTGACAAAACGTATTGTTGACACCCTGACAGCCTCGGCAATTAACGAGCCGGAAGCGATGTCAGCGGCACTCTCGCAATAAAAGAGGAATACCATGAGTTTTGAAGGAAAAATCGCCCTGGTCACTGGCGCGAGCCGCGGTATCGGGCGTGCAATTGCTGAAACACTGGTTGCGCGCGGCGCGAAGGTGATTGGTACAGCAACCAGCGAGAATGGCGCTCAGGCCATCAGCGAGTATCTGGGTGCAAATGGTAAAGGTCTGGTACTGAATGTGACCGAACCTGCATCTATCGAATCTGTTCTGGAAAATATTCGCGCAGAGTTTGGTGAAGTGGATATTCTGGTAAACAATGCCGGGATCACTCGCGATAACCTGTTAATGCGAATGAAAGACGACGAGTGGAACGATATCATCGAAACCAACCTGTCATCTGTATTCCGTCTGTCAAAAGCGGTAATGCGCGCTATGATGAAAAAGCGTCATGGACGTATTATCACTGTCGGTTCTGTGGTTGGTACCATGGGAAATGCTGGTCAGGCTAACTACGCTGCGGCGAAAGCAGGTCTGATTGGTTTCAGTAAGTCGCTGGCGCGTGAAGTCGCGTCCCGCGGTATTACGGTAAACGTTGTTGCTCCGGGCTTTATTGAAACGGACATGACGCGTGCGCTGACTGATGAGCAGCGTGCGGGTACGCTGGCGGCAGTTCCGGCGGGTCGTCTTGGCGACCCTAAAGAAATCGCCAGTGCGGTTGCATTTTTAGCCTCTGACGAAGCGGGTTACATCACTGGTGAGACCCTCCACGTCAACGGCGGGATGTATATGGTTTAACCACGAGATACACTAAATCATTCTGGTTGGATCAAGGCGGCAAGACCGAGAAGCCTGGGAGCATAGATTACTATGTGACCGGGATTAGAGGGCGCAGCCAACGCAGAGACAGCCTGGATGATGACGTGTAGAAAAATATTTGCGTTATTAGGGCAAATGGCCTCAAAATAACGTAAAATCGTGGTACGAACTGCCGGGATTTAGTTGCAAATTTTTCAACATTTTATACACTACGAAAACCATCGCGAAAGCGAGTTTTGATAGGAAATTTAAGAGTATGAGCACTATCGAAGAACGCGTTAAGAAAATTATCGGCGAACAGCTGGGCGTTAAGCAGGAAGAAGTTGTGAACTCCGCTTCCTTCGTTGAAGACCTGGGCGCAGATTCTCTTGACACCGTTGAGCTGGTAATGGCTCTGGAAGAAGAGTTTGATACTGAGATTCCGGACGAAGAAGCTGAGAAGATCACCACCGTTCAGGCTGCCATTGATTACATCAACGGTCACCAGGCGTAAGTGAACATCTCCAGGCGGTCATTCGACCGCCTGAGTTTTATCTTTTTTAGTCCCACGAATCTCTTTTTTTATCCCTCCCTGGAGGACAAACGTGTCTAAGCGTCGTGTAGTTGTGACCGGACTTGGCATGTTGTCTCCTGTCGGCAATACCGTAGAGTCCACCTGGAAAGCTCTCCTTGCCGGTCAGAGCGGCATCAGCCTAATCGACCATTTCGATACTAGCGCCTATGCAACGAAATTTGCTGGCTTAGTAAAGGATTTTAACTGTGAAGAGATCATCTCGCGCAAAGAACAGCGCAAGATGGATGCCTTCATTCAATATGGAATTGTCGCTGGCGTTCAGGCCATGCAGGATTCTGGCCTTGTGATTACGGAAGAGAACGCAACCCGTATTGGCGCCGCTATCGGCTCCGGGATTGGCGGTCTTGGCCTGATCGAGGAAAACCATACATCTCTGATGAGTGGCGGCCCGCGTAAGATCAGCCCGTTCTTCGTTCCGTCCACGATTGTTAACATGGTGGCGGGTCACCTGACCATCATGTTCGGCCTGCGTGGGCCAAGCATTTCTATCGCGACTGCCTGTACGTCTGGCGTACATAACATCGGCCAGGCCGCGCGCATTATTGCGTACGGCGATGCAGATGCTATGGTTGCGGGCGGTGCTGAAAAAGCCAGTACCCCACTGGGTGTCGGCGGTTTTGGTGCGGCGCGTGCGCTGTCTACCCGCAATGATAACCCGCAGGCGGCGAGCCGTCCGTGGGATAAAGACCGTGACGGCTTCGTGCTGGGCGACGGGGCGGGCATGATCGTACTGGAAGAGTACGAACACGCGAAAAAACGCGGCGCGAAAATTTATGCTGAAATCGTTGGTTTCGGCATGAGCAGCGATGCTTACCACATGACGTCTCCTCCTGAGAACGGCGCGGGTGCTGCGCTGGCGATGGAAAACGCGATTCGTGATGCGGGTATTACCCCAGCACAAATTGGCTACGTGAACGCGCACGGTACTTCTACACCTGCAGGCGATAAAGCTGAAGCTCAGGCGGTTAAGTCTATCTTCGGCGAATCTGCCAGCCGCGTAATGGTGAGCTCCACCAAGTCCATGACCGGTCACCTGTTGGGTGCGGCGGGTGCAGTAGAGTCAATCTACTCCATCCTTGCGCTGCGCGATCAGGCTGTTCCGCCAACCATCAACCTGGATAACCCGGATGAAGGTTGCGATCTGGACTTCGTTCCTCACGAAGCGCGTCAGGTTAGCGGTATGGAGTACACCCTGTGTAACTCCTTCGGCTTCGGCGGCACCAACGGTTCCCTGATCTTCAAAAAGATCTGATCCTGACGTCCCGATAGCATTTAAAAAGGTCCGCTTGCCGGGCCTTTTTTATTAAGCCTAATCTTCTTGTCGGCTGCATGACATCCTGCCAGACTAAATGCCCACGCATAAGGAGCCACCATGTTTTTAATCAATGGCCTTGAGCAGGACACGCTGCCTGCCAGCGACAGGGCGATACAGTTCGGTGATGGTTGCTTTACGACGGCGCGCATTCTGGACGGCGATGTCTGTCTGCTGGAGGCGCACATTCGACGCCTGCAGCATGGCTGTGAAAAGCTCATGATCCCCTTTACGCACTGGGACACGTTGCGACAGGAAATGTGCCAGTTGGCAAGCGGGAAGGACAGCGGCGTACTCAAAGTCATCATCAGCCGCGGCAGTGGAGGCCGGGGTTACAGCGCCGCATCGTGTATCAACCCTACGCGTATTCTCTCCGTTTCTGCTTATCCCGCGCATTACACTCGCTGGCGAGAAGACGGCATCACGCTGACGCTGAGCCCAGTACGACTGGGACGAAACCCGATGCTGGCCGGGCTTAAGCATCTCAATCGCCTCGAGCAGGTGCTCATTCGTACTCATCTTGAACAGACGGACGCCGATGAGGCGCTGGTTCTTGACAGCGAAGGGTTCATTACGGAATGCTGTGCGGCTAATTTACTCTGGCGGCAGGGGGAAGAGGTGTTCACTCCGTCGCTGGAACACGCTGGCGTAAATGGGTTAATGCGTCAGTTTTGTCTGCAACAGCTGGCACGCTCTGGCTTTCGCGTTGTCGAAGTTAGCGCAGGGGAAGCAGCGCTACAGAACGCCGATGAAGTCATCATCTGCAATGCGCTTATGCCTGTTGTACCCGTCCGTGCGTATGGCCAACAACGCTGGTCTTCACGCGAGCTGTTTCAGTTTTTAGCCCCGATATGTGAGCAAACCAGATAGTCATGAAAAAAATGTTGCGCGTTGTCCTTATCCTCATCGTTGCGCTGGGCGTCGCCGGCGGAGCAGGCGTATGGAAAGTTCGCCAGCTGGCTAACAGCAAGATCCTGGTTAAAGAGGAAACGATCTTTACCCTGAAATCGGGAACCGGCCGTCAGGCGCTTGGGGAACAGCTCTATGGCGACAAGATTATTAATCGTCCACGCGTATTCCAGTGGCTATTGCGCGTGGAACCTGAGCTGTCACATTTCAAAGCCGGTACCTATCGCTTTACGCCGGGAATGACCGTCAGAGAGATGCTGCAGCTGCTGGAAAGCGGTAAAGAAGCCCAGTTCCCCCTGCGGTTTGTGGAAGGGATGCGCCTGAGTGATTACCTCAAACAGCTGCGTGACGCGCCGTATATCAAACATACGTTAAAAGACGATAGCTATCAGACGGTGGCAGAAGCGCTGAAGTTTGAACATCCGGAATGGGTGGAAGGCTGGTTCTGGCCAGACACCTGGATGTACACGGCAGGCACGACCGATGTGGCTATCCTGAAGCGGGCGCACAAAAAAATGGTTGCCGCCGTAGATGCCGCCTGGGAAGGGCGGATGGAAGGATTGCCTTACAGCGATCCGAACCAGTTCGTCACCATGGCCTCGATCATCGAGAAAGAGACGGCCGTCGCTGCTGAGCGCGATCGGGTAGCGTCAGTATTTATCAACCGTCTGCGCATCGGCATGCGTCTGCAAACCGACCCTACCGTAATCTACGGCATGGGCGAGAGCTACACGGGCAAGATCTCAAGAAAAGATCTGGAGACGCCAACGGCGTATAATACCTACGTGATTAGCGGTTTACCGCCGGGCCCGATTGCCACGCCGAGCGAGGCGTCGCTTAAAGCCGCCGCGCATCCGGCTAAAACACCGTATCTCTATTTTGTGGCAGATGGAAAAGGGGGACATACCTTTAACACCAACCTTGCCAGCCATAATCGCTCTGTTCAGGACTATCTGAAGGCACTTAAGGAAAAAAATGCGCAGTAAATACATTGTCATTGAGGGACTCGAAGGGGCGGGTAAAACCACTGCCCGCAACGTGGTAGTGGATACGCTCAAAGCGCTTGGCGTGGCGGACATGGTATTTACCCGCGAGCCGGGCGGCACGCAGCTGGCTGAAAAGCTGCGCAGCCTGGTACTGGATATCAAATCCGTCGGCGACGAAGTTATCACTGACAAAGCCGAAGTGCTGATGTTCTACGCGGCGCGCGTTCAGCTGGTTGAGACGGTGATCAAACCCGCGCTGGCCGAGGGCAAGTGGGTGATCGGCGACCGTCACGATCTGTCGACTCAGGCGTATCAGGGCGGAGGACGCGGCATCGACCAGACAATGCTTGCCACGCTGCGTAATGCCGTACTGGGTGATTTTCGCCCCGACCTGACGCTCTATCTGGATGTGACCCCGGAAGTGGGTCTCAAACGTGCCCGCGCGCGCGGCGAGCTGGACCGCATTGAACAAGAGTCGTTTGATTTCTTTAACCGCACCCGTGCGCGCTATCTTGAACTGGCCGCACAGGACAGCTCAATTTGTACCATCGATGCGACGCAGTCTCTGGACGACGTTACGCGCGACATTCAGCACACCATTACGCAGTGGGTGCAGGAGCAGCAGGCATGAAATGGTATCCATGGTTGCGCCCACACTTTGAACAGCTGATCGGCAGCTATCAGGCGGGTCGGGGGCATCATGCGTTACTGATTCAGGCGTTGCCAGGAATGGGTGATGATGCGTTGATTTATGCCATCACCCGTTTTCTGATGTGTCAGCAGCCGGAAGGGCACAAGAGCTGTGGTAAATGCCGTGGCTGTCAGCTGATGCAGGCGGGCACGCATCCTGACTACTACACCCTTGAGCCTGAGAAGGGTAAAAGCGCGCTCGGTATCGATGCCGTGCGTGAAGTCAGTGAAAAATTGTATGAACACGCGCGACTGGGCGGCGCTAAAGTGGTCTGGCTTAAAGACGCCACGCTGCTTACCGAGGCGGCGGCTAACGCCCTGCTTAAAACCCTGGAAGAGCCGCCGGTTAAAACGTGGTTTTTCCTCTCATGCCGTGACCCGGGACGATTACTGGCAACGTTGCGCAGCCGTTGTCGTCTTCATCACCTTGCAGTACCTCAGGAATCGTGGGCGCTGAGCTGGCTTGAACGAGAGGTGACAACGTCACCTGAAAGCGCGCTGTCCGCCTTACGCCTGAGCAGCGGCGCGCCCGCGGCGGCGCTGGCACTACTGCAGCCTGACGTATGGTCAGAGCGAGAAACGCTCTGCCGGGCCGTAGATGCGTCGCTGAACAGTCACGACTGGCTAAGTTTACTGCCTGCGCTTAACAGCGATCGGGCCGTTGATCGTCTGCACTGGCTGGCCTCCCTACTGCTGGATGCGCTCAAAATCCAGCAAGGTGCAACGCTTCTGACTAACCCGGACGCGTTGCCGCTGGTGAATACGCTGGCGAACCGCCTCTCAGGGACGGTTCTTCACGCGATGCTCCATGACATCTGCCAGAGCCGTGAACAGCTTTTAACCGTAACGGGTCTTAATCGCGAGCTTTTACTGACCGACCAGTTACTGCGTATCGAGCATTACCTGCAACCCGGCGTCACACCGCCTGTTTTCCATCTCTGAGAGAGACATTATGTTTTTAGTCGACTCACACTGCCATCTTGATGGCCTGGATTATCAATCCCTGCATAAAAACGTGGATGACGTGCTGGCAAAAGCCGCTGCCCGCGATGTGAAATTCTTTCTTGCGGTGGCGACGACGCTGCCGGGCTACCGCTCCATGCGTGAGCTGGTGGGCGTTCGCGATAACGTGGTGTTCTCCTGCGGCGTGCACCCGCTGAATCAGGACGAGGCCTACGATGTTGAGGATCTGCGCCGACTGGCAGCAGAAGAGGGCGTGGTAGCGATGGGCGAGACCGGGCTGGACTATTTTTACACGCCGGAAACCAAACCGCGCCAGCAGGAGTCCTTCCGCAACCATATTCGCATTGGTCGGGAACTGAATAAGCCGGTTATCGTCCACACCCGCGATGCGCGTGCGGATACTCTGGCTATCCTCCGGGAAGAAAACGTGACGGATTGCGGTGGCGTACTACACTGTTTCACAGAAGACAGAGAAACGGCGGGGAAGCTGCTTGATTTGGGGTTTTATATCTCGTTTTCGGGGATCGTGACGTTCCGTAACGCTGAGCAGCTGCGTGATGCTGCACGTTATGTTCCGCTCGATCGCATTCTGGTGGAGACGGATTCTCCGTACCTGGCACCGGTACCGCATCGCGGTAAAGAGAACCAGCCCGCTATGACGAGAGATGTGGCTGAGTACATGGCCGTACTGAAGGGCGTCAGCATCGATGAGCTGGCCCGCGTGACGACGGAAAACTTCTCCACGCTGTTCCATATCGACCCCGCCCGCCTGCAATCTGTCTGATACACCTGTTTTTTTTAGGCTCGTAATTAATAAGTAAAGCGAGTAAAGTTCACCGCCTCATTTGGGGCGGTGAGTGTGTATTTAGACACATCCGGACATGCTTTTTGTAAATAACTGAAAGTTTTTCGACCGCCTTAAGCTGAAACGTGATAGCCGTCAAACAAACTCAGAGGGAATTATTTTACTCTGTGTAATAAATAAAGGGCGCTTAGATGTCCTGTCCACGGCACGGTACTCCCCCCGGGCCAATGCGTGAAAGCGTAAAAAAAGCACAAATACTCAGGAGCACTCTCAATTATGTTTAAGAATGCATTTGCTAACCTGCAAAAGGTCGGTAAATCGCTGATGCTGCCAGTATCCGTACTGCCTATCGCAGGTATCCTGCTGGGTGTCGGTTCTGCTAACTTCAGCTGGCTGCCAGCCGTAGTGTCCCACGTGATGGCCGAAGCAGGCGGTTCTGTCTTTGCTAACATGCCACTGATCTTTGCGATCGGTGTGGCTCTGGGCTTCACCAATAACGACGGCGTTTCTGCGCTGGCTGCAGTGGTTGCCTACGGCATTATGGTGAAAACCATGGCTGTGGTTGCGCCGCTGGTTCTGCATTTACCGGCAGAAGAGATCGCCGCGAAACACCTGGCGGACACCGGTGTTCTGGGCGGTATCATCTCCGGTGCGATTGCAGCGTATATGTTTAACCGCTTCTATCGCATCAAGCTGCCTGAGTATCTGGGCTTCTTCGCGGGCAAGCGTTTCGTTCCGATCATCTCTGGTCTGGCAGCGATTTTCACTGGCGTGATCCTGTCCTTCATCTGGCCACCAATCGGCTCTGCTATCCAGACCTTCTCTCAGTGGGCTGCTTACCAGAACCCGGTTGTGGCGTTTGGTATCTACGGCTTCATCGAGCGTTGCCTGGTACCATTCGGTCTGCACCACATCTGGAACGTTCCATTCCAGATGCAGATTGGTGAATTCACCAACGCAGCAGGTCAGGTATTCCACGGCGATATCCCACGTTACATGGCGGGCGACCCAACTGCAGGTAAACTGTCTGGTGGCTTCCTGTTCAAAATGTACGGTCTGCCAGCAGCTGCGATTGCTATCTGGCACTCTGCTAAGCCAGAGAACCGTGCAAAAGTGGGCGGTATCATGATCTCCGCAGCGCTGACCTCGTTCCTGACCGGTATCACCGAGCCGATCGAGTTCTCCTTCATGTTCGTTGCGCCGATCCTGTACGTTATCCACGCGATTCTGGCGGGCCTGGCGTTCCCAATCTGTATCCTGCTGGGTATGCGTGACGGTACGTCCTTCTCTCACGGTCTGATCGACTTCATCGTTCTGTCCGGTAACAGCAGCAAACTGTGGCTGTTCCCAATCGTGGGTGCGTGCTATGCCGTTGTTTACTACACCATCTTCCGCGTGCTGATTAAAGCACTGGACCTGAAAACTCCGGGTCGTGAAGATGCGACAGAAGACAGCAAAGCTGGCGCTACCAGCGAAATGGCTCCGGCACTGGTCGCAGCGTTCGGCGGTAAAGAGAACATCACTAACCTGGACGCGTGCATCACTCGTCTGCGTGTGAGCGTTGCCGACGTAGCGAAAGTAGACCAGCCGGGTCTGAAAAAACTGGGCGCGGCGGGCGTAGTTGTTGCAGGTTCTGGTGTACAGGCAATCTTCGGTACCAAATCCGATAACCTGAAAACCGAAATGGATGAGTACATCCGCAGCAACTAAGTTGTGACCTGGGGAGACTAAGGCAGCCGAATGGCTGCCTTTTTTATTTGTGTCTTAAAAAACGCCACTGAGACGCGAGAGCGGTCACTCTTCAGTCAGCTGGTGAACATTCAGGAAAGAAATCGAGGGAGGAGGTTGAAAGGACAGGAGAAACTCGCTCATACTCTTGGATTGTGTCACACACCGATCCCGGGAGTGTGTTTACAGCGGACGCATTGCGCCAGATTAAACAAAAAAGGAAAAGGTCATGGCTGAAGAAACGATTTTCAGTAAAATTATCCGCCGCGAAATTCCGTCAGATATCGTCTATCAGGATGAACTGGTGACGGCTTTCCGGGACATTTCCCCTCAGGCTCCGACGCACATCCTTATCATTCCCAATATTCTGATTCCGACTGTAAACGACGTAAAAACCGAGCATGAAGTGGCGTTAGGTCGTATGCTGACGGTGGCTGCCAAAATCGCTGAACAGGAAGGGATTGCAGAAGACGGTTACCGTCTGATCATGAACTGCAACCGCCATGGTGGCCAGGAAGTTTATCATATTCACATGCATCTGCTGGGTGGACGTCCTCTGGGGCCGATGCTGGCACATAAAGGTCTTTGACATGCTGAAAGGGCGTATTGCAGCGCTGGTAATGGCGATGATGATTGTGGGGTGCAGCTCGCGTCCGGCGATCCCCGTGAATGATGAACAGACGCTGGTCATGGAATCCTCCGTGCTTGCCGCGGGCATCACGGCGCAACAGCCTGCGTTGACCATCAGTGAAATCAACTCATCAGCCTCCTCTACGCTCTTTAATGAAAGACATGAACCGGTGACGGTCCACTACCGTTTTTTCTGGTATGACGTAAGAGGTCTTGAAATGCATCCGCTGGAGGCGCCGCGCAGCGTCACCATTCCGGCCAGGTCGTCGGTAACGCTCTATGGCAGCGCCAACTATCTGGGTGCGCATAAGGTGAGACTTTATCTTTATCTCTGAGGGGTGAACCTTGATTAAAAATTTGAGCCGCTATGCGCTCGTGACAGCTTTCGCTCTGTTTCTTGCAGGGTGTGTGACCCGAACTGAACAGCCTGCGCCTGTGGAAGAGGCTAAACCGGGTACTGAACAGCCGACACCGCCAACGCAGCAGCAGCCAACCGTGCCGTCTGTACCGTCTATTCCGGCGCAGCCAGGTCCGATTGAACATCCGGACCAGACGTCACAGCCCACGCCGCGCGTGCGCCATTACGACTGGAACGGGGCGATGCAGCCGATGGTAGGCAAAATGCTGCAGGCGCAGGGCGTGACGGCGGGCAGCGTATTGCTGGTCGACAGCGTGAACAACCGTACCAACGGTTCGCTGAACGCGGGTGAAGCCACGGAAACCCTGCGTAATGCTCTGGCTAACAACGGCAAGTTTACGCTGGTCTCGGCTCAGCAGCTCGCCGTCGCCAAACAGCAGCTGGGCCTGTCGCCGCAGGATAGCCTCGGTACCCGCAGCAAGGCGATCGGCATTGCCCGTAACGTTGGCGCACAGTATGTGCTGTACTCTAACGCCACCGGTAACGTGAATACCCCAGCCCTGCAGATGCAGCTGATGCTGGTTCAGACAGGCGAAATTATCTGGTCAGGTAAAGGTGCGGTTACGCAACAATGACGGCACGCGTGAAGAGATTCTGACGCGCTATTTTCCTCAGTACCGCCTTATCGCGCCGCAGGCCCATTCCGGGCTTGGCGGCGCGAGTTGCATTATAGAACAGGGCGAACGACGTCTGGTCTTGCGGCAAAATCACGACCCCGACGCGCCTGCCTCCCATTTCCGTCGTCAGTTTCGTGCCCTGAGACGTCTTCCGGCGGATCTCGTACCTGCCCCTCGTTTTTTCAGACAGGGCTGGATGGCCGTCGACTATCTGGAAGGTGAAGTTAAAAGCGCGCTGCCGGACACGCCGGAGCTTGCGGCGGTGCTGTATCATCTGCACCGGCAGCCACGTCTGGGATGGCGAATTACGTTATTCCCACTGCTGGAACATTACTGGCAGCAAGCCCTGCCTGACAGGCGTACTCCAGTGTGGCTGGCACTTCTCAGGCGGTTGCGTAAAACGGGCGAGCCGCAGCCGATTCGGCTCACGCCGCTGCATATGGATGTTCATGCCGGGAATATTGTTCATACGCCAGCGGGGATCAGGCTTATCGACTGGGAGTATGCCGGAGATGGCGATGTGGCGCTGGAGCTGGCGGCCGTCTGGACGGAGAGTGAAGCCGCGCGGCAGATGCTCATCAGGGAATACGCCCGGGTAGCGCATATTGACCCCGACGCGCTGAGGCGTCAGGTCAGGCGCTGGCGACCCTGGGTCATCATGTTAATGGCTGGCTGGTTTGAAATGCGCTATCGGCAGTCCAGAGACAAACAATTTATTGCGCTGGCGGACGATGCCTGGCGTCAGTTACAAACGAAAGGATAAGAGAGGTGGATGTGGGTCCAGTCATGTTGGATGTAGAAGGGTTTGAGCTGGATGCGGAGGAGCGTGAAATTCTGGCGCATCCGCTGGTGGGTGGCCTGATCCTGTTTACCCGCAACTATCACGATCCGGCGCAGCTGCGTGAGCTGGTGCGTCAGATCCGCGCCGCGTCGCGCAATCATCTGGTGGTGGCCGTCGATCAGGAAGGCGGGCGCGTGCAGCGTTTCCGCGACGGTTTTACCCGCCTGCCCGCAGCCCAGTCTTTTGCCGCGCTGCTCGGCACGGAAGAGGGTGGAAAACTGGCGCAGGAGGCCGGCTGGCTGATGGCCAGCGAAATGATTGCCATGGATATCGACATCAGCTTTGCCCCGGTGCTGGATGTAGGGCATATCAGCGCTGCCATTGGCGAGCGCTCATACCATGAAGACCCGCGTATTGCGCTGGCAATGGCGACCCGGTTCATCGACGGCATGCACGACGCAGGCATGAAAACCACCGGGAAACACTTCCCGGGTCATGGGGCGGTGACGGCGGATTCTCACAAAGAGACCCCGCGCGATCCGCGCCCGGAAGCGGAAATTCGCGCCAAAGATATGTCAGTTTTCCAGTCGCTTATCACCGATAACAAGCTGGATGCCATTATGCCCGCGCATGTGATTTATAGCGACGTCGACCCGCGTCCTGCCAGCGGCTCTCCGCACTGGCTGAAAACCGTTCTGCGCCAGGAGCTGGGCTTCAACGGCGTGATTTTCTCTGACGATTTGTCGATGGAAGGGGCCGCGATCATGGGCAGCTACGCTGAACGCGGTCAGGCATCGCTGGATGCGGGTTGCGATATGATCCTGGTCTGCAATAATCGTAAAGGTGCCGTTAGCGTGCTGGATAACCTGTCGCCGATCAATGCAGAGCGTGTTACACAATTGTATCATAAAGGTTCATTTAGCCGTCAGGAGCTGATGGATTCGGCGCGCTGGAAGACGGTCAACGCCCGGCTTGAAGACCTGAATGAGCGCTGGCAGGCACATAAAGCCAGCCTGTAAACCCTCCCGGAAGGCGTAGCGTGGTGAGAAGACGATGATCATCTATTTACACGGTTTTGACTCAAACAGTCCTGGTAATCATGAGAAGGTGCTGCAGCTGCAGTTTATCGATCCGGATGTACGGTTGATCAGCTACAGCACGCGCCATCCGAAGCATGATATGCAGCATCTGCTCAAAGAGGTGGACAAGATGTTGCAGCTCAACGTCGACGACCGCCCGTTGATTTGCGGCGTAGGGCTGGGCGGCTACTGGGCGGAGCGGATTGGCTTCCTGTGCGACATTCGCCAGGTGGTGTTCAATCCTAACCTGTTCCCGAACGAGAACATGGAAGGCAAAATTGACCGTCCGGAAGAGTATGTCGATATTGCGACCAAGTGCGTGAGCAACTTCCGTGAGAAAAACCGCGACCGCTGCCTGGTGATCCTTTCCCGTAATGATGAAGCGCTCAACAGCCATCGGGCAGCAGAGCTCCTGCATCATTACTATGAGATCGTCTGGGACGAAGAACAGACCCACAAGTTCAAAAACATCTCCCCGCATCTGCAGCGTATCAAAGCGTTTAAAACGCTGGGTTAATCAATTTCCCGCATGCATCAAAGCCCGGCCGCGAAAGCGTGCCGGGCTTTCTTTTTGACCAGAATTGTCTACTTTTAAGCCATCAAAACTTGATGCATATCAATTTTGGTATGACCAATGCGCCTGACGTGGTATTCTCAATGCACCTGAATGGTTTCAGTGCTGTAACCTGTTGTTAATTAAGGGTTATTTTTATAACTTTTAATTAACAATTGGTTAATAATTTGAGGGGGTCACGTTGACTACGCCATTGAAAAAGATAGTGATTGTAGGCGGTGGTGCTGGCGGGCTGGAGCTGGCTACACAGCTGGGCAAGAAGCTGGGTCGCGGTAAAAAAGCCAAAATTACGCTGGTGGATCGTAACCACAGCCACCTGTGGAAACCGCTGCTGCACGAAGTGGCGACCGGTTCTCTGGATGAGGGCGTGGACGCGCTCAGCTATCTGGCGCACGCGCGCAACCATCATTTCCAGTTCCAGCTGGGCTCGGTGGTGGACATCAACCGTGAAAGCAAAACCATCACCCTGGCAGAGCTGCGCGATGAAAAAGGGGAGCTGCTGGTTCCCGAGCGTAAACTGCCGTACGACACGCTGGTCATGGCGCTGGGCAGTACCTCCAACGACTTCAACACGCCGGGCGTGAAAGAGCACTGTATCTTCCTCGATAACCCGCACCAGGCGCGTCGTTTCCATCAGGAAATGCTGAACCTGTTCCTGAAGTACACCAGCAATATGGGTGCGAACGGTAAGGTGAATATCGCTATTGTCGGCGGCGGCGCGACGGGCGTTGAGCTGTCAGCGGAGCTGCACAATGCGGTGAAACAGCTGCACAGCTACGGTTACAAAGGGTTAACTAACGAAGCGCTGAACGTGACGCTGGTTGAAGCCGGTGAACGTATCCTGCCTGCGCTGCCTCCGCGAATTTCCGGTGCGGCGCACAATGAGCTCACCAAGCTGGGCGTGCGGGTGCTGACGCAAACCATGGTGACCAGCGCCGACGAAGGCGGCCTGCACACCAAAGACGGCGAGTATATCAAAGCGGATCTGATGGTCTGGGCGGCTGGTATCAAAGCGCCTGACTTTATGAAAGAGATCGGCGGTCTGGAAACCAACCGCATTAACCAGCTGGTTACGGAGCCAACGCTGCAAACCACGCGCGATCCTGAAATCTTTGCCATCGGTGACTGTGCCTCCTGCGCGCGTCCTGAAGGTGGATTCGTGCCGCCGCGCGCGCAGGCCGCTCACCAGATGGCAAGCCTGGTGCTGCACAACATTCTGGCGCAGTACAAAGGCAAGCCAATGAAAGCCTATGTCTACAAAGACCACGGTTCACTGGTGTCGCTGTCAAACTTCTCTACCGTCGGCAGCCTGATGGGTAACCTGATGCGCGGCTCAATGATGGTAGAAGGGCGCATTGCCCGCTTCGTGTATATCTCCCTGTACCGCATGCACCAGATTGCGCTGCACGGCTACTTCAAAACCGGGCTGATGATGCTGGTGGGCAGAATCAACCGCGTGATCCGTCCGCGTCTGAAGCTGCACTAATCTTTCACTCCCTCCGGGCCCTCCGGAGGGAGTTTTTAGCATTTCATGCTGTAGATCACAGTTTGACTGCTTAAGAGTTCTCCTAAATACAATATATCTCCTCTCAACGCCCCTTTTTTGATCCTTTATCTTATTGGCGAAGCCGTGCCTCCATTGCAAAATTGTTACCAATAGCAACAAAGGAGGAAGTCCCGTGAATAAATCAATGTTGGCGGGTATAGGGATTGGCGTCGCGGCTGCGTTAGGTGTGGCTGCCGTTGCCAGTCTCAACGTATTAGATCGCGGCCCGCAGTATGCACAGGTGGTTTCTGCTACACCGATTAAAGAAACCGTAAAAACGCCTCGTCAGGAGTGCCGTAACGTCTCCGTGACGCACCGTCGTCCGGTGCAGGATGAAAACCGCATTGCCGGTTCTGTTCTGGGTGCAGTAGCGGGTGGCGTTATTGGTCACCAGTTTGGCGGCGGCCGGGGTAAAGACGTGGCGACTGTGGTCGGCGCGCTGGGTGGCGGCTATGCCGGTAACCAGGTGCAGGGCGCGATGCAGGATAATGATACCTACACCACGACTCAGCAACGCTGCAAAACCGTCTATGACAAGTCGGAAAAAATGCTGGGCTATGACGTGACGTACAAAATTGGCGATCAGCAGGGCAAAATCCGCATGGATAAAGACCCGGGCACGCAAATTCCACTGGATGGAAACGGCCAGCTGGTTCTGAATAACAAAGTGTAAAAAAGATGTTCTCTGAATTTAGCTCCTCATGCGCTCAGGCTGAGGAGCTTTTTTTTGCTTCAGATTTTCAGTAGCTCAGGCCACAGCCGCAGCGTGGTTTCGCTAATATGCTGCAGTTTTTCCAGCGTGGCCCCTTCACGGGCGCTGATCGACATTCCCTGCAAAATACAGCTCAGGTATTGCGCCAGCAGCTGAGGGTTGCATTGCGCGGGGATTTCACCGCGCTGCTGGCGCTGAGCCAGAAATGCGCTGAGGGTTTCCTCCTGCATGGCATGCCGTGATTTCACCGTATTGGCAATCTCTTTAGAGGACGCCGCCAGGGTGGCAGAGGTGTTAATCATAAAGCAGCCCGCAGGCGTCTCTTTACTGGTAAAGCAGGTCGCGACGGCGGTGAAATAGTCCCGGAGCGCCTGTTCAACGCTTTTCTCTTCGCAGAACAGCTGGGCTTCGTGTTTCGCCGCAAAGCGCGAAATGTATCTGTCCAGCACCGCCCTGAACAGCCCCTCTTTATTGGTAAATTCGGCATACAGCGTCGGCGCTTTGGCTCCGGTGGCTTCTACCAGATCGGAAAGCGAGGTTGCTTCATACCCATGTTGCCAGAAGAGAGTCATGGCCTTATCAAGCGCTGCATCCCTGTCAAACACTTTTGGTCGGCCACGGCTTTTCTTCGCACAACTCGTGACATCGGTTGTCATTTGCCGTTGGTCCTCTGTTGGTTTGGTGAATGACCATTATAAAAATAAACGCAACCCACCACCAGTGCAGAATGCTTAAAAATAAATTAATCATATATGTATGAAAAATAACAATTTTAAAATTAAGTTAACGCTCGTTATAAAATTATGTTGACGCGTGACATGGATCACATTTATGATTTACCTATCGATCGTTAACTAAATGATTAACGACCTCCAAATTCATCTGCTAAAGGTAAACATCATGAAAAACGTAAAAACTCTCATCGCTGCCGCTGTCCTGAGTTCACTCTCTTTCGCAAGCTTTGCTGCTGTACAGGTGCAATCCACCCCTGCCGACCAGCATAAAGTCGGGACAATCTCTGCGTCTGCCGGTACTAACCTGGGTTCCCTGGAAGATCAGCTGGCGCAAAAAGCGCAAGAGATGGGTGCAAAATCTTACCGCATCACCTCAGTGACCGGTCCTAACACTCTGCACGGCACTGCGGTCATCTACAAATAAGCCGGGCATAAACCCTCATTTATGCCGCTGCAATAAAAAACGCCCTGCTGAGCAGGGCGTTTTTTATTTCCGATTTACATCGACTGCGGGACGACATCGTGATGCCGGGTGACATCGGTCGGCATGCCTGACCGGGCTTCCATCGCACGCTCCATCACCACGCTGTTGGTATTCGCATTCGTTTTGAAGCTTACCATCGCGGCATTCAGGTTGATGGGCAGCGTCTGCGGATCGTCGCCGATATTTTTCGATAACGGCTGATGGATCTCAACCAGCCGCACGCCGCCGGGCTCCTCTGAAACTTTAATCGGCGTATTGATAATATTCACTTTGGTTCCCGGCGTAACGACGTTAAACAGCGTTTTGATATCGTCATCGCGCAGACGAATACAGCCGGAGCTGACGCGCATGCCGATGCCAAAGTCCGCATTCGTTCCGTGCAGCAGGTAGACGCCGCCGTATGCCGCGAGGCGTATCGCGTGGTGCCCCATCGGGTTATCCGGACCTGCCGGCACCACGGCAGGAAGATCGATCCCCTGGGCCTTATAGCGGGCACGAATGTTCGCCGTTGGGGTCCAGGTTGGATTCGCGCGTTTATCCGAGACGGTGGTGACCATCGTCGGCGTCAGCGTGTCGCCGCCCAGCTGACCAATACCGATAGGGTAGACGGTGACTTCATTTTTACCCGGCGGGTAATAGTACAGACGCAGCTCGGCCAGGTTTATCACCATCCCCTCGCGCGGGGCATCCGGCAGGATAGTCTGTAACGGGATGGTCAGTACGCTGCCCGCGCGCGGGACATACGGGTCGACGCCGGGGTTCGCCTGCAGCAGGGCCAGAAAACCGACGTTATATTTTTTGGCAATCGCTTCCAGTGAACCACCATTATTTTCAACCACATGAAAGCGGTTTTCACCCACCACCTTGCTGCCGGGAGGGGGAAGGGGCCAGGTGTTTGCCCGGGCGGGAAGCGCAACCGCGACGGTGGCTGCCAGCGCAAACAGAGTCATCCAGCGAGTAAAACGCGAAGAGGTCATCATCACCATAATCCATGTAAATGATAAGGTTATTGTTTTGTAAGGCATTAAACATAATTATGGCGAATGGGTGTGTCGGGAAGATCGGGTGAAGTGCAAAGAGTTTGTAAATTGTCCCCCCGTAGCGCCGGGCTAACAGGGGGAAGGGATCCCCATAAAATAATGCCTGAACGGACGACCCCCTCTCCCTTGAGGGAGAGGGTTGGGGTGAGGGGGAACATACGGCTCTGGTGGTCATTCCGTTCACTTCATGTTCCTTGCTACTCTTTAACGACATAACCGGTGAACGTGCCAGGGGGGCTCAATCGCCACCACCCTGGTGACCCGGGCTCCCGGCAGTAAATCGCCGCTTCGCGATGCCCTCGGCTTATTCCTTCCGGCTTATCGGGGACGGGCGGAGGCAACGTCCATGTAAAGCCCGCCCTCTCGGCGCATCCCTGCGCCTCGCCCCGGCCTGCAAGGAAACGCCTCAGCGATTTACAGCCGGACCAGGGTGTCGCTGTAAGCTGTTCATTCCCGGAAGCAACTTTCATCGCTTCCGGTTAATAAACTACATGAAACTCCTCAGCTAACAGGGGGAAGGAAGGTTAAGCGATCGCGTTCTCTTCCAGCTGACGCATAAAGTTACGCACCCAGTCCATACGGGTTTTGCGCTCCGTCAGCTCCTGGGTAAATTTCAGACGGGTTGGACCA
The DNA here is from genome assembly GCF_034106085.1 of Enterobacter sp. 302C9. Lineage (NCBI taxonomy): Bacteria > Pseudomonadati > Pseudomonadota > Gammaproteobacteria > Enterobacterales > Enterobacteriaceae > Enterobacter > Enterobacter sp. 302C9. Next base: position 841,731 of record NZ_JAWNBW010000001.1, read on the forward strand.
TCCAGACGGAAATGCTGCGGCTGTTTTTGCAGCAGGCCGATTAGCCACATCGGGTTGACGTGATTCTTCTCGGCGAATTCAATCACGCCGCCTTTTTCATTGCCTTCAAGCTTGCGGATCCCCAGCTTTTGCGCCTGCTGGCGCAGCCTCGCGATATCCAGCAAATTTCTCGCCGGATCGGGCAGCAGACCAAAGCGGTCAATCAGCTCCACCTTGATCTCTTCCAGCTCGTTCTCCTTCTTCGCGCTGGCGATGCGCTTGTAGAACGACAGTCGGGTATTCACGTCCGGAATGAAATCGTCCGGCAGCAGGGAAGGCATACGCAGCTCGACCTCGGTCTGCTGGCTGGTGAGATCTTCCAGCGACGGCTCGCGTCCGGCCTTCAGGGCATCAACCGCGTTCTCCAGCAGCTCCATATAGAGCGAGAAGCCGATGGTCTCCATGGAGCCGCTCTGGTCTTCACCCAGCAGCTCGCCGGCACCGCGGATCTCGAGATCGTGCGTCGCCAGCGCAAAGCCTGCGCCGAGGTCTTCCAGTGAGGCGATGGCTTCCAGACGCTTTTGCGCGTCGGTGGTCATCGCTTTCGGATGCGGCGTCAGTAGCCAGGCGTAGGCCTGATGGTGCGAACGTCCGACGCGGCCGCGCAGCTGGTGAAGCTGCGCCAGGCCAAAGTGATCCGCACGCTCAATGATGATGGTGTTTGCCGTCGGAATGTCGATCCCGGTCTCAATGATGGTGGTGCACACCAGCACGTTAAAGCGCTGGTGGTGGAAGTCGTTCATTACCCGCTCCAGCTCGCGCTCGCGCATCTGCCCGTGACCGATAGCTATGCGCGCTTCCGGCACCAGCTCCGCCAGCCTGTCCGCCGCTTTCTGGATGTTTTCCACGTCATTGTAGAGGTAGTAGACCTGACCTCCGCGCAGCACTTCACGCAGAATGGCCTCACGCACCACCAGATTATCGTACTCGCGGACAAAGGTTTTCACCGCCAGACGGCGCGCCGGCGGCGTGGCGATAATAGACAGATCGCGCATGCCGCTCATCGCCATGTTCAGGGTTCGCGGGATCGGCGTTGCGGTCAGAGTCAGGATATCGACGTCGGCGCGCATCGCTTTGATGCGCTCTTTATGACGCACCCCGAAGCGGTGCTCTTCGTCGACGATCAGCAGCCCCAGATCTTTCCACTTCACATCGCTTTGCAGCAGCTTGTGGGTGCCGATCAGAATATCGATTTTGCCTTCGCTGGCCTGTTCGAGGATCTGCGTCTGCTCTTTAGTGCTGCGAAAACGCGAGAGCATCTCGATACGTACCGGCCAGTTGGCGAAACGGTCGCGGAAGTTGTCAAAGTGCTGCTGAGCGAGCAGGGTGGTCGGCACCAGCACCGCCACCTGCTTGTTGTTTTCCACCGCAAGGAAGGCGGCGCGCATCGCCACTTCGGTTTTGCCGAAGCCGACGTCGCCGCAGACTAAGCGGTCCATGGCCAGCGGCTGGCACATGTCGCTCAGCACGGCGTTGATGGCCTGGGCCTGATCCGGCGTGGTTTCAAACGGGAAGCTGTCGCAGAACAGCTGGTACTGTTCTTTATCGTGCTTAAAGGCGAAGCCCTGTTTGGCCGCGCGCTGGGCGTAGATATCCAGCAGCTCGGCCGCCACGTCGCGCACTTTTTCCGCCGCCTTCTGGCGCGCGCGCGCCCAGGCATCGCCGCCCAGCTTGTGCAGCGGCGCATTTTCTTCGGCGCCGCCCGCGTAGCGGCTGATCAGATGCAGGGAGGAGACCGGGACATACAGTTTGGCGTCGTTAGCGTAGGTCAGCATCAGGTATTCACCTTTGATGCCGCCCGCTTCCAGCGTGGTCATCCCCTGATAGCGCCCAACGCCATGCTCCAGGTGAACAATCGGCTGGCCAGGATGCAGCTCGGCCAGGTTACGGATCAGCGTGTCCGGGTTGATGGTCCGACGGCTGTCCTGACGGCGGCGCGCGACGCGCTCGCCCAGCAGGTCGCTTTCGCAAATCAGCGCCAGGTTGTTGAGCGTGTCGATGAACCCGTGCTCGGCGGCACCAATCATCAGATAACGACCGTTTCCGGTCGCTTCGCTCAGACGCAGGATGCGCTTCGGCGCCACCTTAATGCGTCCCAGCAGCTCACCTAACGCTTCGCGGCGGCCTTCACTCTCAACGGAGAACACCACCGGGCCGGTGAAGGACTCCAGGAACTTGCGCAGATTATCCAGCGGGGATTTCTGCTGCGCCTGAACGGCCAGGTCCGGCAGCGTCCGGAAGGCGAGGTTGGTGTTAGCGGCCTTGTCGGCAAGCGAATCGGTTTTCAGCTGCATGCGCGGCCAGCGCTTCAGCTCGGCGTTGAGCTCGTCGGTGCGCAGCCACAGCGCTTCCGGTGGCAGCAGCGGACGCATTGGGTCAACGCCACGGTTTTCAAAGCGGGCGCGGGTTTCGCTTTCAAAGCGGCTGGCGCTGGCGTCGATATCCCCGGTGTTGACAATCAGCGTATTCGCCGGGAAGTAGCTGAACAGGGCAGGCAGCGGCTCGTTGAAGAACAGCGGCTGCCAATATTCGATCCCGGCAGGAAGCGTGCCTTTACTGACCTGCTGATAAATATGTTCCGCGTCGCGCTTCACCTCGAACTTATCGCGCCACTGGCTGCGGAACAGCTCGATAGCGGTTTTGTCCGTGGGGAACTCATGCGCGGGCAGTAAATTGATCGACTCGACTTCCTCCAGCGTGCGCTGCGTGTCGGCGTCGAATACGCGCAGGCTGTCGATTTCATCATCAAAGAAATCCAGACGATACGGCTGGTCGCTGCCCATCGGGTAAAGGTCGAGCAGCGCGCCGCGGGTCGCGTATTCCCCGTGCTCCATCACCTGGTCGACGTGGCGATAGCCGGCACCGTCAAGCTGCGCGCGGAGGGCATCTCGGGACAGGCGCTGGCCTTTTTTCATCACCAGCGCGTGGCCGTGCAGATAGCTGTGCGGACAGACGCGCTGCATCAGGGTGTTCACCGGCACAATCAGCACGCCGCGCTGCATGGTCGGGAGCTGATAGAGCGTCGACAGGCGCGAGGAGATAATCTCCTGATGCGGAGAGAAGCTGTCATACGGCAGCGTCTCCCAGTCGGCCAGGCTGAACACCAGGCTATCGGTGAACTGGCGAATTTCGTCGTGCAGGCGCAGGGCGTTTTGCATATCCGGGGCAACCAGAATCACCGGGCCTGGATGACGCTCGGCGATCTCCGCCACCAGCGTGGCGCACGCCGCGCCCGTGAGTTCACCCAGCTGGCGCTGGTCGCCCGCTTTGACAGGCAAGGAATAACGATAGTGTTCAGGCATAGCTATGTCAGAGTCTCTTATGGATATACCAACAGTATTGGGGCATATCACTGATACGCAATGTCTTTATTATCCTCGATCGTTTTACATAAGCAAATCGTAACCGCACGGCGGGGCTAAACGCCCCCGAAACGGGGGCGGAGTGGGCATTAACGCGTTGAAGGTGACAGGGTTAGCGTAGACGGAGGAGAGAAGAAAACGTCCCCAAACAGCGCGGTGGAGATTTTACGCACTCCGAGCCCGGCAAGGGTACAGATAAGCAGGCTGGCAAACGGGTAGACCAGCACCAGGGTGAGCTCTGCCCAGACCGGCCACGAGGCGGCATTCATTTCGCCAATCAGGAACAGGCTAAAGGCCTCAATCAGGATGCGGTGGGTGGTATAAATCGCAATGGTATTGGAGCCAATCACGTTCAGCAGATTGTTCGGGTTAACGGCGTAGCGCTGCTCAAGGCTGTAGAACAGCTTCATGATCAACACAATCGACAGCAATGAGAGGAGCAGCGGAACGTTAGCAAACCACAGCACCACGGAGACGGCGGCGAAAGCGCCGGTTGCCAGCCAGATGCGGCGCAGGTTGACGCTTTTCATCCACGTCATCAGCGCTGCGCCATACCACGCCCCGAGGCTGTAGTAGATCATGTTGCGGACCACGCTGTTCATTCCCCACCACGGCAGCGGCAGGAAGTTAATCGCGATGCTCGCCAGCGCCAGCAGTCCAAGAACCGGCAGCTTCCAGCGGCTCAGCAGTTTACACAGCGTGAAGTAGACCACCAGGGCATACAGATACCACAGGCTGGTGCTGGCGGTGAGCATACCCCGTACAAATCCTGAGAGCGAGTCGGCGTAGGCCGCGTTCGACGCGGTGGCAAGCTCACGCTCGGGCGCCAGCCAGGCGTTCAGGTGGGTCAACGCCTGCCATTGCAGAACGCCCCACAGCGCCAGGACCCAGACAATGCTCCAGATCCGTTTATCGAGACTGGTTCGCCAGTCCACTTCGTCAATATAACGACGGATCAGATAGCCGGAGATAAAGAAGAAGACCGGCATACGAAACGGTGCGAGATAGAGGTTAAAATAGACCCAGCATTTGGCGAGAAGGCCGGAGAGCGGGTGCTGCAGCCCGATCAGATGCGGATAAAACGTGATAACCGAATGATAGATAACCACCAGGCAGATACACAGCCCTTTTATCTGGTTAATCCATAATGCTTTTTGCTTCATTGTTCGCCACTACCTTATTGCCATAAACGAACGAGCAATTGTTGTAAAACGAAGCCGGGATGTAATGGGTAACAGTCTGTATCCGGTGGTTTTTCGGAAAAGGTGGAGGTTGCGAGGTGAGTATTCAGACAATAGCACCCTGATTTATCTGAATTTTTCGGAAGAATGATTACCAAAGCTTACTGTTTCAGTCATTTACGCTTAACGGATTCGCTTATATACTCGTGGGTCTGCTATCAGCAAACAGACGGATTTCATGTATCAACCTGTCGCACTCTTCATAGGCTTACGTTACATGCGTGGGCGCGCCGCGGACCGATTCGGTCGCTTTGTCTCCTGGCTTTCGACTATTGGCATTACGCTTGGCGTGATGGCACTGGTGACGGTGCTTTCCGTCATGAATGGCTTCGAACGCGAGCTGCAAAACAACATCCTGGGGCTGATGCCGCAGGCCGTTCTCTCATCATCCAACGGTTCGGTTAACCCGCAACAGCTGCCGGAAAGCGCGGCGAAGTTACAGGGCGTCACGCGCGTCGCGCCGTTGACGACCGGCGACGTGGTGCTGCAAAGCGCCCGCAGCGTGGCGGTCGGCGTGATGCTGGGTATCGACCCGGCGCAAAACGATCCGCTGACGCCGTATCTGGTTAACGTGAAGCAGACCGATCTGGAAGCCGGAAAATACAACGTGATTCTGGGCGAACAGCTTGCCGGCCAGCTTGGCGTCAACCGTGGCGACCAGCTGCGCGTGATGGTGCCTTCTGCCAGCCAGTTTACGCCGATGGGGCGCCTGCCAAGCCAGCGTCTGTTCAACGTGATTGGTACCTTTGCCGCCAACAGCGAAGTCGATGGCTATCAGATGCTGGTTAACATTCAGGACGCTTCACGCCTGATGCGCTACCCGGCAGGGAATATTACCGGCTGGCGCCTGTGGCTCGATGCGCCGCTGAAGGTCGATACCCTCAGCCAGCAAAAACTGCCGGACGGCACCAAATGGCAGGACTGGCGCGAGCGTAAAGGCGAACTGTTCCAGGCCGTGCGGATGGAAAAAAATATGATGGGGCTGCTGCTGAGCCTGATCGTGGCTGTGGCCGCATTTAACATCATTACCTCGCTGGGCCTGATGGTGATGGAGAAGCAGGGCGAAGTCGCCATTCTGCAAACCCAGGGGCTCACGCCGCGCCAGATCATGGCGGTATTTATGGTGCAGGGGGCCAGCGCAGGCATCATCGGCGCGCTGCTCGGCGCCGTACTGGGGGCCTTGCTTGCCAGCCAGCTTAATAACTTAATGCCGATCATCGGCGCCCTGCTCGACGGCGCGGCGCTGCCGGTGGCTATCGAGCCGCTGCAGGTGGTCGGTATTGCGCTGGCCGCGATGGCCATTGCGCTGCTTTCTACGCTTTATCCTTCCTGGCGCGCTGCCGCCACTCAACCCGCTGAGGCTTTACGTTATGAATAAGATCCTGTTGCAATGCGACAACCTGTCCAAACGCTATCAGGAAGGCACTGTGCAAACCGACGTGCTGCACAATGTGAGCTTCAGCGTGGGCGAAGGCGAGATGATGGCGATTGTCGGCAGCTCCGGCTCGGGTAAAAGCACGCTGCTGCATCTGCTGGGCGGGCTGGATACGCCAACTAACGGCGACGTGATTTTCTCCGGCCAGCCGATGAGCAAAATGTCCTCCGCGGCTAAGGCCGAGCTGCGTAACCGCGAGCTGGGCTTTATCTACCAGTTCCACCACCTGCTGCCGGATTTCACGGCGCTGGAAAACGTGGCGATGCCGCTGCTGATTGGCAAAAAGAAACCGGCAGAAATTAACGCCCGCGCCAGTGACATGCTGAAAGCGGTAGGGCTGGGCCATCGCGGTAACCATCGTCCCTCTGAGCTTTCCGGCGGCGAGCGCCAGCGCGTGGCGATTGCCCGTGCGCTGGTCAACAACCCGCGTCTGGTGCTGGCGGATGAGCCTACCGGTAACCTGGATGCCCGCAATGCGGACAGTATTTTCCAGCTTCTGGGCGAGCTGAACGCCTCGCAGGGCACCGCGTTTCTGGTCGTAACCCACGATCTGCAGCTGGCAAAACGCATGGGGCGTCAGCTTGAGATGCGCGACGGCCATCTGAACGCGGAACTGACCCTGATGGGAGCAGAGTAATGGCGTCACCGTTATCGTTACTCATCGGTTTACGTTTTAGCCGCGGCCGCCGTCGCGGCGGCATGGTGTCGCTGATCTCCGTCATCTCGACCATCGGTATTGCGCTCGGTGTGGCGGTGCTGATTGTCGGCTTGAGCGCCATGAACGGTTTTGAGCGCGAGCTGAATAACCGCATTCTGGCGGTAGTGCCGCACGGGGAGATCGAGCCGGTTAACCAGCCGTGGACGAACTGGAGCGATGCGCTCGCCAAAGTCGAAAAGGTGCCGGGCATTGCCGCGGCCGCGCCCTACATTAACTTTACCGGGCTGGTGGAGAGCGGGGTAAACCTGCGCGCCATTCAGGTGAAAGGGGTCAACCCCGCCCAGGAAGCGCGTCTCAGCGCGTTGCCAAACTATGTGCAGAACGGCGCGTGGGCCAACTTTAAGGCCGGTGAGCAGCAGATCATCATGGGTAAAGGCGTGGCCGATGCCCTGAAGGTGAAGCAGGGCGACTGGGTGTCGATCATGATCCCGAACGCCAGCGCCGACCACAAGCTGCAGCAGCCTAAGCGCGTGCGCCTGCACGTCACCGGTATTCTTCAGCTGAGCGGTCAGCTTGACCATAGCTTTGCGATGGTGCCGATGGAGGATGCGCGCCAGTATCTCGACATGGCCGACAGCGTGACGGGCATTGCCATCAAGGTGAACGATGTCTTTAACGCCAACAAACTGGTTCGCGACGCGGGCAGCGTGACCAATAACTATGTCTACATCAAAAGCTGGATCGGCACTTACGGCTATATGTACCGTGATATCCAGATGATCCGCGCCATCATGTATCTGGCGATGGTGCTGGTGATTGGTGTGGCGTGCTTTAATATCGTCTCGACGCTGGTGATGGCGGTCAAGGACAAGAGCGGCGACATCGCCGTGCTGCGTACGCTGGGGGCGAAAGATGGTCTTATTCGCGCCATCTTCGTCTGGTACGGTTTGCTGGCGGGGCTGTTCGGCAGCCTGTGCGGCGTGGTGATTGGCGTGGTGGTTTCCCTGCAGCTGACCCCCATTATCAACGGGATCGAAAAGCTTATTGGTCACCAGTTCCTGTCGGGTGATATCTACTTTATTGACTTCCTGCCGTCTGAACTGCACTGGCTGGACGTTTTTTATGTGCTGGTTACAGCACTTTTACTGAGTCTGCTGGCAAGCTGGTATCCGGCGCGTCGCGCAAGCCGAATTGATCCGGCGAGGGTATTAAGTGGCCAGTAATTACGTCATGATCTAGCGGCTTTCTGGCCGCCAGGTTAAAAGAGGAATGCGTTATGTATTACGGATTTGATATTGGCGGCACCAAGATTGCGCTAGGCGTGTTTGATAAAGACCTCAGGCTGCAGTGGGAAACCCGCGTTCCCACGCCGCGCGAAAGCTATGACGAATTTTTAACCGCGATTGCCGCGCTGGTGGCGCAGGCCGATGAACGCTTTGGCGTGAAAGGCAGCGTCGGCATCGGCATTCCGGGTATGCCCGAAACCGACGACGGCACGCTGTATGCCGCCAACGTGCCTGCCGCCAGCGGTAAACCGCTCCGCGCCGATCTCTCTGCCCTCCTTGAACGCGACGTGCGTTTAGACAATGATGCTAACTGCTTTGCGCTCTCCGAAGCCTGGGACGATGAGTTCCGTCAGTATCCGCTGGTGATGGGGCTGATCCTCGGTACCGGCGTCGGCGGGGGAATTGTGATCAACGGGAAGCCAATCACCGGGCGCAGCTACATCACCGGCGAGTTTGGTCATATCCGTCTCCCGGTGGATGCCCTGGAGGTAGTGGGGCGCGATTTCCCGCTGACTCGCTGCGGCTGCGGCCAGCACGGCTGTATTGAGAACACCCTCTCCGGCCGCGGGTTTGCATGGCTTTACGAACACTTCTATCATCAGAAACTTGAGGCCCCTCAAATCATTACCCTGTGGGAGCAAGGGGATGCGCAGGCGCGTGAGCACGTCGAGCGCTATCTGGATCTGCTGGCGGTGTGTCTGGGAAATATTCTCACCATCGTCGACCCGGATCTGCTGGTGATCGGGGGAGGGCTTTCAAACTTTACCGCGATTACGGAACGGTTGTCCGGGCGTTTGCCCCGACATTTATTGCCGGTTGCCCGCGTGCCGCGTATTGAACGCGCGCGACACGGGGACGCAGGAGGCATGCGCGGAGCCGCATTCCTTCATCTCACCGATTAGTTTACGAGGTTTCTATGCTGTCGCGTCGCCAGGGTCGACTCAGCCGTTTTCGCAAAAACAAACGCCGCTTGCGTGAGCGCTTGCGCCAGCGGATCTTTTTCAGAGACAGAATGATGCCAGAAGCGATGGATAAACCCAGAGTGGTGGTGCTGACCGGGGCGGGGATCTCCGCCGAGTCAGGAATTCGAACCTTCCGCGCGGCGGACGGGCTGTGGGAAGAGCACCGCGTGGAGGATGTAGCCACGCCGGAAGGCTTTGCCCGCGATCCGGATCTCGTGCAGGCGTTTTACAACGCCCGCCGCCGTCAGCTTCAGCAGCCTGACGTCGCGCCGAATGCGGCCCATCTGGCGCTGGCGAAGCTCGAAGAGGCGCTGGGCGATCGTTTTCTGCTGGTGACGCAGAATATCGACAACCTGCACGAGCGGGCCGGTAACAGGAACATCATCCACATGCACGGCGAGCTGCTCAAGGTTCGCTGCGCCTGGAGCGGTCAGGTGCTGGACTGGCAAGAGGACGTGCTGCCAGAGGATAAGTGCCACTGCTGCCAGTTCCCGTCGCGCCTGCGTCCGCACGTGGTCTGGTTCGGCGAAATGCCGCTGGGAATGGATGATATCTACAGCGCGCTGGCGATGGCCGACGTGTTTATCGCCATCGGCACATCCGGTCATGTTTATCCGGCGGCGGGGTTTGTCCACGAAGCGCGACTGCACGGTGCGCATACGGTAGAACTCAACCTTGAGCCAAGCCAGGTGGGCAGCGAGTTTGAAGAGAAACACTACGGTCTGGCAAGCACGGTCGTCCCGGAGTTTGTCGACAAGCTGCTGAAAGGGCTGTAACGGCAATCGCCTAAAAGGCACCCGTCCAGCGGGTGCCTTTTTATTTATGAATGGAAGAACGCCAGCGTCTTCTCGAGCGATTTAGCCTGCTCATCCAGCGAGAGCGCCGCCGCAGAGATCTGCTGAACCAGAGAGGCGTTCTGCTGGGTCGTGCTGTCCATCTGGTTAACGGCGGTGCTGACCTGGCTAATCCCGCGATTTTGCTCGTCCAGCGCCTGAACGATATCGTTGATGACCAGATGCACATGCGACACCGCTTCAATCACCTGTTTCATCATCACGCCGGTTTCATTGACCAGCTCAACGCCTTTGCTGACGCGCCCTGAGGACTCGGCAATCAGCTGAGAGATCTCTTTTGCCGCGTTAGCGCTTCGCTGGGCAAGATTGCGCACTTCCCCAGCGACTACCGCGAAGCCGCGCCCCTGTTCGCCAGCCCGTGCCGCTTCAACGGCAGCATTCAGCGCCAGGATATTGGTCTGGAAGGCGATGCCATCGACAATGCTGTTAATCTCGCCGATCTTACGCGCGCTCTCATCAATCTCCCCAATCACCACGACCACGTCGTTCACCAGCGTTTCGCCATGCCCGGCGAGGCTCGCGGCGCGATCGGTCAGCGTGGTCGCCTTGTGGGCGTTGTCGGCGTTATTCTTCACCGTGACCGAAATCTCTTCCATGCTGGCTGCCGTTTCAACAATCGCAGCCGCCTGTTCCTCGGTTCGCGAGGCGAGGTCAAGGTTGCCCGCCGAAATTTCGCTGGTGCCGCCGTGCACGGAGTGGCTGGCTTCGCTGATATTGTCGACGATGCGCTTGAGCTGCATCTGCATGGTGTGCAGGGCGTAAAAAATGCTGTGGGTATCTCCGGAACGCACCGGGATGGTGTTGTTCAGGTCTCCCCGGGCAACGGCCAGAGCGATCCCGGCGGCCTCAGAAGGTTCTCCCCCAACCGGACGGTCAACTTTGCGGGTGAAGATCTGTGCCATGACCAGGCTAACCGCCACGATGCTTAGCACCATCATGATGATGGCTTTCAGTAAAAATGCGCGCGCTTCGGCCATCACTTCGCTGACCGGCGTGATAATGGCAAGTTTCCACGGCGTCTGGCTGTTACCGACGGCGATGTCCTGCCAGGTGATAAACACGTCCTCCTTCAGCAGCGGATCGTTAATGCGGGTGACGTCATGACCGGCAATCTGACCGGCGTAAGGCTTGCCCGCCGCGCGCTTGTCCGGGCTGGACACCACGTTATGACCTGCGGAGAGGAGCAGGGCATAGCCCGTGCCGTTCCACGGTTTAATCGCGCCGATCGTCGACTGCAGCGTGGCGAGGGAGAAGTCAGAGGTGACCGAGCCCAGAAACTGACCGTCACGCATGATGGGGGCGGCAATCGAGGTGAGCATCACGTCCACGCCGTTGTAGGGATAGATATAGGGTTCGATGATCACATCTTTATGGCGTTGTTTCGGCAGCAGATAATAATCGCCGCTGCCGGGCGTTTCGATGTCCGTCAGCAGGTGTAATGCCGGTTTGCCGGTGGCGTCCCGGTCAACGTAGCGGGCGTAGCGCCCGGCAGGATCTTCACCGCTTTGACCGGCCCAGACGGCATCTTTATCGTCGAACGCGTTAGGCTCAAAGGCCATCGACATGGAGAGAAACTGCGGGTGAGCCAAAAGGTAGTGGATGAGCAGCTGGTTCAGGCTCTGGCGATCGGTCACGCCCGCCTCGCGCAGCGCCAGGGCGCTGTTGCCCATATCCCGGGCGGCAGTCAGGGCAGAATCCAGCTGTTTACTGACCTGCAACGCTTGCACCTCGGCAATCTGGCGGATATGCTTTTTGGCCAGAACCTCCTGCTGTGCCATCCACTGCCACATCATAAACCCGATCGTTGCCGTAAAGCCCACCGTTACGGTGAGGAAAATGGACAATAGCATCAACGTCTTGACTCTTATTTTTTTTCTTTGGACCACGGCGTCTTTCATTCTCATCTCCCGTAATATCGTGCATGTCGGGCAGGCACATATTCCTTATCGGATATTTTCTCCTCTTTCTGTAGAGCGCCAGGGATATTTAATTTAAATTTTGATTTGTAAATCCAGTTAATTAGTGTGGATGCTTTTATTTTGTGCATTCAATCAAAATAGTGCTCGATAAAGCTCGTTATCGTCGTGTAGAAAGAGGATGCTAATAAATATAAAGTTGTAGAGGAGGATGGGATATGTACGGATTTATTGCGCGACAACCCATTTTTAACCCTGAGATGAAGACGGTGGCCTATGAGCTGCTCTTCAGAGATGGGATGACAAACCGTTTTCCGGACGTGTCGGCGGAATATGCCACCTCCAGGATGATATCAGATCAGTTTTTATGCGTGCCGTCTCAGCGCATCGCCGGGGCACATACGTCGTTTATTAATTTCCCTTCGCGGATGGTCATAGACCGCAGTGGAGAAGCGCTGGATAAAGAGAGCGTGGTCATTGAGATCCTGGAAGATGCTGTGCCGGGAGCGGAGCTGTTGCAGGCCGTCAGGGAGATGAGTGCGGATGGTTATCAGTTTGCGCTTGATGATTTCACCCTTGCTCCAGAATGGGATGCTTTTTTACCCTATATTTCAATACTGAAATTTGACGTCAGAAATTATACCTTAGCGCAAATTAAACAGTATCTGAAAGAGCGTAAACATTTAACCGGGCATATTAAATATCTCGCTGAAAAAATTGAGACTAAAGAGGAATTCAGCCAATACAGGGAAGAGGGATTCTCGCTGTTTCAGGGCTATTTTTTCTGCCGTCCGGAGGTCATTAAATATAAACGGCTATCGCAAAATCAGCTGGCAATTTTTCGGCTGCAAATGGAGGTTGGGCGCAATAAGCCTGATTTTCGGATCGTCGAGTCGTTGATTAAAACCGATCTCACTCTGTCCTATAAGATTATGCGCTACATGAAACACACCGCATTTAAACATATCGGTGCCTGTAATTTCAGCAAGTTAACCCTGAGCGAAGTTCTCAGATACCTTGGAGAAAATCAGCTGAGACGGTTTGTTGCCGTCGTGGTCCTGGCGAGCGCAGGCAATGACACCGTCAGCGAGCTTTATCCGCTGAGCATGATGCGCGGCAAGTTCTGCGAGCTGATAGCCGGGACGATGAACGAACCGGCGCTGGCTGAAAATGCCTTCATGTGCGGCCTGTTTTCTCTGCTGGATACCCTCCTCGAACAGCCGATGGCCGAGTTGATGAAGCAAATTGCGGTCCCGCAGAGCGTGAGCAATGCCCTGTGCCATCAGGAGGGACGGTTAGCCGATATGGTGAGCCTGTGCCGATACTATGAACAGCAGCAGTGGGACGAGGCGACCCGGGTTCGTCAGGCGCTGGGTTTGTCGGATGAGGATGTGGTTGAGGCGATGAGAAAGGCGACGATCTGGGCTGGGGAGAATGCGGTCAGTTAATTCTCCTCACGCCGCACGTACGGCGTGAGGAAGAACGCGATACCGTTTATCGGCCCGCTTTTAATTTCTGGTAATACTCTTCGTAGAGGCGGCTGGCGTCACCGACATCGTTTTGCCATTCACCTTTGCTGATGGTTTCGGCATTCGGGTAGAGCGATTTATCGTTAGCCACTTCAGGTTTCAGCAGCCTGCGTGCGGCGAGGTTTGGCGTCGGGTAGCCAATCGTCTCGGCAACCTGTTTCGCCACGTCCGGGCGCAGCAGGAAGTTAATCAGCTTGTGCGCCCCTTCAACATTTTTCGCGTTGGCGGGGATCGCAAGGCTGTCCATCCAGAAGATCCCGCCTTCTTTCGGCCAGACCACCTCAAGCGGCGTCCCGGCCTGGCGGGCGACATACGCGGAGCCGTTCCACACCATCCCCAAATTCACTTCGCCTTCCATATACGGGTTTGCCGGGTTATCAGAGTTGAACGCCGCCACGTTAGGCATCAGCTTTTTCAGCTCGTTATACGCCGCTTCAATCTCTTTGGGATCCGTCGTGTTGCCCGAGTAGCCCAGCTTGCGCAGCGCGACCTGGAACACTTCACGCGCGTCGTCGGTTAACAGCAGGCTACCCTTGTATTCTGGTTTCCACAGGTCGGCCCAGCTTGTCACCGTTTTCGGATCGACGGCATCGCTGTTCACGCCAATCGCGGTTGCCCCCCAGATGTACGGAATGGAGTAGTCGTTATTGGGGTCGAACGGCTTGTTGAGCATCTCTGGATCGAGGTTTGAAAAATGGGTTAGCTTCGTTTTGTCGATCTTCTGGATCATGCCCTCTTTGCGCATTTTGTCGACAAAGTAGGTGGAAGGCACGACCAGATCGTACGCGCCGTCTTTGTAGGTTTTCAGCTTGGCGTACATGGTTTCATTCGACTCGTAGGTCGAGTAGATAACCTTGATGCCCGTCTCCTTTGTGAACTGTTCCAACAGGCCCGGCGGCACGTATTCGGTCCAGTTGTAGAAGTAGAGCGTTTTGCTGTCATCAGCGTGCGCGGCACCCATGCCAAGCACCAGCGCCGCAGCGGCGAGCATTTTTTTCATTTCATTGTCCCCTGAGATTTTGTTTTATCACGAGCAATAACCTGGCTGGCAATCACCAGAACCAGCGAAAACACCAGCAGAATGGTCGCCAGCGCGTTCACCTCCGGTGAGACGCCGACTTTCACCATGGAATAGATCTTCAACGGCAGAATTTCATAGCTCGGACCGGTGACGAAGGAGGACACGACCACGTCATCCATCGACAGGGTGAAGCTAAGCAGCCATCCGGCCGCCACGGCGGGCATCGCCAGCGGTAGGATGATTTTGCGCAGGATGATCATCTCGCTGGCACCCAGATCTTTCGCCGCCTCCAGCATGCGCACGTCGAACCCTTTCAGGCGCGCGAAGACGGTCACCACCACAAACGGCAGGCAGAAGGTGATGTGCGAGAACAGCAGCGACCAGAAGCCAAGCTGTACGCCCAGCAGCATAAACAGCACCAGCAGCGAAATGGCCATTACGATGTCCGGCGACATCATCACCACAAATAGCATGCCGCTGACGAACGGTTTGCCGCGAAAGCGATAGCGGTACAGCGCCACGGCGGTGAGCGAGCCAATCAGCGTCGCGAAGGTGGCGGAGAAGATCGCCATCGTCAGCGAGTGCTGCGCGGCCTGCAGCAGGCTGTCGTTGTTCATCAGCAGGCTGTACCAGCTGGTGGTAAAGCCCTGCCAGTTAATCCCGAAGCGTGAGCTGTTAAACGAGTTCACGATCAAAATAACGATCGGGATATAGAGATAGGCATAAATGGCGGTCATAAAACCGCCGCGAAGCAGTCGACCGATCATTCGAGTTCCACCTTTTTATTCAGCAAGCGTGAGGCGCGCCAGTAGACCAGCAGCATCAGGCCCATGATCACCGTCAGCGTAATGCTGGTCGCGGAGCCGAACGGCCAGTCGCGGATGTTCAGGAACTGGCTCTTGATCACGTTACCGATCAGCAGGTTTTTCGCGCCGCCCATCAGATCCGACACGTAGAACAAACCCATCGCCGGGAGCATTACCAGCAGACAGCCCGCGATAATGCCCGGCATGGTCAGCGGGATAATAATGCGGATGAAGGTCTGCAGCTTGTTAGCGCCCAGATCTTTTGCCGCCTCCAGCAGCGGTTTATCCAGCTTCTCGATGCTGGAGTAGAGCGGCATCACCATAAACGGCAGCAGGATGTAGACCAGGCCGACAATCACCGCGCTCGGGGTAAACATGATGCGGATCGGCGTATCAATCACCCCCAGCCACAGCAGAAACTCGTTGAGATAGCCTTTAGTGCTAAGGAAGATTTTCAGCCCGTAGATGCGGATTAACGAGTTGGTCCAGAAGGGAACAATCAGTAAAAACAGCAGCAGGGGTCGCACCTTTTGCGGCAGGCCCGCGAGGAACCATGCGAAAGGATACCCCAGCACCAGACAGGCAAGGGTGGCAATCAGCGCCATGTTGAGCGAGTGCAGCAGCACGTCAAAATAGAGTGGATCGAGCAGGCGCGCGTAGTTGTCCAGCGTAAAGACCAGCGAAACGAAGCTAGCGTCGTCGCGGGTCAGAAAGCTGGTGGCAACGATCATCAGGTTGGGCAAAAAGACAAACAGCACAAGCCAACCGACGATCGTGGCGATCACCACATTCTGGAATTTACTTGTGTTCTTCATCAGCCAGCACAACCTCCCAGCTTTCTACCCAGTTGATAACCATTTTCTGGTCGAGAGAGTGGTCGAAGTCAGGGTCGTCTTCGTTAAAGAACTCGCTGACCATCACCATCTTGCCGTTCTCCAGCTCGACAACGGACTCCAGCGTCATCCCTTTGTAGTTGCGCTCGCGGATATAGCCGATTAACCCTTCGGCCTCGGTATTGCCGTGAATTTCATCGACGCGCAGATCTTCCGGGCGCAGCAGAACGTTGAGCTTTTGTCCCTTTTCGACGGGGAAATTCACCGTGATATTACACTCGCGTCCTTCGACGCTGGCGCGCACGCGCTGGTCGTCCAGACGCTCAATCACCGTAGCGTCGAAGATATTGATCTCGCCAATGAAGCTGGCGACAAACAGATTCTTCGGCTCTTCGTAGATTTCGCGCGGCGTGCCGTCCTGCTCGATTTTGCCGTCGCGCATTACCACGATGCGGTCGGACATGGTCAGGGCCTCTTCCTGATCGTGGGTGACGAAGACAAAGGTAATGCCGAGCTTGCGCTGCAGGGCTTTGAGCTCGTTCTGCATCTGCTTGCGCAGCTTGTAATCCAGCGCGGAGAGGGATTCATCCAGCAGGAGCAGGCGCGGCTTGTTGACCACGGCGCGGGCGATGGCCACGCGCTGCTGCTGGCCGCCGGAAAGCTGATGGGGTTTACGCTGGGCAAACGTCTCAAGCTGCACCATGCGCAGGGCGTTGGTGACGCGCGGTTCGATCTCATTCGCCGGGGTTTTTTGCATCCGCAGGCCAAACGCCACGTTTTCAAACACGGTCATGTGCGGGAACAGGGCGTAGCTCTGAAAGACGGTATTGACGTGGCGATCTTCGGCAGGAACTTGGGTGATGTCCTGGTTTTCAAGATGGATATGGCCGTTATCGACGCTTTCCAGCCCGGCGATAAGGCGCAGTACGGTTGTTTTGCCGCAGCCCGAGGGGCCAAGCAGCGTCAGAAACTCACCGTCATTGATGGTCAGAGTGAGGTCGGAAATAACGTCTTTACCATCAAAACTTTTACGAATTCGTTCCAGTTGCACCAGCGGTGAACGTGAACGGGATTGTGTATTCAATTTTTGCGCTGTCCCATATAGACGCCTCAGGCAGCAGACTGAAGCGGGGTTTGTGTGTAACCACCTTGGTGACTCGTAATGAGGGCGGACATTCTACGGCAATCCCCTGCGATCGCCAAACCTTGTCACTGATTCATAAGCTACATTTACTAACGCATAACCATATAAACGGAAAATATTCTCGTTTGCGGGATAAAAGTGACCTGACGCAATATTTGCGTTTTGATGCTTATTGATAATGTTGTCACGAAAAGTGAGGGTGACTGCATGGATAAATTACTTGAGCGTTTTTTACAGTACGTTTCGCTGGATACCCAATCTAAGCCGGGTGTTCGCCAGGTGCCGAGCACTGAAGGCCAGTGGAAGTTATTAAACCTGCTTAAAGAGCAGCTTGACGCCATGGGGCTGGTCAACGTCACGTTAAGCGAAAAAGGCACTGTGATGGCAACGCTGCCGGCGAATGTCCAGGGTGATATTCCGGCAATTGGCTTTATCTCCCATGTCGACACCTCTCCGGATTTTAGCGGTAAACATGTGAACCCGCAGATTGTGGAAAATTACCGCGGCGGCGATATTGCGCTGGGCATTGGCGAAGAGGTGCTCTCGCCGGTGATGTTCCCCGTGCTGCACCAGCTGCTGGGCCAGACGCTGATCACCACCGACGGTAAAACGCTGCTGGGGGCGGATGACAAGGCGGGTATCGCGGAAATTATGACGGCGCTGGCGGTGCTGAAGGGCAAAAACATCCCGCACGGCGATATCCGCGTGGCCTTTACGCCGGATGAAGAGGTCGGCAAGGGCGCGAAGCACTTCGACGTGGAAGCTTTTAACGCGCAGTGGGCCTATACCGTCGACGGCGGCGGCGTCGGTGAACTGGAGTATGAAAACTTCAATGCCGCGTTCGTCACGATCAAAATTGTCGGCAACAACGTTCACCCCGGCTCGGCGAAAGGCGTCATGGTGAACGCGCTGTCGCTGGCGTCCAGAATTCATGCAGAAGTCCCGGCGGAAGAGAGCCCTGAACAGACCGAAGGGTATGAAGGTTTCTATCACCTGACCAGCATCAAAGGCACCGTGGACAGCGCGCAGATGCACTACATCATCCGCGATTTCGACCGCAAAGCCTTTGAGGCGCGCAAGCGCAAGATGATGGAGATCGCCAAGAAGGTCGGTAAAGGGTTACACCCTGATTGCTATATTGAGCTGATCATTGAAGACAGCTATTACAACATGCGCGAGAAGGTGATGGCGCATCCGCATATTCTCGATATCGCCCAGCAGGCGATGCGCGACTGCGATATTGAACCGCAGCTGAAGCCGATTCGCGGCGGCACCGACGGTTCTCAGCTGTCGTTTATGGGGCTGCCGTGCCCGAACCTGTTTACCGGTGGCTACAACTACCATGGTAAGCATGAGTTCGTGACGCTGGAGGGGATGGAAAAAGCGGTGAAGGTGATAGTGCGGATAGCGGAGTTGACCGCGAAGCGGTAAGAAAAGCCCGGTGGCGAAGCGCCACCGGGAATTAAGGCGACTCAGTCCTCAAAGAACCAGTACCCGCTGTTGACCAGCGCGGCCAGCATCGCGAGGAAGGAAGGATCTTCCAGCGCATCGCCAAAGGTGTCGGCAGTCAGCACCAGATGGCTGGCAATGGCTTCCAGCGCCGGACGGTGCGGAGAGTCCAGCTTCTCGCCGTTGACGAACACCTCTTCACCAATGCGCAGCACGCGCAACCCGCCCAGACGCGTCAGCTTGTCGCCCTGCTGAAGCGCATCATAAATCTCGTCAGCCTGATACGGCGGCTCCGGCGGCGCAACGTCCAGCTCATGACGAGACTGGCTGATAAACTCACCAAACCACTGTTTGAAGTGCTCCGGCTCGTTGATCAGATCCAGCATCATGCCGCGCAGCTTATCGAGTTCTTCTGGCAGAATATCCGCCGGATGCTCGCGTGCAGGCACATCAGGGTCGCTGTAACGATAGCTGCCCAGCTCGCGTTGCAGAACGTAGTCGGCAAATCCGCTGATCATCTCGCGGCCGCTTGGCGCGCGGAACCCCACGGAGTAGTTGAGTGAGTTTTCCAGGGAGTAGCCTTCGTGAGGGAATCCCGGCGGAATGTAGAGAATATCACCCGGCTCCAGCTCTTCGTCGATAATCCCTTCAAACGGGTCAACCTGAAGCAGGTCAGGATGCGGGCAGTGCTGCTTCATCGGCACTTTTTCACCCACGCGCCAGCGGCGGCGGCCCGTACCCTGAATGATGAACACGTCGTACTGGTCAAGATGTGGACCTACGCCGCCGCCCGGCACGGAGAAGGAGATCATCAGATCGTCCATGCGCCAGTCGGGCAGGGCGCGGAACGGGCGCATTAAGGCAGCAGTCGGCTCGTGCCAGTGGTTGACCGCCTGCACCAGCAGCGACCAGTTGTTTTCACCGAGGTGATCGTAGCTTTCGAAAGGACCGTGGCTAACCTGCCATTTCCCGTCCTGGTGGCTGACCAGACGGCTGTCGACTTCGTTTTCCATGGCCAGACCAGCCAGCTCGTCAGGCGAGATAGGGTCGACAAAATTGCTGAATCCGCGTTTCAGAACCACCGGGCGTTTTTGCCAGTAGCGTTCAATAAACTCGGGCCAGTTAAGCGTTAAGTGATAATCCATATTTTTTTATTCCGCAGGCTCTTACTGACTCGGATTATAACGGAAGCTCAGCCCCCCGGCTGCGAGATCCTCGCATTTTTCACATAACGGGTTAACTATCGTTCAATGTGGGCTGCTGGCGACCAAAAATAACCTCCATTCTGGCGCCGCCCAGCAGGCTTTCACTGGTTTCTATTTTCCCGTCGTACTGGTCGACAATCTCACGGGCGACGGCTAATCCTACGCCCTGGCCAGGACGTAGCGTATCGGCGCGCTGACCGCGATCGAACACCACATCGCGTTTATTTCGCGGGATCCCCGGGCCATCATCCTCAACGATAATATGCAGTTCGGTTTCCGTCTGACGCGCTGACACTTCCACGAACTCCAGGCAGTATTTGCAGGCGTTATCCAGCAGGTTACCCATCACTTCCATGAAGTCATTTTTTTCACCCACAAAGCTTATCTCTGGTGAGATATCGAGGCTGATGTTCACCCCTTTACGCTGATACACCTTGTTGAGGGCGGACGTGAGGTTATCCAGAAGCGGGGCTACCGGGTGCAGCTCGCGGCTCAGAAGCGCGCTGCCGGAACGCATGCTGGCGCGGTGCAGGTAATAGCCAATTTGCTGTGAAATACGGCTGATCTGCTCCAGCATCACCGGCTCGGCATCATCGACGCTCAGCTTCGAACTGCGCATTGAACGCAGGGTACTTTGCATGACGGCCAGCGGAGTTTTCAGGCTGTGGGTCAGGTCGGTAAGGGTGGTACGGTATTTATCGTAGCGTTCGCGTTCACTTTTCAGCAGGCGGTTGAGGTTACGCACCAGGCTGGTGAGCTCACGGGTGGTTTCCGGGTTCAGCTTCTCGCGATGATGTTCTTCCAGCTCACGAACCTCTTTCGCCAGTGACTCAATGGGGCGCAAGCTCCACCACGCTGCCACCCACAGCAGCGGGATCACCAGCAGGAGATTCGCAGCCAGAACGTAGATGAACCAGCTCCAGACCATATAAGAACGCTTCAGCTCGACCGGAATGGTGTCGATCACCACAATGGTCAGCTGCGGCATGTTCAGCGTCGCCGGATAGAGGTTAATCGCGACGGAGTGCGTCATCTCCGTTTCGGCGTTGTCGGCGCGGATCTCGTTCAGCTTTTGCTGCAGGGAGCGATCTTCACGGATCAGCGAGCTGGTGGTGTTGAGATCGGCTTCAATTTCATGAAACCCGTTGGTTTTGAGCCAGTCCGGACGAATGCTTTTAACCAGCCAGGGGATATCACGCTGCGCCCACAGTAATTTCCCTTTTTCGTTATAAATCAGGGCCAGCGTTGGGCTCTGCTGGTTGAGTTTTTCCGGCATTTCGACGGTGATTCGGTTGTTTTCCCACTTCGCCAGGGTATAAAACAGATTGCTTTCGCCGCGCAACAGCCGAAAGGTTGTTTTATCAAAGCTGACGCTGTAGCCCACCAGGGCGACCATGCCGTAGGAGAGCGACAGCACCAGCACGACGGCGGCTGTTGCCAGTAAGAAACGAACCCGCAGCGAGAGGGGCAGAATGTGGCGTAAAATCCCTCTCATTTAGCGTAATTCGAACAGGTAGCCCTGGCCACGGACGGTGGTAATCACATCCTGCGGATACTGCGCCTGAATTTTCTTACGTAAACGGCCCATCAGCACGTCAATGGTATGGCTCTCGCGCAGTTCAGCATCAGGATAAAGCTGGAGCATTAAGGAATCTTTGCTCACCACTTTGCCATTGTTACGGATCAGCGTTTCCATGATGGTGTATTCGAAGGCGGTGAGCTTAATCACTTCCTCATTGATCGCTAATTCCCGGCGGGAGAGATCGACCTGGAATGGCGGGATGGAAATAACCTGTGAAGCCAGCCCGCTGTTGCGGCGTAACAGCGCCTGCATGCGCGCCGCCACCTCTTCAATATGAAACGGCTTGGTGACGTAATCGTCTGCACCCGCGCTGAGCACTTCGACCTTATCCTGCCAGCCTTCACGGGCGGTCAGAACCAGAACCGGCAGGGAGACATCGTGGCTGCGCCAGCGGCGAATTAACGACAGACCGTCTTCGTCAGGCAACCCTAAATCGACAATGGCGATATCCGGCAGGTGTTCATTGAGATAATAATCGGCTTCTTTTGCATCTTCAGCATCGTCCACCTGATGTCCCATCTCCTGAAGCTGAACCTTCAGGTGATGGCGTAGCAATGCGTTATCCTCAACAACCAGTACGCGCATCATCTCTTCTCCCTAAATAATTGGTATGAATAGTTTAACGCTGATTATGTTGTTGTGGGGATAAACATTGAGTAAACCGGGGAAAAGCATCCCCCTTTTCGGGCGAAAAGGGGGAGAAGGGCGTTACTTCAGCTCGTCGACCATGGTGATAGCGCGACCAATGTAGTTCGCCGGGGTCATCGCCTTCAGGCGCGTTTTCTCTTCTTCCGGCAGCGCCAGACCGTCGATAAACTGCTTCATGCCTTCGGCGTCAACGCGTTTGCCGCGGGTCAGCTCTTTCAGCTTCTCGTACGGTTTTTCGATACCGTAACGGCGCATCACGGTCTGGATTGGCTCCGCCAGCACTTCCCAGTTGTGATCCAGCTCGTCCAGCAGACGGTCACGGTTCACTTCCAGTTTGCTCACGCCTTTCAGGGTGGACTGGTACGCGATCAGCGCGTAGCCAATGCCCACGCCCAGGTTACGCAGTACGGTGGAGTCGGTCAGGTCGCGCTGCCAGCGGGATACCGGCAGTTTGCTCGCCATATGCTGCAGCACGGCGTTCGCCAGGCCCAGGTTGCCTTCGGAGTTTTCGAAGTCGATTGGGTTCACTTTGTGCGGCATGGTGGAAGAGCCGATTTCACCGGCGATGGTTTTCTGCTTGAAGTGGTTCAGGGCGATGTAGCCCCACACGTCACGATCGAAGTCGATCAGGATGGTGTTGAAGCGCGCGATGCAGTCAAACAGTTCGGCGATATAGTCGTGCGGCTCAATCTGCGTGGTGTACGGGTTCCACTGAATGCCCAGAGAGGTCACGAACTCTTCGCTGAACTGGTGCCAGTCCACTTCCGGGTAAGCGGCGATGTGGGCGTTATAGTTACCGACCGCGCCGTTGATTTTGCCGAGGATCTCAACCTGCTCCAGCTGACGGTACTGGCGCTCCATACGGTACGCGACGTTAGCCATCTCTTTACCCATCGTGGATGGGGTGGCCGGCTGGCCGTGGGTACGGGAGAGCAGCGGAATGTCGCGGTATTCCACGGACAGCGCTTTTACCGCGTCGATGATTTTACGCCAGTAAGGCAGCACCACCTCTTTACGCGCGGTGGAGAGCATCAGCGCGTGAGAGAGGTTGTTGATGTCTTCAGAGGTACAGGCGAAGTGAATGAACTCAGACACGGCATGCAGCGCAGGGACGCTTTCCACTTTCTCTTTCAGGAAGTACTCAACCGCTTTCACGTCGTGGTTGGTGGTGCGTTCGATGGTTTTAATGCGCGCGGCGTCTTGTTCGCTAAACTCAGCAACGATTTTATCAAGGTAATCGTTTGCCTTTTCGTCAAAAGCAGGAACTTCCTTGATTGCTGCCTGGGCGGCCAGCTTTTGCAGCCAGCGTACTTCAACCTGAACACGGAACTTCAGCAAACCATATTCGCTGAAGATCCCGCGCAGCGCGCTGACTTTATCGCCGTAGCGTCCATCGACAGGGGATACGGCGGTCAGTGAGGATAATTCCATAATTCGCAACTCCGGGAGGTTAACAATGAGCAAGAATTTGTTTTGCCTGAGTGGTCAGGCGATTACGAGAAAACATTAACTGCAGGCGGCCACCGCCCACCTGGTGCCACAGCACGGCGGCGCGGATACCTGCCAGCAGGGACGCGCGCACTTTTGCCTGTACCTGCGGACTTTGCAGCACGGCAGGGGATCCGGTGACCTGAATACGCGGCCCCAGCGGGCTGATGACGTCAACATAAATGCCGGCCATAGCGCTCAGCAGCGTTTCGGACTGCAGATCAAAATGGTCAAGTTGGCGCTGCAGCCCGGCAATACGATCGCCCAGGGTATTCATTGCGCCTTTTGCGGCGCTCAGCTTACGCTCCAGCACCATCAGGCTCAGCGTGTAGCGGGTCAGCTCCGCGTTTAATCCCTGACGGCTGCTGGCGTTAAGCACGCCGAGCAGGGTTTCAAGACCGAGACGAAGATTAGTTTCACTGCCGCCGAACACGCCCAGGGTCGAGCCGGGGTTGAGATCGATAACGCTGTTCAGTGAAACGTGCAGGGCATCTGCGTCGCAATGACCCTGATGCGCCAGCTGTTGCACCAGACGGGCTGACTGGCAAATTCCCGCCAGCGCCAGGGTGATGTCATAGTAGTTCTTCGCCACACGGTCTCCTTTATGTGTGAATCGTATTAAACAGCAGGCAGCGGCAGGCGCTGTTCAATGATCCCGCCGCCCAGACAGATTTCGCCGCTGTAGAAGACAGCAGACTGACCCGGGGTGACGGCCGCGACCGGCTCGTCGAAACGCACGTCAATGCGATCGTCATCGAGCGCGGTAATGGTGCAAGGAATATCGGTCTGACGGTAGCGTGTTTTCACCGTGCAGCGCAGGGTGCCTTTCAGCGGCTCACGATCGACCCAGTGAAGCTGCTGCGCGATAAGACCAACGGACATCAGACGCGGATGATCGTGACCCTGGGCAACAACCAGAATATTGTTTTCGACGTCTTTGTCGACAACATACCATGGATCTTCGCTACCTTCTTTGGTCCCGCCAATACCCAGGCCTTTACGCTGACCGAGCGTGTGGTACATCAGCCCCTGATGCTGGCCAATCTCTTCCCCGTCGACGGTGACAATTTTACCCGGCTGAGCAGGCAGGTAACGTCCGAGGAAATCGCGGAATTTGCGCTCGCCGATGAAGCAAATGCCGGTAGAGTCTTTTTTCTTCGCGGTGATGAGGTCCAGCTCTTCGGCGATTTTACGCACCTGCGGCTTTTCCAGCTCGCCGACCGGGAACAGGCTCTGGGCGATTTGCTCGTGGCTCAGCGTATAGAGGAAATAGCTTTGATCTTTGTTGCCGTCCAGACCGCGCAGCAGCTGGCTTTTGCCATTCACGTCTGCGCGACGCACGTAGTGACCGGTCGCGATGTAGTCAGCGCCCAGATCTTCCGCGGCGAATTCCAGGAAGGCCTTAAATTTGATCTCTTTGTTGCACAGAATATCCGGGTTCGGCGTGCGGCCCGCTTTGTACTCTTCCAGGAACAGTTCAAAAACGTTGTCCCAGTATTCTGCGGCAAAGTTAACGGTGTGCAGTTCAATGCCGAGCTTATCGCATACGGCCTGCGCGTCGGCGAGATCCGCTGCGGCGGTGCAGTATTCCTCGCCATCATCTTCCTCCCAGTTCTTCATGAACAGGCCCTCCACCTTATAGCCCTGTTGCTGTAACAGGTAGGCGGAAACGGAGGAATCGACACCGCCGGACATGCCGACGATCACTTTTTTCTGGCTGTTATCTGACATGGAATACTCACGACATTGAACTTCAAGGCGGCGTATTCTATCACGCCCCCCCACCATTGACACCCTCTGTAAACGGCCAGTTAAATGCGCCGATGACATCCAGCGGTAAGCGGCCAGCAGACTGCCAGCAGCGAATGCTTTCCGCAACCAGCGGCGAGCGCAGGTTTGGCGCGTTCAGGATCTCGTCGGCGGTGACCCAGAGACAGCGATCGATATCGTCATCCTGCGGCTCTGTGGCGCACGTTTCGCTAAGCTCAACGGCGAATAAAAAGCGCAGAAACGGGGTGTGATCCGGCGCGATCCACTGGTGCATACGGATGAAGTGCTGGGGCTCAGCGTGAATGCCGGTCTCTTCCCACAGCTCGCGTTTTGCTGCCTGCAGCAGGGTTTCATTGGCTTCAAGGTGTCCGGCAGGCTGGTTCCACAGCGCTTTGCCGTTAATGCTCTCTTCGACAACAAGGAATTTACCCCTGGCGTGGACCACGCAGGCAACCGTGACATGAGGTTTAAACATAGTGACTCCTTAAGGGGTGACGTCGCGCCATTCGCCGTTTGCCAGCGTTTCCAGGGTGTAGCTGCCCATGGCGTAGCGAATCAGACGCAGGGTTGGGAAGCCGACGTGTGCGGTCATGCGGCGAACCTGGCGGTTGCGGCCTTCATAAAGGGTGATTTTGAGCCAGCTTGTCGGGATGGATTTACGTTCGCGAATCGGCGGGTTGCGCGGCCACAGCCACTCCGGCTCATTCACGCGTTCAATACCTGCGGGCAGGGTTGGGCCGTCGTTCAACGTCACGCCGCTGCGTAGCGCTGCCAGCGTCGCGTCATCCGGCTCGCCTTCCACCTGGACGAAGTAAATTTTGCCGGTGCGTTTGCCCGGCTGCGTGAGCTTCGCCTGCAACGCGCCGTCGTTGGTTAAGACCAGAAGGCCTTCGCTGTCGCGGTCCAGGCGCCCGGCCGCGTAGACGCCCTGAACGGGAATGTAGTCCTTCAGCGTGCTGCGCCCGGCTTCATCGGTAAACTGCGGCAAAACATCGTAGGGTTTATTGAACAAAATAACCCGCTTCGGCTGGGTTTCCTGCGGTCTTCTGGCGGCTTGTCGCGAGCTGAATCGCTCAACCCGGTGTTTTGTAAAAGAAGTTTTCTTCATGGTATTTTCAGGCGTTATCAATTGCCGCATTATAGCCTAATAACGAAGACCTTTCATGGCGCAGGACAATCAGGTACTATCGAAGGGCTCATTACAATTTATTAACATAAGATCAGTAACAACCAGAAGCGCTCGAAGGAGAGGTTAATGGAAAGCAAAGTAGTTGTTCCGGCGGAAGGTAAAAAGATCACCCTGCAAAACGGCAAGATTAACGTTCCTCACAATCCGATTATCCCGTTCATCGAAGGTGACGGTATCGGTGTAGACGTTACCCCGGCGATGCTGAAAGTGGTTGATGCCGCTGTTGAGAAAGCCTACAAAGGCGAGCGTAAAATTTCCTGGATGGAAATTTACACCGGTGAGAAATCTACTCAAGTTTATGGCCAGGACGTCTGGCTGCCAGCAGAAACGCTGGACCTGATCCGCGACTACCGCGTTGCTATTAAAGGCCCACTGACGACGCCAGTTGGCGGCGGTATCCGTTCCCTGAACGTGGCACTGCGTCAGGAGCTGGACCTGTACGTGTGTCTGCGTCCGGTTCGTTACTATCAGGGCACCCCAAGCCCGGTTAAGCACCCTGAACTGACCGATATGGTTATCTTCCGCGAAAACTCAGAAGACATCTACGCGGGTATCGAATGGAAAGCGGACTCTGCTGACGCAGAAAAAGTGATTAAATTCCTGCGCGAAGAGATGGGCGTGAAGAAGATTCGCTTCCCTGAGCATTGCGGTATCGGCATCAAGCCATGCTCTGAAGACGGTACTAAACGTCTCGTGCGTGCGGCCATCGAATACGCGATCACCAACGACCGTGACTCTGTGACTCTGGTTCACAAAGGCAACATCATGAAGTTCACCGAAGGCGCGTTCAAAGACTGGGGCTACCAGTTGGCGAAAGAAGAGTTCGGCGGTGAGCTGATCGACGGTGGCCCATGGCAGAAGATTAAGAACCCGAACACCGGCAAAGAGATCATCATTAAAGATGTGATCGCCGATGCGTTCCTGCAGCAGATCCTGCTGCGTCCTGCAGAATACGACGTAATTGCCTGTATGAACCTGAACGGTGACTACATCTCTGACGCCCTGGCTGCTCAGGTTGGCGGTATCGGTATCGCCCCTGGCGCGAACATCGGTGACGAGTGCGCCCTGTTCGAAGCGACCCACGGTACTGCACCTAAATATGCAGGCCAGGACAAAGTGAACCCAGGCTCTATCATCCTGTCCGCAGAGATGATGCTGCGTCATATGGAATGGTTCGAAGCCGCAGACCTGATCGTTAAAGGTATGGAAGGCGCGATCAACGCGAAAACCGTAACCTATGACTTCGAACGTCTGATGGAAGGCGCTAAGCTGCTGAAATGCTCAGAGTTTGGCGACGCGATTATCGCAAACATGTAATCCAGATTCTGGGTTAAACAAGAGCGGGGGCCTGAGGGTTCCCGTTTTTTTTGCCTCTGCCTGCGGGAGACAACACGATGTTAGCCACCGTCCTTATCGCTGTCGTTGCATTCATCCATCTTTACATACTTGTGCTGGAAATGTTCCTGTGGAATACCAAAACAGGGCATAAGGCCTTTAATCTGCGTCCTGATTTTGCGCGCGAGACCCGCGTGCTGGCCGCGAATCAGGGGCTGTATAACGGTTTTCTGGCGGCCGGTCTGCTCTGGAGCCTCTGGCTCGGGGAAAAGGGGATTCAGGTGGCCATCTTCTTCCTTACCTGCGTGCTGATCGCCGGACTCTTTGGCGCAGCCACCGCCAGCCGAAAAATTTTGTATGTACAGGCCGCGCCTGCTCTCGCAGCGCTGCTTGCGTTACTCATCTGAAGCAATGCTTTGGTTGAGATTAGGCGTCCGATATACTGATGGCTTTACCCGTAAAAATTAGCGACGAGACAGTTATGAACAACGATATCCCACTGAAATATTATGACATTGCCGATGAGTACGCGACGGAAGCCGCTGATCCGGTCGCTGAGTCAGAGCGTGACGCGCTGGCACATTATTTCCAGCTGCTGCTCACCCGTTTATCGAATAATGAGGAGATTAGCGAGGAAGCCCAGCAGGAGATGGCCACTGAGGCCGCGATCCGTGCGGGTCGCGTTGATGATATTGCGAACTTCCTCAATCAGTGGGGAAATGAATAGTCTGCTTCAAAAACCGTTATGCTGATGCTTTGCGATACAGCTCAGCATCACGCTATCGGACCACATGCATTTTTTCCGCAGAATATGCGAAGCGGGGGCGTCGATAAACAGCGCGAAAATAACGGTCAGACAAAAGAGTACCACTGGGAATAGTAAGGATAATTTCACGTTTTTAACCAAAATATGAGTGTGCTTCAGGGTAATCTACCGTCTGAATGTGACGACTATATGTTTTTGCGTAAAAAATAGAAATGCCCGACTGGAAAAAAACGGACGCGCAAGGCTTCGGGTTACGGTGCGACCCCGGTGAGTCGCTTCGCCAGCTCGCTCCGGGTGAGTGCTTTTGAAAAATACCATCCCTGAATCAGCGCATCGGGATATCTGCTTGCAATAAAGCGATATTGAATTTCATTTTCCACGCCCTCGAAAACAAGCGTTTTATTCAATCTTGCAAGGGCATCGCAGAAGATTGCAAAGATGTTTTGCTTATAATGCTCGCTGATGCCGTCCACCAGCGACTTATCAATTTTGATTTCATCATATTCAAGCAGCGACAGGCGGGCGAGATTGGAGTTTTGCACGCCAAAATCATCTATTGATATTTTAACGCCGAGCGATTTCAGCTCCTGACAGAATCCCTCGAGGATATCTGCCGTGGAAACGGCTTTCTCAGAAAGTTCGACCTTCATCAGGGAAAGGGGAAGGTGATTGGCAAAACACGCACGACGCAAAATGGTAATGAACTGTCCATCTTCAATTTCCTTGTGCCCAACGTTTATTGAGACTATCAGCTGGTGTTTTATCGCCAGAGGGGCAATTTCGGAAAGGGATTTTTCGATAATATTACTGTAATATTTTTTATACAAACCGATCTTCTTAATTAATGGGATAAACAGCTCCGGAGAGACGTCCCCGTGCTTTTGGTCACGCCATCTCGACAGAACTTCTACACCCACGATTTTTTGATCGTGAATACGAATAATGGGCTGATAGTTAACGCTTATGGTATTCGTGAGGACGGCTTTTATCAGCGTACGTTCCAGAGAAAAACGGTCTTCATAGATACGGAAGATAAATAACGTTATCGCAATCCAGATAAAACAGAGAATGACCGCGAGAAGCGCAAAGATAAACGGAGGTAACGAGGCGAGCCCGGCGTCGTGATGCTGCACGATGACGCACAGGTCCCAGAAGGCGCTGCACTGTGTCAGGGTCAGGGTAAACAATGTCGAATGCAGCCAGCTCTGCTGATTTAGCTCCGTGGCGGCCGAAAAAAAGATTCTGCCGAAGTCTTTGGTGGTAGCACTGAGCGAATAGCTTGCGGTGACCGGGGTGAATTTATCGTAAGCATAGCGGGAGGTGAAGATAATAATATTATTATAAATTGCCGCATTGCCCGTGAAAAAGTCTTTTCTCGAAAACTGGGCCAGGAGAAAGCCCCTCGGCGTTTTATGCAGTTCTGCAGGAAGTGCAACGGGCGTCGCGAGTTTCCCCCAAAAAGCGGTACAGACTATTTTTCCCTTCTCAATAAAGCCTATATCGGCAAAATAAAGATTATTAAGCTTAATTTGTCTGTAGCGATCGAGGCTGGTTTTATCACATCCCTGCGTCGTGATGCTTTTGAGACCCAGCGCCACGCTTTGGGACACGTCTTCTGAATAATGTAAAAGGGTATGGGATATTTCACGCTGTTTACTCTTCTGCTGACCGATGATTACAGCATTGACCGCATAAAGAGACAGGAAGACCAGAAGCGTCGAAACGATAGCAATGGCAATGAGCTTTTTCATTTTCCAGATATCCAGTCCGCTCCCTGATTTCACAAATCTTAACACAGCTAGGGCAAGGAACAAGCCTGATAGTCACGTCATGTGAGTAAATGCCGGCAGGTGAACTCATACGAAAGTATCAGTTTTTTAAGACAATTCTCAGCTAAGCTATTTTCATTGTTATATGCAATACCGGGATAGCACAGGCTCTTCTACCAGAACATCCATGCTTGTTTTTTCTATTAAGGAAAACATCGTGCGCAACGTGATGATCCCTATTCTTAGCGCTCTGTTTCTTTTTCTGAGCGGCATTTTGATTATTAACTGGCAGCTATGGCAGATGGCGAAGCTGAGTAATAGTCATACCGCCACGGCGAGCACCCAAAAAATAGAAAACATTCTGGCTGAAGCAGTCAGTGCGGCCAGCACGGCAAAGCGCATTGCGGCTCAAGGGTGTACCAGTAGCGGACAGCTGGCGCTGGGGACAGAGGCAGCGCTAAAACCGCATCTGCGCGCCATCATGATCGAGTTGCAGGGTAAAATCATCTGTACTTCCCTTCCCGGGAATGGCGTGTTGATTATTCATCCTGAGACGTTACCTGCCGAAAAATTGATGCTGTTACCCGGCAATCGACTGGTGAACGGCATTCCGGTGCTTATCTTCCAGATGCCCATCGCGGGAGGGCGCGTCATTGTCAGCATCAGTGACGCGCATTTGCAGGACGTCATTGCAAGCGCATCGAACAGCGTGGATCTGGGACTGGTTGTCGGCGAAAGCATGCTTGTTCGCAACGGCGATGTGAGGGGCTGGAAAGCGGCCTCCTGGACGGGGGCGCTTATGGCATCAACGCAATTTCCCTTTAGCCTTGCCTGGCAACCTCCTGCCTTTTTCAGCCTGACGCGGCTTTTGCAACAGGGATGGAGCCTGATACTGCTTATTCTCGCGCTATCGGTGGCGGTGGGTATTTTGATCCGCCGATACAAGGGGAAAAGTACCTCATTTGAAGACGATTTGCGTAAAGCGATTTTGCAGGGGGAGATCGAGCCTTATTACCAGCCGATCGTGAACGGCGATACCGGCGGGCTGTACGGCGTTGAGGTCCTGGCAAGATGGAAGCATCCAAAGTCAGGCTTTATCCCGCCGGATGTCTTTATTCCTATTGCTGAACGTAGCGGGTTGATTATTCCGCTGACCAAAGGATTGATGGCGAAAGTGGTGACCCAGCTTAAGCCGCTTTTGCCTAAGCTACCGGACGGGTTTCATATTGGGGTGAACATCAGCGCCAGGCATATTAATGCGCCTTCATTTATCGGTGACTGTCGCGTTTTCGGGAAGGGGTTTCAGGGTAAAGAGGTCAAACTGGTTCTCGAGGTGACCGAGCGTGAACCGCTGGTCGATAATCCTCACCTCGTGGAGAACCTTAACATGCTGCATAACGCCGGCTTTGTTATTGCCCTGGATGATTTTGGTACGGGTTATTCCGGGCTGTCATGCCTTAATGCGCTTGCCATTGATTATATTAAAATTGATAAAAGCTTTGTGAACCGGGTTTCAGAGGAAAAGGACTCAACTATCTTGCTGGACTGCGTCATTGACCTGGCGAAAAAACTCTCATTGCGCATTGTCGCTGAAGGCGTAGAAACAAAAGAGCAACTGGAGTATCTCAACCGTAATGAGATAACCCTGTTACAGGGATATTATTTTGGTAAGCCCGTCTCCTATATCGATTTTATTAAGGTCATTTTATCTAAACCCAGGGAGACCGTTAGTTTGTAAAACGAAATAAAGACGAGCTTCTGTTGTATGCTTAAGTGCAATTCATTTTCCTCTTATCCCCAGCTTTGTTACAGTGACAAGAGTTGTCAGCCAGGGATGTCAGGCGTGATAAGGTGGAAAAGCTCGTGCATGTGAAAAATACTTTTTACACAACAACCATTACCGTCATCATTGTCTCATTGATCATCTCGCTGTCGCTTGCCGTCCAAATTGCCACGTCCAGACAGCAGTCAATTCAGCAAATTAATACCAGCGTTGCTAACCTGAGCCATACCCTTGATGTCTACACCGAGGGGATCATGCGCCAAAGCGAAATGTTAATTACTACCGTTTCCGACATAATCGAAATTTATGGCATGACGCCGCAACAGGCGACCAATATTCAGCGGATGATAAATAATCAGGATAATCTTCTTACCCAGATTAATAATGTGGTTGTTTACGACGCTCAGGGCGATATCTTTACCGCGTTGCACGAAACTTTTACAGGCCCACGCAAAGGATCGGACAGGTCATTTTTTATCTATCACAAGGAAAATAAAAATCAGCAGATTTTTATTGGTGAGCCCGTGGTCAGCAGAACCAATGGCAAATGGGTCATTACCATTAGTCGTCGCCTTGAAACCCACACCGGGGCATTTAACGGTGTCGTGGTGGTGACGCTGGGTATCGAGAATTTTCTCGCGCTTTACGGGCAGATTAATATTGGTCACCTGGGCGTCATTGGCTTAACGACACAATCCGGCGTGCTGCTGGTCCGTCACCCCTTTAAAAATACCTACGTCGGCACGATTTTTTCTGATTCACCCCTCTTCAGGAAATACCTAAAGGTACAAAATACCGGGATAGCCAGTTCCGTTTCGCGGTTTGATAAAATCGAACGCATTTACGCCTATGAGAAAAACCGACGCTACGGGCTGGTGACCACCGTGGCCGTCAGCATTGATGAAGCCCTCGCACCGTGGCGCAAGCAGGCCATTCAGCTGGCGCTGCTCATTTTCGTTTTCACTGCGATACTTATCGTCGCGTCATACTTCCTGTATTCCGACTTATCCAGAAAAACCAGAGATAATAAGGCGCTGAAGATTATCGCTTCCGAGGATGCGTTGACCGGGCTGTATAACCGTCGCATTTTTGATGAAAGAATCCTCTCGGAAATCGCGACTTGTGCCGCGCATGACGCAGCAATTTCGATACTGATTGTGGACGTGGACTACTTCAAAAAATACAACGATAACTACGGCCATCCGGAAGGGGACCGGTGTCTGACGCTGCTGGGAAACAGTCTCAGGGAGAGCCTTACCCGTGATAATCAGATTGTGGCGCGCTACGGCGGAGAGGAGTTTGCGCTGATATTGCCTGATACGGATATTCAGGAGGCGCTTCGACTGGCGCAGACGATTATTCGCAACGTGTTCTCCCTGCAAATCACGCATGATTTTAGCCCCTTCGGACGGGTGACGGTAAGCGTCGGGATTTCCACCGCGCGTGCGGTCGACATCGCGGGCAGCCAGCAGAATATCATTATTGCCGCTGACCAGGCGCTCTACCAGGCAAAACGCGCAGGACGTAACCGGTACGCGTTTGTTGGGGTATGAACAGAAAAAAAAGCCCACTCAGGAGTGGGCAAGAAATACTGGAAGCAATGTGAGCAATGTCGTACTGAATACCTGAGTGTTACGCTCAACTATTCAGTGTTGAGAAAGATAATCTTTCTCAACAAAAGATGCAACCCCACAGTTTATGCGGTAGGCTCTTTTTGTTGATGAATAATTGCGCACTCTCTCATTGTGATGCCTATCACAAATTTCCTTTCTGAAATCCTGTGCTATTCTTTTTTGTGTCGTTGATTTAATGACAAAAACCATACAGAGAGGAAAGTTATGGGAATTTTATCCTGGATTATCTTTGGGCTTATTGCGGGTATTCTGGCGAAGTGGATCATGCCGGGCAAAGATGGCGGTGGGTTTATCGTCACCGTAATACTGGGTATTATCGGCGCGGTAGTCGGCGGCTGGATCAGTACGCTGTTCGGTTTTGGCAAAGTCGATGGCTTTAACTTCGGCAGTTTCGCTGTCGCGGTGATTGGTGCGCTGGTTGTTCTGTTTATCTACAGAAAAATCAAAAGCTAAGGCTTACAAGCGTTAAAAAAGGCTGCCAGATGGCGGCCTTTTTACGTAGTGGCGTTTACCACCAGCCAAGCTGCGTGCCGGCAAATGCCGCGATGGCAACGATCAGCATAACGAGGGTCGTTTTTCTCATTTATGCCCCAGGCGCCGCGTAACCACCGACAAAAAACCATGCTAAAAAAATCACCGCCGTTATAAAAATAACGACCGGGAAGAGGATCCCTATTCTCATATCATCACCTGTTTCGGTTTTTGTAACGCCGTAGAGTGTACGGGGTTAATCGATAGTGAGAAAGCGTGTTTTGCTTTTTCCTTTCTTATCCTGATACATCGCGACATCTGCGTCGCGTAATGCGCTGTCCGGATCGGTTATCTGAGGGTCCACTTCGATAACGCCGACGCTGGCTCCGGGGTAAATGAGGTTGACGCTACCCAGCCAGTATTCACCGGCAATACAGGCGCTGAGACGCGTTTTGAGCAGCGTGACCTGCGCGTTATCTCCTTCGCTGTGGGATGTGCTCAACGACGCCACCAGAAACTCATCGCCGCCCAGCCGGCCAATGATATCGTCCTGCTGTTTTTCTTCCGTCAGACGCTTGCCCACTTCAATCAGGAACTGGTCGCCAGCCTCGTGGCCGTAGCGATCGTTAATCAGCTTGAAATCATCCAGATCGATGAACGCGATGACGGTGTTACGTTTAAGGTGACGCGCCAGGGAAAACAGCGTGGTCAGATCTTCAAAAATGGCGCGACGGTTGGGTAAACCGGTAAGGGCATCCGTGTAAGAGTGCGCGATGAGGGCCGCGTTGGCTTCGCGAAGCTGGGTTACCAGCGACTCTTTCTGAATGGACTGGGCAATCAGCCCGGCGAATAACTTCAGGACCTGTTCACCGCGCTCGCTAAGCGGCTTTCTGGCGGTGCTGGTGGCACAAAGCGTTCCGTAGAGTGAACCATCCGCAAGATGGACAGGAATACTCATGTAGGTCGTAATGCCGAGCGCTTTCGCCGCCTCGCACTCCGGCCAGCGTTCGGGAACGTCGTTGCTGAATACGGTGTCGCTATCCAGCGCGCGCTTGCACAGTGTTTCATCCCACGGGACGCTCAGCCCCTCAGGAATTGTCATCTGCTTGCTGTTGCGGGCGTAGAGGATATGCTGCAGTCGGGCTTCGATATCTACCTTGGTGAGGTAAGTCGACTCCATGTCAGTCACAATCTCCAGCATCTCCAGCAGCTGGCGAACGAGACCTTCAAGGGATTGTTCAGTGGCGAGGGTTTCTGAAACACGGGCAAGGATAATATCCGACATGACGTAGAATGACTCCCAGGCAGAAGACGTCTGCATCTGCATGTTATGCTGAGTTTTTAGACTTCAGGCATAGTAAAACATGAATATAAAAAATTTAATATATGCAGGGAGGGGGCAGCAGCAGAGAAAAAAGGCCCCGTTGTTGAGACCGGGGCAAAGACATCTTGATTACGGAATGATGTTCTCTGGTCATATCGAGAACATGCCACACTATAGTGTTGAAAAGTGCAGTTAAAATGGAGAAATCATGGAGAAAGGGGTGATGACCCGTTAACCTTAGATTGTCATGATGTCACAAGGATCAATGAGATGAGATTTCTGCTTCTGGCGCTGGCGCTTCCCCTGGCTGCCTGCACCGCGAAAACAACTCCACCCGATGCCCCGAAACCGCCTCATGCTATCGGTATGGCGAACCCGGCCTCCGTGTACTGCCTGGAGAAAGGTGGGGAACAGATCCCGGTTCAAAGCCCGCAGGGCGTTCGCACGGAGTGCAAACTACCGGGGGGCGAAGTGATTGATGAATGGACGCTCTACCGTCGCGATCGTCCGCAACCCACCAGGTGACAGACGTATATTGCCTGCGATACACTTCTCTTTAGGATTATTCTTAGCCATTTCCTGGCTACCGTTACCGTGAGAGAAGTATGTTTCAGCTTAAACCGGGCAGCATGGCGATGATCATCGGTGCCCGCACGGCGTCAGGCCGTCGCAATATTGGTAAATCTGTTGAGCTGTTTGGCCTGTGTCAGCCCGGCCTGCGTTTCGTTAACCCGGTCAACGGCGTGATGACGCAATTACCCGCTACCGCCGATCGCGCCCTTTGGCTGGTGACTGGCGATGTTTACGCCTTTGACAATCAGCACGGCTTTGCCTTTGTCCGCGCCGAACATCTGATGCCGCTCACTCCCGATGAAGCGCCGCAAATCCTCGATGAGCTGGCGATCGGCTGATCAGAGATGGCGCAGCCAGTCGGCTAATACCAGGGCGTGATTTTGCTTCGTGTCTTTGGCAGCGTAGAGCAGGGTGACGGTCTGCCTGTTCGCCAGCGTCGCCAGACGCATTCCCTCGTCAGCATGCTGCGCCAGCTCTTCCCGATAGGCTTTACTGAAGGCGGCGAAATCAATGGTTTCGCTATGAAAGGCCTTGCGTAATTCATTCGAGGGCGTGAGCGTTTTACACCATTCATCATACGCGAGGTCCGTCTTTTTAACCCCGCGCGGCCACAGTTTGTCCACCAGCACCCGATAGCCGTCGTCCGGGCCAGCCTGCTCGTATACACGTTTGCATTGAATCATAATTCCACCCTCCCAATTTAAGGTATTGTGATAATTGCAGAAGATCGGTAGTCTGAGGTTCCTTATGTTATCTGATAATACTCTGGCATAAGGAACCTTTCATGGAACACCTCCCGGTTAAAACGACGCTGCGCATTGCGCTGGTTGGCGATTACAATCCCAGTGTTATTGCGCATCAGGCGATCCCGCTGGCGATTGACGACGCCGCCGCAGTCCTTGACCTCACCGCCGATTACGACTGGCTTGCCACCACGGAGCTGACAAGCCCTGAAGATCTGGTGGGCTACGATGCCATCTGGCTGGTGCCTGCCAGCCCCTATAAAAACACCGAGGCCGCCTTTATCGCCGCGCGCTACGCGCGTGAAAACGGCGTACCGTTCCTGGGCACCTGCGGTGGATTCCAGCACGCGCTGATTGAGTATGCCCGCAATGTGTTGGGCTGGGCCGATGCGGCACATGCCGAGACGGATACAGAAGGCACCATGGTGATTGCGCCGCTGACCTGCTCGCTGGTGGAAAAAACCGATGCCATTGAGCTGCGCAAAAATACGCTGATCGCGAAAGCGTACGGCAAGCCGGAAATTGAAGAGGGCTATCACTGTAACTATGGCGTGTCGCCGGCGTTTGCACAGGCGCTGGAAAGCGGTGATATGCATGTTACGGGCTGGGACGAACAGGGGGAAATTCGCGCCGCAGAACTGGTTACGCACCCGTTCTTCGTGATCACCTTATTCCAGCATGAGCGTGCAGCGCTGGAAGGCCGTCCGGTCGTGCTGGTGCAGGCGATGCTGCGCGCGGCTCGCGGGTAGGAAAAGGCAGACCCGATGGTCTGCCACAGTCTTTAACGGGGCGAGATCTCGCGGTCTCGCCCGGCAAGCACGCCGCAGAGTGCCATTATCACGGCGGCCAGAGCGCAGCCCAGAAGCGGGATTTGCCAATTTCCCGCGCTATCGTGAATTTTCCCCATAAGCGGAGGGCCGCAGGCGGCGAGCAGATAGCCAATCGACTGCGCCATGCCGGACAGCGCCGCAGCCTGGTGCGCGGAGCTGGCGCGCAGACCGATGAACGTCAGGCCGAGGATCATCGTTGCTCCAGAGCCAAAGCCAAACACCAGCGTCCACATCACCGCCATGTCAGGCATAAACCATAGCCCCGCCGCGCTTACCGCGCACATCAGCGCCACCGCGGCGGCGATCCCCCGCTGGTCTTTCAGACGGTGGAGGATCAGCGGAACGGCAAGCCCCGGCACGGCCGTGGCCAGCTGCAACAGCCCGTGCACCGAGCCGGCCTGCGCTTCGCTGTAGCCGTGGCTGAGCAATATCGCCGGCAGCCAGCCGATGATGACGTAGTAAATCAGCGAGTTAATCCCCAAAAAGAGCGTTACCTGCCAGGCGAGGGCCGAGCGCCAGATGGCGCGATTATGCAGCGCGCCAGCGCCCGTTACCGTCGCAACGTGTTTCTGACGCCACTGCGGCAGCCAGAGCAGCAGCGCGACCAGCGGAAACGCCATCAGCATCAGCAGCGCGCCATGCCAGCCTGCGCTACCCTGCGCCAGGGGAACAATCATCGCTGAGCCAAACGCCGCCGAGACGCCCATCGTCAGGGAATAGGCCCCGGTGAGTCGGGCTACCTGGCCCGGGAAGTCACGCTTAATTAATCCGGGTAATAGCACGTTCCCGAGCGCAATTCCGCAGCCAATGACCGCGGTTCCGATGAAAAGCAGCGCGGCGGAGGGCAGCGAGCGAACCGCAATTCCGGCGCAAATCAGCAGCAGGGCGACAAACAGGCTGCGCTCCATGCCGATACGTCGGGCAACGCCTGCGGCGAGCGGCGAGACAAGGGCGAAAGCCAGCAGGGGCAGGGTGGTCAGCAGACCGGTTTGCGCCGTGCTTAAGCCATAATCAAGACGAATAGTGTCGAGCAGCGGGGCTGCGCCGGTAAAGGTGACGCGAAGCGTAGTGGCAATCATCAGGATGCCTGCAATCAACAGCGCGCCGTGTTTTCCTGAGGTGCGAATAGCAATAGTCATTATGTTCTCATACGTTCAAGCGAGCGCACACAATACCGATTTTCCCGGCGGTTTAAATCAGGCTAAAATGACAGTTTATCGCTAAAATCGGACAAAATGATGATTGGTCTGGGACTGGACGGCTATGATCCCGATAGCCAGCACGACGCGGCCGTCGCATTTCGCATCCGCGTGGTGGCGGAGGAACAGTATATTCCCCGGCATCATCACCGTAAGGGGCAGCTGATTCTGGCCCTCGGCGGCGCGATCACCTGCGAAGTGGAAAATGCCATGCTGATGGTTCCGCCCCAGTACGCCGTCTGGATCCCCGGCCAGATGCCGCACAGCAACAGGGCCACCCCGGGCGCGCAGCTCTGCTTTTTGTTCATTGAACCGGGGGCGGCAAGCTTGCCCGACCGCTGCTGCACCCTGAAAATTTCCCCTCTGGTGCGGGAGCTGATTTTATCCCTGGCGGAAAAATC
Organism: Enterobacter sp. 302C9; assembly: GCF_034106085.1. Taxonomy (NCBI): domain Bacteria; kingdom Pseudomonadati; phylum Pseudomonadota; class Gammaproteobacteria; order Enterobacterales; family Enterobacteriaceae; genus Enterobacter; species Enterobacter sp. 302C9. The sequence continues at coordinate 880,976 of NZ_JAWNBW010000001.1, forward strand.
GCGTGAACAACTCTCTCTTGCGGCCACGTCGCGCCTGGTGGACGTTCTGTTTGACGAGCTGCCGCTCCAGCGTCAGGAGCATCTGCAGCTGCCCGTCTCGCCCCATCCTAAAATTCGGCTGATGAGCGAGAAAATGGCGGAAGAGCCCGCCGCCTGGCAGACGCTGACGCAGTGGGCGAGCCACTTTGCCATGAGCGAACGCAACCTGGCGCGGCTGGTAGTGAAAGAGACCGGTTTAAGCTTTCGCCGCTGGCGTCACCAGCTGCAGCTGATCGTGGCGTTACAGCATTTGATCGGTGGGAAATCGGTACAGCAGGTGGCACAGACACTCGGCTACGACTCTACCACCGCGTTTATCACCATGTTCAGAAAGGGACTGGGCCAGACGCCGGCGCGTTATATGGCCAGCCTGACTACGACTTCCCAATAAACAGAGAGACAAGGCCTGCCGCAATCAGCGGCCCCACCGGAACGCCGCGAAAGAGCGCCACGCCCAGCACGGTGCCCACCAGCAGACCCGCCACCAGCGAGGGCTGGCTGCTCATCAGCGTAACGCCGCGCCCGCCCAGCCACGAAACAAAAATCCCCACCGCGATCGCCACCAGCGATTTCCAGTTTACAAACGAGTGCAGCAGGGTTGAAGCGGGAAGCGTGCCGCTGGCGATGGGCGCCATTACTCCGATGGTTAAAATGATGATCCCGATGGTGAGGCCCTGTTTTTCTATCCACGGGAAGAAGGTATTTAACGGGGTCACGCGAACAATAATCAGCACCAGAATCGAGATGGCGACGGTGGTGTTATGGCTGACAAAGCCGAGCGCGGCGAGTGCCAGAAGAATGAGCAGAGTAGGGTCAAACATAGGGAATCCTTGCCAAAATAATCAACTTGCTTACTGTACGCGCAAACGCGTCGGAGGACAGTTTTAAAAAGATTATATTGCTGTCATAACCTTGTCATTTACGCGGATTAAAACGAAGGCAGATATCGCAAAAGGGGTCGCCATCATGAACGATCACATGTTTGTTGAAACGCTGATTATCTCCTCATCGTTTTTCGCTATTGCCATTATTCTCGTCGCCTCCGTGCTGTTTCTGGAAAGAAAAGGCTGACAGGGGCGTCAGCCATCGCGGTTACGCTTTGTGGAAGGTCACCAGCTCAGGACGGGCGATGCGCAGGTAATCCTTGGTATCCATAATCACGGATTTCTCCAGTAAACCGGCGTTAAAGGCGATTTCGTCAAAGCGCTCGAACAGCAGCGGGTCGGCCACCAGTGCCAAATCAGGATGGAAGCTAAAGGGCGGGATCGCGCCGAAAACGCAGGCGGTCAGGGTATCGACCTCAGCCGGGCTGGCGAGGGAGGCCTTCAGCCCGCCAAAATGGCTGGCAAGCTGGCTCAGGTCGGCCTGCAGATCGGCGGCGAGGATCGCCAGAACGTGTTTTTTTACGCCGTTTCCCTTCACCTTGCAGACCAGGGCTTTTGCGCCTTGCCGCAGATCGGTTCCGCGAATTTCACTTACCGCTTCGCATTTCCCGACCGCCTCGTGCTCCATGACGCGAAACCGCGCGCCCTGCTCGGTGAGTAAGGTAATCAGCTGCTGGTGGGTTCCTGCCCCAATAACGTCGTCAGTCATAACGATTTCCCGGTGATAATCCATTTTGCAGGGTTCTACATTAGCACGGGATGAACGGGGTCGAAAGAAAACAGCCAGCGGGTTCGCTGGCTGTTGGGTTATGCGTTGCTGGTAGCAGATTGCTTGTGGAACAGCTCCCTGAACACCGGATAAATATCATCCTGGTCACGGATATGCTGCATGGCAAAATTATCGAACATTGCTTGCAGATGTTCATACTCCCGCCACAGGGTCTGGTGCGCGCGACGGGTAATTTCGATATAGCTGTAGTAACGCACCACCGGCAGAATTTTCTTCGCCAGAATCTCGTGGCACAGCGGTGAATCATCGGCCCAGTTGTCGCCATCGGACGCCTGCGCGGCATAAATGTTCCACTGCGCCGGGTCGTAACGCTCTTTGACCACTTCATCCATCAGCTTCAGAGCGCTTGATACGATGGTCCCGCCGGTCTCCTGCGAGTAGAAGAACTCATGTTCATCCACCTCTTTCGCCTGAGTGTGGTGACGAATATAAACCACCTCCACGTTCTTATAGGTTCTGCTCAGGAACAGGTAGAGCAGAATATAAAAACGCTTCGCCATATCCTTCGTGGCCTGGTCCATCGAGCCGGAAACGTCCATCAGACAGAACATTACCGCCTGGCTGGAGGGCTCAGGGCGTTTTTCGTAATTCTTGTAGCGCAGGTCGAAGGTGTCGATAAACGGTACCCGTTCGATCTTCGCTCTTAGTTCCGCAATCTCTTTACGCAGGCGCTCCTCTTCCAGCAGTTGCGCCGGTTCCGTGTTTTCGACGACCTTCAGGCTGCTCTCCAGCTCGCGCAGTTCGCGCCGTTTGCCCGCCGTCATGGCCGTTCGTCGCGCCAGCGAATTCTGCAACGAACGCACGACGCTGATATTGGCGGGCACGCCGTTGGCGGTATAGCCCGCGCGATGGGTTTTATATTCATTAAGCTGACGATGCTGATTCTTTTTCAGATTCGGCAGCGCCAGGTCTTCAAACAGCAGGTCGAGATATTCGTCTTTCGAAATCTGGAAGACAAATTCGTCCTGACCTTCACCGTCCTGGCTGGCCTGTCCCTGACCGCTTCCTGAACCACCGCCGCCGCCCTGAGGACGCTCAATTCTGTCGTTCTGAACGAAGTGGTCATTACCTGGGTGTACGCGATGGCGCAGGCCGCCTCGCCCCTGATGAAACATCGGTTCGCTGATGTCATCGGTGGGGATGGAGACAGACTCGCCGCTGTCGACGTCGGTCACCGAGCGTTTGTTGATGGCCTCGGAGATAGACTGTTTAATTTGCGCTTTATAACGACGCAAGAAGCGCTGGCGGTTCACCGTGCTCTTGTTTTTGCCGTTAAGACGCCGGTCAATAAACCAGGTCATATACCCCCCGTACTGCATTTGCCAACTTGCATTTTGTAGGCCCGGTCAGCGCTAACCGCCACCGGGCACTTGTTTTTAAGACGATTTACGCACGCGCAGATACCATTCGCAGAGCAGGCGGACCTGCTTGCGGGTGTAGCCTTTTTCCATCATACGGTCGACAAAGTCGTCGTGCTTTTTCTGCTCATCGGTTGAGGTTTTGGCGTTAAACGAGATCACCGGCAGCAGCTCTTCGGTATTGGAGAACATTTTCTTCTCAATGACCGTGCGCAGTTTCTCGTAGCTGGTCCAGTTCGGATTGCGCCCGTTGTTATGCGCTCTGGCGCGCAGGACAAAGTTCACAATCTCGTTACGGAAGTCTTTCGGGTTGCTGATCCCGGCAGGCTTCTCGATTTTTTCCAGCTCCGCGTTCAGGGATTCACGGTCAAACAGCTGGCCGGTATCCGGGTCGCGGTACTCCTGATCCTGGATCCAGAAGTCAGCATAGGTGACATAACGGTCGAAAATGTTCTGCCCGTATTCTGAATAGGATTCCAGGTAGGCCGTCTGGATCTCTTTGCCAATGAACTCGGCGTATTTCGGGATCAGGTAACCTTTGAGGAACTCAAGGTAGCGTTCAGCCTGCTCCTGCGGGAACTGCTCGCGTTCGATTTGCTGCTCCAGCACGTAGAACAGATGAACCGGGTTGGCCGCCACTTCCGCATGGTCGAAGTTAAAGACGCGGGAGAGGATCTTAAACGCGAAACGCGTGGACAGACCGTTCATCCCCTCATCGACCCCGGCATAGTCGCGGTATTCCTGATACGACTTCGCTTTCGGGTCTGTATCTTTCAGGCTTTCACCGTCATAGACGCGCATTTTCGAATAGATGCTGGAGTTTTCCGGCTCTTTCAGACGCGAAAGGATGGAGAAGCGCGACAGTGTTTCCAGCGTTCCCGGTGCGCAAGGAGCGTGCACCAGCTCGCTGTGGTTAAGCAGTTTCTCGTAAATTTTGATCTCTTCGGAGATCCGCAGGCAATAAGGCACCTTGACGATGTACACGCGGTCAAGGAAGGCCTCATTGTTTTTGTTATTACGGAAGGTCACCCATTCAGATTCGTTCGAGTGGGCGAGAATAATCCCGTTGAACGGCAGGGCGGAGATACCTTCCGTCCCGTTGTAGTTGCCTTCCTGGGTAGCCGTCAGCAGAGGATGCAGCACTTTAATCGGTGCTTTAAACATCTCGACGAATTCCATAATCCCCTGGTTCGCACGGCACAGCGCGCCTGAGTAACCGTAGGCATCCGGATCGTTTTGCGCGAAGTTTTCCAGCTTACGGATATCGACTTTACCCACCAGCGCCGAGATATCCTGGTTGTTCTCATCACCCGGTTCTGTTTTGGCGATGGCGATTTGCTCAAGGATAGACGGCCAGACCTTCACCACGCGGAATTTGGTGATGTCGCCACCAAACTCGTGCAGGCGTTTTGCCGCCCACGGCGACATGATGGTGCCGAGGTAGCGACGCGGGATGCCATACTCTTTATCCAGAATTTGCGCGTCTTCCTGCGGATTGAACAGGCACAGCGGATGGTCGTTTACCGGGCTGCGTTCACCGTTGGCGCTCAGCACATAGATAGGGACGCGCTGCATCAGCGACTTCAGACGTTCAGCCAGCGATGATTTACCGCCACCCACCGGGCCGAGTAAATAGAGGATCTGTTTCTTCTCTTCCAGACCCTGAGCGGCATGCTTCAGATAGGAGACAATCTGTTCAATGGCATCTTCCATACCATAGAACTCTTCAAACGCCGGGTATCGGGCGACCACCCGATTCGAAAAGAGACGGGAAAGCCGAGGCTCCAGGGCAGTGTCAACCATGTTTGGCTCACCAATAGCCATCAATAGCCGTTCTGCCGCATTGGCATAGGCACTGCGATCTTGCCGACAGATGGTAAGAAACTCCTGCAGTGTGAACTCTTCGTCCTTGGCAGCTTCATAGCGCTGGCGATAGTGATCGAATATATTCATGGCATGCCGTCCTTTCGTTTTTTAGCACAGGATAAGAGCCGTTCGTATGAGTAGTGGAGGCTCCCGGAAGAGAATCTCTCGCACCTCACTGCCAGAGCAGCAACCTGTGTGCCAGGTCAGACGCTAAGAACCGCAGGGTGTTCAGGAAAACTCTTCTTAAATTAAAGCGTAGATGGCATTTGCAAAACTTGCATGCCCAGAAAATCTACTTTCAATGACATATCAATAACTCATCCAAAAATTTCCACTGTCGTTATAAGACAAATGCACGTTTTTCATTCAGTGGTCATATAAATGAAAGCGTGTTGTCATCTGAAAAGTTAAAAATAACGGGTTAATCAGACTGATTAGCAGGCAAAAAATTTTGGGATGTACGGGAATGGCGGTTACACTTCATCCGCTGATTATTTGACTACAGGAAAGAATGGATTGTGACCAAACTCAAACTTCTGGCATTAGGCATCCTTGCCGCGACCGCAGTGAATACCGCGCAGGCGGAAAGTCAGTGGACGGTTGGCGCGGGTGTTGGCGTCATTAACAGCCCGTATAAACAGTATGACCGTGATGTTTATCCTGTTCCCGTTATCACCTATGAAGGCGACAACGTCTGGTTCCGCGGGCTCGGCGGCGGCTACTATCTCTGGAACGATAAGGCCGATAAGCTTTCCATCATGGCCTACTACGATCCAACGCACTTCAAGCCGGGTGACAGCGACAGCCATGCGCTTCGCCAGCTCGACAAGCGTAAAAGCACCATGATGGCCGGGCTCTCGTATGTACATAACACCGAGTATGGCTTCCTGCGTACGGCACTGGCGGGTGACACGCTGGATAACAGCAACGGCTTTATCTGGGATCTGGCGTGGTTGTACCGCTACACCAACGGTGGGCTCACCCTGACGCCGGGTATCGGTGTGCAGTACAACAGCGAGAACTACAACGACTACTACTACGGCGTCTCTAAAAACGAGTCCCGCCGCAGTGGTCTGAAAAGCTACAGTGCAGATGACGGCTGGGATCCTTACCTGGAGCTGACCGCGAGCTACAACTTCCTCGGTGACTGGAGCGTGTACGGTACCGGCCGCTATGAGCGTCTGAGCGATGAAGTGAAGGATAGCCCGATGGTCGATAAGTCCTGGGCAGGCATCTTCTCTGTGGGTGTGAGCTACAAGTTCTGATTGTGCATTAATTTAGTGTAATTTATGCATCAAAACGGGGCGCTTGCGCCCCGTTTGCTTTAGCGTGGTGCAGGGAGTTTATCGCTTAACAATGCGAATCGTCTGCCCTAAACGAGACGGTTTTTCCTCACTCGCTTTTTGCGGGTTGCTCACGCAAGCGGTTTCCACGCAGACAAACGTTTTGTAGCCATCATCCGCCATGTCGGCCATGCTGACGGACAGCGCAGGGCCCGGGTTCCAGCCCACCACGTCGCTGTGATGATGATGGACCACTTCAATGCCGCGGTTCAGGGCGCCGTCGTGGATCACGCTGCACGCTTCCGGGTGCAGGTAAACGCGGTCGGTACGGTCAGGGAATGCCTGAACGCCGTCGCTCAGTTTGCCTTCTTTCGCGTTATCCACTTTGTCGATATAGGTATCGCCCAGGCCGCTCACCTTCACGGCGCTGATATCACCCACGTTGAAATAGGTGTGCAGGGCAGAGGTGGTTTCGAACTCGCCGTGAGCTTCCAGTTCGATTTCACAGGTTTTACCCAGCTTGAAGCGGGCATAAAGGGTGAAATCGTGCGGCCAGAGGGCGCGGGTTTCATCATTAGCCTGCAGCTCAAAGGTCAGCACTGCGCCGTTGTCATCTTCGTTATGCGCTTTCAGCGTCCACTGCTGGTTGCGGGCAAAACCGTGAGACGGCAAACCCGGCTGTGCGGACGGGCCGAACCACGGCCAGCAGATCGGTACGCCACCGCGGATTGCGGCCCCTTTTTTGAAGGAGGTCGCATCGCTCAGCCATAGGCCTTCTGCTTCGCCTTCCGGTTTCCAGGAGAGCAGGTGGGCGCCGTTGAGCGCTACGGAGGCTTTAACGCGTGGGTGGTCAACGACGATGACATCAGCACCGTCAATCTGACGGCGGGAGAGCACAGGGGTAAGTTGTTCGACTACCGGAAGTGCAAAAATTTTATTAGTCATTAAGCAATCCTCTGTCTAAAAACAATAAAAAAGGCGACCGAAGTGGCCTCTTTTAATCTAGTGAATTCAGTAAGTTACTGTTTTATCAGTAATGTGGTTACAACATTCTACACCATAAAACCACACCAAACAGCAGTGATTGGGGCAATTTGTGGGCACGCAGATACGAAAAAGCCCCGCATTGCGGGGCTATTCTTATACTGTGATTTACATCCATCCAAAACCACGGGCCATGATACCGGCCAGACCTAGCGCGACGGCGATCAGGGCGCCGAAGGTGATTCGGAAGTCAGTACGCATATCTGTTCGAATATCTTTGATATCACTGCGCACATCTTTAATATCGCCTTTAATGTCCTGAATATCTCGTTTGATATATGAGATATCTGACTCAATGCGAGCTACGCGACCGTCCATAGAGGCATCGGAACTTGAAGCGTCACTTCTGCGCATACCCACTTGTCTAATACCTCCATACGAGAAGCCAATCTGTGATGATATGATATCACTATAGTTGCCCATCTTCAGCCTCTCCCTCATTAGCTTCAGATTGCAGCCATTGCAAAACAGGAGTCACAGCATGCATCGTGATGTAACCGCAGTTTTCGCAGAAGGATTTATAATAATAGTTCTGATCGCTGTCTCCGGGGTGGTCGGGAGCAAGTCTAAAAAAAGTGACAAAATGAATCCCGTCTTTTCCTTTTAGCAATGCCCCAAGGTTGGTTTTACCTGACGTTGCGGTAACCTGTAGACCTTTTTTACCACAACCCTGACAAATATCAGTTACTCCTTTTTCATCTAGAAAACGGAAGAAATCTTGAGGTGTGACGGATTCTAAAAGGTTTCTAAAAACTTTAGCTTTTTCATTTTTATCGTTCTCTTGTGCTTCATCCATCTGATCAATCATTGTGGAACTCCTTACTTAATGGATTGAACCGTACTGCTTCCAATAGGAAATCGGGCGCCAGATGCGCATAAACCATTGTTTGCTGTATTTTGGCGTGGCCCAAAATCTTTTGCAGAACAAGGATATTTCCGCCGTTCATCACAAAGTGAGACGCGAATGTGTGACGTAGTGCGTGCACTGCCTGGCCTTTCGGCAGGTCGGGCGCGACTTTCTTAAGCGCTTCTCTCACAATGTCATAATCAACGTTAGAAAAAATGTAACCACGCCCCCGCGCCTTAAGTGCTTTCTCAAGTTTTTCACTTATCGGCACCGTGCGATCTTTGCCGTTTTTTGTATCGGTATACGTAACGCGGCCATGGGCAATACGTGTGCTCATGAGACCTTTAACTTCCCCCCAGCGCGCACCAGTTGAAAGTGAAAGCTCCGCCGCCAGTTGTTCATCTTCGGGAAGTTCAGCGAGTAGGGCGCTGATTTCGGCCCGAGTTAAAAATCCCATTTCGGCAGTGGCGATTTTTAACTTCTTAGTACCGGAGAATGGATTTTCTCCGTGGTAGTTTCCGGTCTCGATGAGAGTGGTAAACACTGCTGAGATTGCTGTGATATCGCGATTGATTGTGTTTGCTGTAACACCCGCCTCGAATCGTTTAGCCCGGTAGTTGGCAATCATTTTTTTGTTAATTTTATCTGCACGCGGATAGCCAAGCCGTTTATCAATCGCTTTAACTTTGTTGTGGGTATTTGTAGCAGATTTCATCATCTGGCCTTTAATCTGATACCAGAGGTCAATCAACTCGGAAAGCTGGCGTTTATCCGCTGGCCGTTCCTGCCACTCTTTATTGTGAAAAGACGCAACCGCCCAGCGCTCATACTGCTGAGCTTCGGATTTGGTTGTAAATCGTTTTCTAATCCGCTTCCCATCCCGACCCTGAGGACGCACGTCTACTAGATACCTGCCGTCAGGCAATTTAGAGACTGTCATTCGGCATCCTCCCAAAAGTTCACTTTGTAGGCGCAAATCCCGCCAGCTGACCAATTTTCCTTAATTTTCAATGCGACTAACCAGCCTTGTGGCCTTTTGGGTGGTCGGATGTGTTCTCTTGCCCATTAGGGGAGAGAGCCGGACAGATCTGTCCGGCAGATTCATTAGCTACGCCGGTCATTAGCCACAAGGTGTATTTACTAAAGTCTTTAGTCTCGATTACTCGATCAATAACGGTTATACCTGCGCCGGAACGACCAGACTCATAATTCTTTATAACTCCGATATTTATGCCTGTTAACTCTGCAAATCCTGCTTGGCTGTAACCTTCAGCCTCACGTATTTCTTTGAGCCTTTTTCCACGATCGCTTGACATGGTAGTGTTTTCACTCCTAATATTGCGCTCATTGGTAGTGAAAACACTTCCAACTAGCAATGGAAAACGGCTAACTGCAACAAACTACAGCAGAAAGCCCCAAAAGGTGAGAATAACACTATGCCTAAGAAGCTGAAAACCTCAGTGAATGCTGGGTCATTAAACAACCAATTACCTTCTGATTATCCATTCGGTAACCGTGTCTCCGAATCGCTTGCAGAATATGCAAAACGTATGGGGGTTTCAGTCGGTGCAATACGTACAAGAGCGGATCGGGGATTAATTCCGATTCTCCAGACTGCACCTGGCAAAAAGCGTGAAGTTAACCTTTATGCGCTTTATATGAACGCCCGTTACAAAGCCGAGCGTTACACTGAAATGATGAACTGAGGCAAAGACAATTATGGATATGATTCAATGCCCTTCATTTGCCAGCCTATTAACTAAAAGCCAGCAGATAACACACCGCGCCCACACCCGGGGCTGGATCGAAACCCCGGACGGGCGCTTCTTCCAGCCAAAGGCAACCGACGTGCAGTTCATCAAACAGTCACGTTTGCCGTTTATGTCTCGCCCGCGCAATAAGCGCCGCTGGTTCGCCCGCCTGATGGGCATCTTCGCTTAGTTCTGGTGAGGTGGATATGTTCATGGATAAAACAGGACAGCAACCGGGCCGCCGCAGTTTTCTGGAACAACGCGCCCGACTGCAAGCCAGTTTGAACGCCAACCGCGTGAACGATACGGCAACCCGCTTTAATCGCCTGGATGAAACTCGCAAGAAAGTGGTTTTCATCCTGGCGAATGATGCGGCCAGCCGCGTGGCCGGTTTACCACAACTGACCCGCCGCCACCTGAATTTATCTTTTGCTGATCTGACCGAAGCGGAACAAACCTGCCTGATGATGGGGATTAAGCGCCTTTCAGAGTTCGCCGCGTCAATGCCGTGGGAATTTGAGGACTACGCCGCGCCTCGCGCTGAAATGCAGGCTTTACGTGACAAGCCGCCAGAGCCAGACAAACCAACCAATTAACAAATAACTGACCACAAAAAAGAAACAGGCGCTAACGCGTCGGGCTTCTTGCACCCTGGAGAAAGTAAAATGATTCGTTCGCTTGTGAAATGGCCTGGTGGTAAAAGCCGCGTAATTCCCGATCTGCTGCCCGTACTGCCTAAAGCGGATTGCCTGGTTGAACCGTTCGTCGGCGGTGCTTCTGTCTTCCTCAATACTGAATATCGCCGCTATATCCTGGGCGATATCAATCCAGACCTGATTAACCTTTACCGCCAGATAACGCGCTGGCCGGATGCAGTGATTAACGCCGCTCGCCCGTTGTTTAAGGTGTATGGCGATAAAGACGGTTATCAGTGGGTCCGGGATGATTTCAACGCCCGTGCCAGAGATAATCTTTCTTCGCGTGAAGTTTTCGAAAACGGCCCGGACGCGGGCAAGATCCTTCGCGCTGCGCACTTCCTTTATCTGAATCGCCACGGCTATAACGGCGTTGTGCGCTACAACCGCCAGGGCGGATATAACGTTCCCTTTGGTAAGCATAAAACCCCGCCTTACTTCCCCGAAGAACAGATCCGCTTGTTCTCTGAAAAGGCCAACGACACGAAGGCCGTTTTCGTTTGTTGCGACTACCAGAGCACATTAAAAATCATGATTGGCAGCGATGCCGTTATCTACTGCGATCCGCCGTACCTGCCAGCGAGCGAAACAGCCAATTTTACCCAGTACCACACCGCCCCGTTTGGTGAGAAACAACACCACCAGTTAGCTGCGGCCCTGCTGGCTGCCAACCGCCTGACTGGTTCGCCGGTGATCCTGTCAAACAGTGATACCCCCGCCACCCGTGATATTTACAGCGCTTTCAAATTCCAGGAAATCAGCGTTAACCGTTCAGTGAGTGCGAGCGCCATTACCAGGGGAGCCGCCAGCGAGGTGATCGGCGTCCTCAAAGTGTGCGACAGCTGCGGGCGTGCCGGTGGCGGTTGCTGCCCTGATTGCGGCCCAGTAATGGGGAATGCGACATACAAAGAAATGATCGCGACGGCTACGGCGAATGGTGTGGAGGTTTTCCAGTGACTACCCGTTTGCAGATTTCATGCGCCGCACCGCTGTGCGTAAGCAAGCGTGCAACCGCTGAATTAAGCCAGTACGTGAAAGGCCGGAGAAATTTTTCCCGCATTGCGCCACATCATTACCTGGTGATCCGTCTGGGTTGCCGCTGGCGGTTGTTGAGTAAGGACGGCGGCAAGGTCTGGTCATTGCTGACCCACGAAAAGTACAACGTGGAAAGTAAGAAATGACGGAGTTCGCCTGGCCCTGGAATAAGCCCCGCCCCGCTATCGGGGCGTTTACCTTTGAATCTGCAAAACTTGCCCCGCTCGCCGGGGCGGTGGCGCATCATCCTGCCGTTGAAAAGCATATCGACCGGCTTATCAAACGCGCCGGTTATAACCCGGCTGAGGTTCGCAATCGTGGAGCGCTGATCCATGCGCTGGACAAATACGAGCCGCACGGCCTGCCGTTTGCCGTACATCAAGAAATGGTCAGAAAAGATATGGCCTCTGCAAAGGCCGCCGCAGCCGCATGGGCCAGCACGCCGGAAGGTGTGGAGGCCCGTTTGTTGTCTGAGCCGTTTTTTATCCGCGAAGTCTGGCGCAAAAAAATCGACTGGTTACGCGCCAACCGTGAAGCCCGACACATTAATGATTTTGTTATGGGGACCGTGAAAAAATCATTACTGCGTCTTGATGTCGTGCGCAGCAAACAAGGCGTTGCGACAGATGTTAACAGCGAACTAGCCGCCTACTGGCATGGCCGCTGGCAACGCCTGGCAGATTTCACCAAACGGGAAGCGTTAAGCGCCGCGCATGAGATTGCCAACCGCCTGGCGGAAATGCTTGAAACCGAATGCGCCGCTTTGGGCCTGACCGCCGAGGGCATGAGCGTTGAGGAACTGGACTGGATTTATTGCCACCTGGGCCGCGAAATGCTGGCCCTTCGCGTTGTGCCGCCCGCATGGACCGCGCCGTGGGAACGAGATCGGATCTTTACCGCCATTCTGCGTATGTGCTCGCCGGACTGGTGGGGCCGTAAAATCTGGCGTCTTCGCTGTGACTGGCGCGAAAACCAGTTGCGTGCAGTCGGCGCAGTTCATCGCAAGGCCCACGCCTATGTAAGTGCATCAAGCCTGGTTGAGTGGCAGGAACAGCGCCGGAAGAACCGGGAATTTTACAAGAGTCATGAGCTTGTAGACGAAGACGGCAACGTTTCATCGCTTGAAGATATGATAAACAAGTCCACGTCCAATCCGGCGATCCGCCGCCATGAGCTAATGGCGCGTATGGCTGGCGTGGAGCTTGTCGCACAACAGCGCGGCGATGTGGGTATCTTCCTGACCATCACTTGCCCGTCCAAATATCACAGCAATGTCGAATCCGGTCACCATAACAGCAAGTGGAATCACACCACCGTTGCCCAGGCGCAGCGGTATTTATGCCGCGTCTGGAACCGAGCAACCGCCAAACTGAAACGTGAAGATTTGCGCCCTTATGGCTTCCGTGTCGCGGAGCCACACCACGACGGCACGCCGCACTGGCACGCCTTGTTATTCATGCCGCAGGCCGAGGTTAAAGCCACCGTCGCGATCCTTCGCGCTTACTTCATTGCGGAGGACCGCGACGAACTGGGCCGCAATACCGGCGCTCGCTTCAAGTCCAAAAAAATGGATCCGCGCAAGGGGTCAGCAACGGCCTACATCGCGAAATATATTTCCAAGAATATCGACGGCCACGCGCTGGCCGGTGAGCTGGACGACGAGACGGGCAGGCCGCTGAATGAAACGGCCAGATATGCAATGGCGTGGGCATCGCTTCACCGTATCCGCCAGTTTCAGCCGCTGGGCCAGCCGCCTGTGTCCGTTTATCGCGAACTGCGCAAACTGAGCAACCAGCTAACCAACCAGCGCAAAATCGCGAATACCTTCAAACGTGGCGCGGCAATGCTGGCAGATCCCGAAATGGATGCGGTCTGCGCCGCTGCCGATGTGGGTTGCTTCGCCACATACATTTTGCGCCAGGGCGGTGTGTTGATCCCGCGTGAAAACTATGTCGTCCGTCTCGCCTATCAACCAGCCGATGAAATGAATGCTTACTGTGAGATCCCCGACAAGGTCTTCGGTGTCTGGTCGCCGCGTCTGGGGGAAGACTCCCGCATTTGCACGCGTCTGGTTAAGTGGACAATCCGCACCAAATCAAAAGCCGCCACCGGGGCCAAAAGCGGCCCTAGCTTGGGGGGTGACGTTTTGCCGTCGCCACCCGGCGACGCTTGGAGTTCTGTCAATAACTCTACGGAAGATGAAAAAAACACCGATTTTTCGCCTGATGTGGGGGACGTGGCAGTAGATTCTGAGGAAGAAATGGTCGATTTTGATAACCTTGATCATGCGGCACATCGCAAGCTTATGCAGCGGTTAAGGGATACTCCGTTCAAAAAACATTCTACTGACACACCATATGAGTTAGGAAGTGATCTGGAACTCACCTGGCGGAGTGCTTTTAACGCTAGGCTGGAAAAACAACAAACGGAAGAGGCTTGTGTGGCTTTGTTACAGCCCGCAGTGGAAAGATTAATATCAGAAGGAATAATACAGAAGCTAAGTATTAGCAGAGGGCAAGCTCTTTCTTTAATCCGGGGAAGTAAGCTGAAAGTAGGTTGCAAAATTTACCGCTCATCACCATTTGGCCGGTTGTGGATTGAACGCAGTAAATCTTATGATCTTGTCGTGACTCATCTATGGCTTCGGCTCAGTACCTTGCATGGGGTAGATAGCAAAAAATTTAGATTTGATCCTTTCGGGGAGTATTTGAAAATGTTGAAAAGCATAGTCTAGAAGGACTTTGGGGAAGTTGGGTACTTAAGTGTCCAACTAATATGTTGAAAGATTCCTCCGATACTCTTTTCGATTTTTTTTCGTCAAACCTGCTAGAGGATCTAGCAATAATCATTCATTTTGTATAATGTGAACTGGAAAAATCTGAAATTGTAAGTTCTATACAAAAGCTTAAGGTTACCTATGGACGAGTATATCTCTGAATTTTTATATAATTATTACGATGAAGATAATAACTACAAGAAACTATTGTTATGGCTTATCCTCGATAGGAATAATAACGCCAGCAAAATTACGGCTAGATTGAAGTACGCTCAAGAATATAAAAACATATATAATGATACGAGTTTTTATCGAAGCCTCTTGAAATATAAAAAATTCTACGAGTCGCGCAATTTAAATGTACAGGGTAGGAGGGCGTCAAACAGGAAAATAAAATACCTCCAAGTCAGTAATTTTCGTGGTTTTGGTCAGCTTACTGATGAAGATATGGGAGTTAGATTTAATTTTAATATATCGAACAATATATTTTTCGCTCCAAATGGCGGAGGGAAGAGCAGTCTTTGTGAGGCGCTGGAGTTCCAGACGACAGGTGATATTAAAGAAGCTGGACGGAGAAAGACAGCACTTAAAAATTACATTAAACGAAATGGGAAACCTAGCATTACTCTTCATGATTATAATAATAAACCAATTCTTCCTACCTCAGATTGCAAGTTTAATTTCATTGATAGGAACCGACTCCAAGAGTTTTCATTGCTTGGATCTAATGATACTAAGTTCCAAGAGCGAGATGTTCTTGCCGCATTAGTTGGCCTAGAAGATTATGATACATTCCTTTCTACACTTGTTGCACCAAAGAGCTTCAATGCACAAAGCTTTGTCAGTGTAGATTGCTCCTCAAAACTTACATCTCTGAATCTTGATTTACAAAGATACCGTAAAGCGTCAAAAGACAATTATGACGATTTGCAGGAAATAAAATTAAAGATCCTTAATGAATTAGGTATAAATTATGAGAAACTTTGCGAACGTTATCGCGATAATGTTGCAAGAACAAAATTCCCACACCTTAAAAGATATCACGCGATATTAACTGAAAAGAAATCACAATTAAAAAAAGGCATTTCATCTATTGAAATACCGTTAGAAAAATCAACAAAAATCTTATTGTCACTAATTAAAGTAATAGAGAGAAAAGAAAGGATTGAGGCAGCTTTAGAGGGAATAGCATTCAACGAAAAAACAATAGAACTTCACAGGATTTCAAAATTATTACTTGAAGAAGAAGCACATGATGCTTGCCCGTTATGTAATACACCTATTGAAAAGGTTAGTATCAATCCATTACAACATAGCATTGATATTCTCGTATCATTCACTAATGTAACCAGCTTACAGAAACGATTGAAAAAGCATAGTTTATATATAGTAAAACTAACAAATGTGATCCTGGAAACTCTGCGGTCGTTTTTGATATCGCCAATTAATACATTGGTAGACTGCGATTTTGTTTCATTATCTGATATTTCAAATAAATTAGCACAAATGAATGAAGACGGGTTGAAAAAAAATCTTAGATACCTGCATGAATCATTGATAAACTGCACGTCCATTGCATCATATAATGAAAAAACAATTCAGCACAATTTAATTGTTAGTGACATTACTGAGAGTCTAAAAAAAATAGATGCAAAAATAAATAAGGTTTCTAACTAAATCACTAATATTACTAACTATATTGCAATTTATAAATCAAAGATTCAAAATAAGGCAGAGAAACATAAGGCATTTGATACGCTCCTAAAGCAAATACAGTCTGCTAGTGTTAAGTTATTGGAGGAGAATGCAAGGAATGATTTTTTCAGAGGGTTGAATGTTGAATATGCTGAGTTTCACAGGCAAGCATATGAGTATAAAAGAAATAAAGAAGCACAAATACTTTCAGGTATTGAGGGTTCAATCGTTGATTATTATAATGAAATCAATAAGCATGACGACGATAGCGAAAAACTTGATGGTATTTCATTTGTTTTTGAAAGCTCACAGCAATCCTATCGAGTTCAATTGAATATCCAAAATGAACAAGTAGACGCATTTGTAAGGTTATCAGAAGGTCATTTAAAATCACTTGGCCTTTCAATATTATTAGCTTTAGCTAAAAAGAAAAATTCGCAGTTTATCGTTTTTGATGATGTTGTAAATGCTATTGATACTGAACACAGATCGAACATTATCAATACGTTTTTGACTGATCCCTATATAAAGAAAACTCAAAAAATAATTACTACTCATGATAAGTTATTTTGGGAGTTATATAGCAATCGGCAAAGATCATTAGGGAATGGTGAATTCAAGAGTTTTGTCCTTAACTGCTATCCGCATGGCATTCACTATGAAGAAAAGGATATTTCTTTTGAAGGGAAAATAACTGAGAGTTTAGAGTGCTATGACATTAGGCAGGCATTAATATATTGTCGAATTTGGTTTGAGTCACTTGCATCTCAGCATTGTGTAGACTCAGGGTTGAGTGTAACTGCTAGTTTTACAAGTAGAGATTTTCAAAAGCCTAATATGATTAAAATAAGCTTGGAGAAAATGTATGCGGTTCTCATTGAATCCTTGGGTACACGTTTGGAAAATGTTAATTACATTAAATCAAATTTCTTAAGTTGGGCATCTCAAAATCAAGAGCATCATGCTTTTAGTGAGCACAATTATAATATAGTGCATTCAAAAACCAGCCAAGAAATCCAAATGATTTTTGATTCTATTAGGCGGTTTGAAATTCAGCTATCTCCTCAGAAAAAATTAGCTAGTTTAGTTGCTACTCTTAGTGCGTTAGAAACTAAAATATCATCTTGTGATAATAAAATTCAGAGAGCAACACAAGCAACACCGGCTGATGTGATGCGGCAATGGAATAATGAACGTTTAAAATATCTGAGAGAGAAAAGTAAAATTGAAGAATTAAAGGATTATTGCGAAAATTGTCTTTTATAAACTAACTCAAGGAGCCTCAAAATGAGGCTCCTTGACAAATCAATTTCCATTCAAGAGATTAAGCGCGAACTGGCGTTCTTCAGGTTTGAGCCGGTCAATCAGGAATTTGACCAGCTTGTTACCGGTTAGCCCGCTGGGGCTGAGAGTGTGAGAAAACGAGGCGTTAAAAACAAACGTGTGGCCGCATTCAACTTCGGTGCACGCGCAGTATAAATCAGCCAGTTTTTTATCTTTCCAGTCAGATTTACGAATGATGGCCGGTTGACCGCATTCAGGACATTTAATTTTAAAAACTCGCATGTTCACCACCCCGCACGCCATTGCTAACAATGGGGATGATTTTAAACTAATTACGTTCATTTTTCGCCCTTATCGGCGGTAATTACCGGCAATTCAACGTCAAAATTAAGGTGTAAGCGCGGCGGGATTTCCGGGTCATTGTTAACCCCATTCATAAATTTACGCTGTAACGGGATAACTTCGTCTTTCCGATAGGTCGTTCGGGCGGTTTCAGGGTTACCCATTACCGCGCCGTTCGTCGGGATGATGCCCGCCAGCCCTGCGGGGAAACGGTGCGCGGTAAAGATATCCTGCGCGGTGATCCCTTTGATGTTCTGGAATTCATCCTTTGCGCTGACTTCACCCACCGGCAGGATTTTGACCCCGTCCGGGTCGCCTTTCGGGATGTTGATAAACATGTTGCGGAAGTTGCCCAGCCCTTTGGACTGCGCAATCTTGTCTTTGATTTCGTTTTCCATTTCCAGGGTTAAATTTGGGTCGCTGGTATACAGAATAAAGCCCATATGCGCGCCGTTGTTGTAGTAGCGGCGGCGGAAGATGGTCGCTTCGCTGTTAAGTAAAACGGAATGGATCCCGCCGATATAATCCGGCAGGCCGTAGACCTGCTGACGCGGGTCATACATTTTAAAGAAGACAATGTCTTCCGGGTCATAAATCAGCGCTGGCCCTTCCTGGAGAACGGCGAACGTTCCGTCTTTACGGCAGCGCAGATAAAGCGACGGCAGCGGCAGCAGGTCGATCACCTCCCCGAATACGTTGCGAATTTTCAGGATTGCGACGTCGCCAAACAGCAGATAATCAAAAACCGCTTGTTCTACCTGGTCAGGCGTCAGGCCGCCGCCGATATAGCCACCCGCAACCATATTGCGCCGCGCATACAATACGCCACCATGCTGGCCGTTAAGGTTTGGCAACTGAGCCAGCGCCAGCCGGTCAATCGGGAGCCGCCAGTGATCCGCCTCGTTGTCATACCAGATGTTGTGATAATCGGTGCCGGTCGTCAGGATGGGTTCTGGTTCGCCAAACGTGATCACGCTGCCGCGCCCCGGTGTGAACGTTTCAACGTTGCTGCCGGTCATTGCCCTGAATTTTTTCGCTTTACGCTGTTTCTTTGTCGTCATGCTGCATTCCCAAAAGCCCAGGTCGATGGGCGGTCAAATTCGTGATCGATAGGTTCGTTTATTACGGCGTGCGAGATAGCAAAGAAAACATCCGCGTGGCCGGTCGCGTCGGAACGTTCAGCAACGAACGTTAACGCGTTGCCGCTGTTAGTTGTGGTGCGCCGGATAGCCATAAACGACGCGGGAATTTCGACGCGCTCTTTGTTGGTTTCGTCTATGGCGTCTTTCGCCCATTCGATGCGCTTACGTTCCACGACGTCGATCATCTTCATTACCAGGCGGTTTTTACTTTCGACGCTGTAAAGAATGGCGTTCGCTTCGCGCGGGGCAAACTTGCTGACCAGGTCATACACCCCTTTCCCGATGCCGGTTGTGTCGATCCCGATGTAGGTAATATTAAAGCGGCGCATAAGCTGGCGGATCTGGTCAGCCTGCCAGCTAAAGTTAAAGCCCTGCCATTGCCAGCAGGCCAGCACGCGGAAGCGTTCACCGTCGTGAATGGGTGGCGCGATTATCACAAAAGTGGAGTTGTCGCCGGAGCGAGACGGGTCGAAGCCCGCCCACACTTCGCGGTTACCGAATGGCCGCGCGGCGGTCGGGTCATAATCGCCCCAGGTTGCCCGGTCCACTTCGCAGCCGACCAGCGTCGAGAATTTGAAGACCGCGTCTTTGCTGTCAACGAACTGGCACATGTAGAGCATGGCGAACGCGGTCGGGTTGTACTTGTTGCGGAGCCGCTCAATATCGACGAGCGCACCCAGCCCGCCTTTGATAGCGTCTTCCATCGTGATGATGTAGCGCCAGATCCCGTCCGGGCAGATGATGCCCTGGCGCATGGCGTTTTCTTTCGGAAACTCAATCCCTTTGCGCTTCGGATCGTCGCCGCGCCATTCTTCGCCAGTCCATACCGGGTAGGCCTGGTGCGTCTTCGCGCTGGGCGTTGAAAAGTAGGTCGTTCTGTATTTGTTGTGCGTCGCCATTGCGCTGGCAACTTCGTGCAGGCGCGTGAATTTCGGGATCCAGAAGACTTCATCACCATACAGGTGGCCGTTAAAGCCCTGGGCTGTGCTGGCGTTCGTGGACAGAAAGCGCAGGATTGCGCCGTTGCTGAGGCGGATATTTTTGCCGGTCAGTGTGATGCCGAAATGGTTCTGGGCAATCTGGACAATGTATTCGCGGAAGATTTCAGACTGTGCGCGGGATGCGGAGAAAAAGACCTGGTTATCACCGCTGATTACAGCGTCTTCAAAGGCTTCCCATGCAAAGTAGTAGGTCATGCCAACCTGGCGGCTTTTCAGGATGAAGCGCCAGTCTTCGCCTTTGTGCTCGCGGCAATGTAGCTGATATTCGAAAAGATGTTCCCGCGCCCAGGTATCGAGCATTTCAGGCGTCAGCCCGGAAACGTCGTTTTTCTTATACCGGCGCTTTCCTTCTCTTTCCCCAGGTTCCCCGCCTGCGCTACTGAGGCAGTAACCTTCACCGTCATAGGATGCTTTTTTGGCCTGAATTTCGGCCAGTTTTTCGGCGTGCTTATTGCGCTGCGCCATAAGCTTGACGTGATGGGCAATCAGATCGCGGAGTTCTTCCAGTTCCAGCGCCGTTTTTTTCTCGCGGCGGGAAAGCTGGTCAATGCGGCGGGCGATGACGTTTTCCACTGATTCGACGGGCAGCAGTGATGCCCACTCCCCGACGTCAGCCCAGTGGTATATGGTGCGCGGTGGAATATTCAATTCCTGCGCAATATCTTTCGGCGCCCAGCTTTTAATGTAAAGCGTGCGGGCCGCTTCTTTTAATTCATCGGAATATTTAGCCATGAGGCTATTATGACGGGATTATTTGACCAGCCTGATAACTAAATATCGGCAAAAAGTGGTTATCCATTTATAACCGAATGCATAAGAAATAAAGCGGTCGCGACATTCTTTTTAATTGGCAATACTGACCATCACAAACGAATTGTATTATTCATTTCATTATTAAAGGTCAGTTATGACGCAACCCAGTTATCGAACTGATTGGCTATGCATCGCCACATCCGGGCAGGCCGTGGACGGTCGTACCATTGAAGCGCAATGGTTAATTGACGCTGCGGAAACCTATTCCCGCAAAACCTACACGGCAATGATTTGGCCGCATCATCCACAATACGATATTGGCGAGCGTGAATTTACCTGCAACCTGGGCGAAGTGGATGCGCTAAAAGTTGAGACGGAAGGTGACGTCACCAAATTATATGCCCAGTTAATCCCTAACCAGTTCTTAATTGATGCCAATCGCATGGGGCAAAAGTTATTTACGTCTGCCGAATTTGTCACTGATTTTGCAGGCAGCGGACGGGAATATCTTTTCGGGCTGGCCGTTACGGATATTCCGGCAAGTCTGGGGACTGAAAAACTTAAATTTATTCTGGCTGGAGAAGAAAAGGACGCGGAACGCGGAAGCCTTGAAACATTCAGCCTGGGAAATTTGCAGAAAAGTAAAAAAGATTCTTTCTGGTCGCGACTGTTTTCGGCCAGCAAAGATTTTACGCCAACACCAGAACCTAACACCGACAAGCCCAACGAGGGCGAGGAACAGAAAATGGAAGAGTTAAAAGCCCTCATCCAGCAACTGCTGGATTTAGTCAAAAGCGGCAAAGACGCTGCCACTGGCGACGCTGACAACGTCGACACGCCGGAGCAGGCGGCCGAGGAAGTGGCAGATATCGCCGCTGATATCGCCGAAGCTGCGGCAGAAGTTGCCGATCTTGCCGAGGAAGTGGCAGAGAACCCGGAAGACGAAGTCAAGGCGGAGGAATTCAGCGTTGCAAAAGCAAACCTGGCTAAAGCAATGAAAGCGTTCAACGTGACCCCGTCCAAACGCCCGCGCCGCAGCCGTCGCCGTGAGTTTTCAGCGCGTCGCCAGTCTGGTGGTAACCAGATGGACACGCTGACCACACAACTGACCACCGTACTGACGAAGTTGTCAGCGATGGAAAGCGGCGGCACGCAGCGCCCGAATAATGCGCCAGGCGGCAGCAACAAGCCGTTTGACTTCTGTTAATCAATTTTCTTTCCAGGGATAAAACGAAATGCAATTAACCCCAAAAGCAGAGCAGATGTTGCGTAAGTACGCCGCAGGCCTGGCGAAAGCCAACGGCCAGGTGGACACCTCGCGATACTTCTCGCTGACCAACCCGAAAGAAACTCAGTTGCGCAATGCGCTGCTGGAAAGCTCTGAATTCCTGCGCCTGCTGCCTAACGTGCTGGATGTGAACCAGATCACCGGACAGGTGGTAACTACCGGCCAGAAAGGTATTTATACAGGCCGTAAAAAAGACGGGCGTTTCTCGCGCGTACTGGGTGTGGAGGGTAACGAGTACAAACTGGTAGAAACAGATTCCGGTTCGTATCTGCCTTACTCCCTGCTGGTTGTCTGGGCTAATGCGGGCAGTGAGGAAGAATTCTTCCAGCGCATCCAGGCTTTCAGCAATGAATCATTCGCACTGGATATGCTGCGCGTGGCGTTTAACGGTACAAGCGTTGCCGAAGATACCGATCCGGAAGCCAACCCGAACGGCGAAGACGTAAACATCGGCTGGCACAAAATTGTTAAGGACCGTTCAGCCGAGCAAATCATCACCGGCGACGTCACTATCGGCGGTGCGAATGCTGATTTCATGGGGCTGGACGCGGCGGTCACCGATCTGGTGCATAGCTGCATTTATGAGCCTTATCGCAATGACCCGCGCCTGGTTGTGCTGGCATCCGCTGACCTTATCGGCGCAGACGTCACCACGCTGATGAATAAGATTGATCGCCCTACTGAAAAAGTTGCGGCGCAGTTGATTGGTCGCCAGATCGCGGGCCGCACAGTGTACACCCCGCCATTCATGCCGGAAGGTCGCCTGATCGTCACCACGCTGGACAACCTGCATATCTACACCCAGCAGGGAACCCGCAAGCGCAAGGCCGAATGGAACGACGACCGCAAGCGCTTTGAAAATAACTACCTGCGTATGGAAGGGTACGCCGTCGAGCATGACGAGCTTTACGCCGCATACGACAAAATTACCCTGGCAACCGACGCGCCAGCTTCAGGCGGGGGCGAATAATCATGGCTCTTTCCCTGTGTCAGCGACACCGCGCACGCATTAAGACCGCAAAGACGCTGGATAAACGCGAAGCCCTGGCGTCATCACCGGTCAGCTTCCACCTGCAAATGCTGGAACTGGCAAAAGATGTTGAGCAACTCCGCAGCCTGCCGCGCACCGAAGACCGCATCGAATTTAAACGCGATGTGTTGTTGCCACGCTGGATGCCGACCGTTGAGTCCTATCTTGCCGGTGATGCCCGCTTCGCAAATCCGGCCCTGGTCTACTGCGTGATCTGGTTGTTCGACACGGGGGAAATGAGCCAGGCGCTTGACTGGGCCGACGTGGCTATCACTGAAAATCAGGCGATGCCGGAAAACTTCAAAAGTACCATGCCCGCCTTTGTGGCCGATACGGTGCTGGAGTGGGCAACGAGCCAGGCGGAAGCCGGTCACAGCATCGAGCCGTATTTCAGCCGCACGTTTGAAAACATCCGCGAAAAGTGGCGTTTGCACGAAGACATTAACGCGAAATGGTTCAAGTTCGCGGGGCTTTACCTGCTGCGCGACGAACGGGGCCGCCCGCGTGCCACTGCCGTGGATGATGTGGAAACGCTTGAACAGGCCGATGCCCTGCTGGCCCAGGCGCACGCCTTTAACAATAACTCTGGCGTCAGGACCGCACGCGACAAGATTCGCGCCCGGATTAACAGCCTGACAAAGCAATAACGACTCCCGCAAGCCGGGACGGGCGCGGGGGAGGCATCAACCCTTTTGGGTTGTTGGCTATGGATCCCGTTAGCCCGTTTCTTTTGCAAACAAGGTGTAAACCATGAGTGGTCCAAGTTTCAGCATTAGCGGCAAGCCGTTAACGGTCACGCCAACTGTGATCACCAATGGTGTGACGTTCTGGCCTGATCTGGATCTGGCTGAATTTCAGACGTCGCGCACCCTGCCCGCAGACCTGCCGCCAGACACCGCAGGCGTTGCCCTGCTGGCCGCCATAGCGGAGGTAAACACGACGCTGGCCGACGTGGTGGCCTACTGGAACGGGAAAGGATGCGAGCGGGCCGCCGATGTACCGGGCGCAAAGCTGGGAGACGAAAACCAGTTAACAGCCCAGTACAAAAAAGCAGTTTATGCGCGGGCGAAAGCCGATTTGCTGGGCGAGTTCGCCACCATCGGGCGACGTGAGTCGCACCCGGGCCAGGAAAGCCTGGACACCCGCGCCAATCTGCTGGCCGAAGCGGCCAACGTGATGCGCAACATGCTGCAACAGCCACGCGTGGGGGTGCATCTGATATGAGCCAGCTTGAAAGCCTGACGGCGTTTATTACGGCGAATCTGCCGCCCGATGCCATGCAGATGTTTTCCAGTTCAATGGACGATTGCGAACTGGTCCGCAGCGCCAAAGCGCTGGGGAACAATCAACGCCGCATCGGCGTGCTGACGTATAGCGCCCGCTTGTCGTGGGATAGCTTCCCGTTTCGCATTTATTCGCCGGGGCTGATTTATGCCCTGGTGCTGGCCTGGGTGGATGAACATGCAAACGAGCTGCGCGACGAGCTGAAATTACCCGATCCCACAGTGGACCCGGAGTTCGACGACGAAGGAAGCTGCATTCTTGATGTGGTGGTCGGGTTGGCTGATCC
Organism: Enterobacter sp. 302C9; assembly: GCF_034106085.1. Lineage (NCBI taxonomy): Bacteria > Pseudomonadati > Pseudomonadota > Gammaproteobacteria > Enterobacterales > Enterobacteriaceae > Enterobacter > Enterobacter sp. 302C9. The sequence goes on from NZ_JAWNBW010000001.1 coordinate 905,449, forward strand.
GGTGATTATCCGCGAAGTGGAAGACGGTCCGATCCCGTTCAGGGGCAAAGCGTGGGACATCGTCAACCCGGAAATCTGGGTCGCGGAGGAAGCGGAATTCACTGTCCAGCGTGGTGATGCGTCGTGATCCGAGGGGAGTTAAACCAGCAACAGCTTAAGCAGATGCGCGAAGTGCTGGCAAAAGCTGACCTGCCACCACAGAAGCGCCAGCGCCTTTTATGGCGTATCGCAAAACTGGGAATTATTGCGGCTGCTAAACGTCACCAGCGCCAGCAGGCGGCCCCGGACGGCACGCCGTGGGAACCGCGTAAGCGCGGCAAAGGGAAGATGCTAAAGGGATTGCCCAAGCTGCTGGCCGTCCGGGAAATGCCGGAAATTCAGGGCGTCCGGGTTTATCTCAAAGGCGGCAATTATCGCAACGGAAATAAGCCCGTCGCGGCGGGTCTGGTCGGTGCGGTCCAGCAGGACGGTGCGCGGATCCAGATGAAAGCCAGCAATGCCCCGCGTAAACCGCAGGCGAATCAGCCAGCGCTGCCGCGCCAGGCAAAGCGACTGCGGGCGCTGGGGTACAAGGTCCGCAAGGGCAAGCGCTGGCTGAAGCCGTCCAGCAAACAAATCATGGAAACCATGAGCATGGCACAGGCCGGGCTGGTTATCCGCAAGCTGAAAGGCACACCGGCCAAACGCACATGGACCATAGACATACCGGGCCGCGTTTTTCTGGGTGTCAGTAACGACGAATTTAACCAAATCATAGCGCGGCAAATGCAGGCAATCGGCTTCGGCTGGGACGTCAACGCGCAGGATATCAGGGGGTAAAAATGACGTGGCCGAATGTCACAGTTAGTCAGAAAAACCGCTACAACGGCACGACGAACGATATCGAACGCGTTGTCCTGTATGTCGGTTACGGTGACACCAACACCGACAAAACCCAGGCGGTCAACACCGGCACAGATCTGGATAAGGCGCTGGGCAACACCGACAGCCTGTTAAAACGGATTGTGGCCGCTGCCGCCAATAACGCCGGTCAAAACTGGTTTGCTTATGTGCATGTCATGCCTGAGCCAGATCCAGACAATGCGGATTACAAATTCGATGATGCGTGGATGAAAGCCGTCACGGCTGCCCAGTCCGTCGCATCCGTTGAAGGGGTTGTCCTGGCGGTTGATGTGACTGAAAAAGCGACCATCAACCGCGCCACAGAAATGCGAACGACCTTACAGGCTAAATTCGGGCGCTTTGTCTGGTTTGTGCTGTCTGTGGGTGGCCCGGAGGAAGACGAATCCTGGGCGGATTACCAGACGCGCATGGCTGCGCTTGAAAACGGTATCGCATCGCCTGGCGTCCAGCTTGTGCCGCGACTGTGGGGCAACGAACCGGGCGTTCTCGCCGGTCGCCTGTGCAACCGTGCGGTGACCGTCGCAGACAGTCCGACCCGTGTGGCAACCGGCGCGGTCACTGCGCTGGGCAGTGACGACCTGCCGAAAGACGGAACCGGGCAAGAAATTGATCTGGCCGTCTTGCAGGGATTGCAGGCAAACCGCTTCAGCGTGCCGATGTGGTATCACGACTATGACGGGATTTACTGGTCAGACGGTCGCACGCTGGATGTTGAGGGCGGCGATTATCAGGTCATTGAAAACGTCCGCGTCGTGGATAAGGCATCCCGCCGCGTCCGTTTACGAGCCATTCCAAAAATCGCGGATCGCTCGCTTAACAGCACACCGGGCAGCATTGCGGCGCATGAAACCTATTTCGGCAAGCCGCTGCGCGAAATGTCGATTGCAACGCAGATCAACGGCGTGGAGTTCCCCGGTGAAGTGAAACCGCCAAAAGATGGCGACGTCACTATCACCTGGACCAGTAGCGTTGCGGTGCAGATTTATTTGATTGTCCGCCCGTATGAGAGCGCGAAGGAAATCGGCGTCAGCATCGAACTGGATACATCACTGGAGAATCAGGCATGAGCGGAGAACGCATTAGCGGCGGTTCGTTCGATGTGAACTATGACGGCGTCATGATTCACGTCGAAAACGCAACCGTCACCATTACGGATAACAGCGCCGTGGCACAAACGCGTGGCGTTCCGAACGGCCACACAAAGGGATCGGTGTCGGCGGATGTGGAAATCGAAGTCGATTCCCAGAATTTTAAAAAATTCACCGCCGTGGCCCGCGCTGCCGGTTCGTGGCGCGGCATCCCCGCAAAGGACTTTTTGTTCTATGCGAACGCCGGAGACGACGAAGAAAAAATCGAGGTGTTTGGCTGCGTTCCCGCGCTGTCTGACATCGTCAACATCAACCCCAACGAGGCCAGCAAAACCACGAAGAAAATTAAATTCATGGTGACCAGCCCCGACTTTGTGGCGATTGACGGCGTTCCGTACCTGTCAGCCCGCGACACCCGCGATCTGAAAGGTTAACAAGATGCCAAATGGAGAAACATCACTGCTGGCAAAGCTGCTGCTGATCGGGGCCGTGATCGGCCTGGGGCAACTGATGGTCAGCAGTGAGCAGATCACAACCCGCCTGCTGGTCGGGCGGATGATTCTGGGGGCTGCGGTGGCCCCGCTCGCCGCAATCCCGCTGCTGAAATTTCCCGATATGCCGGAACTGGTTGTCGTGGGCATTGCCTGCGCCCTGGGCATCCTGGGGAGCGCCTTTATCGAGGCCGGTTTAAAACGCCTCGCGGAATACTGGATTAAACGATGGGGAAGCAAACGCCATGAAACTGAGTGAGAAACAACAGCTTTTCACCGTGATGATCGCAAATCTGATCCACTTCGCGGAGGAAAAAGGCTACCGCCTGACGTTTGGCGAGGCGTACCGCACGCCCGAACAGGCCGCGCTAAATGCCAAAAAAGGCAGCGGCATTGCAAACAGCCTGCATACCCAGCGCCTGGCCGTGGATTTCAACCTGTTTATCAATGGGGAGTACCAGACCGACAGCGCCGCCTACCGTCCGCTGGGCGAATACTGGGAATCCATCGGCGGTTCATGGGGTGGCCGTTTCAGTAAGCCGGACGGCAATCATTTTTCCCTTGAGCATAACGGGGTGCGCTGATGCGTAATTTGCTGGGGTTGCTGCTGATCCTGATTGCTGCCATGTCAGCAGGGTGGCAGGCGCACGACTGGCACGACGCAAAGCTAAAGCTGGCCGCCAGCGAATCGGCAGAGCAAACCCGCCAGATTGTCGCCGAAGTAACGCGGCAGTCTGGTGAAGCGCTGGAAGCAAAAATCGCGGAGCTAAAAGGTAATGAGATCCACACGGAACGGGAAATACGCACCGAAATCATCAAGCCGGTATTTAGTAACGTTTGCGCTTCTGATGATTACGTCCGGTTGTTCAACGAAAGTGCAGATCGTGCCGAGCGAGCATTATCAGGAAAACCAGCTAACGCTTTGCCCGGTGAATCTGCCCAGACTGGCGGGGCCAACCGGTAACGACTTTGACGCGGCGTTAACTGCCTATCGGCAGATGTACACCGATTGCGCCGCACGACATAACGCCCTGGTGGGCATCATTCGACAACGTAAGGATTTAACAAAATGAGCAAGTCCAAAAAAATCACCATGACCGTGGCGGGCGTCAGCCTGAGCTTTGAACCGAACAAAACCGCTTACAACGGCCTGATTAATGAAATGACCATGACCAACAAGGTTGCGCCGATGGTCACCTATCTGGGCCGCATTGTTGATGCCGAATGCAAAGAGGCATTAAACAAGCTGCTGGACGATTATCCAGGCTGTGAAATGCAGATCGTCGAGAAGGTCAACGAGATTTACTCGCCGAAGCTTGAGATCGAAGTAAAAAACTAGCGGCGCGGGTGGCGGCCATTCGCACGAACGGGCTGGAGCAATACCTTGCCCTTCGCCGCTACTACCTCCCGCATGAACCTGACGACGAAGAAAGCATCGCCCGCGCCCTATGGCTGGACGAGTATTTCGCCAAAACCAGGGCGAATAAAACGGCGGAAGGTATCGCCATTGCACTAAACGGAAGCTGATATGAGCCACCTGGATTTTACGCTGAGCCTGATTGATAAGCTGACGCGGCCACTGAAAACGGCCCAGTCTTCGCTGACTGGCTTTGCCGAAAAATCGCAGGCGTCTTTTGCAAAGATCGGCATCGGCGCGGCGGCGGTCTGGGGTGTTGCCCAGTCCATCGCGGGCGTGGTTGGCCCCGCGTATGAAATGAATGCTGCGCTTTCCGAAGTTGGCGCAAAGGGCGTGGCAGAAGACACGCTAAAAAGGCTGTCCAGCGAAGCCCTGAAATTCAGCATGCGCTACGGTAAAAGCGCGGTTGATGTGGTGAATTCCAGCTATGCGATGAAAGGCGCAATGTCCGGCCTGAGCGATGCGGATCTGCCACGCGTGACAGTGGCGGCCAACACTCTGGCCGCAGGCGTGAAAGCCAGCGGCGAGGAAGCGGGCGAATATATCGGCGCGATGGCATCCCGTTTCAATGCGGAACTGTCCAGCCTGGGCCATGTAAAGTTTGCCGAAGAACTGGCCGGTAAAACGGCGTACATGGTGCAAAACTTCGGCGTGAAAATGCAGACCATGCAGGAGCTTATCGAGGGGACCAAAAACGCCGGTGCTGACTTCGGCGTCAGCATGGATGAACAGTTCGCGGTGCTGGGTACGCTTTCGCGCACCCTGGGCACGGAGTCCAGCGGTATTTACGAGCAGTTTTTGCGAAGCGCACCGGCAGCGGCTGAAAAGCTGGGCATGAGCTTTGTAGATGCGACCGGCAAAATGCTGCCAATGGGCGACATCCTGCAAAAGTTGCAGGACAAATACGGGGCCAGCATTGAAGGGAACGTCAAAGCCCAGCAGGCGCTGGACGCGGCCTTTGGTGGCGGTGCTGATGTCATTAAAAAACTGTACGGCCAGCAGAATGATTTAAATCGCAGCATCACCGAACTGGGGCGCAATGACGGCATGAAACGCGCCCAGGAAATGGCCGCACGTATGGCGAAACCGTGGGAACGCATCGTCGCCACGTTCTACGCGATGCGCGTCGCGCTGGGTAATACGCTGATCCCTATTCTTACGCCGATGATGAACCGTGTCGCCGACGTGGGGGCAAAATTTGCCCGCTGGCTGGAGATGTTCCCCAACATCGCCCGCTGGCTGGGTTATATCACCCTGGGCGTGCTGTCCTTCGGGCTGGCCGGTGCGGCAACCAATATCGTGATGGGCATCTTTGGTTTCACCATGACGGGCCTGACCAGTATCGGAAAAGGTCTGGGCAATGTATGGAAAGCCCTGTTATGGACCCTTAACTTGCTGCGCCCGTCATTGCTTACAACCCGCATCGGGCTGGCCGCGCTGTGGATCCAGTCAAAGCTGTTAGCCCTGTGGACTGGCGTTTGTCGTGTCGCGCTGGCCGCCTGGAATGTGGTGTTAAAAACCGGTGCGGTTGCCATGCGCGTTTATGGTGTGGCGACCATGTTTGCCGGTGTGGCCATGCAACTGCTGACCAGTCCGATCACCCTGATAATTGCCGCCCTGGCTTTGCTGGCGCTGGGGGTCTGGTATGTCGTGAAACACTGGGATGAACTGAAAGCGGCGGTAATGAATACCGAGGCTTTTGCATGGGTGATGGATGTTGCCGGCCAGGTAGGCCAGGTCTTTTCCGACGTCTGGCAATCCATCACTGACGGCTGGGATTCTGTGGTTGCGTTCTTCGCCGGTCTGTCCCCCCTCGCCACGTTTGAAGGATTCGCGGACACCATCGGCGGTGTATTCAGCAAGCTTTTTGACGTCCTGAAAAGCACGTTTGCATCCACCTATAACTGGATTGCGGAAAAGCTAAACAAAATCCCCGGCGTCAATATCGATCTGAAAAACGTTTCACCGCCTGCGGGAGCCGGAGCGCCGCCAAAACTGAACGGCCCGTCCTTGCTGACGGGTAACACGGTTAATGCGGATATCCCGCGCGGCGGCCTGATGGGGCAGGTCAAAACCGACAGTAAAACCGTTGTGGATAGCCGTAAGACGTGGGGCGATACCTATATCAACGCCCCGAATGGAATCACCCCGGCCCAGTTGGCCGAATGGCAGGAGCTTAACGCCGGATGAGTACCGAACCGTTATACATCGACCTTTTGATCACAGACGGCGATTTCACGCTGGACAGTGGCAACGAGCCGCAGCGGTGCAATAACCGCGACAGCATAGCTCAGGACATCATCCACAGCATTCTGGAAAGCGGCATCACCACGCGGCTGATCGGTGAGCGAAGCCCGACCATGCGCGGCGACGCGCTGACCCAGTTATCACTACTGATTGAAAGTGACGAACGTCTGGTCCCCGGCACGATTGTGATCACAGAGGAAAGCATCACGCGGCTGTATGTCACCGCCGAAACCTACGATTTCGGCAGCGTTGGCACGGAGGTGAATTATGACTGAGAAACCGGAAGTTGATTTCGAAAAAGTCCTGAGTGACAGCGGGATGCCAACGACGGAAGCGGAAATCACCGCCGTGTTTAAAGACACGGTTAAGGCTGAGGGATTTATTACCAATACTTCCCGCATGTCACCGTTCTGGCGTCTGATTTCGAAAATAGTCACCACACCCGTGCTGTGGTTGCAGGCTGCGCTGGTCAATGTCGTCCTGCGAAACATGTTTGTGGCAACCGCCACGGGTGCAATGCTGCGCTTGCTCGCCTGGGCGGTGAACATCACCCCGAAACCGGCAAGCGCTGCCGCAGGAGTAATGCGCTTTTACAAAACAAATCCTTCGGATGTTGTGATCGTGCCTGCCGGTACGTTGATTCAGACAGAGCGAATTAACGGCGTGGTTTACGTGCTGGCCGTGAACGAAGACACGACACTGGCGGCGGGTCTTGAAAGCGGGCTGGTTCCCGTTACGGCAACCGGCACCGGCAGCGGTTACAACCTTGCGCCGGGATATTTTCGTATTTTGCCCGTGGCCGTTGCAGGTATTGCCAGCGCAGTGAATGAGGAAGACTGGTTGATCACACCAGGCGCAGACGAGGAAAGCGACGACGAATTGCGCGACAGAACGCGAAACCAGTTCAACCTGGTGGGCAATTACCACACCGATGCCATATACCGCAGCATGATTGCGGGCGTTGTGGGGTTGAGCATTGATCGCATCTTCTTTTTGCATGACGCCCCGCGCGGGCCGGGAACCGCAAATGCCTACCTGCTACTGGATAGCGGGGAAACGTCGCAGCCATTTATTGATGCGGTTAATGATTACGTTAACTCCCAGGGCCACCACGGCCACGGCGATGATTTGCAGTGCTTCGCGATGCCGGAAACGACCCACGCGCTCGCGGTAAAGGTCTATGTGGAAAGCAAAGAAAATATGGAGCCGGAAGAACTGAGCCAGCTAGAAAGCGGGGTTTCAGATTTGATCCGGTGCGCATTCAGGGAAAACGCCAATTACGACGTTAAAAAGACGTGGCCGTATTCGCGTTATTCCTTTTCGAATCTGGGCCGGGAGATTCACAAAGCATTCCCGGTCATAGATTCGCTGAGTTTCTCACTGACAGATATTGTCAGCGAATTATCGGTCCCGCGTCTGGCCTCCTTAACAGTGGAGATCCTCAATGACTGAGTTTGCCAGACTGCTGGCCGGTTTAAAGCTGCCGTCATGGATGGACCGTGGCGACCCCGCGCGGCTGCTGCGTGCCTGCGTGAAATTCTGGTTGCAGGTTTACGAGTGGATCACCTGGCCGTTGAGGCAGTTCGACCCGCTGACCTGCGTCGAGCCAGTGTTGAACCTGATCGCATGGGAACGTGATATCACCCGCTTTAAAGGTGAGCCGTTAAGCCTGTTTCGTAAGCGAGTCAGCTACGCCTTTATCAATGCGCAGCAGGCGGGCGAGGTGGCGGGGTTTATCGCCATTTTTGAGCGGCTCGGGATCGGGTATGTCGAACTACTGGAACGCCAGGAGGGGGTGGACTGGGACGTGATTACCGTCCGCGTCACTGACAGTCAGATAGCGGATAACAGCGATCTCCTGCTGGAGATTATCCGCAAGTATGGTCGAACCTGCCGCCGTTATCAGTTTGAAGTGATCACCGCCCTGCCGCTGCATATCAATATTGGATGGTATCAGGGTGATTATGTTTGCTGGCCTGCGACCCTGGGCGATGTGCAAAACGAGTTAAGCGCGACATATAGCGCAAGGTTGGAGTAAAGGAATTATGGCTCAGACAGTCATTACAAAAGCGTTTACCGAATGGAAAGCCCAGCAGGCAATTGATAATCAGCCGGTTAATCTGGATGAATTTATTTTTGCCTATATCCCCGATCTGGATGTGACAAAGCCGGTTGAGAATACAGAGGGTTTGCCACCTGCCGATAAAATCGTCCATCGCCAGGCGGTGAGCAAATCAGGTGTTGTTAACGCGGATTCCGTTGTGTATTCCGTCACTCTGGGTGCGGACGTCGGCGACTTTAATTTCAACTGGATCGGTCTGGCGAACAAAGCAACCGGTACGCTGGCGATGATTATTCACGCCCCTACCCAGAGCAAAATTAAGAACGCCAGCGGGCAACAAGGTAACGTCCTGGTTCGTTCCATGCTTATGGAGTATAGCGGGGCTGAGTCGGCAACCAATATCACCACGCCAGCAGAAACCTGGCAGATTGACTTTACCGCCCGCCTGGCGGCAATTGACGAACGCCAGCGCAGGGAGAATATCGATCTTTATGGTATGGCGGCATTTTTTGACAGCGGTTATCTGGTCGCCAAAAGTGGCGCACAATATTACGTAACAAAAGGCGCGGGCTACGTTGCCGGGCTACGCGCAGAACTGGCCGCGAATCAGAACATCACGGTTTCAACCAGGCCGGTAAAGGTCTGGCTGGATGTGTCCTGGTCGGGAACGCTGACAAGCGAATGGGCTGTAAAGAGCAAAATTACTGTGGCTGCGAGTCTTGCCGATTATGTGGAAAACGGTAGCCAACATTATGTGTTTGCCGTGGCTAGCATCGACGCAAGCGGCAATATTACCGATCTGCGCCCGAAAGGCTCCCTTAACGACCAGTCAATCAAAGAGCATGAAAAATCACGAAATCACCCTGACGCGACCACTACCGAAAAGGGATTTACAAAGCTAAGTAGCGCAGTCGATAGCGAATCAGAAACGGAAGCCGCAACACCAAAAGCGGTAAAAGCTGCTAATGACAACGCAAATGGCCGCGTGCCGTCAGGGCGGAAGGTTAACGGGCGAGCGCTGGCAGAAGATATCAATATCACTTCGCAGGACATTTTTAACGGTCAGGCCGTGCTGATTGGGGATGCTGCCGATCTGAATAGCTTTACCACACCGGGGCTTTATTACCAGTCATCCAATACGCAGGCGCAAGCTGGAACTAATTATCCCGAAACGGTGGCCGGGTCGCTTGAAGTTTACAAACATGCGGGTGTTACACAGGTATACCGGATATATGCTGATTCACGCTCATACATCCGTATTTTTTATAATGGCACATGGACGCCATGGGCAAAACAGTATGACTCAGCCAATAAGCCAGTACCATCGGATATCGGTGCGGTGTCTGCGAATGGAGGTAATTACAACGCCACATTCAAGCTGGGAAGAGTTGAAACCTTGCCCACAGAATCAAATATGTCTGCTCTTTATAATGTGCGGGCTGGTGATGGCGGGGTTGTGTCAGGTGTTGAATTTAACTGGTACGGTCAAAAATTTACAGTCGGCATCACCCGCGACGGAAGCACCGGCACAAACGGTTTAGTATTTCAGCACAACGGATATACGCGTCTGAGAATAGATAAGGATGGTAATTTAATATCTACCGGTGCAATTTCCGCAGGTGACAAAGTAGTAGCTGGCGCTGGCGTTTTCGATACTCCAGGCGTGCGGGTTTATTCTTCGAACAACCCCCCAAATTTAAGCGCTTATGCAACAACTTCATGGACTATCGCTAACTTCCTGCAAGGGGGGCTCAGGCTGGCATCAGTAGGCGTCGCCACAAACGGAAATAATGATAACGAATTTGCGTATGCGCCTAACGGAACGGTAGTTACTGCTGTGCAACAAAGAACGAATTACACGGCGGTACAATATCGTTCTCTTCAATATAACATCGGCGGGAACTGGTACACAGCATGGGTGGCTTAATGACGAAGCAATCTGGAGTGTTTAAAAAATATGACCCATTAGATAAGTGGGGGAAATATACCCCGGCGAAGGTGGCTAAATTATCGCCGGAGGAACTCGAATTATATTACGTTGCAAAATCACCAGAGGTGAATATTGTTTTCCTGAAAGATGATAACGGCAATGACTGGTATCTTTGGCTTAAGACGCTTTCGCAGGAAACGCTAAAAATATCATTTAACCCTGACACAAAAGAAATTATCCATTTCTCTTATGATGCAAGCGCGATTTTCCCGATTAATCAGATTGTCGTTGAAGTCGCGCCGGAGAATGTACCGGATGAATTTACCGCTGCGGGCGAGAAAGCATTAGGCGGAGCATTTCTTTTTGATGGAGGGGAGATCATTGCCGCACCTATTGATTATGAGGCAGAGGCAGAACGTAAAAAACTGGAGTTATTAAGCCAGGCGAATAACGTGATTGCCACGCTTCAGGATGCCGTTGATCTGGGTATGGCGACCGATAAAGAGGCAAAAAACCTGCCGGAGTGGAGAAAATACCGCGTTTTATTAAACCGGGTTGATACCACCAGGCCCGAATGGCCGGAGCCACCCGAAGATGTGGCGTGATTCAGTTATCAAAATTGCCGACGATATGGCGGGTTTGAGTTGCTCAATCATCCCGGCGCATCCGTGGGTTTATGGTCTGGGTCAGTCGGCAGATTCAGGGGGGTATCTGAGTCCGGCTAATGCTCTGGGCTATCTGGCGGGGAAGCTGGCAACCAGCAGCGGGAGCGGTGACATTATCGTGATGATGATTGCCGAAAATACCCATGATGGATTTATGAAAGCCCTGAACGGGCTTGCAACGGTGTTTCCAGCGCCCGCATTTACCCAGGTTCGCCGCATGGCGGCTGCGGCGGCCGAACTGAGCACGGTTAAAATGCAACTGCCGTCGAAATCCAGTTCGCTGCCGGTCGCCGCGCCGCTGTCCGTCGCGACAAACCGCCTTGCGGTGAACGCGCAGCGGGTTGCCGCCGCGCAGCTAGCTGCCGCTATCAGCACGACAACCGAAGGGCTGAAAAAACAAATTGCCGAATTCGTCCAGGCGCGTGCTGGCCTGCTTTCTTCAGTTAGTCAGTCTCTTGAAGACCTGAAAGGGGCCAGCGCGAAAGCCTGGTCATTCAGTTACACCGGCAATCACAGAATGGCGGCTATTGAATTACTAAAAGACATACCGCAGGCAACCGCCGTGCATACAGCGGCAATGATGTTTATCGGTGATTCGCTTGCAGATTTGGGGAAGATGATAAATGAGCCAGACCGCACTACTCGCGCTTAATGGTGAAGGGATCGCGATGCAAAACATGCTGGTTTCCCCTTCCATGCAGTTTCAGGAAAAGGACCAGTCAGGCCAGACATCGAGCACGACAAATTCAGAACAGGGCATCAAGGCCAAAGAATTGCGTGTGTCGGGCCTGGTAACATTTGACGACGAGGCTGTTTTACAGCGCCTTTTCCAGTTGGCATCCGCTACAGAGTCCAGCGGAGCCTTAAAAACTTATCGCGTCGCCAATGCCACGGCAACCGCAATCAACTTCCGCGAAGCCACCTTTACCGGTCAGATTGATGCCGTTCCCCAGGAAGACCGCCTCGCCTGGCAGGTCAGTTTCACGCTTCGGGAAAAAAACAGCGTGCCGGAAAAACGCCAGGCACGAAAAGGCAACGCAACCGCCAGCACGAAGCAAACCGGCGCAGGGGGTAAAGGTGGCGCAGCGGCAGACGAACCAGCCGACAAAATGAGCTGGTTTGAAGAAAAAGTCCTGAAACCCGTTAATGATGCGCTGGGGTAAAACATGAAACCAATTAAACGCCTTTTCCTGTCCAGTGACCCGGTCCACATGGTGGACTGTAATATCGTGCTTGAGCAAAACGCCTGCGGGCGTGGATTCATCACGGCCAGCACTGAAATGGATTACACCGGCAAATTGGTTCGGGTCGATGTGGGTTATGACGGGCTGGTCCTGCGCTGGTTCACCGGCTATGTTGAGCGGTCGCAGCCTGCTGATAATGGCGCCTGCCGGTTGTTCGTGCGTGAGCTTGTCGGAGTGTTCGATAAGCTGTGGCCGTGTTCGTTCCAGCACCCAACGTTACGCCAGATCACTGACTGGTTAACGGAGCAAAGCGGGCCAACCGTCGCACCGCCTGCCGGTGCGGCTTATGCGGATAAACCTATCCCGCACTTTACCCACAGCGGAACCGGCTATCAGCTATTAGCCAGCCTGGGGCGGGCTTTCTCAATCAAAGATTATGTCTGGTATCAGTTGCCGGACGGAGCCGTCTTTACCGGCGCAGCAGAGCATAGCCTTTTTGCCGGTAAGCCAGTGGAGATCCCACACGAATTTAGCCAGGCATCCGCAGCCGGTAATTCAATGGTTGTACCGATGATCCAAAGCCTGCGCCCCGGAGTTGAGGTCAACGGCCAGCGCTTAAGCCAGGTTCAGCTTAACAACGACGATATGACAATCACCTGGTTGCCACGCAATAAGGCAACCGGCAAGCCACTGCAAAAATCACCGATTCAGCGCCAGATAGAAAGCGCCTACCCGGAACTGGCTTCCGGGCTGCATTTGCCAAAACTCGCCAGGGTTGAAGCGCCAAGCGAAGATGTTTCCGGGGGTAACATCGCGGACCCATTCCGCCCCCGTTACGCTGTGGATCTGCAACTGCTGGATGAAGACGGCAACGCGGCGGCCAACACGCCGGTTTATTCCGCCGTGCCGCTGCCGGTTCCAATGGCAGGTAGTGAATCGGGCATGTTTCAGTTTCCGCCGCCTGGCACGCTGGTTGAGATTGGTTTCGTGGAAGGCCGACAGGATAAACCGTTTATTCGTCAGACCATGCCTCAGGGGCATAACCTGCCAGCGGTTAAGCCTGGCGAACAGTTACAGCAACAGCGCGATGGTGTATCACAGCGCGTTACCGTTGCCGGTGACTGGGTGCGCCAGACCGACCAGACGATAAGCGAAACATCAATGACGCGGGAAGTGACCGCAGATGATGAAAAGCGAAAGCTGGTTGCCCGTGAAACAACAGTCCAGGCCACGGATAAAACAACCGTGCTGGGAACGGCCACACTTCTGGCCGGTGCGGTTATGCATGTAAGCGAGGGAGATTACAGCGTCGGCACGTCTGGCAACCTGACGGTGACTTGCAGCAAGGACAATTCTGTCAGTGTGGGCCAGAACGTAAAACGCGATATCGGCGGCAAGCTGGAAGACAACATCCAGGGTAATGCCGACGTCACTATCGGCGGAGCGCTTAACGAGAAAATCGCAGGCATTAAAAAAAGCGTTGCCGCAGCGCAGGAGTTGATCGGGGCTTCCGTTAAGCTGGGCAGCGAGGAAACCAACGTCCTGACGTTGCTGACCGACACTCTGGACGTTGTCCGCGAACTGGCGCAGATATGTGCGACCCATACGCACCCCAACACGGGAGCCAGCGGGCAGGCATCACAGTTCACCGGAACCGCAGAAAAAACAACCGCTTTGAAAGAAAAATACAGCCCCATTATTGCCTGACAAAACGCAGGCGAAAACCATCACGTCACCAGACGCCACAGAACGCCCCACAGCAAGCGCAGAAACATAAGGCCGACACCGTTCGGCCTTTTTTGCGTTCGTTTAACCACGCCTCGGAGACAAAGCGACAGAACGCAGACGGAAGCGGATCCGAGACGGAAACGGCGCTACACCGCACCCGCCTGCGGTATTTGGATCATAAAAATTTTGCAAAAAAATTTTTGCGCAAAGCATCTCGCCAGCCCGCGCCGCCGCTGGGCTTCTGCGGTCTGCTGGCGCTTGCACACCGCGCAAGGATTTGCAGAGTTTTGCAAAATTTGCCGACCAGTCAGCACCTAACCGATTGGTTAACATGATGTTTTTAAAAGGATCGTTTTACTTTCCGTCACGATCAAATGTGAGCGGCGGTTGCTGGGTGTTTTTAATCGGTAACGAGGCAAAGCCATACACGGCGGGGGCTGGCAGTTTGCTAAAGTATCACTGGACTTTGCAAAAATTTGCTTAACTCAGAAAAAAGGTCTGTATAGGTTGTGCTGTCAAATTATGGGTTATGAGTGGTAAGAAAGGAGGAGGGCGGTTGTAAAATTAATATACGTGGACACTATGTGGGCCATGAAAATAATAAATTCATTCTATACAGTTAGTTGTGTAAATAAAAAAGGCGACCGAAGTCGCCTTTTTGGATCAAACACTCATCTCAACTTATTTGGAGATGTGAGCGATCAGGTCCAGTACTTTGTTAGAGTAGCCAGTTTCGTTGTCGTACCAGGAAACCAGTTTCACGAAGTTGTCGTTCAGTGCGATACCTGCTTTAGCATCGAATACTGAAGTGCAGATTTCGCCGTTGAAATCGGTAGATACAACGTCGTCTTCGGTGTAGCCCAGAACGCCTTTCATTGCGCCTTCGGAAGCAGCTTTGATCGCTTTCTTAATTTCTTCATAAGAAGCAGCTTTTTCCAGACGAACGGTCAGGTCAACAACGGATACGTTAGGAGTTGGAACGCGGAACGCCATACCAGTCAGTTTGCCATTCAGTTCTGGCAGTACTTTACCTACAGCTTTAGCAGCACCGGTAGAGGATGGGATGATGTTCTGAGCCGCGCCACGGCCGCCGCGCCAGTCTTTGTGAGACGGGCCATCAACGGTTTTCTGAGTAGCGGTAGTCGCGTGAACGGTAGTCATCAGACCTTCGATGATGCCGAAGTTGTCGTTGATAACTTTAGCCAGCGGTGCCAGGCAGTTGGTGGTGCAGGATGCGTTAGACACGATATCCTGGCCAGCGTAAGTTTCGAAGTTTGCACCACGAACGAACATTGGGGTGTTGTCTTTGGAAGGACCAGTCAGAACAACTTTCTTCGCACCCGCGGTGATGTGTTTACGCGCAGTTTCGTCGGTCAGGAAGATACCGGTTGCTTCAGCAACAACGTCAACACCGATTTCGTTCCATTTCAGGTTAGCTGGGTCTTTTTCAGCAGTAACGCGGATGGTTTTGCCATTAACAACCAGGTGGCCGTCTTTCACTTCAACGGTGCCGTCGAAACGACCGTGAGTTGAGTCGTACTTCAGCATGTACGCCATGTATTCAGCGTCCAGGAGATCGTTGATACCAACGATTTCGATGTCAGAACGTTTCTGAGCAGCACGGAAAACAATACGGCCGATACGGCCAAAACCGTTGATACCTACTTTGATAGTCATATATTCCACCAGCTATTTGTTAGTGAATAAAAGGTTGCCTGTAAAATTACAAAAACCTTACGCAGCGTCAAGCGGAATCGTGTCAATCATTGCGACAAATCAATCCTGTGACTAACGTTTGTGCGACTGACTCGCCTCACTTTCCCTTTGAGCTTGCACCCATATGGGGGCTGAGCCGGGATTTTAAAGTCCTCGCAGGATAAAAATGTGAACGTGATCACAATTGCCTGACCGCTTATTCGCGACACATAAGTTTAGATCAAAAGTGCACGCAAGGGTGTTAATGTTTTGTTAGAATCCGGGTTGAAAGATGTCTGTTTCTACAGCGAGATGTAAGCATATGTCGAACCAACGTAACCCTGACGATTTGAAAAAAAACCTCACAGAAATGCAGTTTTACGTGACGCAGAATCACGGAACGGAACCGCCGTTCACCGGGCGTTTACTGCACAACAAGCGAGACGGCGTCTACCACTGCCTGGTCTGCGATGCGCCTCTGTTCAATTCACAAACGAAATTTGATTCTGGCTGCGGCTGGCCGAGTTTCTACGAGCCGGTGAGCGATGAGGCCATCCGCTACCTGACCGACTCGTCGCACGGCATGGTGCGTACGGAAATTCGCTGCGGCAACTGCGATGCGCACCTTGGGCACGTCTTCCCGGATGGCCCCCAGCCTACGGGCGAGCGTTTCTGCGTAAATTCAGCCTCAATGAGCTTCACCGATGATGAAAACGGTGACCAGATTAAGGGTTGAAAAAACGATTCAGCAAATTATTCCTTTGAAAGGGCGCGAGAGTGAATATTGATGACATGATTAGCGGCATGACGCCAGAGATTTATCAGCGTCTGGTGACCGCCGTAGAACTGGGAAAATGGCCCGACGGCGTTGCGCTGACGCCGGAGCAAAAAGAGAACAGTCTTCAGCTGGTGATGCTGTGGCAGGCGCGCAATAACACCGACGCGCAGCACATGACGATCGACACCAAAGGCCAGATGGTCATGAAGAGCAAGCGCGAGCTGAAAGAAGACTTTGGCATCACGCCGAAGCCGATTGCGACGATGAAAATGCAATAACGGTGCAGGTTGATACCCTCTCCCACAGGGAGAGGGCGTAAGAGACTACGCCTGCGTTTCCAGCCAGTCTTCGAGCGTATACAGCGTTGCGCCTTCCGCAGCCATATCCATAAACGCCTGAGCGCTGTCCTGCGGGTTAATGTTTACCCCGCGGCAGCCGTCGGTGATGACGCTGACGGTATACCCCAACTGGAGCGCGTCCAGCACGGTAAACTTCACGCAGTAATCCGTCGCCAGGCCCAGCACGATCAGCTCCGTGATTTCATGGTGGCGTAACCACGCGTCCAGCGCCGTTTTCTGGCGATGCCCGTTATCAAAAAACGCGCTATAGCTGTCGATAGCCGGGTTTTCACCTTTATGGAACACCGCGTCGATGGCTTTCTGGTTCAGGAGCGGATGCAGCTCCGCGCCTTCCGTCTGCTGCACGCAGTGATCCGGCCAGAAGGTTTGCGCCAGCCCGTCGAGTTCTCCCTGAGTGAAAGGCTCGACGTCGTGCTGGCTGGCAAAGCTGCCGTGGTTCGCCGGGTGCCAGTCCTGGCTTGCGACAACCGCTTCGCCGCGGGCTTTGCACCAGTCAATCAGCGTGTTTGCCACGTCAACGGTACTGTCACCTTCGGCGACGGCCAGCGCACCGCCCGCGCAGAAATCATTTTGCAAATCGACCAGTAGCAGGGCGCGTTGCTTCATGAGCACTCCTTATTCGTCCGGGGTCAGCTCGCCGCGCAGGTTTTGCATCATCGCGCTGCGAATGGACTGAATGTCCAGATCCTGACTCAGTAAATAGTGAAGTTTAGTCAGCGTTGCCTCAACGGTCATATCGAAGCCGCTGATAACTCCCGCATGCGCCAGCGCGTTGCCGGTGGCATAGCCGCCCATGTTGACCTTTCCGGACATACACTGGGTCAGGTTCACGACCACAATTCCGCGCTCGCTGGCTTCCTGTAGCTCTTTCAGGAATTCGCCGTTCTGCGGCGCGTTGCCGACGCCATAGGAGCGCAGAATCAGCGCTTTCACCGGCTGGCGCAGGAAGTTACGCACCACGTCGGCAGAGATACCCGGGTAGATAGTGACCACGCCAATCGGCTGCGGAGTGATCGGATGCACGATCAGCTCGCCGGCGGTGTTCGGCGCAGGCGGCGTGCCCAGACGACGGATATGAATCCCGGCCTCCAGCAGCGGCTGCAGGTTAGGGGAGGCGAAGGCGTCAAAACCGTCAGCATGGGCTTTGGTGGTACGGTTGCCGCGATACAGACGGTTATTGAAGAACAGCGACACTTCGTTGATCGGGTAATTCGCCGCCACGTACAGGGAGTTCAGCAGGTTGATCTGCCCGTCCGAGCGCAGCTCCGCCAGCGGGATTTGCGACCCGGTGACGATAACCGGCTTGCTCAGGTTCTCCAGCATGAAGGAGAGCGCCGAGGCGGTAAACGCCATGGTGTCGGTGCCGTGCAGGATCACAAAGCCGTCGTACTGGTCGTAATGGGCTTTAATGTCATCCGCGATATGCTGCCAGTCTTCCGGCGTCATGTCGGAGGAGTCCATCAGCGGCTCGTATTCGTGGATGGTGAAGTCAGGCATCTCCGGACGGTGGAATTCTGGCATCAGCGCAAGCTGACGCTGAAGGTGGCCGGAGACAGGGATATAGCCGTTTTCAGAGCGCTGCATACCGATGGTACCGCCAGTGTAGGCTACATAAATCGATTTCTTCTGCATGGTAGTGAGTTCTTGTTCTTCAAAAGAAAAAAATCCCCTCTTCGCGGGAAGAGGGGACGGTTTTTAACGGACGTTAGCGCAGGTCAGGCAAAACGCGTAACGACTCTGTGGATCGTTAAAGGCCGCAAGCTTGTCGCTTTCCGCCTTCATCGCTTTCGCTGCCGTGGCGACCGGCGCAGGCAGGTAAGCCTGCATCGCCTCCGGCAGCATGGCGCGTACCGAGCCGGACATGCTGTCCATGACCATATCGAAGAACGACGGCTCGTCCTGGTAATACTCGATATGCCACTGCTTGAGCTTCGCCAGCTCGGCGGCTTTTTTCACCGCGTCATCGAAGTCGCCCAGGCTGTCCACCAGACCGTTGCTCTTCGCATCCTGGCCGGTCCAGACGTGTCCCTGTGCGATCTGGTCGATCTGCTCAGGCGTCTTTTTACGCGAGTCCGCCACCAGGGTGATAAAGCGCTTATAGCCGTTCTCAATGCTGAGCTGCATCATCTCAGAGACTTCCGGCGGCAGGGATTTGGTCACCGACACATCCGCCAGCGGAGAGGTGGCCACGCCATCGGTATGCACGCCAAGAGAATCCAGGCTGTTTTCCACGGTGTTGATCACCCCGAAGATGCCAATCGAACCGGTCAGCGTGCTTGGGTTGGCCACGATGTAGTTGGCTGGCGTTGAGATCCAGTAACCCCCGGAGGCGGCCATTCCGCCCATTGATACAACCACCGGCTTGCCGGCGGCACGCGCCGCGGCAAGTTCAGCGCGGATCACCTCGGAGGCGCTGACGCTGCCGCCAGGGCTGTTCACCCGCAGGACAATCGCTTTAACTTTCGGATCCAGACGAGCATCGCGGATTTGTGACGCGGTAGTATCGCCGCCCACGTTCCCCGGCGTCTCCTGGCCGTCCATGATGGCGCCGTTGGCAAACACCACCGCGACGCTGTCACCGCTGTCATCCGGCTTTTTTGCCGAGTAATCATACATGCTGATGGCGCTGTAATTTTTGTCCTCTTTGCTCCAGCCAAACTGCTTGCTCAGGGATTTTTCAATCTCGGCGCTGGTGCCCAGGGCATCAACCAGTTTGTTATCCAGCGCATATTTCGCGGTATCACCGTCAACCTTACGCAGGCCATCCAGCACGCCCTGCGCGCCGGGGAACGCCTGCTCAGGCGTAATCTGGCGGTTAGCGGCAACGGTGCCGAGATAGTTCTGCCACAGCTCGCCAATCCAGCGGCTGTCCGCTTCGCGGGCGGCAGGGGACATATCGTCGCGGATAAACGGCTCGACGGCGGATTTGTACGTGCCGACGCGGAAGACGTGGGTGGTGACCTTCAGCTTGTCGAGCAGGGATTTGTAGTACAGGCCGTTGGTGGCAAAACCGTGCAGATCCACCGTCCCCTGCGGTGAGAGCCAGATTTTATTGGCGAAGCTCGCCAGATAATATTGCCCCTGGCTGTAGCTGTCGCCCACGGCAATCACCGGCTTGCCGCTGTCGCGGAATTCGCGCAGCGCTTTACCGATGTACTGCATTGAAGGCTGATCGCCTCCGGCAAAATCTTTCAGATCCAGCACGATCCCGGTGATGTTCCGGTCGTCTTTGGCCTGGCGGATGGTATCGACGATATCGAACAGGGAGTTTTCCTGCAGACGGTCTGATGTCGCGCCAAACAGCTGGCGGCTGATTGCCCCCAGACGGTTGCTGGCGGACGGTTTATCAACGATAACGCCGGTGATATCGAGTAACAGGGCCCCGCGAGTCGAATGCTGCGCCTGATTCGCGTTGCTGATATGCATCCAGATGCCCGCGCAAACCAGAACCAGCAGGATGAAGAAGATGTTCATCACCAGGTTGCGGACGAAGTTGAGCAGTCGCCACGTCCATTTAAAGAAACCGGCAATGATTCGCCAAAGGGTTCGCATGTATTCTCCCTAACCAGAAAATGACTGTTTCCGTCGCCACTGGACGGTAATGTTGGGTTATCGTAATGACCCAACCGCCACTTGTCAGCAGGAATCGCCTGCCAGGCTGTAACAAAATCTGCCGTCGTGTTAATTTTGTGAGTAAATTTCAAGAAAGGAGTTAACCAATGGACGCACTCGAACTGCTTGTTAACCGCCGTAGCGCTTCCCGTCTGGCCGAACCTGCCCCGGCAGGCGAGCAGCTGGAGAACATTCTGCGTGCCGGCATGCGTGCCCCCGATCACGGCACGCTGCAGCCGTGGCACTTCTTTGTGATTGAAGGCGAAGGCCGCGATCGTTTCAGTCAGCTGCTGGAGCAGGGCGCGGTTGCCGCCGGTCAGGATGAGAAAGGGATCGACAAGGCGCGCAATGCCCCGTTCCGGGCCCCGTTGATTATCGCCGTCGTGGCGAAATGCCAGGCCGGCCATAAGGTGCCGGTCTGGGAGCAGGAAATGTCCGCAGGCTGTGCGGTGATGGCGATGCAAATGGCCGCCGTCGCGCAGGGCTTTAACGGTATCTGGCGTACCGGTGCGCTGACCGAAAGCCCGGCGGTCCGTGACGGTTTTGGCTGCGGTGAGCATGACAAAATTGTCGGCTTCCTCTATCTCGGCACCCCGCAGCTTAAAGCCTCCAGCACCATCAGCATTCCGGACACCACGCCTTTCGTCAGCCATTTCTGATAACGCACCTAAACTGTCTGGATTCTGAGCATCTGCCGCAGAATTCAGACAGTCATACTTACCTCTTTATGGAATGAGCGCTACCATAGCGCGATTGAGATGACAGGAGACGTCCATGAGCGAGCAAACCATTCGTTTAACGCAGTACAGCCACGGAGCCGGTTGCGGTTGTAAAATTTCCCCGAAAGTGCTGGAGACCATCCTGCACAGTGAACAGGCGAAGTTTGTCGACCCGAACCTGCTTGTCGGCAATGAAACGCGTGACGATGCTGCAGTTTATGACTTAGGTAACGGCACCAGCATTATCAGTACTACCGACTTCTTTATGCCGATTGTCGATAACCCGTTCGACTTCGGGCGCATTGCGGCCACCAACGCCATCAGCGATATCTTCGCGATGGGCGGTAAGCCGATCATGGCGATTGCCATTCTGGGCTGGCCGATCAACACCATCCCGCCGGAAGTGGCCCGTGAGGTGATTGATGGCGGACGTTTTGCCTGCCAGCAGGCAGGGATTGCCCTGGCCGGCGGTCACTCTATTGATGCGCCGGAGCCTATCTTTGGCCTGGCCGTTACCGGCGTAGTGCCGACCGAACGCGTGAAGCGCAACAGCACCGCGCAGGCGGGCTGCAAACTGTTCCTCACCAAGCCGCTGGGCATTGGCGTGCTGACCACCGCCGAGAAAAAATCCCTGCTGAAACCGGAGCACAAAGGCCTGGCAACGGAAGTCATGTGCCAGATGAACCTCGCCGGTGCGGCGTTTGCCAATATCGACGGCGTGAAGGCGATGACCGACGTCACCGGTTTTGGTCTGCTGGGACATCTCTCTGAAGTGTGTCAGGGCGCGGGCGTGCAGGCGCAGGTCTGGTATCAGGACGTGCCGAAGCTGCCGGGCGTGGAGGAGTATATTGCTCAGGGCGCGGTCCCGGGCGGTACCCAGCGCAACTTCGCCAGCTACGGTCACCTGATGGGCGAAATGCCTGAGGAGTGGCGCAACCTGCTGTGCGATCCGCAAACCTCCGGCGGCCTGCTGCTGGCGGTCACACCGGAATCCGAAGCCGAGGTTCAGGCCACTGCCGCCGAGTTCGGCATCACCCTGACGGCGATCGGCGAGCTGGTGACCGCGCGCGGCGGTCGTCCGATGATTGAGATCCGTTAATTCGATGCGGTTGTTTATTGCCGAAAAGCCGAGCCTGGCCCGTGCCATCGCCGACGTGCTGCCTAAGCCGCATCGCAAGGGCGACGGCTTTATCGAATGCGGTAACGGGCAGGTGGTCACCTGGTGTATTGGTCACCTGCTTGAGCAGGCGCAGCCGGACGTTTACGACAGCCGCTACGCCCGCTGGAACCTGAACGATCTGCCCATCGTGCCGGAAAAATGGCGCCTGCAGCCCCGTCCCTCCGTCACCAAACAGCTCAACGTGATTAAGCGCTTCCTGCATGACGCCGCTGAAATTGTGCACGCGGGTGACCCGGACAGGGAAGGACAGCTGCTGGTGGATGAGGTGCTGGACTATCTTGAGCTGGCGCCGGAAAAGCGCCAGCAGGTGCAGCGCTGCCTGATTAACGACCTCAACCCGCAGGCCGTCGAGCGGGCGATTTCGCGCCTGCGCGCCAACAGCGAGTTTATTCCGCTGTGCGTTTCCGCGCTGGCGCGTGCGCGTGCCGACTGGCTGTACGGCATCAACATGACCCGCGCCTACACCATTCTTGGGCGCAACGCGGGCTATCAGGGCGTGCTTTCCGTGGGGCGCGTGCAGACGCCGGTGCTGGGGCTGGTCGTGCGTCGTGACGAAGAGATTGAGAACTTCGTCGCCAAAGATTTCTTTGAGGTGAAAGCGCATATCGTCACGCCTAAGGACGAACGCTTTACCGCCGTCTGGCAGCCGAGCGATGCCTGTGAATCGTATCAGGATGAAGAGGGGCGTCTGCTCCATCGTCCTCTGGCGGATCACGTGGTTAACCGCATTACCGGGCAGCCGGCTATCGTCACCAGCTATAACGATAAACGGGAATCAGAACCCGCGCCGCTGCCGTTCTCGCTTTCTGCACTTCAGATTGAGGCGGCCAAAAAGTTTGGCTTGAGCGCGCAGAACGTGCTGGACATCTGCCAGAAGCTCTACGAAACCCATAAGCTCATCACCTATCCGCGTTCGGACAGTCGCTATCTGCCGGAAGAGCACTTTGCCGGACGACATTCGGTGATGAACGCCATCAGCGTCCACGCGCCGGATCTGCTCCCGCAGCCGGCGGTAAACCCGGACACCCATAACCGCTGCTGGGACGACAAAAAAGTCGATGCCCACCACGCGATTATCCCGACGGCGCGCGCCAGCAACGTCAACCTGACCGAGAACGAAGCGAAGGTCTATAACCTGATCGCCCGTCAGTACCTGATGCAGTTCTGCCCGGACGCGGTATTCCGTAAGTGCGTGATTGAGCTTGAGATTGCCAAAGGCAAGTTTATCGCCAAAGCGCGTTTCCTCGCGGAAGCAGGCTGGCGCACGCTGCTGGGGAATAAAGAGCGCGACGAAGAAAACGACGGCACGCCGCTGCCGGTGGTCGCCAAAGATGACGAACTGCTGTGCGAGAAGGGCGAAGTGGTTGAACGTCAGACCCAGCCCCCGCGCCATTTCACCGATGCGACGCTGCTGTCGGCGATGACCGGGATCGCCCGGTTTGTGCAGGATAAAGATCTGAAGAAGATCCTGCGCGCCACCGACGGTCTGGGGACGGAAGCGACGCGATCGGGGATCATCGAGCTGCTCTTTAAGCGCGGCTTCCTGGAGAAAAAGGGACGCTACATCCACTCAACGGAACCGGGCCGGGCGCTGATTCATTCTCTGCCGGAGCTGGCCGCGAGGCCGGACATGACCGCGCACTGGGAATCGGTGCTGACGCAGATCAGCGAGAAGCAGTGCCGCTATCAGGACTTTATGCAGCCGCTGGTCGGGACGCTTTATCAGCTGATCGATCAGGCGCGCAGCACGCCGGTGAAAATGTTCAGAGGGATGGTTGCGCCCGGTGGCGGCGCGAAGAAACCGTTTAAAAAGAAAAAGAGCGCGGCCTGATACGCCCGGTTTTCTCCCTCTCCCTGCGGGAGAGGGCCGGGGTGAGGGCACCCGGCCGCACGCGATAAACCTTAAATCACACCCTGCCCAATCATCGCATCCGCCACCTTCACGAACCCGGCGATATTCGCCCCGCGCACGTAGTTGGTTTGCGACGCCTCGCCGCCGTACTCCACGCAGGCATGGTGAATATCCAGCATGATGTGGTGCAGGCGCGCATCCACTTTCTCCGCCTTCCAGCCGAGACGCGCGGCGTTTTGCGCCATCTCGAGGCCGGAGGTCGCCACGCCGCCCGCGTTAGCGGCCTTGCCCGGCGCAAACAGCACGCCCGCTTCCAGGAACAGGTCCGTCGCGTCGATGGTGGTCGGCATATTCGCCCCTTCGGCCACCGCTTTTACGCCGTTGCTAATCAGGGTACGCGCGGCGTCTGCATCCAGCTCGTTCTGCGTTGCGCACGGCAGGGCGATATCCACCGGCACGCCCCACGGCTGTTTCCCTTCCAGGTAGGTCAGGCCAAGCTCCCGGGCATAATCCGCCACGCGACCGTCGCGGCTGGCTTTGATTTCACACAGGCGCGCCAGCTTCTCTGCCGTGAAGCCCGCTTCATCCACCACCGTGCCGCTGGAGTCAGAGGCGGTCACCACGCGAGCGCCAAACTGCATCGCTTTCTCAATCGCATACTGCGCCACGTTACCGGAGCCGGACACCGCGACGCGCATGCCTTCAAAGCCTAAACCGTGACGCTTGAGCATCGCCTCGGTGAAGTAAACCAGGCCGTACCCGGTCGCTTCCGGGCGGATCAGGCTGCCGCCAAACGACAGACCCTTGCCGGTAAAGACGCAGGCGCTGTTGTTGGAGAGCTTTTTCATCATCCCGGCCATAAAGCCCACTTCACGTCCGCCCACGCCGATATCACCGGCAGGAACGTCGGTATCCGGGCCGAGGTGACGGTAGAGTTCGGTCATCAGCGCCTGGCAGAAGCGCATGACTTCGCCTTCGCTTTTGCCTTTCGGGTCGAAATCGCTGCCGCCTTTCCCGCCGCCCATCGGTAGCGTGGTGAGGGCGTTTTTAAAGGTCTGCTCGAAGCCGAGGAATTTCAGAATCGACAGGTTCACGGACGGATGAAAACGCATGCCGCCCTTAAACGGGCCAATCGCCGAGTTAAACTGAACGCGCCACGCCCGGTTAACCTGTACCTGGTTGCGATCGTCAACCCACGTCACGCGGAACTGGATCACGCGCTCTGGCTCGACCAGGCGTTCAAGCAGAGACATCTGGCGATAACGCGGGTTTTGTTCAAGGAAGGGCCACAGGGTGGTCATAACTTCACGCACGGCCTGCGCGAACTCGCTTTGGTGCGGGTCGCGCTGCTGAACATGGGCAAGGAAACTTTCCAGAGAGCGTGTCTGATCCATAGATATAAGAACCTCTTATCGTATTTTATGTGTATTACTTATGCGATTTGTGTTGTTTTTTTGACTATACCACCCGTACCGCTTTGTGAGGCAAGCAGAAATTTATGACGAAAGGGAAATTAATGAGAGGGCGGGCGTCATAACTAAAAGCGATGAAGAGATAAATTAAAGGTTCGGCTCTGGTTTACCGTTATAGTCATTATCAAGGAACTACTGGAAGATGTGTCTATGAAACGTTATCTACTCACCGCGTTATGTCTGATCTTTACCGCAGGCGTGCAGGCCAACCCCATTCTCCCGGACGTGGAAGTGAATGTGCCGCCGGAAGTGTTTAGCTCCAGCGGCCAGAATCAAACGGTGCAGCCCTGTAATCAGTGCTGTATCTATCAGAATCAGAACTACTCGGAAGGGGCCGTTGTGAAAGCGGACGGCATTCTGCTGCAGTGCCAGCGCGACGAGCGCGCCATCAGCACGAACCCGCTGGTCTGGCGTCGCGTAAAACAATAAAGGCTTCCAGCAGCGGAATATCCGCCGGGGCTAAGTCGTAGCCAAACGCCTCTTCCGGCGTACACCATGCGAGCGCGCTGTGGTAGTGCGCCGTGAGCTCGCCGCGAAAAGCAGGAACGTGCCAGGCATGCAGGTTAATTAACCGCTGGGAGACTTCCCGCTGGTGGCTTGCCACGTATTGCCCCGGCAGGGCGTCAATGCCCAACTCTTCACGCAGCTCGCGGATAAGCGCTTCTGGCTGGGTTTCTCCGGCCTCGACTTTACCGCCTGCAAATTCCCACATTCCCGGCTGGTCGGCGTGGGCAGGGCGCTGCGCCAGTAAAATGTTGCCGTCTTTTTCGATGATGGCGGCAACGACATCGAGTGTTTTCAGCATGGTCGTCAATAATTGATAGCGAAAAAAGACATATTATCGTGCCCTTTCTCAGAGTCCAGTAAACAGGAGAATCAGGTGAAAGAGTCCACCGCCTGGGTTGCCCCCCTCGAATCCCTTCCCGCCAGCCTAAAACCGATAGCCGCCATGCAGAAAAAACATTTTGGCGCGGTGCTGAATCCCACCCGCTGGTGGGGGCGCATGCCGCGTCTGTTCTGGCTGGTGGCGCTGTTTGTCGGCTTTCTGGAGCGCCGTCACGCGCGCCTGACGCCCGCGCTGCGTTCGCTGCTCATGACGCGGGTATCCCAGCTCTGTCACTGCGCTTTCTGTATTGATGCCAACAGCCTGCGTCTGGCCGAGCGCTGCGGCGCGCTGGATAAGGTTCAGGCCGTGAGCGACTGGCAGGATTCCGCCTTGTTTACCGAGCAAGAGCGCGCGGCGCTGGCCTACGCCGAGGCGATGACCGCCACGCCGCCCCGGGCGGATGAGGCAGTCAGAACGGCGCTGAAGCGCCACTTCACGGATGATGCCATCACCGAGATGACGGCGCTGATTGCGTTTCAGAATCTCTCCGCCCGCTTTAATGCCGCGCTGGATATTCCGGCGCAGGGGCTGTGCGCCACGTTTAACGAGACTCCTCATGCTTGACCGTCATCTTCATCCGCGGGTAAAGCCCGTTCTGAATCGTCTGGTTTCCGTGCTGGATAAGCCGGGCATCACGCCCGACGGATTGACCCTGACCGGGTTTGTCTTCGGCGTGCTGGCGCTGCCGTTTCTGGCCCTCGGCTGGTATCCGGCGGCGCTGGCCGCCATCGTGCTTAACCGCCTGCTGGATGGTCTGGACGGCGCGCTGGCGCGCCGGAGAGGGCTGACCGATGCGGGGGGATTTCTCGACATCGCGCTCGATTTTCTGTTCTACGCCCTGGTGCCGTTTGGCTTTGCACTTGCGGCTCCGGCAGAGAATGCGCTCGCGGCCGCCTGGCTGCTGTTTGCGTTTATCGGTACCGGCAGCAGCTTTCTGGCGTTTGCGGCGCTGGCCGCAAAGCACGACATCGACAACCCCGGCTATGCGCACAAGTCGTTTTATTACATCGGTGGGTTAACGGAAGGGACGGAGACCATCGCGCTGTTCGTGCTGTGCTGCCTCTTCCCGGCGCACTTTGCGCTGTTCGCGTGGGTATTCGGCGCGCTGTGCTGGCTGACCACCACAACGCGCGTCTGGAGCGGTTATGTAACGCTGAAGTCACTCACCCGTTAGAGAGTACTCTCGGGCCCGCGCTCTCCGGTGGTGACCGGGTTCTGCGGGTGACTGCTCCATTCGTACCAGCCGCCGTCATAGACGGCGACATTCTTCCAGCCCATCGCCCGGGCGTACATAAAGGTTTCTGACGCCCGCCACCCGGTGCCGCAGTAAAACGCGACGTGCTGCTCCGGCAGAATATTCCAGCGCTTCCACTGGGCGGCGATATCGTCCGCGCTGCGCATGGTGCCATCCGGGTTATGGAAATCTTCCATATGGGTCGCGTCGCTGCCCGCATGACCCCAGCGGGCACCGGCTATTTCACCTTTTGGCTTGATGTAGCTGTAGCCGCTGGTTTCGCCGATGAACTCCGGCCACGAACGAATGCTGACCAGGGAGGCATCCTGACGGTGCAGCATCCCCCGCGCCTGTTCCATATCAACCATCAGCTGCGGCTGGCCGGGGATCGGCGCGCCGAAATCGGGTGCTGGCGTCACTTTGCCGGGCGTGCCGCGTTCAACCGGGAGGCCTGCATCCGACCACGCCTTCCAGCCGCCGTCGAGAATGCGCACATCCTTCACGCCTGCATACAGCATTATCTGCGCCACGCGCGCGGCGGCGTAAACGTCACGGCCATACAAAATAACGGTGGTGTCGTGACGGATACCGTGCTTCGCCAGCATCGCTTTCAGCTTGTCGTCGGAGACTTTATTCCACAGCGGCTCGCTCTCCACCTCGTTGGTGTCGATGTAGCCCGCGCCGGGAATGTGGTTCAGCAGGTAAAACTTCGGTGCGCCCCAGGCGGCTTCAATCACTTTCCAGTCACCCGCCGGCGCGGCGGTCACGGGTTTACCCTGCTGGAGGCGGTGGATCCACTGCGGGTAAACCAGCTGTTCAAAGTGGGGCAGGCGCTGAAGGCGGTCGGGCGTCTGCAGCGCGTCGCTGAGCAGCGAGACCTGGCGGTATCCGGCTTTCTCCAGGCGGGACTTCACCGCCAGGTTATCGTTCTCGTCGCCGTACAGGGCGATGGCGGTTGCAGGCGTAAGCTGATGCTGTTTTGCCCAGCTCGCAATCTGCTCGTCGCTCATTGCGCCCAGCCAGGCGGCAGCCAGGTTGAGTGCGGCGGGTTCATGTCCTGAGGGGCCGCTGAGGGTTTGCGGCCAGCCGTTATAGAACGCGCTGGGGCGGGTGTCGACAGGCGTGCCGTGCTGCGCCTGAAGCTGGGAGAGCGTCATCGCGTTGGGCATATCAGCCGCCAGAGAGGAAAAGGACGCGAGGCCGCAGAGCAGGGCCAGCGCGGTCAGTTGAGAAACACGTTTCATCGAATAACCTGACGTCAGTAAAAGAGGGGGGCATTGTCGTCTCTCCCGAAACGGAAAACATTGCGTTAGCACATTATTGCCAGCGAGAAATCTCAATCAGCTCGCCGCCGGGCGGAATATCGTCCTCATCGTGCGTGATCAGCACCACCGGGATATTGCGCGCGCGGACGGCGTCAAAAACCCATTCCCGAAACGCTATGCGCAGCGTTTTATCGAGACGACTGAACGGTTCGTCCAGCAGCAGCGCCTGCGGCTCTGCGAGCAGGGCGCGCAGCAGGCTGACCCGGGCACGCTCCCCGCCGGAAAGGGTGGCCGGATCGCTGGCGTAATGACCGCTCAGCCCGGCGGAATCCAGCGCCTGCTCGACCGCTTCCCGACGCGCTCTCCCTACGATGCGCTCAGGCAAGGCCAGCAGCAAATTTTGCCCGACGCTGAACGGTTCAAACAGCAGCGCGTCCTGAAAGAGAATGCCCAGCCCGCGGGATTCGACGGGAAGGCCGTCGCAGCGACGCGCGTCGAGCCACAGTTCGCCCCGCGCCTGGAAATCGTCTGACAGCGCGCCGACCATCCACGCAAAAAGGGTCGATTTGCCGCTGCCGGACGGCCCCATCAGGGTAACGATCTCCCCGCGAGGAACGCAAAAATTGACCTCGCGGAAAAGCGGTTCGATGGTGAGATCTTTTACCTTCAGCATTAACGTAATCCTTGACGGTAGCGGCCCGCGAGTCGGGATAACAGGGCGGCAAGACCGAACACCGTGCCCGTGACCAGCAGTAATCCCAGCGCCCGGTTAGCGAGAACAGGGATGCTGCCCCCGCTGCTGAGCGCGACGGTTTCAGTGGTCAGCGTGGCGAAACGCCCCGCGCCAAGCCAGAGCGTCGGCATGTATTGCGCCATGCTGACGGAAAAACCAATGGCAAAGGCCAGCAGCGCCGGGCGCACCAGCAGGGGGCATTTCAGCAGTAAGAATATTTTTGCCCGTCGCCAGCCGAGCGTTCTGGCGGTAAGGATAAGCCGGGGATCGATTCGCCGCCAGGCGGGCTGCAGAACCAGCAGCATCCAGGGTAATACCCACAGCAGATGGCTCCAGAGCACGGCGGCATAGTGCCCGTCGAGTCCCAGACGCAATGCAATAAAGTATTGCCCGGTGACGAGCGGCAGCGCAGGAAGGGCGAGCGGTGACCACACCCACGCTGCGCCGCGCTGCGGTCCCCATTCCAGCCAGAGAAAAATGACGATGAGGGCGATCAGGCTCGACAGCAGGCCGAAGGAAAGGCTGGTCTCCACGGGGCCAACGTCGCCCCCTTGCGCCTGCATCAGCAGTACCGCGGTGCACAGGATGCCGCACGCGGGCAGTAACCCGCTGAATGCCCGCTCAGGCAGGACGAGTGGAGAACGGGGGCGCTTCCCCGCGAGATTCGGGATCGTGCGACGCCATGCTTTCCAGAGGCCGTACCCGAGGGCGGCCAGCGCGGCCAGCAGTACAAGGAGAAGCAGGCACAGCAGCATTCCTTTTGCCTGCTGCTGCGCGTCGCCCTGGCTTAGCCACTGAAAGGCCAGCACGGCCAGGGTGGGCGGGTTGCCGGGCCCGAGAACGATCGCCACGTCCACGACCGAGAGCGACCATGCCAGCACCGCCAGCATCACCGCGCCGAGGACAGGCGCGATCGCCGGGAGGATCAGCCAGCTGAGCGTCTGATAACGCCCGTAGCCAAAGGTTTGCAGGACGATCTTCTGCTGCGCGAGCCGTTTTTCCGGCAGCACGGCGTAAATGGCCCACAGTACGAACGCGCTCTCTTTGACCGCGAGCGTCAGGCCCAGCCCGACGCCGTAGCGGTCAAACGGAGCCGTACAGACGGTACAGAGCTGATAAAACAGACCGCCCTCGGCAAACAGCAGCAACGCGCTGGTGGCAAAGGCCACATGGGGGATAGCCAACAGCCAGGGCAGGCGGGTCGTGAGGCGTCGCCAGCGTTGACCGGGCCACAAAAGGCAGACGAAGAAAAGGGCAATCAGCAACGCCCCCAGCGTGGCGATGAGCGTTGAGACCAGCGTGGCGACGGTCGCCTGCGGCAGCTGCGGATCGTTCAGCAGCCGCTGCCAGTTTGTCGCAGAAAGCGCCGGTGCGAAAAGCATCACGCCGGCGGGCAGGATCGGCAGATAAATCACCGCCATCGCCAGCCAGACAAGCCCGCTCAGCGGGTGCCGTAACGACGCAGCCATTCCTGCTCCAGCGCGTTCACCCAGGCGGACTGCGGCTCTGCAAGCACCTGCGGCAGCCCCTGAGGCGTATGGGCCAGCAGCTGTTTCGCTTCCTCTTCGGGCAGCGCTTTCGCATCCAGGACGCTCGGGTCTCCCCAGATGGCCGGGTCGGCCTTGCGGATTTGCGCCTGCGGTGACAGCAGGAAATTAGCGACCACCTTTGCACCCGCGCTCGCGCTGGCATTGGCCGGGATAGCCACAAAATGGACGTTGCCGAGCATCCCGCTCTCGAAACCAAAGCTGTAGCTGTCGGCGGGCAGTTCGCCGCTCGCCACTTTCTGCTGCGCATGGGCGGGGTTAAAGGTCAGCGACAGGTTCAGACTGCCGCTGGCAAGCAGGGTATCCATTCGGGCAGGTGAGGGAGGGAAATCTTTTCCTTCGCGCCACAGCAGAGGGTGCAGCTTATCGAGGTAGGACCAGAGCGGCGCCGTAACCTGAGCAAACGTTGCATCGGGCGCTTTTTGTAACGCCTCAGGGCGATCGGTGAACGTCAGCAGCAGCTGCTCAAGAAAGGCCGTGCCGGTAAAATCGGGCGGGCGAGGATAGCTGACCTTGCCCGGATGCTGCTGCGCGTACGCCAGCAGCGCCTGGGGATCCACCGGCGGCGTCGGCATGCTGGCTTTGCGGGCGATAAAGGTCAGCTGCGCGCCGCCCCACGGGGATTCCGCCCCGTCGGTTGGAATCGCAAAATCTTCCGTGACGGGTTTGCGGGTATCGACATAGCGCCAGTCTGGCAACGTCTGCGCCCATCCGGTTTGCAGCAGGTTCGCCTCTTTTAACGTGCGGAAGTTTTCGCCGTTGACCCACAGCAGGTCAACCGAGCCGTTGGCCTTACGTCCTGCGGCGGCTTCCGTCTGGATCCGTTTTACCGCATCGGCGGCGTCCGCCAGCGGGACAATTTTTAGGGTAATGGCGTAGTGCGTTTGCATCTCACCGCTGACCCACTCAAGGTAGCGGTTGACCGCCGGATCGCCGCCCCAGGCGTTAAACCAGACGGTCTGGCCTTTGGCCTGCTGTTGAATATCGTACCAGCTTTCGGCGGCACAGAGGGGGGCTGCCAGCAGCAGACCGGTCAGGAACGCGCAAAAACGCACACGGCGCATAATGCCTCACTTTTTAACAGACGGGAGATAACGGGAAAACAGCCGGCGAGTCGCCAGCGGCAATAACCCCAGTAGTGTAAAGGCGATTAGCATGCCCGGCGACACAATATCGCGCAGCGACGCCACTTTCCCCAGCTCGCGCCCGGCGTTCAGAAAGACCACCGTCGCGGGCAGCATGGCGACCTGGCTGACCCACCAGTAGCGATATACGCCAATGCGGGTCAGCCCCATCAGCAAATTCACCAGGAAAAACGGGAACAGCGGCATCAGGCGCAGCGCAAAAAGATAGCCCGCGCCGTCATGCGCCATACCGGCGTTCACCGTTTTCATCTGCTGAGCAAACCGCCGCTGGATCCCGTCGCGCAGCAGATAACGGCTGGCGAGCATCGCAAGCGTGGCCCCGAGCGTGGAGGCAAACGAGACCAGCACGGTGCCTTCCCACAGGGGAAATAACGCCCCGCCCAGCAGGGTGAGGATCGCCGCGCCGGGGATCGACAGGGCGGAGACCGCCACATAGAGCGCAAAAAAGATCAGCGCGCTTCGCAGCGGCGCGTGGTTAACATGGGAGAGGAGTGCCTGCTGGTGGGTTTTAATTCCTTCCAGGGAGAGCGTGCCTGGAGGAAGCATGACAAACGTCAGAATAAATGCGCCCAGAAGGGCGCAAAGGAAAAGTGTTTTTCGAATGTTCACGCGTCATTACAGCTTGAATTTAGCCCACACCGGCGCGTGGTCAGACGGTTTTTCCATGCTGCGGATCTCGTAGTCGATCCCGGTTTCGATGCAGCGCTCTGCCAGCGGCGAACTGGCCAGCAGCAGGTCGATACGCAGGCCGCGGTTGTCGTCAAAGCCTTTTGAGCGGTAGTCAAACCACGAGAAGCGATCCTGCGTGTCCGGGTTGGCGGTACGGAAGGTATCCACCAGCCCCCAGTCCAGCAGGCGCTGCATCCACTCGCGCTCTTCCGGCAGGAAGGAGCATTTGCCGGTACGCAGCCAGCGTTTGCGGCTGTCTTCACCGATGCCAATATCCAGATCGGTCGGGCTGATATTCACATCACCCATGATCAGCACCGGATTGTCTTTATTGAGTTCGGTTGTCAGGTAGTTCTGCAGATCCTGATAAAACTTGGCTTTGGCCGGGAATTTGGTCGGATGGTCGCGGCTTTCGCCCTGGGGAAAGTAACCATTAATCACGGTGATGTTCCCCAGCGGGGAAGGCAGCTCCGCCATGATGATGCGGCGCTGTGCTTCTTCGTCATCGCCGGGAAACCCACGGCGGACTGAAACTGGCGTCTCTTTGGTCAACAGCGCAACGCCGTAATGGCCTTTCTGCCCATGATAGAAGACGTTGTAGCCGAGCTTCGCCACCTCTTCGAGGGGGAACATGTCGTCGTGAACCTTGGTCTCCTGCAGGCCGATCACATCTGGCTGATGTTGCTCAACAATGGCTTCAAGCTGATGGGGGCGGGCGCGCAGGCCGTTGATATTAAAAGAGACAAATTTCATAGTCGCTGCCAGTGCAAGGTGAATAGTGCATGGATGGTAGCAGAATTTGCGTCAACTGTTACCGGGTTCGGCCAATAACTGCGACAGATAATGCCGGTGGTGCAATATTTGCACCATTCTGACGCGCATCGCCCTCAAACAGGGCGTAAATGACCGATAAATTTCGTGAGCGATCACAATTCCAGAATTATATTTGGCCCTTGCATACTCTTTCTGATTTTCATGCGGCAAAGCGCCGCTTGTCGTAAAAATATTCACTTTTTATGCAATAACAGTGAATAACTCCATATTGTAACTTATTGATATTCTGTTACCTCAGCCCGTTTATGCAATTTTATCGCTGGCTGGCACGAAGGCTGCAATCTACATTCACAGTGCAAACACTCAATTATTTAACATTCAAATAACTTTTTATTTACCGGATGAGGTCGCTATGTCTCTGTCAATTACGCGTGAAAATTTCGATGAATGGATGATGCCGGTTTACGCTCCGGCGGCTTTTATTCCGGTTCGTGGGGAAGGCTCGCGCCTGTGGGATCAGCAGGGTAAAGAGTATATCGACTTTGCAGGTGGGATTGCGGTCAACGCGCTGGGTCATGCGCACCCTGCGCTGCGTCAGGCGCTGAATGACCAGGCGGCGAAGTTCTGGCATACCGGCAACGGCTTTACTAACGAGCCCGCGCTGCGCCTGGCCAAAAAACTGATCGACGCGACGTTTGCCGAAAAAGTCTTTTTCTGTAACTCGGGGGCGGAAGCCAACGAAGCGGCGCTGAAGCTGGCGCGCAAATATGCGCACGATAAATTTGGTACCCACAAGAGCGGCATCGTGGCGTTTAAAAATGCCTTCCACGGGCGCACGCTCTTTACCGTCAGCGCGGGCGGCCAGCCTTCCTACTCGCAGGATTTCGCCCCGCTGCCGCCGGATATCCGTCACGGTGTTTATAACGATCTGCAGTCCGCCAGCGAGCTGATTAACGACACCACCTGCGCGGTGATCGTCGAGCCGATGCAGGGCGAGGGCGGCGTGCTTCCGGCGCAAAAAGCCTTCCTGCAGGGGCTGCGCGAGCTGTGCGATCGCCACAACGCGGTTCTGATTTTCGACGAAGTGCAGACCGGCGTGGGCCGCACCGGCGAGCTGTATGCCTATATGCACTACGGCGTGACGCCGGACGTGCTTTCGACCGCCAAAGCGCTGGGCGGCGGCTTCCCGATTGGCGCGACGCTGACCACCGATAAATTCGCCAGCGTAATGACCGTAGGTACCCATGGCACCACCTACGGCGGCAACCCGCTGGCAACCGCCGTTGCCGGGCAGGTTCTGGACATCATTAACACGCCTGAGGTGCTGAAAGGCGTTAAGCAGCGTCACGACTGGTTTGTTGAACGTCTGAATGCCATCAACGGCAAAACGGGGCTGTTTAAAGAAATTCGCGGTCTGGGGCTGTTAATCGGCTGCGAGCTCACCGCCGAGTTTGCCGGAAAAGCTAAACTTATTTCACAGGAAGCGGCAAAAGTGGGCGTGATGGTGCTGATTGCCGGTGCCAACGTGGTGCGTTTTGCGCCGGCGCTGATCGTCAGCGAGGAAGAGGTGCAAACCGGTCTGGACCGTTTTGCGCTGGCGTGTGAAAAAGTGAAATCCGGGGTGTCATCATGATGGTCATCCGTCCCGTTGAGCGCGGCGATCTCGCCGGGCTCATGCAGCTTGCCGGTAAGACGGGAGGCGGGCTGACCTCGCTTCCTGCCGATGAAAAAACGCTGTCGGCGCGCATTGAGCGCGCCCTGCAAACCTGGCACGGGACGTTGCCAAAAAGCGAACAGGGGTATGTGTTCGTGCTGGAAGACACCGACACGGGGACCGTGGCCGGGATCTGCGCCATTGAAGTGGCCGTCGGGCTTAACGACCCGTGGTACAACTACCGCGTCGGCACCATGGTTCACGCCTCGAAAGAGCTGAACGTCTATAACGCGCTGCCCACGCTGTTCCTCTGCAATGACCACACGGGCGCCAGCGAGCTGTGCACGCTGTTCCTCGACCCGGCGTGGCGCAAAGAGGGCAACGGCTATCTGCTCTCCAAATCGCGCTTTATGTTTATGGCCGCCTTCCGCGATCGCTTTAACGAAAAAGTGGTCGCTGAAATGCGCGGCGTGATCGACGACACCGGCTACTCGCCGTTCTGGGAGAGCCTGGGCGAGCGCTTCTTCTCGATGGAGTTCAGCCGGGCGGACTATCTCTGCGGCACCGGCCAGAAAGCCTTTATCGCCGAACTGATGCCGAAGCATCCTATCTATACCCATTTCCTCAGCCCGGAAGCGCAGGCGGTGATTGGCGAAGTCCATCCGCAGACCGCGCCCGCCCGCGCGGTGCTGGAAAAAGAAGGGTTCCGCTACCGGAACTATGTCGACATCTTTGACGGCGGCCCAACGCTTGAGTGCGATATCGACCGCGTGCGCGCGATCCGTAAAAGCCGTCTGGTTGAGGTCTCTGAAGGTCAGCCCGCGCCGGGTGACTGGCCCGCCTGTCTGGTGTCGAACGAAAATTACGCCAACTTCCGCGCCATGCTGGTGCGTACCAACCCGAAATGTGAACGTCTGGTGCTGACGGCTGCAGAACTGGATGCCCTGAAATGTAACGCCGGCGATACGGTTCGCCTGGTGCGTCTCTGCCCTGAGGAGAAAACAGCATGACATTATGGATTAACGGTGACTGGGTCACGGGCGAAGGCGAAGAGCGCGTAAAGACC
This sequence comes from Enterobacter sp. 302C9, assembly GCF_034106085.1. Lineage (NCBI taxonomy): Bacteria > Pseudomonadati > Pseudomonadota > Gammaproteobacteria > Enterobacterales > Enterobacteriaceae > Enterobacter > Enterobacter sp. 302C9. The sequence goes on from NZ_JAWNBW010000001.1 coordinate 941,804, forward strand.
AATCCGGTTGGAAAAGAGGTGCTCTGGAAGGGGCATGACGCCAGCGCCGCGCAGGTGGAACAAGCCTGCCGTGCCGCGCGCCGCGCGTTTCCTGCGTGGGCAAAACAGCCTTTCGCCGTGCGTCAGGCGATTGTGGAAAAGTTTGCCGGGCTGCTGGAGGCAAACAAGGCCGAACTGACGCGCATCATCGCGTCAGAAACCAGCAAGCCGCGCTGGGAAGCGACAACCGAAGTGACGGCGATGATCAACAAAATCGCCATTTCGGTGAAGGCGTACCACACCCGCACCGGCGAACAGCACACCGACATGCCGGACGGCGCGGCCACGCTGCGCCACCGTCCCCACGGCGTGCTGGCGGTGTTTGGCCCGTATAACTTCCCGGGGCATCTGCCGAATGGCCATATTGTGCCTGCGCTGCTGGCGGGCAATACCGTCATTTTCAAACCGAGCGAGCTCACGCCATTCACCGGCGAGGCGGTGGTTAAGCTGTGGGAACAGGCCGGCCTGCCGCCGGGCGTGCTGAACCTGGTGCAGGGCGGGCGGGAAACCGGTCAGGCGCTGAGCGCGCTGAGCGATATCGACGGCCTGCTGTTTACCGGCAGCGCCGGTACGGGCTATCAGCTGCACCGCCAGCTGGCAGGGCAGCCGGAGAAAATCCTGGCGCTGGAGATGGGCGGCAACAACCCGCTGATTGTGGAAGACCCTGACGATATCGACGCCGCGGTGCACCTGACGATTCAGTCCGCCTTTATTACCGCCGGACAGCGCTGTACCTGTGCTCGCCGTCTGCTGGTCAAGCGCGGCGCGCAGGGGGATGCCTTCCTGAAGCGTCTGGTTGAAGTGAGCGCGCGTCTGGTGCCTGCCGCGTGGGATGCCGACCCGCAGCCGTTTATCGGCGGGCTGATTTCCGAACAGGCCGCGCTGAACGTGCTGAAGGCCTGGCAGGACCACGTCGCGCGCGGCGCGAAAACCCTGCTGGAGCCGAAGCAGGTTCAGCCGGGTAGCTCGCTGCTGACGCCGGGCATTGTAGAGATGAGCGGCGCGAGCAACGTGCCGGATGAAGAGGTCTTTGGCCCGCTGCTCTGTGTCTGGCGCTATGACGATTTCGATGCGGCCATTGCGATGGCGAATAACACCCGCTACGGCCTGTCGAGCGGACTGATTTCACCGCATCGCGAGAAGTTTGATCGGCTGCTGCTGGAAGCACGCGCCGGGATTGTGAACTGGAATAAACCGCTGACCGGGGCCGCGAGCACCGCGCCGTTCGGCGGCGTGGGCGCGTCGGGCAACCATCGCGCCAGCGCGTGGTATGCCGCCGATTACTGCGCGTGGCCGATGGCGAGCCTGGAAACCCCGGCGCTGACGCTGCCGGAGACGCTTAATCCGGGGCTGGATTTTACCGGAGGGGATCGCCATGAAAGCGCGTGAGGTTAACTTTGACGGGCTGGTGGGGCTGACGCACCACTATGCCGGTCTCTCTTTTGGTAATGAAGCCTCGACGAAGCACCGTTTTCAGGTCTCCAACCCGAAGCTGGCGGCGAAGCAGGGGCTGCTGAAGATGAAAGCACTGGCGGATGCCGGTTTCCCGCAGGCGGTGATCCCGCCGCAGGAACGCCCGAACGTGGCAGTCCTTCGTCAGCTCGGCTTTAGCGGTACCGATGAGCAGGTCGTCGAAAAAGCGGGTACGCAGACGCCGCACCTGCTCTCCGCGGCAAGCTCCGCCTCCTCGATGTGGGTGGCAAACGCGGCGACCGTCGCGCCGTCAGCCGACACGCTTGATGGCAAAGTTCATCTGACGGTGGCGAACCTGAACAATAAATTCCACCGCGCCACCGAAGCGGAAACCACCGAGCGCGTGCTGCGCGCCATTTTCAACCATGACGCCCATTTTGAGGTGCATCAGGCCCTGCCGCAGGTGGCGATGTTTGGTGACGAAGGCGCGGCCAACCATAACCGCCTGGGGGGCGACTATGGCGACCCGGGCCTGCAGCTGTTTATCTACGGGCGAGAAGAGGGGGGCCACGCCGCGCCAACTCGTTATCCTGCTCGTCAGACGCTGGCGGCCAGCCAGGCGGTTGCGCGCCTGAACCAGGTCAATCCTTCCCAGGTGGTTTTTGCCCAGCAAAACCCGCATGTGATTGACCAGGGCGTGTTCCATAACGACGTGATTGCCGTTTCTAACCGCCAGGTGCTGTTCTGCCACGAGCAGGCGTTTGCCCATCAGGAGAAGCTGCTCGCCACGCTGCATGAGCGCGTGCGCGGCTTCACGCCAGTCCAGGTGCCCACGGAGGCGGTGAGCGTGCAGGACGCGGTAGAAACCTATCTGTTCAATAGCCAGCTGCTGAGCCGTGACGATGGCAGCATGATGCTGGTCCTGCCGCAGGAGTCCCGGGATCATAAAGGCGTGTGGCACTACCTGACGGAGCTGGTTAAGGCCGATAACCCGATTGACGAACTGCGCGTGTTTGACCTGCGCGAAAGCATGGCCAACGGCGGTGGTCCCGCCTGTTTGCGTCTGCGCGTGGTACTGACCCAGGACGAAATGCAGGCGGTGAACCCGGCGGTCATGATGAACGATACGCTCTTTACGCGGCTGAATGACTGGGTCGATCGCTACTACCGCGATCGTCTGACGCAGGCGGATCTGGTTGACCCGCAGCTTCTGCGTGAAGGACGCGAGGCGCTGGACGCGTTATCGACAATCCTGCAGCTGGGATCGGTTTACCCGTTCCAGCGCTAAAGGAGTGGATATGGAAAATTTACTGGCGCTGACCCTGGCCGACGAGACGCCGGAACTGAAAGAGGGGGACGGCCCCTCATTTCGCTGGCGGTGGCTGGGGCGAGGGGTGCTTGAGCTGACGCCGACCGTAAAAAGCGATCTCTCCCTGCTGCTTTCAACGGGTATCCACGGGAATGAAACCGCGCCCGTTGAGATTGTTGATCTGCTGCTGCGTGCGCTGTACCGCAATGAGATCGCCCTGAAGTGCCGCACGCTGGTGGTGCTCGGCAATCCCCCTGCGCTGGCGCAAAACAAACGGTATCTGGTGAGCGACATTAACCGCATGTTTGGCGGCCGCTGGTCGCAGTTTCCCCAGAGCGATGAAACGGCGCGGGCAGAGTGGCTGGAGAACGTCGTGACCGCGTTTTTTGCCGCCGCGGGACCGGGGCGCTGGCATCTGGATCTGCATACGGCAATCCGCGCGTCCTACCACGTTCGCTTCGGCGTTCTGCCGCAGCGCAGTCAGCCTTGGGATGAAGCGTTCCTGAGCTGGCTGGGTGACGCCGGGCTGGAGGCGCTGGTATTTCATCAGTCGCCGGGCGGAACGTTTACCCATTTCACCTGTGAACGTTTCGCTGCGCTGTCCTGCACGCTGGAACTGGGAAAAGCGCTGCCGTTCGGCCAGAACGAGCTGAGCCGCTTTGCGCCTACGCATCTCGCCCTTCGGGCGCTGCTGGGAGGAACGGCTCCCGAGCACGCGCATCAGCCCGTTGAGCGGTATCGGGTCGTACAGCAGATCACGCGCCGCAGCGATGCCTTCCAGCTCCATATGGCCGCGCACACCCTGAACTTCACCCCGTTCCGCAAAGGGGCGCTGCTGGCTGAGGATGGCGAGGAACGTTACGAGGTGCAGAACACCACCGAGTATGTATTATTTCCTAACCCCACCGTCGCGTTTGGCCTGCGGGCCGGGCTGATGCTGGAAAAAATATCCTGAACCTTTCCCCTCTCATCATCCGGGAGGGGGAAGCAAAAAACTTTTCTTAACGATTAAAGCGCTTGCGCTTGTTTTGCAGAATATTCCTGGTGAATTGCTTTATTATTGATCTGCACTTCGCTATACTTCTGCTTAATCTCTTTAAAATCATCCTGTTAAATATTTTTTGTTGCAACTCTCCACGCTTTATCCTTATTTCCTCCACATTTGGCGAAAATTTGTTTTTTACACTTTCATTGTTTTACCGTTGCTCTGACTAATTGACGATAAACCCCGTAAAGTTAATCTCGTCAACACGGCATAGCGCCGAAGAATAACTGAAAGAAAGGAAATAAATTATGCGTAAGTTTACTGCACTGTTTGTTGCTTCTACCCTGGCTCTGGGCGCTACCAGCATGGCGTTCGCCGCAGATACTGCGACCACTGCACCTACCGCGCCTGCTGAAGGCAAAATGATGATGCATCATAAAGGTACGGGTATGCACAACGAGATGATGATGTTTAAGGATCTCAACCTGACGGATGCGCAGAAGCAGCAGATCCGCGACATCAGAAAAGCCGAACGCGACCAGATGAAACGTCCTCCGCTTGAAGAGCGTCGTGCGATGCATGACATCATCGCCAGCGACAGCTTCGATAAGGCGAAAGCCGAAGCGCAGATCGACAAAATGGCCGAGCAGCACAAAGCCCGCATGCTGGCTCACATGGAAACCCAGAACAAGATCTACAACATTCTGACCCCGGAACAGAAAAAACAATTTAATGCGAATTTTGAGAAGCGTCTGACAGAACGTCCGGCGATGGAAGGTAAAATGCCAGCACCAACCGAATAATCGGTTCACACTCTTAAGACCGCCGGGATCCTGTCCACAAAAGCGCAACCGCTGTGGACAGGACCGGCGGTTTTTCTTTCCTGCCCTCTTGCCTGCCGCCGCCAGCGCGGTATCCTCCTGTAGTCGCTTCAGAGAATGTTTGCAGAGTCATGGCGTTAGAATTTTTATTAACGTTCCGCTAAGGCCTGCCCGCTCTGCTGCCGATACTGTTTCTGTGAATACCCAACGATAACAAACAAGACAGCAACGATAGCGATATCCTTGCCCTGGCACGGGTTGTGCCATTCAGGAGTGGTGATGGAGTTCTTTGATATCCGTAAGATGCCGGTCAGCCTCTGGCGCAATGGTGCTGGCGAAACGCGTGAGATTTGCTGCTTCCCTCCCGCGACGCGCGATTTTCACTGGCGCGCCAGTATCGCGACGATTGCCAGCAACGGCGAATTCTCCTCGTTTCCCGGTGTTGACCGGGTGATTACCTTGCTGGAAGGGGGAGAGGTGACGCTGGACGCGGGTCAGGCGTTCTCCCATACCCTCAAGCATCATCAGCCCTACAGTTTTGCCGGCGATCTGCCGGTGAAAGCGCTGCTTTCAGATGGGCGGATGGCGATGGACTTTAACATCATGACCCGGCGCGACTGCTGCCGGGCGAAGGTGCGCGTTGCTGACCGAACCTTCACCACCTTTGGCTCACGCGGGGGCGTGGTGTTCGTGCTAAGCGGGGCGTGGCAGCTGGGCGATAAATTGCTGACGGCCGATCAGGGTGCCAGCTGGGAGGAGGGTACCCATACGCTGCGTCTGCTGGAGGCTCAGGGCACCTTATTGTTCAGCGAAATCACGTGGCTGCCGGGTCATTGAGCACAATGATCTCAAACTTTCCTGCCAGGACCGGTTTACAGAGAATTTTGTAGCCATCGTGGTCAAATCCGGCGGGCGTGCGCAGCAGGGTTGCCGCGTCGTTGATGTCGTCGACGGCGCCCAGCCAGAGCCAGTTGTTGACGATGTGGTACTGGGTCATAGCCTCGCCCACTTCTTTTAGCGCAACGGCGCTTTCCCAGGGCCAGCAGTTCACGCTGATGGCCGCCAGACCGGTGAGAAGCCGGGCGTGATGCGCCTCAACGCTCTCTTTCCCGCAGCACGCACCGGCGCAGCGCTTCAGCGCGGATCGAAAACAGGCGCGTCCCCGGGTGGTAGCCTCCAGACCTAAAAGGCTATAGCAAAGCTGTAAATCGTCCGCCAGCGTCTGCAGCGCCTGGAGCGCGGCGCGTTTATTGGCGAATAGCCCATAGAGATTCGGGGCATGAGAAAAATCGACGTCGCGCGCGTAGACGACCTGCGGCCTGCCATCGTTTATCTGCAGGGAGCAGAGCTGACGGTTGCGGCGCAGGCGCTTATTGAACAGCGGCTGTTGTTCTTTTATCAACCGCGCCTCCAGCAACAGCGCGCCCATTTCTCCCGCCGTCTGGAACCAGGTAATGCGTCGCGACTGGCGCAGCATGGCGGCCTCGTCCGGCGTACGGAGATGGGATAACACCCGACTGCGAATGTTTACGCTCTTGCCGATATAGAGCGGCAGGGTGTCGCTTTCACCGTGAAAGATGTACACGCCCGGCTGTTTAGGCAGCGCCTCAAGCCAGGGGCGAAGGTGTTCGGGATATTCGTAGATAGCCGCCGCTTCAAATTCAAGACGCGGGGCGGATTGACGCCTGCTCACATACTGCTCCATATACTGTTCAGGCATACAGTGTAGCAGGAGTGTGATGGTTAAAAAAGAGCCGGGTGGCGGCTAAGCCTTACCCGGCCAGGACGTGCGGCTTGATGCCCTCACCTCAACCCTCTCCCATGGGAGAGGGCGCAAACATTAAAAGCGGTAACCTGGTTACCGCTTTGCTTTATTTTTTCCAGAAGTCGTCAAACACCGTAATTGGCGTGTGGCGCTTGTGCTCGGTTTTCAGATACCAGCCTTCGATGATTTTCGCGGTCCGTTCATCCAGCTTTTTGCCTTCCAGATAATCATCGATGTTGTCATAGGTGACGCCAAGGGCCGCTTCATCCGGCAGGGAAGGGCGATCGTCTTCAAGGTCCGCTGTCGGCGCTTTCTTATACAGATGCTCAGGACAGCCCAGCGCGGCCAGCAGCTGCTTACCCTGACGCTTGTTCAGACGGAAGATCGGGTTAATGTCGGTGCCGCCGTCGCCGTATTTGGTGAAGAAACCGGTGATCGCTTCTGCCGCATGATCGGTGCCGACCACAACGCCTTTGGTCATCCCGGCGATGCTGTACTGCGCTTTCATGCGCTCGCGGGCCTTCTCGTTGCCGCGAACAAAATCGCTCAGCTCAATGCCCGCTTCGCGAAGCGCCTGCTCGCTTGCCAGCACCGAGCCCTTAATATTCACGGTGAGCACGCGGTCAGGCTGAATGAAGGCAATGGCATCCTGGCAATCCTGCTCGTCCGCCTGTACGCCATAAGGAAGACGCACCGCGATAAACTGCAGTTTCTCATCGCCCGTCTCTTCGCGAAGCTCTGAAATCGCCATCTGGCAGAGTTTACCGGTCAGGGTAGAGTCCTGGCCGCCGCTGATGCCCAGCACCAGGGATTTCAGGAAAGCGTTCTTTTTTAAGTACGATTTTAAAAAATCCACGCTGCGGCGGATCTCTTCATGTGCATCTACCGTAGGCTTCGCGCCCAGTGCCTGAATAATCTCTTGTTGCAGAGCCATCACGCCCTCCATATGCAGTACATAAACAGAATGTGTTAGCTGTTAAAACTAACCCTTTGGGCGAGAAACGACAAGGATCACAGTTTCGAGTGCGCTAATTTGCGCCGATTTAGCAGGTTATCGTTGTTTTATTAGAATTTTCCGAAATTCGTCTGGCGTAACTCACAAAGTTGAACAATAGTACTTTTTATCCCATGCTTAGATAACACGCTGATAAACAAGAGGACGGAATATGAACAAGAACGTAGCAGGAATTCTTAGCGCAGCGGCGGTACTGACTATGCTGGCAGGGTGTACGGCTTACGATCGCACTAAGGATCAGTTTACGCAGCCCGTAGTAAAAGACGTTAAAAAAGGGATGACCCGTTCGCAGGTGGCTGCGATTGCCGGTAGACCTTCTTCTGAAGTGACCATGATTCATGCGAAAGGGACCTGCCAGACCTATATCCTGGGTCAACGTGATGGTAAGGCAGAAACCTACTTCGTCGCCCTGGATGATACCGGTCATGTGATCAACTCCGGCTATCAGACCTGTGCTGAATACGATACCGATCCTCAGGCACCTAAGGCGCAGTAACCCTGCTTGCCTGAGGATGTTAACAAACCGGCCCATGGGCCGGTTTTTTTATGCATCAGAAAATCTTATTTCTTTGCGCGAATTATTTGCCCGAAATGTGAAGGGAGTCAACAAGTCAGGTCAATGAGAGACAATTTGAGCCTATCCAGAATTATCCCCTGTCTGTACCATTGCGTATACTCACTCCAACGATAAACAACAGTACGCAAGCTACCTGTCTGCCGGGACAGCGAGTCGAGTGATAGCGCGATGGCAGGTAGTCATACAAGAGGGAAATCACGATGGAAAAGAAACATATCTACCTGTTCTGCTCAGCGGGCATGTCAACGTCGCTTCTGGTGTCAAAGATGCGTGCGCAGGCTGAAAAGTATGAAGTCCCTGTGGTGATTGAAGCGTTTCCAGAGACGCTGGCGGGCGAAAAAGGCCAGACAGCCGATGTTGTTTTACTGGGGCCACAAATTGCCTATATGTTGCCCGAAATTCAACGACTGTTACCCAATAAACCGGTCGAAGTGATCGACTCGGGGCTGTACGGCAAAATTGATGGTTTAGGTGTTCTTAAAGCTGCTGTGGCAGCCATTAAAAAAGCTGCTAATTAATTTTTATTTTTCCCGTCAAAGAGTTATTTCACACACAATACGCCGTAACATGCGTTACGGCATTTAAGGGTATTTTCCTATGAGTAAAGTCATCGCTTCACTTGAAAAGGTACTCCTTCCTTTTGCTGTTAAAATAGGAAAGCAGCCTCACGTTAATGCCATCAAAAACGGCTTTATTAAATTAATGCCGTTGACGCTGGCCGGGGCCATGTTCGTTTTAATTAACAACGTTTTTCTGAGCTTTGGTGAAGGTTCCTTCTTTTATTCATTAGGAATTCGGTTAGACGCTTCCACTATTGAAACCCTTAATGGTTTTAAAGCCATTGGCGGCAACGTCTATAACGGTACGTTAGGGATTATGTCGCTGATGGCGCCTTTCTTTATTGGGATGGCACTGGCAGAAGAGCGTAAAGTGGATCCGCTGGCTGCCGGGTTATTATCCGTTGCCGCCTTTATGACCGTAACGCCTTATAGCGTGGGTGAAGCCTATGCCGTTGGCGCCAACTGGCTGGGCGGGGCCAACATCATCTCCGGTATTGTTATCGGCCTGGTGGTGGCAGAAATGTTCACCTTTATTATCCGCCGCAACTGGGTTATCCGCCTGCCGGATAGCGTACCGGCTTCCGTTTCTCGTTCATTTTCCGCGTTGATTCCAGGCTTCATTATTCTCTCCATCATGGGGATTATCGCCTGGGCGCTCTCCCACTGGGGCACTAACTTCCACCAGATCATCATGGACTCTATCTCTACGCCGCTGGCGTCGATGGGTGGCGTGGTCGGTTGGGCGTATGTGATTTTCACCTCTCTGCTGTGGTTCTTTGGCGTGCATGGTTCACTGGCACTGGCCGCGCTGGACAGCGGGATTATGACCCCCTGGGCACTGGAAAACGTTGCGCTTTACCAGCAGTACGGCTCCGTTGACGCGGCGCTGGCAGCGGGTAAAACCTTCCATGTGTGGGCGAAGCCGATGCTTGACTCCTATATCTTCCTGGGCGGTACCGGGGCGACCTTGGGTCTGATCATCGCGGTCTTTATTGTCTCTCGTCGTGCTGACTACCGTCAGGTCGCGAAGCTGGCGCTGCCATCAGGCATCTTCCAGATTAACGAACCGATTCTGTTCGGTCTGCCAATCATCATGAACCCGGTAATGTTCATTCCGTTCATCCTGATTCAGCCGCTGCTGGCCGCGATCACCCTGACGGCGTATTACATGGGCATCATTCCACCGGTCACCAACATTGCGCCGTGGACCATGCCGGCGGGCCTGGGCGCCTTCTTCAACACCAACGGTAGCGTCGCGGCCTTCCTGCTGGCGATATTCAACCTCGGGATTGCCACCCTGCTGTACATGCCGTTCGTGGCGATTGCCAACAAAGCCGCCACCATTATTGATGAAGAAGAGAGCGAAGAGGATATTGCCCTCTCACTGAAATTCTAGGATTGACCGGCGCGGGGAAGCCCGCGCCGGCCACAAGGAGCTTAAACATGTTAGATTTGGATAGTATTGTCGCAGACGAAGCCGTCGAGAACGATCTCGAAGAAGTGGTGATGGGGCTTATCATCAACTCCGGACAGGCCCGCAGCCTGGCCTATGCCGCACTGAAGCAGGCCAAGCAGGGAGATTTCGCCGCCGCGAAAACCATGATGGACCAGTCCCGCACGGCGCTGAACGAAGCGCACCTGGTGCAGACAAAGCTGATTGAAGGCGATCAGGGCGAAGGGAAGATGAAGGTCAGCCTGGTGCTGGTCCACGCGCAGGATCACCTGATGACCTCGATGCTGGCGCGTGAGCTGGTGGCGGAGCTTATCGAGCTTCACGAGAAAATGCACTGAGTCGGATTTCGCAGCAGGAGGTCAGCACGATGGAAATTAAAACCGCACTTGAACAGCAGCTGTTTAACGGCAAAAATTTTCACGTGGTTATCTACAACAAGACGGAGAGCGCCAGCGGTCTGCACCAGCATGACTACTACGAGTTCACGATTGTTCTGACCGGCCGCTACTACCAGGAGATCAACGGTAAGCGCGTCCTGCTTGAGCGAGGGGATTTTGTCTTCCTGCCGATGGGTTCTTATCACCAGAGCTTTTACGAATTTGGTGCCACCCGTATTCTGAATGTGGGCGTCAGCAGACGCTTCTTTGAGAAGCACTATCTGCCGCTGGTGCCGTTCTGCTTTGTGGCCTCCCAGGTCTATCGGGTCAAAAACGAGTTTATGACCTGGATTGAAACGGTTATCGCCTCGCTTAACTTCCGCGACAATGAATTTGATGAGTTTATTGAAACGGTGACCTTCTATGTGATGAACCGGCTGCGCCATCATCGTGAGGAGCAGCAGGTGACGGATGATATTCCACAGTGGCTGCGCAGCACCGTTGAGCTGATGCACGATAAAGGCCAGTTCAGCGAAAATGCGCTGGAAAATATGGTGTCACTGTCGGGAAAATCCCAGGAATATCTGACCCGCGCGACGCAGCGCTATTATCGTAAAACACCCGTGCAAATTATTAATGAAATCCGCATTAATTTTGCCAGGAAACAGCTGGAAATTACCAACTACTCTGTCACCGATATTGCGTACGAGTCAGGATACAGCAGTCCCAGCCTGTTTATTAAGACCTTTAAGAAATTGACTTCATTCACACCGAACAGTTACCGGAAGAATTTAACGGTAATTAATTAACTTTCGGCGGATTACCCGCCACAAATATTGCTTTAATGGCTTGCCCAAATAGCGGGAAGAGTACGCTATACCTTGCAGGCGATTAACCTGATACGCTAAGGGAGATATTATGCAGAAGAAATTAAAAGTCGTAACCATTGGTGGCGGCAGCAGCTATACCCCGGAATTACTTGAAGGTTTCCTGAAACGTTATCATGAATTACCGGTCAGCGAATTATGGCTGGTAGACGTTGAGGAAGGTCAGAAAAAGCTGAATATTATTTTCGACCTGTGCAAGCGCATGGTGGAGAAAGCGGGCGTGCCTCTGACCGTGCATAAAACCCTGGACCGTCGTCTGGCGCTGAAAGATGCGGATTTCGTCACCACCCAGCTGCGCGTCGGCCAGCTGAAGGCGCGCGAGCTGGACGAGCGTATTCCGCTGAGCCACGGCTATCTCGGGCAGGAGACCAACGGCGCGGGCGGCCTGTTCAAAGGCCTGCGTACCATCCCGGTGATTTTCGACATCGTCAAAGACGTACAGGAGATCTGCCCGAACGCGTGGGTGATTAACTTCACCAACCCGGCCGGGATGGTGACCGAGGCGGTCTATCGCCATACCGGTTTTAAACGCTTTATCGGCGTCTGTAATATTCCGATTGGTATGAAGATGTTTATCCGCGACGTGCTGGCGCTGAACGACAGCGACGATCTCTCCATCGACCTGTTCGGCCTGAACCACATGGTGTTCATTAAAGACGTTATCGTGAACGGTCAATCGCGCTTTGCCGAACTGCTCGACGGCGTGGCTTCCGGTCGCCTGACGGCGGCATCGGTGAAAAACATCTTTGACCTGCCGTTCAGCGAAGGGCTGATCCGCTCGCTGAATCTGCTGCCGTGCTCGTACCTGCTTTACTATTTTAAGCAGAAAGAGATGCTGGCCATCGAAATGGGCGAGTACTATAAGGGCGGCGCGCGCGCGCAGATCGTTCAGAAAGTCGAGAAGCAGCTGTTCGATTTGTATAAAGATCCGAACCTGAACGTCAAACCGAAAGAGCTGGAGCAGCGCGGCGGGGCCTACTACTCCGATGCGGCGTGCGAAGTGATTAACGCCATCTACAACGACAAGCAGGCGGAACACTATGTCAACGTGCCGCACCACGGCCATATCGACAATATCCCGGCTGACTGGGCGGTCGAGATGACCTGCATCCTGGGACGCGAAGGCGCTAAACCGCATCCACGCATCACCCACTTCGATGATAAGGTCATGGGCCTGATCCACACCATCAAAGGCTTTGAAGTGGCGGCAAGCAACGCGGCGCTGAGCGGCGAGCTCAATGACGTGCTGCTGGCGCTGAACCTCAGCCCGCTGGTGCATTCCGATCGCGATGCGGAGCAGCTGGCCAGCGAGATGATCCTGGCGCATGAAAAATGGTTGCCGAACTTTGCCGCCACCATCGAGAAGCTGAAGTTCAAACACCACTGAGAGGACGCACAATGGAAAACCTGCTGATCGTTAATGCTGATGATTTTGGCCTCTCGAAAGGTCAGAACTACGGCATTATTGAAGCCTGTCGCCGGGGTGTTGTGACCTCTACCACGGCAATGGTTAATGGTGAGGCGGTTGAACACGCGGCGCAGCTGAGCCGCGAGGTGCCGGAGCTGGGCGTCGGCATGCATTTTGTGCTGACGCTCGGGATGCCGCTTTCGCCAATGCCGGGCCTGACGCGCGATGGCCAGCTGGGCAAATGGATTTGGGAACTGGCGGAGCAGGGCGCTCTGCCGCTCGAAGAGATTGCCCACGAGCTGGAGTGTCAGTTCAACCGCTTTGTTGACGCGTTTGGTAAGGCATCGACGCACATCGACAGCCATCACCACGTGCATATGATCCCGGCGATTTTCCCCATTGTCGCTGAGTTTGCAAAACGCAAAGGCGTGGCGATGCGCGTGGATCGGGAGGCGCGCGGCGTTCCCGACTGCGACGTGACCACCACTGAGGGGTTCAGCAGCGCATTTTACGGCGACGAGATCGACGAAGCGCTGTTCCTTAAGGTGCTGGATGATTCCAGCGCGCGGGGGGAACGGTCGCTGGAGATCATGGCGCATCCTGCTTTTGTCGATAACATCGTACGTAAGAGCGCCTACTGCTGGCCGCGCCTGGCGGAGCTGGACGTGCTGACGTCGCCGTCGCTGAAATACGCGATTGCCGAGCGTGGGTATCGGTTGGGGACGTTCGGGGATCTTTGAGATAAAGCCCGGTGGCGAGGTAAAAGCAAAACGGTAACCTGGGTTACCGTTTTTATTGTTTACTCCCTCTCCCGTGGGAGAGGGGTGGGGTGAGGGTATTTTTTACGCCGGGATCTGGTCAATCTTACTGCTGCGCGACCAGACGCGGTGCGCGGCGACCAAATCAAACAGCTTCGTCATAAAGGCATCGTCAACGTTGTCGCCCTCGACAATGCCGTCCTCACCCTGATCGGCCACCTTCAGCTGCGCCTTAAACCGTCGCGCGTCGCCGGACAGCGCGATCGGTTTCAGGTGCTTATAGGCTTCCAGCAGATAATACACCGCGTCACCGTTGTTCAGCAGGCTGTCAATGTCCCCGCACGGCACAATCACCGCATCGACGGTCAGCGATGGCGCCCCGGCAAAGGTCGCCGCCACCGGCAGCACGGAGCCGTCATCGGCGGTCACTTCCCCCATGCGGGAATAAAGCAGTTTCGCATGCACGCCCTGGGTCTTCAGCGCCTGCATGATCCCCAGCACGTCGCTGGCGCGGGTTTTGTCGTTCAGCAGGATGGCGACCACGCGGCCTTTAATCGAGCCACCCGGCACGGCATACAGGCTCAGCGACGGATCTTTCTTCACGCCGTTAACCTCTTTAGGCGGGGCAAGGTTGCGCTGCTCGTCGGTCAGCGTAATGCCCAGGTTATCCGCAACGCTCTGGGCGAGCTGAATATCAATGCGCGCCAGCTGATCGACGACCCGCTCGCGGATGTAGGTACGCACCACTTTGCTCAGCTCAAAGCTGAAGCCGCCGATAATGTGCTGTTGCTCAATCGGCGTCTGGCTGTTCCAGAACAGGCGAGGATGGGCGTAATACTCGCCGAACGACGGGCTGCGCTCGCGAATTTTGTTGCCGTCGATACGCTCCTGGTACGATTCGAATCCACCGCGTTTCGGCGCCGGAGGCGTTTCGCGCGGCCAGTTATCGTTGATGGAGTTCGGCTCATAGTTCGCCGGATTGGTATCAATATCCTGACGGTGCATCCCGTCGCGCTGGAAATTGTGGTATGGGCAGGTTGGGCGGTTAATCGGAATTTCGTGGAAGTTCGGCCCGCCCAGACGGCTGATCTGCGTATCGGTATACGAGAACAAACGACCCTGCAGGAGCGGATCGTTGGTGAAGTCCAGCCCCGGCACGATATGCCCCGGGTGGAATGCGGCCTGTTCGTTTTCGGCAAAGAAATTATCCGGGTTGCGGTTGAGCACCATTTTGCCCACCAGCTGAACCGGCACCAGCTCTTCCGGGATCAGCTTCGTCGGGTCAAGCAGGTCGAAATCGAACTTAAATTCGTCCTCTTCCGGAATGAGCTGCAGGCCCAGCTCGTACTCCGGGAAGTCGCCCGCTTCGATGGACTCCCACAGCTCGCGGCGATGGAAGTCCGGATCGCGCCCGGTCAGCTTTTGCGCCTCGTCCCACACCAGCGAGGCTTTACCCGCCACCGGCTTCCAGTGGAAACGGACGAACGTGGCTTTACCCTCGGCGTTGATCAGACGGAAGGTATGGATGCCAAAGCCTTCCATGGTGCGATAGCTGCGCGGAATGCCGCGGTCTGACATCGCCCACATCACGTTGTGTAAGGTTTCAGGCTGCAGGGAGACATAGTCCCAGAATGTGTCGTGCGCGCTTTGTCCCTGCGGTATGGCCCAGTGGGGCTCCGGTTTTACCGCATGGACAAAGTCAGGAAATTTATGCGCGTCCTGAATGAAGAACACCGGGGTGTTATTGCCCACCAGATCGAAAATACCCTCTTCGGTATAAAACTTGGTGGCAAAGCCGCGGATATCCCGGACGGTATCTGCCGAACCCGCGCCGCCCTGTACGGTGGAGAAGCGCACAAATACCGGAGTGATTTTATCCGGGTCGGAGAGGAAATCCGCTTTGGTGATCGCTTTCAGGCTCTTATAGGGCTGGAAGTAGCCGTGCGCAGCGGAACCGCGCGCGTGGACGATGCGTTCCGGTATCCGCTCGTGGTCGAAATGGGTGATTTTTTCCCGCAGGATAAAATCTTCCAGCAGGGTTGGCCCGCGCGCGCCTGCGCGAAGGGAGTTCTGATCGTCAGCAATGCGCACGCCCTGATTGGTGGTCAGCGCAAAACCTTCGCCGCCTTTGCGGTGCGGCTCAAGCGATTTCAGCTTCTCGTTTCCCGTCTCCGGCGATTTCATGCTTCCCGGTGCGGTAGGCTGTTCGCCCGGTGCAGAGGGGCCAGGGGAGGGGCGGTGAGAGCCGTCAGCAGGGGCGAGAGAGTCCATACCCGGTTGAGATTCCTCAGTGCCATGAATCGGTGATTGATGTGTTTTATCTTTGTTCGACATTGCACGCTTCTCCTTTATCCATTGCTAAAAACCCTATTAAGGATAGAACAATGTCGCGAGATGGCTCGCGAACTAAGAGTTTTCACATGCCGTCATTGACGAAAGGAGCCTTCTCGCCCACTCGGGGCGCGACGGAAGGCAGCAGGATCGGCTATCATAGAATTTTCCTGCTTCAAGAATTTGCTTTAGTGAACCAGTCGCTTATGAAACCTCTTCGTCAACAAAACCGCCAGGTTATTAGCTATGTGCCCCGCGTTGAGCCCGCGCCGCCTGACCATGCCCTGAAAGTGGAGGGTTTTCGCGATGTCTGGCAGCTTCGGGGGAAATATGTGGCCTTTGTGCTGATCGGCGAACACTTCCGCCGCTCGCCCACGTTTACCGTGCCGGAGTCAGCGCAACGGTGGGCGATGCAGATCCGCCAGGATGAAGAGGTTGAGGAATAACAGCCATAAAAAAACCGCCATCAGGCGGTTTTTTTATTTCGACCGTAATTAACGGTGCGCCAGCTCGGCGTCGTCTTCACTTTCCAGAATCGCTTTGTCGGTCTGCTTCAGCCACTGGCTGGTCAGCGTACCGGCGGTCATGGAGCCGCTCACGTTCAGCGCGGTACGGCCCATGTCGATCAGCGGTTCAACGGAGATCAGCAGCGCGACCAGCGTCACGGGCAGACCCAGCGCGGGCAGCACAATCAGCGCGGCGAAGGTTGCGCCACCGCCAACACCCGCAACGCCTGCGGAGCTTACGGTAACAATCCCGACCAGCGTGGCGATCCAGACCGGATCCAGCGGGTTAATCCCAACGGTAGGGGCAACCATCACCGCCAGCATCGCCGGGTACAGACCCGCACAGCCGTTCTGACCAATGGTGGCACCAAAGGAGGCAGAGAAGCTGGCGATGGATTCAGGCACGCCCAGACGGCGGGTTTGCGCTTCAACGTTCAGCGGAATAGACGCGGCGCTGGAACGGCTGGTGAAGGCAAAGGTCAGCACCGGCCAGACTTTACGGAAGTATTTCAGCGGGCTGACGCCGTTTACGCCCAGCAGGATGCCGTGCACCACGAACATAATGCCCAGGCCCAGATATGAGGCGACAACGAAGCTGCCCAGCTTAATGATGTCCTGCAGGTTAGAGCCGGCAACCACTTTGGTCATCAGCGCCAGCACGCCGTAAGGCGTCAGCTGCATCACCAGACGCACCAGCTTCATCACCCAGCTTTGCAGGGTATCAATCGCGGTCAGCACGCGTTCGCCTTTAGGCGCGTCGTCTTTCAGAAGCTTCAGCGCCGCTACGCCCAGGAACGCGGCGAAAATAACCACGCTGATGATTGAGGTTGGGCTCGCACCGGTCAGGTCAGCAAACGGGTTCTTCGGAATGAAGGAGAGCACCATCTGCGGCACGGTCAGATCAGCCACTTTACCCACGTAGTTGGTTTGAATCGCGGTAAGACGCGCCGTTTCAGCGGTACCCTGAACCAGACCTTCTGCGGTCAGGCCAAACAGGTTGGTGACCAGCACACCCACCAGCGCGGCAATCAGCGTGGTGAACAGCAGCGTACCAATGGTCAGGAAGCTGATTTTTCCCAGCTGGGTCGCGTTATGCAGGCGGGCAACGGCGCTCAGAATAGAGGCGAATACCAGCGGCATAACGATCATCTGCAGCAGCTGAACATAGCCGTTACCGACGATGTTGAACCACTGAATAGAATCTTTCAGAACTGGATTATCGGAGCCATAAATTGCCTGTAACGCCAGACCAAATACGACACCCATGGCCAGACCAACCAGCACTTTTTTCGCCAGGCTCCACTGTTTGTGGCGCGCCTGCGCGAGAAGCAATAGCAATACAACGAACACAACGACGTTCGCGATGAGTGGAAAATTCATCCCCGTTCTCCTGATTTATTATTGGGTCGGTTTTTACCGATCCTGTTGGCGGAAGGTTAGCAGAAGTGTGATGTAGCGCTTATATCCAAATGGAATGGGTTATGACAAATAGGATAATTTTGTTGGTTTACTGTTCAATCTGGTGATGAATAAAGCGATTGAACTGAAATTGCAGCGAATTAATCATCTGGGATGACCAGCGAACTGCACTGTTTTCGGGCAATGTTTGCGGCATCCAGACGGCATAAGCAAATAGCGCCATGCACAATACGCGCTCAAGCTGGTTCCCTTTCTGCGGTGCGAGGATCGGAAAGCGGAAACGCCAGCGGCAGGGCCAAAGCAGCGGCACGCCCGCAGGCGTCAGCATATCGGCGAGAATATGGCTTAAATAGCCCAGCACCATCCCCTGGATGGCATCGGCGGGGACTATCCAGCTTTCGGGCACCTTCAAATAGAAAAGCGTCAGCAGGCCAAACACGGCCAGCAGGCTGTGCGTAAACCCCCGGTGGCCGAACGCGCGGGCGATGGGTTTCGACACCCACTTCAGGCGTTGTCCGAGGAAGGACTTGGGGTGGTCAATGTCGGGCAGCAGACAGGTCAATACGGCGGAAGGGACAATATGCCACCAGTCCCCCTGCGCCAGCACGGGGGTGAGTTCAGCGTTTTTGGCAAATACTGCGCACGCAATAGAAAAAAGCAGGTGGCCTTCCGCCGTCATGATAAAACCCACAAAACTGTCAATTCATACAGTATAGGGTTTTTATACAGTAGGCGGAAGAGGTGACGGTGTAACTGTTTGTCACAAACCGGAGAAGGGCGTTAACCGCCCTGCAGATGATGCGCCGTGAGTTCTGCCAGCGAGTTAAGCTTCACGTCGGCGAGGGCAAACCGGGGGTCGTGACGGCCTTCTTCAGCGGGCACCACAATGGAGCGCATCCGTGCAGCCTTCGACGCCACCATACCGTTAACGGAATCTTCCAGCGCAACGCAGTTGAGGGGATCCAGGCCCAGCTTTGCGGCGCAGTCCAGATAGACCTGCGGGTGCGGCTTGCTGTAAGGCAATTTTTCAGCGGACGCCAGCGCGTCGAAACTGTCGCGCAGTTCAAACATCGTGAGCACTTTTTCCAGCATATGCAGCGGTGAGGCCGAGGCCAGGCCAACCTTCAGCCCCTGGGCTTTACACAGCGCGACGGCCTCACGTACGCCGGGCAGCAGCGGCCTGTTCTCTTCCACCAGAGAAATGGCGCGGCTGATAATGCGTGCGGTCACCTCATCGCGATTGGGACCCACCCACGGCTGTTGGGCAAACCACAGTTCAACCACCATATCGATGCGCAGGCCCAGCGTATCGGGAAGTTCATTACGGCGGCTGATATCCACGCCGAGGCTGGCCATCACATCCAGTTCGGCGCGATCCCACAGCGGTTCGGAATCGATCAGTAATCCATCCATGTCAAAAATTGCGGCAAGAATTTGGCGCGGTGTCGACATCACAACGTCTCCTTATCCAGGGTGTTCGACAGACGATACGTGCTAAGCACACTCTGCAATTTAGCATATTGCTTTTAAAGAGCGGGCGAAATTGATGACCAGCAGGTAGACTTAGGCACAAATAACGCGTCTTTATGAAGAGGAACTGATGACGTATCAACAAGCTGGACGCATTGCGGTCTTAAAACGTATTGCTGGCTGGGTGATTTTTATTCCTGCCGTCATTTCTACGCTGATTTCTGTACTCAAATTTATGTACGACCACAGCGAAAAACAGCCGGGTATCAATGCGGTAATGCTTGATTTCGCTCATGTCATGATTGAGATGATGCGTTTTAATACGCCATTTTTGAATGTCTTCTGGTTTAACTCACCCACCCCGGATTTTCATCAACAGCTGAATATCGGCTTTTGGGTGATATATGCCCTGATCTTTGTCGCGCTGGCATTACAGGCCTCTGGCGCGAGAATGAGTCGCCAGACGCGCTTTTTACGCGAAGGCGTTGAGGATCAGTTGATTCTGGAGCAGGCCAAAGGCCCGGAAGGAATGAGTCGGGAGCAGATTGAATCCCGCATTGTTGTGCCGCGTCACACCATTTTCCTGCAAATTTTCCCGCTCTATATCCTTCCCGTGATTATCATTGTGGCGGGATACTTCTTCTTCTCACTGCTCGGTTTTCTGTAAGCGATAAGGGTGGTGGCAAGGCCACCCGTTATCTTCTCAGGCGGCAAGCATACGCTCGAGTGCCCGCTGCGCGTTAACAAGGTGTTCTCCGCCAAAAAGAATGGCCCGGTTCATCAGCGTATAAAGCTGATACACCGGCTGGCGGTCGAGGAAACCGGGCGGGAGAGGGGAAACAGACTGGTATCCGTCGTATATTTGCGGCGGCTGCTCAGGATGAAGCGGCAGCATGGCAAGATCGCACTCTCTGTCACCCCAGTAGCAGGCCGGGTCAAAGATATACGGGCCGTTGGGACCCAGCGCGCAGTTATTGGACCACAAATCGCCGTGAAGCAGAGACGCCTGAGGCTGGTGGGATGCCAGACGCTGTTGAACATGCTCGACGATGGCGTCAATATTGCCAAATTCCAGCCCTTTCTCGGCGGCCAGCTCAAGCTGCCAGCCAATGCGCTGCTCGGCAAAAAATGTCGACCAACGACGCTGCCAGGCATTGGGCTGTGGCGTGGTGGAGAGATCGTTGTCAAAGTCGAGACCAAACTGCGGCTGGTCGCTCCATTGATGCAGGCGCGCTAACTGTTGGCCAAGGATGAACGCATTATGGGCATCCAGCGGGCGGGCGGGGAGATATTCCATTACCAGGAAGCTGTAGTCGCGGTCGCTCCCCACGGCCAGAACCTGCGGGACCGTGACCGTTTTACTGCGGGACAACAGCTCCAGCTGGTCGGCTTCGGCGGTAAATATTGGAAGCAGCTCTCGCTCATCGCATTTAACGAAGAGATCGCGCCCTGCGTAGCGTAAATGCCACGCGGCGTGGATCTCACCGCCTGGCAGTTCGTTACGCAGTTCAATTTCACCTTCACCCAGCTGCTCACGTAAAAGATGACTGATAGCCTGCCACATGTTGTCTCTCCCATGTTGTCTGCCAGATCATAAAGTTAGCGCATAACTGCGGTAAAAAAATACGAACTAACGCACACCTGAGCGGTTTAAATTCATACAGCGCACTTATTGTTCTTTTTTCCGCCAGCTTTCCCAGGTATCCACGTCAATTTCGGCAGGCTTGTCGGTCACGCTCTCCACCAGACTGGCGGCCAGCGCATGAACCTCTTCCTGACTCAGGGCGCCGATCAGACCAAATGTCAGGGTGCCTAAATCATGAATGTTGCCCTCGTCATCCGTCAGCGTGAGGAGAAAATTAGCGCGGGTGAAAGCATTGTTGAGCTCATTCAGCTCGGTCAGCGATGCTTCATGAAGGTTGATGGTCACGACGTAGCGTGTGATGTCACCACTGCTCATAATTCACCTCATTGTTATCATGGAAGTTTTCTTAGCATAGTCGATAGTTTGCGTTTGGCGACTCAGAGACGGCATTCCCCTCCGTAAAGACGAAGGGGAAGAGGGGTTAATTTCGGGACAGGTAATCGACGATTTTTTGCGTATCGGCGAGCGAACAGAGACGCGTGCCCTGGTTGATGGTGGCGGCGCTACCCGCCGCCACGCCGTAGCGTGTCATCTCGAGCAGAGACGCGCCCTGCGCCAGTTTTAGCGTCATCGCACCCACCATGCTATCGCCCGCGCCAACCGTGCTCTGGCTCTTCATCGGCGGTGGGACAACCTGAACGGACGACGATTCATCGACTGCCAGCGCCCCCTGAGGGCCAAGGGAGACGACTACGCGCCGCGCTTTGCCGCTGCGCACCAGCTCCTGCGCGGCGGTGCGCACATCATCAGGCTGCGTCAGTTCGCGGTTGACCAGCGCGCTTAACTCTTTCTGGTTGGGTTTGACCAGCTCCAGATTGCCCGGCACCAGGGCCGCCTGCAGGGCCTCGCCGCTGCTGTCGACAATGCAGCGGATGCCGCGCTGCTGCGCGGCCTGAATCAGCGCCGTTAATTTTTCCGGGCTTACGCCGGGCGGCAGGCTGCCGCTTACCACCAGCAGCGCGCCGCTTTCTATCGTCAGCACTTTCTCTTCAAGCTGACGAAACTCGTCATCGCTGAGTTTCGCGCCCGGCATGACAAAACGGTACTGCTCGCCGCTGGATTCTACGTGGACATGCAGGTTTTGCCGCGTCCAGTCTTTCGCCTCGACGGTGTCTACGGCCACCTGTTCATCGGCCAGCAGAGAGACCAGGTGTTCACCGGTGGCACCGCCTGCGGGGAAAATTGCCGTGGCTTTGCCGCCGAGGTGTGTAATGGCGCGCGCCACGTTGATCCCGCCGCCGCCGGGCTCAAAGACCGGGGCGCTGCAGCGCAATTTACCTTCCGGGTAAATCTGCGGCGTCAGGGTGGCGGAATCCAGGGAAGGGGAGAGCGTCAGAGTATAAATAGAAACCATCATTACCTCCTTTTAGCATGGGTTCTTATTAGCCTGGCACCATTTGTCAGGAAGGCAATGTAAATAACAGTATGATTTTAAATATGAATACTGACGAAAAGTGAGGCGGGGGATATATAAAATAAAACGCTTTTTGAGATCGTTCTTATTCAAAAAATGAAATAAGAAAACATTGCTATGTTATTTGCGGCTTTTTATAATTTGTTACCTTTCTCTGGACGCCTTGTCATTGATCCTCAAGAAAGATTCCGGGACCGTGTGGTCTCTTTTTTTGTTGTACGGACTCCTTAATAAAATGAAGCTTTTAAAGACAGTGCCCGCTGCACTGATGCTGGCGGGTGGCGTGTTTGCGGCTATGAACGCGACCGCTGATGATACCGTTTTTACTGTCATGGACGATCCTTCCACCGCGAAAAAACCCTTTGAAGGTAACCTGAACGCCGGATACCTGGCACAATCCGGTAACACGAAAAGCTCTTCTCTGACGGCGGACAGTACGCTCACCTGGTACGGTAATACCACCGCCTGGTCTCTGTGGGGTAATGCCAGCAACACTTCCGCTAACGACGAACGTTCTTCCGAGAAGTATGCGGTAGGCGGACGTAGCCGTTACAACATGACCGACTATGACTACCTGTTTGGTCAGGCAAGCTGGTTAACCGACCGTTACAACGGTTATCGCCAGCGCGATGTATTCACCGCCGGTTATGGTCGCCAGTTCCTGAACGGTCCGGTACACAGCTTCCGTTTTGAATTCGGTCCGGGTGTGCGTTATGACGAGTACACCAATGGCGATACTAAAACCCAACCGCTCGGTTACGCTTCCGGTACCTATGCCTGGCAGATGACTGACAACACCAAATTTACCCAGGGTGTTTCTGTATTTGGTGCCGACGATACGACGCTGAACTCTGAGACGGCGCTGAACGTGGCTATCAACGAACACTTTGGCCTGAAAGTCGCCTACAACGTGACCTGGAACTCTTCACCACCAGAATCTGCACCGGATCATACCGACCGCAGAACCACGGTTTCACTGGGTTATAGAATGTAATAAAAGCGGGCCGATGATGATGTCGGCCCGTTTATTGTCTGCGGTCTTTAGACGTCCCTTCTGATGACTTGTCTTCGCCCCTAGCCCCAAATCATTGCCGCCCAACGGAGTAGCAGCATTGCGCCGCAGATGGCAATCAGCACCAGCACCATTTTCCAGTGTTTTACGGCAAATCGTTTAGTTGGCATAACCTAATCCTTGTTGGTTGATATCCCCAGTCTACCAAACAGGGCCGAAATATGCCCCTTCTCAGGATCGATTGGGTTATGCCAGCGCAGGATTCGGCTCAGAACCAGTGGAATCGTTCGGCGAGAATCAACAATAAACCTGTGGCGGAAAGGATGTTCAATATCACAACCGTTCTACTGGATACGTTCATGGTATGCACCTTTGGGTTTAAAGACCTGTTCAAGAGTAGCCCAGCATCTTTGAAATGCGAGCGCAGGGGAGAAGCAACCTGCAAATTCGTACGAAAGCGCCAGCCCATCAATCTGGCCGCAGAGGGTGCAATCTCCTTGCCGTTAGTGTTAACATTACGTCGCTTGCCGTAAATCCGCATTAATCTGAATTCGGCTGGTGAATGATGACGAACCAATTTGACGATTGTTGGTCAGATGGTGTCGTAATCTATTGTCAAATCACGATTATTTTCTTTGTATATGCTCTTATGTGTGGGGCATCACTGCAAATAAGGATATAAAATGCCTGTAATTACTCTTCCTGATGGCAGCCAACGCCATTTCGACCGTGCTGTTAGCCCAATGGATGTTGCCCTGGACATTGGTCCTGGTCTCGCGAAAGCGACTATCGCTGGCCGCGTTAACGGTGAGCTGGTGGATGCTTCCGATCTGATCGAAAACGATGCGACGCTTGCAATCATCACTGCGAAAGACGAAGAAGGTCTGGAGATCATTCGTCACTCCTGCGCGCACCTGTTAGGCCATGCCATCAAACAGCTGTGGCCAAACACCAAAATGGCGATCGGTCCGGTTATCGACAATGGTTTCTACTATGACGTTGACCTTGACCACACCCTGACTCAGGAAGATATCGACGCGCTCGAAAAACGCATGCACGAGCTCGCCGAAACGAACTATGACGTCATCAAGAAGAAAGTCAGCTGGCACGAAGCGCGTGAAACCTTCGTGAAGCGCGGCGAGAGCTACAAGGTCTCTATTCTTGACGAAAACATTTCGCATGATGACAAGCCTGGCTTGTACCATCACGAAGAATACGTCGACATGTGCCGTGGACCGCACGTGCCGAACATGCGCTTCTGTCATCACTTTAAGCTGATGAAGATCGCAGGCGCCTACTGGCGTGGCGACAGCAACAACAAAATGTTGCAGCGTATTTATGGTACCGCGTGGGCTGATAAAAAAGCCCTGAACGCATACCTGCTGCGCCTGGAAGAGGCGGCGAAGCGTGACCACCGTAAAATCGGTAAGCAGCTTGACCTGTACCACATGCAGGAAGAAGCGCCGGGTATGGTGTTCTGGCATAACGACGGCTGGACTATCTTCCGTGAACTGGAAACTTTCGTACGCTCCAAACTGAAAGAGTACCAGTATCAGGAAGTGAAAGGCCCGTTCATGATGGACCGTGTGCTGTGGGAAAAAACCGGCCACTGGGACAACTACAAAGATGCGATGTTCACCACCTCGTCTGAGAACCGTGAATACTGCATCAAGCCAATGAACTGTCCGGGCCACGTTCAGATCTTCAACCAGGGTCTGAAATCCTACCGCGACCTGCCGCTGCGTATGGCGGAGTTCGGTAGCTGCCACCGTAACGAGCCATCAGGTGCGCTGCACGGTCTGATGCGTGTTCGTGGCTTTACTCAGGATGATGCGCATATCTTCTGTACTGAAGATCAGGTCCGTGACGAAGTTAACGCCTGTATTCGTATGGTCTACGATATGTACAGCACCTTTGGCTTCGAGAAGATCGTGGTCAAACTCTCAACGCGTCCGGAAAAACGTATCGGCAGCGATGAGACATGGGATCGCGCAGAAGCGGATCTCGCCGTGGCGCTGGAAGAGAACGGCATTCCGTTCGAATACCAGCTGGGCGAGGGCGCATTCTACGGTCCGAAAATTGAATTTACCCTGTATGACTGCCTCGATCGCGCATGGCAGTGCGGTACTGTACAGCTGGACTTCTCCCTGCCGCAGCGTTTAAGCGCCTCTTATGTTGGCGAAGACAACGAGCGTCAGGTACCGGTAATGATTCACCGTGCAATTCTCGGTTCTCTGGAGCGCTTCATCGGCATCCTGACCGAAGAGTTCGCTGGCTTCTTCCCAACCTGGCTTGCGCCAGTGCAGGTCGTGGTGATGAACATTACCGATTCTCAGGCGGATTACGTTAAAGAATTGACGCTGAAACTGCAAAATGCGGGCATTCGCGTAAAAGCAGACTTGAGAAATGAGAAGATTGGCTTTAAAATCCGCGAGCACACTTTACGTCGTGTCCCGTATATGTTGGTCTGTGGTGATAAAGAGGTGGAAGCAGGCAAAGTTGCCGTTCGCACCCGCCGTGGTAAAGACCTGGGGAGCCTGGACGTAAGTGAAGTGATTGAGAAGCTGCAACAAGAGATTCGCAGCCGCAGTCTTCAACAACTGGAGGAATAAGGTATTAAAGGCGGAAAACGAGTTCAAACGGCACGTCCGAATCGTATCAATGGCGAGATTCGCGCCCAGGAAGTTCGCTTAACAGATCTTGAAGGTGAACCACTGGGGATTGTGAGTCTGAGAGAAGCGATCGAAAAAGCTGAAGAAGCTGGAGTAGATTTAGTTGAAATCAGCCCTAACGCCGAACCGCCAGTTTGTCGTATCATGGACTACGGCAAGTTCCTTTATGAAAAGAGTAAGTCTTCTAAGGAACAGAAGAAGAAGCAAAAAGTTATCCAGGTTAAGGAAATCAAATTCCGTCCTGGTACCGACGATGGCGATTATCAGGTAAAACTCCGCAGCCTGATTCGCTTTCTGGAAGATGGCGATAAGGCCAAGATCACACTGCGTTTCCGCGGTCGTGAGATGGCCCACCAACAGATTGGTATGGAAGTGCTTAACCGCGTCCGTGACGATCTGAGTGAACTGGCAGTAGTCGAATCCTTCCCTACGAAGATCGAAGGCCGCCAGATGATCATGGTGCTCGCTCCTAAGAAGAAACAGTAAGGCCTTCAAGCAGCAAAATCTGTGGAGCCTTCGGGTTTCATAGGTTTTGTTCGCCTATGTTTCGTTTATTTAACAATGCGAAGTGGAAGTTATTAAGATGCCAAAAATTAAGACCGTACGCGGTGCTGCTAAGCGCTTCAAAAAAACCGGTGGTGGTGGATTTAAGCGTAAGCACGCAAACCTGCGTCATATTCTGACCAAAAAATCTACTAAGCGTAAACGTCACCTGCGTCCAAAAGGCCTCGTTTCTAAAGGCGATCTGGGTCTGGTTATCGCGTGCCTGCCGTACGCATAAGCCGTTAACGTTTAATTTTTTACTAAGAATATAGATACAGGAGAGCACATATGGCTCGCGTAAAACGTGGTGTAATTGCACGTGCACGTCACAAGAAAATTTTGAAACAAGCTAAAGGCTACTACGGTGCGCGTTCACGCGTATACCGCGTTGCCTTCCAGGCTGTTATCAAAGCAGGTCAGTACGCTTACCGTGACCGTCGTCAGCGTAAGCGTCAGTTCCGTCAACTGTGGATTGCGCGTATCAACGCAGCAGCACGTCAGAACGGTATTTCTTACAGCAAATTCATCAACGGCCTGAAAAAAGCCTCTGTTGAAATCGACCGTAAGATCCTGGCTGACATCGCAGTATTCGACAAAGTAGCGTTCACCGCTCTGGTCGAAAAAGCGAAAGCAGCACTGGCATAAGCCAGTTGAGAGAGGGGGCTTTGCTCCCTCTTTTCATTTAACACCATCAGAAGATTGACATTTATCCGTCCAGGCTTTTCAATAAGGTCTCAACGGTTTTTACCAGACAAGGTAACGCAAGCATGAATGCTGCTATTTTCCGCTTCTTCTTTTACTTTAGCACCTGATTTCAGGAGGCTAGCGCGTGAAAGATGAAACGAAAAACAGCGCCAGATAAGCCTCCCGATGGAGGCTTTTTTTGTGCCTGAATTTGAGAGAATAACTCCACCAAATCGGTGTCTGCACCGACATAATGAGGAAAATCATGTCACATCTCGCAGAGCTGGTTGCCAGTGCAACAGCCGCCATTAATCAGGCCTCAGATGTTGCCGCGTTAGACAATGTCCGCGTCGAATATCTTGGGAAGAAAGGGCACCTGACCCTTCAGATGACAACCCTGCGTGAGCTGCCGCCAGAAGAACGCCCGGCAGCGGGTGCGGTGATTAACGAAGCCAAAGAGCAGGTTCAGCAGGCGCTGAACGCGCGTAAAGCCGAGCTGGAAAGCGCGGTGCTGAATGCGCGTCTGGCCGCAGAGACGATCGACGTTTCTCTGCCGGGTCGCCGTATCGAAAACGGTGGTCTGCATCCGGTTACCCGCACCATCGATCGCATTGAAAGTTTCTTCGGTGAGCTCGGCTTTACCGTGGCGACTGGCCCGGAAATCGAAGATGATTACCACAACTTCGACGCCCTGAACATTCCTGGCCATCATCCGGCACGCGCTGACCACGACACTTTCTGGTTCGACGCTACGCGTCTGCTGCGTACTCAGACCTCCGGCGTTCAGATCCGTACCATGAAGGATCAGGAGCCGCCAATCCGCATTATCGCGCCGGGCCGCGTCTATCGTAACGACTACGATCAGACCCACACGCCAATGTTCCACCAGATGGAAGGTCTGATTGTTGATAAAAACATCAGCTTCACCAACCTGAAGGGCACGCTGCACGATTTCCTGAACAACTTCTTTGAGGAAGATCTGCAGGTTCGTTTCCGCCCGTCCTACTTCCCGTTTACCGAACCGTCTGCGGAAGTTGACGTGATGGGTAAAAACGGCAAATGGCTGGAAGTGCTGGGCTGCGGCATGGTGCATCCAAACGTGCTGCGCAACGTGGGTATCGATCCGGAAGTTTACTCCGGCTTTGCTTTCGGCATGGGCATGGAGCGTCTGACCATGCTGCGTTACGGCGTGACCGACTTACGTGCATTCTTCGAAAACGATCTGCGTTTCCTCAAACAGTTTAAATAAGGGCAGGACAGAACAATGAAATTCAGTGAACTGTGGTTACGCGAGTGGGTGAACACCACGCTGGACAGCGACGCGCTTTCTAACCAGATCACCATGGCAGGTCTGGAAGTCGACGGCGTTGAGCCGGTTTCCGGTGCCTTCAACGGCGTGGTCGTTGGCGAAGTGGTCGAGTGCGGCCAGCACCCTAACGCTGACAAACTGCGCGTAACAAAAGTAAACGTGGGCGGTGACCGTCTGCTGGATATCGTCTGCGGTGCGCCAAACTGCCGTCAGGGCCTGAAGGTGGCCGTGGCGACCGTCGGTGCGGTGCTGCCGGGTGATTTCAAAATTAAAGCGGCTAAGCTGCGCGGCGAGCCGTCTGAAGGCATGCTGTGCTCCTTCTCCGAGCTGGGTATTTCCGACGATCACAACGGCATTATTGAGCTGCCGCTGGATGCGCCAGTCGGCACCGATATCCGTGAATACCTGAAGCTTGATGACAACACTATCGAAATCAGCGTCACGCCAAACCGTGCCGACTGCTTAGGTATCATCGGCGTGGCGCGCGACGTGGCCGTGCTGAACCAGACTGAGCTGAACGCGCCGGAAATCGCGCCGGTTGAAGCGACCATCAGTGACGTGCTGCCTATCCAGGTTGACGCTGCGGATGCTTGCCCGCGCTACCTCGGTCGCGTGGTGAAAGGCATCAACGTGAAAGCGCCAACTCCGCTGTGGATGAAAGAGAAGCTGCGCCGCTGCGGTATTCGCTCTATCGACGCCGTGGTTGACGTGACCAACTACGTTCTGCTGGAGCTGGGCCAGCCAATGCACGCGTTCGATAAAGATCGTATCGACGGCGGCATCGTTGTGCGCATGGCGAAAGAGGGCGAAACCCTGGTTCTGCTGGACGGCAGCGAAGTGAAACTGAACGCCGACACCCTGGTGATTGCTGACCACAGCAAAGCGCTGGCAATGGGCGGTATCTTCGGTGGCGAGCACTCAGGCGTCAACGACGAGACGCAAAACGTCCTGCTGGAATGCGCATTCTTCAGCCCGCTCTCCATCACCGGTCGCGCACGCCGCCACGGCCTGCATACCGATGCCTCTCACCGCTACGAGCGCGGCGTTGACCCGGCGCTGCAGTACAAAGCGATGGAACGTGCGACCCGCCTGCTGATCGACATCTGCGGCGGTGAAGCGGGCCCGGTTATCGACGTCACCAACGAAGCGACCCTGCCGAAGCGTGCGACCATCACCCTGCGCCGCAGCAAGCTGGATCGCCTGATTGGTCACCACGTTGCCGATGCGCAGGTAACCGACATCCTGAAACGTCTGGGCTGTGAAGTAACCGAAGGGCAGGACGAGTGGAAAGCCGTTGCGCCATCATGGCGTTTCGACATGGAAATTGAAGAAGATCTGGTGGAAGAAGTGGCCCGCGTTTACGGCTACAACAACATCCCTGACGAGCCTGTCCAGGCGGGTCTGGTAATGGGCACCCACCGTGAAGCCGACCTGTCCCTGAAGCGTGTGAAAACCATGCTGAATGACAAAGGCTACCAGGAAGTGATCACCTACAGCTTCGTTGATCCAAAGCTGCAGCAGCTGATCCACCCGGGTCAGGAGGCGCTGATCCTGCCAAGCCCAATTTCCAGCGAAATGTCCGCGATGCGTCTGTCTCTGTGGACGGGCCTGCTGGGTACTGTCGTTTATAACCAGAATCGCCAGCAAAACCGCGTGCGAATTTTCGAAAGCGGTTTGCGCTTTGTACCGGATAATCAGGCAAATTTAGGCATCCGTCAGGATCTCATGCTGGCTGGCGCCATCAGCGGCAACCGCTATGAAGAGCACTGGGACCTGGCAAAAGGCACGGTTGATTTCTACGATATGAAGGGCGATCTGGAAGCGATTCTGGATCTGACCGGTAAATTATCTGAAATTGAATTCCGCGCAGAAGCTATCCCGGCGCTGCATCCGGGCCAAAGTGCAGCCATCTATTTAGACGGCAAACGCGTTGGTTTTATTGGGGTTGTTCACCCTGAGCTGGAGCGTAAGCTGGACCTGAACGGCCGTACCATCGTGTTCGAGCTGGAATGGAACCCGGTGGCTGACCGCGTGATTCCTCAGGCTCAGGACGTCTCCCGCTTCCCGGCAAACCGCCGTGATATCGCGGTTGTGGTCGCGGAAAATGTGCCTGCAGCAGATATTTTGGCCGAATGTAAGAAAGTTGGCGTAAATCAGGTAGTTGGCGTAAACTTATTTGACGTGTACCGCGGCAAGGGCGTAGCAGAAGGTTTCAAGAGCCTCGCTATTAGCCTTATCCTTCAGGATACCAGCCGTACACTCGAAGAAGAGGAGATTGCCGCTACCGTCGCCAAATGTGTAGAGGCATTAAAAGAGCGATTCCAGGCATCATTGAGGGATTGAACCTATGGCGCTTACAAAAGCTGAAATGTCAGAATATCTGTTTGATAAGCTTGGGCTTAGCAAACGGGATGCCAAAGAGCTGGTAGAGCTGTTTTTCGAAGAGATCCGTCGTGCTCTGGAAAATGGTGAGCAGGTAAAACTCTCCGGTTTTGGCAATTTTGATTTGCGAGACAAAAACCAACGTCCGGGCCGCAACCCGAAGACGGGGGAAGATATTCCCATTACAGCCCGCCGCGTGGTGACCTTCAGACCCGGCCAGAAGTTGAAAAGCCGTGTCGAAAACGCAACGCCCAAAGCAGAGTAATATGAACTAACTAAAAAGGCCGCCCACGCGGCCTTTTTTCTTTGCGCTCTCCGGCAAACCCGCCGTAAAATCAATTACATCTCACGCTACTAAAACCGTACACATGCTTGATTATGCCTATCACCAGCACCGTTCCGATCGGCGTCACCTGCTTTTGCTGGTGCTGATGCTCATTGTCGCCGCGGGCGTGAGCCTCTGCGCGGGCGACAGATGGATCGGGCCTGAAAGCTGGTGGGGGCCTGACGGGCAGCTCTTCGTCTGGCAAATTCGCCTGCCGCGCACCGTCGCGGTGGTTCTGGTCGGCGCCGCGCTGGCGCTGTGCGGTACCATAATGCAGGCGTTGTTTGATAACCCTCTGGCGGAGCCCGGGCTGCTCGGCGTGTCAAACGGCGCAGGCGTAGGCCTGATTGCGGCGGTGATGCTGGGTGGGGGAGAACTCTCCGGATGGAGTATTAGCCTGAGCGCTATCCTCGGCGCGCTGCTAATCACCGCGATCCTTCTTCGTTTTGCCAGACGGCACTTATCGACCAGCCGCCTGCTGCTTGCCGGCGTGGCGCTGGGGATCATCTGTAGCGCGCTGATGACCTGGGCGGTCTACTTTTCAACATCCTTTGACCTGCGTCAGCTGATGTACTGGATGATGGGCGGTTTTGGCGGCGTTGACTGGCACCAGGGCTGGCTGATGGCGCTGCTGGTACCGGTCATCGTCTGGGCGGCCCTGCAGGCGCAGCCGCTGAATATGCTCGCGCTGGGTGAAACCTCTGCCCGCCAGCTCGGCATGCCGATTGGGTTCTGGCGTAATGTGCTGGTAATAGCCATTGGCTGGCTGGTCGGCGTCAGCGTGGCTCTGGCGGGCGCGATCGGCTTTATCGGGCTGGTGATTCCGCACATGCTGCGCCTGTGTGGCCTCACGGACCATCGGACCCTGCTTCCGGCCTCGGCGGTTGCCGGGGCCGCCACGCTGCTGGTGGCCGATATCATCGCCCGGCTTGCCCTGACGGCCGCCGAGCTGCCGATTGGCGTGGTGACCGCCACGCTGGGCGCGCCGGTATTTATCTGGCTACTATTAAAAGCTGGACGTTAAAACAACTAGCCGTAAGACAACCTGAGGGAATGCTATGCAGACTGATATCCTGAATACTGAAGTGACCACCATTGATGGCGTTAACACCACGCTGGAAGGCTACAAAGGCAACGTGCTGCTTATCGTCAACGTGGCATCCAAATGTGGCCTGACGCCGCAGTACGAACAGCTGGAGAACATTCAGAAGGCCTGGGAGAAAGACGGTTTCACCGTGCTGGGCTTCCCGTGCAACCAGTTCCTGGGCCAGGAGCCGGGCAGCGAAGAGGAGATTAAAACCTTCTGCAGCACCACCTATGGCGTGACGTTCCCGATGTTCAGCAAAATCGATGTCAACGGTGAAGACCGCCATCCTCTGTATGCGAAGCTGATCGCTGCCGCGCCGAAGGCCGTTGCGCCGGAAGGAAGCGGTTTTTATGAACGCATGGCCAGCAAAGGCCGCGCGCCGCTTTACCCGGACGATATCCTGTGGAATTTTGAAAAATTCCTGATTGGCCGCGACGGCCAGGTCGTTCAGCGTTTTTCGCCGGATATGACCCCTGAAGATCCGATCGTCATGGAATCGATCAAGCTGGCGCTGGCGAAATAATGTCGTTGCTGATGCAGCTCACGGACGTTGCCGAGAGGGGACGTCTGGAGCCGATAACCGGTACCATCAATGCGGGAGAAATCCTGCATCTTGTCGGGCCAAACGGTGCAGGGAAGAGCACGCTGCTGGCACGGATGGCAGGCATGACCGACGGAGAAGGGCAGATAACGCTGCTGGAGCATACGCTCGCCGACTGGTCACCGGTCTCGCTGGCGCACCGGCGCAGTTACCTCGTGCAGCAGCAGGTGCCGCCCTTTGCGATGCCGGTCTGGCACTATCTGATGCTGCATTTGCACGACAAACAACAGACGGCACTGCTGACGGACGTGGCCGCAGCCCTGGGGCTGGAAGATAAACTGTCCCGGCATGCCAGCCAGCTTTCCGGCGGAGAGTGGCAGCGGGTGCGTCTGGCGGCGGTCATTCTTCAGATCCACCCGGCAGGTAATCCTCACGGGCGAATGCTGCTTCTCGATGAACCCATGAGCGGTCTGGACGTGGCGCAGCAGGCGGCACTGGATACGCTGTTAAGCGCCCTGAGCCGAAAAGGTATCGCCGTGGTGATGAGCAGTCATGACCTCAACCACACCCTGCGTCATGCCCACCGGGTGTGGCTGCTGTCGCAGGGAAAGATGATCGCCAGCGGCGCGCGGGATCGGGTTCTTACGCCGCCCCATCTTGCCCGCGCGTACAACATGTCGTTCCGCAGGCTGGATATTGAGGGACATAAGATGCTGATTTCTACCGGGCAGACGTAACCGTTTCTTGCCTCTTAGCACAATTGCACGCTAAATTACGAAAAGAACAAAAAAAGCAGAGGATTCGTCTGAAAATGCGATTCTGGTTTCTCCTGATGGCCGCACTTTTTCTTGCGGGATGCAGTAGCCATCGTGCGCCGCCGCCTAACCCACGGCTTTCAGATTCGATCACCGTCATTGCCAGCCTCAACGATCAGCTGAGCAACTGGCGCGGTACGCCTTATCTTTACGGAGGCATGAGTCGAGGCGGCGTAGATTGTTCCGGCTTCGTTCTGATGACGTTCCGCGACAAGTTTGATTTACAGCTTCCGCGCGAAACGCGCAAGCAGGCCGAAATTGGCACTGAAATTGATAAAGGCGATCTTCTCCCCGGGGACCTGGTTTTCTTCAAAACCGGATCGGGTGAAAGCGGTCTTCATGTGGGCATATATGATACAGACAATCAGTTCATTCATGCCTCGACAAGCCGCGGGGTGATGCGCTCTTCACTTGATAATGTTTACTGGCGTAAAAATTTCTGGCAGGCACGACGTATATAGTCTTTGTCAGACACTTCTCTTATGACGGCATGGTTTCTAATAAATCATGCCGTTTTTTCTCAAATAAGATGCTTAAAGTTAAATTTATCTAAAATTAGCGAATCCTGCATGTGTCTGTTTTATCTAAAACTGGCTATTATTCGGCAACCAGGATAAAATTATTTAAGATTCAGGGATAAATCTGAAAATAAATACGGAACTAATGAAATTAATCTTATTAAAATCAAGACAGTGGAATTGTGTCGGCAATTGCTCCAGGATGTCCTCTCTCATCTTTAATGCGGAGCGAGTGCAATGATTATTACGCTAGATAATGCTTACCAGTCTGAACTGCTGCTTCTGCCTGCTCGTAATAGCGCAGGGGAGCTTAAAGGTTTAGAGGTTCTGGTTAACTTTACTGGCGTCGGCAGCGATGTGCGGATCCCCACTGAGCTCGTTATCCCTCGGCTTTCAGCAGCTGAAGAGTTAGTGCTGTTTAACGAAAAATTGCAATTGCTTGATACCTGTAAACTGTTTTTTATTCAGCATCAGTTAATTGCATGGATCAATATTACACCTGCAATAGTTGAATTTTTATTAAGTAATGGAAACGCTGTTTCAATCCTTGAGCGTTACCCGTTTCTTGAGTTTACTGTTAATGAGAATTATCCAGGTTTAAATAACGGAAAGGACGATCTGCAGCTGGCGAGAATGGCAATCCATTTCCCGTTGGTCCTGGCAAACTTTGGCGCAGGTGCCGCATCGCTCAAAGCGGTCTATGATGGATTATTTAAACGGGTTATTCTCGACAAAGGCTTCATTCAGCAGCGTGCCCCGGAGCTCTCTTTTGAGCCTTTTATGCGCGCCATCCTCTGGCAAATCACACCGCACTGCCAGTCAGTGATCGTCTCGGGCATTGACGACCACGGCCTGTTGCAACGCGTTTTGTCCTTCAATTTTGGCGCCATGCAGGGCGCACTCTGGCCAGCCGTCTCTGCGGAGCACGTTACATCGCTGGTTCAGCAGCGATAACCCTTGCTTTCGCCCGTGTTTAAGTCCGGGTAAACCCTCTACACTAAAAGCAGGAGGACTTATGACCCTGTCTTTTACTGCTCACTGGCATGACGAGTTGCCTGGCTTTTACACCGCACTCAAACCAACACCGTTACAAAATTCACGCCTTATCTGGCACAACGATTCGCTGGCAGAAGAGCTGGCCATTCCGCCTGGGCTGTTTCAGCTTTCAGAGGGCGCTGGCGTCTGGGGCGGTGAAACGCTTCTCGCCGGGATGCAACCTCTGGCTCAGGTCTATAGCGGACATCAGTTTGGCGTCTGGGCGGGGCAGCTGGGCGACGGCAGGGGGATCCTGCTCGGCGAACAACGGCTTCCCAACGGGGAGACGGTTGACTGGCACCTGAAAGGCGCAGGCCTTACTCCCTATTCGCGAATGGGCGACGGGCGCGCGGTGCTGCGTTCAACGATTCGCGAGTGCCTGGCGTCCGAAGCGATGCATGCCCTGGGGATTCCCACTACGCGCGCGCTGTCGATTATCACCAGCGATACGCCGGTAGCACGCGAAACGGTGGAAAAAGGGGCAATGCTGATGCGTATTGCGCAAAGCCATTTGCGCTTCGGCCATTTCGAGCACTTTTACTATCGCCGCGAGCCGGACAAGGTTCGCCAGCTGGCTGATTTTGCCATTCGTCACCACTGGGCGCATTTGCAGGACGAGGCGGATAAATACGTTCTCTGGTTCAGGGATGTGGTTGCCCGTACCGCAAGCCTGATTGCCCGCTGGCAAACGGTGGGCTTTGCGCATGGCGTCATGAATACGGACAACATGTCGATCCTGGGGCTGACCTTTGATTACGGTCCGTTTGGTTTCCTGGACGATTATCAGCCTGGCTATATCTGCAACCACTCCGACTATCAGGGACGTTACAGCTTTGATAATCAGCCAGCGGTTGGCCTGTGGAACCTGCAGCGGCTTGCGCAAACCCTGTCGCCGTTCATCGACGTAGATGCCCTCAATGATGCGCTCGACAGCTATCAGGACATATTGCTGCGAGAATACGGCACGCTGATGCGCAACAAGCTGGGGCTGATGACGCAGGAGAGGGGCGATAACGACATTCTCAACGGTCTGTTTGCCCTGATGGCGCGCGAGGGCAGCGATTATACCCGTACCTTCCGGATGCTGAGCCAGACGGAGCAGCACAGTGCGGCCTCACCGCTGCGCGACGAGTTTATTGACAGACAGGCGTTTGACGACTGGTTTGCCACTTACCGCGCGCGGCTGCAGCAGGAGCAGGTAGATGACGCTGTCCGACAGGCGCAGATGAACGCGACGAATCCAGCGATGGTGTTGCGCAACTGGCTGGCGCAGCGGGCGATTGAGCAGGCAGAGCAGGGTGAATACGACGAGCTACACCGTTTGCATCTGGCGTTGCGCACGCCATTTGCCGAGCGGGATGATGACTACGTCAGCCGCCCGCCTGACTGGGGCAAGCGGCTGGAGGTCAGCTGCTCAAGCTAGCGATTTTGCCGGGTGGCGGCGTCGCCTTACCCGGCAAACATTACTGCGCAACCCAGCCGCCATCCATATTCCACGCGGCGCCGCGAACGTTCACGGCGCCCTCGCTGCACAAAAACAGCGCCAGTTCACCCAGCTGCTCCGGGGTAACAAACTCGCCCGAAGGCTGTTTCTCCGCGAGAAGCCGATCGCGAGCCTGCTCCGGCGGGACGCCTTCAGCGATACGCTGGTCGATTTGCTGTTGCACCAGCGGCGTCAGTACCCAGCCGGGGCAGATGGTATTGGCGGTAATACCGGTGCGGGCGGTTTCCAGCGCCAGCGATTTCGTAAAGCCCACTACGCCATGCTTGGCGGCAACGTAGGCTGACTTCTCTTTTGAGGCGACCAGCCCGTGAACGGAGGCGATATTAATGATGCGCCCCCAGTTTTTCTCGCGCATGGCGGGCAGCGCTAGCCTGCTGGTGTGAAATACCGAGGAGAGGTTGATGGCGATAATGTCGTTCCATTTCTCCACCGGAAACGAGTCAACCGGGGCGACATGCTGTATCCCGGCGTTGTTGACAAGAATGTCCACGCCGCCAAACTGCGATTCGGCGTAGCGCATCATGGCTTCAATTTGCAGCACGTCACGCAGGTCCGCATCGTGATAGCCTGGCTTTTTGCCCAGCTGCGCAATCTCTTCTCTTGCTGATTCGCTGTCGCCGAAACCGTTGAGGATCAGCTGCGCTCCGGCCTTCGCCAGCACGCGGGCGATCCCAAGTCCAATGCCGCTGGTCGAGCCCGTCACCAGCGCGGTCTTACCGTTCAGATTCATCTTTCTCTCCTTACACAATGCCGGTCAGATAGAACACGGCAATGACAAAAAGCACTGCCAGACTTTTAATGAGGGTGATAGCGAAAATGCCGCCGTAGGCCTGACGATGGCTCAGGCCGGTAATCGCCAGCAGGGTAATCACCGCGCCGTTATGGGGAAGGGTATCCATCCCCCCGCTCGCCATCGAGGCCACGCGGTGCAGAACCTCAAGCGGGATATTGGCTGCGTGGGCGGCGGCGACAAACGAGTCTGACATGGCGGCGAGGGCAATGCTCATCCCGCCGGACGCCGATCCGGTGATCCCCGCGAGGACGGTCACGCTGATGGCCTCATTCAGCAGCGGATTCGGGATGGCCGCCAGCGCTTTGGATAACACCAGGAACCCGGGCAGGGCGGCGATCACCGCGCCGAAACCGTATTCCGAGGCGGTATTCATCGCCGCCAGAATGGCACCGCTCACCGCGGTCCGGCTGCCTTCAGCCAGACGCCCCCGAATATTGCGAAAGCCAAAAATCAGCACCAGCACGATACCGGAGATCAGCGCAGCCTCGACGGCCCAGATGGCGGTGATCTTGCCCACCTCGGTCACAATCGGTTTCGCCAGGCCGGGCAGAGTAAGCTCGTGGGTCGTGCCGTACCAGCCGGGGATCCAGCGGGTAAACAGCAGGTTCAGTATGCCCACCACCAGCAGCGGGGAGATAGCAATCAGCGGGTGCGGAAGGTTAATGTTATCCGGCGTTTCGGGTTCATTTTTCAGATCCGTGCCGTAGCCTTCGTTGTTATTGAACGCCTTACGACGCTGGCGCTCCAGCCAGAGCAGGCCAAAGACGATAATAAACAGAGAGCCAATAAGCCCAAGCCACGGCGCGGCCCAGGCGTTCGTGCCAAAGAAGCTGGTGGGGATGATATTCTGGATCTGCGGCGTGCCGGGCAGGGCGTCCATGGTAAACGAAAATGCCCCCAGCGCCACGGTGGCCGGGATCAGCCGCTTAGGGATGCCGCTCTGGCGGAACAGTTCCGCGGCAAACGGATACACTGCAAACGCCACCACGAACAGCGACACGCCGCCGTAGGTTAACAGCGCACACACCAGGACAATCACCGGAATGGCGTGGCGACGGCCGAGGATCTGAATCGCGGCCGCGACGATGGATCGTGAGAAACCGGAAAGCTCAATCAGCTTGCCGAAAACGGCCCCCAGCAGGAACACCGGGAAGTAGAGCTTGACGAAGCCCACCATTTTTTCCATAAACAGACCGGTAAACGTCGGGCCGACGGCACCCGGATCGGTCAGCAGCACGGCGCCGAGCGCCGCAATCGGCGCAAACAAAA
The DNA here is from genome assembly GCF_034106085.1 of Enterobacter sp. 302C9. Classification (NCBI taxonomy): domain Bacteria; kingdom Pseudomonadati; phylum Pseudomonadota; class Gammaproteobacteria; order Enterobacterales; family Enterobacteriaceae; genus Enterobacter; species Enterobacter sp. 302C9. The sequence continues at coordinate 980,445 of NZ_JAWNBW010000001.1, forward strand.
TAACGCTGTATCCGCGATAGGCCGCCAGCATCAGCAGCGCCAGCGCCGCCAGGGCAATTAACACGCTCATTACGACTCCTCACTTTAGTTATTATTCGGGTACCAACGAGATGCATACCGCTCGACGGTCAGAGCAATGCCTTGCCCGCCGCCCACGCACAGGGTGACGAGCCCTTTTTTGACGTCACGGCGCTGCATTTCGTACAGCAGCGTCACGAGGATGCGGCAGCCGGAGGCGCCAATCGGATGACCCAGGGCGATAGCGCCGCCGTTAACGTTCACCCTGCGCTCATCCCAGCCGAGCTGCTTGCCCACCGCCAGCGCCTGGGCGGCAAAGGCTTCATTGGCTTCAATGAGATCCACGTCATCGAGCGTCCAGCCCGCCCTCGCCAGCGCCGTCCGGCAGGCGCTGACCGGACCGATGCCCATTACCGACGGGTCAACGCCCGTCACGGCGTAGCTCACGATGCGACCGAGGATCGGCAAACCGCTCTCCCGCGCCTTTTCGCCGCTCATCAGCAGCACCGCGGCGGCACCGTCGTTGAGCGTCGACGCATTTCCGGCCGTCACCGTGCCTTCCGCCTGCAAAAAGGCGGGGCGCAGCTGCGCCAGCTGCTCAGCGGTAGTGCCAGGCCGGGGTTGTTCGTCACGGCTGACGATAAGCGGCGGTTTTTTGCCCTGTTTTACCGTCACCGGCGCTATCTCGGCGTCAAACCGACCCGCTTCAATGGCAAAGGCCGCTTTTTGCTGCGACCGGGCGGCGAAGGCGTCCTGCTGCTCGCGGGAAATGGCATTCTCACGGGCGACGTTTTCAGCGGTGATCCCCATGTGGTAATCGTTGAACGCGTCCCACAGCCCGTCGGTAATCATGCTGTCCTGCAGGCCCGTATGGCCAAAACGCAGCCCTGAACGCGCGCCGTCCAGCAGATAGGGGGCGTTGCTCATGCTCTCCTGACCGCCAGCGATGGCCACGTTCGCGTCGCCGCAGCGGATCGCCTGCGCGGCGAGCTGCACCGCTTTTAGGCCCGCGCCGCACACCAGGTTGACCGTTGTCGCCGGCGTGCTGACGGGTAATCCGGAGGCGATGGCCGTCTGACGCGCGGGGTTTTGCCCGCATCCCGCCGTCAGCACCTGTCCGAAAATCAGTTCATCTACCTGTTCTTCGAGAAGATTGCTGTTCTCCAGCAGTTGCCGCACCGCGACGGCCCCCAGTTCAACCGCCGAAAGGGACGATAGCGAGCCGCGAAAACTGCCTATGGGGGTCCGCGTTGCCCCGACAATCATGACTTCTTTCATCGTGAGTCCTCAGTTGAAGCGCATCTCGCGAACGTCGTCCGCCACAATCATTTTTCCGGCTGTCTTAGCCGCAATTTCGTCGATACTGACGCCGGGAGCGTATTCCCGCAGGATGAACGCGCCGTCCTCGATCTCCAGCAACGCGAGGTCGGTCAAGACCCGACGGATGCAGCCCGCGCCCGTGAGCGGCAGCGTGCAGCGCGGCAGCAGCTTAGACTCACCGCTTTTCGAGGCGTGGGTCATCACCACAATGATGTTCTGCGCCCCGGCGACGAGATCCATTGCGCCGCCCATGCCCTTGACCATCTTTCCGGGGATCATCCACGAGGCGATATTGCCCTCGACGTCCACTTCAAACGCGCCCAGCACGGTCAGATCCACATGACCGCCGCGGATCATGGCAAACGACTGGGCCGAGTCGAAAATGGCCGCGCCGGTGCGTGCGGTGACGGTCTGTTTACCGGCGTTGATCATGTCGGCGTCAAGGCTCTGCTCGTCAGGAAAAGCCCCCATCCCCAGCAGCCCGTTTTCCGACTGAAGCATCACGTCCATCCCGTCCGGAATGTAGTTCGCCACCAGGGTAGGAATACCGATCCCCAGGTTGACGTAATACCCGTCGCGCAGCTCGCGGGCGACGCGCATGGCCATCTGTTCACGGGTTAACATCGTCAGACTCCTTCCGCGCGCAGGGTGCGCTGTTCGATGCGTTTTTCAAACTGGCCGACAATCAGCCTGTCGACGTAAATTCCCGGGGTATGAATGGCCGACGGGGGCAGCTCGCCCGGTGCAACAATCTCTTCCACCTCAACGACCGTTATCCGGCCCGCCGTTGCCATCAGCGGATTAAAATTTTGCGCGGTATGCCGATAGACAACGTTGCCGTACCAGTCCGCTTTCCAGCCCTTAATGAGCGCGAAATCTCCCACAATCGCCTCCTCGAGGATGTAGTGCTTCCCCGCAAACTGGCGCACGTCTTTGCCGGTAGCCACGGGCGTGCCGTAGCCGGTGGCCGTGTAAAATGCCGGAATGCCCGCGCCGCCCGCGCGCACCTTTTCCGCCAGCGTGCCCTGAGGCGTGAGTTCAATCTCCAGTTCGCCGCTCAGCACCTGCCGCTCGAACAGGGCGTTCTCGCCGACGTAAGAGGCCACCACTTTGCGAACCTGCCGCGTTTCGAGCAGTATCCCGAGACCGAAACCGTCCACGCCGCAGTTGTTTGATACCACCGTCAGATCTTTCACCTGACGGCGTCTGACCTCTGCAATCAGGTTCTCCGGAATCCCGCACAGGCCGAAGCCGCCCGCCAGCAAGGTCATTCCGTCCGTCAGCCCTTCCAGCGCCTGCGCATAGCTGCCGACGCGCTTGTCCAGTCCCGCCATAGTTATCCCTCCCGTTATCCGTGCCGGTATCATTAGGGACGGCGACTCATTTGTTAATTTTGAATTTGTGACCCACTCATTTGGTTTTTTTATTAATTTACTGTTAACTAAATTTTTTCAATTAGTTAACAGGATGGAAAATGAGAATGAGTGTCAAACAGTTACGCGCGTTTTTAGCGGTAGCTCACACTCTCAATTTCGCGCACGCCAGCGAACGGCTGAATCTTTCCCAGCCGGCCCTGAGCCTGACGATTAAAGCGCTGGAGGATGCGCTCGGCGGACCGCTGCTGCAGCGGAGCACGCGCAAGGTCGCGCTGACGCAGGAGGGAGAGACGTTTTTGCCGATGGCGCGCCAGCTGCTTGCCGACTGGGATAACGTCGAAGAGGCGATGCACCAGTGCTTTACCCTGCAGCGCGGTAAAATTTCGGTTGCGGCCATGCCGTCGTTTGCCGCGAATGTCCTGCCCGAGGTGCTAAAAGCGTTTCGCGATCGCCATGCCGGGATCAACGTCACCGTGCATGATGTCATTAACGAGCAGGTGATAGAGATGGTGCGGGAAGGGCGGGTCGAGATGGGCATCGCCTTTGAGCCCGCGCCAACGCACAACCTGCTGTTTACCCCGCTGGGCCTCGACAGGTTTGTGGCCATTGTGCCAAAAGATTCCTCGCTGGCAGGCAAGAAGCGCCTGTCATGGGAAGAGCTGCTGACGCTGGATTTCATCACCCTGCAGCGCCCTTCGGCGGTACGTCTGATGATGGAGGAGGAGCTGGCGCGAAGCGGCAGAAAGCTGGACGTGGCGCTGGAGAGTCATCAGCTGGTGACGGTCGGGCGAATGGTCGCGAGCGGGCTGGGCGGCAGCGCCGTTCCGGCGCTCTGCGAGGCGCAGATGACGGCGCTGGGCGCGGTCTGTATTCCGCTGGATAACCCGCCGATAGAAAAGTGCATTGGAGCGATCCATCCAGGACACACGCAGCTCTCTAAAGCGGCGCATGCCCTGCTGGAAACGCTGAAAGATTTTTACCAGCCCAATCAGGGGGCGAGAAACACCTGCGGCGCGGCGTGAGCCGGATGCCTGCCGACGATAACCTGCGCGCCGTACCAGCGCGCCAGCGCGTCGGCCTGCAAAACGGTTTCCGGTGCTCCCTGGGACACGATTCTGCCGTCATGCAGCAGCAGGATGCGGTCCGCCCACAGCGCCGCCAGATTAAGGTCGTGCAGCACCGCGCAAACGTGCAGATGACCCCGACGGGTCAGGGATTTCAGCAGGCGCAGCAGATGCTGCTGGTGATAGAGATCCATCGCAGACGTGGGTTCATCAAGGAACAGCCAGCCGCGCGGCGCGCCGTCGCACCAAAGCTGAGCCAGCGCGCGGGCGAGCTGGATGCGCTGCTGCTCGCCGCCGGAGAGTGCGGCAAACTGCCTGCCCGCCAGCGGTAAACAGCCGGTGACGGCCATGACCTCCTCAATAACCGTCGCTTCAGGCGTGCGGGTCCAGGGCGCTCGCCCCATACCGACGACCGCCTCAACCGGCCAGTCAAATCCGAGCTGCGTGTTCTGGCGCATTACCGCCCGGTAGCGGGAAAGCCTGTTCGGCTGCCAGGCCGCAAGCGGTGTGCCCGCCAGGCTGCACCGTCCGCCCGCAGGTTTAAGGTAGCCGGTCAGCAGCCGCAACAGCGTTGATTTCCCGGCGCCGTTGGGGCCAATCAGCGCCACCAGCTCGCCCTGAGATAAGGTCAGCGACACGTCGTCAATCAGCGTCCGTTGTCCGGCGCGAAAAACAAGGTTTTCAGCACAATAGCGTTCAGCCATGCGCACCTCCGCGACGAAAGATAAGCCACAGAAACCACGGCGCGCCGAGAAGGCTGGTCAGTAAGCCGACCGGCATTTCCGCCGGTGCGACCAGGCTGCGCGCCAGCGTATCGGCAACCAGCAGAAGCAACGCGCCGGCCAGCACCGAGCCGGGGAGCACGGCCCGGTGGTCGGCTCCCAGCCACATGCGCACCAGGTGCGGCACCACCAGGCCGACAAAGCCGATCACGCCGCTGACCGCAACGGCGGCGGCCACCAGCAGGGCGCTGCACAACAGCAGGATCCGCTGCACGGCGGCAACCTCCACGCCGAGGTAATGTGCCTCTTCGTCGCCCAGCTGCAGCAGGTTGAGGGCGCCTGCCAGACGCCAGATCGCGAGCACGGTGGGAACCATCAGCGACGCGACGACCAGCAGCGTTGACCACTGCGCCTGGCCGAGGCTGCCCATTCCCCAGAGCGAAAGCTGGCGAAGCTGGGCATCATTGCTGAGCCATGACAGCACCCCGACGGCCGCGCCGCACAGGGCGTTGATAGCAATTCCCACCAGCAGCAGGCGCGACAGGGAAGCGTCACGCTGACGGCTGAGCAGGAAAATCACGAAGGTGGCGGCCAGCGCGCCGAGAAACGCCGCCAGCATCGGGGCATACAGCATCACCAGTGCAGGCAGCGAGAGCGGAAGAACCACCCACAGCGCAACGGCGAGCGCTGCGCCGCTGCTGATGCCGAGCAGTCCCGGGTCTGCCAGCGGATTTCGAAACAGCCCCTGCATCACGCAACCCGCCAGCGCCAGTGAACCGCCGATCGCCAGCGCCAGCAGCACGCGAGGCAGGCGGATTGTCAGCCAGATTTGACGCAGCGCCTCGTCGGTCCCGTTCCACATCAGGCTGATCGGCAGGTGTAATGCCCCAACCCCGGTCGCTGCGAGCGTCATGATGGTCAGGATCGCGGTCAGCATCCATAACGATAAGGCGATCCGCCGGGACATCAGGGCAGCAGCTCCGCTTTGGCACGCAGCTGCTGGATGGCTTCCGGCGTTCGCACGCTGAAGCCCAGCAGCGCCATATCGTCAATCGCCAGCACCTGCTTGTTCCGTCCCGCCGGGGTTTGCGCCAGGCCGGGCAGCGTCCACAGATTCGCTTCACCGCCCAGGGCGTTGAGACCGTCCTGAGAAATCACCACCAGATCGGGTTGGCTGGCTATCGTGCCTTCCTGAGACAGCGGCTGATAGCGGGTAAACCCCTGCATCGCGTTCTGCAGCCCCGCCGCACGAATGGCAGCATCCGCGCCGGTCTGTTGTCCGGCGGCCATGGCGGTCATCCCGCCGTGGTTGAGAATAAACAGTACCCGCTTATTGAGCGGCGACGCGGGAAGCGCCGACAGTGCCTGGCGCAGCGTGCTGCGCAGGACCTCCCCCTCGACCTCGCGGTGCGTCGCTTCAGCGACGATCCGCACCTTTTCGTCAATGACGTTCAGGTCGTTACTGGCAGGAACAGCGATCACCCTGACGTGGCTTTGCTCAACCTGCTTTAGCGCCAGAGACGGCTGCGCCTGAGCGCTGGCCAGCACCAGCGTGGGGCGCATGGATAAGATCCCTTCCGCATTGAGCTGGCGCAGATAGCCCACGTCAGGCAGCGAATTCGCCGGCTGCGGCCACTGGCTGGTGCTGTCGCGGGCCACCAGCGAGGGCGCCGCGCCGAGAGCGTAGACAATCTCGGTGACGTCGCCGCCGAGGGTAACGATTTTCTCCTGCGGCGCCGCAGACGCCAGCAGGGGCAGGGCGCTAAGCAGGGCAAGCCACCGTTTCATGCGGTCAGCCCTTTCGCCGTTAAGGCGTCAATCTGGCTGCGCCACTGGCTCTGCTCCGGTTCGCCTTCCGTACGCTGGCCGTACAGCTGGGCGATTTGCGTTCCGTCGGCGGCAAACAGCTCCAGGCTGGTGACATGCCCGTCAGCCGTCGGCTTGCGCGTGACCCACGTTTCCGCAATGGATCCTTCAAGCAGATGCAGGGTAAAGGTTGGGTTAAAGACGTTCAGCCAGCCTTTCATTGGCACCAGCTTTTCCACCGCGCCGGTGAAGATCTGCACGCAGCCGCGGTTGCCGACGAAGACCATGATTTCGTTACCGTCCCGACGCGCCGTCTCCAGGAGCTGCGCCAGCGCGGTGTTTTCTACCCGGCAGGCCAGATCGTCACCCACCAGGCGAAACGCCTGCTGGCGGCTGAGGTTATGGCGCTTGAGCAGGCTGAAGAACTGATGAACGTCGGTCATGGCGCGCCACTCGTTATCCACGAGAGCGGCATTTGCGTTTTCTGCATGAGCCGGAGCATCGGCTATCCTCAACGCCAGCGGCGGGTTGTCGGCAAAGATAAAGCGGGTCAGCACGTCGCCCCAGGCGGAAACGTCGGTGTTGTCCGTGGCGTAGACCTTCAGCAGGGCATCGCCCTGGTGATCGAAGAACTGAATGCTCTGCCGCTCGCCGCGTGCGGTGGCTTCACTGATGTGAAACACGCTCGACCACTGGTTGAGGAACAGGCGCAGATCCAGCGCGCGCGGGTTCAGCACCAGCCCGGCGTGGCCGTTCAGGTGCTGGTTGGTAAATCTCCCGACCTGCTCGTGTACGGCGTATTCGTTGCGGCAGATACATTTGGTTTCGCCCACCGCCTCCAGCGCGCCCAGGATCTCGCGGATTTCACCGCGCAGTCGCCAGGCGTCGTGACCTACGCGGGCAAAGGTCAGCTCTGCTTCACTGATGTTCATTAACCCCGCGACGTCGCGCGCGTACATACCCGGATTGGCTTCTTTTAGCTCAAGCCAGCGCGTGTAGTGATTCATTGTCTCTTCCTTCTGAATAGTTGCCCCGAAGGGAATTACCACTGATAGCTTACGAAAATCTTACCGTTACGACCGTCCTGCGGAATGCCCTGAGGTGACCAGTACGCTTTGTCAAAGGCGTTGCCCAGCACCAGCGTGGTGGTCACGCCTTTGAGCCGCTCCTGGCCTTTGTAGCTCACGTAGAAATCGTTGACCGCATAGCCCGGCTGCTTGCTGTAGCTGCCGCTGATATGCGTTGAGCGATCGACAAAAGTACCGATCCAGCCGACGGAGAACCCGCTTTGCGCCACCGGGATATCCAGCTTGCTGGTGACGGTGTCCGGGTTAATGCTGGAGATGTACTCGCCCGTATCGGTGTCTTTCCCGCGCGTGCGGTTGTAGGCCAGATCGAGGCTGAAGAGATCGGCCGAGTATTTTGCCATCATATCCCAACCCCAGATTTTGGCGTTCGGAACGTTGTACGACATGGTGGTCGCGGCGGCAAAATCGACGGTGGTGGAGATATAGTCTTTGGCTTTGGTGTCGAAATAGCTGGCTTTAAACTCCAGCGCATCGTTGGCAAGCAGCAGATTGTCAAAGCGCAGGCCAAAACCAAACTCCTGCGTTTCGTTGGTTTCCGGGCGCAGGTTCGGGTTTGGCACCCAGTAGTTGGTATAGAAGCGGCCAATGGAGAAGTGTTTGGCGTCGTTATACATTTCGCCCATGGTCGGCGCGCGGAAGGCCTGCGCGTAAGAGCCAAACAGCATCAGCCAGTCGGTTGGGCTGATGGTTAACCCGGCGCGGGATGACCACTTGTCTGCATCCACATCTTTGTAGCCGTCGCTGCTGCCGCGGTAGCTGTCATAGCGCGTGCCGCCCAGCAGGGTAACAGGCAGATCGCGCAGGGTGATCTCATCCTGCAGCCAGCCGGAGCTGAAGTCGATTTTCGCGTCCGGGAAGCCGGTGGTTGCCCCGCCCGGATGCTGCTCCTGACGATAGTATTCCCCGCCGTAGGTCAGAAGGTGTGCTGCAAAGGTGTCGCTGAACAGACGGGTGCGGTTTTCCACCTTGCCGCCTTTGGTGGTCTGCTTGCGGAACTCACCGCTACCGTCGACGTTCTGGGCATTAATGCGCGCTTCGGACCAGTAGACCTTCGCGTCGGCGTCCAGCCAGTCGTACCCTTCCGGTGAAATGTGGTAGCCAACCTGCGCATCGCGCTGGATGGTGGAGCGGTCAGTCATCGGGTTACTGCTGTCCGCCCCGGTGGTTTGCGGGTTTTTCGGCTCCTGAGCGGCGTTGTTGTAGTAGCGCAGGGAGCCGCTCAGGGTCTGGGCGGGGTCGATTTTCCAGCTGCCTTTCGCCAGCATGTTGTTGATGGATTCGTCGTTAGGCGCGATTGCACCGTCGCTCTGGCGGACATCACCGCGATCCCGGCTGGACCAGGAGACCAGACCGTCAAGCGTATCGGTGCGGCCGTAGGCGCTGGCCCCCATCCCGAGGCTATGATCGCCCGTTGCGCCCGTTCCAAACACGCGGTAGCCGCTGTTTTTACCCGGTTCGAGCAGATCGTTGGCATCGGCGGTGTCATAAGAGATCACGCCGCCCAGCGCGCCGCTGCCGTACAGCAGGGCCGACGGGCCGCGGACCACCTCGATACGTTTGATTAGCGCGGGATCGAGAAAGGTGCTGTTCAGGTGACCGGTGTCGGTGCCCTGACGCACGCCGTCAACCAGCACCAGCACGCCGCGACGGTCATAGCCGCGCAGGTTGACGTCCTGCCCGTTAGTGCGCCCAGTGCCGTCCAGCGTCAGACCGGGGACGTTACGCAGCAGGTCGGCCGCCGAGCTTGCGGTTTGTTTCTCCGGCGCGCTGGCGTCAATTACGCTTACCATCATGGGCGCTTCAAAGGTGCTGCGGGCGTTGCCCGTGGCGGTGACGGTAATGTCGTCTGTGGCGGCGAACGCGACGCCCGGTAGGGTACTGGCAATCGCCAGCGCCAGAAGTGACGGACGTAAAGATGCGGAAGGCAGGTGTGGCATAGCAACTCTCCATAAGAAGTGAAAAGCGCTGGCTGCCTGGGGATAACCTGGGTGGCTGGCGTATTTTTAAGTGTTGTTTATTTTGTGAGGATCAGTTTTCCGGCATGGGTCTGGCGCAGAAGATAGCGCTGTCCGTCATGCTCGATAATGACCCGTCCCTCATCGCCGAGGAGGGTTTTGCTGTCAATGCGACGCTCGGCGGGGGCTGGCGCTGTGTGTGTTTTTGCTGGCGTTGCCGCGCTGTTATCCGTACGTGACATAATGTTTATAAATAACAATCAATGTAACAATGATAATCATTATCAATAAACTGCAAATTGACGGCAAGCATTTTTGTGAAAAAAGGGTGAGGGGATCAAATTTGGGGGTGAGGTGCGGTCTGATGCCCTCACTCCGACCCTCTCCCACAGGGAGAGGGAGAAGGGCACAATCGTAGGTCGGGTAAGCGCAGCGCCACCCGACAATAACATCAGAAGCGAGAATCTACCGCAGCTGCCAGCTTTTCCAGCAGCAGTTCGCTGTCTTCCCAGCTCAGGCACGGGTCGGTGATCGACTGGCCGTAAACCATCTGCTGTCCGGCAATGATTTTCTGCGTGCCTTCTTTGATAAAGCTCTCAGCCATAATCCCTGCAACGGCAGTCGAGCCGCTGCGGATCTGCTGACAGATCTCATCGCAGACGTCCAGCTGGCGGCGATGCTGCTTCTGGCAGTTGCCGTGGCTGAAATCCACCACCAGATGTTCCGGCAGGTCGAATTCGGCCAGCGTTTCACAGGCCGCCGCAATATCCTGGGCATGGTAATTGGGTTTCTTCCCGCCGCGCATAATGATATGCCCGTAAGGGTTACCGCTGGTCTGGTAGATGGTCATATGACCGCTCTTGTCCGGCGACAGGAACATGTGGCTGGCACGGGCAGCGCGGATGGCATCAACCGCGATACGGGTGTTGCCATCGGTCCCGTTTTTGAAGCCGACCGGGCAGGAGAGGGCAGAGGCCATCTCACGGTGGATCTGGCTTTCGGTGGTGCGCGCGCCAATCGCGCCCCAGCTGATCAGATCGGCGATAAACTGCCCGGTCACCATATCGAGAAACTCGGTCGCCGTCGGAACGCCCAGTTCGTTGACCTGTAAAAGCAGCTTACGTGCCAGCTCGATACCGTGGTTAACGCGATAGCTGCCGTTGAGGTCAGGATCGGAAATCAGGCCTTTCCAGCCCACCACGGTGCGCGGTTTTTCAAAGTAGGTGCGCATCACGATCTCAAGGCGATGCTGGTACTTATCCCGCAGTCCCTGGAGTCGTTTTGCATAATCCATCGCGGCATCCAGATCGTGGATGGAGCAAGGCCCAATCACCACCAGAAGACGTTTGTCTTCACCGTTCAGGATTTTTTCAATGCGGCGGCGGGAGGCCGTCACATGTTCCGCGACGGCGGCGGAAACGGGATGCCGCTGTGCCAGTTCAGCCGGCGTGACCAGGCTGTCAATGCGCGCAGTGCGGAGTTCATCGGTTTTATTCATGGAATGTCTCAGAAAATTTTTGCTTCATCGGCAGACTACCGGGAAGTGATGGGCATCACCTTAAACCAATCCCTGCTGATTTCAAGTTCGGGGCGACACCGCCCCGTGGTTGCAGGTGATGATACCTGAATCTGAGCTAATGTACTAGCATATTAGTACATGCGGCGATTAAGCCCCATGATGTCGAGAATTTTGGTGGCAATTTCTTCAACCGAATAGTTGGTGCTGTTCAGCCACGGGATCTGGTTTTTGCGGTACAGCGCTTCCACTTCGGAGACCTCCATCCGGCACTGGCGCATGGAGGCGTAGCGGCTGTTCTCGCGACGCTCCTCGCGGATGGCCGCAAGGCGTTCAGGGTTGATCGTCAGGCCGAACAGCTTGTGCTGCAGCGGCTTAAGGGCGGCGGGCAGCACCAGGTTATCCATATCGTCGGCGATAAACGGGTAGTTTGCGGCGCGAATGCCAAACTGCATCGCCAGATAAAGGCTGGTCGGGGTTTTGCCGCAGCGCGACACGCCAAGCAGGATCACCTGCGCCTGGTCGAGATTTCGCAGCGAGATACCGTCGTCGTGGGCCAGGGTGTAGTCGATAGCGGCGATACGCGCGTCGTACTTGGTCAGGTTGCCGGGGTTCAGCCCGTGGGTTCGGTGGGCAATCGGGGTCGGGTCGAGCTTAAGCTCGCTCTGCAGCGGCGCCACCAGCGCCTGCACGATATCCTGGCAGAAGCCTTCACTTTGCAGAATGATGGAGCGAATCTCGGGGATCACGATAGAGTAGAACACCAGCGGGCGGACGCCGGTCTGCTGGTAGATGGCGTCAATCTGGTCCTTCACCGCTTTGGCGCGGCTCTCGTTTTCGACAAACGGCAGCGTGATGCTGTTAATCGAGACGGGAAACTGCGACATCACCGCGTGGCCCAGCACCTCGGCGGTGATCGCCGTACCATCAGAAATATAAAAAACGTGGCGATCGACAGCACTATCCATTTTACTCACCCTGAATATCAGACCTAATTGTCTGAAAGCATAAATTAAAAAAGTAAATTACACAGCAAAGAACTTATCCTAATTATGAATGAAACACTGTTTTTGATTTTCCTGAAAAGTGGATTTCATTTTTCAAATAGCGACTTTATTTTTGGGGTTTCTGGCTGAATATAGAGGAATCATCGGGTTAATCGTTGATGGGAAAGTATCCGAAAAGTTGAAATTTTAAATTGCTTACACGATTCACCGTTTTTTTAGCGGAAATAAATATGCCAGTATAAATACGTAGTCAGGTGTTACTTACTCCGATCAAATATCACAAAAGGATTGTTTCGATGTCCAACAATGGCTCGTCACCGCTGGTGCTTTGGTATAACCAACTCGGCATGAATGATGTAGACAGAGTTGGGGGCAAAAATGCCTCCCTGGGTGAAATGATTACAAATCTGTCAGGTATGGGTGTCTCCGTACCGAACGGGTTTGCCACCACCGCCGATGCCTTTAACCTGTTTTTAGACCAGAGCGGTGTTAACCAGCGCATTTACGACCTGCTGGATAAAACGGATATTGATGACGTTACCGAGCTTGCCAAAGCCGGGGCGCAGATCCGCCAGTGGATCATCGACACACCTTTCCAGCCGGAACTGGAAAAAGCCATTCACGACGCGTACAACCAGCTCTCTGCTGACGATGCGCAGGCCTCCTTTGCCGTACGTTCCTCTGCGACCGCAGAAGATATGCCGGACGCCTCGTTTGCCGGGCAGCAGGAAACCTTCCTGAACGTCCAGGGTTATGATGCGGTGCTGGTGGCGGTGAAGCACGTGTTTGCTTCCCTGTTCAACGATCGCGCCATCTCCTATCGCGTGCACCAGGGCTACGACCATCGCGGCGTGGCGCTCTCCGCTGGCGTGCAGCGCATGGTGCGCTCGGACGTGGGCTCATCCGGCGTGATGTTCTCCATTGATACCGAATCCGGCTTCGACCAGGTGGTGTTTATCACCTCCGCGTGGGGTCTGGGTGAGATGGTGGTGCAGGGCGCGGTAAACCCTGACGAATTCTACGTCCACAAGCCTACGCTGGCTGCTGGCCGTCCGGCGGTGGTGCGCCGCACCATGGGCTCGAAAAAAATCCGCATGATCTATGCCCCGACCCAGGAGCATGGCAAGCAGGTTAAAATTGAAGATGTACCGCAGGAGCAGCGCGACCGCTTCTCCCTGACCGACGCCGAAGTGCAGGAACTGGCGAAGCAGGCGGTGCAGATCGAAAAACACTACGGCCGTCCGATGGACATCGAATGGGCAAAAGACGGTAACACCGGCAAGCTGTTTATCGTGCAGGCGCGTCCGGAAACCGTCCGCTCGCGCGGTCAGGTGATGGAGCGTTATACGCTGCACGCGCAGGGTAAAATCGTGGCGGAAGGCCGCGCCATCGGCCACCGCATCGGTGCCGGTCCGGTCAAAGTGATCCACGACATCAGCGAGATGAACCGTATTGAGCCAGGCGACGTGCTGGTGACCGACATGACCGACCCGGACTGGGAACCGATCATGAAGAAAGCGGCGGCTATCGTCACCAACCGCGGCGGTCGTACCTGCCACGCGGCGATCATTGCCCGCGAGCTGGGCATTCCTGCGGTTGTCGGCTGCGGTGACGCCACCGAACGCATGAAGGACGGCCAGAACGTGACCGTCTCCTGTGCCGAAGGCGATACCGGCTACGTCTACGCCGATATCCTCGACTTCAGCGTGAAGAGCTCAAGCGTGGATACCATGCCGGACCTGCCGCTGAAGATCATGATGAACGTCGGCAACCCGGACCGCGCGTTTGACTTCGCCTGCCTGCCGAACGAAGGCGTTGGCCTGGCGCGTCTGGAATTTATCATCAACCGTATGATCGGCGTTCACCCGCGCGCGCTGCTGGAGTTTGACGACCAGGATCCGAAGCTGCAGAACGAAATCCGCGAGATGATGAAAGGCTACGACTCACCAAAAGAGTTCTACGTCGGTCGTCTGACCGAAGGGATCGCGACGCTGGGCGCCGCCTTCTATCCGAAACGCGTGATCGTGCGTCTGTCAGATTTTAAGTCTAACGAATACGCCAATCTGGTAGGCGGCGAGCGCTACGAGCCGGAAGAAGAGAACCCGATGCTTGGCTTCCGCGGAGCCGGACGCTACGTGTCCGACAGCTTCCGCGACTGCTTCGCGCTGGAGTGCGAGGCGGTGAAACGCGTGCGCAACGACATGGGGCTGACCAACGTCGAAATCATGATCCCGTTCGTGCGTACCGTTGATCAGGCGAAAGCCGTTGTGGACGAGCTTGCGCGTCAGGGTCTGAAGCGCGGCGAGAACGGGCTGAAGATCATCATGATGTGCGAAATCCCGTCCAACGCCCTGCTGGCCGAGCAGTTCCTGGAGCACTTCGACGGCTTCTCTATCGGCTCGAACGACATGACGCAGCTGACGCTGGGTCTGGACCGCGACTCCGGGGTGGTCTCCGAGCTGTTCGACGAGCGCAACGAGGCGGTGAAAGCGCTGCTCTCCATGTCCATCCGCGCGGCGAAGAAGCAGGGTAAATACGTCGGGATCTGCGGTCAGGGTCCATCCGACCATGAAGACTTTGCCGCATGGCTGATGGAAGAGGGGATCGATAGCCTGTCCCTGAACCCGGACACCGTGGTGCAAACCTGGCTGAGCCTGGCGGAACTGAACAAGTAACGCCACGCTGACCCGAAAAGGCGAGGATATTATTCCTCGCCTTTTTTATTTCATTTCTTATTTGCTCCCCATCACAAATAAAGTAAAAAACCAAATATCATAATTTGTCTGTCAATTTAGACAATTGTTAGCGCGCAAACCGTTGCTAATACTTGAGCCTTACTGCGCATTTCCCTTAAGAAGATGCGCAACTGGTTGAAATACGTTTTAACCTGATAAAAAGGCAAATAACAATGACTCTCTCCTCTGTATTGCGTACCAAAGATAAAATAGGTTATGGCTTAGGCGATATGGCCAGCGCGCTGGTCTGGCAAACGGCAACCTTATTTCTCGCTTATTTTTATACAGACGTATTTGGGCTGCCCGCCGCGATTATGGGCACCATGTTTTTAGTGGTGCGCGTGGTCGATGCGTTTGTCGACCCGTGCATTGGCGCACTGGTTGACCGCACCCGGACGCGTCACGGACGTTTCCGTCCCTGGCTGCTGTGGTTTGCTATCCCGTTTGGCGTGAGCTGCCTCATTACCTTCTATGTGCCGGACGTTGGGCCGACGGCAAAAATCGTTTACGCCTGCGTGACCTACGCGATTTTAAGCCTGATTTACTCCGCGATTAACGTGCCTTACTGCGCCATGCCCGGCGCGCTGACGCTGGACCCGCGCGAGCGTCATTCTCTGCAGTCGTGGCGCTTTGGCCTGTCGTTTATCGGCGGGCTGATCGTGACGGTTATTGCCCTGCCGCTGGTCTCACTGTTAGGCCAGGGCAACGTGCAGAAAGGCTATTTCTATGCCATGAGCCTGATGGGTCTGCTGGGAATTGTGCTGTTCTTCTGCTGTTTCCTGATGACCCTCGAGCGTTATTCTCCGCGCAATGATACCTCCGGCTCCATGCTCACCGATTTAAAACTGCTGGCCGGGAACAGCCAGTGGCGTATTGTGTTCCTGTTTAATATTTTGCTGTTAACGGCGGTGGTGACGCGCGGTTCCGCCACCATGTATTACGTGAACTATGTGCTGCTGCGTCCGGATCTGGTTTTTGCCTTTATTGTTTCCGGCATGGTGGCCTCCTTAAGCGGCGCATTATTATCTGAACGGCTGCTGGGGAAATTTGACCGCGTGCGCGCCTACCAGTGGACGATTATCTCCTTCGTTATCTTCGGCGCGCTGATTTTCTTCCTGCCTCCTTCACAGGTGTGGCTAATCTTTGGCCTTAACATCGTCTTTAGCTTTATTCAAAACCTCACCACGCCGCTGCAGTGGACCATGTTCTCCGATGTGGTCGACTACGAAGAGCACCGCAGCGGCCGTCGTCTGGACGGGCTGGTCTTCTCCACCGCGCTGTTTGCCATCAAGTTTGGCCTGGCGCTGGGTGGGGCGGTCGTCGGCTGGGTGCTTGGCATGGTGGATTACGCCCCGGGCCAGGCAACCCAGGCGCCAGGCGTTCTCTCGACCATTAACGCGCTGTTCACCCTTATCCCTTGCGCGCTGTTCCTCTGCATGGTCGCGCTGCTTGCTATCTACAAACTCAACAGCCGGCTGGTGGATTCCATCGCCAGGGAGCTGGCCAGCAAGCGTGAAGTCAGACTCGAAGCGGGGCAGCTTCGCCCGGCAACCCCTTCCGCACTACAGGAGTAAAACATGACGACTATCTATAAGGACGCGGGACGTCCCGTGCACGAGCGCGTCGCCGATTTACTGGCGCGCATGACCCCGGAAGAGAAGTTCGCCCAGATGCACGCGTACTGGCTGATCCTCGATGAAAACGGTAACCACCGCGAGCGCAGCGATCTGAGTGACGAATTCGCCGGCGTGAGCGAGCAGGCTGCGCTCAGCGAACGGCTGAAGCTGGGCGTCGGGCAGATCACGCGGCCGCTGGGCACCCACATCGTTGACGCGAAGACCGGCGTGCGCGCGGCGAACCGCCTGCAGCGCATGATGATGGAAGAGACGCGGCTCGGCATCCCGGCGCTGTTCCATGAAGAGTGTCTGGTGGGGCTGCTGTGCAAAGATGCTACTCTGTTCCCGTCGTCATTGAACTACGGTTCGACCTGGGATCCGGAGCTGGTGCAGCGGGCGGCAGAGCAGATTGGCAAAGAGGCGCGCTCCGTCGGCTGCCAGCAGGGGCTGGCACCGGTGCTGGACGTATCCCGCGACGTGCGCTGGGGGCGAACGGAAGAGACCTTCGGGGAGGATCCCTGGCTGGTGGGCGTAATGGCGACCGCCTACGTGAAGGGCTTACAGGGCGATAAGCGCGATCTGCTGGCGACGCTCAAGCATTACGTGGGGCATTCGTTCAGCGAAGGAGCGCGCAACCATGCGCCGGTCCACCTGGGGTTCAGCGAGCTGAACGACACCTTCCTGCTGCCGTTCGAAATGGCGGTCAAGCTGGCAAACGCCGGTTCGGTGATGCCCGCGTACCACGATATTGATAACCAGCCGGGGCACAGCGACAGCTTCCTGTTGACCACCGTCCTGCGAGAGCAGTGGGGGTTCGACGGGATTATTGTCGCGGACTACGGCGGCGTAAGCCTGCTGCACCAGCACCATGGGATTTCCCACGATGCGGCCGAATCTGCTGCGCTGGCGTTCAACGCCGGGCTTGACGTCGAGCTGCCGAAAGATGACTGCGCGCGGCATCTGGCGGAAGCGGTAGAGCGCGGGCTGATCTCTATGGCGAAGGTCGACGAGATCGTGGCGCGTACGCTGACGGAAAAATTCCGCCTTGGCCTGTTTGAAAAGCCGTACGCGGATGAAAACGGTATCGACCTGCAAAATACTATCACCCGACAGGCCGCGCGGGAGGTGGCGACGAAATCGATCACGCTGCTGGAAAACAACGGCATTTTACCGCTCGGGGGCAAACCCCGCGTGGCGGTAGTGGGGCCGACGGCAGACGATCCGCTGGCATTACTCAACGGCTACAGCTTCCCGGTGCATTTGATCATCAGCGATATGGTGGAAGAGACCTCGCAGGTCACGACCCCGCGCGCGGCGCTGGAGCAGTATCTCGGTGCATCGAACGTCCGCTATGCCAAAGGGTGCCACATCATCGAAAAACGGATGGCGGGCGCGCCGGTCTTCCCTGGCGACAGCGGCGGCAAACCGATGCAGCAGTCGCCGGTATCGCAAAGTACCGCCCCGATCCCCGAGGCCGTGAACGCCGCGCAGGAGAGTGACGTGGTGGTGGCCTGCGTGGGCGATCTCGCCGGGCTGTTCCAGAGCGGTACCGTGGGGGAAGGTTCCGATACCGACTCCCTGAACCTGCCGGGCGTGCAGCAACAGCTGCTGGAAGCGCTGGTCGCCACCGGTAAACCGGTGATTGTCGTGATGACCGGGGGGCGTCCATACAACCTGCAGGGTCTGGAAGATAAGGTCGCGGCGCTGATGATGGCCTGGGCGCCGGGGCAGGAAGGGGGCTGGGCGATTGCGGACGTGTTAACCGGGCGTGCGGAGCCGCAGGGTCGTCTGGTGGTGAGCGTACCGAAAAGCGCCGGTGCGATGCCGTATTACTACAATCACAAGCTCAAAAGCGGCGGCACGCCGTTTGCGTTCCATTTCGGCTCACGTTACCCGTTTGGCTTCGGCCTCGGCTGGACGACGTTTAGCTGGGGCGCTGTCCGCGTCGCCGAAAGCAGCGTACCGGTCGACGGTGAGGTGAGGCTGAGCGTGGATATCACCAATACCGGAGAGCGCAGCGGCAGCGAGGTGGTGCAGGTTTACGTCAGGGATAAGGTCGCCACGCAGGTGCGGCCGCTTCAGGAGCTGAAGGCCTTCCAGCGCGTCACGCTCTCGCCGGGAGAAACCGCCACGCTCACCTTCACGCTGCCGGTTGAGATGTTCAACTTCACCCGTCGCGACGGAAAACGCATCGTCGAGCCGGGCGAGTTTGAGCTGCAGGTTGGCGCATCGTCGGCGGATATCCGCGAGACGGTGATGGTCAATGCGACAGGGGAAACGCGGGTGCTGCCGGCTGAGTGGCGGATGCTCAGTACCTGTGAGGTTCAACGCGCGTAGTCAGAATAAAAAAAAGCCCATCGTGGGAGATGGGCAAAGACTACACACAGCAATTCGTTGTTTCACTCAGGGGATTTCCATGCTTATAAATCAAGGTGTTGATTTATAACCGTGTGCTAATAGTAGGCATTGTGTTATTTAGCGTCGATCGGATTCGTCTCAATAGTTAAAGAGACGTAAAGAATTCTTGAGGTTATTAGCAGACTTATTGCTGAAAAGGCGGGTCTGACCAGTGAGCAACGAATAAATACTTTAGCAGTGTTTAAGTATCATGCGGGAAAGTGTAGGCCGGGTGAGCGTTAACGCCACCCGGCAGCATACCTTAATGCGTGTTCTTCTCTTCCAGCTCTTCCAGTTCGCTCAAAATCACGTCCGGGTCAGTTCCCGGCGGCGGAATTTCATGCACCCAGGCAGAGAACAGACGCCAGGTGACGGCGAGCAGCACCGGGCCGATGAACAGGCCAATCATGCCAAAGGCAATCAATCCGCCAATGACCCCGGAGAGGATCAGGATCAGCGGCAGGTCTGCGCCCATGCGGATGAGGATCGGACGAATCACGTTATCCATGGTGCCGACCACGCAGCTCCAGACCAGCAGCACCGTTCCCCACGTGGTATCGCCCGTCCAGTAGAGCCAGATAATGCTGGGAACCAGCACCAGCAGAGGTCCCAGCTGTGCAAGACAGGTCATCAGCATGACAACGGTGAACACGGTGGCGTACGGTACGCCGGAAATCGCCAGACCGATCCCGCCCAGCACCGCCTGCACCAGCGCGGTGACCACCACGCCCAGCGCAACCGCGCGCACGGCCTGCGCGGCCAGCAGCACCGCCGCGTCACCGCGTTTGCCCGCCAGGCGGGTGGCAAAGTGACGAACGCCTAAAGCCACCTGCTCGCCGCGCCAGTAGAGCAGGGCGCTGAAGAGCAGCATCAGGGTACAGTGCATCATAAAGCGGCCGATATGCGCCGCCTGCCCGACAAACCAGGTGGTGGTGGTGCCAATGTACGGGCGGACTTTTGCCATCAGCGCGCTGCCGCCCATCTCCAGCAGGCTATGCCAGCCGCTGTAGAGTTTGGCGCCCACCAGCGGAATGCTGTTCAGCCAGGCGAGATCCGGCAGCGTCAGGTCGCCGCTGCTAATGGCGCGAATAACCGGGCCACTCGAATCCACCAGGCTATTTACCAGCAGGGCAATCGGAATGATAAACAGCAGGAACAGCAGGAGCGTCATGACCAGCACGGCGAGCCCGCGACGGCCGAACAGCAGCTTCTGCAAGCGCAGCAGCAAAGGCCACGTGGCCACGACAACGGTCGCTGCCCACGCAAAGCCGAGAATAAAGGGTTGAACAATCCACAGACACGCAATAATCATGAGGGCCAGAAACAGCACCGACAGCAAAATTTGCGCAACATCCCTGGGCTGGCGAAGATTGACCATAAATGAAACTTTCCTTAAAAGAACGCCAGTACAACTGGCGGGAACGGAAAACCGCGTCTCTTTAATCATTAATGATCTCAGCGGTTTTTAACAGGCGAATTCTGCCTGTAATTCAGCAGAGATTATAAGAAAAAAATGTGATAAAACTTTTAAGATACACGCAAACGATTTCATACAACTCTAATTAGGGTCGACAGTCATGATCCCACAGATTTCTCAGGCACCTGGCGTCGTTCAGCTGGTGCTTAATTTTTTGCAGGCACTGGAGCAACAGGGTTTTACAGGTGATACCGCCACGAACTATGCCGACAGGCTGACGATGGCGACCGATAACAGTATCTACCAGCTTCTTCCCGATGCCGTGGTTTTCCCTCGTTCAACGGCCGACGTCGCGCTTATCGCCCGGCTGGCCACGCAGGAGCGGTTTGCCTCGCTGGTCTTCACGCCGCGCGGCGGCGGCACCGGGACCAACGGTCAGGCGCTAAACCAGGGCATCATTGTTGATATGTCGCGCTATATGAACCGCATCATTGAGATCAACCCGGAAGAGGGGTGGGTGCGGGTCGAAGCGGGCGTCATCAAAGATCAGCTTAATCAGTATCTCAAGCCGTACGGTTACTTTTTTGCCCCCGAGCTTTCCACCAGCAACCGCGCGACCCTTGGCGGGATGATTAACACGGATGCCTCCGGGCAGGGCTCGCTGGTCTACGGTAAAACTTCCGATCACGTGCTGGGCGTGCGTGCGGTGCTGCTGGGCGGCGACATCCTCGATACCCAGCCGATGCCGGTTGAACTGGCGGAAACGCTGGGCAAAGACAACACCGCCAGCGGGCGCATCTATCGTACCGTGCTGGAACGCTGCCGCGACAACCGCCAGCTTATTCTCGATAAATTCCCCAAGCTGAACCGCTTCCTGACCGGTTACGATCTGCGTCACGTCTTCAACGATGACCTGACCCAGTTTGATTTAACCCGCGTGCTGACCGGCTCCGAAGGAACGCTGGCGTTTATTACCGAAGCGCGGCTGGATATCACCCGGTTGCCGAAGGTGCGCCGTCTGGTGAACGTCAAATATGACTCCTTCGACTCCGCGCTGCGCAATGCGCCGTTTATGGTGCAAGCGCAGGCGCTGTCGGTGGAGACCGTCGACTCTAAGGTGCTCAATCTGGCCCGGGAAGATATTGTCTGGCACTCCGTAAGCGACCTCATTACCGACGTGCCGGATAAAGAGATGCTCGGTCTTAATATCGTGGAATTTGCCGGCGATGATGCGGAGCTGATTGAGCGTCAGGTCACCACGCTCTGCCAGCGGCTGGACGAGCTGATAGCGCAGAGTGAAGGCGGCGTGATCGGCTGGCAGCTCTGTAACGATCTGGCCGGGATTGAGCGTATCTATGCGATGCGTAAAAAAGCCGTGGGCCTGCTCGGCAATGCGAAAGGGGCGGCGAAGCCCATTCCCTTTGCCGAAGATACCTGCGTGCCGCCCGAGCATCTGGCGGATTACATCGTGGAGTTTCGCGCCCTGCTGGACAGCCACGGCCTGAGCTATGGCATGTTCGGCCACGTCGACGCCGGGGTACTGCACGTGCGTCCGGCGCTGGACATGTGCGACCCGCAGCAGGAGATCCTGATGAAGCAGATCTCCGACGACGTGGTGGCCTTAACCGCCAAATACGGCGGTCTGCTGTGGGGGGAGCACGGGAAAGGGTTCCGCGCGGAATACAGCCCGGCATTCTTCGGCGAACAGCTCTACGCGGAATTGCGTAAGGTGAAAGCGGCGTTCGACCCGCATAACCGCCTCAACCCGGGTAAAATCTGCCCGCCTGAGGGTGTTGATGCCCCGATGCTGCAGGTGGATGCCGTCAAGCGCGGCACCTACGACAGGCAGATCCCTATTGCGGTGCGCTCGTCCTGGCGCGGCGCGATGGAGTGCAACGGCAATGGCCTGTGCTTTAACTTTGATGTGAAAAGCCCGATGTGCCCGTCGATGAAAATCACCAGCAACCGTATTCACTCGCCGAAAGGGCGGGCGACGCTTGTGCGCGAGTGGCTGCGTCTGCTGGCCGACCGCGGGGTGGATCCGCTCAAGCTGGAGCAGGAGCTGCCGGAAAAACGGGCCAGCCTGCGCTCGCTGATTGAGCGCACCCGCAACAGCTGGCATGCCAACAAGGGCGAGTATGATTTCTCCCACGAGGTGAAAGAGGCGATGTCCGGCTGTCTGGCCTGTAAAGCCTGCTCCACCCAGTGCCCGATTAAAATCGACGTGCCGGAGTTCCGCTCGCGTTTCCTGCAGCTTTACCACACCCGATACCTCCGCCCGGTGCGCGACCATCTGGTGGCGACGGTGGAAAGCTACGCGCCGCTGATGGCGCGTGCGCCAAAGACCTTCAACTTCTTTATCAACCAGCCGCTGGTGCGCAAGCTCTCCGAAAAACACATCGGCATGGTCGATCTGCCGCTGCTGTCGGTGCCGTCTCTGCAGCGCCAGCTCGTCGGTCACCGTTCGGCGAACATGACTCTGGAACAGCTGGAGGCGCTCGCTCCGGAGCAAAAAGCCAGTATGGTGCTGGTGGTGCAGGATCCGTTCACCAGCTACTACGATGCGCAGGTCGTGGCCGATTTTGTCCGTCTGGCGGAGAAAGTGGGTTACCAGCCGGTGGTGCTGCCGTTCTCTCCCAACGGCAAGGCGCAGTACATTAAAGGTTTCCTGAACCGCTTTGCGAAGACCGCGCAGAAAACGTCTGACTTCTTAAACCGCGTGGCGCAACTCGGGATACCGATGGTCGGTGTCGATCCGGCGCTGGTGCTTTGCTATCGCGATGAATACAAGCAGACGCTGGGCGATAAGCGCGGTGATTTCAACGTCATGCTGGTGCACGAGTGGCTTCCGGTGGCGCTGGCAGATAAAGCCGTTCAGGATGTCAGCGGTGAACCGTGGTATCTCTTCGGCCACTGCACGGAAGTGACCGCGCTGCCGGGTGCCCCCGCGCAGTGGGCGTCCGTTTTTGCCCGCTTCGGTGCGAAGCTGGAGAGCGTCAACGTAGGCTGCTGCGGGATGGCCGGAACCTACGGACACGAAGTGAAAAACCACGCCAACTCGCTCGGCATCTATGAGCTGTCCTGGCATCAGGCGATGCAGCGTTTGCCGCGAAACCGCTGTCTGGCGACGGGCTACTCCTGTCGCAGCCAGGTAAAACGGGTAGAAGGTAACGGTGTGCGTCACCCATTGCAGGCTTTACTGGAGATAATTGGATGATCTGGAAACGTGCCGTGACGCTGCAGGCGCTGAACGCCATGGGCGAGGGGAATATGGTGGGGCTGCTGGATATCCAGTTCATCCGCATTGGCGACGATGAGATTGAGGCCACCATGCCCGTCGATAGTCGCACCCACCAGCCGTTTGGTTTATTGCACGGCGGGGCCTCCGTCGTGCTGGCCGAAACGCTGGGCTCGGTGGCGGGGTATCTCTGTACCGAAGGGGAGCAGAAGGTTGTCGGACTTGAGGTGAATGCTAACCACATTCGCTCGGTGCGCAGCGGGCGCGTGCGCGGTGTTTGCCGCGCGCTGCACGCCGGAAGCCGCCATCAGGTGTGGCAGATAGATATTCTCGATGAGCAGGATCGCCTGTGCTGCTCGTCGCGGCTGACCACGGCGGTTGTGTAAAGTTTTCAGATGTTTTGCCTTTGGTCAAAAACTAGCCAGTGCGTTGTGATATACTGGTCAGGTTTTGTACATAAGCGAGGACATCATGGATACTGAAATAACCCCAACACAGCTGGCAATTGAATATTTACGTCGCGATAAGAGCAACCTGTCTCCGGCGCAGTACCTGAAAAAGCTGAAACAGCTTGAGCTGGAATTTACAGATTTGCTGGCGCTCTCTTCGAATGAACTGAAAGAAGAGATCTACTTTGCCTGGCGGTTGGGCGTTCACGTCCATTGAGTACATGAGAATAAAAGGGCCGCGAGTGCGGCCTTTTTTGTGTCTGAAATTCAGTATCGGGCGGCGGTGACGCCACCCGATATTTTCCTCAGACATTGACGGCGTTGATCAGCCGCGACTTCATGGACTGATACGCCGACGCCGCAAAATCCTCCGCCCAGCGCTGGTCCTCAATCGCCTCAAGCTGCACCGCACAGTACTTCGTTTCCGGCGTTTTGGAGATGGGATCGAGATTATCCTGGGTCAGCTCGTTGCAGGCGCCAATCCACCACTGATAGGTCATGTAGACCGCCCCGGCGTTGATACGCTCGCTGATGCTGGCGCGGGTAATCACTTTGCCGCGACGCGAGCGCACCCAGACTAGCTGGCCCTCCGCGATGCCCAGCTTTTCCGCATCGGCAGGGTTCATTTGCACCCGGCCCGGCTCATCGGCCAGGCTTTGCAGCGCGGCGCAGTTCCCGGTCATCGAGCGGCAGGAGTAGTGACCCACTTCACGGACCGTACACAGCACCAGCGGGAAATCCGCGTCCGGAGTTTCCGCCGGTGCGCGCCACGGGGCAGCAAAGAGCTGCCCTTTACCGGTTGGGGTGTCGAACTGATTGTCTTTGTACAGGTACGGCGTTCCCGGATGATCCAGCGTCGGGCACGGCCACTGCACGTGGCCCATCTCGCCCATTTTTTCATACGTCACGCCATAGAAGAGAGGGCACAGCTCGCGCATCTCGTCCCAGATCTGCTGGTTGGAGTCATAATGCATCGGGTAGCCCATCTCGGTGGCGAGCAGGCTGATAATCTCCCAGTCGCGCTTCACGTTGCCGCTGGCCTCAATGGCTTTGCCAAAACGCTGGAATCCGCGATCGGCACAGGTAAAGACGCCGCCGTGTTCACCCCAGGAGGTGGCAGGAAGCAGAACGTCCGCCACTTCTGCCGTTTTGGTCATAAAGATGTCCTGAACCACCACAAAGTCGAGCGCCTCAAAACCGCTGCGAACGAGACCGAGATCGGCTTCGGTCTGAAGCGGATCTTCCCCCATGATGTAGTAGGCCTTGACCTTGCCTTCCAGCGCCAGATGGGGCACCTCGGTAATGCGCGTCCCGACCCGATCGTCCATTTTAGTGGCGTCAATTCCCCAGGCATCGGCAAACTTCTGCCTGACCGCCGGATCGGTCACATCCTGATAGCCCGGGAACATATTCGGCAGAACGCCCATATCGCAGGCGCCCTGAACGTTGTTTTGCCCGCGCACGGGACCGACGCCGACGGCAGGGCGCCCGAGGTTGCCGGTCAGCAGCGCCAGGCTGGAAAGCCCTTTGACCACATCCACGGCCTGACCAAACTGGGTCACGCCCATCCCCCACATCACGGTGGCGGAAGGGGCCGCCGCGAAGGTGCGCATCGCCTGGCGAACGTCGCGGGCGGGAATGCCGGTAAGATGCTCGACCTTCTCCGGCGCATAGTCTTTCACCGTCTGGCGATAGGCCTCAAGCCCCTCGGTAAAGCGCGCCACGTAGCTTTTGTCGTAGAGCTCCTCTTCCAGCAGCACGTAGCCAAAGGCGTTCACCAGCGCCATGTTGCTGCCGTTTTTCAGCTGCAGATGCTGGTCGGCGATGCGCGCCGTTTCAATGCGCCGCGGATCGCAGACGATAATTTTTGCGCCATTTTCCCGCGCTTTCAGCACGCGTCGGGCGACGATAGGGTGGGAGTCCGCGCAGTTATAGCCAAACACCAGCAGGCATTTTGAGTTTTCAATATCGTTGATTGAGTTGCTCATCGCGCCGTTGCCGAGCGTTTCCTGTAAACCGGCCACGGAAGGGCCGTGACAAACGCGCGCGCAGCAGTCCACATTGTTGGTGTTAAGCACCGCGCGGGCAAATTTTTGCATCACATAGTTTGTTTCATTGCCGGTTCCGCGGGAGGATCCGGTGGTCATGATCGACCGCGGCCCGTGCTGCGCTTTAATGCTGCTGAGTTTGTGCGCGGTGTAGCGGATAGCCTCTTCCCAGGTAACGGGAGTGAATGCCTCGCCTTTGCGGTAGCGGATCATCGGCTGGGTCAGGCGCGGGGTGAGCAGACGGGTATCGTTGAGGAAGTCCCAGCCGTAAAAGCCTTTCAGACACAGGGTGCCCTGGTTTGTGACGCCTTCTGCGGCTTCGGCACGGATGATACGGTTATTTTCAACGACAAGGTTTAGTTTACAGCCTGCACCGCAGTAGGGGCAGACGCTGGCGATCTTTTTCATCAATAACAGACCTGTTAAGAAATGAAGCAAAGTTGACTGGAAAATCCAGTCCCGTACACGGAGGTAAGCAGGAACCGTGCCAGGTTGGCTTTGCTGGTTTTACAGGGTGTTAAGCGGGGAAGGCGCGTGTCATCGTCAGGCTGTTCGTCAGTTTTGACGATGACACGAAAGCAGGATGAGGAGCCGTGAAATTACAGGTCGTCCATGGTGTGGCCCACGACAATTTCCAGCGTCTTGCGAATCACATCCGCCTGGACAACGTCACGGGTCGCTTCCAGCGTCTGAATGAGCCAGAGGATGATCGCTTTGTTGGACAGATGGCCTTCGGAGGCCAGAACACAGCGTACTGCAGTAGAAAAAATAGCGGACTCTTCAGCAAAACGATCGCCTGCATGACGGAAATATTCCGCCAGCGCACTGTCTAAAAAAGCAGAGTGGTATTCGGGTTGAAGCTGAATATTTTGTCTCATTTGTTCTCACCGTAGCTGTTAAATTGCAGTCAATGTATTTTTTTGGGGTCGGACGGTTTTCCACTTCCAAATAACGGCACTACATTGTCTCTGTTATCGTTGAGAGGTCCCTCTCTGTTCGTTCGTCCTTGCGCGGTTCTGCGACGTTTAAAGGCGATGCTGTTTGAGCCGATCTCGGCAATCACCACCGCTAGTGTCTCCCGCCGCCGGGGATCCTTTTCATGTTCTTTCATAACCCGCAGACGCTGCAGCAATCCTTCGGTTGTCACTGGCCCCCGCTCTTTCAGAAGAGAGAGAACGGCTTCACCGATAAGCGTGTCGATCAGTCGGTCTGCGTCACTGCTATTCATCACGTTACCGTTCGAAGAGCAGACCAAGCAGCATGTGGTAGTGCTCTTCCTCTTCCGGACCATCGGCCCTTTCGAGGCGGCTGAGCAGTTTGGTACAGAGCGATTTGCGATTCAGGTTTCGCCCGTCGCTGAGGATTTCGACAACCACCTGGCCCAGCGTCTCCTGCTGAGTAGGAAGCGCCGCCTTTTCGAAGTACTGTGCGATCGCTGCTGCGGAATCTGTGGCGTAACCTTTCTGCTGCATGTTTCGCTCCTGTAAAATTTTGTAATCACTAACGTTACAATTAAGGTATACACAATTCTTAAATCTGTACACTTAAAATGTACAGATTTTTAATATTTTTATGATATATTTTATAAATTGCTTTATTTTCAGATGGTTAATTAGTTGGTATGAACCGGTAATGTTACAGGATATATTGTACAAAAAGGTCTGACACTGGTAAGTTGTACAGCGCAGAAAAATGTTTCATTAACTGCCGTAAATGATTGAGATGTAAATTATTTGTCAGGCAATGAATGTGCTATAAATGATACTTATCCACCTTTTTGTGGCCAAAACCCTAACCCCAGGAATCGCATGCTCACAACCATCATTTACCGCAGCCATATCTGCGAGGACGTTCCAGTGAAAGCGCTGGAAGCCATGGTCGCTGCAGCAAATAGTAAAAACCGGCAATCCAATGTCACGGGGATCCTGCTGTTTAACGGCACACATTTTTTTCAGCTGCTTGAAGGGCCAGTGGAACACGTCTCTGCTATCTATGAGCAGATCTGCAACGACCCGCGCCACCATAACGTGGTGGAGCTGATGCGCGATCACGGACCTGTCCGGCGTTTTGGCAACGTGGGCATGGAGCTTTTTGATTTGCGCCACTTCGACAGGGAAGAAGTGCTGCAGCAGGTGCTCAACAGGGGGACGACACGCTATCAGCTGACGTATAATGACCGCCCGCTGCAGTTTTTCCGCACCTTTGTCGAGGCCACGGAAAAAGCGAACTATTTTGAACTGCCGCCTGCGGATTCCTGGGAGTTCGTTCGCGAAGAAACGCGCCTGTCCGCGCAGCCCGAAGTGGTCGCGAAAGGGGCGGATTGCAGCTTTGCGTTCCAGCCGATAGTCGATCCGTTTATGCAGCAGGTCGTCTCCTGGGAGGCGCTTCTCCGCACGCCTGACGGCGGCGCACCGGGAGATTACTTTGCCAATCTGCCGCGTGACGAGGTGTATGCCTCTGATTTACACAGCAAGCAGGTGGCGCTCTCCATGGCCAGCGCGCTGGGGCTACAGGATCAGACGTTATCCCTCAACCTGCGGCCCATGACGCTGGTCAACATTCCCAACGCCGTGGATTTCCTGCTCACCGCGATTGAAGCCAATGGGTTTGTACCCGAGCAAATTGTGGTGGAGTTCACCGAGAGCGAAGCCATTTCCCGTTTTGATGAATTCACGGATTCGGTCAGGCAGTTAAAAAGCGCGGGTATCAGCGTGACGATCGATCACTTTGGCGCCGGTTTTGCCGGGCTGCAGCTGCTGGCGCAGTTCCAGCCGGACAGAATTAAGATTAATCGCGATCTGGTCGCGAACGTGCATAAAAGTGGCCCCCGACAGGCCATTATTCAGGCGATTATTAAATGCTGCTCCTCGCTTGAGATCCAGTTCTGCGCGGTAGGAGTAGAGAAGGCTGAAGAGTGGATGTGGCTGGAATCCGCCGGGATTTCCCAGTTTCAGGGACATCTTTTTGCCAGCCCGCGACACGGCGGTATTCCCGCGATTGCGTGGCCGGAGAAAAAGTTCGACTTCTGATAAAGCTGTACACATTACGGCAGAGTTAACTGTACGAATGGTAATTTTTATACAACAATGTATTAACAGGTGAAGGGAGGAGTAGCCCATTCGCCTGAGCAAAATGCGGTCTTAGTTATACAAATGGTGTGTACAATCTGATAAGGTTGGTGCAGTTAGGTATGGAAGTTCTGAGCGTGAGGGAGTTAATGGCCTATTACAGTATCGGCGAAGTGGCCGAACGATGCGGTATCAACCCCGTTACGCTGCGTGCCTGGCAGCGCCGTTATGGATTGTTGAAGCCGCAGCGCAGCGAAGGGGGTCATCGTCAGTTTGACGATGAAGATATCCTCCGCATAGAAGAGATCAAGCGCCTGATGAAAAGCGGCGTTTCGGTCGGAAAAGTCAAAGCCTTGCTGGAAAACAAAGAAGTATTGACTCAGGGCAACTGGGTCTCGTTCCAGGAAGAAATGATGACCGTTCTGCGTTACGCCAGCCCGGCAAAGCTGCGCGCCAAAATGGGCGAATTCCGCCGCGATCACGCGATAGATGCGCTGATTGACAATATTATTTCTCCCGTTCGTCAGCGCATGAATCAGGATCAAAACACCGTGCGCCACATGGCGAGCCTGTTTGACGGCGTCCTGATCGAATTCGCGATTGCAAGCCTGGCGGAATCCCGCAAAAAAGCTGGTAAAGACGCGCTTCTGATTGGCTGGGAATGCGATGACCGCACCCACCTGTGGCTGGAAGCCGCGCGCCTATCGCAGAAGGGCTGGCACATTGACGTCCTGGCGGAACCTATTGATTCGCCGCGTCCTGAACTGTTCCCTGGGCAAAAAATCTTCGTCTGGACGGGGAAATCCCCAACGCCTCGCCAGCAGGAACAGCTCGACCACTGGCGTGAACAGGGGTTTGCTGTCTCATTTCATCACTGATTAACAGAGGCCTTGAGGGCCTTTTTTTGTTTTTGTCATTTTCTGTGCAAAAGCTATCTCAAAAATAGGCATTTCCGATGCATATTTTACTTTTCTCTTCCCTGTCATAAATACCGCGACGAAATGCATTATTAATCAATGCATTGAACAAATACATCCATCCTGACTGCATCCTCTCACAGGGTCTATGCTTAATAAAAGTAGGCAAAAAGGGCGGTTTAGCCGAATGCCCCTGCTGACAGAGGGTTGAAGTGATAATCGTTATCACTAACATGGTGTTATGCCCTGATGGCTTATCAGATGAGGTGGACCTATGGAACTGCATTCAGAAACCTTTAATCCTGCCGATTTTGCCTGGCGCGGCTTAACGCTCACGCCAGCGGCGGCGGCACATATTCACGAGCTGGTGGCGAAAAAGCCCGAGATCCTTGGCGTGCGTTTAGGCGTCAAACAGACCGGCTGCGCGGGTTTCGGCTACGTGCTCGATACCGTCACCGAACCCGAGAAAGATGACCTGGTGTTCGAGACTGACGGCGCGAAGCTGTACGTCGCGCTGCAGGCCATGCCGTTTATTGACGGCACCGAAGTGGACTACGTCCGCGAAGGCTTAAACCAGTTATTCAAATTTCATAACCCGAAAGCCCAGAACGAATGCGGCTGCGGCGAAAGCTTTGGGGTATAGGCGGTACTATGTCTCGTAATACTGAAGCAACGAGTGAAGTAAATACCTGGGGCGGTGGGCACCTCAACTATAAAGAGGGGTTCTTCACCCAGCTGCAGACCGATGAGCTGGCAAAAGGCATCAACGAAGATGTCGTGCGGGCGATCTCGGCGAAACGCAACGAGCCCGAGTGGATGCTGGAGTTCCGCCTGAGCGCCTTCCGCGCCTGGCTGGAGATGGAAGAGCCGCACTGGCTGAAAGCGCACTACGACAAGCTGAACTATCAGGATTACAGCTACTACTCCGCGCCCTCCTGCGGCAGCTGTGACGATACCTGCGCCTCGCAGCCCGGCGCGGTGCAGCAAACCGGTGCGGAGAACAGTTTCCTCAGCAAAGAGGTGGAAGAAGCCTTTAACCAGCTTGGCGTGCCCGTGCGTGAGGGGAAAGAGGTGGCGGTGGACGCCATTTTCGACTCCGTCTCGGTGGCAACCACCTACCGCGAGAAGCTGGCAGAGCAGGGGATCATTTTCTGCTCCTTCGGCGAAGCGATTCACGATCATCCGGAACTGGTGAAAAAATACATTGGGACCGTGGTGCCCTCTAACGACAACTTCTTTGCGGCGCTCAACGCGGCGGTAGCCTCTGACGGCACCTTTATCTATGTGCCGAAAGGCGTGCGCTGCCCGATGGAGCTGTCGACGTATTTCCGTATCAACGCCGAAAAAACCGGCCAGTTCGAACGCACGATTCTGGTCGCGGATGAAGGCAGCTACGTCAGCTATATCGAAGGGTGCTCCGCCCCGGTCCGCGACAGCTACCAGCTGCACGCGGCGGTGGTGGAGGTCATCATCCACAAAGACGCCGAGGTGAAATATTCCACGGTGCAAAACTGGTTCCCGGGCGACGGCAATACCGGCGGTATCCTGAACTTCGTCACCAAGCGCGCGCTGTGCGAAGGCGAAAACAGCAAGATGTCGTGGACCCAGTCTGAAACCGGCTCTGCCATCACCTGGAAATACCCGAGCTGCATTCTGCGCGGGGATAACTCCATCGGCGAGTTTTACTCGGTGGCGCTGACCAGCGGCCATCAGCAGGCCGATACCGGCACCAAGATGATCCACATTGGTAAAAACACCAAATCAACCATCATCTCGAAAGGGATCTCTGCCGGGCATAGCCAGAACAGCTATCGCGGGCTGGTGAAAATCATGCCGACGGCCACCAATGCGAGAAACTTTACCCAGTGTGACTCGATGCTGATTGGCGCTGACTGCGGGGCGCATACCTTCCCGTACGTCGAGTGCCGTAACAACACGGCCCAGCTTGAGCACGAGGCGACGACGTCGCGGATTGGGGAAGATCAGCTCTTCTACTGCCTGCAGCGCGGGATCAGCGAAGAAGACGCCATCTCGATGATCGTCAACGGCTTCTGTAAGGACGTGTTCTCTGAACTGCCGCTGGAATTTGCCGTTGAAGCCCAGAAACTCCTCGCCATTAGTCTTGAACACAGCGTCGGTTAAGGAAAGCACATGTTAAGCATTAAAGATTTACAGGTTAGCGTAGAAGACAAAGCCATCCTGCGTGGCCTCAATTTTGACGTCAGGCCGGGCGAAGTTCACGCCATCATGGGGCCGAACGGCTCCGGGAAAAGTACGCTTTCTGCGACGCTGGCGGGGCGCGAAGATTATGAGGTAACCCACGGCTCGGTGGAGTTTAACGGCAAAGATCTGCTTGAGATGTCGCCGGAAGACCGCGCGGGAGAGGGCATCTTCATGGCCTTCCAGTACCCTGTCGAAATTCCGGGCGTCAGCAACCAATTCTTCCTGCAGACGGCGCTGAATGCGGTGCGCAAGTATCGCGGCCTGGAGGCGCTGGACCGCTTTGACTTCCAGGACCTGATGGAAGAGAAGATCAAGCTGCTGAAAATGCCGGAAGATCTGCTGACCCGTTC
Source organism: Enterobacter sp. 302C9 (assembly GCF_034106085.1). Lineage (NCBI taxonomy): Bacteria > Pseudomonadati > Pseudomonadota > Gammaproteobacteria > Enterobacterales > Enterobacteriaceae > Enterobacter > Enterobacter sp. 302C9. Next base: position 1,012,775 of record NZ_JAWNBW010000001.1, read on the forward strand.
GGTTAACGTTGGCTTTTCCGGCGGCGAGAAAAAGCGTAACGACATTCTGCAGATGGCGGTGCTGGAGCCCGAGCTGTGCATTCTGGATGAAACCGATTCCGGTCTGGATATCGACGCCCTGAAGATTGTCGCTGACGGGGTGAACTCCCTGCGCGACGGCAAGCGTTCGTTCATTATCGTCACCCACTACCAGCGCATTCTGGACTACATTAAGCCGGATTACGTTCACGTGCTTTACCAGGGGCGTATTGTGAAATCCGGTGATTTCACGCTGGTTAAACAACTGGAGGAGCAGGGCTATGGCTGGCTTACCGAACAGCAGTAATGCGCTCCAGCAGTGGCACCGGCTGTTTGAAGCCCAGGGCGGCACGCGCTCTGAGCAGGCGCAGCAGCATCTGCAGCAGATGCTGCGTCTCGGCCTGCCGACGCGTAAGCATGAGAACTGGAAATACACCCCGCTTGATGGCCTGCTGAACGCCGAGTTTGTGACCCGCCTGGCGGATCTCACCCCGGCGCAGCGTGACGCGCTGGCCGTAAACGTGGATGCCGTGCGCCTGGTGTTTGTCGACGGTGAGTTCCGTCCGGAGCTGAGCGACGACCTTCAGGGGAGCGGATTTGAGATTGAGATAAACGACGATCGCCAGCCCCTGAGCGCCCCGGTTCAGCCTGAGGTTTTCCTGCACCTGACCGAGAGCCTGGCCCGCAGCGTGACGCATATCCGCGTGAAGCGTAACCAGCGTCCGGCAAAACCGCTGCTGCTGATGCACATCACCCAGGGTCTGGACGGCGACGAAATCAACACCGCGCACTATCGCCACCATCTTGAGCTGGCGGAGGGGGCGGAGGCCACGGTAATCGAACATTACGTCAGCCTCAACGATGTCCGGCACTTTACCGGATCGCGTCTGACGATGAACGTTGCCGCCAATGCCCAGCTTCACCACGTCAAGCTGGCGTTTGAGAATGCGCAGAGCCACCACTTTGCCCATAACGACATTGTACTGGGTCAGGATGCCGCGGCGTACAGCCACAGCTTCCTGCTCGGCGGGTCGGTATTGCGCCACAATACCAGCACGCAGCTTAACGGTGAAAACACCACGCTGCGCATCAACAGCCTGGCGATGCCGGTTAAATCTGAAGTGTGCGACACGCGCACCTGGCTTGAGCACAACAAAGGCTACTGCAACAGCCGCCAGCTGCACAAAACTATCGTGAGTGATAAAGGGCGCGCGGTATTTAACGGACTGATTAACGTGGCGCAGCACGCCATTAAAACGGACGGGCAGATGACCAACAACAATCTGCTGTTAGGTCGCCTGGCGGAAGTGGACACCAAACCGCAGCTGGAGATCTACGCCGACGACGTGAAGTGCAGCCACGGTGCGACGGTCGGACGCATCGACGACGAGCAGATGTTCTACCTGCGTTCCCGCGGTATCGACCAGCAGGCGGCGCAGAAAATGATTATCTATGCGTTTGCCGCCGAACTGACGGAAGCGCTGAACGATGGTCAGTTGAAACAGCAGGTGCTGGCGCGTATCGGTCAGCGTCTGCCTGGAGGCGAAGCATGAGTTTTCCCGTCGAGAAAGTACGGGCAGATTTTCCGGTTCTGACCCGTGAAGTAAACGGTCTTCCTCTGGCCTATCTGGACAGCGCGGCCAGCGCGCAGAAGCCGAACCCGGTAGTGGATGCGGAAGCCGAGTTTTATCGCCACGGCTACGCCGCCGTGCATCGCGGTATTCATACCCTGAGCGCCGAGGCGACCCAGCGTATGGAAAACGTGCGCACGCAAATTGCCGCCTTCCTCAATGCAAAATCGCCTGAAGAGCTGGTCTTCGTGCGCGGAACTACCGAAGGGATCAACCTTGTCGCTAACAGCTGGGGCAACGCGCAGGTCCACGCGGGGGATAACATTATCATCACCCAGATGGAGCACCACGCCAATATCGTGCCGTGGCAGATGCTCTGTGAGCGCGTTGGCGCGCAGCTGCGGGTCATTCCGCTTAACCTTGACGGGACGCTGCAGCTTGAGCAGCTCGACGCACTGCTGGATGATAAAACGCGGCTGGTGGCGGTCACCCAGGTCTCTAACGTGCTCGGGACGGAAAACCCGGTGGCAGAGATTATCGAAAAAGCCCACCAGGCCGGCGCGAAGGTGCTGATTGACGGCGCTCAGGCGGTGATGCACCACGCGGTTGACGTTCAGGCGCTGGACTGTGATTTCTACGTCTTTTCAGGCCACAAGCTCTATGGGCCGACCGGGATTGGCGTACTGTACGTGAAAGAAGATATCCTGCAGGCGATGCCGCCGTGGGAAGGGGGCGGATCGATGATCGCCACCGTTAGCCTGACGGAAGGCACCACCTATGCGCGCGCGCCGTGGCGTTTTGAGGCGGGCACGCCCAATACCGGCGGGATTATCGGGCTGGGGGCGGCGGTCTCCTACGTCTCCGCAATCGGCCTTCAGAGCATTCAGGAGTACGAACAGCTGCTGATGCACTATGCGCTTGCCGAGCTTGCCAGCGTGCCGGATCTGACCCTCTACGGGCCTGCCGACCGGCAAGGGGTGATCGCGTTCAATCTCGGGAAACATCACGCCTATGACGTGGGCAGTTTCCTCGATAACTACGGCGTGGCGGTCCGTACCGGGCACCACTGCGCCATGCCGCTGATGGCGTTTTACCAGGTGCCGGCAATGTGCCGCGCGTCGCTGGTGATGTACAACACAACGGAAGAGGTCGACAGGCTGGTGGCGGGGCTTAAGCGCATTCACCAGCTGCTGGGCTAACGGAGAGGCGAAAGATGGCAGAACTGCCGGACAGAGACAAATTGCTGCGCAACTTTGGGCGTTGCGCAAACTGGGAAGAGAAGTACCTGTATATCATCGAGCTGGGGCAGCGTCTGCCGCCGCTCGGTGAAGAGGCGCATAACCCGGAAAATATTATTCAGGGCTGTCAGAGCCAGGTGTGGATTGTGATGGAACAGTCTGACGACGGCACGATAGCACTGCACGGCGACAGCGATGCGGCCATTGTAAAAGGGCTTATTGCGGTCGTCTTTATTCTTTATCACCGGATGTCGGCGCAGGATATTGTCGCGTTCGATGTCCGCCCGTGGTTTGAAAAAATGGCCCTCACACAACACCTCACCCCGTCTCGTTCCCAGGGGCTGGAAGCGATGATTCGCGCGATCCGCGCCAAAGCTGCAATCCTTAGCTAGACTTACAGAACAGCATTCATTCTGTTTCGCGAGGTGGTTCCCGCCTCGCTGGTTTTTCAGCTTTCTGGCGTCCTGCCAGTGAATAAGGAATCTCAGCATGAAGCGCGCGTCTCTCATAACTCTATTACTCCTCAGTTCGCTCGGCGCACTTAATTCGGCCCGCGCGATGGACTATCCGTTGCCGCCCGCAGGCAGTCGCCTGATTGGGCAAAATCAAACCTACACGATACAGGAAGGGGATAATAAGCTGCAGACCATCGCCCGCCGGTTTAATACCGCGGCGCAGGTGATTCTGGAAACGAACAATACCATTGCGCCAGTCAACCCGGCGCCGGGAACCGTCATTACCATCCCGTCGCAGATGCTGCTGCCGGACACGCCGCGCGAGGGGATTGTGGTGAACCTCGCTGAGCTGCGGCTCTACTACTTCCCGCCGGGAGAAAACATCGTTCAGGTCTTCCCGCTCGGCATCGGACAGCTGGGGCTGGAAACACCGGTCACGACCACGCGCGTAAGCCAGAAAATCCCGAATCCCACCTGGACGCCCACGCCGGGCATCAGAGCACGCTCTCTTGAGCAGGGAATTAAATTACCGCCGGTGGTACCTGCCGGGCCAAATAACCCGCTGGGACGCTTCGCACTGCGTTTAGGCGTGGGCAACGGGGAATATCTCATCCACGGCACCAGCGCGCCGGACAGCGTTGGCCTGCGCGTCAGCTCCGGCTGTATGCGGATGAACGCCCCGGACATTAAAGCCCTGTTTGAACAGGTGCGGGTTGGCACGCGGGTACAGATTATCAATGAACCCGTGAAGTTCTCCGTGGAGCCGGATGGTAAACGCTATATTGAAGTCCACCGCCCGCTGGCGCAGGCTGAGGGAGAAAACCCGCAGGTCTCGCCCATTACCCACTCCGCCGACTTTGCGACCTTTGTTTCTCAGGCGGGAAGCGATAAGGCACTGATTGAGAAAGCCCTGTCGCGCCGCGCCGGGATCCCGGTTATCGTGTCGTCAGGGAGCGGCCCGTCGGCCAGCAATAGCGTGTTATCGGTGCAGAACAGTCGGGTGTCCGCTGCGGTAGCGGAAGATGAAGGGGAGAAGGTGACGCAGTAGCCGTTTGACGCAGGCAAAAAAAATGGCGCACAATGTGCGCCATTTTATTAACAGGTACTATTACTTACGGTATTTAGTAGCCTGGTTGTCCAGACGCTGGTTAGCGCGAGCTGCGTCGTCTTTAGCAGCCTGAACGTCGGAACGGATTGCGTTCACGTCGTTGCTCAGCTGGTCAACTTTAGCGTTCAGAGTCTGAACGTCAGAAGACAGCTGATCGATTTTAGCGTTGCTGGAGCAACCAGCCAGCAGAGTAGAACCCAGGATTACCGCGCCCAGTACCAGTTTAGTACGATTCATTATTAATACCCTCTAGATTGAGTTAATCTCCATGTAGCGTTACAAGTATTACACAAAGTTTTTTGGGTTGAGAATATTTTTTTGATGGGAATACACCTATTTTTGATCGTTCGCTCAAAGAAGCATCGAATCGGCCCTTTTTGAGCAAAAATCTATGTAAAAAAAGGCATTTATCATCGGATTCATCTTAGATAATTCGCAATTAAATAGAAAAACCCGATTTGCAATTTGAATGACTTTAGCTAATGCCAGGAATAAAAAAAGCGCCCGGAGGGCGCTTTTTATCAAAATTAATTCGTTCGGGAATTATTACAGCACGTGAACAGATGCGGTATTGGTGGTTCCGCTTGGTACCAGCGCGCCAGAAACCATGACCACAACGTCACCTTTCTGTGCCAGACCACGATCAACCAGCTCCAGAGCCACTTCTTTACCCAGACGGTAGAAATCATCCGTAGACGCGATCTCTTTCACCAGGTGAGGGATCACGCCTTTGCTCAGCACCAGCTGACGAGCCGTGGTTTCGTTGGTGGTCAGTGCCAGGATAGTCGCATCCGGGAAGTATTTACGCACCGCGCGAGCTGATTTACCGCCCTGGGTGGCAACCACGATCAGCGGCGCTTCCAGCTTCTCAGCCGTTTCTACTGCACCGCGGCATACCGCTTCGGTGATGCGCAGCTTGCGGCTGTCGTTGTTGTAGTCCAGACGGCTTTTCATTACGCGGTCGGTACGTTCGCAGATGGTGGCCATGATGGACACCGCTTCCAGCGGATATTTACCTTTTGCGGATTCGCCAGACAGCATAACGGCATCAGTACCGTCGAGGATGGCGTTAGCCACGTCGCCTGCTTCTGCGCGGGTTGGGCGTGGGTTTTTGATCATGGAGTCCAGCATCTGCGTTGCGGTGATAACCACTTTGCGCGCGCGAACGCATTTCTCGATCATCATCTTCTGCGCGAAGATCACTTCTTCAACCGGGATTTCTACGCCCAGGTCGCCACGTGCAACCATGATGCCGTCAGACGCTTCGAGGATTTCGTCGAAGTTGTTCAGGCCTTCCTGGTTTTCAATTTTGGAGATGATCTGGATCTTCTCGCCGCCGTGCGCTTTCAGGTGCTCACGAATTTCAACCACGTCAGAACGCTTACGGATGAAGGAGGCCGCAACAAAGTCAACGCCTTGTTCGCAACCGAAGATCAGGTCCTGTTTGTCTTTTTCGGCCAGTGCTGGCAGTGCGATAGAGACGCCCGGCAGGTTAACGCCTTTGTTTTCGCCCAGGTCGCCGTTGTTCAGCACTTTACAGATAACCTTGTTGCCTTCGATGGCGGTCACTTCCATACCGATCAGACCATCGTCTACGAGCACGGTGTTACCGACGGACAGGTCGTTGGTGAATCCTTCGTAGGTCACTGCAACGATTTCGCTGTTGCCGACAACGGATTTGTCGGTGGTGAAGGTGAAGGTCTGGCCCGCTTTCAGAGAGACGTCGTTACCGCCTTCCAGTTTGATGGTGCGGATTTCTGGACCTTTGGTATCCAGCAGGATCGCAGCTTTTTTACCGGTCTTGCTCATTACGTTGCGCAAGTTCTGGATACGCTGACCGTGTTCTGCGTAATCACCGTGGGAGAAGTTCAGACGCATCACGTTCATGCCGGCGTCCAGCATTTTGGTCAGCATCTCTTCAGATTCGGTTTTCGGGCCGATAGTACAAACAATTTTCGTCTTTTTCATGACAGTCTTAGTCTTTAAGTTGGGAAGGATATGGAAATCTCGCTCCGGGGGCGCACCGCCGCGGAGTCAAACCTGTGTTGCAAAAGAGTATATGACACGCACTAAGGATAGGAGACATCAAATGAGCGTGCAGAAGAAAGTGTGCCTGAGTGACAGCCCAACGAAGGAGAGGAGAAGTTGTACGTTGTTTTTTGTATTCCAAGCGCTGAAACCATTCACCAGGGATTAGGCGCGCATTATACGCTGATTTTAAGATAAAAGGAAAATGGAAACGGTGTTTCAGAAATAATCTGTGCAGTTTCACATAATATTGTTATCAAGGCGTTAAGCCATGATGACAACTTATGGCGGCAGGTGATTGACCTGCCGCGTTTTGCTTATTTTTGCAGCGCCTGGCTGAGGTCGGCAATCAGGTCTTTCGGATCTTCAATCCCGACTGACAGACGGATCAGCTGCGGCACAATGCCGTTTGCCAGGCGTTGCTCCAGCGGAATCGAGGCGTGGGTCATGCTGTAGGGCTGGCTCACCAGACTTTCCACACCGCCGAGGCTTTCCGCGAGGGTGAACAGCTTCAGGTTGCGAATTACCTCGGTGGCGCGTTGCGCATCGCCTTTTACCACCACGGAAATCATCCCGCCGGGAAGGGCCATCTGCGTGCGGGCAAGTTGATATTGCGGATGCGATTCCAGGCCGGGATAGAACACCTTTTCGACCAGAGGATGCTGCTCCAGCCATTGCGCAATCGCCAGCGCGTTGGTGCTGTGCTTTTCTACCCTCAAAGCAAGCGTGCGAATACCGCGCAGCGTCAGGAAGCTGCTGAACGGATCCAGTACTCCGCCCACCGCGTTTTGCAGATAGCCCAGCTTATCCGCCAGTTCCCTGTTGTCCCCGACAATCGCCAGCCCGGCCACCACGTCAGAGTGGCCGTTCAGGTATTTGGTGGCGGAGTGCACCACGATATCGAAACCCGACTCCAGCGGACGGTGGATCACCGGTGACGCGAAGGTGTTATCCGCCACGCTGATGACGTTATGACGGCGGGCGATCGCCGCAATGGCAGCCAGATCCGCCAGCTTCAGCAGCGGGTTGGTTGGCGTTTCGACCCACACCATGCGGGTATCCGGGCGGATGGCGCCCTCGAGACCGGCTAAGTCGTCCGGTTTAACCCAGCTGACCTGCAGGCCGGTGCTGCGCTTGCGCACGTTTTCAATCAGGCGGTACGTCCCGCCGTAAACGTCATCAATGGCGACAATATGGCTGTCTTTATCCAGCAGTTCGAGCACCGTGGAGATGGCCGCCAGACCGGAGGCGAAGGCGTAGCCGCGCGTGCCGCCTTCCAGTTCGGCGATGGCGGTTTCCAGCGCATGGCGGGTAGGGTTGCCGCTGCGGGAATATTCATAGCCGGTATGCTCGCCGGGTGACGGTTGCGCAAACGTCGAGGTGGCGTAAATCGGCGGCATGACTGCGCCGTGCTGGTCGTTAAACTCGCCGCTGTGTACGCTCAGGGTAGCCAGGTTTTTCATCATCGATTCCTTTATTGCTGTAGACGGTTGCGCCAGGCGGTCAGAACGTCGCTGCGCGTAATCAGACCGAGAAAACGGTCGTTGTCATTAATGACGGCCACCAGACCGCGGTCGAAGATGGCGTTCAGGGCGCTTTCCGGGGCGTGTTTATCAAGAAACTCCACCTGACGCGTCATGGCTGCCGTCACCGGAAGCGCGAAGCGGTCGCCGTCGCCGCCGATATGCCGCAGGAGATCCCACTCGTCGATAATGCCCACCACCTTGCCGTTCTCCAGCACCGGCAGCTGGGAGATGTCATACAGGCGCATGCGTGCCAGTACGGTGGAAAGCGTGTCATCCGGGGCGGCGGTTACGGTGGCGCCTTCATCGTGGCGCAGGGCGATGTAGTCAGAGAGATCGCCGGCCTGAGGGCGCGTGATGAGCCCTTGTTGACGCATCCAGTCATCGTTGAACATCTTCGAGAGATACTTATTGCCGCTGTCGCAGGCGAAGGTCACCACGCGTTTCGGCGCGGTCTGCGCCTGGCAATACTTCAGCGCGGCCGCCAGCAGCGTGCCGCTGGAGGAGCCCGCCAGAATGCCTTCCGTTTTCAGCAGATCGCGCGCGGTGGTGAAGGCCTCGCGGTCGGTGATGCGCCAGGCGCGATTCACCCCTTCAATGTGGGCCAGCGGCGGAATAAAGTCTTCGCCAATACCTTCAACCAGCCAGGAGCCCGCGTCGTGATAGCGTCCAGTTTCCACCTGGTCGGCCAGAACCGATCCTGCCGGGTCTGCCAGGACAAACTCCGTGTGCGGAGAGTGCTCGGCGAACCACGCCTGCAGGCCGCCCAGCGTACCGCCTGAGCCGACGCCCACCACGATGGCGTCGATCCGCCCGTCAAGCTGCTCGTACAGTTCCGGTGCCGTGGTGGTGCGGTGCGCCAGCGGGTTGGCCTCATTATTGAACTGGTCGATGTAAAACGCGCCGGGCAGCTCGTTGGCCAGGCGCTGGGCGTAATCCTGGTAATAGGCGGGGTGGCCCTTGTTAACGTCGGAGCGGGTCAGCACCACCTGGGCACCCAGCGCGCGCAGGTGGAAAATCTTCTCGAGGCTCATTTTGTCCGGCACCACCAGGATCAGCGAGTAGCCTTTCTGGGCGGCAATCAGGGCCAGGCCGAGACCGGTATTCCCCGCCGTCGCCTCAATAATCGTGCCGCCCGGCTGCAGCTGGCCGGTACGCTCCGCTTCGTTAATCATCGACAGCGCAACGCGATCCTTAATAGAGCCGCCCGGATTCTGGTTTTCCAGCTTCAGGAACAGCGAGCAGGGGCCGGTATCAAGCTTGTGCAGCTGGATAAGCGGGGTACGGCCAATCAGTTCGGTGACGGAGTGGTAAATCGTCATGATGTTTTCCTTTCTGGATGTCATGACGGGATGATAGAGCGGCGAAATTTTCGCAATAAAGAACCATTCACTGCTCTTTAGAACAGAAAAGAATATAAATGCCATTTTTGGATGTCAGGACAGCAAGACGTAAAGTTGTCTGGATGTGAGGATGGCTATACCGGCAGGAAATGCTGAAAAAATGAGCGTTTTTAGCGGGCATCTGCCAGCAGATATGCATCCGGCAGATAATCATTGCTGAAATTGATCTAAATGCTTCCCACCCTGTAAATCCGCTGTTTATTTCCGAAAGTTATAACAAATTCTTTTTTGTTCATTTGAAAGCTGATAACGCCTGTTTACTATCGTTTGGACATCCATACTGCTAAACAGCCATGCGCGAAACGGATAAAGAATAAGAATGATCGTACTCAGGAATATTTCGAAGGTTTTTGACAACGGAAAGGTCGCGCTGACTGCCGTTGATAACGTCAATTTGACGATAGAGCAGGGACAGATTTACGGAATTATTGGCTACAGCGGAGCCGGGAAAAGCACGCTGATTCGTCTGCTGAACGGTCTGGAAAAACCCAGCGCCGGAAGCGTGACCATTAACGGGCAGGATATCTCTGCGGCAAAGGGTGAAGCGCTGCGCCAGGCGCGCCTGAAAATCAGCATGGTGTTCCAGCACTTCAACCTGCTGTGGTCGCGCACGGTGAGCGAGAATATCGCTTTCTCGATGCAAATCGCCGGTGTGCCAAAAGCCAGCATCAAGGCGCGCGTCGCCGAGCTGGTGGATCTGGTCGGCCTGAAGGGGCGCGAGAATGCGTACCCGTCCCAGCTGAGCGGCGGGCAAAAGCAGCGCGTGGGTATTGCGCGCGCTTTGGCTAACAGCCCTGACGTGCTGCTCTGCGATGAAGCCACGTCCGCGCTCGACCCGCAGACCACCGATCAGATCCTCGATCTGCTGCTGGATATTAACCGCCGCTTCAGGCTGACCATCGTGCTGATCACCCACGAGATGCACGTAGTCCGCAAAATCTGCGACCGCGTGGCGGTGATGGAGAACGGTAAAGTGGTTGAAGAAGGCGACGTGCTGAGCGTCTTTACCCATCCGCAGCAGCCGATTACGCAGCAGTTTGTCCGCCAGGTGAGCCAGTACGCTGAGGAGGAAACCTTCAATACCGAACTGGCAAACGATCTGGAAGGCACGGTCATCAGGCTGACCTTTACCGGGCACAGCACCCATAAGCCGATTGTGGGTGAACTGACCCTGCGCTACGGCCTGCCGTTTAACATCCTGCACGGGAAAATGACGCAAACCGCCCACGGGGTGTTTGGTCAGCTCTGGGTACATGTCGTGGCATCCGATGAACAACTGAACAATATCCTCGCCGACCTGCAGCACAGCGATATTGAAGGCGAGGTGATTAAACATGGCTGAGAATCTCTTTCCGCATCTCAAGTGGGATCAGCTCTGGGCGGCGACGCTGGAGACGCTGTACATGACCGCGCTGTCCGGCGTGGCGACGTTTGTGCTGGGCATCGTGCTGGGGCTGGCGCTGTTTTTAACCGCGCGCGGCGGGCTGTTCCACAACCGCACGGTCTACAGCGTGATTTCGATTGTGGTGAACGTGTTCCGCTCTATTCCGTTCATCATTTTGATTGTCCTACTGATCCCGTTCACCAAGACCGTCGTCGGCACCATTCTTGGCGCCAACGCGGCGCTGCCGGCGCTGATTGTGGGCGCGGCACCGTTCTACGCACGCCTGGTGGAGATCGCCCTGCGTGAAGTGGATAAAGGCGTCATCGAAGCAACGCGCTCGATGGGCGCACGACTGAGCACGTTAGTGTTTCGGGTTTTACTGCCGGAATCATCACCCGCACTGGTATCGGGTATTACGGTGACGCTCATTGCGCTGGTGAGCTACAGCGCAATGGCGGGGGTGATTGGCGCCGGCGGTTTGGGAAATCTGGCTTATCTGGAAGGATTCCAGCGCAACCATGGTGACGTCACGCTGGTGGCAACGGTGACCATTCTGATCATCGTTTTCATTATCCAGTTCTGCGGCGATGTCATTACTTCATTGTTAGATAAACGCTAATAAATACACACAGGAACCACATCATGAAAAAAACACTGACACTGATCGCCGCCGCAACCCTGAGTGCCCTGAGCTTCGCCTCCTGGGCCGACACCCTGACCGTGGGCGCATCCAACACGCCGCACGCCGAAATTCTGGAGCAGGCTAAGCCGATTCTGGCGAAGCAGGGTATCGACCTGGAGATTAAACCGTTCCAGGACTACATTCTGCCGAACACCGCGCTGGCGGGTCATGACATCGACGCGAACTATTTCCAGCACATTCCTTACCTGAACAGCGTGCTTAAGGATCATGCGGGCGATAAAGACTACGATTTCGTCAGTGCGGGCGCGATCCACATTGAGCCAATCGGCATCTACTCCAAAAAATACAAGTCGCTGAAAGACCTGCCGGAAGGTGGCAAGATCATCATGCGTGACGCGGTTTCTGAAGAGGGGCGTATTCTCTCCATCTTCGAGAAAGAGGGCGTGATCAAGCTGAAGCCGGGCATCGACAAAGTGACCGCGCGCATCAGCGACATCGTTGAGAACCCGAAAAAGCTGAAGTTCACCCCGAACGTGGAAGCCTCTCTGCTGCCGCAGATGTACAACAACAACGAAGGCGATGCGGTGGTGATTAACGCCAACTACGCGATTGACGCCGGTCTGGATCCGGTTCACGACCCGATTGCGGTAGAGAGCGGTGAAAACAACCCGTACGCCAACATCATTACCGTGCATCGCGGTGACGAGAAGAAGAAAGATATCGTTGCGCTGGTGAACGTGCTGCACTCGAAAGAGATTCAGGACTGGATCCGCACCAAGTACAAAGGCGCGGTCATCCCAGTAAACAACTAATTTACTGATTTTACAGATGAAGCCCGGTGAGTCTCTCGCCGGGCTTCTTTTTTGTATCCGGCAGGAGAATCATTTAAGCTCAACGTTTAACAGGCAATGGAGTGATGACGATGGGTAACGTGACCAAAGATGAAGCGCTGTACCAGGAGATGTGCCGGGTGGTCGGGAAGGTGGTGCTTGAGATGCGTGATTTAGGGCAGGAGCCAAAGCATATTGTCATTGCCGGAGTCCTGCGTACCGCGCTGGCGAACCAGCGCGTTAAGCGCAGTGAACTGACAACCGAAGCGATGGAAACGGTGGTTAAAGCGCTGGCCGGGTAATGCGCCAGCGTTTCGCAAGCTGTTCGAGCGAGCAGCAGAGCAGGTAGTAGACCACGCCCGTAAAGATAAAAATGGCCGCCGGGTAGATTTGCACCCGGTTGTTGACCTGTCCCGCCACCGTGGTCAGTTCCGGTACGTTCACGATAAACGCCAGCGACGTATCCTTCAGCAGGCTGATAAAAATCCCCACCAGCGACGGCAGAATATTCCTCAGCGCCTGCGGCAGCAGCACGCGCAGGAGGGTTTGCTGCGTGCTGAATCCCTGTGACAGTGCGGCCTCATATTGTCCGGACGGTAGCGCGTTAAGCCCGGCCAGCACCGAGTGCATCACCGTTGCCGCGGTAAACCAGGCCAGGGCCAGCGTGACGGTCAGCGCTCCCGGCAGATCGCCCCCGGTCATAAGCGGCAGCAGATACCACATCCAGAAAATCACGAAGATGAGCGGGATACCGCGGATCAGCTCTGCCCATAAAAAGAGGGCCTTTCGCACGAGCCCGGTAAAGCGCCAGGCCAAACACGCGAGCACTATCCCACCGGGCAGGGCGATGACGGCGGCCCCGGCCGCCATCATCAACGACAGCAATACGCCCCCCGGTTCACCCGTCGCCGCGCGTCCCCACAGCAGATAGTCGAGGTTATCGGTGATGACGTTAAGTCCGGCAATCATGTTTTTCACTCCCTGTGGTGGCGACGCCTGGGCGTTTACGTTTCGCGTCAGGCCCGATGCGAACCAGCACCAGCCCCATGACCAGGCCGGTCAGCAGATAGAGCGCGGTACCGAGGGTAAACGCCTCCAGCGCGTGCGCATTATAGCTCTCGATCTGCCTGACCTGATAGGTCAGCTCGGCAAAGCCAATCCCGCTCGCGAGCGAGGAGAGCTTCATCAGATTAAGGTACTGGCCCACAACCGGCTGCCAGGCGTTGGCCAGGCCCTGCGGCAGAAGGATGTAACGAAACAGACGCCACGCGGAGAATCCCTGCGCGAGCGCCGCCTCCCGCTGTCCGGCAGGTACGGAACGTAACCCCGATTCCACCTCTTCGATTAAAAACGCCGAGGTAAAGACGCCCAACCCCCAGGCAGAACATAAAAATTCGGGCGTAAACCACCAGACGTCGCCGGGCAGAATTGACCAGCTGTGATCCGCGTTCACCGCGTCGCGGAACGCCTGCGGTAGCCCGTTCCAGGCGGCAAAATACCAGAACAGCAGCTGCACCAGCAGCGGCGTATTGCGAAACAGCGACACCCAGCTGCTGACGACCGCGTTCCCGGGGCGTCCGCCGGAAAGGCGCAGGAGCATAAAGAGCAGTGCGAGCAGGCTGGCCAGCAGCATCCCGGCAAGCGTGACCCACAGGGTGGTGAGGAATCCGGAGAGTATCCACTGCAGAGGCTGTCCGGTCAGTACCCCCTGCCAGTCGAGCGCGGGCATTACAGATGCTCCTGATGCAGCGGGTTGAGCACCTTCTGCAGGAACCGCTGCGCGCGCGGATGCGACGGCTGGCTGAAAAATTGTGCCGGCGGCGCCGTTTCCAGAATTTGCCCGCCGTCGATAAAGACAATCCGGTCGGCAATTTCCCGGGCAAACTGCATCTCGTGGGTCACCACGATCATCGTGATCCCGCTGTGGGCGAGGGCTTTCATCACGTACAGCACTTCACCAATCATCTCCGGATCCAGCGCGGAGGTGGGTTCATCGAACAGAATGATTTGCGGTGAAGAGGCCAGGGCGCGGGCAATCGCGACGCGCTGCTGCTGTCCACCGGAAAGCTCTGCCGGGAAATGGTGGGCTTTTTCCAGCATCCCGACCTTCTCCAGCAGGGCCAGCGCGCGCTCCTGAGCTGGCTGCGGCTTCCAGCCGTGAACGTGCTCCAGCGCCAGGGTAATGTTCTGGCTGGCGGTGAGGTGGGCGTAAAGATTGAACTGCTGGAACACAAACCCCACGCGGCTGCGCAGCTGGCGCAGCCCGGTACCGGAGAGCTTTGCGGTAGGCTTGTTGTCGACCAGAATCTCCCCGCCGCTCAGGGTTTCAAGCTGGTTGATGAGACGAATCAGGGTGGATTTACCGGAACCCGAAGGGCCGAGGATGGCGACCACTTCACCGGGCGTGATGGTGAGGTTAATGTCGTTTAAAACCTGATGGTCACCGTAGCGTTTGTCCACATGACGAAACTCGACGCTGGCCTGTTCCAGATGTGAAAAATCCGCGGCACCGGCCGCGGAGTGTGAAAATAAACCTGAGAGCATAATTATCTGGCTTCTATTTTAAAGGCGCGAGGCTGTGGGGAAGGCGTGTTTGGGCCAAACCAGACATCGTAGATTTTTGCTGCCTGACCGTTCTTCTCGAGATTAACCAGCTCGTCGTTAACGGCCTTCAGCAGCGCCGTTTCACCTTTCTTCACCCCAACGCCAATCTCTTCTTTGCTGAGCAGATCGGGCAGGATTTTAAAGTTCGCTTTATCCGGCGCCTGCGCCAGCAGACCGGCCAGAATGGTGCTGTCCTGGGTGATGGCCTGTACGTTACCGTTGCGCAGCGCCGTCAGCGCCAGCGGAATATCGTCATACGAGAGCACGCGTGACTGCGGGAAACGCTGGTGCAGCGCCTGCTCGCCCGTCGTTCCTTTGACCGCGCCAATCCGCGCCCGGCTGTAGTCATCAAGCTTGTCCGGTGATTTAGCCGGCACCAGGAACTGCTGGCCGGTGACAAAGTAAGGCGTCGAGAAGTCAATCACCTGCGCGCGTTCCGGGGTGATGGTAATATCCGCCACGATCAGGTCGGCTTTTCCGGACTGCAGCAGCGGAATACGGTTAGCCGGATTGGTGGCAACCAGTTCAAGCTTCACGCCGAGCGATTTTGCCAGCGCTTTGGCGAAGTCCACGTCATAACCCACGATCTCGTGCGTTTTGGCATCAATAGAGCCAAACGGCGGGTTGGCGTCAAACGTGGCCACTTTCACCACCCCTGCGGCCTTAATATCCGCCAGCTGATCGGCCTGTGCCTGCGCTGAAAGCAGGCTCCCCGCCGCCAGTAATGCCAGAACCAGTGTCCGTTTGGTAAACCCTTTCATATTTGCTGCCATAGTCATTCGCCATCCCGTTGTTTTTGTTTTACCCCGCTACGCTCCCATAAGCGAAAGCTATCGCCAAATAAGAAATCGTTCTTTGCTATGAGCAAAAAAGCATTAGTGAACAACGTGTTAATGAAGAGTGAAAAGAGCGGGATGCTATTTGCAGATCCTGCACATCGACAGTGGATTTTGGTATTTCCCCCGCGCGGCATTTGAGTGCTTAACTGAGATCAGACACGGCGAGAGAGGGTAAGACGATGAAAAAATGGATCAGCACGTTACGGCGGTTTTTTGCGACCCGACCAGTGAATGCGGAGAACAGCGCGCAACGTGTTCTTGAGTCAATCCTGCCTGTCGCCAGCCTGTATGGCGTCGACGTTGCCAACATTGACCCGGAGTGGTTCCATGATAAAACGTCACGCTGAACTGCGCCGCACGCGCGAAACGTACTGGAACGAGGTGTGCGTGACGTTTAACGAGTGAAATAAAAAAGCACCGGTTTCCCGGTGCTTTTTTATTAGATTTTGCAGGCGTCGCCGCAGTCGTCGTCGGCGACAATCGCCTGCGCTTTTTTGTCTGCATCGTCCAGACGTTCCGCATTACGCTCTTCGGCTTCATCCAGACCGTTAAAGACTAAGTTATCGAGATCAATTTCCATGTGGCACCTGCTCTGTTCAGTTTTCGATACTGGCACAGTATAGGGCAAAAAAAGCCAGCAATGTACCTCGCAGCACATAAGGATAATCCCTGCCATACTCAGTGCTTTATCGCTGAGGAGAGCACATGATTACACTCTGTAAAACCTGCGGAACCGCCTACGATGCCCGGCCGGACAGATGCCCAATTTGCGAGGATGAGCGCCAGTACGTGCCCGCCACGGGCCAGGCATGGACCGATTTCGACACCGTCACCGCCACCCATACCAACAAATGGCAGCAGCTGGAGCCGCGGCTGTTCGGGATCAAAACGGTGCCCGCGTTTGCGATCAACCAGCGGGCGCTGCTCCTGCAAACGGCCTACGGCAATATCCTCTGGGACTGCATCGCCAACCTCGACCCCGCAACCAAAACGCTCATTACCGCCCTCGGCGGCATCAGCGCGATTGCTATTTCACATCCGCACTATTACACCACGATGCAGGAGTGGGCTGCGGCGTTTGATGTGCCGGTTTACCTGCACGCCAGCGACAGAGAGTGGGTCATGCGCGATAGCCCGGCCATTCATTTCTGGGAGGGGGACGCGCTGGAGATTTTCCCGTCGGTCACCTTGCTGCGTCTGGGCGGGCATTTTGCCGGTGGAACGGTGCTGCACTGGCAGGAGGGGGATGGGGTATTGCTGGTGGGCGATATTCTGCAGGTCACGCCGGGTAAAGACGCCGTCTCGTTTATGTGGAGCTACCCGAATTATCTTCCGCTGCCGGCCCGCGCCGTGGCGTCGGTGGTGAATCATCTCGAAGGCAAAACCTTCGAACGTCTTTACGGCGCGTTTGAAGGGCAGAACATCCCGGCCTTCGCGGACGAGATTGTTCAGCGGTCGGGCCAGAAATATATTGCTTGTCTGAAGTAAACCACGATGGGTAAACTTTACGAGTGTGATCTCGATCATGCCTAAACTAAAACAGATAAAAGAGACATTGCTATGCAACATATCATTGAAGGTTTTCTCAGCTTTCAAAAAGAGATTTTCCCGCAACGTAAAGAACTCTTCCGCAGTTTAGCGTCCAGCCAGAATCCCAAAGCGCTGTTCATCTCATGCTCCGACAGCCGTCTGGTCCCGGAACTGGTCACCCAGCAAGAGCCAGGACAACTCTTTGTCATTCGTAATGCTGGCAACATCGTGCCGCCATTCGGGCCGGAGCCTGGCGGCGTGTCTGCAACCATCGAATACGCCGTGGTGGCGCTGGGCGTCACGGATATCGTGATTTGCGGTCACTCCAACTGTGGCGCGATGAAGGCGATTGCCGATAACGCGAACCTGGAGCCGATGCCTGCTGTGTCACACTGGCTGCGCTATTCTGACGCGGCGAAAGCCGTGGTAGAGAAGAAAACCTGGGATAAGCCGATCGATAAAGTCAATGCGATGGTGCAGGAGAACGTGTTTGCGCAGCTGAGCAACATTAAGACCCACCCGTCCGTCGCGGTGGGCCTGCGTAATAACTCCATCCGACTGCACGGCTGGGTGTACGACATTGAAAGCGGCAAAATTCTTGCCCTGGATAAAGCGACGAAAACCTTCGTTTCGCTGTCTGAAAACCCGGAAGTCTTCTTCGAGTAATCCGCGACAGCAGGGCATGGAAGCCCTGTTAGTTCTCAATATACGGTAATCTGCGCCGCGATCCCGACGCGGGTTTTTCCGCCGCCTTCGCCATTGCTTGTGCAATCTCTGCACACTCCGCCAGCCCCTGAACGAAGGGACGATCGTGCATCAGCCACGGTATCGCGCCGAAGGCAATGCGCCCGCGAACGGCGTCAGGCGCATTTAAGGTGTAATCCTCACCGACGTCCGGTATCTCTTCACCCGTGGCTTCCAGCTGTTTGCGCAGCGTCGGAAAGGGCAGATCTTTCGTTTTGAGCGGCTTTTGCCCGCGCGCATCAATAAACACGTCGAAACGGTAAACGGTCTCTTGTGTGGTGATTACCGTTCGATCGCTGCCAACGTCCAGCGTGTAATCGTCACCGAGCGTCGCCACGCTGATGATGCCGGCTTCGCGAAGCGCGAGCAGCCTGCGGATAGACTGCGGAGGAATGGCCGCATAGTTGTCGATGAATACGCGGGCGAGGCCTTGCTTAAAGCGCTCTCTGTCCCGTTCGCTGAGGTGGGGAACAATCTCCTGAACCACCTCATGCAGCCGAAGCACGGTATAGCGCCAGGCTACGGTGCGCCGCTCGCGTTTGTTCCGCTCCACCTCGTTGAGATTCTCTTCCGCCCAGGTAAACGGGCCGTGCCGTTTACGATCCTCAAACCAGGCCTCACGAATGCTGTCCGCATTCTGCTTATGCAGGGATATTTTCTCACACCACGTCGGGTCAGCGAGCTGAAGCTCTTTCACCATCAGGGTAAATATACGGTCGAGCAGGCCATTCGATCCTTTGGCGATCTCGTTTTCAACCACAAATTCGGTTAAGACCGACAGCGGTTCATAAGGAATAGGGCAGTAAAAATCGGCTTCCGGCAGAATGCCCGTCCGGGACATCAGGACAATCTTCAACGCGTCGCTGCCTTTATCCAGCACGAACTCATCGTCACGAAATTCACCGTGCTGCATCACTACCGCCATGGCCGCGTCGAGACCGCTTAACGATGTCCCCATAATACCGACGCGGCAGGGAGGGATACTGGCGTCCATCAGACCGGACCACGGGCTTGGGAAGAACGCGCGCGTGGCTTCGTCCTCGTCTGGCCAGACGTGACCGGTGGCGATAACCGCAAGGTCGAAGCGTTCAGGAAAGGCGCTGTCGTTGACGGAAAGCGTGACCCCTTCTTTCGTGGACACGATATCGGTGACCCGGGCGGATTCATGGACATCAACCTGAAACCCCAGCTTTCTGGCCTCTTTCACGATTGAACGAAAGCTGTCGCGAAAATACTCGCCCAGCAGAAGCCGGGGCAGGAACTGCCGGTCATGCAGGCGGGTTGTATCGACCTTAAAGCGCGCCAGATGAGCTTCGCTCTGATCCTTCAGCCAGTCGAGGTAGTTCATAAAAATGGGCGGGATTTCAATGCTCGCAATGTTCGCCAGCATCAGCCGTGAGTTATCGTCGTCGTTATAGGGCATACCCACGCCAGCTTCATCGGCCTGTTCGAAAACGGAAACGGAGAGCGGCTTACTGTTTTTAAGGAGATGATAAAAAGTATAAATCCCTGTGGGGCCGGAGCCGATAATCGCGATTTTCTTCATCGACGGTCTTCCTGTTTTTTTTCCATAAGAAAAGCGTAGCAGGAGAACAATGATGAAAATAAGGGATTAGGAAAATTCAGGATATCAGAAGAGGATTTGCACCATTTCAGGACTGAAATGGTGCGTCCGAGTGGACTCGAACCACCGACCCCCACCATGTCAAGGTGGTGCTCTAACCAACTGAGCTACGGACGCAGAATGGTGCGTTCAATTGGACTCGAACCAACGACCCCCACCATGTCAAGGTGGTGCTCTAACCAACTGAGCTATGAACGCAACGTGTTGTCGGCGACAACGGGGACGAATATTAGCGGCACAGCACCGAGGTGGCAAGAGGGAAAATGCATTTTTCTCTCTGATTTCACGCGATTGCTTCATTACCGCGCAAAGTGAAGAGAAAGTAGCCGCCGGGCGGCGGCTACCGCGTCGTTAACGTGCCGCGCGTTGCAAAATGACCGTTGATGGCTGGCGCTGCAGGAAGCGCATTCGCATCATCATCATAATTGCCGCCGACGTCAGGCCGATGATAAAGCCCATCCAGAACCCTGCCGGACCCATGCGATCCACCACCAGATCGGTAAGCGCCAGGATATAGCCACACGGCAGACCCAGCACCCAGTAGGCGATGAAGGTGATAAAGAAGATGGAGCGCGTGTCTTTATATCCGCGCAGCACACCGCTGCCAATCACCTGGATGGAGTCAGAGATCTGGTAAATCGCGGCCAGCAGCATCAGGTGCGATGCCAGCGTGACCACTTCCGGGTTGTCGTTATAGAGCAGGGCAATCTGCTCGCGTAATGCAACGGTAAAGAGCGCCGTACAGATAGCCATGCAGACGCCGACGCCCAGCCCGGTCCGGGCGGCCGTTTGCGCATCCAGCGTTGAGCCCTGGCCCAGGCGGAAGCCGACGCGAATCGTCACCGCCGCCGCCAGCGACATCGGCAGGACGAACATCAGGGAGCTGAAGTTCAGCGCAATCTGGTGCCCGGCCACGTTCACAATGCCCAGCGGGGAGACCAGCAGGGCGACTACGGCAAACAGGGTCACCTCAAAGAACAGCGCGAGGGCGATCGGCAACCCTAACTGCACCAGACGCGTCATGATGTTCCAGTCCGGCGTGCTAAATCTTTTCTCGTTACGAATATCGCGCATGGAACGGGCGCGTTTTACAAAGGCGATCATGGAGAAGAACATCACCCAGTAAACGGCTGCTGTCGCCACGCCGCAGCCGACGCCGCCGAGCTCCGGCATCCCGAAATGACCGTAAATAAAGACATAGTTCACCGGAATGTTGACCAGCAAACCGATAAAGCCCATCACCATTCCGGGCTTGGTTTTCGCCAGGCCTTCACACTGGTTACGCGCCACCTGGAAAAAGAGGTAGCCGGGCGCACCCCAGAGCAGGGCGCGCAGATAGCCCACGGCTTTATCAGCCAGTGCCGGGTCAATGTTATGCATAGCGCGAATGATGTGGCCCGCGTTCCAGAGCACGACCATGATCAGCACGGAAACAAACCCTGCCAGCCAGAAACCCTGACGAACCTGATGGGCAATGCGCTCGCGACGACCCGAGCCATTGAGCTGAGCGATAACCGGCGTGAGCGCGAGCAGCAGACCGTGGCCGAACAGGATGGCCGGAAGCCAGATTGACGTGCCGATAGCAACGGCCGCCATATCGGTGGCGCTATAGCCACCTGCCATTACCGTATCCACAAATCCCATTGCGGTCTGGGCCACTTGCGCGACGATCACTGGTATAGCCAGTGCCAATAGCTGGCGCGCTTCATTCATGTACTTCTGCACGTGAACACCTTTATTTTGTTGTTATTTGAGAGACTAAAAAAGCCGCCGAAACGGGCAGCAAGAAGAAAATGCAGGGGGGTGCCAGCTATTGTAGCGGGCTTTAGCTATTTATCTAGTGAAAAAATCGCCAGAAAATGCGCTCCGCTGGCAACCTCTTTTTCCAACTGTTATTGTGGTGGGATTAAACGGTGTCACCACCGTCCGGAAAAAACAGGAGTTGTAAGCATGTTTACTGGTATTGTGCAGGGCACCGCCAAAGTGGTGTCCATTGATGAAAAACCTAATTTCCGTACTCATGTTGTTGAGCTGCCGGAATATATGCTTGAGGGCATTGAAACAGGCGCGTCGATTGCTCATAACGGCTGCTGCCTGACCGTTACCGAAATTAACGGCAACCAGATTAGCTTTGATTTAATGAAAGAGACGCTGCGCATCACCAACCTTGGCGAGCTGGCGGTGGGAGATACCGTCAACGTTGAGCGGGCGGCGAGGTTCAGCGATGAGATTGGCGGCCACCTGATGTCCGGGCACATCATGACCACCGCTGAAGTGGCAAAAATCGTGACCTCGGAAAATAACCGTCAAATCTGGTTTAAAATGCAGGATCCTTCATTAATGAAATACATCCTCTATAAAGGATTTATTGGCATTGACGGGATTAGCCTGACGGTGGGTGAAGTAACGCCAACGCGTTTTTGCGTGCATTTAATTCCTGAAACGCTGCAGCGCACCACGCTGGGCGCCAAAAAACTGGGGCATCGCGTGAATATTGAAATCGATCCGCAAACCCAGGCGGTAGTGGATACGGTTGAGCGCGTGCTGGCAGCAAAAGAAGCGGCGATAATAAAGACCGCCACAGAAGAAGAATAAAAAATAACCCCGGGCATCCGGGGTTATTTTTTAGCGTGCGACACGTAATCCGTGTTCAATCCCACGGCTGAATACCACCTGCCAGAGCTGAATATCCCGTGCGCGAAACGCCCCCGCGCAGGCATTCAGATAATAGCTAAACATCCGCCTGAATCGTTCAGAATAGTTGTCCGCAATCTCAGGCCAGGTTTCCTGAAAACGCGCATGCCAGGCCATCAACGTGGTGTCGTAATCCGCGCCAAAGTTATGCCAGTCTTCCATCACGAAATGGGGTTCACTGGCGTTGGCAATCTGGCGGACGGACGGTAAACAGCCATTCGGAAAGATGTATTTGTTGATCCACGGGTCGACGTTATTGTCGGTCCGCTTAGAGCCGATGGTGTGCAGCAGGAAGATACCGTCCGGTTTCAGATTCCGATCCACCACCTCAAAATAGGTAGCGTAGTTTTTCGGCCCGACGTGCTCGAACATGCCGACGGAAACGATCCGGTCAAACTGTTCGTTAAGATCACGGTAATCCTGCAGCCGGATATCCACATCGAGGCCCTGGCAGCGTTCCCGCGCCATTTTTTGCTGTTCCGCTGAAATCGTGACGCCGACGACGCTGACGCCATAGTGCTTCGCCATAAAATACGCCAGCCCACCCCAGCCGCAGCCGATATCCAGCACGCGCATTCCGGGCTGGAGCTGGAGCTTCTCGCTAATCAGACGCAGCTTGGCCTGCTGGGCCTCTTCAAGCGTCGACGCCTCTTTCCAGTAGGCGCAGGAGTACTGCATGAAAGGGTCCAGCATACGGCTGAACAGGTCGTTGCCAAGATCGTAGTGTTCTTTACCAACGATCCACGCGCGTTTTTTACTTTGCAGATTGAACAGTCGGGCAGAGGCGACGCGCAGGGTGTCTTTCAGATTGCGAGGGAGTTGATTTTCAAGACCGGCACGCAGCACGCTGGCGAAAAAGGTATCCAGACGTTCGCACTCCCACCAGCCGTCCATGTAGCTTTCTCCCAGGCCTAACGATCCCTCTCGCAGCACGCGTTTAAAAAAGTCGGGATGTTTAACCTGAGGATCGGATGGCGATGATCCATTGATAGTGATGCCTGCTCGACCTAACAGTTCACTGACGATCCGGGACCAGTTATCGTCCGGAACGCTGACTTCTTCTATACACGATGAACTCATAGCTTCTCCATCACCCTACTGTGATCAGAACCTTAAAACAGCGTAGACGCTTTTTTTGGTTTGTGAGAAATCTCACGGTAAATACCGCGAGGCTAGTATCCGACGTAGAACAGAGGAAGGGAGATAACCCTTGCCGAAATGCCTTCCATGGTAAAACGGGAGCACTCCGGCTCCCGTTAACACTTAATATTTATCGTATTTAATCGAACCAAATTTAGTATAGGCCTCAAAATTTGGTGATTCAATAGAAAATTCTTAGCAACCTAATCACTGAAAATTAACATGATTTCTGACGCAATCAGGCATGTGACGTTTCAACCTGAGCACTCTTTTCATGCTCACGCTGCGCGGAGGCCTGCATGCGATAGCCCAACACCGCCAGCGCAACGGTCACCAGCATCACGCTGGTGGTGGTCAGGAGCGGCGTGGCAATCAGCGCCGATACAACCAGGCTTGCCAGGAAGCACAGCCCCAGCTGCAGGGTATTCTGCAGCGCGGCGGCGCGGCCTGTTGCCTGCGGGAAGGGACGCAGCGCCTGGGCTACAACGATAGGGTAAATCGCCCCGTTCGCAACGGCCATCACGCAGAATGGAATCAAAATTTCGGCCAGACCGGCGCCAGGAATAAAGCCAACGGCCCAGGTCCCGATAACGCTCAGCGCATATAGCACCAGCAGCCACGGAAGCATCTGCTGACCTTCCCACTTTTGCAGCGCCGCGCGACAGCCGTACCCGCCTACCAGGAACGCGATTGTCTGCGGAACATAGCTCAGGCCGATGGCTGCCGGGCTGTAGCCCATATCGTGCAGAATGAACGGCGAGCCGGTGAGCCACGCGAAGAAGCTTGCCGAGCAGGCGGCATAGATCAGGACATTCCCGCGATACGCTTTGGCGCTGAGCAGGGAAGTGAAGGTAATCGGCTTCGCGTCTGCATGCGCTTCTTTTTTATGCGCAGGCTTGAGGGCGAACGCCGGCAGCATCAGGACCAGGGTAATGGCAAACAGCGTGGCGAAAATGGCCTGCCAGTCGAAATGCGCGAGGATCCAGCTGCCCAGCAGGGGAGCGAGGGCAGGTGAGAGGCCCACCAGCGGCATAATGGTGGCGAAAATACGGTTTGTGCGGTTAGCCGGGTAATAGTCGGTGACCAGCGCCTGCCAGGTCACGGCCGCGGCACAGACGCCCACGGCCTGAATAAACCGCAGCACCAGCAGCCAGGTGGCATCGCGTACCCATAACATTCCCAGGCAGCCCACCGCAAAAATGGCCAGGCCCAGCAACAGTACCGGTTTACGACCAAAGCGATCCGAGAGCGGTCCCCAGAGCAGCTGTGCGAAGGCAAAGCCGGCGAGGAATAAACTCAGGCTGGCGCTGATGGCGGCAGCCGGGGTTTGCAAATCTTCCTGCATGGCGGCAAACGCCGGCAGGTACATATCGGTGGCTAAAAAGCCCAGCACGCTTAAGCCGCCGAGCCAGACTAAAAAACCGTTCCTGGGTTGCATTATTTTATTCTCCTGAGGAGGCAGGTATACATTGGCGCTGAGTGTAGGGAGTGCAAAGCCGCTTGTGAAACGCTAATATTTGGCGGGTGCATTCAAAAATTTTGCAGGCAGAAAATGTGGTCAGATTATTCTCTTGAAGTGGTCGATGCTGTGGCGCGTAACGGCAGCTTCAGCGGTGCGGCGCAGGAGCTGCACCGCGTCCCTTCGGCAATAAGCTACACGGTGCGCCAGCTGGAGGAGTGGCTGGCGGTTCCGCTGTTTGAACGGCGGCATCGTGATGTGGAATTAACGCCCGCAGGCGCGTGGTTTTTGAAGGAAGGGCGTTCTGTTATCAAAAAAATGCAGATCACCCGCGAACAGTGTCAGCAGATCGCGAACGGCTGGCGGGGGCATCTTTCCATCGCGGTGGATAACATCGTTAAGCCGGAACGCACCCGGCAGATGATCGTCGATTTCTACCGTCATTTTTCTGACGTCGAGCTGCGGGTCTCGCAGGAGGTGTTTAACGGCGTCTGGGATGCGCTGGCGGACGGCAGGGCAGAGATGGCGATTGGGGCGACGCAGGCGATCCCGGTCGGGGGACGTTACGCCTTTCGCGATATGGGGATGCTGAGCTGGAAATGCGTGGTGGCAAGCGATCATCCGCTGGCTTCGATGGAAGGGCCGCTCAGCGATGACACGCTGCGCAACTGGCCGTCGCTGGTGCTGGAGGATACGTCCCGTTCATTGCCCAAGCGTATTACCTGGCTTCTGGACAACCAGCGGCGGGTGGTGGCCCCTGACTGGGAATCGTCGGCGACGTGCCTCAGCGCCGGGCTGTGCGTCGCGATGGTGCCCGTTCATTTCGCGCGTCCGCGCATCGATACCAGAGAGTGGGTTGAGCTGACGCTGGAGAATCCGTTCCCGGATGCGGCCTGCTGCCTCACATGGCAGCAAAATGACGTCTCGCCTGCGATGGCCTGGCTGCTGGATTATCTGGGAGACAGCGAAACGCTGAACCGGGAATGGTTACGGGAGCCAGCATAGCTGGCCCCGTAAAGCGATTAACGACGGTAGTCGCGGAACGGACCGTCCGCAACGGAACGGCGTTCGATAAGACGCGGGTGAACTTCAATAGACTGCGACTCTTCGCGCTTGTTGACGATCCTGTCCATCAGCATATTGAAGGCCGTTTCGCCCAGCGAATCTTTCGGCTGGTGAATGGTGGTCAGCGCCGGGGTGAAGAAACGCGCGTTACGCACGTTGTCATAGCCGATCACGGAAATATCCTGCGGTACGCGCAGGCCCAGCTCGTCGGCAGCGCAGAGCGCGCCCATGGCCATGATGTCGCCCCCGCAGAACACGGCGGTCGGACGGTGCGGCTGGGAGACGATCTGCTGCATCGCGCGGTAGCCCGATTCCGGCTCAAAGTCGCCCTGCACAATCCAGTTTTCCGGCACGTTGATCAACGCTTCTTCCATCGCTTTCATAAAACCGGCCAGACGGCCCGCGCCGGTGTTGCGCTCCAGCGGACCGGGGATCACGCCAATCTCGCGGTGACCGCGTTCGATCAGATAACGACCGGCCATATAGCCGCCTTCAAAGGCGTTATCGATAACGGAATCGGTAAAGTCCGCGCGCGCTTCGCCCCAGTCCATCACCACCATCGGAATATGGCGATACTCTTCCAGCATCGACAGCACGGATTCCGGGTACTCGGAACACATCACCAGCAGGCCATCAACGCGCTTTTGCGCCATCATCGACAGGTAGGCACGCTGTTTTTCAATGCTGTTCCACGCGTTGCCCAGAATCAGGGTATAGCCTTTCTGGAAGCAGTTCTTTTCGACCGCTTCAATGATCTCGGCAAAATAGGCCGCTTCACTGCTGGTCGCCAGCAATCCAATGGACTTGGTGTGATTAACCTTGAGGCTACGCGCAACCGCGCTTGGCGAATAGTGCAGCTCTTTGATCGCTGCCCAGACGGCGTTGCGCGTCTCTTCCGCCACAAAGCGGGTTTTGTTAATTACATGTGATACGGTTGTAGTGGAAACGTTTGCGCGTTTTGCTACGTCTTTAATTGTTGCCATTAAATGTCACTCCAGACCATATCCTAAGCTCCTGAAAAACTTGAAGGTAAACGTTTGCCTTCTCTCACCCTTATCTCGCAATCTTGAATTGCGGCACGCCGGGAAAACGACACGGGACGTCAGGAGGGGGTCAATGGCCGGTACGCTAATAAATTTAGCGTGGAATTTTGTCCTATCTTGATGAAAAGGGGAAGAGCTAAAGTGGTTATCAGTATAAATCCAGGAAGATTTTTGACGTAATCTGTGCAAAAATGAGCAAGCTCACTTTTCGTGTGGGGATTAAAAGGAGAAAAATTGATGAGTTCCGATCTTAAGTTTTCGCTGTTCACCACCGTTGTTGTGCTGGCTCTGATTGTTGCGGCCGGTCTGACGGCTGCGCTGCACTGATTTACGCGGAGGGAGAGCCTTCTCCCTCCCGACTCCCCGGATTGTTACTTCTCTGGCAAAAATCTTTTGCCATTTTGTTAACTTCTCATTTTTTGTGATTGATGTCATGCTTTCCGCTTCTTTGTTCTGTGTCACCACATGACACGGCATCCGGAGTTGACGCATGAAAATCAATTTTCCCCTGCTGGCCCTGGCGATTGGCGCTTTTGGGATTGGCACCACTGAATTCTCCCCAATGGGGTTACTTCCTGTTATTGCCCGGGGCGTAGATGTCTCTATCCCTGCGGCAGGGATGTTAATCAGCGCCTACGCTATCGGCGTGATGGTAGGGGCGCCGCTGATGACCCTTCTTCTTTCGCACCGCGCGCGCCGCAATGCGCTGATTTTCCTGATGGCGATTTTCACCCTGGGCAACGTGCTTTCGGCCATTTCGCCGGACTACACCACATTGATGCTGTCGCGCATTCTGACCAGCCTTAACCACGGAGCGTTCTTTGGGCTGGGGTCGGTCGTGGCTGCCAGCGTGGTGCCAAAACACAAGCAGGCGAGCGCCGTGGCAACCATGTTTATGGGGCTGACGATTGCCAATATCGGCGGGGTGCCTGCGGCAACCTGGCTGGGAGAAGCGATCGGCTGGCGTATGTCTTTCCTGGCGACGGCCGGTCTAGGCGTGATTGCGATGGTGGCGCTGTTCTTCTCCCTGCCGAAAGGAAGCGCCGGAGAACGTCCGGAAGTGCGTAAAGAGCTGGCGGTGCTGATGCGTCCGCAGGTGCTCTCCGCGCTGCTCACCACCGTGCTGGGGGCAGGGGCGATGTTTACCCTCTACACCTATATTTCGCCGGTACTGCACGATATCACCCACGCAACGCCTCTCTTCGTTACCGCGATGCTGGTGCTGATTGGCGTGGGCTTCTCGATTGGCAACTATCTCGGCGGGAAATTTGCCGACCGTTCCGTGAGCGGGACGCTGAAGGGCTTCTTAACCCTGCTGATTGTCATCATGGTTGCCATTCCGTGGCTGGCGCGTAATGAGTTCGGGGCCGCGATTGCGATGGTCGTCTGGGGAGCCGCCACTTTCGCCGTGGTGCCGCCGCTGCAGATGCGCGTAATGCGTGTCGCGCACGAGGCGCCGGGACTTTCATCTTCCGTGAATATCGGTGCGTTTAACCTGGGTAATGCCCTGGGCGCGGCGGCCGGTGGGGCCGTGATTTCAGGTGGTCTGGGGTACAGCTTTGTGCCGGTGATGGGGGCGATTATTGCCGCGCTCGGCCTGCTGCTCGTGATGATGTCGGGTCGTAAACAGCCTGAAGCAGCCTGCGCTGCGGAATAAACCAAAAACGCAGAAGGGCGAACCCTTCTGCGTGTCTCTTACGCGGCGAAGTTCTTCGCGACAAAGTCCCAGTTAACCAGTGCCCAGAAGTGCTCCAGGTAGTTCGGACGCGCGTTGCGGTAGTCAATGTAGTAAGCGTGCTCCCACACGTCCACGGTCATCAGCGGCTTCGCGCTGGTGGTCAGCGGGGTACCCGCGTTAGAGGTGGACACGATAGCCAGTTTGCCATCCGCCTCTTTAACCAGCCACGTCCAGCCAGAACCGAAGTTCTTGATGGCTGCATCGGTAAATTTCGCTTTGAAATCCGCGAAGCTGCCAAATGCGGCGTTGATAGCGGTAGCCAGTTCACCGACAGGTTCACCGCCGGCATTTGGCGCCAGGCAGTGCCAGTAGAAGGTGTGGTTCCACACCTGAGCGGCGTTGTTAAAGACGCCACCCTCTGAGCTGCGGACGATCTCTTCCAGCGTTTTGCCTTCAAAATCGGTGCCCTTGATTAGATTGTTCAGGTTGGTGACGTACGTCTGGTGATGCTTGCCGTAGTGATATTCCAGGGTTTCCGCAGAAATGTGCGGTGCCAGGGCGTCTTTTGCATACGGTAGTGCAGGTAATTCGAACGACATTGCTTCTCTCCTTATTGTATTTTGTGTTGCCAATAACCACACAGACAACATGGACAGGATAGCAAATTGAAAGGGTATGCAAAAGAGGAACTTACCCTGCCACGGATGCGGCAGGGCAGGGATTAGCGAATGGTTTTTGGCGTCATCACGCGACGCGCGCCGACGTAGTGGCGTACCCAGTAGTCTTCACTGAGAGAAGTGATCTGAATATCCTGGCCGCTGCGTGGAGACTGGATGAATTTCCCGTTGCCGACATACACGCCGACGTGGTCAGCCGTGCCGCGACCCTGAGTGCGGAAGAACACCAGATCGCCGTTTTCCAGCTCACCGCGGTCAACCGGTGAGGCATCGCGCAGGTGGTACATCTCATTGGCGGTACGAGGAATGCGGAATTTGACCAGATCTTTATAGGCGTAATAGACGAGGCCGCTGCAGTCAAACCCGGTACGCGGCGAGCTGCCACCCCAGTGATAAGGTTTGCCAATCTGCCCCATCAGTTTGTTCATCGCGGTTTTTTGCGCTTTCTGTACGCGCACTTTATGCACTTCCGCTATTTTCGTGACCTTCGTGCATTTCGCCTTGTGGCCTTTACGCGTGATGCATTTTTCAGTAACGAGGTTAGCGGCGGTTTGCGAAGCTTTACTTTTGGCGGAGTGGGCAGTGCGGGAAGGTTTTGTTTTCGTCTTGCTGGAAGCGGTCTGTTTCGTCTGAGCCGGTGTTTTTTTCTTGTCGTTCTTAGCGGTGGTTTTTTTCTTACGTTCTGTGGCTTTCACCAGATGGTTTTTTTGTACAGCAGAATGCCGCGCCTGCTGAGAGGCGTTTGCCACTGGCGTGAAAGTGAGTGAAGTAAACAGTAAAGCACAGAGCGTGATCGAGATTTTATTTATCCGCGCCACTGGGCAGTCCCCTGATAAATGCAGGTCATCAATAATACCCGCGTGTGATTTACAAAGCCCGTCGATTCTAATCTATAAAAACCCAGAAAGTTAATAGCATTTTTCAATCTACAATCGTGTTTCGTTAGCAAGTGCAAAAAAATTCATCGTTCTGTCGCACATTTACCCACTCCCTAAGCAAAACCCTGACCGCCGCAGGGGTAAACACCATTTGCAATGCAACTTTTCGTGACTCGGGGTAGAATGTATAAACGTGACAAAAATGTTATTTTCCGATGCCAGTCTGAACCGCTACAATGTCAGACGAATGCCGTAACAGAAGTTAAAGGAAGCAAGACATGAGCACCACTATTGAAAAAATCCAGCGCCAGATCGCTGAAAACCCGATTCTGCTGTATATGAAAGGTTCTCCGAAGCTGCCAAGCTGCGGCTTCTCCGCGCAAGCGGTTCAGGCGCTGTCAGCCTGTGGTGAGCGTTTTGCTTACGTTGATATCCTGCAGAACCCGGACATCCGCGCTGAGCTGCCTAAGTACGCTAACTGGCCGACTTTCCCACAGCTGTGGGTTGACGGTGAGCTGGTTGGCGGCTGCGATATCCTGATTGAAATGTATCAGCGCGGCGAACTGCAGCAGCTGATCAAAGAGACGGCGGCGAAGTACAAAACCGAAGAGCCGGACGCAGAGTAATTTTCTGAGCAAATAAAAAAGCGACCTGATAAGGTCGCTTTTTTTTATTCTTCGCTGTCGCCCATCGGCAGCGGCCAGCCGCCAAGACGCTTCCAGCGGTTGACGATCTCACAGAACAGCTCTGCGGTGCGCTCCGTGTCGTATAAAGCGGAGTGCGCCTGCGTACCGTCAAAAGGTATACCCGCCGTGATGCAGGCTTTTGATAACACCGTTTGTCCCAGGGCCAGGCCGCTCAGTGCGGCGGTGTCGAAGGTCACAAACGGATGGAAGGGGTTGCGTTTGAGCGCGGCGCGCTCGGCGGCGGCCATAGTAAAGCTGTGATCGAAGGTGGCGTTATGGGCCACCATGATGGCGCGGCTGCAGTTACTCTCTTTCATGCCTTTACGCACCATTTTGAAAATGGCGTGCAGCGCATCATATTCACTGACTGCACCACGCAGCGGGTTGTGCGGATCGATACCGTTAAACGCCAGCGCTTCCGGCTGTAAGTTTGCCCCTTCGAAAGGTTCAACGTGGAAATGCAGCGTGGTGTCCGGTGTAAGCCAGCCCTGTTCATCCATCTTCAGCGTGATGGCGGCAATTTCGAGCAGCGCATCGGTTTTAGCGTTAAATCCGGCTGTTTCTACATCAATGACAACGGGATAAAAACCACGAAAACGGTCGCACAGACCGCTAAATTGAGCGTTATCGGACATCAGGGTCTCTTACAAGGGGAAAAAGCAGAGCGCATTATGGCAAATTTTGCAGGGTGATGCAGTAAAACTACGGGCGCATGTTGCGCCCTGAGGGATCAGTTGCCCAGACCGCGACCCGCGTCTTTGGCTTCAATCAGTTCGATTTTGTAACCGTCCGGATCTTCCACGAACGCAATCACGGTGGTACCACCTTTTACCGGACCCGCTTCGCGCGTAACGTTACCGCCGTTGCTGCGAATGCGTTCACACGCTTCGGCCGCGTTGTCCACTTCCAGCGCGATGTGGCCGTAGGCGGTGCCCAGCTCATAGCTGTCCACGCCCCAGTTGTAGGTCAGCTCGATCACCGCTTCATCCGTTTCCGGGCCGTAACCCACGAACGCCAGCGAGTATTTGTATTCCGGGTTTTCGCTGGTGCGCAGCAGCTTCATGCCCAGGACGTTAGTGTAGAAATCAATGGAACGTTGCAGATCGCCAACGCGCAGCATGGTGTGAAGTAGGCGCATAATTTCCTCATTAACCAATGGAATAGACTGTCTTTTTGAACAGAAACGATGTTTTAGTATAGCGGCGAAGTATCGCCGCTATCAATGAACAATGGCGAGATTACAGAGAAGGGTAGTCGGTGTAGCCTTCCGCGCCGCCGCCGTAGAAGCTTTCCGGGCGCTGCGGGTTCAGGGCCGCTTTTTTCTGCAGGCGGGCTACCAGATCCGGGTTGGCGATGTAGTCGCGGCCAAACGCGACGGCATCGATCAGCCCTTTGCCGATCAGGTCTTCGGCTTTCTCCGGGGTATAAGCCCCCGCACCGATGATCACCCCGTGGAAACGCTCGCGCACTTTCTGACGGAAAGCGTCCGTGTAAGGCTTACCGCCAGCCCAGTCCGGTTCGGACATGTGCAGATAGGCGATGCCGCGTTTAGCCAGTTCTTCGATCAGGTACAGGGCATCGGCTTCTTCGTTCGGACCGTTGTCGACGTTCTGGAAAGAACCGATTGGGGAGACGCGGATCCCGATACGATCCGGGCTCCACTCCTGGCATACGGCGTCAACCACTTCCAGCACCAGGCGAGCGCGGTTTTCGACGCTGCCGCCGTACTGGTCGGTGCGATGGTTGGACGACGGTGACAGGAACTGGTGTAGCAGGTAGCCATGGGCGGAGTGCAGCTCAATCAGGTCAAAACCGGCTTCACGGGCGTTGGCCACGGCCTGGCGGAAGTCGTTCACGATACCCGGAATTTCATCCAGCTCAAGCGCGCGCGGCATAGAGGTATCCACGCGGATCGCATTGCCGTTTTCATCACGCAGGGAAGTACGGGTATTTGCGCTCAGGGCCGAAGCGGAGACCGGTGCCTGGCCGCCAGGCTGAATGCTGCTGTGGGAGATACGACCGGTATGCCAAAGCTGGACCGCAATGCGACCCTCTTCAGCGTGAACGCCCGCGGTGATTTTCTGCCATGCGGCGATCTGTTCCGGGCTGTGAAGACCCGGCGCACCCGCATAGCCTTTAGCCTGAGCGGAAATCTGCGTGGCTTCGGTGATGATCAGGCCAGAGCTTGCGCGCTGACGATAGTATTCACCCATCAGTGGGGTTGGGATGTCGCCCGGTTCAATGCTGCGCAGGCGGGTAAGTGGAGCCATAAACACGCGGTTTGGCGCAGTGACGGCACCTACTTTCAGTGGGGTAAATAATTTTTCAGCGGACATAAAGACTCCTGAGTAGACCAGTCGACTAGTAGTTGGGTAAATAAAAACGCCTGTTAAATGCCAGGCGCAGTAATGCTGTTTTTCACATGTGCCAGCGCGCTTTCCAGCGGCACGGCACTGCGCGAGATTTTTGCCTGCAGGTTAGCGCCTAGCCAGAGCGCATATAACACCTGCGCCTGGGTTAACGGCTCGCCGGAAAAGGCCAGCGTTTTTTCATCGCGGCCTTTCTCCAGCGCCTGGGCCAGGAGGGCGATAACGCCGCGGGCACCTTTATCCATCGCCGTGCGCATATCTTCAGAAAGATCGCACACTTCTGCAGACAGCTTAACGGTCAGGCATCCGCTAATAATGCCCTGCTGACAGAACTGGTTCAGCGTTTCCTGATAGTAGTTCAGAACACGATCCCGGTAGTTACCTTCACCCGACGCAAAGTGGGTCGCCAGACGCTGGTGGTAGCCAGCATAATGACGCTCCAGCATCGCTACGCCAAAAGCCTCCTTGGACCGGAAGTAGTGATAAAACGACCCCTTCGGTACCTCAGCGGTTTTTAACAGCTCGCTCAACCCCATACCGGTAAACCCGCGATGCATGCAAAGCTGCTCGCCGGTTGCCAGTAAATGTTCGCGGGTATCGTGTTCAGTATTTCTGCTCATGGCCGCACTCTAATAGACCGTTCGGTCTAATGCAAGCGAGTTTACGGGCGACATGCGCTCAGGATATCCAGCTGCGGTTGATAAACCGTTGATTTCACATCCATCATACCCAATACGGTTGAGAATAAATTGTCCTGGGAAACCGCATTTTTTGCTGCATGGTCGCGCAAACACTGTTCGTTGATGCCAAAGTTTTTCGCGTAATCCGGTGACAGCCAGAACATAAACGGAATATGGGTTTGCTGCTCCGGCGCCAGCATGTATGGCGTACCGTGCAGGTAAATACCGCTTTCGCCCAGCGATTCACCGTGATCTGAGAGATAAATCAGCGCGGTGTTCATGCTCGACTGGCGCGCTTTCAGCGCATCAATGGTTTTACTGACCATGCTGTCGGTATAGAGGATAGTGTTGTCATAGGTATTGATCAGCGCCTGATGGTCGCAATCCTGAATTTCATTAGTGTCGCAGGTTGGGGTGAATTTACGGAAGTTGTCCGGGTAACGGCGATAGTATGCCGGACCGTGGCTCCCCATCAGGTGGATAACCAGCACCGTATCTTGCTTCACGCCATCCAGCACGTTGTCCAGACGATAAAAGTTCACATCGTCAATACAGGATTTGTCTTTGCAGAACTGATCCAGCTGCCACTGCGTCATGTCGGTATGGGGCACGCGATCGCAGGCACCTTTACAGCCGCCGTCGTTGTCGCGCCACAGCAGGTTGATACCCGCATGCTTAAGCACGTCGAGTAGCCCCTCGCGATGGTGAGCCAGGTCGGCATCGTATTTGCTGCGCGTCATGTCGGAGAACATGCACGGAACGGAAACCGCGGTTTCGGTACCACATGAGGAGGCCTGCGGGAAGTTAATCACGTCCTGCTTTTTCAGCTCCGGGTTGGTTTCGCGTTCGTAACCGTTCAGGGAATAGTTTGCCGCGCGAGAGGCTTCGCCGACGACAAGCACCAGAACGGTTTTCTTTTGTTGGCCGGTAATCAGTGACCCTTTGTGGGCATCTTCACCAATGCGCACCAGCGTTTGATCGCCGGCAAACCAGCGCATCTTGCTGTACTTCACCACGGCGCTGACATAGTTCGCCGGGGTGACCATTTTGACGATGCTTTTGTTATTGCGGAACAGCGACGCGTAATCTTTATAAAACAGCGCGGCAATCAGGATAATCACCAGCAGAGCGCCGAGCATCGCGGCAACGCGCGTCAGCAGCGCGTACCACCATTTTCCGGTACGAATCCGGGTCAACGCCAGCACCACGGAGGGAACGAGGCCGGCTATGACAATCCACAGAATCATCTGCGGGGTCACCAGGGCGGTCGCTTCCTGAGAGTTGGTTTCGAACACGTTCACAATCATGTTCTGGTCGATCACCGCGCCGTAGGTATACATGAAATAGGTCGCCGCGGCGCATCCGATCGTCAATACAATCAGCAGCGGCTTGCGGAGATACGGGATGTTAAGCAGGCTAAAGACAATCACCCAGCCGCAAAACAGCACCAGCGGGACGGAGGCGGCAAAGAGGAAGTCGTGCAGATGCACTGGGCCGATAATGGCCCAGCTGCGCTGGATAAACAGCCCGTTCAGCAGAGTAAAAAAGAGTGCACAGCCCAGAGTAAATTTAATGTCGTTACATTGTAACTTTCTGATTAACCACATCGATCGGTAAACCTGTTATTGTCATGATGGGCCGAGTATAGAGAGGGAAGATTAGTGAAACCTTAATGCCACAAATCTGTGATACGGCCTTGCACGCGGCGCGATTAACGTCTTCACTGTAGGTGAGAGTAGCTATCGGGAGGTGAGTGTGGCAGAGCAGCTGGAGTTTTTCCCCATCCAGAGCCCGTGCCGGGGTATTTGTCAGGTCGATGAACGCGGATATTGCCGCGGGTGCATGCGTACCCGCGATGAGCGTTTTAACTGGCAAAACTTTAGCGACACGCAAAAGCAGGAGGTGTTACGCCTCTGTCGACAGCGTCTTCTGCGCAAAATACGCGCAAACAAAGCGGGTGAAACCGAAGAACCCCAGCAACCTTCACTTTTTTAACACGGTAATTGCGTATACTCATGACATTACGTCCTTGAGGAAAATGTTATGGTTCAGCGAATTACCCTTGCCCCCCAGGGGCCAGAATTCTCCCGTTTTGTGATGGGCTACTGGCGTCTGATGGACTGGAATATGTCCCCCCTCCAGCTGGCGAGCTTTATTGAAGAGCACCTCGATTTAGGCATCACCACGGTCGATCATGCGGATATTTACGGTGGCTACCAGTGCGAGGCCGCGTTCGGCGAGGCGCTTAAGCTGGTTCCGGCCCTGCGCGACCGCATGGAGATCGTCACGAAGTGTGGAATTGCCACCACGGCAAAACCTGAACATGCCCTCGGTCATTACATCACCGACAGCGCGCATATCATCAAGAGCGCCGAGCAGTCGCTGGTCAATCTGGCGACCGATCGTATCGACCTGCTGTTAATCCACCGCCCCGACCCGCTGATGGATGCCGATGAGGTGGCGGAAGCCTTCCTGAACCTGCACCAGAGTGGGAAAGTGCGTCACTTCGGCGTGTCAAACTTTTCCCCGGCACAGTTTGCGCTGCTTCAGTCTCGTCTGCCGTTCACCCTCGCCACCAACCAGGTTGAGATTTCCCCGGTACACCAGCCGCTGCTGCTGGATGGTACGCTCGATCAGCTGCAGCAGCTGCGCATTCGCCCGATGGCGTGGTCCTGCCTGGGGGGCGGACGTTTGTTTAATGATGAGGAATTCCAGCCGCTGCGCAACGAGCTTGAAACCATCGCCCGCGAACTGAACGCGGAGAGCATCGAGCAGGTGGTTTACGTGTGGATCCTTCGCCTGCCGTCAAAACCGCTGCCCATTATCGGCTCCGGCAAAATAGAACGCGTGCGTTCTGCACTGGCTGCTGAAGAGCTGCAGATGACCCGTCAGCAGTGGTTCCGCATCCGTAAGGCCGCGCTGGGTTACGACGTACCATAAAGCGCCTGAAGGTGACTTTCCGGTGAAATCTTTGCCCCTGGTATACACTTAAGGGGCAAAAAATAACCCGCGGAGGTCACTATGAAGCGTTTTGCTCTGGCACTGGTCACGCTGGTTGTTTGCGCAGGGGCGCAGGCAGCCAGTGACGAAGTGGAAATGAATCTCGTCACCCCACAGGGTGTGGGTCAGTCCATCGGAACGGTGAAAATCACTGAAACCGATAAAGGACTGGAGTTTGCCCCCAACCTCAAAGCCCTCCCTCCCGGTGAACATGGTTTCCATGTTCACGCCAAGGGCAGCTGTCAGCTCGCTTTAAAAGAAGGTAAACCGTCTGCGGCGGAAGCGGCAGGAGGGCACCTCGATCCGCAGCATTCCGGCAAGCATGAAGGCCCGGATGGAATGGGGCATTTAGGCGATCTGCCTGTGCTGGTGGTGAATAACGACGGTAAAGCCACCGATCCTGTTGTCGCGCCGCGACTGAAAAAGCTGGATGAGGTGAAAGGCAAGGCGCTGATGATCCATGTCGGCGGCGACAATATGTCCGATCGGCCTAAACCGCTTGGCGGCGGCGGAGCACGCTATGCGTGCGGCGTGATCTGATCCCCAATCGTTCCCGGTGGCGGTGCCTGTTCCAGCTGCGACAGCGAGCAGTGCAGGCGCCAGATTATTGAGGCCAAATCACGGGCTGCGGGCAGATGATGCTGTGCCAGCGTATCGCAGATCCGCTGCAGTTCATTCAGCGTGGCTTCCAGTGGCCGCTGCTGGACACCGCGCTCGCTCATTACATCGCGCAGCAGGGAGATGCAAACATCACGAACCTGCGACAGCGGATCGGAACGCGTTTCCCACTCGCGCAGCTGCCAGACCACGTGCGAGCAGTTCAACAGCACCACGCCCCAGCGCAGCAGCCAGCGCCGGGACAGCGCGTCCTGGCTGTTATTCAGCTGGCTGACGTGATGATAGACCAGCGACTCATATTCGTTTTCGCTCAGATGCGGTTTACGGCTGAGCTGATCGACAAACCCTCTGCGTAGCTCCCGGATATGCCTGCGGCTCTTGCGTGCATCGGAGCCGGGACGTAACACCGCGAAAGCCAGCCACGCCAGCCCCACGCCCAGGATCTTCGCCAGGTTGTCATTGAGAAAATCGGCGTAATCATAAACAGGTGGATTCGTCACGGAGATAAACGAGCCCATAAAGACAATCAGCTGTCCCCAGAGGCCCGCCAGCTTAGGCATTTGCAGCTTCAGAAGCTGCATGGTGGTCAACAGGGGAAACAGGAACAGCAGGAACTGCCACAGATCGCTTATCTGCACCATCAGGCCAAACTTCACCACGAAGCTGAACAGCGACAGCAGCACCAGCGTGCGCAGCAGCAGCGTAAGCGAGTTGAACGGCGAGGCCGCGACGGAATAAAGCACGCAGCTGATGGCGGCAAGCGTCAGGGCCGCCGTACCGGACTCCCACTGCGTGGTAATGCTCCACGCCCCCACCAGCATCAGCGCGCAGAAGGTGCGAAAACCGCTCCACAGCGCTTCCAGATAGTCGGTATGGCGCGCAAGTGCCGGGCTGCCGGGGACGTTGAACTCCGTCAATGGGGTCGCGTTTTCGACGGCCGTAATCCAGCGGCTGCTGCGCAGGTACAGCCGACAAAAGTAATTCAGGCGCTGCCAGAAGGCACGATGGCGGTAGTCGTACTCATCAACCGGAGCAAGCGGGGCGATAATCCGCGCTACGGTGTAAATGTCCGCATCCGGGCGCGCAAGGGCCGCGAGCAGCGTTTCAATCACGGCGCGGGTGTTTTCAGGCGGCGTCGGCCAGTTGAGCAGCATCCGGCGCAGGCTGGAGATGGCGCTGGTCATGCGCAGCTGCTGGTGCAGCAGATAGTTAAGCAGGGTGTTCTGGCGGCGAAAGCGGTAGTGGCTCCAGAACGCCTGAATGCGCAGCAGATTCATGGTCAGGATCTGTCCGATAACCTTTTCATGCGCGAGGCGGATATCGTCGCTGGAATCCGGTTGCCACAGCAGGCTCGCGTGTTCCAGTAATCGGGTATGCATGGTTTTTAGCGCGGTGATGAGCGCGGTGCCGTCGGATGTGCTGGGGAGGATCATCATCATGAAGCCGCCGCTGAGGATCCCGACAATCACTTCACAGACGCGCGCCTGCGCAATATCCCACAGCTCGGTGGTGTCGAGCACGTTAACCACCGGAAAGGCGATGATGGCGGCGGTATAGCCAGCCAGCTGAAACGCGTAGGCGACGTTATTGGTAAAATGGGCGCAGGCCCAGGTACAGCAACCCAGCCATGCGGCCATGCTCAGCAGGAACAGCCACGGATCGTTCAGCGTATGGCCAGCGATAATTAACGCCGCGGTGGCGCCCAGCAGGCTGCCCGCGATGCGGCCAAGACTTTTACTGATCACTCCGCCTACTGTCGGAAAACTGACTACCGCCGCAGACGTCATCGCCCAGTAGGGCTCATCCAGGTTCAGGTAATAAGCCAAAGTCAGCGCAAGACACATGGCAATGCCGTTACGCAGCGCATAGCGCCACTGGGGACGCGTTGCTTTCATCCACGGCGTGTTTTGCCAGGAGAGACCCTCCAGCTTCATCACCGGTTTCCGATGGAGACAGTGCAGGTTGTGCCGGACACCAGGGTAATGTCCTCCGGTAAGCGGTCAAACTCCACGCGAACCGGAACGCGCTGGGCCAGGCGCACCCAGGGAACGTTCGGCTTTATGTCCGGCACCAGGCCTGAATCCGTTTCAACACTCTGATCGTAAATGGCGCGGCCAATGCTGGACACGTGACCCTGTAACTTTTGAGAGCCGCTGTAAAGCGTAATTGCGGCTGGCGAACCCTCGCGAATATGCCGAAGCTTGGTCTCTTCGAAATAGCCCACGACGTAGAAGGAGTGGCTGTCGACGAGGGCAAATATCGGTTGTCCCGTGGTGGCATAATTCCCCACGCGGGCCGAGAGGTTGGTCACCCATCCATCAACAGGTGCCGTAATCACGGTTTGGGTCAGTTGCCACTGCGCCTGCTTCAGCGTCGCCTCCGCCACGTTAACGTTAGCTTGCATCGCCTTGACGTTGATATTGGCGGTGTCTAAATCTTCCGCTGAGATGTAGTTTTGCGACAGGTGGCGGCGGCGGTTGGCCTCGTTGTTGGCCTTAGCCAGATCCGACTGGGCTTTCGCCAGCTGCGCCTGGGCGTTCAGGATCGCAATGTGGTACGGGGTATCGTCGATGCGGAATAAAATGTCTCCCTTTTTGACGAACTGGTTATCCTTAACCAACAGCGTCGTAATACTTCCCGATACCTGAGGGGTAATGCTGACCTGCTCGGCGCGGACTTTGCCGTCACGCGTCCACGGCGACTGCATATAAAAATTCCACATCCACCAGCCCGCAACCAGCGCGAGGGCAAGGACCAACAGGGTGGAAAAGTACTTTAGCGTTTTCAGGGACATATTCACCACACAGTCAAAACGGCAAGGCCCAGGCATACGGAAAGGGCAAACAGGGAAAGATCCATCAGCATGGGATGCCAGATTTCGCCGGAGTACATCCAGTCGCGAAGCAGGCGATGCGCGATGAGCCAGAGGATAAAGCCCACCAGAACGGCCTTAAA
This sequence comes from Enterobacter sp. 302C9, assembly GCF_034106085.1. Taxonomy (NCBI): domain Bacteria; kingdom Pseudomonadati; phylum Pseudomonadota; class Gammaproteobacteria; order Enterobacterales; family Enterobacteriaceae; genus Enterobacter; species Enterobacter sp. 302C9. The sequence goes on from NZ_JAWNBW010000001.1 coordinate 1,053,259, forward strand.
CAGAGGAGGAAAGTAGACTGACGCACCGAAGATCAGGTCCTGAAGGGGTAAACCCTCTGAGCGATGAAAAAACGTCACGGGCAGAAATCCTTTGCAGTGAACAGAATGCCGCGTTGGCTTGTCTTAGTATGATGAAGCATCACAATTCAGTGTAAGTCATACTTTTAAGTTCGATGAATGCAGTATTGCATTTGTTTTGGCAATACAAATGCTGCACACTATTCTAAAATCAGTATAATAACTTAGCAAGCTAATTATAAGGAGATGAAATTGGAATCGCCATTAGGTTCTGATCTGGCAAGGTTGGTACGCGTCTGGCGTGCTCTGATTGACCATCGCCTGAAACCTCTGGAACTCACACAGACGCATTGGGTCACGCTGCACAACATTCATCAGCTGCCGCCCGAACAGTCGCAAATTCAACTGGCAAAAGCGATAGGGATTGAGCAACCGTCGCTGGTGCGCACGCTTGACCAGCTGGAAGAGAAGGGGTTGATCTCGCGGCAAACCTGCGCCAGCGATCGTCGCGCCAAGCGGATTAAACTCACCGAGAAAGCGGCGCCTATCATCACGGAAATGGAAGCCGTGATCACTAAGACGCGCGGTGAAATCCTGTCAGGCGTTTCACCGGCGGAGCTGGAAATGCTCATCAGCCTCATTGGGCGCCTTGAGCAAAACATCCATGAGCTACAGTCGCGCGACTGACAAACAACAAGGCCTTGCAGCAGCAAGGCCTTTTTTTACTTAAAGGCGACCACGCGGTTACGGCCCGTCTCCTTCGCTTCATACATCGCTTTGTCGGCATTTTCCACGCACGTTTCTGCGGCTATTGCGGGTGACGTTGCCGTAAACACCCCCATGCTGATGGTGATTGGCTCCGGTAGTTGACCGCCGCTGCTGGCGTTATCGAAGCTGCTCAGATTTAACCGTATGCGTTCCGCCACCTGGTACGCCGCGTCTGATGAGGTGTTGGCCAGCATCAGAACAAACTCCTCACCACCGATACGGGCCGCGATATCCTGGGGGCGCACGGAATCCATCAGCAGATTAGCAACAAACTGCAGGACCTTGTCGCCCTGAAGATGCCCGTAGGTGTCGTTGATGCGCTTGAAGCGATCGAGATCGCTGACGATGACGGAAACCGGACGGCTGGGTTTGGCGATATCCAGCGCCTGCTTTAATGTTTCATAAAAATAACTGCGGTTATACAGGCGCGTCAGCGGGTCGCGAATGGAGTTCTGGTAAGACTGCTGATATTTAACGTGCGAGTCGCGATACAGCCTGAAAACATCGTAGAGCAGAACAAAAATGATCATCAGCGTGGCGACGGTTTCAAATAAGCGAGCGCGATACCAGGAGACATCTTCAACATGTCCACCCACTAACAGCATTGAGAGCGTGACGATATAGCAGACGCACAGAAAATTACCGCCCACCCAGAATAAGTTGCGTATGCGCGTAATAAACATCAGCGTGACTAATGTGACCACCCAGAGTGCAATCAATGCAATATTAATAAAGTGGCTCCAGAGAACCATAAACTCACGGGTTTCATTATCAACAAGATCAATGGATAAAATGGAAGAATGACTGGAATACATCCAGGCCAACCCTACAGTAAAAGCGGTAAAGAGAAACTCGCCGCTCACAATAACAATATGCGCCAGCCGCGAAAGGGGACAATTGCGCGTGGTATAAAGTATTGCCGAAACGATTATTAGCACCGCCATTAAGAGATGGCGGAACATATAGAAGATCATCGCATCGTTGTAGTTCACCGCGTTGAACTGATAGAGGTCCAGCCAGGCGGGAAAGCTGCACAGCGTTCCGACCATCAGCGATGCCGACCCGGCAAAGGCAAAAGCAAGCGATACCAGATACAACCGTTTTCGGTCACACCAGTATTTCATTGCCATAAAGCAGGCAATAAACAGGTCAAACACCAGTAAAAAAATGGTGAGCGTAGGGAACAAGTGAGACGAAAAGGTAGGAACCCATTCGGCAATTTTTGAAAACAGGGCGTGTAATATGCCGATAACAGCAATACAACCTAGACAGAACGAGATATAACGGCCCTTTACAGAACGGCGATTCGCAAACATATATGGTTTTAATAACTTTATAATGAATTAAGGTGAGGGTATTGCGAAGAGTGTAATCAATTAGCACGCTAAATACTTTGCGCAGAAACAATATATGGCGTGGTTAATTATGGGTAGGGTGAATGTATTTTGTAAATATATTTGTGGGAGTGATAAATAATGTAAATGGATGTGGCCTGATGACCACATCCATTTTTAATTAACGTGGAGAAACGGTCACCTGACTTCCGTTGCTTGCCAGAACAACGCGCTGGCCTGCAGAGAAGCGAGTGCTGCCTTGTTTCTGCACAACCATGATCGTGCTGCCGTCGTCTTTACGAATTTCCAGCTCTACGCCCTGGGTTTTGTTCATCGCACCCTGAACGCCCTGGCCGGCTACGCCACCCGCAACGGCACCTGCGGCCGTTGCCAGAGAACGGCCAGTGCCGCCGCCGACGGTATTACCCAGGAAACCACCCAGCACGGCACCGCCGATTGCGCCCATCACGTTGCTTTCATCACCACCCTGGATCTGTACAGGGCGTGCGTTAACAACGGTACCGTAAGTCACGTTCTGAACCTGTTTCGCTTCAGAAGCGCTGTAAACGTCGCCAGAAAGTGAACTGTCATTCACACAGCCAGCCAGAGTTAAACCAATCAGCGAAACGCCCAGTACACGTAAAATCATTTGAATCTCCTGTTCACCAAAAACGCCCGATTGGGGGCATCCGTTATGGCTAAATTATATGGCATAAGGGGCAATAGTTCATATCTTTGCACTAACAATAAGAAAATTGTACTTGAATTTGACTTAACGAGACATAAACAGGATCCGCCCGTGTTACCCGTCTGACATTGTTAAAAAATATTATCGCCGGATGGCAAAGCTGCGCCGTTTATGGTTGAGTGGATATCCTTAGCCCACGCAACGTAAGGAAAGCGCATGAAATCGGGTCGCTACATTGGTGTGATGTCAGGCACCAGTCTGGATGGGGTAGATGTCGTTCTGGCCGCCATTGACGAAAACATGGTGGCGCAGCAGGCAAGCCTGACCTGGCCAATCCCCATTTCACTGAAAGAGGATATTCTGAGTATCTGTCAGGGGCAGCAGCTGACCCTCTCCCAGCTTGGACAGCTTGATGTTCGCCTGGGGGCGCTGTTTGCGGATGCAGTGCAGGCTTTGATGCAAAAAGAACATCTTCGCCCGCAGGATGTGGTGGCCATCGGCTGTCACGGACAAACGGTCTGGCATGAGCCCGGCGGAGATGCCCCGCATACCCTGCAAATCGGCGATAACAACCAGATTGTGGCGAAAACGGGCGTGACTGTGGTAGGCGATTTCCGTCGTCGCGATATCGCCCTTGGCGGGCAGGGAGCGCCGCTGGTACCCGCGTTCCATCAGGCGTTACTGGCGCACCCTATAGAACGTCGCATGGTGCTCAATATTGGTGGGATTGCCAACCTGTCGATGCTCATCCCGGGGCAGCCCGTCCGCGGCTACGATACCGGCCCGGGCAATATGTTAATGGATGCCTGGATCTGGCGTCAGTGCGGACAACCGTATGATAAAAACGCCGAGTGGGCGAGCGGGGGGAAAGTGATTATTCCGCTGCTGCAGTCGATGCTAAGCGATCCTTATTTTGCCCTGCCGGCCCCCAAGAGTACGGGGCGTGAATACTTCAATCTGGGCTGGCTTGAGCGTCAGCTGGCGCCATTCCCGGCGCTCGCACCGCAGGATGTCCAGGCGACGCTTGCCGAGCTGACGGCCGTGTCGATCTCCGAACAGGTTCTGCTCAGCGGCGGATGTGAACGCCTGCTGGTGTGCGGCGGAGGAAGCCGAAACCCGCTGGTGATGGCGCGTCTTGCGGGGCTACTGTCGGGTACCGAAGTGACCACGACCGACGAGGCAGGCATCAGCGGGGATGATATGGAGGCGCTGGCCTTCGCCTGGCTTGCCTGGCGCACCATTGCCGGACTGCCGGGCAACTTGCCGTCGGTGACCGGCGCGCGTGAGGCGAGCGTCCTCGGGGCGATTTTCCCGGCAAATCCTCGTCATAATCAGAGTTAACTGAAATTCAGCGCGGCGCGTCATCGTTAGAATGGAACGAAACAGGAGGGCAGCCATGCCCTCCAGGACCAGGAAAGTCTTCGGAATACGCCCATGAAAAAACTTCTTCTTATTGCCGCGCCTTTATTGCTGTCAGGATGCAGCGTCTATAACCAGCTTCTTGAGCGCATGCAGACCGATACGCTGGAGTATCGCTGCGATGAAAAACCGCTGACCGTCAAGCTGAATAACCCACGCCAGGAAGCCAGTTTTGTTTATGACAATAAATTGCTGACGCTGAAGCAGGGCATGTCAGCTTCCGGCGCACGTTATTCCGACGGTATCTACGTCTTCTGGTCGAAAGGCGACAGCGCCACGGTCTACAAACGCGACCGCATTGTGCTGAACAATTGCCAGCTCGAAAATCCGAAGCGTTGAGATTTTTACAGGGGCGGCGCACAATAGCGCCACCCACTCTCAATGTCAGCTAACGCCATGTCAGATAACGACGAACTGCAGCAAATTGCGCATCTGCGCCGTGAATACACTAAAGGCGGCCTGCGTCGCCAGGATCTTCCCGCTGAGCCCCTCGTGCTTTTTGAACGCTGGCTGAAACAGGCCTGCGAAGCGAAACTCGCCGACCCAACCGCCATGGTTGTTGCGACGGTGGATGAAAACGGCCAACCGTATCAGCGAATCGTATTGCTCAAGCATTATGACGAGAAAGGGCTGGTGTTCTATACCAACCTCGGTAGCCGCAAGGCGCACCATTTAGAAAACAATCCGCGTATCAGCCTGCTGTTTCCCTGGCACATGCTGGAACGTCAGGTAATGGTAACCGGCAAGGCGGAACGTCTCTCGACGCTGGAAGTGGTGAAGTATTTCCACAGCCGCCCGCGCGACAGCCAGATTGGCGCCTGGGTATCAAAACAGTCCAGCCGAATTTCCGCCCGCGGCGTGCTGGAAAGTAAATTCCTGGAGCTGAAACAGAAGTTCCAGCAGGGTGAAATTCCTTTGCCAAGCTTCTGGGGCGGTTTCCGCATCCCGATTGAGCAGATGGAGTTCTGGCAGGGGGGCGAACATCGCCTGCACGACCGCTTTTTATACCAGCGCGAGAATGGCGGCTGGAAAATCGACAGACTGGCACCGTAATCCCCGAAATTTGTTGATTTAAGCGCTAGCGCACACCGCGCTTGCGCTTTATTCTATTGTCCTTTCGCATCAGGCGAAAAGTCGTGTACCGGCAAAGGTGCAGTCGTTTATACATGGAGAATTTGATGGCAAGCAGTAACTTGATTAAACAATTGCAAGAGCGGGGCCTCGTGGCCCAGGTGACGGACGAGGAAGCGTTAGCAGAGCGACTGGCGCAAGGCCCGATCGCGCTCTATTGCGGCTTCGATCCCACCGCTGACAGCTTGCATTTGGGGCATCTTGTTCCATTGTTATGCCTGAAACGCTTCCAGATGGCGGGCCATAAGCCTGTTGCGCTGGTGGGCGGCGCGACCGGCCTGATTGGTGACCCAAGCTTTAAAGCCGCTGAGCGTAAACTGAACACCGAAAATACCGTGCAGGAGTGGGTGGATAAGATCCGCAAACAGGTTGCACCGTTCCTCGACTTCAACTGTGGTGATAACTCTGCCATTGCCGCGAACAACTACGACTGGTTTGGCAGCATGAACGTGCTGACTTTCCTGCGCGACATCGGAAAGCACTTCTCTGTTAACCAGATGATTAACAAAGAGGCCGTGAAGCAGCGTCTGAACCGTGACGACCAGGGTATCTCCTTTACCGAGTTCTCCTACAACCTGCTGCAGGGTTATGACTTTGCCTGCCTGAACAAGCTGCACGGCGTTTCCCTGCAGATTGGCGGTTCCGATCAGTGGGGTAACATCACCTCCGGTATCGACCTGACCCGTCGTCTGCACCAGAACCAGGTCTTCGGTCTGACCGTTCCGCTGATCACCAAGGCAGACGGCACCAAATTTGGGAAGACAGAAGGCGGCGCGGTATGGCTCGATCCGAAGAAAACCAGCCCGTACAAATTCTACCAGTTCTGGATCAACACGGCGGATGCCGATGTTTACCGCTTCCTGAAGTTCTTCACCTTTATGGACATCGAAGACATCAACGCGCTGGAAGAAGAAGACAAAAACAGCGGTAAAGCACCGCGCGCCCAGTATGTGCTGGCGGACGAAGTGACCAAACTGGTTCACGGTGAAGAAGGTCTGGCCGCGGCAAAACGTATTACCGCAAGCCTGTTCAACGGTACCCTGAGCGATCTGAGCGAAGCGGACTTCGAACAGCTGGCGCAGGACGGCGTGCCAATGGTTGAGATGGAAAAAGGGGCTGACCTGATGCAGGCGCTGGTGGACTCTGAGCTCCAGCCTTCGCGCGGTCAGGCGCGTAAAACTATCGCCTCTAACGCTATCACCATCAACGGCGAGAAACAGGCTGACCCGGAATACACCTTCGTTGACGGTGACCGTCTGTATGGTCGCTACACGCTGCTGCGTCGCGGTAAGAAAAACTACTGCCTTGTCTGCTGGAAATAATTAACAGTCTCCAGGGGCGTGGGAAACCACGCCCCTTTTGTTTTTTCAGGGTTTGGTAAGAAAAAAATGAAGAACATCCTCGCCATTCAGTCCCACGTTGTTTTTGGACACGCAGGCAATAGCGCCGCGGAATTCCCGATGCGTCGCCTCGGCGTCAACGTCTGGCCCCTTAATACCGTGCAGTTCTCTAACCACACGCAATACGGCAAATGGACCGGCTGCGTAATGCCACCTTCGCACCTCACCGAGGTTGTGCAGGGAATTGCCGATATCGACCAGCTCAGACGCTGTGACGCCGTGCTGAGCGGCTACCTCGGCTCAGCGGAGCAGGGGGAGCATATCCTCGGCATCGTACGTCAGGTGAAAGCCGCAAACCCGGCGGCAAAATACTTCTGCGACCCCGTCATGGGCCATCCGGAGAAAGGCTGTATCGTGGCGCCAGGCGTCGCAGAGTTTCACGTCCGCCACGCGCTGCCCGCCAGCGATATCATTGCGCCAAACCTGGTCGAGCTCGAAATTCTCTGCGAGCGTCCGGTTAACAGCGTAGAAGAGGCGGTAAGCGCGTCTCGCGAACTGATCGCTCAGGGGCCTGAGGTGGTGCTGGTAAAACATCTCGCCCGCGCAGGGCTGAGCCAGGACCGTTTTGAGATGCTTCTGGTGACGAAAGATGACGCCTGGCATATCAGCCGTCCGCTGGTGGATTTTGGCCTGCGCCAGCCGGTTGGGGTCGGGGATGTCACCAGCGGTCTGCTGCTGGTGAAATTGCTGCAGGGCGCGACGATGCGCGACGCGCTGGAGCACGTTACCGCGGCGGTGTACGAAATCATGATTGCGACGAAAGAGATGCAGGAATATGAACTGCAGGTGGTTGCGGCACAGGATCGTATCGCGAAGCCGGAGCACTATTTCAGCGCAACCCGGTTATAACCGGCCAAAACGTGTAGGCCGGGTAAGCGTTAGCGCCACCCGGCAACACAGGCAGCTCGGTTAGTTCAACCCTTCCGCTTTCAGCGCCGCAGCCACTGCAGGACGCTCTGCCACGCGTTTCATATACGATGCGATATGGTCTAACCCTTCCAGGTTCAGCTTAACCGCGCGCGCCCAGCGCAGCACGGTAAACAGATACGCATCGGCAATCGTGAAGCGCGAACCACAAATCCACTGTTCGTCTTTCAGCGATTCGTTAACGTACTGCAGCTTTTTCTCAAGAAGCGCACGCAGGGTCGGTTTGAACTCCTCTGGCGTATCCGGGCGGAACAACGGCGTAAATCCTTTGTGCAGTTCGGTCGCAATGTAGTTCAGCCATTCCAGCGTCTTATAGCGAGAAATGGTACTGACCGGAGCCAGCAGCTGGCGATCGGGTACGCTATCGGCCAGGAACTGCATAATCGCGACGCCTTCGGTCAGCAGAGTACCGTCATCCAGCAAGAGCGCCGGAACTTGTCCCTTGGGGTTAATGGCAAGAAAATCATCGCCATTTTCCAGACGCTTTTTCATCAGATCAACGCCATCCAGCGTGAAATCTTTGCCGCTCTCGCGCAGGGTGATATGGGAAGCAAGAGAGCACGCGCCCGGTTTGTAGAACAGTTTCATCGGTAACTCCTTTTTGCTGAGGTTTCAGCTATGTTAGTGCGCCAACGGACAAAAAAAAAGCCGCTAATACACTAGCGGCTTCTGTTCTGTCGTTTCTCAATAATCTTACGCGGTAGCGGTTTTGGTCGCTTCAGCCGTCTTGTCGTCGTCCTGAGTCATACGATTCAGTTTCGGCGCGGTCAGCAGCATCAGAACTGCAATAACCGCAGTCGCGATACCAATCTGCATGAACACGGTACCGTAGACGTTCAGGGAGACCAGTGGGTCAGTGACGTTTTCCGGCACAGCCATCAGATTCGCAATTTTACCCGCAATGATTGCCGCACCGGCAGTGGTCAGGAACCAGCTACCCATAATGAAGCCCATCAGACGCTGTGGCACCAGCTGCGCAACCATCGCCAGACCCAGACCGGAGATCATCAGTTCACCGATAGACTGCAGCGCGTAGCTCAGGATCAGCCAGTTAACGGACACGATACCCGCGTCGGTGGCAAATTTGGTACCCAGCGGCAGCACCAGGAACGCGCCGGAGCACAGCACCATACCGATAGCAAACTTGTGCGGCATTGGCAGACGGTCGCCCATCTTGTTATAGATAGCGGCCAGAATCGGGCTACCAATCATGATCCAGAACGGGTTCAGCGCCTGATACTGTTCCGGCTCGAACGCGATGCCCAGAATTGAGTGCTCAACGTTACGAATGGCGAAGAAGTTCAGTGAGGTTGGCATCTGGCTGTACAGTACGAAGAAGATAATCGCTTCCAGCATCAGGATGAACGCCACAATCATCTTGCGACGGGCAGCACCCTGCATGGCGAACGCTTCTTTCGCAAAGATAACCACGATACCCAGCGCAACCACGCCCAGAACGGCACGGGCGATACCCTGGTTGTGCAGCAGCCAGGTGGCAATTGCCGCGAGGACAACAACGCCCACGATGGTGGCCAGCAGTTTGCCCATATGCACAGGCTCGAAGTCAGGTTTTGAACCGTAGTCTTTAACCCAGCTGCGGCAGAACAGGAAGTTGACCACGGTGATCAACATGCCCACGAAGCTCAGCGCAAACGCCACGCTCCAGCCGAACTTCGCCGCAAGCCATGGGGTTGCCAGCATCGAGAAGAACGAACCGATGTTGATGGACATGTAGTACATGGTAAATGCACCGTCCAGGCGCGGATCGTCTTTGTTATAGCAGGTAGAAAGCAGGGAGGACGGGTTCGCTTTGAACAGACCGTTACCGACGGCAATCGTCGCCATACCCATATACACGACAGCGGCATCATGCCCTGACCATGCAACCAGACCATAGCCAATCGCCAGGACAATGGCGCCCAGCATGATGACGCGTTTAGTCCCGAGGACTTTATCACCCAGCCAGCCGCCAATAGCGACCAGACCGTACACCAGAGCACTAAAGGAAGAGAACAGCGTGATGGAATCGGCTTCGGACATACCCAGCTGTTTTACCAGGTAAACCGCCATGATCCCTTGCAGGCCGTAATAACCAAAACGCTCCCATAACTCGATAGAGAAGATGAGATAGAACGCTTTAGGCTGTTTAAAAGCGTTAAGACTCACGCTTTCATCTGTTGGTTTATTGTTTGCAGTAGACACATATACCTCTTTTTTTACATCCCATATTAACGGGGGTGTTCATAGCGCGATGGCCGTAGTCCATACGCCTTATAGTTATATTGGGAGGAGAAACGGCGGGTAATGTTCACTATCCTGCCCCATCTGGCAATACGTTTGTAATAATCTGTTACATATATCTGAGGTGGTATAATCGTCGGTTCATATAAATGTTATTCAGCGTTAAATTTCATACGATGAGTAAAGGTAGTTTTTTCGACTGGCGATAACCCACCCTGACCGGCTTTTGGCGATATGTTCTGCTATTTGCCGCTTAATGCAGTGATATGGGCCATATTCTGAAAAATAGCTGGTCTTATCTTCGGTGATGGAAGGAGAGTATCTTGTCAGACAAAGGGTTTAGGCGGATTTTGACAACAAAAATTCAACATGAAGTTATCAGGGTGATCGCGATCACAGATGTATAGAAATTTTTGGCTATGAAAAAAGTATTAACCTGTTTGAGCGTTAAACAACCGAACAAGTGACAGGTCAGGGGGAATGAAAGACGGACAAATAACGGCCAAAAGAAGGGTGTCTGGTAGCCCTTCTTTTGGTAAGGGTTTGTGACGATCAGGGATACACTTTTTCTTTGTATTCGCAGAGATCTTCAATAATGCAGGAGCCGCAGCGAGGCTTACGGGCAATACAGGTATAGCGGCCGTGCAGAATCAGCCAGTGATGACAGTCAACCTTAAATTCGGCCGGAACCACCTTTAACAGCTTCTCTTCGACCTGCTCAACATTTTTCCCCGGCGCGAAGTTAGTCCTGTTAGAGACGCGGAAAATATGCGTATCCACGGCGATGGTCGGCCAGCCAAACGCGGTGTTGAGCACCACGTTTGCGGTCTTACGCCCCACGCCCGGTAAGGCTTCCAGTGCGGCGCGATCTTCCGGTACTTCGCCTCCGTGCTGTTCCAGCAGGATCCGGCAGGTCTTAATGACGTTCTCGGCTTTGCTGTTAAACAGGCCGATGGTTTTGATATAGGACTTCACGCCTTCCACGCCCAGCTCCAGCATGGCTTTTGGCGTATTGGCGACCGGATAGAGCAGGGCAGTGGCTTTATTGACGCTCACATCGGTCGCCTGTGCAGAGAGCAACACCGCGATCAGCAGCTCAAACGGGGAGGTAAAATTCAGCTCCGTCGTCGGGTGCGGGTTCTCGTCCCGCAGACGGGTCAGGATCGCAATGCGCTTTTCTTTATTCATGAAGCCTTCTCGGGTGTCCCTTCCAGAACGCTACGCTCAGCCGCGCGGCGCTTACGTTTCTCATCAATCAGGTATTTTATCGCCAGCATCATGCCAAGGCCAATAAACGCGCCAGGGGGCAGCATTGCCAGCAGGAATGGCGTATCGGTGTGGAACACTTCAACGCGCAGCGCTTTGGCCCAGCCGCCCAGTAGCGCATCTGCGCCGTCAAACAGCGTACCGTTACCGAGGATCTCGCGCAGCGAGCCCAGCACGAACATGGCGCAGGTGGCGCCCATTCCAATGGAAAAACCATCCAGCGCCGACATGGCGGGGCTGTTTTTCACCGCGAACGCTTCCGCACGGCCAACGACGATACAGTTGGTGACGATAAGGGGAATAAAGATCCCGAGCGACTGGTACAGACCGAACGCGTAGGCGTTAATCAGCATCTGGACGATACTGACCACCGACGCAATGATCATGACGTAAATCGGAATACGAATTTCCGACGGCGTCCAGCGGCGCAGGGCGGAGATGGAGAGGTTGGTCAGCGTCAGCACCAGCGTGGTTGCCAGACCCAGACCGAGCGCGTTGGTGGCGGTGGACGTTACCGCCAGCAGGGGACACATCCCCAGAAGCTGGACCAGCGCGGAGTTGTTCTTCCACAACCCCTGGACAATAACCTCTTTAACCTGGCTCATGATTACTCCTCACAGGCCGGAAGATTGTTGATTTGCGCGGGCAGCGTTTCAGCATACAGCCCGGCTCGTTTTACGGCGTTCACCACGGCGCGCGGCGTGATGGTCGCGCCGGTGAACTGGTCGAACTCGCCGCCATCTTTCTTCACCGCAAACGCGGTATCCCCTTCGCCATGGATAACTTTACCGGCGAAGTGCAAAATCCAGTCGCTCAGACGGGTTTCAATTTTATCGCCCAGGCCCGGCGTTTCATGATGTTCCGTCACGCGAGTACCCAGAATAGTGCCGGAGAAATCGCTGCCGACAAGCAGCTGAATGGCGCCGGAATAGCCGTCGGGCGCGGTCGCTTCCATCACCGCGCCTACCGGTCTATCCCCTTTGCGGGCAATAAAGAGGCGGTGCGCGCCTTTCCCAAGCTGCGGCGCGTCTACCACAAAGCAGCTCTTTTGCAGGTCATTATCGTAGAAATCTGACGGGATCACCTGATCGAACAGCGCCTTTTGCTGCTTTGAAGCCTGCTCTTCGATGGTCGTTTTGGTTAACGTGTTAACCAGGGCCGTCAGCCCGGTGAGAACCGCGGCGAAGACAGCCAGCGTGACGCCGTGCTTTTGCATCGTTTTTAACATGGCGAAACCCTTAGCGATGGCCGTACACGCGCGGACGCGTGTAATAGTCGATGAGCGGAACGGTAATATTGGCAAGCAGGACGGCAAACGCGACGCCGTCCGGGTAACCGCCAAAGCTGCGGATGAGCCATACCAGCAGGCCCGCCAGCGCGCCGAAGATCAGGCGGCCGCGGTTAGTCGTTGACGCCGTGACCGGGTCCGTCAGGATAAAGAAGGCACCCAGCATGGTCGCACCGGAGAGCAAATGCATCTGCGGGCTGGCGAGTGATTCAGGAGAGAATACCCAACCCAGCGTGGCGCAAACCGCCAGCGTCACGAGGAAGCTGACCGGAATATGCCAGCGAATGGCTTTCTGCTGCAGCAGGAACAGGCCGCCCAGCAGATACGCCAGGTTGACCCACTGCCAGCCCGCACCCGCCAGCATGCCGCTGTAAATCGCGGATTTCATGATCTGCTCAACGCTTTGCCCGGCGTGCAGGGACGTTTTAAAGGTATCGAGAGGCGTCGCCTGGCTGATACCGTCCACGCCCATGCGCAGCGCGTTCATATCAGCGCCGAGCGCCGTATGGCCGGTAAAGATAACGTGCAGGGCATCCATAAAGCCCGGAACCGTGGCCGCAATCTCGTGCGGTGGCAGCCAGCTGGTCATCTGCACCGGGAAGGAGATCAGCAGCACCACGTAGCCAATCATCGCCGGGTTAAACGGGTTATGGCCGAGCCCGCCGTACAGCTGTTTGGCAATGATCACGGCAAACACGGTACCGAGCATGACCATCCACCACGGGGCAAACGGCGGAATACTGATGGCGAGCAGCAGGCCGGTCAGCAGCGCGGAGTTGTCAGCCAGAATGCGTGACACCGCCATCTTACGCAGCTTCAGGACGAGTGCTTCCGCCGCGACGGCGCTGGCGCAGCCCAGGGCTATCTGGAACAGGGTTCCCCAGCCGAAAAACCAGCACTGAACGGCAATGCCCGGCAGCGCGGCCAGGCAGACCAGCATCATAATGCGCGATGTCTGACGCTGGTTGTGGGTGTAAGGGGAACTTGCGATTCTGAAAACCATTTAATCCTCGTTTACGGCTTGCTGTGCGGCTTTCTTCGCCTGAACGCGCGCAATGGCGGCGGCGACGGCGGCCTTGCGCGGGTCATCGTTGGCGGCCTGCGGCTGCTCTTCCTGCTGCGCAGCCTTACGGGCTTTGGCGCGGGCAATCGCTGCTTCGACGGCGGCTTTACGCGGGTCGACCGGTGGTGTTTCTGATACTGCCTCTGGCGCCTGCTGCGCAGCCTTGCGGGCTTTGGCGCGAGCAATCGCTGCTTCGACGGCGGCTTTACGCGGGTCGACCGGTGGTGCTTCTGATACTGCCTCTGGCGCCTGCTGCGCAGCCTTGCGGGCTTTGGCGCGAGCAATCGCTGCTTCGACGGCGGCTTTGCGTGGGTCGACCGCTTCTTGCTCGACGACTACCTGCTGCTCTCCAGCTTTGCGGGCCTTGGCCCGGGCTATCGCCGCTTCAACGGCCGCTTTACGCGGGTCGATCTCAGTATCTGCCTGAACCGTTTGCGCTTTTTCCGCCTGACGCGCGCGAGCCGCAGCCTTTCGCGCTTCGCGAGCGTCAATCGCCTCGCTGTTATCCGGTTTTTCCCCGGCCTGGATCACCACCGTCTGGGCGGCATCGGCTTTTTTCTCGCGAACGCGCGCCAGTGCGGCGTTGATCGCATCCTGATCTTTCCCGGCAGGCTGAACGGCGGCCTGCTTATGGCGTTCCTGACGGGCGATTTTTTCGCGCTCCAGTCGCGCCTGACGCGCTTCAAAACGTGCCTTGGCTTCTGCGGCGCGTTTTTCTTCCATGGAGATGGCATAAATCTCGGCCTTCTCCTGACGGAAGTATTGCACCAGCGGAATGTTGCTTGGGCAGACCCAGGCGCAGGCGCCGCATTCAATGCAGTCGGCCAGATTATGTGATTTTGCCTTGTCGTGCAGTTGGCCTTTGCTGTACCAGTACAGCTGCTGCGGGAGGAGATCCGCCGGGCAGGCATCGGCACAGGCGCTGCAGCGGATGCAACCTTTCTCTTCCTGCTCTTCACCCATTTCGGTGGGGGAAGGGGCGAGCAGACAGTTAGTGATTTTCACTACCGGAACGTCCAGCCACGGCAGCGTAAAGCCCATCAGCGGGCCGCCCATGATCACCATCTGATCGCTGGCCGGGCAAAATTCAGCCTGTTCCAGCAGATGGCGCACCGGCGTACCCAGACGCGCCCAGACGTTGCCCGGACGGGAAATCGATTCCCCTGTCAGCGTCACCACGCGCTCGGTCAACGGCTCGCCGTCAATCACCGCGCGCTTCACCGCATAGGCGGTGCCAACGTTTTGCATCAGCACGCCGATATCCGATGAGCGTCCGCCGTGCGGCACCTGCTTGCCGGTCAGAATTTGCGTCAGCTGTTTTGCGCCGCCAGAAGGGTACTTGGTCGGGATAACGCGCAGGCTAATATCATGACTGCCCGCCAGCACGGCGCGCAGCATCGAGATGGCCTGCGGTTTATTGTCTTCGATACCAATCAGCACTTCCCGCGGCTTAAGAATGTGCGCCAGGATGCGGATGCCTTCCACCACCTGAGCGGCGCAATCCTGCATCAGACGATCGTCGGCGGTGATATACGGCTCGCACTCGGCGGCGTTGATAATCAACGTCTGGATGTTATCGCCACCGCCGCGCAGCTTAACGCCGGTAGGGAAGCCCGCGCCACCCAGCCCGGCGACGCCGAACTGATGAATTCGCTCGATAAGGGCTTCGCGGCTGTGGGAGCGGTAGTCGCTCCAGCCGTCACGATCGATCCAGCGGTCTTCGCCGTCGGCTTCAATGATCACGCTCGGCTCCGACAGCGCGGACGGATGAGCCACCGTATGAGGGGCAATCGCCACCACTTTACCGGAGGTAGGGGCGTGCACCGGCAGCATACGTCCACGGCCAAAGGTCAGCGGCTGACCGCGAAGAACCGTATCGCCTTCTTTCACGCACAGCTCGCCCTCAGCGCCAATATGCTGCTTGAGCGGCATGACGTAACGCGTTGCCAGCGGAATTTGACGCAGCGGCGTGCCGTTGGACTGGGTTTTCATCTCTGGCGGATGGATACCGCCGTCAAAGTCCCAAATCTTCTCTTTTCTGAAAGCAGAAAATAACTTAAGCATGTTGTTCCACAGGAATGATGCGAACCGGAATGGTTTGAAGATCCCACTTCCAGCTTTCGGTAGTCGTTTCAACCGGGCGCAGCTCGATACATTGCGTCGGGCAGGGAGCCACGCAGAGGTTACAGCCGGTGCAGAGGTCCGCCACGACGGTGTGCATGGCGCGGGTGGCGCCGACAATGGCGTCAACCGGGCAGGCCTGAATACATTTGGTGCAGCCGATGCAGTTGGCTTCGTCGATCACGGCCAGGGCGCGAACCGGCTCCTGCACCTCCGCATCGCCATCAACGGGCTGCGGATCGACGTTAAGCAGGGCCGCGATTTTCAGCATCACCGCTTCGCCGCCGGGGGCGCAGCGGTTAATTTTTTCACCCTGAATGCCTACCGCTTCAGCGTAGGGACGGCAGCCCGGGTAGCCGCACTGCCCGCACTGGCTTTGCGGCAGCAGCTCATCAATTTTCTCAACAACAGGATCGTCCTCTACCGCGAAACGGCGGGAGGCGTAACCCAGGATAAGGCCAAACACCAACCCCAGGACGCTGATAGAGGCGATGGCAATCCAGATAGCATTCATTACAACTTCACCAGACCACTAAAGCCCATAAAGGCCAGAGACATTAAACCCGCGGTCACCAGCGCAATCGCGTTACCGCGGAAGGGCGCAGGGATATCCGCTGCCGCCAGACGCTCGCGAATCGACGCGAACAGGACCATAACAAATGAGAAACCGACGGCGGCGGAAAAACCGTACAGCGCCGACTGCATAAAGTTATGGCCAAGGTTGATGTTCAGCAGCGCAACGCCGAGAACGGCGCAGTTGGTGGTGATCAGCGGCAGGAAGATACCCAGCAGGCGATAGAGGGCCGGGCTGGTTTTACGCACCACCATTTCAGTAAATTGCACAACAACCGCAATGACCAGAATAAAAGCCAGCGTACGAAGATAGATTAACCCCAGCGGGATGAGGATCCAGGTATCAATCAACCACGCGCAGATGGACGCCATCGTCATGACGAAGGTTGTCGCCAGCCCCATGCCCATCGCCGTTTCCAGCTTTTTGGACACGCCCATAAACGGGCACAGGCCAAGGAACTTCACCAGAACGAAGTTGTTAACCAGCACGGTGCCGACAAAGAGCAGTAAGTAATCGGTCATTATTTAGCCTGAAATAAAAAAGCCGCCTATTATCGGACAAACTCACGCAGGCGACAACAGGTTATCTGTAAGGTTATTACGGGTTCACGAAGGTGTTTTTTACCCGCGTCGAACGTTTGAAATAGGGAACCAGCAGCGCGGCCGCCAGTAACGGGAAAAGCAGCTGACGAACGGCCAGAGCGTCTGATACGGGCGAAAAAGCAAAGGCTTTAACCGCCAGCAGAACCGAAATCAGCAGCCAGATAATGTAGTGTTTAGGTACACTTTTGCGGCGCTTAAAGAAGGCGATGGTCAACCACAGGGTGTAGTACCACATACCAATCGCGAAAACGAACGACACAAACCACATCGCAATACTCAGCACGCTTTGCGACATCAGGGTCTGGATGGCGTGAGGAGTAATCAGTGCGGTGGTATACAGCAGCAGCGCAAGTGATGCGCTTAATAAGGCAACCAGCAGCCATGCCAGTGGGGCGATTAACCAGCCTCCAATGCGTTCTCCAGGCGTTGCGGTCATGAACTCTCCCATAATCTGCGCGAAATGTTGTACAGCCAGTTTGCAGGGCGGAGAGTATATAACATTTCGCGCGGATGGCTACTTTCTTATAAAACGTAACGCCATACGGACTTAGGCACTTCACCCACGTTGAACAAACGACCTCCGGAAACCAGCTCCGCACGGCGATGGTCAGCAGCGCGATACATATTAATGATGTCCTGATTATCCGACAGGGTGTAGTTCAGATGGTCAAACAGTTTTTCCAGGCTCTCAAGCGAATTGATCTTGCGAAATTTTAATAAATAGTCCTGAACTGTCATATTAATAAGTTTCCATATAAAAGTGAGTAATACCAGTTAAGGTAATTCGTTCGAATAATAAACGGATTAATAAAGACGTAAACAGCCCACTCAGGTAACGCGACGAAATTAGGAGTTTTCTTTGCTGAAATTCAGGCATCAGACGATGCCTGGAAGAGAAGGTTAACCGTGTTCACCAGGGCTGGCAATAAGTAACTGACATATTATGTCACTCTTTATTGCAGTAACCGGTTACTTAGGTTGGGCGACTGTGACAGGCTCCGGCGGCTGGTAGTTATCGATATGGCTGGCAACGCCCAGCAAAATGACCGAAACCCCAAGGACAATCCATCCCGCTAATTCAATGATTCGATTAATAATTGACGTCATGATTCGTAGTTGTACTTTATCCATAAATACAGGTCGCAAATGTTACAGCGACGTTTCCCCGACGGCAAGCGCTTTGGGAACGGTTCCCTTAAACAAAATCAGTGGGTTAATACTATGTAACAAAAACAACCCTTACAACCTGCTATTTTAAGTCATATGGCACATTATTAATCTGTGGTAATGCCAGGCTAGCCAGTGTGAAATAAGAACGTCATAAAAGAGGACGGCACTATGAGTGATAATATCCGCGTTGGGCTTATCGGCTACGGGTATGCAAGCAAAACGTTTCATGCGCCTCTGATAGCCGGGACGCCGGGGATGATCCTGGCTGCGGTATCCAGCAGCGATGCCGCTAAAGTCCATGCCGACTGGCCTTCCGTGCCGGTTGTCTCTGAGCCAAAACACCTTTTCAACGATCCGAATATTGATTTAATCGTTATCCCCACCCCGAACGACACCCACTTCCCGCTGGCAAAGGCCGCGCTTGAAGCCGGTAAGCACGTGGTGGTCGATAAGCCCTTTACCGTCACGTTGTCTCAGGCTCGCGAGCTGGATGCGCTGGCAAAAAGTCTGGGCAGGCTGCTGTCGGTATTCCATAACCGCCGCTGGGACAGCGACTTTCTGACGGTAAAAAGGCTTCTCAGTGAAGGCACGCTAGGGGAGATCCTCTTTTTTGAATCGCACTTTGACCGCTTCCGTCCGCAGGTACGAAACCGCTGGCGCGAGCAGGCCGGTCCGGGTAGCGGCATCTGGTACGATTTAGCCCCGCATCTGCTGGATCAGGCCGTCAATCTTTTTGGTCTGCCGGTGAGCATGACGGTCGATCTGGCCCAGCTCCGGCCCGGAGCGCAGACGACCGATTACTTCCACGCGGTGCTCAGCTACCCGCAGCGGCGGATTGTGCTGCACGGCACGATGGTCGCGGCCGCGGAATCGGCCCGCTACATCATTCACGGCACGCGCGGGAGCTACGTGAAGTTTGGCCTCGATCCGCAGGAGGACCGGCTGAAAAGCGGTGAACGTTTGCCGCAGGAAGACTGGGGCTATGATATGCGGGACGGCGTGGTCACGCGGGTGGAAGGTGAGGAACTGGTAGAGGAAACCTTGCTGACGATCCCGGGCAACTATCCGGCCTATTATGCGGGCATTCGCGATGCGCTGAACGGCACGGGCGAAAATCCGGTTCCGGCCAGCCAGGCGATTCAGATTATGGAGCTGATTGAGCTGGGTATTGAATCTGCCAAACATCGCGCCACGCTCTGTCTGGCATAAGTTTTAAGGGCTGTTGTAGGCCGGGTAAGGCGTAGCCGCTACCCGGCAAATGCTCAACCGCGAGCCACTTTATCTTTAAGCGCCTGCTTCTCTTCAGGCGTCAGGAAGGCGATCTCCAGCCCGTTGATCTGCGCCTGACGGATCTGCTCGCGGCTCAGACCCGCCTGCGGTGCGGCGATGTTGTATTCGTGGATGATATCCACGCCCTGAACCGCCGGGTCGTCAGTGTTCAGCGAGGCCAGCACGCCGTGCTCGAGGAACGTTTTCAGCGGATGATGCGCCAGCGTTGCCACGGTGCTGGTCTGAATATTAGACGTCAGGCACGACTCAATCCCGATACGCTGCTCCGCCAGGAAATCCATCAGGGCGCGATCTTCTACCGCCTTCACGCCGTGGCCGATACGCTCGGCGCCCAGCTCGCGGATGGCCTGCCAGATGCTTTCCGGGCCAGCCGCTTCACCCGCATGCACGGTAATGTGCCAGCCGGCATCGCGCGCGCGGTTGAAGTGGGAGAGGAACAGACTGCCCGGGAAGCCCAGCTCGTCACCGGCCAGATCGACGGCGGTGATGGCATCGCGATGGGCCAGCAGCGCTTCAAGCTCCTGCAGGCAGGCGGCTTCGCCGAACGTACGGCTCATAATGCCAATCAGACGGGCCTGAACGTCGAAGGTTTTACACCCTTCGCGCACGCCTTCAATCACGGCTTCCACCACGCCTGCAACGGGCAGGCTGTGGGTCATCGCCATATAGCCCGGCGAGAAGCGCAGCTCGACGTAATGCAGGCCATTACGGGCCGCATCTTCAATGTTCTCAAACGCCACGCGGCGGCAGGCATCCAGCGAGGCCAGCATCTTCACGCCCCAGTCGAGTTTGCTCAGGAAGCTGACCAGGTCCGGTTCATTGGAGGTTACCTGTACGTGAGGGATCAGCGACTCAAGCGTCTGCGCAGGAAGCGTTAAATTGAACTGGCGGCCAAGATCGAGGATGGTTTGGGCACGAATGTTACCGTCAAGGTGACGATGAATATCAGTTAAAGGCAGGCGTGTATCAATCATGGTCGCACTCTTTTCTGGTTAAAGTGCGCCATATTATAAAAACAAAACGGGGTAAAAAGCTATTTGCGCAAGGGAATATTCCGTTGCGCAAATTGATTACAGGAGCGTGTTAATCCCGGCAATGAGACGTTGCACCCCTTGTTCAAGCTTGCTGCGCGGACAGCCGGCGTTCAGGCGAACAAAGCCGTTTCCCTCTTTGCCGTAGGTATATCCCGGCATGATGGCGACTTTTTGCTGCTCGATCAGCACTTTTTGCAGCGCCCGATCGTCAATGTTCAGGGGGCGCAGGTCAATCCAGGCCAGGTAGGTCGCTTCGGGCGGCTGCCAGTTCAGTTTCGGAAAGGCGCGGTTTACTTCCTGCGCGATATACAACAGATTCTCTTCCAGATACCCCCGCAGGGCATCCAGCCACGGCGCTCCCTGCTGATAGGCGGCAATATGCGCCGTCAGCGCCAGCACGGAAGGGGAAGAGAGTCCGTCCCGGCCTTTTAGTGCGCTGAGATAACCGTTACGGCTCGCTTCATCGCCGATCAGGCCGTAAGCGCCCGTCAGCGCCGGAATATTAAAGCTTTTCGAGCCGGAGGTGAGAAGCGCCCATTTACCGCGCGCCACCGCGTTCCAGGGCGTGTGGCGATGCTCTCCCCACACCATATCCATATGGATTTCATCGCTGATAACCGCCACGTCATAGCGTGCGCACAGTTCAGCCATCTGCGCCAGCTCGTCCCGCGTCCAGACCTTGCCGGTCGGGTTTTGCGGGCTGCACAGCAGCAAAATTTTGTTTTCAGGTTTCGCCAGGGCCACTTCCAGCGCCGCCATATTTCCCTGCCAGCCTGCGGCATGCTTTTCCATCTCCACGGGCACCACATGACGCGCATTCCCTTCAATAGCTTTGTAAAACGCGTCGTATGCCGGGGTGTGAACCACTACGCCATCGCCGGGGTGTGACCAGAGACGAATCAGCTCTGACACCATGTAGATAACGGAAGGACCATAAACGACGGTTTCCGTATCAATCGTGCTGTTAAAGCGCTGCTGGAACCAGTGCGCGACGGCGGCGAGAAACTCATCATTCTTCCAGCGGCTGTAGCCCAGCACGCCGTGATTAATGCGCTGATGCAGCGCGTCGGTAACGCAGGGCGCGGTGGCGAAATCCATATCCGAGATGGTGAAGGGCAGCAGATCGGCCGCGCCAAAGCGGTCGGCGACGTAGTCCCACTGCGTACACCAGGTGCCGTGTCGATCCACGACGGTAGAAAAATCAAACATGACGTGAGTCCTTAAAGTAAAACCCCCTCAAGAGAGGGGGCTGAGGCATCAGGCTTCAACTGTTCGCATCAGGGTTGCCAGCTCATCCTTCACCGACTGGACCTGCGGGCCGATAACCACCTGCAAATTGTGCTGATTTAACTGTACCACGCCGATGGCCCGGTTGGCTTTCAGGGCGTTGGTATCCACTTTTGACATATCCGCCACCGACAGACGCAGGCGGGTGATGCAGTTATCGAGCGAGGTGATGTTATCCGCGCCGCCCAGCGCCGCCAGAATGGCCGGTGTGTTGTAGCCGGATTTGCCCACGGTCCCGGCAACCGCCTGTTCAACGCTGCTCGCCGTATCGGTATCGCGGCCAGGCGTTTTCAGGTTAAAGCGGGTGATGGCGAAGCGGAAGATGCCGTAGTAAACCGCAAACCAGATAGCCGCCACGACCGGCACCAGGTACCACTTGGTGGACAGGCCGTGCAGGATCCCGAACACCACGAAGTCGATCACGTTGCCGTCGGTGTTGCCGATGGTCACGCCCAGCACCGCCATCACGGTAAAGCCCAGACCGGTCAGCACCGCGTGGATGAGGTACAGCACCGGTGCGACGAACAGGAACAGGAATTCGATTGGCTCGGTGGTACCGCCCACGACGCAGGCGATCACGCCGGAAATCAGCAGGCCTTTAATTTTATGACGGTTTTCCGGGCGAGCGCAGTGGTACATCGCCAGCGCGGCACCCGGCAGGCCGCCGAGGAAGGCAGGCATTTTACCCTGAGACAGGAAGCGGGTGGCGCTTTCCGAGAAGCCGTGGGTGGTCGGGCAGCTCAGCTGCGCCTGGAAGATGGTCAGCGCGCCGCTCACGTCGTGACCGCACACCTCCATGGTGCCGCCCGCTTCGGTGAAGCGAATCAGGGCCACCAGGATATGCTGCAGGCCAAACGGCAGCAGCAGACGCTCGCCGGTGCCGAAGATCATCGGACCGAAATCTCCCGCGCCGTTGATGATGCGGCCAATACCGTTAATGCCCATCGCAAAGACCGGCCAGATCAGCGGAATGATTAAACCGAACAGACCCATCACGACCAGGGTAACAATCGGCACAAAGCGGGTACCGCCGAAGAAGGCCAGGGCATCCGGCAGCCGGATATTGTGGAAGCGCTCGTGCAGCATCCAGATAATGACCCCTGCGATCACTGCCCCGAGTATCCCGGTATCAATAGACTGGATACCGATCACGCTCTGAATGTTGTTGGCTTTAAGTACGGCGGCGTCGGTGGTCGGCAAAATGCCTTTCGCGGTCAGCCAGAAGTTAACCGCCAGGTTCATCACGGCGTAGCCCACAAAGCCGGCAAACGCCGCGACGCCTTTGTTCTCGCGCGCCAGACCCAGCGGGATAGCAATACAGAACATCACGGGCAGGAAGCTAAACGCAAAGGAGCCGACTTTACTCATCCAGATGAAGATCGCCTGCAGCACCGGGGTACCGAGGAACGGGATCAGCGTGATGACGTCTTTACTGCTCAGCGAGCTGCCGATCCCAAGCATGATCCCGCAGAACGAGAGGAGTGCCACGGGCAGCATAAAGGTTTTACCCAGTTGCTGGAAAAATTCCCACAGCGATATTTTTTGTGCTGCTTTCGCCGTCATAAAACGACTCCTTTATTGTTAAAATCAGTTTGCCTGCTTCAATGCTGCGAGAAGATAAAACGTTTTATCAAAGTTTAGTGCGCGCTAAATCACATTCTCAGGCTTTGACTGGTAGTATAAAGATAACGTATTGATAAAACGTTTTACCGATCTCATTTCAGGGAGTCACGCCAACACATGGCTGTAGCGAAAAAAATCACCATCAACGATGTCGCGCTGGCGGCGGGCGTTTCCGTCAGCACCGTTTCTCTGGTGCTAAGCGGAAAAGGGCGCATCTCTCCTGCGACCGGTCAGCGGGTTAACGAGGCGGTTGAGCAGCTGGGTTTTGTGCGTAACCGTCAGGCGTCGGCGCTGCGCGGCGGGCAAAGCGGGGTGATTGGCCTGATTGTCCGCGACCTGACGTCACCTTTCTATGCGGAGCTGACCGCAGGGTTAACCGAAGCGCTTGAAGCGCAGGGGCGGATGGTCTTTCTTCTGCACGGCGGTCGCGAGCCCGATCAGCTTCTCTCCCGGCTCGATATGCTGCTGAATCAGGGTGTTGACGGGGTGATCGTCGCCGGGGCGTCGGGCGTGGGCAGCGAGCTGTGCGAGCGCGCCGCCGAAAAAGGCGTGCCGCTGGTGTTTGCTTCGCGCGCCAGCTATCTGGACGAGGCCGATACGCTGCGCCCGGATAACATGCAGGCCGCGCAAATGCTGACCGAGCATCTTATTCGTCGCGGACACCAGCGCATTGCGTGGCTCGGCGGGAAAAGTTCGTCCCTGACCCGCGCCGAGCGGGTCGGCGGCTACTGCGCGACGCTGATTAAATACGGCCTGCCGTTCCACAGCGAATGGGTCGTGGAGTGTGAATCCAGCCAGAAGAAAGCGGCGGAAGCGATAGGCGCGCTGCTGCGCAGCAGTCCGACGATCAGCGCCGTGATTTGTTACAACGATGTGATTGCTATGGGCGCCTGGTTTGGCCTGATCCGCGCCGGGCGTCAGAGCGGCGAGGGCGGGGTGGAAACCTTCTTCGGCCATCAGGTGGCGCTCGGGGCGTTCGCCGACGTCGGTGAAAACGCGCTCGACGATCTGCCGATCGTCTGGGCTACCACCCCTGCGCGGGAGATGGGCTACACGCTGGCGGACAGGATCATGCAGCGCATCGACAACACGGACGTTCAGGCCGGGCACCAGATTGTGGCGGCGCGGCTGGTGACGGTGAAATAATATTAGGTGGGTTGCGTCAGCGGATTGAGCAACAGTTCGGCTTCCAGCGCTTCCACAAATTTT
Organism: Enterobacter sp. 302C9; assembly: GCF_034106085.1. Taxonomy (NCBI): domain Bacteria; kingdom Pseudomonadati; phylum Pseudomonadota; class Gammaproteobacteria; order Enterobacterales; family Enterobacteriaceae; genus Enterobacter; species Enterobacter sp. 302C9. The sequence continues at coordinate 1,077,712 of NZ_JAWNBW010000001.1, forward strand.
CTTACTTTTGCCGGGATCAGCCTGGAGGTCGGGTAAACCGCCCAAACGGCCAGCGATTCCGGCTGAGCGTCCTCCAGGACGATCCGCACGAGTTTACCCTCACTGAACGCCGGCTCTACGTACCAGCGGGATAAATTGGCGATCCCCAACCCTCCGAGGCAGGCTTCGAAAATGGCCTCAACGGAGTTCGCGGAGAATCGGCCCGACACCTTTTGTTTGTAGCGCTGTTCACCCTGTTCGAATGACCAGTGGACGGTATCTGACGTGGTCAGACAGCTGTGTGCCGCCAGATCGTTAAACGATTTTGGATAGCCATTCGCGGCAAGATACGCCGCGCTGGCGCAGAGATCGCGAGGGTTGTGACACAGGCGATGGGCAACCAGCCGGTTATCGCGCAGCGGCGCAATGCGTAACGCCACGTCTATGCCTTTTCCGACAATATCAACCTGTTCGTCGGTGGCGAGTAAATCGACCTGCAGGGCGGGATGTTGCTGCATGAACCGGGTCAGCATGGGAGCAACGATCTTACGGCCAAACCCCGCTGAGGCGGTAATACGCAGGCGTCCGGAAAGGTGCGTCCCTTCGGGAAACAGATCGGCAAGCGCGTTATTTTTATCTTCCAGCAACGCCTGCGCATGGGGCAAAAAAACGGCCCCATCGCTGGTGGGTGACAGGGAACGCGTGGTGCGGTGCACCAGCCTGACCCCCAGTTCAGCCTCAAGATTATTAAGAGACCGTGACGCCGCCATGGCGCTCACAGAGAGCCGACGCGCGGCTCCCGCCAGACTACCCGCCTTGACGGCTTCGACAAACACTTCAACATCTTCCAGTTTCATTGCATCGATTTTCGTTATGCTGACTTATCAAAGTACATATCTACATTATTTATCGTTATGCTGCCATAGTCTCTTCACAACCTGAAAAATATCAATCTGGAGTGAAGATGAAAAAGTTGAAAACGGTTCTGGCGCTCAGCGGCCTGCTCCTGGCAAGCACATCGTGGGCAGATGCCCCGGCACAGGTGAAACAGCAGATTCCGGGCTATTATCGTCTGGCGGTCGGGGAATATGAGGTAACGGCGCTGTTCGACGGCTATAACGATCTTTCGCCTGCCTTACTACACGGGCTCTCAGGCGACAAGGTTCGCGAACTGCTGGCTCAACACAAAGTTGATGCCGAACGCATGCCTACCGCCTTTAACGCCTTTCTGGTGAATACCGGTAAACACCTGGTCATGATTGACAGCGGGGGGGGCCACTGCATGGCGGAAACGGCCGGCCAGTTGGTCAGCAATATGAACGCATCAGGGTACCGTCCCGAGCAGGTTGATACCATTTTCCTGACCCACCTGCATCTTGACCACGTGTGCGGCCTGAGCGATGCAGAGGGTAAAGCATTGTTCCCCAATGCCACCGTCTACGTACCGCAGGGTGAGGCCGACTACTGGCTTGACCCCGCAAAAGAAGCGAGCGCGCCGGCTAATGCGAGGGAGTATTTCGCTATCGCCAGGCAAGCGCTGTCTGCGTATAAAGCCGCCGGGCACCTTAAAACCTTCGTCCCGCCAGCTTCGCCTGTCCCGGAAGTCCAGACGGCATATGCCATCGGGCATACGCCTGGCAGTACCGTTTATCGCTTCGCGTCGCAGGGAACGGCTATCAACTTCATTGGGGATTTGATTCATGCTCCTGCCGTCCAGTTCCCGCACCCTGAAGTGTCTATTCGCTTTGATGTCGATCCGAAAAAAGCCATCTCATCCCGGGCGCAGGAATTTAACGCGCTGGCGAAAGACGGTGAGTGGATGGCCGCGGCGCATCTGCCTTTCCCCGGTATCGGTCATATCACCGCCTGGCAGCAGGGCTATAGCTGGAATCCTGTCGATTACGGTCCTTATCAACGTGCGGCCAACGTGCCTCTGCTGAAATAAAGTGAGGTGACGAGCATGAAAAGTTACACCGTAATGGCAAACGGTATCCGTCAGTTTGTGGTTGAAGAGGGTGAAGGCGCACCGGTTATTCTCCTGCATGGTTTTCCTGAAACAAACTATGCCTGGCGCTACCAGATACCCGTACTGTCCCGGCACTACCGCGTGATTGCACCGGATTTACGCGGGTATGGCGAAACGGATAAACCTGCTTCTGGCTATGATAAGCGCAATATGGCGCGGGACATCCGGGAACTGATGCGTGTGCTGGGTTTACAGAAAGTGGTGCTGGTAGGGCACGATCGCGGCGCACGCGTTGCGACGCGGTTTGCAAAAGATTACCCTGAGCTGGTGGATCGACTGGTGGTGATGGATAACGTGCCAACGCGTATTGTGGCACGCGATCTGAATGCGTCGATTGCGCGTGCGTACTGGTTCTTCCTGTTTCATCTTGTGCCAGACCTGCCGGAAGCGCTGATTGCGGGTCGGGAGCATATCTGGCTGCGCCACTTTTTCTCGGACTGGACCTACAATCCCTCGACCATCAGCGGCGAGGCGTTTGACACCTATGTTCGGGCGTATCAGGCGCCGGGTGCCGTGCGTGGCGCAATGGCTGACTATCGCGCCAACGCAGATGATGTGGCGCAGGATATGGCAGACGCTGAGGTGAAAATCACCTGCCCGGTAATGTCGCTGTGGGGTAATGATTTTCATGCGGTCGGCAAGCTTTTCGATATGGAAAGCGTCTGGGCCGAAATGGCGGAGAACCTGCGGGCGCAGGGTATTGATGAGTGCGGCCATCTGCCGCAGGAGGAGCAGCCAGAGAAAGTGAACGCGCTTCTGCTGGATTTCCTGGCTGGATGGAAAAATTAGCGGGCAATAAAAAACCCCTCATGCGAGGGGTTTTGACGTTTACTGCTGCGGTGCCGCCGGTTCGGCCGGTGCTGCCGGTGCCGCCGGTGCTGCCGGTTCCGGCATCCCCAGCGTCGGCATACCAAACATGCCGACAAAGTCTTCCAGCGGCATCTTGTCGCCGTTCAGCGTTACCTGGCCGTTGGCGTACTGCAGGCTGGTGGAAATCGTGTTGTTTTCCACTTTAGTGATGCGGAACATCTGGCCCATGGCCGCCAGACCTTTCACCTGCTGGTTAGCCAGCTTGCCGGCGTCTTCATCGCCGTAGCCTTCCAGCTTCGCAATCTGGGTCATAAACTCGGTCGCCATATCCATCGGGATGGTCAGCTTGCTGTCGAGCGACTTCACGCTGCGATCCACTTCCTGCGCCAGCGTCTGCGGTTCACCCGTTGCGGTTGCCGGATCTTTCAGGAACAGCGACAGGTTAAAGCTGGTTTCGCCTTTGCTGTTTTTCCAGCTCAGCGGCGCAACGGTGATCACCGGCTCGCCTTTCAGCAGGACAGGCAGGTTGTTGAACAGTACCGCCATCGCCTGCTGCTGATACACCTCAGGGTTCTGCTGGAGTGCGGCATCGGTCAGCAGCGCCTGGCTCTCTTTGCTGTATTTCTGGCTAAACTCGTGCCACGCCTGGCCGTCGATATTGCCGATCTTCAGCGACAGCTTGCCGGTGCCCAGATCCTGATTCTGCACCTTCAGGCTCTTCAGCGTGTAATCCAGCTGGGTGTTGATGCTTTTACCGTCTTTGGAAACGTCGGATTTGCCGTTGACGTCCATGCCTTCCAGCACGGCCATCTCTTTTCCTTCAACCGCAATGGCTACTTTGTCGAGAGAGAGTTTCTGATCGCCGATACGCTCCTGGAAATCGGTCATTCGACTGTTGCCGTCGGCTTTCAGGTTGTTGAAGGTGAGCTGAACCTTTTGGTTATATTCGTTCACGGCATTGACCAGGCCGCTTTCCGCTTCACCCGTCAGGGAGAACACGTTTCCGTCGCGGTCAGCATCGAGTTTGAAGTGACCGCCGCTAAAGGCGACTTTCTCATTCTCTTTCTCGTAGTTCAGCGCTTTCAGAGCAATATCGGAGCTCGTGTCGCCGGCATAGCTAATTCGGGTATTAATGTCGAAAGGCGATTCATTCTTCGCCAGGTCAAACAGCGGTTTGGTGACGTCGTTATTCACCAGCACGGTATGAACGGACGCCATCGACGGGGTCAGGTTAAAGGACTTCAGCTGCGCCAGCGGCAGCGGACCGTGGCTCACCACCTCGTCCAGCACCACGCTCTGGCCCGGTTTCAGCCAGCCGTTTTCAGCACCGGCCACTGGCTTCACAACCAGCTGCATACGGCTGGTAAACACGCCGCGATGATAATTCTGGTAGCTCAGCTCAAGGCCCGCCTCCGGCGCGCTGCGCTTAATCTCTCCGTTAGCCTGCGCCACCATCTCAGCCAGACGGCCTTCCAGCTGTTTCCCGGTAAACCAGGAGGCACCCGTCCAGACCACGCCTAACGCTACAATCACTCCAACCGCTACGACCGATTTTTTCATTGCGACTATCCCTAAAATGAAACCAGGCGGTAAAAACCGCCTGGAGATATTAAGCCTGCAACTAGCTTAGCAAGAGTTGTTAAAAAAATCAGTAAGTCCCTAATACCCGTCATACTTCAAGTTGCCTGTGCGTTGGCTTTCCTCGCTCACCCCAGTCACGTACTTATGTACGCTCCTGGGGATTCGCTGCGTCGCCGCCTTCATGCAACTCGAATTATTTAGGGTATAGCTTATTAAAAACGCGCGCCAGACGACCGGTGCCGCTTACGCTGACCGGTGATTCATTGGCTGCAACGAATGCTGACTCACCGGGCTTAAGCACCAGACGCTGTTCGCCTTTGCGAAGCGTCGCTTCGCCCTCGGCGCAGAACAGAATCGCCGCGCTTTCCTGCGCGATGGCGGTTTCGGCCTGGCTCAGGTCGTGCAGGGAAAAAGCAAAATCCTCAACCGGAATTGGGAAGTCCAGCTCTGCGCCGTTTTTCACCGGCTGAGTCAGCAGCTCCGCGGCAGGTTTCGCCACAAACTTCACGTTGGCAACCAGTTCAGGAATATCGATGTATTTCGGCGTCAGGCCTGCGCGCAGCACGTTATCGGAGTTAGCCATTACCTCCAGCGCAACGCCCTGAAGGTAGGCGTGCGGGGTTTCAGCGAACAGGAACATCGCTTCGCCCGGGTTGAGCTTCACCACGTTCAGCAGCAGAGGGGAGAACAGGCCGCTGTCGTCCGGGTAGAATTCGGAGATCAGGCGGATAGTCTCCCACGGTTCACCCTGCTGGCTGCCCAGAGCCGCTTTCAGCACCGCCAGCGCGTGGGATTTCTCTTCACCCTGCATATTCAGCAGGCTGGCAAACAGCTGGCTCAGCGCGTCCGCGTTCGGGTTTTCAAGGAAGTGGGCGATAGCCTTGTGGGCACCCGCGACCGGTTGCAGCAGAGAAACGATCTCTGAAAACTCGCGGAACGCGTTCATCGCCAGGAACGGGGTCAGCGCAAAGACCAGCTCCGGCTTGTGGTTAGGATCTTTGTAGTTACGCTCGGCGGCGTCTAACGGAATACCCGCCGCGTTCTCTTTCGCAAAGCCGATTTCAGAGGCTTTCTTGTTCGGGTGAACCTGGATGGAGAGCGGCTGGTCAGCGCACAGCACCTTAAACAGGAACGGCAGTTCGCCGAAGCGCTGAGCAACCTTGTCGCCCAGCAGCGCGGCTTTATCGGCGTCAATCACGTCACGCAGGCTGCGAACCTGGCCGCTGGCGTCTTCAATTTTTGAGCTGCTCTTCGGGTGCGCCCCCATCCACAGTTCTGCCATCGGCAGGTTGTTCGGGTTCGCGATACCGTAGAGATCCGTTAACGCAGTTTTACTTCCCCAGGCGTAGTTTTGCACTGAGTTAATGAGTTTTTGCATTATCAAGCCCTGATTCAATTGTGGAATTAACTCCGGGTATTAAAGCAATAAACCTCATGGAAGTAACCTGTGGATGTAAAAAGTCGTACTAGTCTCAGTTTTTGTTAAAAAATTGTGTAGGATAAGCTGACTCGCTTTTAAGCCGGGCAGCGGAACATTTGCCCTGAATAAACAGACCGAAGCAGTAAGTGAGAGACCAATGTCGAATAAACCCTTCCATTATCAGGATCCTTTCCCCCTCAGTAAGGATCGGACCGAGTATTACCTGTTAACCCGCGATCACGTCTCCGTCTCTGAGTTTGAAGGACAAGAGATCCTCAAGGTGGATCCGCAGGCGCTGACGCTGCTGGCGCAGCACGCTTTCCACGACGCCTCGTTTATGCTCCGCCCAGCGCACCAGCAGCAGGTTGCCGATATTCTCAGCGACCCGCAGGCCAGCGAAAACGATAAATACGTTGCCCTGCAGTTCCTGCGTAACTCAGACATCGCCGCGAAAGGTGTTCTGCCTACCTGTCAGGACACCGGCACGGCGATCATCGTCGGTAAAAAAGGCCAGCGCGTCTGGACCGGCGGCGGTGACGAAGCGGCCCTGGCGCACGGCGTCTACAACACGTACACCGAAGATAACCTGCGCTACTCGCAAAACGCGGCGCTGGATATGTACAAAGAGGTCAACACCGGCACCAACCTGCCGGCACAGATCGATCTCTACAGCGTCGACGGTGGCGAGTACAAATTCCTCTGTATCGCCAAAGGCGGCGGTTCGGCCAACAAAACCTATCTCTACCAGGAAACCAAGGCGCTGCTCACCCCGGGCAAGCTGAAGAACTACCTGGTTGAAAAGATGCGCACCCTCGGCACCGCGGCGTGCCCGCCGTACCATATCGCGTTTGTGATTGGCGGTACGTCGGCTGAAAGCACGCTGAAAACCGTCAAGCTGGCCTCAACCAAATATTATGACGGCCTGCCTACCGAAGGTAACGAGCACGGCCAGGCGTTCCGCGACGTGCAGCTTGAGCAGGAACTGCTGGAAGAAGCGCGCAATCTGGGCCTCGGCGCGCAGTTTGGCGGCAAATACTTTGCCCACGACGTGCGCGTGATCCGTCTGCCGCGTCACGGTGCCTCCTGTCCGGTCGGGATGGGCGTATCCTGCTCCGCGGATCGCAACATCAAGGCGAAGATCAACCGCGAAGGCGTGTGGATCGAAAAACTGGAAAACAATCCGGGCAAATACATCCCGGAAGAGCTGCGCAAAGCGGGCGAGGGGGAAGCGGTTCGCGTCGACCTGAACCGTCCGATGAAAGAGATTCTGGCGCAGCTTTCGCAGTATCCGGTCTCGACCCGTCTCTCGCTGAACGGCACGATCATCGTGGGCCGCGACATCGCGCACGCGAAGCTGAAAGAGCGTCTGGACAACGGCGAAGGGCTGCCGCAGTACATTAAAGATCATCCGATCTACTACGCAGGCCCGGCAAAAACGCCTGAAGGCTACGCGTCCGGCTCGTTAGGCCCAACCACGGCAGGGCGTATGGACTCGTACGTTGACCAGCTGCAGGCCAACGGCGGCAGCATGATCATGCTGGCGAAAGGCAACCGCAGCCAGCAGGTGACGGACGCCTGCCACAAGCACGGCGGCTTCTACCTCGGCAGCATCGGCGGCCCGGCTGCGGTTCTGGCGCAGGGCAGCATCAAGAGCCTGGAGTGCGTGGAATACCCGGAACTGGGTATGGAAGCGATCTGGAAAATTGAAGTGGAAGATTTCCCGGCGTTTATCCTCGTGGATGACAAAGGAAACGACTTCTTCAAGCAGATCCAGTCGTCCCAGTGTTCGGCGTGCGTGAAGTAATTCTGTAAATTGACGGGTGGCGGCTGCGCCTTACCCGGCCTACGAGTCTGGTAGGTCGGGTAAGCGTCAGCGCAACCCGACACCAAAAAGAGCGCACAAAGCGCCATATCGTTTCTCAGAAGTCATCAATACTTACCCCTTAAGCATGTGAGCAATCCCTCTTTTGTTATCAAGGAGAAAGTAATGACCACGGTACGCCATGAGAAAGATTCGATGGGCGCCATCGACGTCCCGGCCGACAAGCTATGGGGCGCGCAAACCCAGCGTTCGCTGGAGCACTTCCGTATTTCGACCGAAAAAATGCCCGTCTCGCTGATTCAGGCATTGGCGCTCACCAAACGCGCCGCCGCGAAAGTGAACCAGGATTTAGGCCTGCTGACGGCAGACAAAGCGACCGCCATCATCAACGCCGCCGACGAAGTGCTGGCGGGCAAGCATCCCGATGAATTCCCCCTCGCCATCTGGCAGACCGGTTCCGGCACCCAGAGCAACATGAACATGAATGAAGTGCTGGCAAACCGGGCCAGCGAACTGCTTGGCGGCGTGCGCGGCATGGAGCGTAAGGTCCATCCGAACGATGACGTCAACAAAAGCCAGAGTTCCAACGACGTCTTCCCGACGGCGATGCACGTGGCGGCGGTCATCGCTATCCGCGAGCAGCTTATCCCGCAGCTCAACGTGCTGAAATCCACGCTCAACGAGAAAGCGCAGGCCTTCCGCGACATCGTCAAAATTGGCCGTACGCACCTGCAGGACGCCACGCCGCTGACGCTCGGCCAGGAGATTTCCGGCTGGGTGGCGATGCTGGAACATAACCTGAAGCATATTGAGTACAGCCTGCCGCACCTGGCGGAGCTGGCGCTCGGCGGGACGGCGGTCGGGACCGGGTTAAACACCCATCCAGAATACGCGGTGCGCGTGGCGGAGGAGCTGGCAAACATCACCGGGCAGCCGTTCGTCACGGCGCCCAACAAGTTCGAAGCGCTGGCGACCTGCGATGCGCTGGTCCACACCCACGGCGCGCTGAAAGGGCTGGCGGCCTCGCTGATGAAAATCGCCAACGACGTGCGCTGGCTGGCCTCGGGTCCGCGCTGCGGCATCGGTGAAATCAGCATTCCGGAAAACGAGCCGGGCAGCTCCATCATGCCGGGTAAAGTGAACCCGACCCAGTGCGAAGCCATGACCATGCTCTGCTGTCAGGTGTTGGGCAACGACGTAGCCGTCAACCTGGGCGGTGCGTCCGGCAACTTCGAGCTGAACGTCTATCGCCCGATGGTGATCCACAACGTTCTGCAATCGATTCGTCTGCTGGCGGACGGGATGGAGAGCTTTAACGAGCACTGTGCGGTAGGGATTGAGCCGAATCGCGAACGTATCAGCCAGTTGCTCAATGAATCCCTGATGCTGGTGACGGCGCTGAATACCCATATCGGCTACGACAAGGCCGCCGAGATCGCTAAAAAAGCGCATAAAGAGGGGCTGACGCTGAAAGCCTCCGCCCTGGCGCTGGGCTATCTCACGGAGGCGGAGTTCGACGCCTGGGTTCGCCCGGAAGCGATGGTCGGCAGCCTGAAATAGTCATCCCGCCACGTACAGGTGCAGCCGCGGAATAATCAGCTGCAGCGGCTGCGCCTGAGGTCTGTAACGGTGCTGGACATTGTCCGCATCGTAATTCAAAAGCTCACCAATATCCGGCACGATGGCCCCCCGATCGGCATCATAGAGCGCAATCAGCGGCGTAGGGCAGGCATACTGAACCTGTTTTTGCTGGCCGGAATACCAGACGCGGGCGATAGGCTGTACCTTCACCGGACGCTTTATCTTGAGGCGCGCGTCCGCCGGCAGCGAGGCGATGCTGTGGTACTCCTGCTCCAGGCGCTCAATCCACTGCTCGCGCGACCACGGTGCGACGGTGCGCGGCGTCTTCAGGCTTTTTTCCAGCTGCGCCAGAATCTCATCCCGGGTGAAGTTTTTAATGATGTGCTTATTCGCCCAGCCGAAGCGCAGCGTGGCGGGGTGACGCAGTACCGTAAGCGTGCGATAGGCGTTCAGGGTAATCAGCCCCGGAAGCTGACGGTGCACCCATTCAAACCGGGCGGCAGGGGCGAGGCCGGACTCTTCGGTAACGATCTTTTCAAAGGCCGCTTTCAGGGTGTTGATGTGGGTAATCTGGCTTTCCAGCGCGTCGCGCGTTGTCGCATCGGTTTGCAGGCAGATCACGCCGGGCAGACGCACGGCGGCCTTACTGCTGCGGTTTTCTGACTGCTGCTGGATAAACAGGCGGCGATAGTGCTTCAGCGTCAGCTCAAGGGCGGCGCTGCCGATGTGCTGTTCAACCGCGATGGTGTCCAGCGGGTCGTGCTCGGCCCCTTTGGCAACCTCGGGCAGGGTAAAGACGCGCGCGGCCAGCAGACGGCAGCTCTGCAAACGTTCGGTCAGGGTCAGGAGCTCGTGTTCTATTTCCCGAAACGTGCTGTTCAGCCGTTCGAGGAGATCGTAGGTCGCCATAAGCACTCTCGTTAGTTACAACATACTTATCATATAGCACAGCACGCCGGGTCAGGCCAGCGTGCGGTTGAAGTCAGGCAGGGACGGGAAGGGCGATGTTATGGTATACCGGCCAGCTAAAGCAGAAGCGCGCGCCGCCGAGCTCGCTCTCTTCGCAATGCACCGTGCCGCCCATCGCCTGCGCGATAGAGTAAACAATCGCCAGCCCCAGGCCGCATCCGCCAGTGGCGCGATCGCGGCTGGGGTCGAGGCGGACAAACGGTTCAAACACGGTTTCTCGCGCTTCCGGGGCAATCCCCGGACCGTCATCCTCCACCGTCAGGCTGGCCTGATTGCCCTGCAAATCCAGCCCAATCTGTAGCGTGCTTTCGCTGTAGCGCATGGCGTTGTTCATCAGATTGTCCAGCACGCGCTCCATCAGGCGCATATCGAGCGCGCCGTAATCACCCGGCGTGACGCGCGTTAACAGCGTGCGCTGCGGGTTTACGCTCTGAACGTCATCGATGTGGGTTTGCAGCCAGGCAGGCAGGTCCGGCGTGCTGAGGTTCAGTTCGTTTTGCGGACGATCGAGGCGCGCGTAGGTCAGCAGTTCCTCAATCAGCGCCTCAAGCTGGCCGATGTCGCGGTTAAGCGCCTGAGACTCCGCTTCCGTCAGATTCTCGCTCATCTCCAGACGATAGCGCAGGCGAACCAGCGGCGTGCGCAGCTCGTGCGCAATCCCGTCGATCAGCTGCTTTTTACTGGCGATCAGGGCATTGATGTTATCGGCCATCTGGTTAAAGGCCACGCCCAGACGTTCAAAACTGGAACCGCTGTCGAAGTGGATGCGTTCGGTAAAATGCCCTTCGCCAAAACGCTGCGCGGCGGATTCCAGCTTCAGCATGTCCTGCCAGTGCGGGCGCATCCAGATAAAGACCGGAAACGCGAGCGAAATGGCGATAAAGGCCATCAGCGCCATGTCCAGCAGACGCATCTGGTGCAGATAGTAGAGATAGGGCACCGGCCCGACGGCCAGCACGTAATGGCTGCGCGGAATACGCTGGATAAAGGTGTATTTCTCGTCCAGCGCGACGATGTCCCCGTCGCGCAGACGCTGCATGGCGGGCGGATCCAGCTCAAAATCTTTTAACGGCTCGATGCGTAAATCGAATGACAGGTTCAGATCCAGCTCTTTGAGGGTTTTCGCCCAGTCGTGCGGCGGGATCTCTCTCAGCTCGCTGCGCATCAGATAGAGCGAGCTTTTCATCAGATCGTCCAGCGACTGCCTGCCCGCACGTTCGGCGGTGAATTTATAGACCAGCCCGACCAGCATGGTCATGACCAGGAAACAGACAAACAGCAAAAGATAAAACTGCACAAACAGCTTTTTCATTAAATATCACCAGGAAATCAAGTAATTAACTACTTTGTTTTTACCTTCAGGGGCACTATAGGGGCATTTGCATATCCGCCAAAGCGCTGATTCAAAAATGATACCTGATCGCAATCGAGAGCATTTATCTACGCAGAGTACACTGTATATGTCATTTCTGCATTCATGTGGCCCAATTGGCTCGCAATAAACGCAGGGTTGCGGACAATTAGAACAAAGAAGCGGTTACCGCAAGCAAGCCAGCGCCAACAAACCCTAGGCATCTGCATACGGACAGGAATATAGCGACGGGCTGACCATGGCACAGACTGGGGAAATCATGCAACAGATGAAGATAAATCAGCAACAGCTTACTGCGAAGGGCCAATAGATGCAGTAAATGATAGTACTCTTGCTAAGTCGCTGAAAATGCAATACTTTGAAAGTTCACATTGGCCGGGTGGGCAAATTTATTCATTCTCGGCAAATTGTATTTCGTGATCACAACAATGGAACTGCCAAGGCGACTCATAGATATGGTTACTACTAAAGACACGTCCTTAAATAAAATCAACAGTGTTAATGGTTATTTGCGGTTGATTTTTGATCAGAACAAGTTGATGAATGATAATGATAATTATAAAAGTATAGATGACGATGAAAAAGAAGGTTTTGCAGTAACTTGTTATCGTGGGCAATCAAAGTCAGATTGGTTGCTTCAACCTTCAATATCCAGAGGGTATAAAGATAATGCTGAGAATGAAATATTTAGAGAGTTAATGCTGGAAGCTCCAAACGAATTTAACAATGACAGATTCATGTTTGACAAATTAGTAAGGGCGCAGCATTACGGATTACCCACAAGATTGGTGGATGTATCATTAAATCCGCTGGTGGCACTATATTTTGCTTGCTGCGAATTTAAAGGGGGAAAGGAAGAGTTAGCAGATGGTAAGGTTTATATAATAAGCTTTAAGTCTTCGCGGGTTAAATTCTCCGACAGCGATACAATTAGTCTGATTAGTAACCTTACACGCTTGTCTGATGAGGAAAAAAAAGCGCTTAAAGAAAAACAAAACTTCGCAGTTGCTAGCTTTAGAAAGCTTGATGAAATTAAACGATTGTTAGGGTTCGTTAAAGGCGAAAAACCTTATTTCACCAATGAAGTTAGACGATCAGATTTGTTTAGATACTTTTTTGTTTATCCTACAAAAAACAATAGGCGTGTCATAGCTCAATCCGGCGCTTTCATGACGGCCGGACTATTAAAATACGATTCACCTCAAAGCTCAAATGGATTAAAAATCAATCAAATCCTCATACCTGGTGCCAGTAAGCCAAAAATATTAGAAGAATTAGATAAGCTAAATATAAATTCCAGAAGTTTGTTTCCAGAAATTGAATCAGCATCCAAATATATTAAAGCCAAGTATGTTATTCCTTCGGCAATGGAAGATGAGAACTTGTAAAGAGTTTTACTTTCGACAATCGTAAGACGAAAATTCAAATTATAGCCGTAATGCTTATTTTACCCGCCTTGTGCGGGTTTTTGCGTTTTGCCCGATAGACGGGTTTTTCTTTGAGTGCACGCCGCAGAATCGTCCCATTCTAGGGGGGCTTTTTAGTATGTACTTTCGTGAGCTGAACGATACAGGGGTATGAGAAATGAGCGACGCTGAATTTACAGATAACATGTTCTTTCAAGAATTTGAAGCAAACCTGGCGCTGATTGAAAACGGAGAGGATGTCGAGGTCGTAGATGTGCCCGTTGTCGCTGCACTCGTACCAGCAGCACTTCAACCAGATGCATCCAGGCGGGCGATACTTCTCAGCAGCAAAAAAACATCTGCGACAGGTACTCTTCCTGCCGCGGTCTCTGCTGTTGCAGGGCCGACGCCGGGCTTGGAAGCAGGCCTAAGTGTTGGCAAAAGATGATGTACACCACATTCTTTTTGAAGTGCTCTAAGCCACCCGGGTACGGGCCCGCGAAATGGAACAGCAGATCGAAGCCTTAAAGAAACAAGCGGTTGAAGTGGGTGCTGATGAATCGCTGTCAAGTTAAGGGATAAACAAATTTTTCATTCAATAAAAAAGGAAATCAAGTAATTAACTACTCTGTTTTTACCTTCAGGGGCACTAAAGGGGCATTTGCATATCCGCCAAAGCGCTGATTCAAAAATGATACCTGATCGTTATCGAGAGCATTTATCCACGCAGAGTATGCATGGAAGACCATCTCTGCATTCTCATGTCCCATCTGATTCGCTATAAAAGCAGGATTAGCACCCGCCGACAACATCCAGCACGCATATGTATGACGCAACTGATAGGGGCGTCTGCGGCGAATGCCCGAACGCTTTACTGTAATGTCCCATATTCTTATGCCGTCGGCAGCTACTTCGTGGGCTCCATGCCTTGGTGGAACGTAGTGCGTCTTGGTGAATTGGCTTAAATCACTGATTTATGTTTATATCAATTTTGGATTTGTTATTGGTGTAAACCTAGGGTTTGTATGTGGTGCTTTTTTAGGTCGTTAGCCCAGTGATGGAAAAATTACTTAGACAGGCTGAAGAAGGTGGGTTGGAGGAAGATGACGGCAAGCGAGCTAGTACGACAGTGGTTAAAAAACCCGGCTTCGGAGCCGGGTTTGTATATGTTATTGGTCTAATTTGATCATGGTAAGTACAGATTGAGCCAAGTTATGATAAACCCTATTAGCTTCCTCAATATTCACTTTTATTCCATTTTCCTTACCATTTTTTTCCCACATCCATCGTGCACCAGTCCAGTTCCCATCTTCTTTAGTGAGCTCGAAAATCGGTTTAGACAAACTTTGAGAAACGGGTACCAAACCGCTAAAGTTCTGTACACCTGCTAGATGGAATGGGGCGTCGTGCGTAACCGCTTCTGTAAAAATTGCATCCGAAATAACCATTTCTGACGCACTCAATGCAGGAATTAGTTTTTTATTAGCAACAGTTTTGATGCGTTCGAGCCAGTCGCTATAAGCTTTTGACATCTGCTTGGGTTGCTCCGCATCATCTCCGTCAGAAGAGCTGCTGCTAGTGGTATAGATTCTGTAGTTTTGAGTTATAAAGCCAAGCATTTTGGGATTGGCTTTTGGCAGTGGATGATCCCCTCCAACCTTGAAGGGGGAAATCTCATTGGCCCACTTAGGTAGTACATTACTTAGCGAATCTATAGCCTGATAGCAATAAAAATCAGGAGAAATAGGTATGATAAAGTAATCAGAACTCATCAAAATACACTGATTGGTTGACGACACACTGGGGCTCATGTCGACTAGAACAATATCGATACTATGCTCGTCAGCGATTTTCCTGACTAACTTATTGAAAGCACCTACGAATTTTCTCAATACTGGGAGTGTATTGCTACTTGTCATCGCTGTCGCGATTTGTGTATCAAGTTCAGAAAACCTTATGTTTCCGGCTAAAATGAATAAGTTAGGATTATTAGTCCCTGTAATAGGAGTATTGCCAACTGGCGTGTGTGGTGTGCTTTCTAAAGAAAACTCTGGCGCAAGACTATTGAAAAGATCTGTATTTTGCTTGCTGTCATAGAATTGAACCAGGGATTCATAATCATCCAAACCTAACGTCAGCCCAGTTAAGTTGCATTGAGGATCTGCATCGATGATCAGTACTCTTTGTCCAAGAGCAGCTAGCTTCCATCCGAGATGGAAAACAGTTGTTGTTTTGCTTACACCACCTTTATGGTTAAAAAGAGATATTACCTTAGCCACTATATTTTCCTTTAGCGGTTGAATGTTTATCTCATTATATGATAAGTGGTGATTTCGTTCTATTGTGAAAATTATGAAATGACGGCTGGATCCAATAAAACCCGGCTGCGAAGGCATGCATTTGCTTAACTTAGTAAACAATCCCAACTATTCATCTGTACTCTTGATTCTACCTTTCATGTATTTCTCATATAACTTGTCCAATCCTTTCAGGCGAAGCGCGAAGATTCGAAGCATGTTTTGCTTCTCCTCTTCTGGTAATTGGCGATAGTGCTCTAGTAGGCGCTGCTCATCAGGTTTAATGCCATCTTTTCCCCTACATCTTCACCGAGAAGCCAGGCAACCGAGATGCCTAGCGATTAAAGCCACAGGCTCAGCCAGAAATCTCAGCATCGCGCTTGGAGTAACAAGTATGTCTGTAAGTCATTGGAAGAATCGTGACCAAGGGATGGTCCCGCCAAGTTACATCTTTCCAATTTTCACAATGACAGGAGTAACTCCTCACGAATTACGCCCTGCTGACCTCTATCCAAATCCCACAGACGGTTTACCTAAACAGGAGCCTTAACAATGCAAACTGTTTCAGTTCAACAGAGTAGCAAAGCTTACTCTAATCCACTGATATTTCCGTGTCATCGAAGCGAATCGGCAACGCAGGATACCCTTCATGTTTTTCATGTCTGTGGAGCGCGTTACATGGCAGTCGCGCTGTTTTTTACCTTGGCGATGAGTGTTTCCGTTACGGCCAGTCCTTCCGCAATGTGCATATCAATCACATCGGTACCGAATTCGTTAATTAAATCCAGAAGTATTTCGTAAGTCTGGATGAGCTCAAGGATATCAAAGAGCGCTTTTTGATCGGGGCGCGAGGGAGAAGGATGGTTAAGCGCGGCCTGATTAGCAATCCATTCCAGATTGGTTTTGATGGCTTCTACCTGACTGTAGCTATACATATTTCATGGGCTTAAATCCTCATTTCAAGATTTTATGGGAGAGGTATCGTGAGAGCTTCACGGTGAAAAAAGAGTCTGCATGTCGCCGGGGCAGTGCTGGCTGTAGAAAGAATGGATGAAGATTTAATTATGGGATAGTTCGCGTGCTTAGCAAGTTAATTGTTGCGCAAACGTAAAAATAAACGCGCGAAAGAGAGGGCATTGCTGCGTAATACCTTCATTTCGCGCACGTTATGCTAGCCAGGTAACGGAATCAGGTTTCCCAGGCGTGCGGGGCAAACAGATAACCCTTGTTACGCACGGTTTTAATGCGGTAGGGCTCGGTAGCGTTATCCTGCAGCTTTTTGCGCAGACGCGAAATCGCCACGTCAACGCTGCGGTCCATTCCGTCATAGCTCACGCCACGCAGGTTTTTCAGCAGCGCGTCGCGGTCCATGATTTGCCCGGCGTGCGTTGCCAGCTCCCACAGCAGGTCAAAGTCTGCGGTGGAGAGGGCGATAAGCTCGCCGGAGAGCAGCACCTGGCGGTTAATGGGGTCAATAGACAGCGTACCGAAGCGCATCGCTTTGTGCGGCGTCAGAGACGGCGCGGGCGCTTCGCGTTCGATGCTGGCGTGCTGGCGCAAATGCAGGCGCAGGCGGGCAAGCAGGACGGCAGGCGGTGTGGTTTTCAGAATGTAGTCATTGGCGCCCATCTCCAGCGACAAAATGTGGTTCATATCGCTGTCCAGTGAGGTGAGCAGGACGATAGGGCCCTCCCACCGGGCGCGCAGGTCACGGCAGAGCGTCATGCCGTCTTTGCCTGGCAACATAATATCCAGCAGTACCAGATCCGGGTTTTCACGGACGACCACCTCTTCGGCACGATCGCCGCGAGGTTCAACAATGACGTCCATATCATGTTTACCCAGATAGGCGGCGATCAGTTGCCCGACCTCGGGTTCGTCTTCAACATAAACAATCTTATTCATACAGCGTCTGTTTTCGTGAAAAAAGCCAACATACACCGCGGAACCTTAACCTTCCATTAATCTTTCAAAATTAACGCCGGTTCCGTTATTCTGGCTCTTATTGTTATTTGATTATTCCAGGGAAAAATATGGGGCTGGTGATCAAAGCCGCACTGGGCGCGCTGGTGGTGTTACTGATTGGCATTCTGGCAAAAACGAAAAACTACTACATTGCCGGGCTAATCCCGCTGTTCCCGACCTTTGCGCTAATTGCCCACTATATCGTGGCTTCTGAGCGGGGTACGGAAGCGTTACGCACGACCATCGTGTTTGGCATGTGGTCTATCATTCCGTATTTTCTCTACCTGCTTTCGCTGTGGTATTTCACCGGTTTTCTGCGTCTTCCCCTGGCGCTGAGCGGGGCGGTGGTCTGCTGGGGACTCAGCGCCTGGGTGTTAATTTTCTTCTGGAGCCGCTTTCACTAGCGCAGCGGGCGCCCGCCGTCCACGGCAAAGGTTCTGCCCGTCACGTAGCAGCTGGTGAGCAGGTAATCCACGAGGTCGATCACCTCTTTCTCGCCCGGCGCGATTTTCATGAGCGACTTATTCAGCGCCTGCTGGCGATACTCCGCATCATCGTTTTCGTTAAACAAAATCATCGCCGGGGCGATGGCGTTTACCTTCACCTCGGGCGCGAGCTTGCGGGCAAACGAGCGCGTCATATTATCCAGTGCGGCTTTACTGGCCGCGTAGGCGATGTGCTTGTCGCTGCCGCGCTCCACCACATAATCGGTGAAGTGAATAATATCGCCGGCCGCGTGCCCATGGCCGCGTAGCAGATCCTGCAGAGCGTGGTTAAGCAGATAAGGCGCATTGACGTGGATCTGCAGCATGGCAGAGAGCGTTTCGCTGAGTGACGTACCGGGTTTTTCGGCTCGCCATGCGCTGGCGTTATGGATCACGGCGCGCAGTCCCGTCGTGGTGGCTTTTACCTTTTCCGCGAAAGCCAGAATGCCTTCATCGGTCGAAAAATCAGCCTGAATGCAGACCGCCCCGGCTTTGCGTAACCCTTCAATCGACGGGTATTCCGTACGGTAGCTGACAATGACCGGATGGCGAAGGTTGAGAAAGTGATGGGCGAGGGCGAGGCCGATACGGCGGCCTCCACCGGTAATCAGTATTGGGCGAAGCGGTGCATTTCCCATCGTATTCTCCTTTACAGTTCAACAATGGGAAAGGCGATGCTATCCCATTAACATCCAGGTTGCCGGTAGGGCAGCAACCAGTAACAATCCAATTAAGGCCATCTCACGGCGCTTCAGCGCGTTCTCCAGCTGATGCGTGCGGCGGGCGTAGATAAACACCAGCAGACCCGGTGCGTACAGCACTACCGACAGCAGCAGATGCATAGGCCCGGAAGCATACAACAACCACAGGCCGTAAATACAGGCTCCGACACCCACGACATAATGCGCCGGGCGTGTGGCAATTTTTAACAGATACGCACCCACTAGGAAATAGGGTACCAGAATCATCTCCGAGGCGATGGTCAGCAGGGTGTTATAGTCTGAACCTGTGAGCCAGATCAGCACCAGACAGACCTGAACGCTGATGTTGGTCAGCCAGAGCGATGCCGACGGCGCGCTGTTTTGGTTTTGACGGGCGAACAGACGTGGAAACGCCTTGTGCGTCGCGGCCAGGAACGGCACTTCAGCCGCCATGATGGTCCAGCTCAGGTAAGCGCCGCAGACGGAGACGATCAGCCCTGCGGCAATCACCACGTCGCCCCAGGAGCCGAGCATTTTCACCATCAGGCCCGCCATTGACGGGTTACGCATTTCAGCCAGCTCAGGACGCGCCACCACGCCCAGCGACAGCAGCGTGACCAGCAGATAGACCCCCAGCGCGGCCAGAACGGCCAGCAGCGTGGCGCGGCCCACATCGCGTTTATTCCTGGCCCGGGCAGAAACCACGACCGCGCCTTCAACACCGATGAACACCCACAGGGTAATCAGCATCGTGTTTTTCACCTGCTCCCAGACGGGCACGCCCAGCGCGATACCGGTGAAATCGAGCTTAAAGATGTCCATACGGAACGCAATAAAGGCCAGAACGATAAACAGGCCGAGCGGAACCAGTTTCGCCAGCGTCGCCACCAGGTTGATGCTGGCGGCCGTTTGTACGCCACGTAACACCAGCCAGTGGACGAACCACAGCAACACCGAGGCGCCCACAATAGACTGCCAGGTATTCCCGTCGCCAAAGAGGCGCAGCTCAGGCGTATCGGTAAAGAAACTGAGCGCTGAGAAGACGATCACAAGATAAGAGACGTTGGCGATAACGGCACACAGCCAGTATCCCCACGCGGAACAGAAGCCAATCAGCTCGCCGAAACCTTCACGCGCATAGGTGAAAATGCCGCCGTCCAGATCCGGGCGAATGCGGGTGAGCAGCAGCATCGCGAAGGCCAGCAGCAGTATGCCGACACCCGTAATGCCCCAGCCAATGATGAGCGCGGAAGGGCTGGCAACGGCCGCCATATTTTGCGGCAAACTGAATACGCCTGCACCCAGCATTGAGCTTAAAACGAGTGCAGTCAGAGCACTCAGGCCAAGTTTCTTTTCCATTGGCTTCCTGTTATGAAAGGTCAAAATCCAGAATAATTATTTCGCTCAGGCGCATAAAAATGGTGGATCACACTAAGGCGCGGGATTTTACGGAGTGTAACGAATGCATGCAATGACGTGAGGCAGAAATTCAAAAAAAGTAACAAAAAAAGGCGGCATTGCGCCGCCTTTCGTCAACGATGTTGTTACTTGTACAGATCGGCGCTGATGGTCACGTTGTTACCACGTTCCTGCCACTGGCGGGTGATGTGGTAGTACTTCGCCCCTTTCTTCGCCGCACGCTTCGCGACCTGGTAAGAGACTTCCGTCATGTTGCCGTAGTTGCCGGTAAACTTGATGCTGTCGAACGGCACCATCTGCGCTGCAGTGGCGTTGTTCAGCTCTTCAATTTTGGTACCGTCAGGCAGCGTAACGGAGTAACGACCACCTTTCGTGGACTGCGTTTCGAAGAAACGGCCCACTTCAGCGCTTGGGGCAGCCGTCGTTGCTACGCCTGGAATTTCAACTTTCTTCGCTGCTTCGCCGCCTTTCGCTATCGCCGCGCGACCTGCTTCTGAATTCGCCGGGATAGCATCCGGGCTCTGCAGAACACGTTTTTTCGCATCTTTTTTATAGATGAACGCGGTAATACGCTGGTTGCCACCCTGGTTAGCATCGACCTGACGCACGATGAAGAAAGAGTAGGCCCCTTTCTCTTTCGCGGCTTTGGTGATGGCATCGTTCACTTCAGGCTGGCTGCGATAGAAGCCCTGAACGGTGACGGTGTCGTAAGGTTCCAGCTCAATCGCCTGATCTTTCGGCAGTTCAACAACACCGTTGATCACGCGGTTTTTCGGTGCGTCAGCTTTTGGCGCATTGTCTTTGAACAGCGCGATGGTCACGCGCAGGTTACCGCTGTTGCCGTAATCGGACTGGTCAACGACATAAAACGAGGCCGCCCCGTTTTTATCAGCGGCTTTTGATGCAGCGGCGACGGCGTCGCCAATAGAATTATAACGACCCACAATGACCGTATGGTCAAAAGGTTTTAACGCTGCCGCTTGCTCCGGCGTTAACTCTGTTGCGGCATTCGCAGACAGGGCGGTCGCGGAAAGAAGTGCGGACGCCAGGAGTGTGTTCTTAAGCTTCATAAAAATGATCCTTCGCCTTGCGCAAACCATGTACTGGTATTGTTGTTAATTTGAGACGGTCCCGATTATTGCATTTAAAACCCGTCGCTGTCTGCGCCATTTTTCACTGCCTGTGCTTACTGAATCACCGAATTCGATAACATTTAGTGATATGTTGAAAAAACACGCGTTTGACAAGTAAAACTGATAAAGCATATGACTTTTACAAGTTAATTTAATGTTAACAAGTTGTTCTGTTATGGCGCTATATCATGTTTTTACCGTTTCGCTTGCGCGATTTATCGGTTCTGGCAGTGAATTTAAGGTAAATATCACTGTCAGTGACGCCGATCGCTTATTTTTCACAGATAAAGTAAGAAATAGTGTTTTCTGGCGGTAGATCACGGGCGCTATTTTCAGTAGGTTATAGACAGTTTGTTACTGTTTTATTTTCCGGGGTTAATCATCTCTCGTCGCTCGCGCGATGGCGAAAATTGATACAAACCGCGGGCATTTATCGATAAACCATCATCAAAAACCGATGGAAGGGAAAACTATGCGTATTGGGGTACCAAAAGAACGGTTAGCCAATGAGACCCGCGTAGCGGCAACACCGAAAACGGTGGAGCAACTGCTTAAACTGGGTTTTACGGTCGCGGTTGAAAGCGGCGCGGGCAAACTGGCGAGTTTCGATGACGAGGCTTTTATCCAGGCTGGCGCGGAAGTGGTCGACGGTGCTGACGTCTGGCAGTCGCCGGTGATTCTGAAGGTCAACGCACCGGAAGAGAGTGAGATTGCGCTGCTGAATCCGGGAACGACCCTGGTGAGCTTCATCTGGCCTGCGCAAAACCCGGAGCTAATGGAGAAGCTGGCGGCCCGTGGCGTGACCGTGATGGCAATGGACTCCGTGCCGCGCATTTCGCGCGCGCAGTCGCTGGATGCCTTAAGCTCCATGGCAAACATTGCCGGCTACCGCGCCATTGTTGAAGCGGCCCACGAGTTTGGTCGCTTCTTTACCGGTCAAATCACCGCCGCGGGTAAAGTCCCTCCGGCGAAAGTGATGGTGATTGGCGCAGGCGTGGCGGGCCTTGCCGCAATCGGTGCGGCAAACAGCCTGGGCGCTATCGTACGCGCCTTTGATACCCGTCCTGAAGTAAAAGAACAGGTCCAGAGTATGGGCGCCGAATTCCTTGAGCTGGACTTCAAGGAAGAAGCAGGCAGCGGCGATGGTTACGCGAAGGTAATGTCCGAAGCCTTTATCAAAGCCGAAATGGAACTCTTCGCCGCCCAGGCGAAAGATGTCGACATTATTGTCACCACCGCGCTTATCCCGGGTAAACCGGCGCCGAAGCTGATTACCCGTGAGATGGTTGACTCCATGAAGCCGGGCAGCGTGATTGTCGACCTGGCCGCCCAAAACGGCGGTAACTGTGAATATACCGTTCCAAATCAGGTAACCACGACCGCTAACGGCGTGAAGGTGATCGGCTATACCGATCTGCCGGGCCGCCTGCCAACGCAGTCTTCTCAGCTCTACGGCACTAACCTGGTCAACCTGCTGAAGCTGCTCTGCAAAGAGAAAGACGGCAACGTCACCGTTGATTTCGACGATGTGGTGGTGCGCGGCGTCACGGTGGTCCGTGAAGGTGAAATTACCTGGCCTGCGCCGCCTATTCAGGTTTCTGCTCAGCCTCAGGCGGCAACGAAAGCGGCGCCTGAGCCAAAAGAACCCGCCAAACCGGCTTCTCCGTGGCGCAAATACGCGATCATGGCGCTGGTGATTATTCTGTTCGGCTGGCTGGCTGACGTCGCGCCAAAAGAGTTCCTCGGCCACTTTACCGTCTTCGCGCTCTCCTGCGTCGTAGGCTACTACGTGGTGTGGAACGTCTCCCATGCGCTGCATACGCCGCTGATGTCGGTAACCAACGCCATCTCCGGGATCATCGTGGTGGGGGCGTTACTGCAGATTGGTCACGGCGGCTGGATCAGCTTCCTGAGCTTTATCGCGGTGCTGATCGCCAGTATCAATATTTTCGGTGGTTTCACCGTGACTCAGCGCATGCTGAAAATGTTTCGTAAAGGCTAAGGGGTAGCATATGTCTGGAGGATTAGTGACAGCTGCATACATTGTTGCTGCAATCCTGTTTATTTTCAGTCTGGCGGGGCTTTCCAAACACGAAACGTCTCAGCAGGGGAATAACTTTGGTATCGCCGGGATGGCGATTGCGCTGATTGCCACCATCTTCGGGCCGGATACCGGCAACGTGGCGTGGATCCTGGTGGCGATGATCATCGGCGGCGCGATTGGTATTCGCCTGGCAAAACGCGTTGAAATGACCGAGATGCCGGAGCTGGTTGCCATTCTGCACAGCTTCGTGGGTCTGGCTGCAGTGCTGGTGGGCTTCAACAGCTACCTGTATCACGAACCGGGTCTGGAACCGATTCTGGTGAACATCCACCTGACGGAAGTGTTCCTCGGTATCTTCATCGGTGCGGTGACCTTCACCGGCTCCATTGTGGCGTTCGGCAAGCTGCGCGGGAAGATCTCCTCTAAACCGCTGATGCTGCCAAACCGTCATAAGCTGAATCTGGCGGCGCTGGTGGTGTCGTTTGTATTGCTGGTGGTCTTCGTGCGTACCGAAAGCGTCGGCCTGCAGGTACTGGCGTTGCTGGTGATGACCATCATCGCGCTGGCGTTTGGCTGGCACCTGGTGGCGTCCATCGGCGGTGCGGATATGCCGGTGGTTGTCTCGATGCTGAACTCCTACTCCGGTTGGGCGGCAGCGGCGGCAGGCTTTATGCTGAGCAACGACCTGCTGATCGTCACCGGTGCGCTGGTGGGTTCTTCCGGTGCGATCCTGTCTTACATCATGTGTAAGGCGATGAACCGCTCGTTCATCAGCGTCATCGCCGGTGGTTTCGGGACCGATGGGTCTTCTTCCAGTGCGGATGAAGAAGTGGGTGAGCACCGCGAAATTTCTGCGGAAGATACCGCAGACATGCTGAAAAACTCGCACTCCGTGATCATCACTCCGGGCTACGGCATGGCGGTGGCGCAGGCGCAGTATCCGGTGGCGGAAATCACCGAGAAGCTGCGCGCGCGGGGCATCAAGGTTCGCTTTGGTATTCACCCGGTGGCAGGGCGTCTGCCTGGCCACATGAACGTGCTGCTGGCGGAAGCGAAAGTGCCTTACGACATCGTGCTGGAAATGGATGAGATCAACGATGATTTCGCCGACACCGACACCGTGCTGGTCATTGGTGCTAACGATACCGTTAACCCTGCTGCACAGGACGATCCGGGTAGCCCAATCGCCGGTATGCCTGTTCTGGAAGTGTGGAAGGCGCAGAACGTGATTGTGTTTAAACGCTCCATGAATACCGGCTATGCCGGGGTTCAGAACCCGCTGTTCTTCAAAGAGAACACCCACATGCTGTTTGGCGATGCCAAAGCCAGCGTGGATGCGATTCTGAAATCACTGTAAGTTGCGTTGAAACGAAAAAACCGCCGAATTCGGCGGTTTTTTTATTGCCGGTTGGCGCTGACGCTTACCCGGCCTACGGTTTTGTTGGCCCGGCAAGCCTGCGCCGCCTGGCGTCAGGCGTTAATCGTCTTCAGGATCGTCCAGCTCAACCGGCGTCTGATACTCATCCGGCTTAATGACCAGCAGGTCGCAGCGCAGATGGTCGATCACCTGTTCGGCGGTATTGCCGAGGAACGCGGCAGAAATACCGGTCCGGCCAATGGTGCCCAGCACCACAATCCCCGCCTGCAGGTGTTCCGCCAGGTCCGGGATCACCTCTTCAGGCAGCCCTTTTTCCACGTGGGTCATTTTCTCATCGATGCTGAATTTCTGGCGCAGCGCTTTCATGGCCAGCAGGTGCTGACCGCGGATCGCGTCGTTGTACACGCTCGGGTCAAATTCAGGGAGCTCAATGGCAATGTTAATCGGGGTGACCGGATAGGCGCCAACCAGATGCACTTCGGTATGATTCACCTGATCGGCAAGCTGGATGGTCTCCTTCACCAGCTTCTCGTTCAGCGAATTGTGGTAATCCTCTTCGCTCGCGAGGTTTACCGCCACAACGGCTTTCCCGCCTTCAGGCCACGGCTGGTCTTTCACCATCCAGACCGGGCAAGGGCATTTGCGCAGCAAGTGCCAGTCGGTCGGAGTGAAGATCACGGATTCCAGCTTGTCGTGCTGGTGCGCCATCTTCAGCAGCAGGTCGTGCCCACCGGCGACAATTTCCTGGATGATGGCTTCGAAAGGTCGGTTATGCCAGACCACTTTAATATCAATGGGCACGCCCGCTTCCAGGTAATACTTCGCCTGTTCACGGATCCACGCGGTACGCTGGCTGATGACGCCCTGACGCATAGCGGTGCGCTCGTCAGGCGACAGAAGGGTGGTCATCTCATACGAGAAGTCATAGATCGGCAAAAACGCTTTGATTTTGCCACCAATCCGTTGATGTAAATACACAGCACGTCGTAATGCCGGCTGATCGTCCTGATTCGGATCGATAGCTACCAGCATGTTTTGATACTTGGCCATACAGGTCTCCTTACTACTGTCACCACAGTCTGTAATTAAAAGAGTAACCTATATATCCTGAATGAAACAGAGGGGAGGTTTTGCCAGATCAATAATTCATGAAAATTTATTACTTAATGTTGTTGCATGCTGAATTCAAAGGATTTTCTTTGACTTCAAATCGCCTTGGGGGCGTAACGGGGGCATATTGGCAAGAATTCTCTTGTTTATAATGGCAACCTGGTCCTTGTCCATATCACCGATCCACTTCGCGTAAACCTCATAAACCATCCTTGAATCCTCATGCCCCATCTGAGTTGCAATAAAGGAAGGGTTTGCCCCAGCAGAAAGCGACCAGCATGCGTAAGTGTGTCTGGACTGGTACGGATGCCGGTTACGAACGCCAGCACGACGTAAGCCATTCTTCCATCCATAGGATATAGAATTTTTCGAATAGTACCCGACCTTTCTTGTCGATCGACTCGATGGAACGAATACTGGCCTGATAACCTGCATTTCAGTTTTACCATGCTCACGATGATGATAGATGATCTCGTGCTGCGGAAGATGGCCAGTAAGCTCGAACTGTTTTTTCAGTGCATCCAGAGCTGGCTGGAGCAGGGTAATTGTCCTGATCCCGGCATCCGTCTTAGGCGGTACGAATAAGCCTTTCCGGGTCAGGTTCCGTGAGACATGAATCTCTCCATTTAACAGGTCAACATCTTCCCATGCGAGAGCGCACAGTTCACCGTGCCTCAGACCGGTATGAATAGCCACAATCCATAAAAGCGAGTGCTGTTTAGACAGGTTAGCGATGAATGCCTGGTATTCGTCAAATGTAAGAGGATCAGGAGTTCGTTTCGATACCTTTAAAGTAGATATGCCTTCGTATGGGGTATGAGATATGAACTGGCTACGGTGAGCTATTCTGAGCATCTCTTTGAGAACGCTCATTAGAGTATTTACGCGTGCTGGTGATCGGCCCTGCTTCTTAAAATTCGGTAAACCGGGATTCACCACCTCACCAAACAACAGCTCGCGACGATATGAAAGTATGTCGGCGTTCTGTATGTCAGTTAAGACTGTCATGTCGCCAACAACGCGTCTGAGGGTGTTTACCGTCGACCGGATCGTGAGCATGGTGGCATGAGATACCTCCAGCGCCTTTGAGTCAGTAAAGAGCTCGCATAATTCAGCAAAAGTGTTTATCCGCTTTGTGGTTCCGAACTTGCTCAACGCCTTTGATTCAGGAAAGCGGGTTGCGTAATCGAAAGTGCCCATCTGAATTTCACTGACAATCATTGCCCTCAGATTGCCAGCTTTCTTTATATTGCTGTTGTTCACCAGCCAGCCGCGAAGTACCTCACGACAACGTACCCCGCGGTAGTAAAAAGTAATGCGGATCTTTCCGTTATGTAACTCGACACCGGTAGGGAAATTCATCAGATATCCTGCACTAACTGGTTTATTTTAGGTAGGTTGTACCAGAGCAATCCTTTGGAATTGTCGGTTTGCCCCTGGGCTGTAAGATGCTTGAAGTGAACACCTTCAACCCACAGCTTCAGTCGGTAATTTTTGATTTGGCCTTCTGTGAGACCGGTTCTTTCGGTGAGTCTGGCTTCAACAACCCACTCTTCATTGAAAATGACCTGTGCCATAGATGACTCCTGACAACCGGCGTGAGTATACCCACGTCTGTTGCGTCGTGTTGATTAATCGAAATCAGGTAAAAATAAACCCGCCGAGGCGGGTTGAATGATGAGAGATTTTAAGTGGGTGCTTAGTTAATTTTTAATTCTCGCTTAGCTTCTGCGACTAAATCGCTGAGCAATTTTTCAGAGAGTTTGAGGTCCTTTTCTGACGCTTCATAGCTTTCAATAGCATCCTCATACCAATCATCCATCATTTTCTTCCTGGCATTAACATAGAAGTCGAGCAAGCTTTTGACTTTGGTAGTTAATGTAAAATCAGCTAACTGCGCTATTCTTTCAAGATCTTGAAGATCAAGCCAATACTCAGTTCTTAACTTCTCTTCGATCTCTTTCGGATGTGGTTTGAACCGAGACTCACCAGGTTCCATTTGAGCATATTCGCAACGGAGGAAGTAGTCATTGCTCATCTTAATTCGATAAGCAATATTGATGATTTCTGTGAACGCTTCCAATCTCTTTTCCCACCACTTCTCTTTGTAGAACTTATTCAAAGCAAACTTGGTAGAGAAATATGCGGCTAGCGCAGCTACAAGTAATGGAACAACAAATTTTGATAGAACATCCGTTAAATCCAGCGTTGTTTGCACAGGCATGGCGGTCATTTCATATCCTTAAATCATTAAAACTATACTCATCATAACTTGATTATCGAATATGTTTAAGCGCATGTTCTTTTCTTTCCTGGCACTCAGAGCATGTCTGGCAGCCGGGAACTGCAGCACGCCGCGGCTCTGGGATATCCTCGCCGCATTCCGTGCAATACTCAGCTGATACGGCGTTGCGGTCGATGCGGTGAGCGGAAAGGGCAGCGTTACGCTGAAGCTCTTCAATCTCTGCTGCGGTATCGATGATATCGGCCATGGTCAATGCTCCCGGAACTGTCGGTTAATTCGGTTGAAGGTGAACGCCAGCAATAAAAAAGGAGCCTTAAGCTCCCGGGTGATTAGTGCCTTCATGCGGCGCGCTCCGCGTTGTGTTTGAATGCCCACTTTCGGAAAGCTTTCTTCAGGTCGCCTTTTGTGTAACGCATGCCGCGGCGCGGATTGTGTCGTGGGTTACGCGCACGCTTTTCAATCGCCCCACTGAACAGGCAACCGGTGGCGTCATCCATATTCATGAAGACACTTACGATATTCTTCATCCCATATTGAACGAGCACGACAGGTTTAATCTTCTCTGGGTGTTTCCACGCTTTTTTGTCACTGAACATCGCCATGCGCATATAAGTGCGAAAGTCATTCGATTTATCGCCGGATTTCATTTTGCGAAGATAAACCGCGCCTTTCCTATATTTGCTCATTGTTCTGCTCCATACCGCCCGTTAAGGCGGCCAGTTTTGACGACGAACTCTAGGAGGCTAACTCCCAGAGCTTCAATTTTCTTGTGATGCTTGCTGATGATGGGTGGCACCGTTTCGTTCCAGTTAGGCTTTGGCTTCTTGCGCATGGCCTGCTGGATTTCCTCTGTGCAGCGGCGGCAGGCGGCGCGGATGGCGTTGTCTGTTTCTGACATCATGCGGCCTCCCGGCGGGCGAGAAGTTTCGCCCCGAAAGCCATCAGTTCGTCCCGGTCCACAGTTGCGAAGTGGCAGTGTGTACGCGGGTACGGCCGCCAGATGATGAGCATCGACCCTTTGTTGTTGCCGCTGGCTGGCTTACCGGTGACCGGGTTGATAAATGCCAGCCGCCCGGCGGTGATGAAGCGAACCTCGCTGGCGGTCTGGATAGCCTCCTTAAACCAGCCAACCGAAGTGTCAGCCGGTACCAGCATGACCGTGCCGATCTGATTGGCGCTCTCGGCTGCAGCCTTCTTAACGAACGGCGTAATGTCGCTGTAAGGTGGGTTCAGCCAGACGTAGCCGGGAATGCTCAGGTAATCATCCCAGGGCGTTTCCAGCGTGTTCTGCTCGGCGGTGATGAACTTCCGGCACAGCGCGTTATGAGGAGCCGCGGCAGCATCCAGCTGGAAGCAGAACTCAGCATCAAGGGAAGCGAACAGCGCTGGTGGAGTGCGCCATAGGTCGCGCTGATCCGCTGGCGTGTTGCTGCCGGTGTAATCAGTCATGCCGCCTCCCGTCTGCGTGCCAGCAACGGCCCGTCGTGTCCTGCGTTAAAGCTTTCAACCATCGCCCGGCAACACGCCGGACAGCAGCTATAAGTCCTTTGCGGCTCTCCGTCGAATTTCCAGTAAGAGGAACGCATAGACGCGGAGAACGTGGCGCAGATATCGCAATGAAAGGCTCCCGTTTCCAGAACCCTCATTAGCTGAGGCTTGGAGAGTTCGAACTTTCTGGCGATAACCGCATACTCAAGACCGGCATCAAGCAGGGCTTCAATCAGCTGTAGATCGTCGATGGTTAATTTCCCACAACGGTAAAGACCCATGCTGCTGGCCTTCATCTGGATAGACGCTTTGGTGCGCTGTAACGTTGCGCACAGTTCATCCATATCCATGTACAGATAGGTTTTTGACAAAAAGATGGCCTGAGAATCAGGCCAGGGCATTGAGTGCATCTGCATTGTCATAACTATTCCTCAAGGCTTTTCGCCAGGATAACTTTGACGAGCCGCTCAGCAGCTGATTTCTGCGCCGGAACGGAGGCAATAATCGTTGGACGGTCTTTTTCGGCATTCACGCATATACCGCCCCAGCGCGAAATCAGGAAGAAGTCTTCCATCTCAGAGGAGCCCGCACTGCTCGCCAGTTCCTCAATCATCTGGACGATATCGACGATTGAGTGTTCAGCCATCAGCCGCTGAACGGCGTAGCCGAAGGCATTGATCATCACTGCATGGAACTGAATGTAGTCGCGCTTGTAGTCTGCCTGGCTGGTTCCGTGGCGAATCGCCTCGATCTGCGTCAGGGCCAACCAGGCCTCCCAGATGGATTCGATGTCGCCCATTTCCAGCGGCTTACTGCCCGCGTTGGCAAACTTGGCCGTCGCGTCACTAAGTGCCTTGAAGCTCACCCACAACTTACTTTTCGCCGGAACGACGTTATGCTCGAAGTCTGTCACCTCTGCGAAGGTGTCGTGCTGAGACAGGAACGTGACCATCCCTTGGGCTACATCATTACGCCCGTCATAGGCCATGTTGATCGCAGCAGAAGGTTTCGAAACGTTGTTATTTATATCGGAGAAGAACTGCTGGCGTGCCTTCAGCGGGAGGTTATGGGTCAGCATCAGCGGGATGCTGATTGGCTCTCCGTAAGTCCGGCAGAACTCAGCTAACCCGGCGGCGCGGTGCTGGCCGTCGAACAGCTTGATCACTGCATCCATAGGGAAGCGTGCGACGCCCACATTCGTATTGCCGAACTCTTCAAACTCAATATCCGCGTCGCAGTTGCCGACCAGCGGCGGGATGATGAAGGGCTCTTTATTTTGGTAGGCATTGACGAGGTACTGGTAAAACTTCTTAACTCGCGCCTGGTTAATTTCGCGTTGAGAACGCTCGAGCGTGCTGCCGTGATTGTCGGAGGCAAGTATGCGCGTCAGTGCGCGGGCCGGCGCCGTTATCATGTAAGTCGCCGTGCCACCCTGCATGCCGCGCGACGCCGGGAACTCGAAGAAATAATCGCCTACTTTGCTCATGCATCCTCCCGCTCCGGATCGTTAACATCCCAGCCATTACGCTCAGTATTGGTTTGCAGCCGCTTATCTCCGACCTCTTCAATGCTGCGGCCGGTAATCTCTGAGACTTCGGCGTTTGAGTGTCGCCACAGCAGCGCCAGTTCTTCGGTAGTCCATTCAGGCATGACTTTTCCTCCTGAGGATCGGGCAAGTGAGTTGCGCTTGCTGCGCACGGAGTGGATAGAGCGACCGGTTGCCGCGGCGATTTCTTCGGGAGTGAATCGGCCAAACAGAAACAACTCTGCTTTGGTCCACTTCCTGAGGTTGGTGTTGGCTGGTAATTTCACATTGAGGCGAGCGGCCTGGTTGTAAACGGCACGTTCAGTTCTCTCCAGTTTTTCGGCAATCAATGAGACGGGCATCTGCCCGGCAACTTCATGCAGGAACAGGTTTTCCCACGGTTGCCAGTGATTTGCTCCCATCGTTACCTCCACTGTTCGCCAAACGTGAAGCCAATCTCCGCCAGCGCCTCGTCCATCTTCTCGATGAACTCCGGCACCATTTCGTTGAAATCGGACATGTACTGCGGGTCCCGCTCAACGACGACGTGGTGAATGCCTTCGCGTTTCATGCGGGGGTCATAGTTGGCAAAGAACCAGGCATCTTTCCCGGTCACCCACATACTGTACTGCACCTGGGCCATGTACGCAGACTTGATGGCTTCGAAACCGCCAAGGCGGAATTTCATGAAGTCGCGGGAGGTGAAAGGGCATTTCAATTCGAGGCCGAAATCGTTACTGCAAAGGCCGTCAGGGGAGCACGCAGTGCGCATGCTCTCGTCACGGAACAGGATCGGAGACTCCGTGACTTTCACGTCGGTGGTGAACTCGAAGAGAGTGCGGGCGTCTTCCTCATACTGCTTCCCCCAGGCCAGCGCCTTGGCGTTAACCTCTGGCGCGACGCCGGTGCATATCTCGGCGAGTAGCGTGTGGAAGTAGGACATTTTCATGTCTGTCCACTTCTTTCCCGATCGTGGCTTGGAAATGACGTTGTGCACTTCAGAGGCGGTGATAACGCCGAGGCGCAGCCGGTGCCACGCCTCATCGCCCTGTTGGATAGTAGTTACGTCAATACCGGTCCGGGCAAGGATAATTTCTGGTGTCATAGTTTTACCCTGTATACGTTCTGCTTATTTGAACGGGTGCCATCGTGAAACCATATCGCGCACCTGGTGACTTCTATCCATTTACGCCGCTCAAGCTCGGCGATGAACCATGAAA
Source organism: Enterobacter sp. 302C9 (assembly GCF_034106085.1). NCBI lineage: Bacteria > Pseudomonadati > Pseudomonadota > Gammaproteobacteria > Enterobacterales > Enterobacteriaceae > Enterobacter > Enterobacter sp. 302C9. The sequence goes on from NZ_JAWNBW010000001.1 coordinate 1,109,688, forward strand.
CGCGAGACCTTGTAATGCCTAAAATCTTTGCCATGTCGCGAATGCTGTGTTTTCCGCTTCGCAACAATGAAAGGAGGGAAGGTGTCATGCTGCTGCCTTTTGCCTGAGGAACCCGAGAGCCTTAACACCTTCCAGTTCTGTCAGGTCGGCTGGCTGCGAGATAGGGCGTTTGAAAATGCGTGAACAGAGAGGGAGAAGATCGGCATCCCATGTCTTATCCAAAGAGACAAGCAGGTCGTTTATCTCTTTCTGCGTGGTTTCGCTAAGAGGCGTTATATCGCGCTCTGGCTGTCGTTCTGCTGCAAAGTTGATGCCTTCTTCGCCCTCGGTGTTAACGTGGTCGATGGCGGCATCCAGGCGTTCACGTCGAGGCCAGTATTTTGCTGCCTGCTTCACGACCGTCTTTAGGATCATCTGTTCTTCATCTGTGACCCATGGACACTTTTTGCTGTTGTCAGATTTGTACTTCTTCCACGCTTCTGAGCGGTCACGGATGGAGTAGATGGCATCGATGCGCATCGTATGGGTGAGGTAATCACCATCGTCAGTTTTTACCGTTACATACGCGCCTACGATGTCCCCGCGCTGCTCTTCAGTATCGAAGTCGTTGTAGATGTGGATCGGCGGCTTATCGAGCCCCTCGCGGCGGAACTGGTCGTTTCTGCGAACAATTGCCGACTGACACCACTTAATGGCGCCAGACTGCTGCGCGATGTGCATCAGCCCCATGTAACTGATGTCGAGGCAAACCGCCCCTTTACGCGGTACCAGGTAAGCCAACTTCTGAGCTGGGTTTAGCGAAATGCCGATTGCCGCAACGTTGATGATTGCGTTCTGCGTGCTGGTCTGGTTCTGGAATGCAACTTTGGCGAGGTAGTCGTTGTTCTGAAATAACTGGATGGCGAACTGGCTTTCCTTCGCCCATACCATCCTCTCGTCTGTGGCCGCCTTAATGAAAAGCGGCTCCTGTTGTTTGACGAAATCAACAAGGGTTAAGCTCATGATCACTCCTTAGAACGGGCAAGGCGCCTGACGCTGCCATTCTTCTTCTGCGCGGGCATACGCACATTCCGATATGTATTTGTTGTATGCCTCTTCGGCTTTTTCTCCGATAAGGGCAAACTGGGCTTCCTGGGGCAGGAACAAGCTGCTCATTTCCAGAGGTTTCGCAGGGAACATAGCGATCAGTTCCTTCGCCCGATCGCCGATCCACTTCTCTTTTTCGTCTGTGAGCTGCTGCTCAGCCCAGCGCCGATCTTCGATTCGGTCGTAAGTGAGGAATGCATTCATGGTTGCCTCAGTAATGAATTTTCGCGCAGGGGATCAGTTCATCTTTCAGAGCGGTAAGCACTTCGATAGCCTGTTCGCGGGTTAAGCTGGTATTGCTGGTGAGCGCGTTAACGATGTTGGTGCCGACCGTCTTGCGATGCTTCACGTCAGCTTCGCGCTTGGCTTGCTCGTCGGCTTTGCGCTTCTCTTCGGCCAGGCGAGCATCTTCGGCCTGTTTTGCCTTCAGGCGCTCGGCTTCAACCGCCGCAGATTTTTCGCGCTCTGCCCGTTCTTCCGCTTCCTGCTTCTCACGTGCCGCACGCTGTTCCGTTTCAATGCGTTGGCGTTCTGCAGCTTCCAGTTCAGCCCTGTGATTCGCTTCGGCATCGCGGCGGGCTTGTTCTGCCGCTTCGCGCTTAATGCGTTCTTCGTGATCACGCTGAGCCTGTTCCGCCTGACGGCGCTGCTCTTCGCGGTCACGGTCAAAATCCTTATTCATCAGAAGGGCCAATTCGTGGTCCGCTTCAAACTTGGCCGCCAGCTCTTGATCGAATTTGATGTTCATTTCCAGCGCTTCGGCGTGCAGCGCGTTCATGGCTTCCTCAGCCTTGATGCGTTCCTGCTCGGCTTCCCATTCGGTGAGTGGGCGGCGGGTCGCATCTCGCAGCTCGTCGCAGGCATCAACGAATCGTTTAATTTCGGCCTCAGCCGGACGCACAGCCTCTTTCAGGCGCTTAAGGTACTCACGGCCCGGCTTTTCAATCGCCGTCTTGCTGCGGGACACCTGCGCCGCCAGAGAAGCGACACGGTCACGGCCTTTCTTCGTGGACAGGTCCGGAACTTCGTTTACTGCCTGACGAATTTGCTCGAGATAAGCGTCAAGGCCGCCGGCTACGTAAAGCACTGGCGCCTGCTCCGGCTTGATTTCGATTACAGTTAAGTCCGTTACTTCGCTCATGGTTTCTCCTGAAATTTGGATGTGCAGATCCCGCCCGCTTAATGCCAGGCCGAACGGTTGAATAGGGTGGTTAGTGCTGGATAGGGTTGCCGTGACCGTCCAGAAGGACGTCAATCACGCAGTCACTGAGGCGGATGATTTCTGCATCGGTGTGCAGGTACACCCATTTTCGCTCTTGAATAACCGCTGATACGCGATAGGTGCGGCCTTCATGCATTGCCATCATGCCGGGCGTGACGCACTGGCGAATGAGCGGGGTAGTGCCGTAGTGGTGCATCATTTTTTACCCTCCACCTGAGCCAGTAAGCCAGCAACGTGCATCTGCCAGCGGTTCAGTGTCAGCTTGTCGCGCGGCGCCAATACCGACGTAAGCTGCCACTCGTTATCGTTGAGCTTTTTGGCTGTGTACTGCTTGCCGTTGTGGGTTACTGTCATCATTCGCCATGCTCCGTGCCACCAATGAAGCGCTCTGGCATTTCATCGAAAATCTGCATGCTCAACACAGCCACCTTTCCGTCTCGTAACGGGAACGCATATTCCTTTTTCACAACGTAGAGGTGGTCAGCGGTAGCTCTCAGAACCATATCGGTAACATCTGTTTTCTTTCCAACCCAGCAGCTTTTGACTGGGTTAAGTCGTCCTTCGAAAATTGTTCCAGTTAGTGGACTGGCGCCAATCATCTTTACAGTGCTCATAAATCCTCTTGGCCTTATCGCGGCGAACGGAACGGTTAATACAAGACTTCAACGCATTTATTCAGTGTTTCAATGGGCGGTGGATGGCCGCCGGTTGTCATAACTAAGCCGCCTCGGTGAAGCGACTGAGGTATGAAGGTCATTTGATTACGCACCATTGCCGCTCTCCCTGAGCCCGCCGGGCGTCCGACGCATGGTTTAAAGACGCGCCGTTCGTCTATGCGGTTAACAATAGCTAAAGCGATTATTTGAGTCAATCGCCAAAACGATATCAATCATCGATAAAGCGATAAATTATTGAATGTTAAAGCGATATTTTTTTTGTGAATAGCGAAAAAAGTGATAGCTGTTGAGTTAAAAAGTTGGGGTAAGGGAAGGAGTGGGTGGGTTAGGACAATAAAAAACCCGCCGGAGCGGGTCGGATGTTATTCTGATTCTGGATTTATTTCTGGGGTTGAATATCCATTCAAATCGAAAGTGAACTGGCGAGCCCCGGATTGATAAAAATCGGCCTCGATAATCAGTTTCTTATGTTTGGCTATGTCCTGGAGAAACACTTTTGGGTCTTCTAAGTAAATAACATCAGTACTACCATTATTTGGCTTGAGTGTTTTGTATTTCTGTATTTTCTCGTTATCAAATTTCACATTGATATAACAACCATCATGTGAAGGGCAATTGAATTGACCTTTAGTGATGATGAGGATTGCTTTATCTAGCTGAATATTGTCAGGGTTTTCACCTTCTTTTAGTTCGACTCTAGGGGAGCGCAGAACCATAGCCAGCCATGAGCCGCCTTGATATGGTGGCTGTAAATCAACAGGTCGCTTTGAGTTAGTCTGTAGAATTTTCTCAGTTGTACCACGCATCTCATCTTTAGAATATGTTAACAACCATCTCGCAGACATTGCCTGAGAAGAAATCAAAGCTGTGCTTAAAATTGCAAATTTCAACCATTTCATAATTTTGTTATTTCCGTATTTTATATTTAAGCGAATCTTTTGTAGTCAACAGACTGCCTAAGCAGAACTTTGGCCATCACATAAAATGTATCTTCATCTTCAGGTTCAACGTACCACTTTTCGTAAATCGGGTTGTCGGATATTACCGCGAGGCGGTCTCGCTGCATCTGAAGGCGCTTAACGTGAAGGGTTTTGCCGAAGACAAATACATAAACCCCATCACCGTCAAAATGCGTAACGCCGGTATCAACGAAAATCTGATCGCCAGGTGATATGGTGCCATCCATGCTGTCGCCGTTAACCGTAATGACTTTGACGTGTGCAGCGGGTCGGTTGCCGAACAACGCGCGCGCTTGTTCAGTTGTGTATTCAATGGCTCGGATAGTTTCAATGAAATCGCTGGTGACAATTGCGCCCGGTCCAGCACTGGCTTTAACGTCGAGAACATCCACGCGGTAAACCCCATTCAGTGACGGCTTAACCTGGTATAGCGCAGTCGACTCTCTTGCGCCATTGGAAGCCATTTCCCCTTCGCCAGTAGACAGCCACTCCGGCCGCACACCCAGAACAGAAGCGATCTCAACGGTTTTACGAGAGCCGTTCGCGTCCTTGAGTAACTTATTTACGCTGGACTGAGCCATGCCGACATCTTTGGCTAATCGGCCCTGTGTATATCCAGCATGTTTCATTGCCTGCGCCAGGCGCTCCGAGAATCCCATATTCACCTCTATTACTGATTCCTTTAACTGTATCGCTCAAGCGATTATTTAGCAAAAAATCGCCTATGCGATTGACATTCGCTAAAGTGATAACCATAATCGCTTTAAACTGATAGCTGAGGTGATTATGAAGACCCCAACAGTAGAGAAGAACTCCGCAGTAGAGAAAGCGATCGCCATCGCTGGCAGCCAGAAAGAACTGGCAAAACGTTGCGGTAAAGCCCAGTCCACTATCTGCGACTGGCTTAACGGAAAGAAACGCATCTCCCCGGTTCACGTTCCTGAACTGGTGAAAGCGGTTGGTGGTGAAATCCAGGCTCATGAATTCCGCCCGGACCTGCCGTCCATCTTTCCACACCCTGACAACCATGCCGCTTAACGGCGGCCCTAACCACGAAAGGGAAAGCAATGCATTCACTTGCGTATCAACAAGGTAACAATTTTTCGCCAACGGCGATGATTTACCAGAATCGCCGGGAACCTGATTCCGCGGCGTTAAACATCAATGGGATCCGCGCAGCAGTTCGCGCCTGGGCCGCTGATTGCCGCAGCCGTGAATTTGTCGCAGCGCTGATTGTGGAAGAGTGGCGGGCAACCGGCGGCACCGGTCTGAATATCCCGACTGACTCGCACCGCCAGATGCAGAAAGTATTCCGCTGGATTGATGGCGACACCGAATACGCCGCCAACAACATTCACCAGCTGGCGCCGGCAATCATGTCCGTATTGCCGCTGGAGTACCGCAACCGCCTGGCGCCACAGAACGACACGATGTCGCTGATCGCATCCGCGATGAAAGAGTGTGCTGAAGCTAAACAGGCCGTGCTGCTGGACGCTCCAGAGCATCAGAAGCTGAAAGAGGTAAGCGAGGGTATAGCGTCGCTGTTCCGTCTCATGCCGGAGCAAGTAGGACCGCTGATGACGATGGTCACGTCGATGCTGGGGGTCATGTGAGAACTACAGAAATGACGAAAGCCGGTCTGCGCGAACAGAACCGACTTTCAGGTGGAATTAATTGGATCAATTCACAGAGGCAATTATGCATCTCGAGCCATTAACAAAGCAAGTCGGCGTACTGAAGACTATGGATGTTCCAACCGACTTCAGAATGGAAGGGTGGGTATACGTGTTAAGCAATCCATGTATGCCTGGCATATACAAAATTGGAATGACCACAACAAGCCCGGAAGTTCGAGCGCGAGAGCTTTCATCAGCTACTGGTGTTCCTGTTCCATTCAAGGTTGAGGCGGCTTTCTACAGCCACTCTCCGATCGAAGCTGAAAAAGAGATTCACGATGCTTTGTCGGAATGGAGAGTAAACGAGTCTCGCGAATTTTTTCAGCTTGATTTGAAAGAAATTATTCATGCTTGCTCGTGCAGCTGTGAATGCCAGGTCGGTGAAAAAGCTGAATACATAGCTATTTACCACGACTTCATCATTTTTGAGAGCCTCAGCAAAATCAATATACCTGAACTTTTTAATGAGATTGGGATTAGCGTCTTCGGCGACAAGCTTGCAGCTGCTGAGCGATTAATTCGAATCGGTGCGGAAACTATTTTCAATATCCGTAGAAAAAGCGGCGTTGTTATCGCTGTGCACGATTCAAATGCGTATGCGATCGAACCCGCTGATGAACAGGCGCTAAAAGAAGCCATGAATGAATATCAGGCTCATAGAGAAGAGCTTGATAGACGTGGAATTTACGGCCCAGAACAACCAGTGGAGTTTTAAATGGCCAGATCGCGAAATATCAAACCCGGCTTTTTCACGAACGACGAGCTTGCAGAATGTCAGCCGCTGGCGCGCATTCTCTTCGCTGGTTTGTGGACTATCGCCGATAAAGAGGGTCGCCTTGATGACCGCCCTAAGAAAATTAAAGCCATGGTGCTGCCTTTTGATGATGTCGATTGTGACGCTTTGTTGCAGCAGCTGCATCAGCACAAATTCATCAACCGTTATCAGGTAAAAGGCGATTCCTACATTCAAGTTTCTAACTGGAAAAAGCATCAGAACCCGCACTGCAAAGAAGCGGCAAGTGAGATACCAGAACCATCCCAGAACCAAAATGGCACCGAACAAGAACAGTGCAATTCAGATGCAAAAGAGGAAAAGGAAGAAGAGGGAAAGCCTCAAGTCATTGAAAATAATGAAGCACAAGAAAAGCACGGTGCTAGTAAGGTGCAAGAACAGGTTAAGAACAGTTTAAATCCTGCTGATTCCCTTAACCTGATTCCTGATTCCTTGGTTAACACCCAAGCCGCTTACGCGTCTTGCGAAGAGGCCAATGCGGATATTCATGAGATATCGAGTCGGTACGCATTCGAGGGCCAAATCGTTCGGCTGAACCACAAGGACTATCAAGCATGGTTAAACCTGTACCCGCTGATAGACCTGAATTACGAACTTCAGAAGCTGGATATCGAGTTCACGCATGAGAAGCCAAAAAATTGGTTTATCACTGCCAGCCAGAAGCTGAGTTATCAGAACAAGCAAGCGGCAGTACGCGGCAAACCAGCCGCGAAGCCGGATCTGGACTTCAACAACACTGACTGGGCTTATGAGGTGATTCGATGAAATCTCTTGCAGAGCAGATGCGTAACCATGACCGCGAGCAGATGAGCCGCATGGCCCATAACCTGCCAGAGCAATACCAGGAGCGGGCGCCGGTCGAGCAGGTGGCGCAGGTATTCAACGGACTGTTCAACCAGCTGCGTGCCGCGTTCCCGGCCAGCATGGCGAACTTCCGCACTCAGGACGACCTGAACGAATTCCGCCGTCAGTGGCTACTGGCGTTCCAAGAGAACGGGATCCACACCATGGCTCAGGTCGATGCAGGTATGCGCATTGCCCGCCGCCAGGAGCGCCCATTCCTGCCGTCGCCGGGCCAGTTCGTCGCCTGGTGCAAGCAGAGCTGCGGGGCGCTGGGCGTCAACGTTGACCAGGTGATCGCCGAATACTGGGACTGGCGTAACCGTTCGTTCGAGTTCACCTCCAGCGAGCAATTCCCCTGGTCGCAGCCGGTCATGTACCACATCTGCGTAGAACTGCGCCACCGCAGCACAGAGCGCCAGTTAACGCATGGTGAGCTGGCACGCGAGGCGGGCGATCTGCTGGATATGTGGGAGAAGCGCGTCACCGAGGGTAAGCCAGTGCCGCCTGTGCGCCGGGCGATTGCAGCACCGGCTGCCGAACACGGGCCGACGCCGATCCAGCTGCTGCTAGCGAAGTACAACCGCAACAAGTCGAACGGGATGGTGTGAGATGAAAGGCAAACAGGCAATTCTGCGTTATATCGAAACACACCGGACCTTCACCGCGAAGGATGTGGCTACAGAGCTTGGCATGTCTACCAACTGCATCATTAAGAACGCCATCGATCTGGATTGAGACTACAAGATTGCGCTCGTTAGCTAGGGTTGTAGAGCAGTTAATTATGCTGATCACATTATTAGAGTAATATTGTACAGTGCGTATCTTACTTCCACGCCCCTGAATTAATCAGATTCTCCGTCGTGAAGATGAGGGTTTAAACTGCATTGTAATATATTCTATATACTTAATAACTACAGGCTTTATTTGCTTAATTACAGAGGTTAAGCCGGAACTTAACCTCTATATGATTTAAGGGTGTTCGATTAATTTAGATGATTGTTCTTTCGCCCAACTTGTATTTTGCACCCACAATTTTGCAGGATTGATAATTGATATCTCTTGTTCTGTGGTAATATTGCCTTGATTGTCAACTAAACTCAAAATGCCAAGTAAGTGGTTATATGTCTCATCCTTATTGTGCTTGAGAGTTAAGATCTCATTTTTAAGTTTCTTTATTGCTTCAAGGTGCTGGCTGTTTATTTGAGATTTTTCATTATTTAATTCATATAAGTTGGTGCGCATTAAACTAATCGATGCGTTATATTCGTCGCTCTCCTTTTTTAAGCCTTCTATGCGTTTTGCTAATTCACTATTCTCTTCTTTAAGAGTTTCATTAATAGTTTTGGAGTTAGCAATAGACTCAGATAGTGAAGATAATGTGTTTTTGAGATCGCTTATATTAGATTGAGATGTAAAAGCTTCTGCCTTCAAGCTTTCCTGCTCGGCTTTTAATCGGAGTCTTTGCGTCTCAGTAGCTTCCTCATAATTTACTCTGGCTATAACTGATAACTCTTTTTGCTTATAACTATGTCGAACTAAATATTCATCATGGGATTGTTTTAATGTTCTTGCTGATACTAAGATTTTATCTATAAGATTGTTAATAAATGGGCTTAAGAGAATCAATGTTAAAGTTGATGCGAGGGGTAACCAAATTGTCGTAGCGTTGGGTATATCCCAATACAATATAATATTGCTTGGCATTTTTTTGACTGTATCTATTCGAGTGATAATGCTCTGTTTGGAAAAGAATAAAATAGCCAGCCTATCCCAGTTAAATAAAGCCCAGGAAATTATAAACCCAAAAAAAATGGGATTGCTAAACCGTGCTACAATAGCTTCCTGTAGCGGTTTTAAGGTCTCTAGACCATGCTTAAGTAGTGATTCATTAGAGTCATCATTTTTTTCATCACTTTTTGTTTTGCTCATATTTATTTCCGTTATTAAAAAGATGATAATATTTTGTTGTTTACTTAGTGGGTGATTATAAAGGCACTTGTTGTTAAGGTAAATACCTGTTAATGCTAGTACTATCAAACAAATTGGAAAACCAATTGTAAAAATAATGAAGTCGACAGTTGTTGTATTTATCCTGCCCTGTCATAATGGTGTTACCAGAGCCTGAACAACTCCGGTGACTTCTGCGCATTTAAGGGGACTTAAATGCGACAACAATCTGAACTCCTCACCTTCTCACAGATGCAGAAATGCACCTGCGATTTTCTGCATTCTGCGGTTTCCGGCAAGGAGGCCGTATGACACTGCCAGTAGACGGCATCAAACTCCATCGCGGCAACTTCGCGGCCATTGGCCAGCAGATTCAGCCATTGCTGGATGCCGGGCAATGTTTCCGCCTTCAGGTTAAGCCGTGGCGCGAGAAGCGCAGCCTGTCGCAGAACGCGCTCAGCCACATGTGGTACACCGAAATCAGCGAATACCTCATCGCCCGCGGCAAGACCTTCGCTACACCCGAGTGGGTCAAGGACGCGATGAAGCACACCTATCTCGGCTATGAGAGCAAGGACCGGGTAGACGTCGTGTCCGGAGAGGTGACCACGGTTCAATCTCTCCGCCACACCTCCGATCTGGAAACCGGCGAGATGTACAACTTCCTGTGCAAAGTCGAAGCTTGGGCGATGAATATCGGCTGCCACCTGACCATACCCCAAAGTTGCGAGTACCAGCAGCTGCGCGATAAGCAGGAGGCCTGATGTCTACTCCACTTTCCCGCTTCATCACGAACGAAATCTTCCGCGTTCCGGCGCGCCGCCAGCGCAAGCCCGCGGTTAAGCCGTCCGAAATCCCGACCCTGAAGGACTACACCTCCCGTCTTGTGGATCAGAAATGGCTGCGTCTCGCGGCACGGAGGGCGCATGGCTAATTTATGCAAGGCCGCACGCGGCCGCGAATGTCAGGTGCGGATCCCCGGCGTATGCAATGGCGACCCTGAAACCTCAGTGCTGGCACATATCCGCCTGGCGGGCCTGTGCGGAACCGGAATTAAACCGCCAGACCTGATCGCCACCATAGCATGCAGCAGCTGCCACGATGAGATCGATCGCCGCACTCGCCTGGTCGATGCGGATTATGCAAAGGAGTGTGCGCTGGAAGGCATGGCCCGCACACAGGTTATCTGGCTCAAAGAGGGGCTCGTGAAGGTATGAATATTTACGATATCACGCCCGTCAGCAAACCTCGCATGACTCAACGGGACCGGTGGGTAAAACGTCAGGCAACAGCGGCATTTTGGGCTTTCAAAGCCGAAGTACGCCAGCTCGGAATCTGTCTGCCTGAGTCCGGTTATCACGTCACCTTCATCATTCCCATGCCAAAAAGTTGGAGCCAGAAGAAGCGCGCGCAACTGAACGGCCAGGCTCATCAGCAGAAACCGGATAAAGACAACCTGGAAAAGGCGCTACTCGATGCCATTTTCGAAGACGACAGCCGCGTCTGGGATGGCCGGGTGACAAAACTCTGGGGAGAGAAGGGGCAGATCATCATCGGGGAGTGCGCGCCGTGACCAGAGACGAGATAACCCGATATCAGGCCGAAAGCGTTAAGCGCGCAAACCTGCCGCCAGTAGCAAAGCACAGCAAGACCAAAACTAATCAGCCACAGAAGGAAGCCGCATGAACAGTCAGCAACTGGAATACGTACGTCAGCAGCTCATTGTGGCGACCGCAGACCTAAGCGGGGCGACGAAAGGGCAGCTGGTAGCTTTCGCCGAGAACGCGCAGTTCACCGCGACGGCGCGCAGCCGAGGACGGAAGAAAATAACCGATCCGGTAACCGGCCGCAAAGTGAACCCGGACGGCCCGGCGATGAGCGGCAGCCAGTCCCGCGCCAAGGGATCATCCATCGCGCTGGTGGGGCCGGTTGAGTTCGTGACCGCATCGTGGCGCCGCGCTGTCCTGTCACTGGAAGACCACCAGAAAGCATGGCTGCTGTGGAACTACAGCGAGAATATCCTCTTCGAGTACCAGGTGGCGATCACGCAGTGGGCCTGGGCTGAGTTCATGGGGCAACTCGGCGCAAAGAAGCTGGCCGGCAAGACGATGGAGCGCCTGAAGAAGCTAATCTGGCTGGCGGCGCAGGACGTCAAAGCGGAACTGGTAGGGCGTGAGACGTACGAATATCAGGCGCTGGCGTCGCTGGTTGGCGTAACGCCAAAGAACTGGTCAGAGACGTTTACGGACCGCTGGGTTGAGATGCGGCGCATCTTTCTGTGCCTGGATAGTGGGGCTTTATTGCAGGTTACGCGATCACGTTCACAACAAAAGGCGACAAATTTAGACTCAAGTCTTGCAAAACTGGATTGAAACGCATATATTTCATGTAAATCTGATATTGTCGCCATAGCTTCGTAGGTCGACAAAGAATTAACAGCCTCGCCATCGTGCGGGGCTTTTTATTTGAACAAAAAAGATATCCCAAGCTTTACTAGGAAGATGAAAATTGCGATATCGATAATCATGTGAATAATTCGATCCACTACGTCCGGATTCTTATTAATTCTGTACCTGCCACGTCTACGTCTGCCCATTTTTATCTCCTTTTAGGGATGTATCGGCAGGGATGTGAAGAAACTTTATTCAAAGGCTCACTTATGTGGGCCTTATTTAATTCAGGCTCCGGGAACCATCATCGACACGCCTATTTGTTAAATCGTCCCGAGGGCCTGACCCCTTTTAAACACACAGCACCCGCTAACAACGCGAGGTGAGAGCATGTATCGCATGGAAAAAATAACCACTAGTGCTGCCTATGGCGCTTCAGCCGGGAGCATCCTCAACGGCATGCTGAATGCCTACAGCCCCGAGCAGTGGAACGCTATCGGCGTGCTGGTGGGTATCATCATTGCCGTACTGACGTATCTGACAAATCTTTATTTCAAGATCCGCGAAGACAACCGCCGCAGCAGGAGCCGAGATGAACCCGACACTCAGGAATAAGCTGGTGGGTGCCATAGTTGGCGGATCCGGAGCAATCACCATTGCTGCAGTAATGCTGGGCAATGCGGATGGACTGGAAGGGCGTCGCTATTACGCCTACCAGGATGTGGTCGGCGTCTGGACCGTTTGCGATGGTCACACCAGTACCGACATTCGCCGCGGTCACCGCTACACAGATAAAGAGTGTGACAACCTGCTGAAGGCAGATCTGCGAAAGGTGGCAAACGCCATCGACCCGCTGATCAAGGTTCGTATCCCTGAGCCTACCCGCGCCGCACTTTACTCCTTCACCTACAACGTTGGCTCTGGTGCTTTCGCCAGTTCCACGCTGCTGAAGAAGCTGAACTCCGGTGATGTGCAAGGCGCCTGCAAAGAACTGCAGCGCTGGACTTATGCCGGTGGCAAGCAGTGGAAGGGGCTGATCACCCGGCGTGAGATTGAGCGTGAAGTCTGCGAGTTGGGCAAGAAATGAGCCGATTAACCGCAATCATCTGCGCTGTCGTTATTTGCCTGCTGGTCTCTATGGCCTGGGCGATTAACCACTACCGCGACAACGCCATCACCTACAAAGACCAGCGCGATAAAGCGTCGGTCCGGGCGGAAACATCAGAGGCGATCACCAACAACATGATCACCACGATGAACCTCATCCGTGACATTTCACAGGCCACCCAGAATGCAAAGAACGAACTGGCCCAAAAAGGCGAGACGCGCATTGTCTACATCAGGCAGGCGCTTGAAGGCGATCCGTGCGCTAACCAGCTTGTTCCTGCTGCCGCTGCTGACAGCCTGCGGGAATACACAGACAGTTTACGTCCCAGCTCCGGTGGTGCCGATAAGCGCTGACCTGACATCAGACACGCCGATCCCCGGAATGGTGGTTCCGTTCACGTGGCAGGCAAGTCTGGAGTTGAACGCTCAGCTCTATACGGCGCTGGGGCAGTGCAATCTGGATAAGGCGGGGATTAGAAGTATTGAAGAACGCCGAAGCGTTTTGCCAGCAACAGGCAGACCAGAATGATGATCGCATGAACGCTGTCAGCGTAGGCGATTGCAAGTTCGAATAACTGATTTGGGGACATGTTACCTCCTGTAGAAACGAGGCAGGGGAATTCCTGCTTCCATAGTGGTCTCTAAAGGCCTTCGTTGGATTTCCAGCGCCGTTAGACAGAAGAGACCATCCCATAGTGATAGTTAAGTACTGTCCACAGCAGCAGGTATTCCTTCTGATGATCCCAGAAATGGATAAAGAGGTCCTTAATGTCCGACATCTACCAAATCACTCTAACCACCCAAACAGGCGAAACCTTCATGGGCAAGATGTCACGACGCCAGCCTGAACTGGTTAACGGCTTTGTGCCGCTGGCGACGGAAACAGGTGAGTGGCTGTATTTCGCTCCTGCAGATGTGAAGCGCGTGCAGTTCACTCCTCTGCCCAACATTACTCTTGAACAAGAGGATGAAAATTAACAGGGTGGGTAAAATTCACCACCCTTGAAATGGTTTCTAAATTAAATTATTAAGAGAGGCAGACTCGATCAGGGCGTTCATGAAATGATATTCAACATTTTCAGCATAATCGGTGTCGATTGAAGGAGTCGAATCTGGCGCCCCAAAATGCATGCAATTGTCCCAATCAAGAAAAACTTTATGAAATTCCTGATTTTTTCCATCCCGAGACGTGTAAAAAGTGATGACCCCGATTAACGAGCCCTCGTGAAGTGAAAGCTTGCTTTCCGTAAAACATTTAAAGCGTAGTTGGGGAATTAAAACTTCAAGCTCACCATCCTTTAACTTTATGGAAATTTGCTTATTAAGGTCTCGTTTGTTATTCCATGCGGTGTTAACCCGATCCAGTAAGCCATGCGTATTTTGCTGTAACAACTCACCTTTCTTCGAAAGTAATTGCGACAATCCGATAAAAGTTAATGAGCTCATAAATCCTCCTTGGAGAAGAAATGGCACTCACCGACAAGCAAGAGATGTTCTGTCGCGAGTACCTCATCGATTTAAACGCCACGCAAGCGGCTATTCGGGCGGGGTACAGCGCAAAGACAGCTAACCGCACTGCGTCCGAAAACCTGTCAAAACCTGACATCCAGTCCAGAATTGACGAACTTAAAGCGCAACGCAATGATCTGGTTGGCATAAATGCGACATACGTCCTGAATCGTCTCGTTGAGATAGACCAGATGGACGTGCTGGACATCCTGACCTCGACCGGAGAGCTCAAGCCGGTTTCTCAGTGGCCTAAGGTCTGGAGGACAACATTATCCGGGCTGGATGTCGTTGAGATGTCAGCTGAGGGAAACACCGCCGCACTGCTCAAGAAGATTAAGTGGCCTGATAAAGTTAAGAACCTCGAGCTGATTGGTAAGCACATCGACGTCCAGGCATTCCGTGAGCAAGTTAAAACAGAGCACGTTGTTGATTCAATATCTGACCTTATGGATTCACTGTCTCAGGGGGCGTAATGAAGCCTGAGCACATCAAGCTGCTGTCCGACAAAGACTGGCGGTTGAACAATCTATACTGGATCACCGACAAAGAGGGAAAGCCGACGCGGTTCAGGATGACACCTGAGCAGCGGGAATACTTCGAGGGGATCCACACCCGCAACATCATACTGAAAGCTCGCCAGCTCGGTTTCACAACTGAGGTGTGCATCATCCAGCTCGACGCGGCCCTGTTTGAGTCGGCGAAGTGCGCGCTGATTGCCCACACGCTGAATGACGCAAAGCGCCTTTTCCGCGAAAAGGTGAAGTACGCATACGACAAGCTGCCGGTAGAGATAAAGGCGGCCAACCCGGCCAGCAATGACTCTTCTGGTGAGCTCGTCTTTAAGAAGGGCGGATCACTCTACGTAAGCACGTCATTTCGTGGCGGTACGCTGCGTTACCTGCACGTTTCAGAGTTCGGGAAGATATGCGCCAAGTATCCGGATAAAGCCCGTGAAATCGTCACTGGTGCGTTTGAGGCTGTATCGACTGGATGCTTCGCCACTATCGAGAGCACGGCGGAGGGGCGGGCAGGTTACTTCTTCGATTACTGCCAGACGGCAGAGAAAGCGCTGCTGCAGGGCAAACCGTTATCCGCGCTGGACTGGAAGTTTTTCTTCTTCTCCTGGTGGAAGAATCCGCAATACGCAATCGACCCGGTGGAATCGTTGCCGGTGCGCCTGCTTGAGTACTTCGCTGAAATGGAGGCGAAGCACGGCGTAGTAGTCAATGAGCGCCAGAAAGCCTGGTACTACGCCAAAGAGAAAACGCTCGGCGATGACATGAAGCGCGAATACCCGACCATTCCGGCCGAGGCGTTCCAGCAGTCTGTTGAGGGCGCGTACTATGCCAAGCAGTTCCGCTGGCTGTATACCAACAAGCGGATCGGCCAAATCCCGGATAACTCACACCTGCCGGTTCACACGTTCTGGGATATCGGTGTGGGTGACTCCACGGCGATATGGTTCGTTCGTGAGGTCGGCGAAGAGTTCCACATCATCGACTACTACGAAAACTCCGGTGAGGGGCTGAGGCACTACATGAAGGTGCTGAAAGACCGCGGCTATGAGTACGGCGAGCACTGGGGGCCGCACGACATCGAGAACCGCGAGTTCGCTGCTGATGCGAAGTCTCGCAAAGAACTGGCGCGCGAAGGTTACGAAATCGATGGCCAGATGTATTCGATAAACTTCCGCGTTGTGCCGAAAGCCGGCATTGATACCGGCATTGAGTCGGCACGTGAAATCCTCCCACGCTGTGTATTTGACGAGGAAAAATGCTCTGAGGGTATATCCCACCTAGAGGGTTACCGGAAAGAGTGGGACGACAAGCGCGGATGCTGGAAAGACAAGCCTCTCCATGACGCCACCTCGCACGGTGCTGACGGCTTCCGTTACTTCGCTGTGACGAAGAACAACCGCAAGCAGGTCGGCACAGTATTCTTCTAAGGAGCATCGCCAGTGAGCGAACAAGATAACGGCCTTCAGATGGCTGTGAACAACCTCGCCACTGAAATGAGGCGAGCGAATTACCTGAATGCCATCGGCATCGGTGGCGGGAACACGAAGCGACCGACGCTTTACCAGGAATTTGGCTATCCGCGCACGATCACTTTCAACGACTTCTACAACATGTATCGCCGCAACGCCGCTGGCTTCGCTGTAGTGCATCGCCTACTGGATGGTTGCTGGCAGGACTATCCGGTCATTGTTGACGGTGATGAAGCTCAGGAGGCGGAGAATACAAACGCCTGGGAAAAGAAAGTAACCAAGTTCATGAAGAAGCTGTGGCCGAAGGTGAAGGATGCCGATCGCCGCAATATGGTCGGTCGTTACTCCGCGTTGCTGCTGCAGGTCAAAGATAATAAGCCGTGGAACGAGCCAGTAGATATCATGTTGGTGAAATCCTTGGGCGAGTCAGCGCTGGTAAAACTTATCCCGGTATGGGAGCCACAGTTAACCGTCGCCGAATGGGATAACGACCGTCAGTCTGCAACGTTCGGTCAGCCGAAGATGTTCAACTTCAACGAGCAGCCGGTTGGTGATGAGCCTTTTGTCGGTCCGATGCGCGGAGAGCCGGTACACCCGAGCCGCGTTATCCTGTTCTGCGAAGGTTCTGAAGACGACAACGTTCTGTCCGGCATCCCGCTGCTGGAGGCTGGTTTCAACAAAGGCCTCGATATCGAGAAGATTTCCGGCGGTGGCGCTGAGGGCTTTCTGAAGAACGCCAGTCGCCAGATTGCCGTCGAGTTCAGCAAAGAAACCGACATGAACACGCTGACTGACCAGGCTAAGAAGGCTGGCTATGTCGATCTCGGCGAAGCGATGGGCGACAAGGTCAACAAGCTTAACCGTGGCACCGATGCGGCCGCCGTGATGCAGGCCGGGCAGATGCACGTTCTGAGCGTTACGCCCGGCGACCCGGGGCCGACCTGGGAAGTCACCGCGAACGAACTGGCAGCCTCTGTGCAAATCCCGTTCACCATCCTTTTCGGTCAGCAGACCGGGCGACTGGCGAGCGATGAGGATAAAACGGACTGGGCTATCCGTCGAAACACGCGGCGTAATGGCTTCCTGACAGACCGGATCACTGCGCTGCTGGAACGCTTCTGGACGCTTGGGATTATCGACCCACCGACCAAAGGCGAGGTCACCATCTCGTGGAGCGACCTGCTGGCGCCTGGCGAGAAAGAGAAGATCGAGAACGCTTCGAAACTTGCCGACATTGTGCAGAAAACCACTGGCTTCTATGGCGGTGAGCCGCCGATTACAGCCAATGAGTTGCGAGAGGTTGTTGGGCTTGATCCGCTGCCTGAACCAAAAGAACCGCCTGACCCGGACGAGAAGGTGACTACCGATGATCCACTGGCCGATGACACCAGAACAGACGGCAAAGGTGTGGCTGCCGATAGTTCCGCGCAGCAAGGTTGACCCGACCCGATCGGCAAAGCAGGTAACCGCAATGTACCGGGATATCGAAGAGCGGTATCTCGGCATCAAGCGCGCGCTGAAAGCTCTGTTTGACCAGAGCCTGACCGGGCGTGAGCGCAAGGTTAACAGCCATAACTGGCACTTCCTGTGCCACGATAACGGCGCGGATATGCGGCTCTACCAGGTCAACGCCGGTAAGTTCATCTACGACATGTCGGCGCAGGAGCTGGCTGATCTGCTGGAGGCGGTGCAGGCAATTCTTGATGACCATCTGCTGGAGGGTGGCGAGCAGAACCTCTGGGCGATGGATTACGTCGTCGCTGAGGCGCAGCGCGGCACGCTGGAGGCATTCAACAACCTATCGCAGCAGTCGCAGGTGTACGCCAGCCAGACGACGCTACAGCAGCTTTTAAGCAGCCCCGGTTATCTGAACCAGATATCGGCGGCCAGGCTGACAACGTTCAGTGACTGGAAGGTTATCAGCGACACTGCCCGCGGCGATTTAACCAACATCATCACCGATGCGGTAGCGCGCGGGGTGAATCCTCGCGAAACGGCAAGCGTCATCAGCAAGCGTCTCGATGTGTCGATGTCGAAGGCCAAAACCATCGCTCAGACTGAGCAGGTAGGCGCGCTTCGTCAGGCGCAGTGGAACGAAATGGACTGGGCTGCTGACCGACTGGGGCTGAATACCGGCCTGCTGTGGCTGTCAGCGCTCAAGCCGACGACGCGCACCTGGCACGCCAGCCGTCACGGACTCGTTTACACCACCGAAGAGGTGCGCGACTTCTACGCAGAGAACGGCAACCGGTACAACTGCTACTGCAGCCAGATTCCGGTACTGCTCAACGGTGACGGCAGTATCTTCAACGAAGGGTTGGCGGATAAGCTAGCGAAAGAGCGCAAGCAGTGGAAGGTAAGTTCATGATATAACAAACATGAGCATTAACTAAAAAGGAGAGCTCATGTTTTTCAATTCAAAGTTATACACAGGACCAGAAAACTGTCAAAAGCCAGATCACGGCATGCTAATTGGTGATCTTCTGCATGTAAGCATGACTAAAGATGGCGCCTTTAATGCTGCTAGATTTACAGCAAAAGCACATGAGGATTTTCATCAAGCGAACATGATCGTTGATGCTTTAAGACGTGATCTCCAAACTAATATCAAAGTTTGGTCCGTTGGGATGCATGGTGAGACTCTACTTGAAGGGAAGCTGGTTAAAGTTGAGACTATTAGCGATATCGCTGAGAACCGTCTCATAGATGAAATCAGCGTTACTATTAATATTCCTATTGTGTAATCAATTAATTAGTTAAAGGTCGCTCAGGCGGCCTTTTTTTATGCCTGAAAACCACCAATGATGAAACCAAATTGCAAATGCCCGGGCTGTGAGCGCAAGCGTAAAGGCTGGTCAGGGTATCAACCGTGCGCGTCGAAATCATCCGGCAAGGTACTGCCACCACCAAAACAACGCTAAGAGGACGCAACGTGAAGCTATCCAGCATCCACGTTAAATCCCTCGCCATCAACGCCTCTAATATCTCAACGACCACCATAAACGACCAGGAACACTACGTCATTCGTGGCGCTGTCCCGATCGTCGATGACATCGTGATGAATGGCGGCCTGTACCCGGCGGAGGAGATTAACAACAGCTACCAGACGATGGAGCGCAAGTTAATGCCGATCGGCCACCCGATGGTGAACGGCAAATACGTCAGCGCCAACGACCCGCAGGCTGTCAATGACTACTACGCCGGGGCATGGGCTCAGAACGTCAGCAAGGCCAACGACAAGGTCGTGATGGACGTTTACGTCAATAAGGCTGTGGCAGACACCAAGCCTGACGGTAAGCGCCTTATTCAGCGCCTGGACGACATGATTTCCGGCAATAACGCCGACCCGATTCATGTCTCCACCGGACTTCTGCTGAACAAAGAGCAAAAGGCGGGGGAGTCAAAGCAGAAGAAATACTCTTGGGTCGCTCACAACATGCAGTTCGACCACATCGCGATCCTGCTCGATGAGCCTGGCGCCGGTACTCCTGATGAAGGTGTCGGCATGTTCGTTAACGCTGACGGACAGGAGGCCGATGTTGAATCGACAAGCCTCATCGATTCCGCCAACAGCATGAAAGACGGCTGGTGGAACAAAGTGAAGTTCTTCATCAGCAACGCTTCAGAGATGTCATTCGACGACATCTACCAGGCGCTGCGCATGTCCATCAAACAGGACGACAAAAAGTGGCGCTACGTCGTCAGTGTCTGGCCTGACCATTTTGTTTACGAAGAGGATGGCGAGAACGTCAAACCGAAGCTCTTCGACCAGAAGTACCTCATCTCTGACAAGGTCGTAACGCTTGTCGGCGATCCAGTAGAAGTCGTGCGCAAACCAACTGAGTACGAAGTCAAAACCAACGGAGAAACAAACCCGATGAAAGAGAAGATGATCGCCGCGCTCAATGCCGCAGGCGTTAAAACCGAGGGGCTGACCGACGATCAGGTCTGGGATGCCTACAACCAGCAGATGCAGAAGAAAGATGGTGGCGGCGACCCCGGACAGGCTCAGATTAACTCCGACGCTATTACTGCCGCAGTGAATCTGGCACTGAAGCCGCTTACCGATGAAATCAGCACGCTGAAATCTCAGCTGCAGGCGAACGCAGAAAGCGACCTGAAAACCAAGCGCGATGCGGTTAAAGCGAAATTCTCGTTCATGACCGAAGCTGCGATCAACTCGCTGGCTGGCGACGCGCTGAACGACTTGTACTCACAGTGCCAGACCAGCACCGGTCTGAACCCTGCGTTCCAGGGGAATGGCGCTCAGAGTGAAATCCTTAACATGGAGGCACCTGAATAATGGCTCTCGCACCTCGTTTCCATACCGTAATCGCGGGCCCGGCCCGTAAGAATGACCCGCAGGTCATTGAAGCAATCATGGCGGCGGCCGTGAAACCAGGCTCACTGGTGATGCTCGACAGCACCGGGAAACTGGCAGTTCACAATGTCGCTGGCGGCGCAGGCGTTGCACTGGCTCTTCAGCATAACTACATCGGCGGCGGTGACATTCGCGACGCGGTTCCTGCCGGTGATACCGGCGCGGCCATCATGTGCGAAGACGATGTGGATTACCACATGCTGGTCAAAGCGTCGCAGGTACTCCTTGAAAATGAAGGTCTCGTATCTGCTGGTGACGGCACCCTTCAGAAATCCGCTGCGCCTACTACCGACGTAGTTCTGTTCTATTCACGCGAAAAAATCACCGTTGGCGCTGAAGCTCAGCTCGTGAAAGTTCGCAAATCAGGGAAAGCAACCGCATGAGCATGATCGTATTCAACAAAAAGCTTATCACCGAGCACAATCAGGTGAAGCAGGCATGGAATCAGCTGCTGATGCAGCGTGAATCTTTCAACATCAACCAGGGAACCATTGCTGCCCAGTACGGCGGCGCGCTTGAAGTTAACCAGGCCGCGCTGATCTCCAAAGACTACTGGCGTGAAGTGGACAACATCACCACCCGAGTCTTCCGTAATGACGAAGGCAACGGCCTGCTGGATGATCTGCTCGGTCTCGGTACGCCGATTTCTATCGGCAAGACCGCGGCGCTGTACCGCGTTTCCAGTGACGCAGGCAAGGTTCATCGCTCACTGACGGGCCACGTGCCGGAAGAGCTGGATAAAGTCATCTACGACGAAGCTGGTGACCCAATCCCGATCTTCAACACTGGCTACGGCCGTGAATGGCGTGAATGGAACGGCATGCAGTCGGAAAACCTCGACGCGATGGCTGACGATCAGGAAGCGCACGTTGCGGCTATCCGTGAAGACATGGCTGACTACATGCTGTCAGGCGATGCGAAGGTGAAGGTGAAAGGGTATGTCGGCGCAGGTATTACCAATCACGCCAACACCAACCAGGTGGATCTGAGTGCGTCAGGTCTGAATATTGATCTGACCACCTCGACTCCTGATGAATCAGTGGCATTCTTCACCGGCCCGTTCGCCAAGCTTCTGGATGATAACTATGTGCAGGAGAAGGTTAAGCTGTGGGCGTCACCGGACATCATGCGCAACCTGAACCGACCGTATTCCGATGCAGCCGGATTCAAAGAAGGCACTGTGCTGGAATACATCCTGCGCTATGGCCGCATCGAGTCGTTTAACCAGACCTTTAAACTGACCGGTAACCACTTCATCGCTTACGTGCGAAATTCTCAGTACATCAAAACGCGCATCGCCGCGCCGGTGGGTACCTTCATGATTCCGCGTCAGAATCCGTTCGACAACTACAACTCCCTGGTCTGGAGTGCTGTCGGTCTGCAGATTAAGCGCGATTTCAACGGTCGTTCTAAAGTGTTCAACGCACAGGGTTAAGGGGCTTCGGCCCCTTTTCCTCGGGAGAGAGCATGAAAAAGTTAAAAGTAGAGAAGGCTGGTTGCTGGGGAACAATTAACGGCGTATTCCAGCAACTGCCGGTGGGCCATGAGTTCGTTGCGGTTGGTGTGCCACCGGCTTTCGCTGGCCGCGTATCGGTCGTTGGTGAAGTTGAAGAGCAGGAGCTTGAAGTTGCCACACCTGGTGCTGACGATAAACCTGCAGAGCAGGCAGAGCAGGCAGAGCAGGCAGAGCAGGCAGAGCAGGCAGAGCAGGCAGAGCAGGCAGAGCAGGCAGACACCTCCGCTAAATCGAAAAAGGCGAAATAACCATGGCTGACCCAATCACAGCGGCAGACGTGCAGGCGTTCCTCGGTGAATTGGGTTACTCCATTCCGGGTGCGCTGCTTGAGCCGATCCTCTGCTTGGTGAATAAAATCATCCCTTGCCTCGATGGCGCGGGTTATGACGAGTGCACCGCGAAGCTGATCCTGATGTACGCCGCAGCGTTGATGGCTACGTCTTCCGGCGCGCGCCGCATCAAATCGCAGGGTGCGCCGTCTGGCGCGTCCCGCTCATTCGATTACGGTGCTGACAGTATTACCTGGTTGCGTGACTCGCTGGCCAGGCTCGATACCAGCGGCTGCACCGGTGAGCTGCCGATCAGTGCAGGTAACAGTGTCGGCTTGTTCATGGTAGTCGGGGGCTGCTGATGACGTACAAATCAATTAAGCGCGGCCTGCCGCGCTCGTTCACCCGAGTCTGGGTGATGACTGACACCGGGCGGGAGACTACCGGCTACGTCAAATCGGATGGCGAGTGGTTCATCAACTGCCCGCGCATCCGAGCGACTGGCGCGAAGGTGCTGCGCTGGAAGGAGGGCTGATGTCGAGTATTGCTTCGTGGAGTTACACCGCGACAGCCACCATCTGGCGCAAGCTGGAAGGCAATGACGAATACGGCGATCCGCTGGGCTATGCGGAACCTGTTCAAATCCTCTGTGATTACGAGGGCGGGCTCAGCAAAAAGTTAGCCAGTTTGGGCGCCGAAGTCGTTGTGAAGAACACCGTCTGGACTGAATTCGCGCTGGCGGCCGCTGGTGATTATCTGCTGATTGGCGTTTCTACCGAAGCCGACCCGGTTGTAGCCGGTGCCGACGAGGTGCGGCAGGTAATCCGTTACGCCGACACGTTCGATCGTCTGACAGATGATTACGCCATCCTTACAGGAGTCTGATAAACCTGTGCAATAATGAGCCAAAACATTATAAGGAATGACAGGTGATGGGCTTTCAATTTTGGTTCACGGTGTGCGCAATTTTTCTGACATGCCCCATTATGTTTGTTCAGTCGATAATCTTTTTGCGACGAGGTGTCTACACCAAAACCTTTAAGGGGACGATGCGGAAGGAGTATATCCGCAAAGACACTAAACCTATTGAATTCTGGTTCAGCGTTATTGCTCAAATGATGATGAGTGCTGCAGTGCTTGGTTTAGGCTTCTGGTTTTTAGATGACCTACCTGCCTTTCATGGTTGGTACACTGAAATCCGCGCACTGCTCCCTTTTTGATTCACCATTAAATGACACCAAACCTCGCTCAGGCGGGGTTTTTTATTGCCTGGAGAAAGTCATGGGCATCAAAGTGAAGGGCATTAGCCAGGCGAAGAAACACCTGGCCGATATCATCGACGATGTGAAGGGGCGCAAAGTAATCCGCGCGCTGCAGTCTGCGATGATTCTTATCGGTGCGCGGGCTGCCTATTACACCCCGATCGACACCTCCACGCTGATTAACAGCCAGTTTCGGGAGATCGACGCTGGCGGGGTGCTCATCACCGGGCGCATCGGCTACTCAGCCAATTATGCTGCGTACGTCCATGAGGCGTCAGGCAAGCTGAAAGGTCAGCCGCGCGCGCACTTTGGCACGACCCGAGCCGGGCAGCTGTTCGGCGGCGGGACCGGGACGGGCAACTACTGGGACCCTCACGGTGAGCCTCAATTCCTGACCAAAGGGGCGAATGACGAGCGCGATAACGTTGACGCGGTGATGCGCAAGGAGCTTTCGCTATGACACCTATGATGCACGAGCGGGTGCGTAACATGTTCGGCGACGCGGGGCTAACGACCGGCTTCACGGTGCAGCAGCTGGTTTACGACGACCCAGGCGACCTGTCGAAGGCGATCATGGTGTTCAGGCCAAATGGAGGATCTGCGATAAGGTATGGATTGGGGACTGATTATTATGTCCTTGTCGATGTCGTAGGCGCAAAAGATAAGCGTAAAGACGCGCTCAATGCCGTGCAGCGAATCGTCGATTATGTCCAGGCCAACCCCATGGCTGACGAATGCGTCGGCTACATCCAGAACATGGGCGCAATTCCCGCGCCGGTTCTCACAGAAGAAGGGCGAATAGTCTTCCGATTGCAATTTGCCTGCACGTTTGGCGACTAGCCATTCCCAACCAAATAACCCGCTCCGGCGGGTTTTCTTTTATACGTCAAAGAGGAGTTTCACATGGCTAATTGCCAGAACTCGAACGAGCGCCTGTTCGGCGGTGCGGTCGTGCTGGAAGTCGCCGATGGCTGCCCGGATGTCAAACCACTCGAAGGTGAGTGGATGGCTCTGGCCGCTGGTACGTCGAAGGGCTTCGACTTCAACCCTAACTCGGTTACCTCTGATGCGGATGACGGCGGCGGCTATGTCGAGACCATCATCACCAACAGTGACTTCACCCTGAGCTTTGAAGGTGAAGTACGCAAGAAGGACAAACTGGACCAGTATGGTGTCGGCAAGTTCATCAAGTATTTCGCTGATGAGCTGAAGGCTAAGCGCCAGCCTGGGATCTGGGTGCGCATGGACTACGGCCCGGTTGAATTCATCGGCTACATGAACATCACGGCGCTGAGCTCTGACGGCGGTACCAACGATATCGTCACATTCTCTACCGAGTTCAAAGTCGGTGATGCGAGCACCATCGAAGTTAACGAAATCACCGCGGTGGCGGTGACTGGCGTGACTGTAAACCCGACAACCAGTACTGGTACGGCTGGTGGTTCCAGCACCTTCTCGGTGAACATCGCACCAACCGGCGCTACCAACAAAGACTTCACCGTAGCGACTACCGATGCGACCAAAGCAACGGCAACCGCCTCAGGCAACACGGTTACAGTGACGCGTGTCGCCACCGGCAGCGCGCAGATCATCATCAACACCGAAGACGGCAACTTTGTGGCCGTGCATACGGTTACCGTTACCTGACGGACATTCCAAAGGGCGGCGTGCTGCCCTTGATAATGACCGTTTACTGGAAGGCCTATGACCGCTTTAACCGATATTGGCGAACTCTCTATCAGCGACAGCCGCGAAGGCGGGAAAGATTACCTGCTACGACCTTCATTCGAGGCAATGACGAGGATCGGCACTCCGGAAGAGATTGTGCAGGCGTACGCCACCATACACGGCAATGACGTTGCTCAGTTGATTGAGGTGTGCGCTGGCGCGCTGGGGCGCTTCCCTGCCTGGCTATCCCCATCATTCAACCGCGCCGCTGAGAAGCTGTTATCAACGAGCATGCTGGTGCTGCAGGCGTGCTGCGATGATGATCTGACGCTAATGATTGGCGAGTGGAAAGGGTGGCGACACTGCGTCGTATATCGACCCGGCCAGATGCCGAAGAACGACATCATCGTACTGGCGCAGCACCTCATGCAGCACGGCGTCGTCGGCAAAGCCAAAGTCCGGCAGTTACAGCGCCACGAAACGGGCGCAAGAACGAACGAATTTAAAGCCTTCGATTACATCAGCGCGGCTCGTAGCCACTTTGAGATGAACCGCGCCGAAGCCTCTCAGTTAACGATGACCGAATTCCAAATGCTGCTGGCGGCGAAATACCCAGACCAGAAAGGCTTCACTCGAGAAGAGTACGACAGCATCGCCGATGAGTACTTGGCTAAACAGGCCGCACGCAGAGCAAAAGCAAAGTAATAACCGGAGAATGACATGGCAGGTGAGAAGAACGCCGGTAGCATCGTTTATGAAATCAGCGCCGACGTTGAGCCGCTGCTGCAGGGCGGGAAACAGGCCATTGATGCTCTGGACAAACTGGATGCTGCAGCTCAGCAGTCCGGTAAGGGGATGGATAACCTCGATCAGAGCGCGTCACAAACCGGATCCGCTTTTACTGAACTGGCCGGTTACGCCAACTCCATGGACAACCAGCTGCGCAAGTTGAACACCAACGTGAGCGGAATTGCCCGCGCAATGGAAGAGGCCCGCAGCGGTACCGGCGGCGCGAGCAGTGAATTCAGTCGAGCAGAATCCATCATTGAGGCACTGGGTAACCAGCTAGCTGTGCTGGACGAAGCGCAGGAGAATGGCGCGCGTAGTGCCGCAGTTCTGGCTGCGCAGTTGCGTGCTGGGTCGAAAGCCACCGATGAAGAGAAGCAGAAGATCGGCGAATTGACCGGACGACTGTTCGACATGAAAGGCGCAGCTGATACATCGATGGGCAGCAACAAAGGCTGGAAGTCCAGCATGCAGCAGGCCGGTTATCAGGTTCAGGACTTCATCGTTCAGGTGCAGGGTGGGCAGTCTGCGCTGGTAGCATTCGCTCAGCAGGGCTCGCAGCTTGCCGGGGCGTTCGGTCCTGGCGGAGCTGTGGTTGGTGCTGTGATTGCGCTTAGTTCAGTCCTTGCTGGTGTGCTGATAACTTCGCTCAATGGCGGTAAGAACGCCATGGATGCGCTGAAAGACGCAGCAGAAGCGATGGATAAGGTGATCACCATTTCCTCGCAAGGCGTGGCCGCTCTATCCGACAAGTATGCCGCTCTGGCGCGGGTAAATGCCGACGTGGCAACACTGCTCCGTAATCAGGCGCTGCTCGAGTATAACCAGGCCATCTCGAAGATACCGAAGGCCATTAGCGACGCGTCTGATGCTTTCATCACGTTAGGCGATCGCGCACTGGCGGCAGTGGGCGGGGCATCGCCAAGCATCAAGAAATTCAACGATGAGTTGTCTGCTCTTGGCGTTACCACCACTGACTGGAGTCAGGCTATTCAGCAGGCCAACAGCCAGGGTCAATATGCTTCTGGCATTGTGAACTCTTTATCTTCAACGGTCAGCACGCTTTCTTCTCGCCTGGGCATCAGCAAACAATCAGCGTTTGATCTGGCAAGAGAACTATCAGACCTGAGCAATAACCCGTCCCCGGAAGCACTTCAGGAACTGGCGAAAAAACTCCAGGAAATGCAGTCCTCCTCCAAAGATGGGCAGTCAGCCATTGCTGAGCTGGCTGGTAAACTGGTCGCTCTCGCGAGAGAGGCAGCCAACGCGAAGATAAACGTCGACAGCCTGAACAAGTCCACTGACAACCTCACGGCCGGGCAGAAGAACCTCATCAAGCAGTCTGAGCGAAACCTTGCTCTGGCGAAACTACAGGGCGAGGCCCGCGCTCGGTTGCAGGCGCAATACGCCGCCGAAGATGCCGGGTTTGCGAAGGATGATCTGCACGCGAAGCAAATGGAAGATGATGCTGCAGCTACGTACAAAAATACGCAGGCGCAGAAGTCGCTTCAGTCAGAGCAGAAGAAGGGCGCGTCACAGGCTGATTCTATTGCCCAGAAGCTGGCGAACCTGAAACAGCAATCAGAGCTTGCCGCTGACTCAACGAATAAGCTGAGTCGCGAGCAGGCCATCCTCACTGCGCAGCAGTCGCTCGGGAAAGGAGCGACTAAAGAGCAGATAGCGCTAGCCGGTCAGTATGCGGCAAAAAAATGGGATACAGCCAACGCCATCAAAGCTGAAGCTGCAGCCCAGAAGCTTCTCCCTGAAGCGGCTGAGAACGCCAGTTACAAACAGGATGTTGAGGATCTGAATACGGCGCTGGCTGCGAAGAAAATCAGCCAGGAGCAGTACAACCAGACCTCAGAACGACTGGCGGCAACGCACCAGGCTAACCTCGCGAAAATCCAGGCTCAACAGGCTGTAACGCCACAGCAGGAGGCTGTCGGAGGAGTTGACCCTGTTCAGCAGCTGGCTAACGAGAACGCCAAGAAACTCGCGCTTATTCAGTCATACGAGCAGCAGGGGCTGATTACTCACCAGAACGCCATGGCATTGCGTGCTGCAACTGACACGCAGTATGAGCAGGCGCGCATCGCTGCCCAGTGGGAGATTTTCCGTAACCAGAGTATGGGTAATGAGTTGCTGGCCGCGAGCTTTGACTCTCTCGCAGGCAATGCATCCAATGCCTTAACCGGCATCATCACCGGGAGCATGTCGGCGCAGGAGGCTATGCAATCTCTCGCCAGCAACGCCCTGAATAGCCTGATTAACGGCTTCGTTCAGATGGGCGTCGACTGGGTGAAATCTGCCGTCATGGGGGCTGCGGCGCAAACCTCTGCGATTGCCACCACTACTGCGGCTCAAACCGCAGGCTTAGCGACAACCACTGCGGCAAGCACTGCGGCGGCCACGACCACGATGGCTGTCTGGACCCCAGCGGCGGCCGTTGCCTCAATCGGTTCATTCGGTGGTGCTGCGGCTATCGGTATTGCTGCCCTTATCGCGGCTATGGCGATGGCTGGTGGTATTGCTGGCAAGCGTAAGAACGGCGGCCCGGTATCGGCTGGACGTACGTATCAGGTGGGTGAGGGCGGTATGCCTGAAATCTACCAGGCGTCGAATGGTAGCCAGTACATGATCCCCGGTGACAACGGAAAAGTCATCAGCAACAAGCAGATTAATTCCGGTGCCGGCGGTAGTTCTGTGCCTGTCACTATCAACATTCAGAATTATACCGGCGCAACTGTCGATGCGCAGGCGACCCAGAACGGCAATGGAGTGACGATCGATATGATTGTTGCCGATATCAGCCAGGGTGGGCGTATCGGTCAGGCTATCCAGCAAAATCATCAGGCACCACGCAAAGTAAGGGGATAACATGCCAATTCCGTACCCTGACTGGCTGCCTTTGGCACAGAAAGGGAAATCACCCACTACAGATACCGGGTTTCGCGTCGACCAGCCGACGGTCGGCGCGCCGGTATTCCAGAAATTAACCGACGATCTGAAGACGTCTGTCTCGCTGACGTGGATATTCACCCAGGACCAGCACCGGGCATTCATGCAGTGGCTACGCAGCCCGAACTACCTCGACAACTGCAATCAATGGTTCACGATGCCGCTCGGCACCGGGACCGGAGATACCGGCGTTGAGGTGCAGGAATTACACTTTCTCTCCTGGCCGACATGGTCACAGTCAGGGTCCATTTTCACGTGGAGCGGTGATGTTGTTGCTCGCGAGCTGGTTAACTCAGATGACGAGTTTGACGATATCATCATTGAGCTTCCTCCGCCGTGGGCCTCCTGGCTGGATATCGTTGTCACTGGCTATCCTGACGGGCGCGACCCGGAGAGCTTACCTAAGGTGCCATAATGCCAACGCTCAGAGAATTTCAGAGCCGAAGGCCAAACCGAATCCTGTACGAAACCATCACGTTTTACAGCCCGGTCTTTGGCTATATCAGGCTCGTTAATAACCAGATTTTCCCTAAAACGCTCGGCGGCCAGGTCTACACACCATGCCGCATGGAGTTAACAGAAAGCCAGCAGAGCAACACACCGATCCTCGACAGCACCGTCAAGTTTGGCCGCCTGGCACAGGACTTCAAGCAGCAACTCAAGCAGTGGAAAGCCTATTCGCGTATCACGCCTATCTCGGCAACGTACCAGCAATTTGACGCAGCCGACATGACGACTGCCATCAAGTCGTGGACGCTCTACGTCAGTGACTGCTCGATGGACGACAAGGACGTAACGTGCAGCCTGACGCGAGTAAACCCGCTCAATCGTAACGTCGGTCGGCTGTACACAGTCGAAGAATACCCGGGACTCCAGAATGCTTAAAGACGACTTCATCTCGCGGGTTGAAGGCATCCACTGGAGTAACCGCGCCTGCAGCTTTGACGCTACTGACTGCTGGGGCCTGGTGGTCCTCTATTACCGCCACGTTCTGGGGATCGAAATTCACCAGACGGTGCATTACGAATCAGGGCGCGACTTCATGACGTGCTATGACGCTGATGTCGTGTTCTGGCGGCGTGCTGACACGTTCACCGATGACGGGATCTTCGTCGCCTGGGTTGGCAGCCAGCCTGTGCATGTCGGCCTGATTGTTGACGGCCGTGCGCTGCACAGTCGCGGGGAAAATGGACACGTCCGGTTCGATGCCATCCGGACAATTCAGAAGCTATTCACCAGAGTGGAGTTTTACACCTATGCCGGTAATCGAGATTCAGCGCATTCCGGGTATGCCGAAGGACCGGGCGATTGTTAAAGCCGGCACGTTATTTTCCGAGTGGCTTGAGCAGGAAAGTTTTCACCGCGATATTCGCATCAACGTTAACGGCAAAGAACTGCAACCAGATGATGAGCTGGAGTTTGCACTTCAGGACGACGACCGGGTAATAATTTTCGACCAGCCGAAAAGTGGCGGTCTTGTCGGCACTCTGCTAAACCCGCTCGAGCATCTGAACCCGATCAAGTTCACCCAAAAAGTGTTGTCTTCGCTGATGCCGAAGCCAAACACGAATGCTGGCGGTGGGAACAGTAAGACCTCACCGAATAACAGCCTGAAGGGGCAGACTAACATCGCGCGCAATGGCGAGGCGAAGCCGGACAATTTCGGCCAAGTCCGCTCTTTCCCGGATCTGGCCCAGGAGTCGCTCTTTGAATATATCAGCAACCTGAAATACATCACTGAGCTGATGGTATTTGGCCTGGGGAAATACGACGTAACGTCAGTGCGCTTCTCTGAGTCGAATCTCGGTTCGATGGCGGGGGCCAGCTACACCATTTACCAGCCAGGTGATGTCATCCCGGTAGTGAATGAGGGTTATCAGTTCGACGATGTCGACGGACAGGAAGTGCCAGGCCTTAACGAAAGCGACGATTTCCCGATCGAGACTGCGACAGCAAGCACCGTCATCAGCGGCGTATATGCTGGTGGGCAGATTGCGATGAAAATCCTTAAACAGGCTGACTTCGACTACTTCGCTGACCTGACTTTGCCGCACCCGGTCACGTTCACTATCAACGTGACGTATCCGATCACCGGCGGAACCCGCACTGAAGACGTCACGCTTTCCGGGCGTCTTGTCAGCTTTGCTGAGACGAACGACGGCGCTGTTGTTAACCCGAAATATTACTACACGTTCACTTTCGACAACCTGAATGGCCCATCCATCCCCATCCAGGACGCCACAATCAACACAACCAAGTTCATTCTGAACGATAACGCCGCGCTGATCGTCGGTCCGTTCTTCTCGCCGATACCATCAAGCCAGCTGTGGCTGCATACGCAGTCCGGGCTCGGCGGGAACAGCGAAACGAACTGGGTGGTCAACATCTGGAAGGTCGACAATGACAACAACCTGATCCCAGGAACAGAGCAGAAGTTTACGTACCGGCAGACGACGCCACACGACTATATGTCGGAGACGTTTAACCGGACTGACAAACTCACCCCGGCGGCTGGGTTTGGGCGCTATGCGATCACCTTCCAGCGGACCGATAACAGCAGCGATGCCAGTAAACTTCAGGTCGAAGAGATTCATGCGGTAAACGTCAGAACAAACGTCGTTCACGCTGAAGATTCTCTGGTAATGGTGAAAGTCCGTGCCACTGAGAACGCCACGAGCGGGCGTGACAGGAAGTACAACGCGTTAATCACCCGCCACGTCATCAGCTACAACATGACGACGCAGCAGGTCGACTACACGCTCAGGCCATCGCGCAAGTTTGCAGATATTGCGCTGTTTAACTGGCTGGTGGTCGGGCAGCAGCCGGAATCGAGCATTGATATTTACGGTCTGTACCAGATACAGGCTCAAATAGACGCTATCGACCCGCGCCTGGGGTATTTCGATTTCACCTTTGACGATGAGGATGTGTCGCTCGGTTCGCGCATGGAGACTATCTGCGATGCCGCCAGCGTGTCGGTTTACGACGACAACGGCGTGCTGTCATTCACCCGAGACAGCAAAAAGACATCTGCGGCCACGATATTCAACCGATCAAATACAAAGCCAGATGGTTATTCGCTTTCTTACGACATGACGCTCCCGGGCGGTTATGACGGTGTAGAGGTGCAGTTCCGCAACCCGGACACCAATAAGCAGGACTTTGTACGGTACCGGATATCCGGAAATTCCATAATTGAAGGATCGCCGGCCAAAGCGAAAAAGTTCGAAATGCTTTACGTCAGAAATAGGTTCCAGGCGGCGGAGCGCGCGCTTAGGGAATGCAGGCGGCTTATCTACTCCCGCATGACCATGCAGGTAACGGCAATGGCTGACGGAGAGTGGGTAAACATTGGTGATATGGTTCAGGTGCCAGACACATACGACACCAACCAGCAGGCCGGTTATATCGTGTCGCGGGTCGGGAATGACTTCGAGACGAATGAGCGCATCAACTTCTCCGGAACCATGTTTGTGCAGGTCACGGATTCATCCGGCGCCACCACAGCGAGATACCCTGCGTCTCCGCGTGCTGATACTGCGTTCGGCTTTACCGCTGCTATCCAGAATATCGATCTCAACCTGTTTGATGGTGTCGACGTCCAGTCCCCTTCACGGTACGTCATCGCCACCTCACAGGAGCTAGATGCAGGGCAGTGGACTATCACGGCCAAGCAGCCAGACGGAAAGGGCAGTACCGCATTAACCCTCGCTGAGTATAGCGATCTGATTTACCAATAAGACCCATCCCGATCACCCCAACCCGGCCTCTGCGCCGGGTTTTTTTATGGAATCAATATGGCTACGCAACCAACCAATCTCCCTGTTCCAAGTGAATCACCTCGCGACCTGAAATTTAACGCGGGGAAAATTGACGAATACGTCACCTCAATGGGTTGGACATACACCGATCGCTTTGGGCAAAAACACTACACCATTGAGGGAATGAACTATCTTTCTCAGCAGGCAATGGCGGCGTACGGTTACGTGATACTGACCGGGAAGACATTTACCACCGGCGCGACCCTCAACAACCCTAACGAGGTGCTGCTCAACACTGCCGACGGCGAATACTACAAATGGACCGGTTCGTTTGCTTCTGGTGGGAAGGTCGTACCTGCTAACTCAACGCCAGCAGGCACCGGTGGCATCGGACCAGGTGCGTGGATTGGCGTTGGTGACGCATCATTGAGGGCTGCGCTTGCTGCTCCTGGCGGCGTCAATCTGGTGAATGGGGCGGCGAAGCAATCTGACCTGGATGCTTTGAGCGCATTACTGGAGTCGAGGAATTACGTAAAATACCCAATGTGTGCGGAGTTCTCCAAGCGCCTGGCCGACGGCACTACGTTTTCCATAGATTGTTTTGGTGACTCGACCATGTGGGGGGCGACTTCCAATAATGTTGGAGTGAGAGACCCAAATGATCCGCCTACAGTTCTTCAGACTACGCTCAACTATCTCTATGGTGTTGCGGTAACTGTTAATAACCGGGCAATCAAAGGAACCACTATGGCTCAAATGTTGGCTGGCACAGATGGCAGTGGAATGACATTTGAACAGAGAATTTCAGGAACATCAGCTTCTGTTATTTATTGCAACCACTGCATTAATGATTCTCAACTCAATAATGACTTAAATACCTATCGACTTAATGTTGCTGAGTTTGTAAGAATTTGTCGTAAATATAACAAGGTTCCAGTTCTCGTAACTGCAAATATAAATCCTGCAACAAATATTGATAGTCAGGCTGCCATCATTGGCGAGACAAAATCTAAGAGACTTGAAAAATATGTGAATGTGATGCGAGAGGTGGCTAGTGATTTAAGTGTGGATCTTGTTGATCAGTACCACTATTACCAGCGCACAGCGCGTATGATTGCTCCGATAGATCTGGTTCCAGACGGTGCACACCCTTCAAGCGATGCTTACTCCATGTCAGGCCGAAACCTTGCAATACCCCTCTGCAATGCGAAGCCTCTTGTAAAGGCCTGGGATAAGCAGGGCCTGGCAAACGCAACCTACTTCGACAACATTGGTGCGACAAAGCAATACAGAACTACGAACACACCTTTCAAGCGTTTCGGTGGGGTTATCATTGGTACCCGACAGTCGGCCAGCACAGGTATTAACATGGCGGTGTTACTCGAAAATCCCACAGACGATACCGTGCTTGCTATGTATGGCACCCAGTGGAATAGCGGGACGCTTTCTTCTTTCACAGATAATGGGATTGCTACAAATCAGTTCGGTGGAATTGTAGAGCAGGGGAACGGAAACTTAGCAACTATCGACTGGGAAGCCGTGTTCTTCCCTCCGAAATGTCAATTATATGCTGGTCTGCATGTTATTGGCATTATTACCAATTCTTCAATGGGTGGTGCTGGAACTGATTTTGCTCTTTGCGGGTATGGACTGGTACCGAGAGTTGAGGCTAACTCAGCGAATGACATCAATGGCAAGGTTTCTTTTAATTATGTGCCTTTTATGCCGTCAACTGAGCTTTCTACTAGCCTGAATTTATTCTCTACCGGAACTGCATTTTCGTTGAGGGCGGCCAGTGATGGGACTGCCCTTCTATCATTTGGGTACACTCTGAACGGCGCGCTAACAGTAACCAGGGCTGGCGAGTCGGCTGTTACCATCGGGGCAACTGTATCTCCAGGTTGTTACAACTGCAGAATAAGATATATGCCTGATAAGACCATTATTATTTCTGTAGGCATCCTGTCTATAACCCTCACCGCAACGTCGGCACCCTTACCAAATATGTATGTCCATGGCATAGGCCAACCTTATGTCATACGAGCCATAAATTCGTGATGGATGCCCGCTCTGGCGGGCATTCCATTAGATATTTCTGCTTTATGAAACTCAGTTGTTAGGGTAGATTACAGACACTTATTTTTATAACACTCCTCAACTATGAATTTTCGTTATGATATCAATGGACTGCGAGCTTTCGCGGTCCTTGCTGTTGTGATCTTCCATTTCAACGCATCCTGGCTTAGTGGTGGATTTGCTGGAGTCGATGTGTTTTTCGTTATATCCGGTTATTTAATGACCAGGATTGTCGTAGGAAGATATGACGCCGGAAAACTTTCCATCTGGGGTTTTTATTTAGATCGTGGTCGCAGAATCATCCCGGCACTGGCATTTCTCTGCGCAGGACTGCTCATCTACGGTGTTTTTAAATTATCCCCGATAGGGCTCATGCAACTAGCCAAGCATGTTATAGGCAGCTTGCTTTTCATATCGAATGGAGTTTACTGGCTCGAGTCCGGTTACTTTGATGCATCCTCACACACTAAATGGCTGTTACATACCTGGTCTCTTTCGGTTGAATGGCAGTTCTATCTGCTGTATCCGTTCATCATTCTGGGAATTGTCAAAGCCGTCGGTCGCAAAAATTTAGGCGCAGGTTTATTAATCACCTGTGCCGCCTCCTATCTGTTTTCGGTTTTAACCCCCGCAGCACACCAAAGCTCAGCTTTTTATCTCATCCATGCGCGCGCTTGGGAAATGATAGCCGGCGGCCTTGTCTGCCTGTTCCCGCTATCCTTAACAGCTAAACGATCTCGTTTTACGGAAGCATCTGGCTTTATCCTGGTGATCGCTTCATACATCTGGATGAGCGAAAGGGTTGCATGGCCTGGTTTTCTTGCCATTGTTCCAGTGTTAGGTGCATGCATGATACTGGCCGCAAACAGGCAAAACTCACCGCTAACGAACAATCGCATTTGCCAGTTCCTGGGGACCACATCGTATTCAATCTATCTGTGGCACTGGCCAGTTGTGGTTTACATGTTGCAGAACGAGATAACTGGTATTCCTGCTGCGCTAACAGGGATCGTTTTATCAGTCGTACTTGGCTGGCTCTCTTATTTCTTTGTTGAGAACCGCCTTCGCGGAGATAAAAACAAAAGGTTTGATCATAACTTTGTTCGCCGTCACGCTTTGCTGGCATCCTTCTGCGTTGTGATGATTTCCGGTGCTTCGGTTTATAAAAGTGAAGGGCTGCCATCGCGTTATGACGGGAAAATTAATGATCTGACCCAGATTAAAAACGTATATTCATTCTTTGAAATCCCGGACGTCTGGCGAAACGGAGTATGTCACTCGTCGCCAATTGAGATGAGCCAGCAGCAGCGACTCGAAAAGTGCGCAGAGAACGGGGACAACAAAATATTCCTGTGGGGAGACTCCTACGCAGGCGCTCTTTATCCAGGTCTCGTTGCACTTCAGAAGAGTGATCACCACAAATTTTCTATCGAGCAGTTTACTGATGGAAATGGTGCGCCTTTCTTCCGTAACGCCACCCTGGCTGATAATAAAAAAGACATGATTACCGTCAATCAGGAGAAGCTTGATATCGTTGCAGCGATGAAGCCTCAGCGCGTTGTGATAACCTGGATGATGACAGGTGTTAACTCAATCCAGATCCCGCAGGAAGCGGTGGCGGGTATTCTTGATACCATAAATCGTATAAAGCGGGTTTCCCCGGAATCGA
This sequence comes from Enterobacter sp. 302C9, assembly GCF_034106085.1. Taxonomy (NCBI): domain Bacteria; kingdom Pseudomonadati; phylum Pseudomonadota; class Gammaproteobacteria; order Enterobacterales; family Enterobacteriaceae; genus Enterobacter; species Enterobacter sp. 302C9. The sequence goes on from NZ_JAWNBW010000001.1 coordinate 1,146,230, forward strand.
AAATCATTGTTATCGGTCCGGTGCCACAGTGGAAACAAAATCTTGTTGCAGTCATGCTGAAGTACTGGGATGAGTTTCATACTTACCCGCCAAAATATATGGACTTTGAACTTGATAAAAGCATGTTCGCATGGGATGAGGCGCTCAAATCTGGCCTTGAGCCTCATGGGGTGAAGTACATTTCTGCCCTCAATGAGATGTGTAACGAGCAGGGATGTATAACCAGGGTCGGTGACGGGGTGAAAGACTTATCTGCCGCTGACTGGGGACACCTTACCCCCGCATCTTCTGCATATCTTGTCGATAAGATTAAAGGTCAGCTTCTGAATTAAAATAGGGGCCTTTGGCCCCTACTTGAAGTATTTGTAATACACGGAATATGGGAAGCTAGCCATAGCTTTATTGAGCTCATCTTTCCACAAGGCGTAAGCCTTACCATTAAGATGGGTTGAGTCTGGGAGCGAGTATTCAGGCTTGATCCCATTCTCACCTATGACACCAGCCGGGAGTGGAACTACAACGCAGTTTTTAAACTTCGCGCAGGTCAGCTTTATTTTATAGTCTGCAAGCGGAGCGTCTTTTGCGATGTGAGTTATCTTATCCCTGTTCGGCACGAAGACCTGAGAGACATATAGCTTCTTCGACTTAGGAGCTGCATACTCAATCATCTCGACTATCTCGTCACCAACTTGCGATCCGATCTCACCCATCAATAAATTATTGGTGCCAGACTCAATGAAAACGGCCCGATATCTACCTAAATCTTCGTTCTTAACCCGTGCTTTAATGCCGTGAACGGTATCTCCGCCGATACCGGCATTAACATAGTCAAAATGTAACCCATTTGGATTGAGTCCCTGGGTTATGGAGTCGCCAAACATGATGATAGTCTTACTGGCTTCCTCATCATCAATCTGCGAAAGTCTCATGTGAATCAGTTTATTGGTGACACCGTAAAAACTTCCTGCTGATTCATCGCCTTTGAAATCAGTGTACATGTCTGCGTGAGCAGTAAAGCTAAGAGCAACAGCAGCTACAAAAATTTTATTGAACATGATATCTCCCTTGCAGCAATGTTAACCGTTAAGGTGCTAATTCCACAACCACCACTACTCTAACTGCCCGGACTGTTTAGAAAGATTTAAAGCTAAATTCCCAGCACCAACCGCCACTTATAAATCAGTTCAATCGCTTCGCTTGATCGATACCATCGATCAGTAATACTGTATGTGTATACAGTGGTTTGTGAGGTGACTATGCAGCGCACGGCAGACATTTACGCCGACTTTGTTTCGGCCACAGAGCCATTTATCCCTCCTTCTGCACGCGTTGTTGAAACGCAGGAAGGCTATGATGTTATTGAGAACGCATTGCTGGCTAAGCGTGGAGACACATTGCTAATCTGGTTTTGCGGCCGCCAGCAGCACGCGTATTGGGCTGGTGACGCGCTCATTACTGATGATGGCGAGGCCATCGAAGGCGAGGCGCTTGATGATGTTCGCCTGGTTGGTGTAGTTACGCATACCATTCGCCCAGTCGGTTCAGACGAAAACCCCTTCATGTAGTATTCAAAGTGAGCAATCGACGCTCTTTCTTTCGAAATTTACAAATACCAAAAAACCAATAGCGTTACAGGTTTAGAAGCGAAGCGGCTAGGAAGTAGGCAAGCAGAAACGAGCGGGCATCTTGATCAGCATCTCAGTTAAAACTACTGTATATAAAAACAGTGTTCGAGGTATGCATCATGGAGTTCTTCAGACCAGCAGAGTTACGCGAAATTATTGCTATCCCGCTCTTCAGCGATTTAGTGCAATGCGGGTTCCCGAGCCCCGCCGCGGATTACGTTGAGCAGCGTATCGATCTGAATGAGTTGCTTGTGTCCCATCCCAGCTCGACGTATTTCGTAAAAGCTGCCGGAGACTCAATGATTGAGGCGGGGATCAGTGACGGCGATCTGCTGGTGGTGGACAGCTCACGCACAGCTGAGCACGGTGATATTGTCATTGCCGCGGTGGAAGGGGATTTCACTGTTAAGCGATTGCAACTGCGCCCGACCGTCCAGCTCATTCCAATGAACAGCGCGTACTCACCGATCATCGTCGGTAGCGAGGACACGCTCGATGTGTTCGGCGTCGTGACTTTCATCGTTAAATCTGCGAGCTGAATATGTTTGCGCTCTGTGATGTGAATTCGTTCTACGCATCATGCGAGACGGTGTTCAGACCGGACCTGAGAGGGCGGCCGGTTGTCGTTCTCTCAAATAATGATGGCTGTGTAATTGCACGCAGCGCCGAGGCCAAGGCCGCTGGAATCACCATGGGGGAGCCATTCTTCAAGCAAAAGGAGTTGTTCCGGCGCGCTGGCGTGGTTTGCTTCAGCAGCAATTACGAGCTTTACGCTGACATGTCTAACCGTGTAATGACGACGCTCGAAGAAATGAGCCCAAGAGTAGAAATTTACAGCATTGACGAGGCCTTTTGCGACCTGACCGGTGTTCGCAACTGCCGGGATCTTACCGAGTTCGGCAAGGAGATCCGCGCTACGGTTCTGAAGCGTACGCACCTGACGGTTGGGGTTGGAATTGCGCAGACAAAAACGCTCGCTAAGCTGGCCAATCACGCCGCGAAGAAGTGGCAGCGCCAGACTGGCGGGGTAGTTGACCTGTCCAATATCGACCGCCAGCGTCGCTTGTTGGCTATCGTGCCTGTAGAAGACGTATGGGGTGTTGGAAGGCGCATCAGCAAGAAGCTCAACGCTATGGGCATCAAAACGGCTCTGGATCTCTCAGAACAAAGCACATGGATTATCCGTAAACACTTTAACGTGGTACTCGAGCGAACGGTCAGGGAGCTGCGTGGCGAACCATGTTTACAGCTGGAGGAGTTTGCTCCAGCAAAGCAGGAAATTGTCTGTAGCCGGTCCTTTGGCGAACGTGTAACAGAGTACGAACAGATGAGGCAAGCGATATGCTCTTACGCAGCGCGCGGGGCCGAAAAGCTGCGGGGTGAACATCAGTACTGCCGCTTTATCTCTGCGTTCGTGAAAACCTCTCCCTTTGCGCTTAACGAGCCGTATTACGGTAACAGCGCGTCCATGAAGCTTCTTACCCCCACTCAAGATTCACGCGACATCATCAACGCCGCTGTAAAGTGCTTGGACAAAATCTGGAATGATGGGCACCGGTACCAGAAAGCTGGAATCATGCTTGGTGACTTCTTTAGCCAAGGTGTGGCGCAACTCAACCTTTTCGACGAGAATGCGCCGCGCGCTGGTAGCGAAAGGTTGATGGAAGTGCTCGATCACCTGAACGCTAAAGATGGAAAGGGAACCCTTTATTTTGCTGGCCAAGGCATACAGCAGCAGTGGCAGATGAAGCGTGACATGCTTTCGCCGCGGTATACGACAAGATATTCGGATCTGCTAACGGTTCGATGAGTTTCCCTGACGCATTGGTCCGCTTTGTACCAAAAGTTAACGAGCGTAAAAAATGTACTAACCAGTTTGTAATCAGTGAGATGTTTTTGAATTGAAATTTTCCTCACATGCGTTTAGGTTGTTATCGTTATCAATGAGTAACTAATAAAAAAGAGAATATTAAACATGAGTGAAGAATATTCGTTGAGTATAAAGCGTTTCAGGCAAACGATGATTAAGGAACTGCCGAAGGTTCCTAATACTCCAGAAGCGATCGAAGAACTCGAAAGAATGCCGACGAGAGCAATTATTTCAAAATATATCACTTGGAAGATCAGAACTATTCCCATAAGGAAAAGAACCATAGCATTTTACCCCATGGGTATTGACTTAAATATTTATTTAAAAATGCATCCTGACATAAAAGTATTTCTCGATAAAGTTATAAAAGGAAATGATCTAAATCCCTATTTATCTGAACGAGTTAGGACGCATGGTGTCATTTTACCAGGTGCATCCTCAAAAAACGCGGGGAAAGACATCGACACTCTTGTACTTAGGGAAGGATTATATCACTTTCATTTTGCCCCTAAAAATAACAAAAATCCAAAAGGAAGAAGCAACTATCTTATCTTCGCTGATGTATCAAAAGACACGTTCACTATAGTCGCTATTGCTCCTCATAGTGTTTTCGATCATAACAGCGAGGATGCACAGCGATTTTTTGATATTCGTCGCCGATATCTTGAGCGCGATATCCCGAATGACCAGCCCTACATGCTAAACCCTGTAATGACTACAGGTCATACCTTAGAAATATTCTCCTATGCGATTCATTGTGAGAATACAATTAATGCATTGGACCCGAAGTTAAATGAACCTGATTTTATTTCTCAACTTTATGCAGATGGCGTATTACAATATCCTTCCCTTGAACAGCCAAAAAAGCCAGATCTAATATGGTTTTTTTATGATTTAAATCTAGGTATTCTTGAGAAGAAAAAAGGCCATTTCTTTGGGCTAAAATATCTTCGTGATAGATAATGAAACAACACATAATTAAGTTTGATTTCAAAATTTATGAGGTCCGCTCCCCACTCGTTGCGGCCGTGATGGATTTCTTGATGTTCTTCATCTGGCTGCCTCGACCAGCTCTGGCCCCTGATTTTTGACATTTCCCACTGCACGCGTAACAGCGTGCCAGATAAACTTTTCCGCTGAAACAGACCCATCTAAAGCTATCTCCTCAGCTTCTTTCCCTCCTATATCCTGACGCATCCACTCGCGCGCCGCTTCAGGTGACAGAACAAGAGGTATGCGGTCATGAATATCCACCAGGCCTTTGTCGGCTGCAGCCGTCACTATCAGAAAACCTTCTGCTTCATCACCTCGTTCGAAAGGCGTACTGCCGATCGCAGCCATGAAGATGGGCTGACCATCTGCCCGGTGAATGAAGTAGGGCTGTTTCTTGTCGCCTTCCTTTTTCCATTCGAACCAACCGTCGGCGAAGCAGATTGCCCGGCCATGCTGCCAGAGAGGTTTGAACATGCGGCTCGTTGCCGCGGTTTCGACGCGTGCGTTTAACAGAGGTGCTTTATCCCACCACCCGGGCGCGTATGACCACAGCACCGGATCAAGATGCAGTTGCTCGTCTCGTTCGCTCAGCAGCAGAACTTTGGTACCGGGCGCGACGTTGTACCGTCCAATAGGCTCAGGGTCGTATGCGATGTCGCGATCGCCTTCATCGGCCAGGTAAGCCAGATATTCTTCACGGGTTTGGGCTTGTGCAAAACGTCCACACATAGAAACCTCCAGTCGGATGTCTGACTGAAAGTATAGGGCAGGGAAAAAAACAGGTGCGCACCGAAACGTTATGATTTTGAAACAGGGGCATGATGATGGAAGTCAGCGAGGCGGTAAAGTGGGGTTTTGCGAAACTGGAAGGAGCCACGCAAAGTAGGGG